>NZ_BCBA01000042.1 GCF_001320245.1 Pseudomonas sp. NBRC 111124
ATTCCACAGAACTTGAAAGCTGTGCAATGTCTGTGGGAGCGGGTTTACCCGCGAAAGGGCCGGTACAGGCGATACAAAAGCATCAAGCAAAAAAAGGGGCGCCGACCAAGCGCCCCATAAGCCGTAAAGCACACAACAGATTCAGTTGGCGTCCAGCAGTGCAATCGCCTCGGCGCTGCACGCCTCGATCCGCGCCCAGTCACCGTTCTTGATCCAGCTGCTGTCGAGCATCCAGGTGCCGCCTACGCACATCACGTTGGGCAGTGCCATGTAACTGCGCACGTTAGCTGGGTTCACGCCGCCAGTCGGGCAGAAGCGAATGTCACCGAACGGGCCGGCAAAGGCCTTGATTGCGGCCACGCCACCGCTGATTTCCGCTGGGAACAGCTTGAAGCGGCGATAGCCCAGGGCATAACCCATCATGATCTCGGAAGGCGTGCTGATGCCTGGCAGCAGCGGGATTTCGCTGTCGACACCGGCTTCGAGGATATCCTGGGTGATGCCCGGGGTAACGACGAACTGTGCGCCAGCGGCTTCCACCGCCGCGAACATGCTGCGATCGAGCACGGTACCGGCGCCGACGCACAGCTCCGGCCGCTGCTCGCGCAGTACCTGGATGGCCTTCAGGCCATGCTGCGAGCGCAAGGTCACCTCCAGCGTGCGGATACCGCCAGCGGCCAGGGCATCAGCCAATGGCAGGATGTCTTGCTCACGGGCGATGGTGATTACCGGCAGGATGCGCGCCTTTTCGCAGATGGCATCGATCCGCGCGGCTTTATCCGCCATCGAAAGCTGGGGCTGTGGGCGTTCAAGGGTGGTCATGACAGTGGATCCTTGGCTCATGGGCACCAGTAGATGTCCAGGGGGTCGTGAAGAAAGGCGCGAATCGGCATTTCGGAAAGGTCGTTGCCCGCCAGCGCGGCGCGCAGGGTAGCGAGTTTGCCCGGACCTTGCACAGACAGCGCGATGAAGGCGGCGCTGGCCAGCAGTGAACGAGTCATCGACAAGCGCTGGTGCGGCACGCTCGGCGCCAACATCGGCAGGCAGCGGCGCTGACTGTTCGGGTCCAGGCCTTCGGCGAGGTTGGGGCTATTGGGGAACAGCGAAGCGGTATGGCCATCGTCACCCATGCCCAGCACCAGCACATCGATGGCCGGCAATTCGGCCAGGCCCTGGTCGGCCACGACTGCGGCGGCATCCAGGTTTTCAGCCTGCTGGTAAAGCCCGACAAAGCGCGCCTTGGCGGCCGCCCCCTTGAGCAGATGGCGGGCCAGCAAGCCGGCGTTGCTGTCGGCGTGCTCCACCGGCACCCAGCGCTCGTCAGCCAGGCTGACGGTGACCTTGCCCCAGTCCAGTTGCTCGCCGGCCAGCTGTTCGAGGAACGGCACCGGGCTGCGACCGCCGGACAACACCACGCAGGCCTGGCCTTTGGCGGCAATCGCTGCGCGCAGGCGCTCGGCCACATCATGGGCCAGGGTTGCGGCCAGTGCCTTGGCATCCACCAGGTCGTGCACCTGCACGCTCGCTGGCAGCTTCAGTTCAGATATCGCCATACCACGCCCTCCCATCACGGGTGATCAATGCAATCGAGCTCATCGGCCCCCAGGAGCCCGCCGCGTAAGGCTTGGGCGCATCGCCCGCATTACGCCAGCCGGCGATCAACTGGTCACACCACTTCCAGGCATACTCGATCTCGTCCTTGCGCACGAACAGGTTCTGGTTGCCGCGCATCACTTCGAGCAGCAGACGCTCGTAGGCATCCGGAATCCGCGCACTGCGCCAGGTGTCGGAAAAATTAAGCTGCAACGGGCCACTGCGCAGTTGCATGCCCTTGTCCAGGCCCTGCTCCTTGGTCATCACCCGCAAGGATATGCCTTCGTCCGGCTGCAGGCGGATGATCAGCTTGTTACCGATCTGCAAACGCTGCTCCGGGGCGAAGATGTAGTGCGGCGTTTCCTTGAAGTGGATGACGATCTGCGACAGCTTCTGCGGCATGCGTTTACCGGTACGCAGGTAGAACGGCACGCCCGACCAGCGCCAGTTGCGAATGTCGGCGCGCAGGGCAACGAAGGTTTCGGTGTCGCTCTGGGCGTTGGAATTGTCTTCTTCCAGGTAGCCAGGCACCGGCTTGCCGTCGCTGTAGCCGGCGATGTATTGGCCGCGCACCACGCGGGTGCTCAAGCCTTCGCCGGTGATCGGTGCCAGCGCCTTGAGCACCTTGACCTTCTCGTCACGGATGCTGTCGGCCGACAACTCGCTGGGCGGGTCCATGGCGATCAGGCACAGCAGCTGCAGCAGGTGATTCTGGATCATGTCACGCAGCTGGCCGGCCTTGTCGAAGTAACCCCAGCGGCCCTCGATGCCGACCTTCTCCGCCACGGTGATCTCCACGTGGGAGATGGAGTTCTGGTTCCACTGGGTTTCAAACAGGCTGTTGGCAAACCGCAGGGCGATCAGGTTCTGCACCGTCTCCTTGCCCAGATAGTGGTCGATGCGATAAACCCGGTTCTCTGGGAAGAAACGCGCCACGGCATCGTTGACCCGCCGCGACGACTCCAGGTCATGGCCGATGGGCTTTTCCAGCACCACCCGGGTGCGTGCCGCCAGGCCAGCCTTGTCGAGGTTCTCGCAGATGGCACCGTAGACGGCCGCCGCCGTGGCAAAGTAGGCGATCAGCGGCTGTTCGCCGGGCAGTTGTTCGGCCAGGGCCTGATAGCCCTCGGGCTGCAGGAAGTCCAGGTGCTGGTAGCGCAGGCGGCCAAGGAAACGGCCCAACGCGGCGGGCTCGATATCGGCCTCGGCCACATGCCGGCGCAGGTGCGTTTCGATGGTGTTCAGGTGACCCTCGGCGCTGCCGGCCTCGCGGGCCAGCGCCAGCAGGCGGGTGTCCGCGTGCAGGAGGTTGGCACGGTCGAGCTGATAGAGCGCAGGAAACAGCTTGCGCAATGCCAGGTCGCCAAGGGCGCCAAACAGGGCAAAGGTGCAAGGTTCGACACTGATCGCAGCCATGATGTTGGTTCTTTCCTAAAGTTGGTCTAGGAATACCGCTTTCACATACGGTTTTCAAGGAATAATGTAGTAAAAACCACAACATTACACACTAGCGTTACAGACAAGTGGTACGCCAATCGCACCGACAGTACGATAGACGACCGTGCAAAAAGCCTGCTGCTCCCACAGCCGGCTGTCTTCCCGACCCAAGGACACACCCATGGACCGCGTGCGAAACCTCCTGGAACAGATCCAGGGACGCCTCGACGAGCTGAACAAGGCCGAACGCAAAGTCGCCGAAGTCATCCTGTTCAACCCGCAACAAGCCACCCGTTTCAGCATCGCCGCGCTGGCCCAGGCGGCCAAGGTCAGCGAACCGACCGTCAACCGCTTCTGCCGTTCGTTCGGCGTCAGCGGCTACCCGGAGCTCAAGCTGCAGCTGGCACAGAGCCTGGCCAGCGGTGCGGCTTACGTGAGCCGTGCAGTGGAAGCCGACGACGACCCCGCAGCCTACACACAGAAGATCTTCGGCAGCGCTATAGCCTCGCTCGACAGCGCCTGTCAGCAGTTGGACCCGTTCCAGGTCAGCCGCGCCGTGGACATGATGATCCAGGCCCGGCAGATCCACTTCTTCGGCCTCGGCGCCTCGGCGCCGGTGGCCCTCGATGCCCAGCACAAGTTCTTCCGCTTCAACCTTGCGGTATCGGCCCATGCCGACGTGCTGATGCAGCGCATGCTGGCCTCGGTGGCACACACCGGCGACCTGTTCGTGATTATTTCCTACACCGGGCGCACCCGCGAACTGGTCGACGTGGCGCGCCTGGCCCGGGAAAACGGCGCCTCGGTGCTCGGCCTGACCGCTGCCGGCTCGCCATTGGCCCAGGCCTGCAGCCTGAGCCTGCACATCCCGTTGCCGGAAGACACCGACATCTACATGCCGATGACCTCGCGGATTATCCAGCTGACCGTGCTCGACGTGCTGGCCACCGGCATGACCCTGCGCCGCGGCGTGGACTTCCAGCCGCACCTGCGCAAGATCAAGGAAAGCCTGAACGCCAGCCGCTACCCGATCGAGGACGACGAACTCAACTGAGCCGGTGCGCCTGCAGCCGCAGGTGCGCACGCTGGCCCGGCGCCAGGCTCATGCCCTCGCCACTGCCACTGGCCGCCTCGACGCAGACGAAGCCCTGGCACTCACGGCCGCTGACGCCCATCAGTGGCCGATTGCCTGGGTGCCAGACCACGGTGTCGTCGCTGTCGCCGGTATCGATGCACAGCTCCCGCTCCCAGGCCGGGTCCTGCAATTGCACCCGTGGCGTGCCTGGGTAGACTTTCTGGCAGCCTCCCTTGAGCTTGAGCGCGCCCTCTTCGCGGCAGGCCTGACGGCTCAGGCGGTCATAGCCTTCGATATCCTCAAGCCCAGACAGCGCTATCTCGGACACGTCACTGATGCGCCAGTAGGCCAGCAGCGCATGGCTCAACTGGCAAGGTTCGCTGTCCTGATGCTCGGTGCTCAGTTTCAATTCCATGCGATTGCCAAGCCTGGCGTGCAGGTCGACCTGCCAATCGCACAGGTCCAGCCGCCACTTCAGGCTGACGCCCTCCTCGTCTTCACGGCTGTCCACCAACTTCCAGTCCAGCAGGCGCGCCCAGCCATGGGCAGGCCACAGGTCTTCGCTGGGGTGGCGGCCATACCAGGGCCAGCACACCGGCACGCCACCGCGAATGGCGCCCACTTGCGGCCACTGTTCGGCACACCACAGCCAAGGCCGCTCGCCCGCCGGCTGGAAGTGCAGCAGTTGCGCGCCTTGACGGCTGAACACCGCCTGGCAACGGGGATGGTCGATGATCAGCACATCGCGCTGCTGGTAACGCTCCCACTCGAATGTCGGCCGGGGCCGCTGCGAGGAAAAGAAGCGATGTAGCGGATGTTCGGGCATGGTTCCAAGCTCTTGTTGTTTGAGATAGCGCTATCTCGGCCTAACCCCGACAACCACTGCAAGCCAGTGGGTGCCGGGAGCCGAATTTGGATTGGCGTAAATTTACAACAAACAGCCTTAGAAAGACGACTGAATCTTCAAACCTGCGACCAGCGCGTTGTCCACGTCGTCTACCCCGCCCGGGCTCTTGATGTACTGCAGGTTGGGCCGCACGGTCAGCCAGTTGGTGACATGGAAGCCGTAATAGAGCTCGGCGTTGTACTCGGTGCGCTGCAGCGGCACAAAGCCGGGATTGTCGTAATCATCGATACCGCTCTGGGCATTGAGCAGTTCGGCGCGCTTCTTCACATCATCATTCACATGGATGCGCGCCACGCCAAAGCCGATGTCGTCCTTGGGCCGCGCGTCGAAGGCGCCTTTGTAGACCAGGCCAACCTGCTGGTAGTTGTCGACCACGTTGGTGGCCTTGTCGTGCACGGTGAAGTTGGCGAACAGGCTCAGGCCGCGGTTGATGTCGCCGCCATGGGCGGTGACCTGTTGCTGTGCAACCACCCACCAGCCGTGCTTGCTCGAGTGCGACTTGAAGGCCTCGCCGGTGACTGCCTGCGGGTTGCCGTTGACGTCCTCGAACACGTCGTCGGCCTTGGCCGTGCTGTAGTAGTAACCCAGCCGGTATTCGCCCGGCAGGTCGTTGACCTTGGGCGACCAGACCATCTCCACCGGCAGGATCGCACCTTTCGTGCCGCTGCCGCTGAGCTTGAAGCCGTTGCCAGTCTCAAGGTTGGACGGGTTCTGTTCGAAAGCGCCGACTTGCACGAAGAATTCCGGGGTGATGTTGTACTTGACCCGCAGCGCCCACTGGCTGACTGGCCAGTTGTACCAGATACCGCCGACCCAGTTGCCCACCTGCGAGCCGCAGAAGGCCAGGTTCTGGAAGTCGCAGGGGAAGCTGTTGAAGTCTTCGCCCTCACCAAAGCGGCCGACCTTCACGTCCAGCGCGCCGTCGAAATACTTCTGCTTGACCCACATCTGTGTCAGGCGCCAGGTCTGGCCACGGCCCCACACTTCCTGCACCGAGCTGAATTGCCCGGCACGCGGGTCGCTGATGCGGTCGTTGGACAGGTTGCGGCCGCTGCGCTCGGTGATCGCCAGCTTGAACTCGGCATCATGCCAACCGAGGATCTTCTGCAAGTCCAGATGCGCGCCGAGGGCGAACTGGTCGCTGTAGCGCGCGGTCTTGTCGTCGTTGTAGCCGCCATGCAGGTTGCCGGCCACCTCGCCGACGTAGTCGAGGGTGAAGTCGTAGCCCTTGTCCAGCAGCTCGGTGCGGGTGCCGCCCCAGTCGCCGGTCATCCATTTCGACTCGCTGGAAAATGCCTCGGCAGCCTGCACGCCGCTGCTGCCGACCACGGCGAGCAGGGCCAGTGAACCCAAGGTCCTGATGCGATTGCGCTGTTCCATCCCTTTGCGTCCTCTTTTTTCTTATTGATGGTGTAGACGAATTAGCGGCCTTTGAAGTGAGCCACGTTGTCCTTTACCGCAGTAGTGCTGCTGGCCAAGTGCAGGCGTTCGCCGCTGTCGGCATCGAACAGCAGCACCCGTGCCGGGTCGAACTGCAGGTTCAGGCTGTCCCCCACCCGGCAGGCGATATCTGGCGCCAGGCGACAGCAGACCTTTGTTTGGTTGAGGGTGACGAACACCAGCAGGTCCGGCCCGGTGGGCTCGGTCACCTGCACTTCGGCGCGGATACCCGGCAAGCCGTTGCCCTCGCCTGCGCCCAGGGCGATCTGCTCAGGGCGGATACCAAGGATGATCTCGCGGCCGTCGAGGTCGTCGTTGGCCGGCCCCAGCGGCAGCTCGCAACGCGCCTGGCCACTGTCGAGCAGCGCCAGCAGGCGCCCGTCCTGCTTGGTCAGGCGCACCGGAATAAAGTTCATCGGTGGCGAACCGATGAAGCTGGCGACGAACTGGTTGGCCGGGTCGTTGTAGATCTGCTGCGGGGTGCCGAACTGCTGGATGATGCCGTCCTTCATCACCGCCACTTTGTCGCCCAGGGTCATGGCCTCGATCTGGTCATGGGTGACGTACACCGTGGTGGTTTTCAGGCGCTGGTGCATCAGTTTCATTTCAGTGCGCATCTCGACTCGCAGCTTGGCGTCGAGGTTGGAGAGCGGCTCGTCGAACAGGTAGATCTTCGGCCGCCGCGCCAACGCCCGGCCCATGGCCACACGCTGTTGCTGGCCACCGGAGAGCTGCGCCGGCTTGCGCGTGAGCAGGTGCTCGATCTGCAGCAGCTTGGCCACCCGCGCCACCTCCTCGTCGATGGCCGCCTGCGGCATCTTGCGGATCTTCAGGCCAAACTCGATGTTCTCGCGCACGCTCATGGTCGGGTACAGCGCGTAGGACTGGAACACCATGGCGATGTCGCGGTCCTTGGGGCTCATGCCGCTGACGTCCTGATCGTCGATAAGGATCGCGCCGCCGGTGATGTTTTCCAGGCCGGCGATACAGTTCATCAGGGTCGACTTGCCGCAGCCCGAGGGGCCGACCAGGATCAGGAACTCGCCATCCTTGATCGACAGCTGGATGTCCTTGAGGGTGTCCGGCAGGCCGCTGCCGTAGGTCTTGTTCACATTGCGTAGTTCGAGCGTTGCCATGACTTACCCCTTGACCGCGCCAGCCGTGAGCCCGCGGACGAAATATTTGCCTGCCACCACGTAGACCAGCAGGGTTGGCAGACCAGCGATCATTGCCGCCGCCATGTCGACGTTGTATTCCTTGGCCCCGGTGCTGGTGTTGACCAGGTTGTTCAGCGCCACGGTGATCGGTTGCGAGTCGCCGCTGGAAAACACCACCCCGAACAGGAAGTCGTTCCATATCTGGGTGAACTGCCAAATCAGGCAGACCATGATGATCGGCGTCGACATCGGCAGAATGATGCGGCGGAAGATGGTGAAGAAGCCGGCGCCGTCCAGGCGCGCAGCCTTGACCAGGGCATCGGGAATGCTCACGTAGAAGTTGCGGAAAAACAGCGTAGTGAACGCCAGGCCGTAGACCACATGCACCAACACCAGGCCACTGGTGGTGCTGGCCAGCCCCAACTTGCCAAGGGTGAACGAGGCCGGCAGCAGCACGGTCTGGAACGGCAGGAAGCAGCCGAACAGCAACAGGCCGAAGAACAGTTGCGAGCCGCGGAAGCGCCACATCGACAGCACGTAGCCGTTCAGTGCGCCGATGGCGGTGGAGATCAGCACCGCCGGCACAGTGATCATGATCGAGTTCCAGAAGTAACCGCTGACCGTGCCCCAGGCCTTGACCCAGCCGATGCCGGTGACCACGGCGGGCCAGCTCAGCAGGTTGCCGGTGCTGATGTCTTCCGGGGACTTGAAGCTGGTCAGCAGCATCACCACCAGTGGCACCAAGTACAGCAGCACGGCGATCAGTAGCACGGCGTGGATGGCGATACGGCTCAGGCTCAGCGCTGGTTTTACCGAAGGGCTATGCATGGCGCTTGCTCCGTAGCTCCGAGTACAGGTACGGCACGAGAATCGCCAGGATCGCCCCGAGCATGAGGATGGCACTGGCCGAGCCCATGCCCATCTGGCCGCGGCTGAAGGTGAAGGAGTACATGAACATCGCCGGCAGGTCGGAGGAATAACCCGGGCCGCCGGCCGTCATCGCCGCCACCAGGTCGAAGCTTTTGATGGCGATGTGCGAAAGGATCATCAGCGCGCTGAAGAACACCGGGCGCAGGCTGGGCAACACCACGGTCCAGTAGATGCGCGGCAGGCTGGCGCCATCTATTTGCGCGGCGCGGATGATCGACTGGTCGACCCCGCGCAGGCCGGCAAGGAACATCGCCATGATGAAGCCCGAGGCCTGCCACACGGCAGCGATCACCAGGCAATACACCACCCGGTCAGGGTCGATCAGCCAGTCCAGGCGAAAGCCCTCCCAGCCCCAGTCGCGCAGCAGCTTGTCCAGGCCCATGCCGGGGTTGAGCAGCCATTTCCAGGCGGTACCGGTGACGATCATCGACAGCGCCATGGGGTACAGGTAAAGGGTACGGATGAAGCCTTCGCGGCGGATGCGCTGGTCCAGCAGCACCGCCAGCAGCACGCCGATGGCCAGGCTGATGGCGATGAACAGGCCACCGAACAGCATCAGGTTCTTGCTCGCCACCCACCAGCGGTCGTTGTCGAACAGCCGGGCGTATTGAGCCAGGCCCGCCCACTTGTAGGTCGGCAGGAAGGTCGAGGTGGTGAAGGACAGGACGAAGGTCCACAGGATGTAGCCGTAGAAGCCCACCAGGACGATGAACATGCTGGGGGCCAGTACCAGTTTCGGTAGCCAGCGCTGCAGCGCGTCCAGGGGGGAGGCCCGCAGTTGGGCGGTTGCTGTTGTCATGGGTCACCTTTCAGGCACTGCCACTGACTGTAGGAGCGGCCTTGTGTCGCGAAAGGGCTGCTCAGCAGCCCCGCAAGCTCCAAACCCTCACCTACCTGACAGGTCGAGCGCACCGGATTGGGGCTGCTGTGCAGCCCTTTCGCGACACAAGGCCGCTCCTACAGGGATCGCGCCAGCCTTTACTTGGCAGCCTTGATCGCCGCCGCCAGCTTCTTCGCCGCATCGGCCGGGTCGGCCTTGGGGTCGTTGATGTAGTTGGTCACCACATCGAAGAATGCGCCCTGCACGGCCAGCGTGGTGGCCATGTTGTGCGCCATGCTCGGCTGCAGGCCGCCGGTCTTGGCGTCGGCGAGGAAGTCCTTGGCGGAGGTCTGGGCGCAAGCGTCGAAGCCGTACTTGCCCATGTCGGCGAGCATGTCGTTGCGCACCGGGATCGAGCCCTTGTTGACGCTGAAGACCTTCTGGAAGTCCTGGCCGAGGACCTGCTTGGCAATGTCCTGCTGGCCGGCAGCAGTGCCCTCGTCCTTTTGCTTGAACACCACCAGCGAGTCGATGTTGTAGAGGAACGCCTTGTCAGTGCCGGGGAACGGCACGCACTGGTAATCCTTGCCAGCAGTCTTCTTCGCCAGGGTCCACTCGCTCTTGGCCCAGTCGCCCATGATCTGCATGCCGGCTTTGCCGTTGATGACCTTGGCCGCTTCCAGGTTCCAGTCCTGGCCCTTGCCGTCAGGGTCCATGTAGGTGGCGACCTTCATCAGCTCGGTGAGCGACTTGACCATCTCGGGGCCGGTCAGCGCCGACGCGTCCAGGTCGACCATGGCTTTCTTGTAGCCCTCAGGGCCCATCACTGCCAGCACCACGCTTTCGAATACGGTGCTGTCCTGCCACGGCTGGCCGCCGTGGGCGAGCGGGATGAAGCCAGCGGCCTTGAGCTTGTCGGCAGCGGCGTAGAATTCGTCCAGGGTGGTCGGCGCTTTGTCGATACCGGCTTTCTTGAAAACCTCAGGGTTGATCCACAGCCAGTTGATGCGGTGGATGTTGACCGGGACGGCGACATAGTCACCGTCGTACTTCACGGTGTCGGCGACCTTCTTGTCGAGCAGCGAGTCCCACTTTTCTTCCTTGGCGACGTTCTTGAGCACGTCAGTATCGAGCAGGCCGGTGGACGCCCACTCTTGTATGTCCGGCCCTTTGATCTGAGCGACCCCTGGCGGGTTGCCAGCTACCGCACGACTCTTGAGCACGGTCATGGCCGTGGCACCACCGCCACCGGCGACAGCGCCGTCCTTCCAGGTAAAGCCGTCTTTTTCAACCTGGGCCTTGAGCACATCGACAGCGGCTTTTTCACCGCCGGAGGTCCACCAGTGCACCACTTCGACGCTGCCCTTGGATTCGGCGGCGGAGGCACTGAGCGGCAGGAGCGAGGCGAGGGAAATTGCGGCGGCGAGGCGGAGCGTCGAATTCATCGGAGTACCTTTCTTGTTGTTATGCGAGGCAAGTCGGTTGCTTGCATTGCATGGAGTCTAATCAGTGCGCCCGCCTCGTCAGGTAACGAAGCGATGCGCGAATGTCATCGTTTGGTTACATAACGCGAAATGGCGCTCGCCAGGCTGGGTGCCAATGGCAGGCCCGGCAGCACAACCGCCTGGTAGGCGTGATACAGGTCTGGCTTGCCCGGCCAGAGGGTGCCGGCAGGGCGATTGTTCGCATCGAGTTCGTGGTGCCAGCTACCGCCGGCACGGTCGATGAAATGGTTGTCGATGAACCCCCAGAAACATTGGTACCACTGCTCGTAACCGGCCTCGCCGGTTCTGCGCAACAGCGCGGCGGCAGCGGCGCTGGCCTCGGCATGCACCCAGTGCAGGCGCTGCCTGACGACCGGGCGGTTGTCCCAATCCAGGGTGTAGACGAAACCAGGTTCGCCATCGGCATTCCAGGCGTGACGACAGGCGCTGTCGAACAGGCCACGGGCGCAGGTCAGCAGCCAATCGGGTACGGGCAGCCCAGCCAGGTCCAGGCCGGCCTCCAGGTGCAGTAACAGGCGCGCCCATTCCATGGCATGCCCGGGCGTTGTGCCGTAAGGGCGGAAGTGGTCAGCCGGGTGCTCCAGGTTGTAGTGCGGCACTGGCTGCCACGACGCGTCGAAATGTTCGATGACCCGATAGCCGTTGGCGGCGGCATGGGTGTGAATGATGCGCTCGGCAATGCGCAACGCCCGTTGCAGCCACAGCGTGTTGCCGGTGGCATCGGCCAGGGCCAGGAACGCCTCGGTGGCGTGCATGTTGCTATTGGCGCCACGGTAGGCTTCAGGCAGCTGCCAGGCGCGGGAGAAGGATTCACGCAGGGCGCCCTCCTGCTCGCACCAGAAGTGCCCATCGATGACCCGCACGGCGTCCGCCAGCAACTGCGGCGCACCGGCCGTGCCGGCCACTTTGGCAGAACTGGCGGCCAGCGCGACGAAAGCGTGCAGGTAGGCGGCCTTGCCACTGTCGTAAAGGCCTCCAGGATGCGCGAACCAGCCATCGTAGCGGGCATCGCGCAGCACCCCGCGCAGGGCCGATACACCATGCTCGGCGTAGGCCAGGCAGCCGGGTACGCCCTGGATATGCGCGAGGGCGAAGCAATGGGTCATGCGCGCGGTGTTCATGGTTTCGGCGGCGGCACCCGCCGTGAGGTTGCCCGACGCGTCGAGGTTACCGAAGCCACCTGGCAGCTTCGATGCCTTGGCGAAAGCTAGCAGGCGCTGCCCTTCGGCCATGAGCCAGGCAGCATGAACCGGTGAGTCCAGCCAGCTGCCAAACGGGAGATCGATGTGCGTCATGGGCCTGAGCGTTCCTTGCCAGTCGTCTGCGAAGTCTAGCCAGCCGTCCTGGCCGGGATGTCACGAAGGGCTGCTGTTGTGTCACCAGTTGGTGACACACCTCAATCCATGCCTCTGGGCAGATACAGTGTCACCCGCAAGCCGCCGTCGCGCAGGTTGAGCAAGCTCACCTCGCCGCCATGGCTGTGGGCAATGTTGCGCGCGATGCCCAGGCCCAGGCCATAACCCTGCTGCTTGCCGGCCAGGCGGAAATGCGGCTCGAACACCTGCTCCATCTGCTGTTGCGGCACGCCGGGGCCCTGGTCATCGACCTGCAAAACGAAGGCTTCGGCGCTGTCGATGACGCGCAGGTGGGCCCGCTCGCCGTACTTGATGGCATTGTCGATCAGGTTGCCGATACAGCGGCGCAGGGCCAGCGGCTTGCCCGGGTACGCTGCCGTGGCTCGTCCTTCGACGGTGATGCGGCCGTCCCTGAGATACGGCTCGGCGAGAATCTCCAGCACCTGGTTGAGGTCGACCGGCTCGATGTTCTCGTGGATGTCGGTGTCCTTCACGCACTGCAGCGCCCCTTTGACCAGCAACTCCAGCTCGTCGAGGTCCTGGCTGAACTTGGCCTGCAGGCGCTCGTCCTCAAGCAGTTCCACACGCAGGCGCAAGCGCGTAATCGGCGTACGCAGGTCGTGGGAAATGGCGCTGAACAACTGTGAGCGTTCGGTCAGGTAGCGGCTGATGCGCTCACGCATGCTGTTGAACGCCCGCCCCACCTCGACCACCTCGCTGCCGCCGCCTTCGGCCACCGGGGCCACATCGGCGCCCAGCGACAATTCACGCGCGGCACGTGCCAGGCGCTTGAGCGGCCAGCTCTGCCAGTGCACCAGCAAGCCGATGAACAACAGCAGCAAGGCGGTGGTCAGGACGATGAAGCCGATCTGCTGACGCGGCAGGCGTTCGGCTTCAAGGCTGGTATAGGGTTCGGGCAGCAAGGAGGCGATGTACAGCCATTCGCCCTGGTCCAGGCGGATCTGGGTCACCAGCACCGGCGGGTTCAGCGGCTCCAGGGTCAGCGAGTAATGCGCCCACGAACGCGGCAGCTCGTCGAGCTTCAGGCCACTGTTGAAGATGCGCAGGTCATCGGGGCCGACGAACTCGACGGAGATCTCCATCTGCTCGCCCAGACGCTCGTGCAGCACCTGCTGAAACACATCGATCACTGCCTGTTTGCGCGGTGTGATGGGCAGCACCGGCATGTCCAGCGGCTTGTCGTTGAGCGACACGAAAAAGCGCGTGCCACCCATGCTGCGCAATTGATCGAGCACCATCGGCCGATAAGCCACCGGCAGCGAGCGGAAGTAGCTGACGCTGGCGCTCATCGAATGGGCCAGGCTGCTTGCACTGGCACGCAGGCCCTGCAACTGGCTGGCGCGCAGCTGGGCGACCCAGATCAGGCTCGACAGGCCCTGGGCCAGCACCACCACCAGCAGGGTCAGCAGCAGCATGCGCCCCAGCAACGAGCGCGGCAGCAGGCGCCAGCGCCGCTCAGGAAGCGCAGCAGACATGGGCAGCCAGCAGGTAACCACTGCCACGCACGGTACGGATCAGCCGCGGCGGCTTGTCGGTGTCGCGCAGGCGCTGGCGCAAGCGGCTGACGGCCATGTCGACGATGCGGTCCAGCGGCATTGGCTCGCGGCCACGGGTGGCATTGCCGATGGTGTCGCGGTCGAGAATCTGCTGCGGGTGATCGAGAAACAGCTTGAGCAAAGCGAAGTCGGCACCGGACAGCATCACCTCTTCGCCATCGCGGTGGAACAGGCGATGGCTGATGGTATCCAGACGCCAGTCATCGAAGGCCAGCACGGCGCTAACCGGCGCGGCCTGGCCAAATTCGCTGCGGCGCAACAGGGCCTTGATCCGCGCCTGTAGTTCACGCGGGCTGAATGGCTTGCCCAGGTAATCGTCGGCGCCCAGCTCCAAGCCGATGACGCGGTCGGCCTCGTCGGAACTGGCAGTCAGCATGATGATCGGCACCCGTGACTGGCGAGGGTGCTGACGCACCCAGCGGCACAGGCTGAAGCCGTCTTCGTCAGGCAACATGACGTCGAGGATCACCAGGTCACAGGGGGTGTTTTCCAAGGCTCGGCGAAACCCCTGGCCATCGGCTTCGGCATGAACCTGGAAGCCGGCGCGGCTCAGGTAGGTTTGCAGCAATTCACGTATTTCCTGATCGTCGTCGACCATCAGGATGGATTTTCCGGCAGTGCTCAAGGTATCCCGCCCTCATGGTTGTCGCAGGTCTTCTCGCCTGCTGTCGCGGTGCAGCCTGATCGAGAGTATCAGTGATCCAGTATTTGCTGCAGTGCCACCCCGGCGCCGATCAGGCCAGAAAACTCGGCCGTCACCAGCCACACCGGCACACCCGCGAAGTAACCGCTCATGCAGCCCTTGTCGGCAAAGCTGGCGGCAAACCCGCTGCGCAGGAACAGCTCGGCAAAGCGCGGAATCACGCCGCCGACAATATAGACCCCACCGCGCGCGCCCAGGGTCAGCACATTGTTACCGGCCACGCGCCCGAGGAATCGACAGAACTGTTCGATTACCGCCAGCGCCCGTGGCTCGCCGCCCAGCGCCGCATCAGTGACCTGCGCCGGGGATGTGTGTCGGGGCGTGTCGCCGTCCAACGCGCACATGGCTTGATACAAGCGCACCAGGCCACCGCCGCTGAGTACGGTCTCGGCGCTGACGTGGCCGATCTGGCTGTGTATCTGCTGATGAATCGCCGCTTCGCGGGCATTACCCACCGGCAGGTCCACATGCCCGCCCTCACCCGGCAGCGCCTGCCAGTGCTGCTCGCCCAGGCGCAACAGGCTGCCGACGCCCAGGCCAGTGCCTGGGCCAATCACCAGCGCGGGGCGCACCAGGTCCGCCTGGCCCGCGCAGACTTCACGGTACTCGCCGGGTTGCAGGCGGGTCATGCCCAGTGCCTGGGCAGAGAAGTCGTTGATCAGCAGCAGCCGCTCGACCTGCAAGGTCTGACAGAACGCCTTGTGGCTGAGCCGCCAGTGGTTGTTGGTGAAGCGGAATTCATCGCCATCGACCGGCCCGGCCACCGCCAGGCACACCGCTGCCAAGCCGCCTCGGGCAATGCCGTGGCCTTCCAGGTAAGCCTCGATGGCCTGTTCCGGGCTGGTGTAGTCCGCCGTGGCGAAGACTTTCACCTGGTACAGCTGGTTGTCACGCCACAACGCAAAACGGGCATTGGTGCCACCGATGTCGCCAACCAGCAGGTCCTTCATTTGAGGTTCTCCAGGGCCGAGGTGAAGGCACTCGCGCCCTGCTCTGCCGGGCTGAATGCCATGCGCATGAAGCCGAACAGCTCACGGCCGCAGCCCAGGTCATTGCCCTGCGGCGCGGGCGGCAGATCACGGCTGGCCAACGCCTCGGCCGACACCATCACCCGCAGCGTGCCTTCGACACCATCGACCCGCACGATATCACCATCGTGCACCCGTGCCAGCGGGCCACCATCGTATGCTTCCGGGCAAACGTGGATGGCTGCCGGGATCTTGCCCGAAGCCCCCGACATGCGCCCGTCGGTCACCAGCGCGACCTTGTAGCCACGATCCTGCAGCACACCGAGGAATGGCGTCAGCTTGTGCAGCTCGGGCATGCCATTGCAACGCGGGCCCTGGAAGCGCACCACGGCAACGAAGTCGCGATCCAGCTCACCGGCCTTGAAGGCATCGGCCAGCGACTGCTGGTCATGGAACACCCGAGCCGGCGCTTCGACCACCCGATGCTCAGGCGCTACCGCCGAGACTTTCATCACGCCACGGCCCAGGTTGCCTTCCATCACCCGCAGGCCACCTTCGGCCGAGAATGGCCGCGCCACCGGGCGCAGGATGCTCTCGTCCAGGCTCTGCAGCGGCCCTTCGCGCCATACCAGCTTGCCGTTGTCGAGGAACGGCTCCTGGGTATAGCGGCGCAGGCCGTGGCCAGCCACGGTGTTGACGTCTTCGTGCAGCAGGCCGGCATCGAGCAGTTCACGGATCAGGAAGGCCATGCCGCCAGCGGCCTGGAAGTGGTTGATGTCGGCCTTGCCGTTGGGGTAGACGTGGGACAGCGTCGGCACCACCTCGGACAGGTCGGCCATGTCCTGCCAGGTCAGCTGGATGCCGGCCGCCTGGGCGATCGCCGGGATGTGCAGGGTGTGGTTGGTCGAGCCGCCAGTGGCGTGCAGGGCCACGATGGCGTTGACCAGCGCCTTCTCGTCGACGATCTCGCCCAGCGGCATGAAGCTGCCGCTGGCCTTGGTCATGCGCGTGACCTGTTGCGCCGCCTCGGCGGTGAGGGCATCGCGCAGCGGCGTGTACGGGTTGACGAACGAGGCGCCTGGCAAGTGCAGGCCCATGACTTCCATCACCAGCTGGTTGGTGTTGGCCGTGCCGTAGAACGTGCAGGTGCCCGGGCTGTGATAGGAATTCATCTCCGACTCCAGCAGCTCCTCGCGGCTGGCCTTGCCTTCGGCATAGCGCTGGCGCACATCGGCCTTCTGCTTGTTGGAGATGCCGGAAACCATCGGCCCGCCCGGGACGAAGAGGGTCGGCAGGTGACCAAAGCGCAGCGCCCCCATCATCAGGCCGGGGACGATCTTGTCGCAGATGCCGAGCATCAGGGCGGCGTCGAACATGTTGTGCGACAGCGCCACCGCCGTGGACATGGCAATCACTTCGCGGCTGGCGATGGCCAGCTCCATGCCGGGTTCGCCCTGGGTCACGCCATCGCACATGGCCGGCACGCCACCGGCGAACTGGCCGACCGAGCCGACTTCGCGCAAGGCCTGCTTGATCTGGTCAGGGAAGTGCAGGTACGGCTGGTGCGCCGAAAGCATGTCGTTGTAGGCCGAGACGATGGCGACGTTGGCCGCGTTCATCAAGCGCAGGGTCTGCTTGTCTTCGGCACCGCAACCGGCCACGCCGTGGGCGAAGTTGGCGCATTGCAGGCTGGCACGCATGGGCCCGTCACTGGCCGCGCCACGAATCAGCTGCAGGTAGCGTTCGCGGGTGGCACGGCTACGTTCGATCAGCCGCTGGGTGACCTCAAGGATGCGCGGATGCATGTACTGGACTCCAGGCTAATTGTAAGGGCGGTTTACCGGGCATTTCCCCTCCAAACGATTGCGGCCTAGGCTCAGGGTAGAGGGCTCGCAACATCGGGGGAGGCACTGCGCCCAACCACTCGTTGTATGTTTAAACAAAATACTGCCATCAAAAAGGCTTGTTTTCTATCGTCAGGTGAATAATCTTGTAATTCCAACAACAAAACCGTTTCAGTGAAGCGCCTTTGTGCCACAGCTTTCACTCGGACCGCCAGAGGTACTGCCATGACCCTACGTATCGCCATCAATGGATTCGGCCGCATCGGGCGCAATGTTCTGCGCGCACTGTATACCCAAGGCTACCGCCAGGACCTGCAGGTCGTCGCCATCAACGACCTGGGTGACAGCGCGATGAACGCCCACCTGCTCAAATATGACAGCGTGCACGGCACATTCGATGCGCAGGTCGAGGCTGACCATGAAAGCCTGACGGTCAATGGTGACCGTATCGCGGTCAGCGCCATCCGCAACCCGGCGGAACTGCCCTGGAAGGCCGAGGCGATCGACGTGGTGTTCGAATGCACCGGCTTGTTCACCGACCGAGCCAAGGCTGCCGCGCACCTCGCTGCGGGGGCCGGCAAGGTGATCATCTCGGCGCCGGGCAAGGGCGTCGATGCCACCGTGGTGTACGGGGTCAACCACGATGTCCTGCGGGCTTCGCACCAGGTCATTTCCAACGCCTCGTGCACCACCAACTGCCTGGCGCCGATCGCTCAGGTGCTGCACCGCGAGTTCGGCATCGAACAGGGGCTGATGACCACCATCCACGCCTACACCAACGACCAGGTGCTGACCGACGTCTACCACAGCGACCCGTACCGCGCCCGCTCGGCCACCCAGTCGATGATCCCGAGCAAGACCGGCGCCGCCGAGGCGGTGGGCCTGGTGCTGCCGGAACTGGCCGGCAAGCTCACCGGCATGGCCGTGCGCGTGCCGGTGATCAACGTGTCGCTGGTCGACCTGACCGTCAACCTCAAGCGCGAAGCCACTGCCGAGCAGGTCAACCAGCTGTTCCTGGAAGCCAGTCGGCACTCCAAGGTGCTCGGCTACAACGCGCTGCCGCTGGTGTCGTGCGACTTCAACCACAACCCGCTTTCGTCGATCTTCGATGCCAACCATACCCGCGCCAATGGGCGGATGCTCAAAGTGCTGGCCTGGTATGACAACGAGTGGGGGTTCTCCAACCGCATGCTGGATAACTGTTTGGCATTGGCCAGGGCGCGCTGAGGCTGGCAGGTGAGTGGGGCCTCTGTAGGAGCGCGCAAGTCGGAAGATCTCACAATCTTTACTTTTTCCTAACAACTCCAAGCTTGACCTGGCCACAAGATGATAAGCATTATCATTCACCTTTCGTCGGCCAGGTCCCCCCCGTGAGTCAGTCCCGGTTCAACTCAGTCTTCCTCGTCCAGCGCCACTCCCTGCTGCGCACCCTGCAGCGCATGGTAGGTAATCCCAGCACGGCCGAAGACCTGCTGCAGGAAACCTACCTGCGGGTGTCCCGCGCCTTGGGCGAACGGCCCATCGAACACCTCGAACCCTTCGTGTTCCAGACCGCCCGCAACCTCGCCCTGGACCACCTGCGCACACGGCGGGTGCAGGCGCGCATGCTGGTCGACGATGTGCCCGACGCGGTGCTGCACAATGTCGCGTCGCCGGTTGGCAGCAGCGAGGATGCCGCCCATGCCGAACAACTGCTCATGCACCTGAGCGTCAGCCTCAACCAGCTGACCGAGCGCCAGCAACGCATCTTCATCCTCAGCCGCCTGCACGGCGCCAGCTATCTGGAAATTGCCGAGCAGTTGCACGTATCGGCCAGCACGGTACAGAAGGAACTGAAACTGATCATGGCAATCTGCATGGGTGTGGCCGACCGCCTCAAGTAAGCCGACCGCCGGGATGCAGAATGCGGCGTGACCCTTGCCATGCTTCGCCCCAGCCTTGATCATTCGCAAAAATACCTGCAAGGACCCACCGTGACCGACAGCCCCGTCACTCGCCCGCCAGCCAACGGGCCCGACGCCCGCGCCCGCGCGCTTGACGAGGCGTTGGACTGGCTCGTGCGCCTGCAGTGTGCCAGCGAGGCCGATACCCTGGCCTTCGAGCAATGGCTCAGCGCAGCCCCTGAAAACGCAGAAGCCTACGTCGAGGCCGAGGCCTTGTGGAACGGCGCCCCGCTGCGCCAGGCCGCCATGCACCTGCACCAGCACCAGCGCCGCTCGCTGCGCGGGCGCCTGCGCGCGCACTGGAAGCCACTGGCCACCGCTGCGATGCTGCTGGTCGGGCTGTTCACGTTCGGCAACCTGCCAGTACGCCTGCAGGCGGACCACCTGACCGTAGTCGGTGAACGCCAGCGCCTGGAGCTGGATGACGGCGCCAAGGTCCTGCTCAACACCAACTCCGCCTTCGCCAGCGACCAGCAAGGTGGCCGCCAGGTCGCTCGCCTGCTGCAAGGCGAGGCGTACTTCCAGGTGCCCGGCGGCGCTCAGTTGCCGCTGGAGGTGCAGGCAGGCCCCGTGCGTGCACAGGTGCGCGACACCGATTTTGCCGTGCGCTACCTCGACGGTGAGACACAGGTCCGCGTGCAGCGCGGCGACGTCGACCTGCAGGCCGCCAGCGACCAACGCATCCGCCTCAGTGCCGGCGACAGCATCAGTGTCGGCCCGCAAGGTTTTGGCCAGCGCCAGCGCCCGGACATGCACAAGGACCTGGCCTGGATCGACGGACGCCTGGTGTTCGAGAACTGCCCGTTGAGCCAGGTACTGGCCGAAGTACGGCGTTATTACCCCGGCTGGATCATCAACCGCAACGAGCACCTTGGCGACATGGCGGTGACCGGCAACTACCGCCTCGACCAGCCGCTGGAAACACTCCGCGCACTGGCCCACATCACCTCGGCGCACCTGCAGGAATTCCCCGCCGTGGTCATCATCAACTGACCGACAAGTTTTTTTACGCGATCACGCAACCCCGCCCGTCTCGTTATAGCCAATGCAACTGATTCTTGTTTAAAGGCAAGAACGGTCATCACCTATAACAGTTCGCGCGTCAGGGAGCGCTTTCGATGTCCACAGGTCCAACTCGCCCGTCCCCCCTTCCCCGCCGTACCGGTCAGCTGTCCCTGCTGACATTGGCCTTGCTCGCCAGCGGTGCCTGCAGCCTGCCGGCGCTGGCCGCCGAGCCGGCCCAGGCCAGCAGCCCGCGCATGGGCGACTACCGTTTCAGCATTGCCCAGCAACCTCTGGTCGAGGCGATCAACGCCTTCAGCAAGGTCACCGGCTGGCAGGTCGGCTTCAGCGCCGAACTGGCCGACGGCGTGGCATCGCCGGGTGTACAGGGTTCGCTGCCGCCGGAAGCGGCGCTCAAGCGCCTGCTGCAGGGCACGGGCTTGGGCTTTCGCAAGATAAGCAACGGGAGCGTGGTGCTCGAACGCCAGTCGGCGGGCAACGTCATCGCCTTGCAGCAGATGACCGTCAGCGCCACCCGTAGCGCCCAGGATGTGAGCCAGGTGCCGAGCACCGTGACCGTGCAGACCCGCGAGCAGCTGGACCGGCAGAACGTCAATAACATTCAGGAACTGGTGCGTTACGAACCGGGTGTTTCGGTGGGCGGCACCGGCCAGCGCAGTGGCCTGAACGGCTACAACATCCGCGGCATCGACGGCGAGCGCGTGCTCACCCAGGTCGATGGCGTGTCGATCCCCGACAGTTTCTTCTACGGCCCCTACGCCCAGACCCAGCGCAACTACGTCGACCCCGAGATCGTCAAGCGCGTGGAAATCCTCCGCGGCCCCGCTTCGGTGCTGTACGGCAGCAATGCCATCGGCGGCGCGGTGAGCTACTTCACCCTCGACCCCGACGACATCATCAAGCCCGGCAAGGACGTCGGCGCACGCCTGAAGACCGGCTACAGCTCGGCCGACGAGAGCTGGCTGACCTCGGCCACCGTGGCTGGCCGCACGGGGGATTTCGACGGTTTGCTGCACCTGAGCCAACGCAATGGCCACGAGACCGAATCCTACGGCAGCCATGGCGGCACCGGCCTGTCGCGCACCGAGGCCAACCCGGAAGACGTGCGCACCACCAACGTGCTGGCCAAGCTGGGCTGGAACTATGCCGACGATGCCCGCCTGGGTTTCACCTACGAGCATTACAAGGATGATCGCGACCAGAATATCCTCAGCGCTGTCGGTGGGCCGTTCATTCCAGGCTTTGGCGGTATGGGTTACTACAAGGCGCGCAGTGGCAACGACACCATCACCCGCGAGCGCTTCGGCATCAACCATGAGTTCGGCCTGGATTCGCTGGTCGCCGACCACGTCAAGTGGAGCCTGAACTACCAGATCGCCAAGACCGACCAGCACACCGATGAACTCTACGCACCGCCTGGTCGCCAGGTCATGCGTACCCGCGACACGACTTACAAGGACCGCCAGTGGGTGTTCGATGCCCAGCTGGACAAGGCCTTCAGCATCGGCGCCACCGATCACCTGCTGACCTACGGCACCACCCTCAAGCACGAGAAGGTGACGGGTTCGCGCAGCGGCACCGGCACTTGCCTGGCCGTTGGCTCAGGTTGTTCCGCCGCAGGCGCCGATCGCCCGGCAGATGGCCAGGTGCTGGTGAGCGACTTCCCGGACCCGACCGTGAACACCTACAGCCTGTTCGTGCAGGATGAAATCCGCTGGAACAACTGGACCTTCATGCCCGGCGCGCGCTACGACTACACGCGCATGGAGCCGAAGTTCACCGAGGAGTTCCTGCGCGGTATCCAGGGCTCAGGCACCGCCCCGAGCAGCCTCGACGACTCGGACAAAAAGTGGCACCGCGTCTCGCCCAAGTTCGGCCTGACCTACGCCTTCAACGACCACTACACCTGGTACGGCCAGTACGCCGAAGGCTTCCGCACCCCGACGGCAAAGTCGATGTACGGGCGCTTCGAAAACCCGACCCTGGGCTACAGCGTGCAGGGTAACCCCGGGCTTGAGCCGGAAAAGAGCAAAAGCTACGAAACCGGTCTGCGCGGTAACTTCGATGCCGGCAACTTCGACGTGGCGGTGTTCTACAACAAGTACCGCGACTTCATCGATGAAGACGCCGTGCAGTCGGCCAACCTGGAAACCACGTTCCAGGCCAACAACATCAAGCACGCCACCATCAAGGGCGCCGAGATCAAGGGCCGCGTGAACCTCGACCACTTCGGTGCGCCGCAGGGCCTGTACACCCAGGGCTCGATCGCCTACGCCTATGGCCGCAACGATGACAATGGCCAGCCGCTGAACAGCGTCAACCCACTGACCGGGGTGTTCGGCCTGGGTTACGAGCAGGCGAACTATGGCGGCCTGCTGAGCTGGACTCTGGTCAAGCGCAAGACCCGTGTCGACGACACCACGTTCTTTGCTCCGGACGGTCAGAGCTCGCAGTTCCGCACCCCGGGCTACGGCGTGCTGGACCTGAGCGGCTTCTACAAAGTGACTGACGACGTCACCGTCAACGCCGGGCTGTACAACCTGACCGACAAGAAATACTGGCAGTGGGATTCGGTGCGCGGTTACGACGGTCAGGGTGAAGCGGGTGTGACCCAACCGGCCAACCTCGACCGCCTGACCATGCCGGGGCGCAACTTCGCCGTCAATGTGGTGTGGGATATCTGACTGTAGGAGCGGCCTTGTGTCGCGAAAGGGCTGCGCAGCAGACCCAGATGTTTACATCGCACTGCAAGATCCTGGGGCCGCTTTGCGGCCCTTTCGCGACACAAGGCCGCTCCTACAAGAGCGTGCCGTCGCGAAACGTTGATACCCAGTTTTTTTACTGTCCCGCCCCCGCTGTTTCGTCTTGTCACAAGACGCCCTCATTTCCCAAGGACACACCCATGACCGAACGCCCAGCACTGCGCTCGCAACGCCTCAACCAGGCCACCCACGCTCCGCACAGCGAGCTCGACACCCTGGTCAAATCCCACGCGCCGTTCGACAGCCGCGAAAGCTTCGCCCGCTTCGTCGTCGCCCAATACCTGTTCCAGGCCGAACTGCAGGCCTTGTACAACGACCCGCAACTGATCGCTATTGTCCCCGACCTGGCCGAGCGCTGCCGTGCCGAACAGGCTCGCCTGGACTTGGCTGACCTCAACACCGAAGTCCCGGCCGCCGTACCCGGCGCCCTGCACAATCCGACCCTGGGTGAGGCAATGGGCTGGATCTTCGTCTCGGAAGGCTCCAAACTTGGCGCTGCGTTCCTGATCAAGCGTGCCGTGGCCCTGGAATTGTCCGACAGTTTCGGTGCCCGCCACCTCGGCGAACCGGCCGGTGGCCGTGCCGAAGGCTGGAAGCAGTTCACCCGCATCCTCGATGGCCTGGAGCTGTCGGCCGAGGAGGACGCCGCTGCCGAGCGTGCTGCGGTTGCCGCCTTCGAGCGTTTCACCGAATTGCTCAAGCATGCCTACGCCGCCGACGCCGCGCTGGCCTGAGACGCATCAACCGGCCACCTTTCCGGTGGCCGGACGTTTTTGCAGTGAGACCATGACCCAACCCGCCCGCTCCAAACTGTCCCGCCTGCTGTATGGCATCCTGGCTTACGTGAGCCTGGGGATCGGCCTGGTCGCGATCGTCATCCCCGGCTTGCCGACCACCGAGTTCATCCTGCTGGCCGCCTGGGCCGCCACACGCAGTTCGCCGCGCCTGTCCGCCTGGCTGGAGAACCATCGTCTGTTTGGGCCGATCCTGTTCAACTGGCGCAACGGCAAGGTCATCCAGCGCCGCGCCAAGGTCAGCGCCACCATCAGCATGCTGCTGTGCGCTGCGCTGATGCTGATTTTCCTCGAACACCACTGGCCCGTGTTTCTGGCGATTGCCGGGATGACTCTGGGCAACCTGTGGATCTGGTCGCGCCCGGAGCAGCCCTGCCCCGCGGCATCACAGGCTCAACAGCCCTGAATACAGCAAGTAGGCTGCCAGTGCCGCACCTGCCAGCACTGCTGCGAAGATCAGCTTCTCCCAGGTGGTGAACAGCGTCTGCCCTTGTTCGTGCTTGGCCCGGGCGAACAGGATGACGCCTGGGGCGTACAGCAGCGCCGACAGTAGCAGGTACTTGAGGCCACCGGCGTACAGCAGCCATATCGCATACACCAGCGCCAGCGCCGCCACCAGCAGGTCCTTGCGTCGCAGTGCTGGCTGCCCTTCGTAGCTTTCCCCACGCCAGGCCAACAGCACCGCGTAGGCCGCCGACCACAGGTACGGCACCAGGATCATCGACGATGCCAGGTAGATAAGGCTGGTATAGGTGCCCGCCGAAAACAGCGTAATCAGCAGGAAGCCCTGGATCATGCAGTTGGTCAGCCACAGGGCATTGGCCGGGACGTGGTTGGCGTTTTCCTTGGCCAGGAAACGCGGCATGGTCTTGTCCCGCGCCGTGGCGTACAGAATTTCTGCGCACAGCAGCGCCCACGACAGCAGCGCACCGAGCAGCGAAACGGCCAGGCCGAGGCTGATCAGCAACGCCCCCCAAGGGCCGACGATATGCTCCAGTACCGAGGCCAGCGACGGATTCTGCAACCCGGCCAGTTCCGGCTGAGTCATCACCCCCAGCGACAGCACGTTGACCAGCACCAGCAGCGCCAGCACCCCGAGAAAACCGATCACCGTGGCCTTGCCAACGTCGGAACGGCGCTGCGCCCGCCCGGAATATACGCTGGCGCCCTCGATACCGATGAACACGAATACCGTGACCAGCATCATGTTGCGCACCTGGTCCAGCACATTGCCGAACTGCGGGTTGCTCATGCCCCAGATATCGCGGGTGAAGATATCGGCGCGGAAGGCAAAGGCGGCGATGACGATGAAGATCAGCAAGGGCACCACCTTGGCCACGGTGGTCACCTGGTTGATGAACGCCGCCTCCTTGATGCCACGCAGTACCAGAAAATGCACCGCCCACAGCAGCAACGAGGCGCAGCCAATGGCTATCGGTGTGTTGCCTTCGCCAAACACCGGGAAGTAGAAGCCCAACGTGCTGAACAGCAGCACGAAGTAGCCGACGTTGCCCAGCCAGGCGCTGATCCAGTATCCCCAGGCGGAGGAGAAGCCCATGTAGTCGCCGAAACCGGCCTTGGCATAGGCGTATACCCCCGAATCCAGTTCGGGCTTGCGGTTGGCCAGGGTCTGGAACACGAAGGCCAGTGCCAGCATGCCCACCGCGGTGATCGCCCAGCCGATCAGCACGGCGCCGACATCGGCACGGGCGGCCATGTTCTGCGGCAGCGAGAAGATCCCGCCGCCAATCATCGAGCCGACCACCAGTGCGATCAGTGCTCCCAGACGCAGCTTTTGTCCCGGTTCGCTCATGGGGCTCCTTTTTTTCCGAGCTGTCATGCGTTTGCAACAGATAGGGTCGCCATATAAATGCTGTTACTTATATGGTCAAACCTATTAAACCTATAGCATTAATAACCACAATGTCTATCAGACTGACCCTGTAGAAAATAGCAGCTGCCCAACAACTAGAAAAGAAGCCGATAAAGCTCGAAATTCTTGTGAAAAATTTGCGAAAGCGGCAAAAACGACTAGCTTCAGACATCGCAGGCCAAACGGAGCGTTTGCTCTAGAAGGACATGGAGATGCCAGCGCTAAGGGCCTGCAGTTGAGCAGTCGGCACGCTCCAGGAGTCGAGAGTAGGAAATTTCCTACCTTCGCGTTGCCATGAAACTGATCCAAGTCAGGCCATGGTCCAGGCGGCAGATTTATTCTGTCGTCAACTTTCTCCTGGCAGGAGTTGTTAAATGTCTGATTCATCCGGAAAACTAAAGCTCGGCGCGCTAGTTGCACTTGTGGTTGGTTCGATGATTGGGGGCGGGATCTTCTCGCTGCCGCAAAACATGGCCGCCAGCGCAGGCGTTGGCGCGGTATTGATAGGTTGGGCGATCACCGCCGTGGGCATGCTGACCTTGGCCTTCGTGTTCCAGACACTGGCCAACCGCAAGCCTGACCTGGATGGCGGCGTATACGCCTACGCCAAGGCCGGCTTCGGCGATTACATGGGTTTCTCTTCGGCCTGGGGCTACTGGATCAGTGCCTGGCTGGGCAACGTCGGTTACTTCGTGCTGCTGTTCAGCACACTCGGTTACTTCTTCCCGATCTTCGGAGAAGGCAACACCCCGGCGGCGATTATCGGCGCCTCGGTGCTGCTCTGGGCCGTTCACTTCCTGGTACTGCGTGGCATCAAGGAAGCGGCGTTCATCAACCTGGTCACCACCGTGGCCAAGGTCGTGCCGCTGGTGCTGTTTGCCCTGATCTGCCTGTTCGCCTTCAAGCTCGACGTGTTCACCGCCGACATCTGGGCCGTGGGCACACCCGACCTGGGCAGCGTGATGAACCAGGTGCGCAACATGATGCTGGTTACCGTCTGGGTGTTCATCGGTATCGAGGGCGCGAGCATCTTCTCGTCCCGTGCGGAAAAGCGCTCCGACGTGGGCAAAGCCACGGTCATCGGCTTCATCACCGTGTTGCTGTTCCTGGTGCTGGTCAACGTGCTGTCGCTGGGCATCATGACCCAACCGGAACTGGCCAAGCTGCAGAACCCGTCGATGGCTGCCGTGCTCGAGCACGTGGTCGGCCACTGGGGCGCGGTGCTGATCAGCGTCGGCCTCATCATCTCGCTGCTCGGGGCCCTGCTGTCGTGGGTGCTGCTGTGCGCCGAGATCATGTTCGCCGCCGCCAAGGACCACACCATGCCGGAGTTCCTGCGCCGCGAGAACGCCAACCAGGTGCCGGCCAACGCCCTGTGGCTGACCAACGCCATGGTGCAGATCTTCCTGGTCATCACCCTGTTCTCCAACAGTACCTACCTGTCGCTGATCTACCTCGCCACCTCGATGATCCTGGTGCCTTACCTGTGGTCGGCGGCTTATGCCTTCCTGCTGGCACTGCGCAGCGAAACCTACGAACAGGCCCTGGCCGAGCGGCGCAAGGACCTGATCATCGGCGCCATCGCGCTGATATACGCCATCTGGCTGCTGTATGCCGGCGGCGTGAAATACCTGCTGCTCTCGGCCCTGCTCTATGCCCCTGGCGCGATCCTGTTCGCCAAGGCCAAGCGTGAAATAGGCCAACCGATCTTCACCAACGTGGAAAAACTGATCTTCGCAGCCGTGGTCATCGGCGCCCTGATGGCAGCCTTCGGCCTGTATGACGGCTTCCTGACCCTTTGACCCACGTCTTCGTTCAATTGGAGGAATGAAACCATGTCCGCTGAAAAACAGAAGTACGGTGTCCACTCCGAAGCCGGCAAACTGCGCAAGGTAATGGTTTGTGCACCGGGCCTGGCGCACAAGCGGCTGACGCCTAGCAACTGTGACGAACTGCTGTTCGACGACGTGATCTGGGTCGACCAGGCCAAGCGTGACCATTTCGACTTCGTCACCAAGATGCGTGAACGCGGCGTCGAGGTGCTGGAAATGCACAACCTGCTGACCGACATCGTCCAGCAACCCGAAGCCTTGAAGTGGATCCTCGACCGCAAGATCACCGATGACACTGTCGGTGTGGGCCTGAAAAACGAAGTGCGCAGCTGGCTCGAAGGCCTCGAGCCGCGTCATTTGGCCGAGTACCTGATCGGTGGTGTGGCCGGCCAGGACCTGCCGCAGAGCGAAGGCGCCGATGTGGTCAAGATGTACAACGACTACCTGGGCCACTCCAGCTTTATCCTGCCGCCACTGCCCAACACGCAGTTCACCCGCGACACCACCTGCTGGATCTACGGTGGCGTGACGCTGAACCCGATGTATTGGCCGGCGCGTCGCCAGGAAACCCTGCTGACCACTGCCATCTACAAGTTCCACAAGGAGTTCACCAACGCCGACTTCGAAGTCTGGTACGGCGACCCGGACAAGGAGCACGGCCAGTCCACCCTCGAAGGCGGTGACGTGATGCCGATCGGCAACGGCATCGTGCTGATCGGCATGGGCGAGCGCACCTCACGTCAGGCCATCGGCCAGCTGGCACGCAACCTGTTCGCCAAGGGCGCGGTCAAGGAAGTCATCGTCGCCGGCCTGCCGAAGTCCCGCGCCGCCATGCACCTGGACACTGTGTTCAGCTTCTGCGACCGCGACCTGGTCACGGTCTTCCCGGAAGTCGTGAAAGAGATCATTCCGTTCATCATCCGTCCGGACGAAAGCAAGCCCTACGGCATGGACGTTCGCCGCATCAACAAGTCGTTCATCGAGGTGGTCGGCGAGCAGCTGGGCGTCCAGTTGCGTGTGGTCGAAACCGGCGGCAACAGCTTCGCCGCCGAACGCGAACAGTGGGATGACGGCAACAACGTGGTGGCCATCGAGCCAGGCGTGGTCATTGGCTATGACCGCAACACCTACACCAATACCCTGCTGCGCAAGGCCGGTATCGAGGTCATCACCATCAGCGCCGGCGAGCTGGGCCGGGGCCGTGGCGGCGGCCACTGCATGACCTGCCCGATCGTGCGCGACCCAATCGACTACTAACGCCCATTACCCCCGGCCGCCCTCACAAAGCGGCGGCCGGTGTGTTCACCAAACTCAAGGAGAAATGTCATGGCGTTCAACATTCACAACCGCAACCTGCTCAGCCTCGAACACCACACCACCCGCGAGCTGAAGTACCTGCTGGACCTGTCCCGCGACCTCAAGCGCGCCAAGTACACCGGCACCGAGCAGCAGCACCTGAAGGGCAACAATATCGCCCTGATCTTCGAGAAGACTTCGACCCGCACCCGCTGCGCCTTCGAAGTCGCCGCCTATGATCAGGGCGCCAACGTCACCTACATCGACCCCAACTCCTCGCAAATCGGCCACAAGGAAAGCATGAAGGACACCGCCCGCGTGCTCGGGCGCATGTACGACGCCATCGAGTACCGCGGCTTCAAGCAGGAAATCGTCGAAGAGCTGGCCAAGTTCGCCGGCGTACCGGTGTTCAACGGCCTGACCGATGAATACCACCCGACCCAAATGATCGCCGACGTGCTGACCATGCGTGAGCACAGCGACAAGCCGCTGCACGACATCAGCTACGCCTACCTGGGCGACGCCCGCAACAACATGGGCAACTCGCTGCTGCTGATCGGTGCCAAGCTCGGCATGGACGTGCGCATCGCGGCACCGAAGGCGCTGTGGCCACATGAGGACCTGGTCGAGCGCTGCCACAAGTACGCCGAAGAAAGCGGCGCGCGCATCACCCTGACCGAAGACCCCAAGGCCGCGGTCAAGGGCGTCGACTTCATCCACACCGACGTCTGGGTGTCGATGGGCGAGCCGATCGAAGCCTGGGGCGAGCGCATCAAGCAGCTCAAGCCCTACCAGGTAAACAAGGAGCTGATGAAAGCCAGCGGCAACCCACGGACCAAATTCATGCACTGCCTGCCGGCGTTCCACAACTCCGAGACCAAGGTCGGCAAGCAAATTGCCGAACAGTATCCGGACCTGGCCAACGGCATCGAAGTGACCGATGACGTGTTCGAGTCGCCAGCGTGCATCGCCTTCGAGCAGGCGGAAAACCGCATGCACACCATCAAGGCGATCCTGGTTTCGACCCTGGCTGACCTGTAAGCCGGCCGCGCCGCCCCGGCCCCTGGGGCGGCGCCCTTCCCTCTTCGTTAAAGGACATTCCCCATGCGTATCGTTGTTGCATTGGGCGGCAACGCCCTCCTGCGCCGTGGCGAACCCATGACCGCTGACAACCAGCGCGCCAATATCCGCACGGCCACCGAACAGATCGCCAAAATTCACCCCGGCAACGAACTGGTCATCGCCCACGGTAACGGTCCGCAGGTTGGCCTGCTGGCCCTGCAAGGGCTGTCGTACAAACCCGACGAAGCCTACCCGCTGGACGTGCTGGGTGCCGAGACCGAAGGCATGATCGGCTACATGATCGAACAGGAGCTGGGTAACCTGCTGGACTTCGAAGTGCCGTTCGCCACCCTGCTGACCCAGGTGGAAGTGGACGCCAACGATCCGGCCTTCAAGGACCCGAGCAAGTTCATCGGCCCGGTCTACAGCAAGGAAGAGGCCGAGCGACTGGCCAAGGAAAAAGGCTGGGTGGTCAAGGCCGACGGCGACAAGTACCGCCGCGTGGTCGCCAGCCCGAAACCCAAGCGCATCTTCGAAATCCGTCCGATCAAATGGCTGCTGGAGAAAAGCAGCATCGTGATCTGCGCGGGAGGTGGCGGCATCCCCACCATGTACGATGAGCACAAGAAGCTCAAAGGCATCGAAGCGGTAATCGACAAAGACCTGTGCTCGGCGCTGCTGGCCGAACAGCTGGAAGCCGACCTTCTGGTAATCGCCACGGACGTCGATGGCGCCTACATTGACTGGGGCAAGCCGACACAGAAAGCCATTGCCCAGGCCCACCCCGACGAGCTCGAACGCCTCGGCTTCGCGGCCGGCTCCATGGGGCCGAAGGTGCAGGCAGCCTGCGACTTCGCCCGGCACACCGGCAAAGTGGCGGTGATCAGCTCGCTGGAGAACATCGAGGGCATCGTCAAAGGCACCGCCGGCACCCGCGTGAGCACCGAAAAGCCCGGTATCAGCTACCGTTGATTGCAGTGGGCGGGCTGACGGGGCCCGCCATTTTCACCTTCCGGAGGAGTTTGCCATGGCCCAGTTCCACCCCGGTCATGTACATATCGAGCGCACTGCGCTGACCAAGAACGACCACAGTTACGACCTCAACATTGAGTACGAAGCGTTTTCAGACCCCAAGGAAGGCAGAGGCATCCAGTTCCGCATGCATGGCAGCATCGAGGGCAAGACCGTCGATGACACGTTCTTCCTGGCCAAGGATCAGGTGCTGCCAAGTTTTCTTAGCGTGGCTTCGCGCAAGGCCCAATCCTACCTCGCGCCGCATCAGAAGTTCGAAACGCTGGGTTCGCCGCACAAGCTTTACGACGCCATGTTCGAAGACATTCGACAGAAGCTGGATGTAAAATCGGGCGACCCGATCAAGCCTGAACACCTTGAGTAGTTTCAAGAACCGGGGCTGCTCTGCAGCCTCGGCGGCTTGCATATGACCAGTAAGTCGCTGGACGTCGTGGAGTACCGTCGATAAAAAACCCGTTCTTACCCTTGGGCCGCTCATTGGTAACCCCGTCATGAGGACAATATGCGGTTTTTCAATCACGTCATTGACCAGCGCGCGCCGATGAACACTTCGCCCTCCTCGCCATAGCGCATTAGAAATATTTTGAAATACTTATAGAGACAAGGCTAAATCGTTTTAACAGTAAAAATTCCTACAGATAAGCTCCAACAAATGAACCAATGCCCACAGTATTTACATGCCATTGGAAAAGCCAGTTACCCTTACCCCTCGCTCGTATGAAGCACACACCTCAGGAAGTACGCAGGTTGCCGCTATTTTAACCATCCAGTTACAAAAAAAGACGCACTAAAAAACAAAATTAAAGACCGAGCAAATCAGTCAGTCTTTCAGTAATAAAGTGCTACACAGGTGTATTGACGCATTTTTTAGAGCGGTGCTAGCGTGCGCCCACAAAAAATTTACATACTATGCGTGGGTGCAATGTCGGTCTCAATGGATTGTGGCGACAATGATAATGTTGCCGAGCTTCTAAGTTTTCTTTCGCCTGACCTTCTATCGAAGTCGGACTTTGTACTTTTGGTAGGCTCGTATGCTGAGGGCCTGGCAAATTCAACGTCGGATATCGACCTCTATGCCTATTGTGAAACAGGCTATCAAGGTGTACTGCATAACGCTGGCATGATGAGACAGCGACCTGGGCAGAACGTCGAAGTCTCCGTCATTGACCGTGGCTTTTTTGAGCGTTATCTAAAAAAAGCCAACAGCGAAAACTATGATGGTTTTCCAGCACGCGACATCGAAATCATCCACAAATTACTGAAGGGCAAGGTCCTCTTTGGCCAATCCGCCCACCTGACATTAACAAGCCAGGTTCAAATAGCATCTTTCGACGAAAAAGTCATAACCTACGCCCAAGACTTCTCGATCAGTCATTACGATGACATGATCGGTGCTCACGTAGAACGTGATTATGCCTCAGCAGCGCTGTTTTCTCGTTTCCTGGTAGACAGCGCCGTGGACACTGCCCTGGCCGCAGTGGGCGATACGTATCAGAAGTACAAATGGCGCTTGAAGCGCGCGGCACGCGCGCTACCAGCGGCTGTCCATGATGAATATCTTCAGGTGACTTTCAATGCGACGCTGTCCTCCGACGAAGCCTATGCCAGGCATTGTTTCCAAGCCCTTCGCCTATACAGAAGGCTGCTGTGGGGTGCTTGGTTCGGCCATCACACGCACGCAGAGAACGCTCAGTCGTCAGAACACAAGGCTCCGCAGTTTATGACAGACACCTGGGCCTTACCCTATGTCAGCCATGGCACAAGGCTGATCAAACACCAACTTAAGGTCTATCGCGTAGAGTTACTGGCGCAGTTAATCGTCTGTTTCGCGTTTCAGCCTCGATCTTACGCTGCGATCATCGCCATGGGTGAGAAAAGTGGCCATCAACGCCGCGATGTAATAGCTGCCATGGATAACCTGATGGCGATGGGATTGCTGGCGCAAATAACGCCTGAATCTGATCATTTAGGTAGATCTTCTATCAAGGACGACAGGACGTTTCCAATGAATACTGGCGAGCGTAGTATCATTGCCCCTGCAAAAAAGGGCGATGCGATATCGATCATTCTCAAGTTGGTGGGCGAAGTCTGCAATCTGGACTGCAGCTACTGTTACGAAAAGCGCAAACCTTACGAGGGCGCGCGTACCTTGGACCCTGAGGACCTTCGGCACCTCTTTATCACCATGCCCGAGACGCGATTCGCCATTGAGCTACATGGGGGGCGAACCACTTCTCTATTCCAAGCGCCGCTTCAAGGAAATTGCCGAGCTACTCAAGACCCACTCGGACAAAATCACCCGCGTCACGATGCAGACAAACGGAACGCTGCTCAACAAGGCGTGGCTGTCTTTTCTAACAGAGCATTTCCCTAGCCTGCAACTCGGTATCAGTTGCGATGGCCCCAGTTCCCACGATGCCTTGCGCCAGGATTATCAGAACCGTCCTAGCCTGAAGGATGTCGAGTCCGCGTTTCGCTTGTGTGAAAGCGAGAACATCAATATTGGGGTCATTTGCGTTGTCACGCGCTCGTCACTTGAAAGGGCAGCCGAAACGGCGAAATATTTCGCCGCGTGGTCCTGCATCAAGGCGGTAAAACTGGTGCCGTGCTTTGACTACTCGGGTCACGCCGAACCCGGTACACGACGACGAGAAAAACTTGCGCAGCTCATTTACACTTCGCGTCCCGAAATGTTGCCATGGGCCATCACCGCTGAAGCGTACACCCGCTTCTTAGCGTCCTTTTCAAGTGCTTGGCAGTCCGAGTTCTACCGCCACTATATTTTAGAGCCTGACATTACAATTATTCGGAAGTTCTCCAATGCTTCCGTGAACCACTGCCATTACAGTGCAAAAAAATGTGGCCACGTACTCACCCTCTATCCTGATGGCCAGGTGGGCGCCTGCGATGAATTGTGCAAAAGCGACATTGGGCTCATACCCACCCACAGGTTCAACCTGGAAGGTTTCACAGAGCGTGTAGCCGCATTTTCCAATGACGCCGTCGTCTCCAGGCTTCAGCAGGCGTGCCAAGCCTGTGATTACTACTCCGTGTGTGGCGGCGGCTGTATTGCAACGCGCCGACGCTTGGCGGAGCACGGTCGCGAGGCTGCGTATTGCCAACATCGGATAACCCTTATCAACAATACTTCCGCACTGATCGAGGCCACACCATGCTGAACCTATCGGACAAACGCCACCCCAACAGCATGGATAACATTGCCGATTTCCTGTCACGTTGGCACAGCGCTGACGCCAGCGTCAGCCTGACCAAGGTGTATACCCGATCACCGTCTGGAAGAATCAATTTCCATGGCACCGATGATTGCGCTTACGCGTTCCCATATGCGCGTTTCGATTCACACTTCACCGATGCACTCGAACCCCTTGTACGCCCACTCGTTGAGTGCTTGGTCAACCACAACTTCATCACGTACACAAGTTGCGAAGGGCATGCGATCTCCCCTCATCTCCTTGAGCTTCATGTGGGGGTGATCAACCCTACCGACGTTGGCACAGCACTCATCCAGCACGCCGTCGCACAGTCTAACGACGCATTGAAAATGCGGAACATGAACGCCGAGTTCCAGCTCTATGCCGGTGAGTTGTATTGCGAAACGCACGCCCGCGCAGTGCCCTGTCTTGATCTCTACCTGGAAAAAAACCGAGGCCTGTCCACTGCCCTTTACCTGGCCAGCCGGGAGGCTGCCGTTAGCCTTCTTGTTAAATGCTTGCAGTAATCGCTCATGCCAGAAATGAATCCTGCAAGGCTCTCTGAATGGTACGACGAATGCCGCACAGCATTTGAAGAACTGGCATCCCGAAAACGGCTCACTTCCGTTCCGTATTCGAGCCACTCCTATGGTGAGCGTGTCCTGCCTGTTCATCTTGACCAGGCCACTGATCAGGCCACACGACGTCCACTGACAATGGAACATTTATTCAAGACCTTTACCGAATGGGGATTGAGACTCGAAAACCAAAGGGTACTGGAACTCCATGCCGGCCCCATTGGGGTTGCGCCGTGGGTGGAACGCCATGGGTGCGCTGTCTACCTGGGGCTGGAAATCAATGAATACTTGGCCCACTACGGCAATGAATGTTCGGCCCGAAAGGCGAATTTCACGTGGCGCACGGCGGACAGTTCAAACTATCTGAATACTGAGCAGCCTGAGGCGAATTTCGACATCGTTTTTGCATTGTACGAAGTACTCAATACCTATACAGAGATGGACTGCCATGCGCTTGTACAAGCGCTGGGACAACGATTAAGAAAAGGCGACCGCGTGGTGGGCGACGTGCGAACGTGCCAACAACTGCACGGCGGTTACTCGATCACGCTGCATCGCTCAAGCGATGGTATATGGCTAGATGAAGTGGGTGATCTCGTAGAGAAAGAAATGATCGCACGTCGAACCCGCATGGTTACAACTTCCGGCTCGCTCAATGAAGAGTATAACTGCCTGCGCCTGATCCGCCCCGATCAACTCGACGCCAGCTTTTCCAGTGCGGGGTTCAGGTTGATCAAGTCAGGCTATCCGCTTCAGGCAATAGATACTGATGTCGATGAGTGCCGAGACAACTTCTTTTTCATGTACGAGAAAACCCTATGAGCCTCAAGGAAAAACACAAGGTTGTCATTTACGCAACCTCAGGCGATACATTACTTGTCTTTTATCACTTTGATTATCCAGAAGTCGGGTACCAGGTACCTGCCGGGACCGTAGAGCCCGGAGAGCTTCCTGTTGATGCCGCACGCCGGGAGTTGCTGGAAGAAGCGGGCCTGGATGTGCCTGTGGCACAATTCGCGTTGCTGGGTGAAAACACCCATGACATGCGTCCCTTTAAATCTGAGTTGCACCGGCGCACTTATTTCCACGTCGCGATTGATGATACCGCTGCGAAAACCTGGACTCACTATGAGCTGCACGCCGGCACATCGAACAGTGATAGCCCTACCAAATTTTGTTATGAGTGGGTCAGTACTCAGTACGATGTGAAGCGACTCCTGAGCGTTGGCCAAGGAGCGCTCATTGAGCGTGTCGCCGGTATCGGCATCGGAAAGCGCCCAGCTCAACGCGTCGAGTTCACCAGCCTCAGTAGCGTCTTGAGCGCCTTCCGACAGTCACGCGTGCACGAAGTAAAACAGCTGCTGAAACTGTTACCTGATGGCGTCTGTGACATCGATCATCTCGACGCATTAGACATCACCCACGGTGCCCGTTATGCGGTACTGGAGCAGGCTTTCTATAGCATTACTCAAGCCCTGGAGCACAACAATCGTTCACAGTTGTCGCTAGGCCTTGAGTTGTTAGAGACTATTGGCAAGGTATCGAACGAAGCGCTGCATGTATCCAAACACTGCTCACAGCGCCTGTACGCCTCTGACTTCGAGTCACCTGCCTACCTATCAAAATTTGATGATTCTGACTCGGCGGGCGAAGATAAACAAAAGAAAATTCTGCTGGCAATGAATCGCTGCATGGCACTTGGCTTTGCCGAAACACTGGAAAAACAAGTTGGCAACGTGTGCGTCCTCCAGGAAAAAGACTTGCTTAGTGCGACTGACAGTTACACTTTGTCTGGGCTCCCGGGCACCGTCTATTGTGACTATATAGACAATGTCTACCGGCTCGCGGAAATAATTTTACACGAAGCGACGCACAACTGGCTGAACGAATTGCTACGCGCGCAGGGCGTCAAACTTGACCCCGACGTATTGTTCTATTCGCCATGGCGAAAGAAAGCGCGGCCTGCCGTAGGTATCCTCCATGCGGCATTGGTATTTTCGCGCCTGGTCTGCTTCTTCAATGAAATCCTTGGCCAACCTGACCTCTCGGAATACGAACGTGTCTACTTCACGCGAAAAAGGGACGCTGAAAGACACGTCATCATCGAGCACCTTGAAATGCTCGCCGAGGTGCTCACAACGCTTGACCGAGCACCTGCGGTAAAGTGCATTATCGCCGAGGAAGTAAACAGGGCTGTCAACCTGCACTAAAACTGCATAAGCAAGGGAACCGGAAGATGGACTTTCAAATTGCTTCACCTATCTACAGTATCTTCCCCAGATCTGCACTAATACCTCGGAAACCTGCGGAAGACGTTGGCAACAAAATGATTGATGGCCGCACCATCCATTTCCACTTTCAGTATGTGTACCCTGAGCTTGTTGAAGAAGCTCGCCGACACGGCATTGATCTAGCCGGCAAGCCCTGCCGCATCCGAATCGCTCATGGTCATTGCCTGGCGCAATAGCAACGGCTGCTGCTCTTGCCAGCGGCTGGTCAAGGGCCAGGAACGCACCCGCCCGGTCACCGGATGCGCCACCGCGCTTGGGCCGGCCCCTCAACTCAAGGCATACTGGCGCCCTCCGTCGCTACTGTTCAAACCCCATGCGCATCCACGTCAGCTTCATCGACCGCGTCGGCATCACCCAGGAAGTCCTCGCCCTGCTCGGTGCTCGCAACCTCAACCTGGACGCTGTGGAAATGGTCCCGCCGAACGTCTACATCGACGCCCCGACCCTCAGCCCGGCAGTGCTCGAAGAGCTCCACGACGCGCTGTTCGAAGTCCATGGCGTGCAGTCGGTGGACGTGGTCGACATCCTTCCCGGCCAGCGCCGCCACCTGCAGCTCGACGCCCTGCTCGCGGCCATGAGCGACCCGGTGCTGGCGGTCGACAGCGCCGGCAAGGTGCTGCTGGCCAACCCGGCGCTGATCGCCCTGTGCGGCCGTGAATCCGCCGGGCGCTCGGTGGGCGAACTGTTCGACGATGCCGACCTGCTGCAGGCTTTGCTGGACAACAATTTCCACCTGCCGATGCGCGAGATGCAGCTCAATGGCCAAAGCCTGCTGCTGGACGCCTCGCCGATCACCAATGCCGGCGGCCTGCTGACGCTGTATGCGCCCAACCGCATGGGCGAGCGCCTGTCGGCCCTGCACCACGACCACGCCGAAGGCTTCGATGCGCTGCTCGGTGAATCACCGGCAATCCGTACCCTCAAGGCCCGCGCCCTGCGCGTGGCGGCGCTCGACGCGCCACTGCTGGTGCACGGCGAAACCGGCACCGGCAAGGAACTGGTGGCCCGCGCCTGCCATGCCATCAGCAGCCGCCACTCCGCGCCATTCCTCGCCCTCAACTGCGCCGCGCTGCCCGAGAGCCTGGCCGAGAGCGAGCTGTTCGGCTACGCCCCCGGTGCCTTCACCGGCGCCCAGCGCGGCGGCAAGCCGGGGCTCATGGAGCTGGCCAACCAGGGCACGGTGTTTCTCGACGAGATCGGCGAAATGTCGCCGTACCTGCAGGCCAAGCTGCTGCGTTTTCTCAGCGATGGCAGCTTCCGCCGGGTAGGTGGCGACCGCGAGGTGAAGGTGGATGTGCGCATCATCAGCGCCACCCACCGCGACCTGGAACGCATGGTCGCCGAAGGCACCTTCCGTGAAGACCTGTTCTACAGGCTGAATGTGCTCAACCTGCAGGTACCGCCGCTGCGCGACCGTGGCCAGGACATCCTGATGCTGGCGCACTATTTCATGCAGCAGGCCTGCACACAGATCCAGCGCTCACCTTGCCGCCTCACCCCGGCCACCCATGCGGCGCTGCTGGCCAACCCTTGGCCAGGTAACGTACGTCAGCTGCAGAACGTGATTTTCCGCGCTGCGGCGATCTGCGAGAGCAATCTGGTGGATATCGGAGACCTGGACATCGCCGGGACTTCGGTGGCGCGTGGGCAGGACGGCGACGTGGCGAGCCTGGAACAGGCGGTGGGGGACTTCGAGCGTGAATTGCTGCAGCGGCTTTATGCCAGTTATCCGTCGACCCGGCAGTTGGCGGGGCGGCTGCAGACATCGCATACCGCGATTGCTCAACGTTTGCGCAAATATGGTATTCCGAGCAAAAGTTAGAACTTAACGCTCTCTAACTTCAGATTGATCCTACGGGCTCAGCCAATACTTCAACAAGCACTGCTGCGAAAATGGCGCCCTTCTTTGTTGATGAAGAGAGAGCGCCTCTCATGCTGGAACTCGACTTCTATGGCACGCTGGTCGCCGCTTCCCTGGTCCTGTTGTTGGGCCACGGACTGGTGGCTCGTGTCACCGTCCTGCGAACCTACAACATCCCTGAGCCTGTCGCGGGTGGGTTGGTCGTTGCCCTGATCTTGCTGGCATTACGCAGTTTCGACCTGAAAGTGCAGTTCGATACTTCATTGCAAGCCCCGTTGATGCTGGCATTCTTCGCCACCATCGGCCTGAACGCAGACTTCGCCAGTTTGAAAAAAGGCGGGCGTGTGGTCGGCATCTTTCTGGTCGTGGTGACCGGATTGCTGCTGGTACAAAACGCCATGGGCATCGGCCTGGCCACGGCATTGGGGCTGGACCCGTTGATGGGCCTGCTGACCGGCTCCATCACGCTGTCCGGCGGCCACGGCACGGGCGCGGCCTGGAGCAGTACCTTCAGCGAAAAATATGGCCTGGCGTCAGCCTCGGAACTGGCACTGGCGTCCGCCACCTTTGGCCTGGTGCTGGGCGGCCTGATCGGCGGCCCGGTCGCCCGCCTGCTGATCAAACGCGTGCAGGTCCCCGGCGTGGAGCACGCAGTGCCACACATGCCCAAAGGGTTTGAAGAACCCGAGAAAGAGCGCCTGATCACGCCATTTTCGTTCATCGAGACCCTGGCGCTGATTTCGGTCAGCCTGCTCGGTGGCACCCTGTTGAATGGCCAGTTGCTCGGTACGGCGTTCGAGCTGCCGACCTTCGTCTGCGTGCTGTTCGTGGGCGTGCTGTTACGCAACGGGCTTTCGGCGCTGGGGCTCTATCAAGTATTCGAACGGGAAGTTTCCGTGCTGGGCAATGTCAGCCTGTCGCTGTTCCTGGCCATCGCACTCATGTCCCTGAAGTTGTGGGATCTGGCAGCACTGGCCCTGCCCTTCCTGATCATTCTGGCGGCGCAAACCCTGCTCATGGCGCTGTTCGCGATCTTCATCACCTTCCGGGTCATGGGCAGCAACTACGATGCCGCGGTACTCGCAGCCGGGCATTGCGGGTTTGGCCTGGGCGCCACGCCGACCGCCATCGCCAACATGCAGGCCGTGACCCACCGTTTCGGGCCTTCGCAACTGGCGTTTCTGGTAGTGCCGATGGTGGGGGCGTTCTTTATCGACATCATTAATGTCGTGGTGATCAAGCTGTATCTGGCGTTGCCGTTTTTTGTCGCCAGCTGATCAACCCAGGGCCAACTTCGAAACTCGGGGTGCTTTGAAATGACGCCACTCATGTAGTGGTTCAAATCGCGAAAGTCCTGAACGCTCCAGGCAAACGGCGGCATCTTCACGCCATTCTCGCGTAGCGTCCTGGGTATCAGATCACCATTGGGACGCAGGATGACCGACGAAACGATGACACCCGGGTAATCGTTGAGTCTTTGCCTGAAAGCGGAAGTTGTGAGGTCTGGCGTGGGCGGATTACTTTTGTTGGCCAGCGGCCCGGTGCCCTTGAGATTGGCACCATGGCAAACGGCACAGCGAGCCTGATAAATCTTCTTGCCGTTCGCATCATCGGCTATGCAAGGCGCTGCCAGGCCGAAGGCCAGCAACCCAGTAAAGGCGGTGGTTTTAATGGCTGCGGTTCGAAACATGCTAATCCCTTGAGCATTTATCACTGTTGATCCGAAGCACTATCAATGAGCGTTTGCGAAGCTGTCAACGCCGTGGCCATTCGCTTTGTATTGATTTAAATACACCGTATCGATATCAATACACGCCCTTTTCAGCGCAGCAAACCAAGGGTTTGATCCGCAAACCCTTTTCTATGCCCCAGCCGTTGTAGCGTTTTCATTACAAATCAATGACGAGCCTGCCAAGGCAATAGCACAAGTCACTGATTTAATTGAATTTATTTTGATTGGCCGCATTATTGCTAAGGATTCCTCAACCCAAGAGCGCGGACGCACCGCGCCCAACGCCCTGCTTCCCGAGGATTCCCCATGAGCGAGTTGCGTTTCACTGAAGATCACGAATGGCTGCGCGTCGAAGCTGACGGTAGCGTCACCGTGGGCATCACCGCCTACGCCCAGAACGCCCTTGGCGATGTGGTTTTCGTGCAACTGCCTGAACTGCAGCAGTATGAAAAAGGCAGCGAAGCCTCCACCGTCGAATCGGTCAAAGCCGCCAGCGGCGTGTACATGCCCCTGACCGGCGAAGTAGTCGCAGTCAACGAAGGCCTCAACGACAGCCCCGAGCGGGTCAACGAAGACCCGCTGGGCGAAGGCTGGTTCTTCCGTTTCAAGCCTGCCGACATGGCCGAAGTCCACGCCCTGCTCGACCAGGACGCCTACGACCGCCTGATCAAAGCCAACGACGACGCCTGAGGAATCCGACCATGACCATCAACCTCGGCACCGCCAACGAATTCATCGCCCGTCACATCGGCCCACGCGCCGCCGACGAGCAGGCCATGCTCGCCACCCTGGGCTTCGACTCACTGAACGCCATGAGCGCCGCCGTCATCCCCGACAGCATCAAAGGCACCAGCGTGCTGGGCTCGGAAGACGGCCAGAGCGAGGCCGATGCCCTCGCAGCGCTGAAAGCCATCGCCGGCAAGAACGCACTGTTCAAGAGCTTCATCGGCCAGGGCTACTACAACACCCACACCCCGGCGCCAATCCTGCGCAACCTGCTGGAAAACCCGGCCTGGTACACCGCGTACACCCCGTACCAGCCAGAAATTTCCCAGGGCCGCCTGGAAGCGCTGCTGAACTTCCAGACCTTGATCAGCGACCTCACCGGCCTGCCGATCGCCAACGCATCCTTGCTCGACGAAGCCACTGCCGCAGCCGAAGCCATGACCTTCTGCAAGCGCCTTTCGAAGAACAAGGCCAGCCACGCCTTCTTTGCCTCCGTGCACTGCCACCCGCAGACCCTCGACGTGCTGCGCACCCGCGCCGAACCACTGGGCATCGAGATCGTGGTTGGCGACGAGCGTGAACTGAGCGATGTCAGCGCCTTCTTCGGCGCCCTGCTGCAGTACCCGGCCAGCAACGGCGAAGTGTTCGACTACCGTGAAATCGTCGAGCGCTTCCACGCCGCCAACGCCTTGGTTGCCGTTGCCGCCGATCTGCTCGCCCTGACCCTGCTGACCCCGCCGGGCGAGTTCGACGCCGATGTAGCCATCGGCAGCGCCCAGCGCTTTGGCGTGCCACTGGGCTTCGGTGGCCCGCACGCGGCCTACTTCGCTACCCGCGATGCCTTCAAGCGCGACATGCCGGGCCGCCTGGTCGGCGTATCGATCGACCGTTTCGGCAAGACCGCCCTGCGCCTGGCCATGCAGACCCGCGAGCAGCACATCCGCCGCGAGAAGGCTACCAGCAACATCTGCACCGCGCAGGTGCTGCTGGCCAACATCGCCAGCATGTTCGCCGTGTACCACGGCCCGGCCGGCCTCAAGCGCATTGCCGAACGCACCCATGCGCTGACCGCGATTCTGGCTGCCGGCCTGAAAACCCTGGGTCTGGAAGTGGTCGGTGAAACCGCCTTCGACACCCTGACCCTGGCCACCGGCAACACCACCGCCAGCCTGCATGACAAAGCCCGCGCCCAGCGTATCAACCTGCGCCAGATCGACGCCGCTCACCTGGGCCTGTCGCTCGACGAAACCAGCACTCAGGCTGACGTCGAAGCCCTCTGGCAGCTGTTTGGCGCTGACCAGGTTCAACCCGATTTCGCCGCCCTGGCCGCCAGCACCGGCTCGCGCCTGCCGGCCGCCTTGCTGCGCCAGTCGGCCATCCTCGAGCACCCGGTGTTCAACCGCTACCACAGCGAAACCGAGCTGATGCGCTACCTGCGCCGCCTGGCCGACAAGGACCTGGCGCTGGACCGGAGCATGATCCCGCTGGGCTCGTGCACCATGAAACTCAACGCTGCCAGCGAAATGATCCCGGTGACCTGGGCCGAGTTCGGCAACCTGCACCCGTTCGCCCCGGCCGAGCAGAGCCAGGGCTACCTGCAGATGACCACCGAGCTGGAAGCCATGCTCTGCGCCGCCACCGGCTACGACGCCGTGTCGCTGCAACCCAACGCCGGTTCCCAGGGCGAGTACGCGGGCCTCTTGGCCATCCGTGCCTACCACCGCAGCCGTGGCGAAGGCCACCGCGACATCTGCCTGATCCCCTCTTCGGCCCACGGCACCAACCCGGCCACCGCGCACATGGCCGGCATGCGTGTGGTGGTCACTGCCTGTGATGCCCGCGGTAACGTCGATGTCGAGGACCTGCGCGCCAAGGCCATCGAACACCGCGAACGGCTGGCGGCGATCATGATCACCTACCCGTCGACCCACGGCGTGTTCGAGGAAGCGATCGGCGAAATCTGCGCGATCATCCACGACAACGGCGGCCAGGTGTACATCGATGGCGCCAACATGAACGCCATGGTCGGCCTGTGTGCCCCGGGCAAGTTCGGTGGCGACGTGTCGCACCTGAACCTGCACAAGACCTTCTGCATCCCCCACGGTGGTGGCGGCCCGGGCGTCGGCCCGATCGGCGTCAAGTCGCACCTGGCGCCGTTCCTGCCAGGCCACGCTGCGCTTGAGAACACCGAAGGCGCGGTGTGCGCCGCGCCGTTCGGCAGCGCCAGCATCCTGCCAATCACCTGGATGTACATTCGCATGATGGGCGGTGCCGGCCTCAAGCGTGCTTCGCAGATGGCGATCCTCAACGCCAACTACATCGCCCGCCGCCTTGAAGAGCACTATCCTGTTCTTTACACCGGCGGCAATGGCCTGGTCGCCCACGAATGCATCCTCGACCTGCGCCCACTCAAGGACACCAGCGGCATCAGTGTCGATGACGTGGCCAAGCGCCTGATCGATTTCGGTTTCCATGCGCCAACCATGTCGTTCCCGGTGGCTGGCACGCTGATGATCGAACCGACCGAAAGCGAGTCCAAGGAAGAACTGGACCGCTTCTGCGACGCGATGATCCAGATCCGCGAAGAGATTCGCGCGGTGGAAAACGGCAGCTTGGACAAGGACGACAACCCGCTGAAGAACGCCCCGCACACTGCGGCCGAGCTGGTTGGCGAATGGGCCCATGGCTACAGCCGCGAGCAGGCGGTGTACCCGCTGCCGAGCCTGGTGGAAAGCAAGTACTGGCCGCCGGTCGGCCGGGTCGACAACGTGTTTGGCGACCGTAACCTGGTCTGCGCCTGCCCGTCGATCGAGAGCTATCAGGACGCCTGATAGCCCTCGGCCCCGCTACCTGACTTGAGGTGTGGGCCTTTGTGGGAGCGGGCGTGCCCGCGAATGCGACGTTGGCTTCAGCGCCGCATTCGCGGGCACGCCCGCTCCCACAGGGTTCACCGTCCGCCCAACGAATCTGGCAGGAGGTTCCCATGTCACTGAGCGTCTTCGACCTGTTCAAGATCGGCATCGGCCCCTCCAGTTCCCACACGGTCGGCCCGATGCGCGCCGCCGCGCGCTTCGCCGAAGGGCTGCGCCGCGATGGCCTGCTGGCCAGCACCGTTTGCGTCAAAGCCGAGCTGTATGGCTCGCTCGGCGCCACCGGCAAAGGCCACGGCAGTGACAAGGCGGTATTGCTCGGCCTGGAAGGCGAGCACCCCGATACCGTCGACACCGAAACCATCCCCGCCCGCCTGCAGGCCATCCGCGCCAGCGGCCAGCTCAGCCTGCTCGGTCAGCAGACCATCGCCTTCGTTGAGAAGCAGCACCTGGCAATGATGCGCAAGCCACTGGCTTATCACCCCAACGGCATGATCTTTCGCGCCTTCGATGCAGCAGGACTGCAAATCCGCAGCCGCGAGTACTACTCGGTGGGTGGCGGTTTCGTGGTGGACGAGGACGCCGCCGGCCAGGACCGCATCGTCGAGGACAGCACCGTGCTGGCCTACCCGTTCAAGACCGCCAAGGCGTTGCTCGGCCACTGCACCACCCAGCACCTGTCGATCAGCCAGGTGATGCTGGCCAACGAGGCGGCCTGGCGGCCGGAGGCAGAAACACGCAGCGGCCTGCTGCGCATCTGGCAGGTGATGCAAGATTGCGTCGAAGCCGGTTGCCGGCACGAAGGCATCCTGCCCGGCGGGCTCAAGGTCAAGCGCCGCGCCCCCGCGCTGTATCGCCAGCTCAGCCGCCATCCGGAGGCCAGCCTGCGTGACGCGTTGTCGGTGCTCGACTGGGTCAACCTCTACGCCCTGGCGGTCAACGAGGAAAACGCCTACGGCGGACGCGTGGTCACCGCGCCCACCAACGGCGCGGCGGGCATCGTCCCGGCGGTGTTGCACTACTACATGCGCTTCGTCCCGGGTGCCAGCGAAGACGGGGTGGTGCGCTTCCTGCTCACCGCTGCTGCCATCGGCATCCTGTACAAGGAAAACGCCTCGATTTCCGGGGCCGAGGTCGGCTGCCAGGGCGAGGTCGGCGTGGCCTGCTCGATGGCCGCTGGAGCCCTTTGCGAAGTGATGGGCGGCACCCCGCAGCAAGTGGAAAACGCCGCTGAAATCGGCATGGAGCACAACCTCGGCCTGACCTGCGACCCGATCGGCGGGCTGGTTCAGGTGCCCTGCATCGAGCGCAACGCCATGGGCTCGGTGAAAGCCATCAATGCCGTGCGCATGGCCCTGCGCGGTGACGGGCAGCACTTCGTGTCGCTCGACAAGGTGATCCGCACCATGCGCCAGACCGGCGCCGACATGAAAAGCAAATACAAGGAGACCGCCCGCGGCGGTCTGGCCGTCAACATCATCGAATGTTGACCCGACAAAAAACCAAGGAGTCATCGATGTCCGAAACACTGCAAAAGACCCCACTGCACGCCCTGCACCTGGAACTGGGCGCGCGCATGGTGCCGTTCGCCGGCTTCGACATGCCGGTGCAGTACCCGCTGGGCGTGCTCAAGGAACACCTGCACACCCGCGAGCAGGCCGGCTTGTTCGACGTCTCGCACATGGGCCAGATCGTCCTGCGTGGCGCCGATGCGGCCAAGGCGCTGGAGACGCTGGTGCCGGTGGACATCATCGACCTGCCAGTGGGCATGCAGCGCTATGCCATGTTCACCAACGCGCAAGGTGGCATCCTCGACGACCTGATGGTTGCCAATCTCGGTGACGACACCCTGTTCCTGGTGGTCAACGCTGCGTGCAAGGAGCAGGACCTGGCCCACCTGCAGCAACACATCAGCAGCCGTTGTGAAGTGCAGCCACTGTTCGAGCAACGCGCCCTGCTCGCCCTGCAAGGCCCGGCGGCGGTCAAGGTGCTGGAGCGCTTGGCCCCGGAAGTGGCCAGCATGACCTTCATGCAGTTCCGCCCGGTGAAGCTGCTGGGTGAAGACTGTTTCGTCAGCCGTTCGGGCTACACCGGTGAAGATGGCTACGAGATTTCGGTTCCGGTCAACGCTGCCGAGGCCCTGGCCCGCCGCCTGCTGGCCGAACCCGAAGTCCAGCCTATCGGCCTGGGTGCGCGCGACTCGCTGCGTCTGGAAGCCGGTCTGTGCCTGTACGGCCATGACATGGACACCGCAACTACCCCGGTCGAAGCCAGCCTGCTGTGGGCAATTTCCAAAGTACGCCGTGCCGACGGCGAGCGTGCCGCCGGCTTCCCTGGTGCCGATGCGATATTTGCTCATCAGCGCGATGGTGTGACACGTAAACGTGTGGGTCTGCTGCCGCAGGAACGTACGCCCGTACGCGAGGGCGCGGATATTGTTGATGCGTTCGATAAAACGGTAGGCAAAGTGTGCAGTGGCGGTTTTGGTCCGACACTCGGTGCCCCTGTTGCAATGGGCTATGTCGATATCGAACACAGCGCACTCGACACCGCACTGTTTGCCTTGGTGCGCGGTAAGAAGGTGGCTTTGAAAGTCAGCAAAATGCCTTTCGTTGCACAGCGTTACTATCGGGGTTGAAGGTTCGGTCTGAGGTGTGCGGGCAGGGGGTAGATATTCGATTTCGAACCTGCCCAATAACTTTTGGACATGGCGCCAGGCCAGGCGCCACGCCGTTTCCGACAAATTTTTCGGTTATCGGCTAAACGCCAGTTTTCTATACGACCAAGGGCTTGTTTTTTTCTCAGGAGTTGGCGTAGAGTCAACGCACTGTGTTTGCATGGGTCGCAACAGTTCGTGACCTGGGCCAGTAGCCGAGATTTGCTACAACCCGTTCGACGTCTCTTACTTTCCTGCAACCCAGCCCAGTACTCTTTCGCCTTTATATAACGTGAAAGAAACTGTCATTAAAATTTAAGCTTCATAGGAAATAAGACAATGGCTGAGCGTCAGAACGGTACCGTCAAGTGGTTCAATGACGAAAAAGGTTACGGTTTCATCACCCCAGAAAGCGGTCCGGATCTGTTCGTGCACTTCCGTGCCATCGAAGGCAACGGCTTCAAGAGCCTGAAAGAAGGCCAGAAGGTCACCTTCGAAGCAGTCCAAGGCCAGAAAGGCATGCAGGCTGACAAAGTCCAGCCTGTCTAAGCACAAGCCAGACTCCTAAAAAGCCCCTGCCATGTGCAGGGGCTTTTTTTTGTCCGTAGAATAGCGGCTTCGCCATTCGGAGCTGTTCTGCATGTCCAAGCCTCTGCTTTCCCCCCAGGGTGATTTCCCACCGGTTGGCCTGGGCCGCCGCCTGGCGGCGATGTTCTATGATTTTCTGCTGTGCACTGCACTGCTGATCGTCACCGCCGGAGCCTACAAGATGATCCAGATGGCGATCATCGGCGAAGCCCGCATGCGTGAACTGACCGAGGCCGGCGCATTGGATGGCGACCCGCTGCTATCGACCCTTCTGCTGTTCGCCCTGTTCGGCTTCTTTGCCAAATTCTGGACCCATGGCGGTCAGACGCTGGGTATGCAGGTGTGGGGCGTGCGCGTGCAGAACGCCGATGGCAGCGCGATCAGCTTGTGGCAGGCACTGTTGCGCTTTGTGGTGTCGATCGCCTCCTGGCTGTGCCTGGGGCTCGGGTTCTTCTGGTCGCTGATCGACAAACGCCAGCGCGGCTGGCATGACATCTATTCGGAAACCCAGCTGGTGCGGGTGCCGAAGCAGAAAAAACAGGCGTAAAAAAGCCGACCCTTGGGTCGGCTTTTTCAGCGGCTCAAAGCATCAACCCGCTCGACGCAACAACCATACCCCAGCCAAGGCACAGATGCCCGCAGGAATCACCACCGCCAGCAGCGGCGGGAAGCCGAACACCTGGCTCGACGGCCCCAGCAAGTCCTGGCCGATGCGGAACGCGAAGCCCACCAGCACGCCGGTGAACACGCGCTGGCCGAGGGTGACCGAACGCAGCGGGCCGAAGATGAAGGAAATCGCCATCAGCACCAGCGCCGCAGTTACCAGCGGCTGCATCACCTTGGTCCAGAACGCCAACCAGTAGCGGGCGTTGTTCAAGCCCTGGTCGGACAGGTAATGGATGTAATCCCACAGCCCGGTGACCGACAACGACTCGGGGGCCATGATCACGGTATTGAGCAGTTGCGGCGTCAGCGAAACGTCCCAGCGCTCGGTCGGCGTCTTCACCACTTCGGTGTGGTCACCGCGGAAGAAGGTGGTGTTGATATCGCTGAGCGTCCAGTGGTCGTCGTTGTACTGGGCACGACGGGCAAAGCTCGAGGTCTGGATCTTGCGCTCGCTGTCGAAGGTGTAACGCGTCACACCCAGCAGCAGGCCATTGGGCTGCACCGAGTTGATGTGCACGAACTCTTCGCCCTGGCGGTGCCACATGCCATGCCTGGAGCTTTGCGCTTCACCACCACCCTGGGCCAGGGAACGGTCTGCCTGGGCCTTGTTCTCGGTCACCGGGGCAACGTATTCACCAATCAGCAGGCCGACCAGCATCAGTACCAGCATCGGCTTCATTACCGCCCAGACGATGCGGCCGATGGAGACACCCGCAGCGCGCATGATGGTCAGCTCGCTGTTGCTGGCCAAGCTGCCGAGACCGATCAGGCAGCCAATCAGTGCCGCCATGGGCAGCATTTCGTACAGGCGTCGGGGTGCCGTCAGCAGAACGAAATTGCCCGCGTCCAGCAAGGTGTAGGTGTCGCTCAGTTCACCCATCTCGTCGATGAAGGCGAACAGCGAAGCCAGGCCGAGGATGATCCCCAGCACGGCCAGGATGGCCAGCAGCACACTCAGGCCGATGTAGCGGTCGAGCTTAGCCATGGGCCACCTCCGCACGACGGGCAGCCATTTTCAGGCGCAGCGGCTCCCAGTACATCAGGGCCAGGCCGATCAGCAGGAACAGACCATGCACCCACCAGATGCCCAGGCCAATCGGCAATTTGCCCTTCTCCAGGGCACCGCGTACGGAAATCAGCATTGTCAGGTAAGCCATGTACAGAAGAATTGCCGGCAGCAGCTTGAGGAAGCGGCCCTGGCGCGGGTTGACCCGGGCCAGCGGCACCGCCATCAGGGTCACGATGAACACCAGGATCGGCAGCGACAGGCGCCATTGCAGCTCGGCCCGCTCGCGCAGGTCGGTCTTGCCGAACAGCTCGAGGGTCGGGATGGCTTCGCGATCGGTCACGTCTTCGGCGACTTCCGGCTTGGGCAGCAAGACACCGTAGGTGTCGTACTTGATCGCACGGTAGTCGGCCTGGCCCGGGTTACCGTCGTAGCGGTAGCCGTTCTCCAGCACCAGGTAGCGATTGCCGTCTGCCTGTATTTCCTGATGGCCTTTTTCGGCGACCAGTACCGAAGGCGCACGGTCCTTGGTCTTGTCCTGATTGAAGCGCTTCTCGGAAATGAACACCCCGGCCAGCTTGACGCGGTCATCCGACAGCTGCTCGGTGTAGGTGACCCGCGAACCGTCACGCAGGGTCTGGAAGCGACCCGGCACCAGGGTGTCGAACTCGGTCATGGCATCCTGCTGGGCGATGATTTTCTGCACCTGGGCAACGCCCAGTGGTGACAGGCTCAGGCTCAGCCAGGCAACCAGCAGGGCCACCAGTGCCGCTGGCGCCATGGTCAGGCCCAGCAGACGCTGCTGGCTCATGCCGGTCGCCGAGAGCACGGTCATTTCGCTTTCGAGGTACAGCCGGCCGTAGGCCAGAAGAATCCCGAGGAACAGACCCAGCGGCAAAATCAGCTGCAGGAACCCTGGCATGCGGAAGCCCATGATCAGGAACAACACGCCCGGGTCGAGAATGCCCTGAGCCGCCTGGGCCAGGTACTTGATGAAGCGCCCGCTCATGATGATCACCAGCAGCACGGCGCTGACGGCGCTCAAGGTCACCAGGACCTCGCGGGACAGATAACGAAAGACGATCAAACCAGACACTCCTGGGTTGTCAGGGGCGGACTGCCAAACATTGGCCTGTGACAGCCAGGACCAAAGCCGGTTCGCCAACGGCGAACCTCCATATGAAGTGCGCGCATTATCCTGTGATTGGCCGCGCCTGTCACTTGGCCGCGCATGAAGGCCGACATCGGGCTTGTCAGCACGCTTGCCAGAGGCTCAAACTGGCAGCTTTTCCACTGGCACGCGACAACGCGGCCAGGCCCGTCCAGAGCGCGAAATCGCATAGCGCCAACTGCATAGATCATTCGGGGACCCTGACATGGAACTGGTTGTAAAAAGCGTAGCTGCTGCATCCGTAAAAACCGCCACTCTGGTCGTACCGGTCGGTGAAGGGCGCAAGCTCGGTACTGTTGCCAAGGCCATCGACCAGGCCAGCGAAGGCGCCATCAGCGCGGTGCTCAAGCGTGGCGACCTGGCCGGCAAGCCTGGCCAGACCCTGTTGCTGCAGAGCTTGCCGGGCCTGAAGGCCGAGCGCGTGCTGCTGGTCGGCAGCGGCAAGGACGAAGCCCTCGGTGACCGCGCATGGCGCAAACTGGTCGCCAGCGTGGCTGGCGTGCTCAAGGGCCTGAACGGCGGCGATGCCGTGCTGGCGCTGGATGACATCGCAGTCAGCAACCGCGACGCTCATTACGGCAAGTACCGCCTGCTGGCCGAGACCCTGCTCGACGGCGCATACGTGTTCGACCGCTTCAAGAGCCAGAAGGCCGAACCGCGCGCCCTGAAGAAAGTCACCCTGCTGGCCGACAAGGCCGGCCTGGCCGAGGTCGAGCGTGCCGTCAAGCACGCCAGCGCCATCGCCTCCGGCATGGCCTACACCCGCGACCTGGGCAACCTGCCGCCGAACCTGTGCCACCCAAGCTTCCTGGCCGAGCAGGCCAAGGACCTGGGCAAGGCCCACAAGGGCCTGAAGGTCGAAGTGCTGGACGAGAAGAAGATCAAGGACCTGGGCATGGGCGCGTTCTATGCCGTGGGCCAGGGCAGCGACCAGCCGCCACGCCTGATCGTGCTCAACTACCAGGGTGGCAAGAAGGCCGACAAGCCGTTCGTGCTGGTGGGCAAAGGCATCACCTTCGATACCGGCGGCATCAGCCTCAAGCCAGGCGCCGGCATGGATGAAATGAAATACGACATGTGCGGCGCCGCCAGCGTGTTCGGTACCCTGCGTGCGGTACTCGAGCTGCAATTGCCGATCAACCTGGTGTGCCTGCTGGCCTGCGCCGAGAACATGCCAAGCGGCGGCGCCACCCGCCCGGGCGACATCGTCACCACCATGAGCGGCCAGACCGTCGAAATCCTCAACACCGACGCCGAAGGCCGCCTGGTGCTGTGCGACACCCTGACCTACGCCGAGCGCTTCAAGCCACAGGCAGTGATCGACATCGCCACCCTGACCGGCGCCTGCATCGTTGCCCTGGGCAGCCACACTTCGGGCCTGATGGGCAACAACGACGAGCTGGTCGGCCAACTGCTCGACGCCGGCAAGCGTGCCGACGACCGTGCCTGGCAGCTGCCACTGTTCGACGAGTACCAGGAGCAGCTGGACAGCCCGTTCGCCGACATGGGCAACATTGGTGGCCCGAAGGCCGGCACCATCACCGCGGGCTGCTTCCTGTCGCGCTTCGCCAAGGCCTACAACTGGGCTCACATGGACATCGCCGGCACAGCCTGGATCAGCGGCGGCAAGGACAAAGGCGCTACCGGTCGCCCGGTTCCACTGCTGACTCAGTACCTGCTCGACCGCGCCGGCGCCTGATGCCGTGAAGCCGGCGGCGTCCCAGGCGCCGCTGGCTGGCAGAACACACCATGAGCAAAGTCGATTTCTATATCCTGCCCACCGACTCGCTGTCGGCACGGCTGGATTTCGCCTGCAAGCTGTGCGAGAAGGCCTGGCGTCTCGGCCACCGGGTGTACCTGCACTGCCAGGACACAGAACAGCGTGCCGAACTGGATCAACGCCTGTGGCGTTTCAAGGGCGAAGCGTTCGTGCCCCATGACCTGGCCGAACTCCACGCGGATGCCGCGGTAGCCTTGGGCCTTGCCGACGATGCCGGCGAGCACCGTGACCTGCTGATCAACCTGGGCGCCGGTGTGCCGGGGTTCGTCGGCCAGTTCGAGCGGGTTGCCGAGATCGTTGTCGAGGAACCCGGCATTCGCCAATCGGCCCGCGAGCGGTTCCGTTTCTACCGTGAACAGGGCTATGCTCTGCAAGACCACCGCTTACAGCGACTTTAACGACGATGGACAAGCCTTCCGCCCTACCCGATTCCTCCCATCTGCTTGATGATCTGGAGTCGATTCGCCAGCTGCTCGGCGATGCCGACCTGCAGCCGCCGCTGCTGACCGAAACGGTCGAGCAGATTCCGCTGTTGCTCGATGTGCCTGCAGGTAACCCGGCACCAGCGCCCGAGGCCGAGCCTCAGGCCGCTGAGCCCGAGGATGATCCGCAGACCCGCCGCCAGGACACCCTGCTGCACCTGGAAAGCGAGTTGCGTGCCGCAGCGCAGATGATCATGCAAGACGTGATCAACGACTTCACTCCGCACATCGAGAACGAGATCAAGCGCCGCCTCGATGCGCGGATCGAGCGGTTGATCAAGCGTTCCGAATAAGCCTTGAGGGCGCTTTGCGCCCTTTTCGCGACACAAGGCCGCTCTTGCAGGAAATCTCGGTCTTCTGTCCGCCCCTGTCGCCTAAACCCTGTGCCTTCGTTATACTTTTCGGCTTTCCCGAATAAATGCACAGGGTCCCGCCGCGCATGGATAAGACCTACCAGCCGCACGCCATTGAAACTTCCTGGTACAACACCTGGGAGTCCGAAAACTATTTCGCTCCACAAGGTGCAGGTGAGTCCTACACCATCATGATCCCGCCACCGAACGTGACGGGCAGCCTGCACATGGGCCACGGCTTCAACAACGCGATCATGGACGCCCTGATCCGTTTCCGCCGCATGCAAGGCCGCGACACCCTGTGGCAGCCAGGTACCGACCACGCCGGTATCGCCACGCAGATGCTGGTCGAGCGCCAGCTCGAGGCCAAGGGCCAGAACCGTCACGACCTGGGCCGTGAGAAATTCCTGGAAAAAGTCTGGGAATGGAAAGATCAGTCCGGTGGCAACATCAGCCGCCAGATTCGTCGCCTGGGCTCGTCGGTAGACTGGAGCCGCGAGCGCTTCACCATGGACGACGGCCTGTCCGAGGCAGTCAAGGAAGCCTTCGTGCGCCTGCACGAAGATGGCCTGATCTACCGCGGCAAGCGCCTGGTCAACTGGGACACCAAGCTGCACACGGCGATCTCCGACCTCGAAGTGGAAAACCACGACGAAAAGGGCCACCTGTGGAACCTGCGCTACCCGTTGGCCGATGGCGCCAAGACCGCCGAGGGCAAGGACTACCTGGTGGTCGCCACCACCCGCCCGGAAACCCTGCTGGGTGACGCCGCCGTTGCCGTCAATCCGACCGACGAGCGCTACCAGGCCCTGATCGGCAAGTTCGTCGAGCTGCCGCTGGTCGGCCGTCGCATCCCGATCATCGCCGACGACTACTGCGACCCGGAATTCGGCACCGGTTGCGTGAAGATCACCCCGGCCCACGACTTCAACGACTACGAAGTCGGCAAGCGACACAACCTGTCGCTGCTGAACATTTTCGACAAGAACGCCCTGGTGCTGTCCGCCGCCCAGGCCTTCAACCTCGACGGCAGCGTCAACGAGCAGGTCGATACTAGCCTGCCTGCCCAGTACGCCGGCCTCGACCGCTTCGTCGCACGCAAGCAGATCGTCGCCGACATGGACGCCCAAGGCCTGCTGGTCAGCATCGATGACCACGCCCTGAAGGTGCCGAAAGGCGACCGTTCCGGCACTGTCATCGAGCCTTGGCTGACCGACCAGTGGTACGTTTCCACCAAGCCGTTGGCAGAACCTGCCATCGAAGCCGTGGAAGATGGCCGTATCCAGTTCGTGCCCAAGCAATACGAGAACATGTACTTCTCCTGGATGCGTGACATCCAGGACTGGTGCATCAGCCGCCAGCTGTGGTGGGGCCACCGCATCCCGGCCTGGTACGACGAGGCGGGTCAGGTCTATGTTGGCCGCAACGAGGAAGAAGTGCGCAGCAAGCACAACCTCGGTGCCGACGTGAAACTGCGTCAGGACGACGACGTACTCGACACCTGGTTCAGTTCGGGCCTGTGGACCTTCTCCACCCTGGGCTGGCCGGAGCAGACCGAATTCCTCAAGAAGTTCCACAGCACCGACGTGCTGGTGACCGGCTTCGATATCATCTTCTTCTGGGTTGCGCGCATGATCATGCTGACCATGCACCTGATCAAGAACGAGGACGGCACCCCGCAGGTACCGTTCAAGACCGTGTACGTGCACGGCCTGGTGCGCGATGGCCAGGGCCAGAAGATGTCCAAGTCCAAGGGCAACGTCCTTGACCCGCTGGACATCGTCGACGGCATCACCCTCGACGCCCTGCTGGAAAAACGCACCAGCGGCATGATGCAGCCCAAGCTTGCCGAGAAGATCGCCAAGCAGACCAAGGCCGAGTTCCCGGAAGGTATCGCCAGCTACGGCACCGACGCCCTGCGCTTCACCTTCTGCTCGCTGGCCTCCACCGGCCGCGACATCAAGTTCGACATGGGTCGCGTCGAAGGCTACCGCAACTTCTGCAACAAGATCTGGAACGCCGCCCGCTACGTGCTGGACAAGGGCGAAGACTGCGGCCAGAACGGCGAAGCCTACGAGCTGTCGCTGGCCGACCGCTGGATCATCTCGCAGTTGCAGCGCACCGAAGCCGAAGTGACCCGCCAGCTTGAGCAGTTCCGCTTCGACCTGGCCAGCCAGGCGCTGTACGAGTTCATCTGGAACCAGTACTGCGACTGGTACCTGGAGCTGTCCAAGCCGGTGCTGTGGGACGAGAACGCCCCGGTCGAGCGCGCCCGCGGCACCCGCCGCACCCTGGTGCGCGTGCTGGAAGTAGCCCTGCGCCTGGCGCACCCGTTCATGCCGTTCATCACTGAAGAAATCTGGCAGCGCATCGCGCCGCTGGCCGGCATCGAAGGCAAGACCATCATGCTGCAGCCATGGCCAGTGGCCAATGAAAGCCGCATCGATGCCGCCGCCGAAGGTGATATCGAGTGGCTCAAGGAGCTGATGGTCGGCCTGCGCAACATCCGCGCCGAAATGAACATCGGCCCGGGCAAGCCACTGCCGCTGTTCCTGAAAAACGCCAACGCCGACGACCAGCGTCGCCTGCAGGAAAACGAAGCGCTGCTGAAGAAGCTGGCCAAGGTCGAATCGTTCACCGTGCTCGGCGATGCCGACGAAGCACCGCTGTCGGCTACCGCCCTGGTGGGCGACCTGCAGGTGCTGGTGCCGATGGCCGGCCTGATCGACAAGGACGCCGAGCTGGCTCGCCTGAGCAAGGAAATCCAGCGTCTGCAGGGTGAAGTCCAGCGCGTGGGCGGCAAGCTCTCCAACGCGGCCTTCGTCGACAAGGCACCGCCTGCGGTGATCGAGAAGGAGCGCGCCAAGCTGGCCGAGTCCGAGCAGGCCTTGGCCAACTTTACCGAGCAGCATGCGCGGATTGCTGCGCTCTAATCCAAAGCGCAGCTAAAGCCCATCGCCGGCAAGCCAGCTCTTACAGGTACGGTACCGTCCTGTGGGAGCCGGCTTGCCGGCGAAGCTTTTTCAGGACCCTATCATGACCGACAAACCCACCCTGCACCCGCGCAACCGCCACCAGGGCCGCTACGACTTCCCGAGCCTGATCAAGGCCCACCCTGACCTGGCCCGCTTCACCATCACCAACCCCCACGGCAAACCCAGCATCGACTTTGCCAACCCCGAAGCCGTGCGGGTGTTCAACCGTGCCCTGCTCAAGGCGCAGTACGGCATCCAGCACTGGGATATCCCTGCCGATTACCTGTGCCCGCCGATCCCCGGCCGTGCCGACTACATCCACGTGGCCGCCGACCTGTTGGCCGAAGACAATGCCGGCGAGGTCCCCCGGGGCGCACAGATACGCGCGCTGGACATCGGCGTCGGTGCCAACTGCATCTACCCGCTGCTCGGCCATAGCGATTACCGTTGGCGCTTCCTCGGTTCGGACATCGACCCGGTGGCGCTGGCCTCGGCCAAGGCCATCGTCCAGGCCAACGGCTTGAGCAAGGGCATCAGCCTGCGCCAGCAAGCCAACCGCAAGCAGATCCTGGGTGGCCTGCTGCAAGAGGATGAGCGCTTCGACCTGACCCTGTGCAACCCACCCTTCCATGCCTCGCGAGAGGAAGCCACCCGCGGCAGCCAGCGCAAATGGAAGAACCTCGGCAAGCAAGACCCCAAGCGCAAGCTGCCGGTGCTCAACTTCGGCGGGCAGAACAACGAACTGTGGTGCGAGGGCGGCGAGATCCGCTTCGTCACCCAACTGGTCGACGAGAGCACGCAGTACGCGCAGCAGGTGCTGTGGTTCACCAGCCTAGTGTCCAAGGCCAGCAACGTGCCTGGGATCGAGGCGGCGTTGAAGAAGGCCGGCGCCAAGGCCGTGCGCATCATCGAGATGGGCCAGGGACAGAAGCAGAGTCGCATGGTCGCCTGGAGCTTCCTGGACGACGCCGCGCGCCAGGCCTGGCACGCTCTGCGCAAATCGCAGGCATGAAAAAACCGCGCCCGGGCAAGCCGGGCGCGGTTCTGGTCAACGCATCAACAATTACTTGTTGATGGAATCGTTCAGCGATTTGGCTGGCACGAACTTGACGACTTTCTTGGCAGCGATTTCGATGGCAGCGCCAGTCGAAGGGTTGCGGCCGGTACGGGCAGGACGCTCGGAGACTTTCAGCTTGCCGATGCCTGGCAGGGTGATTTCAGCGCCGTTTTCCAGTTGGTCGGCAACGATCTGGCCCAGTTGCTCCAGTGCGTTACGAGCGGTGGTCTTTGGCGCGTCGATGGCTTCAGCGATATCGGCAATCAGTTGGTCTTTGGTCAATGCCATGGTGGTGTTCCTTCCCTATCTAATTCAGTGGTTATGCAGCGTTCTACGACGTTATCGGGCCAGCCCCTGAGTTCTGGAGGGCCGCGCCAATCGCGAATGTAGATACGCAAATCGGCGTTTGGTTCGACACGGCATGAGCACGCTGCCAGCAATGCGCCACACAAGGTGCGCAAGACGGCGCAAAGCTACCACAGGAATGGATAAATATCCGCTACCTGCTTCGATTTAGTGCAGGTTTTTCGGGGGTTTCAGCCTAAAACCTCCAATTTTGAACAAAAAACGAACAACCGGCATTTCTGCCAACATCCGGCCACTGCAGCGCCTGTTCTCTAGGGTAAACTGGACGACTTTTGCAGCGCGGCCTGCGGCCGCCCCAGACGCACCGAGAAATCCATGCCAATCCGTCATTGCATCGTTCACCTGATCGACAAGAAGCCCGATGGCAGCCCCGCCGTGCTCCATGCACGGGATACCGAGCTGGGCGCATCGGACGCCATCGAAAACCTGCTGGCCGACCTCAACGACAGCTACAACGCCAAGCAAGGCAAGGCCTGGGGCTTCTTCCACGGCGAGTCCGGTGCCTATCCACTGAGCGGCTGGCTGAAACAGTACCTGGAAGACGAGAAAGACTTCGCCGCCTTCAGCCGCGTAGCGGTCGAGCACCTGCAAAAGCTGATGGAGGAGTCCAACCTTTCCACCGGCGGCCATATTCTGTTCGCCCACTACCAGCAAGGCATGACCGACTACCTGGCCATTGCCCTGCTGCACCACAGCGAAGGCGTGGCCGTGAATGCCGAGCTGGATGTGACACCGTCGCGCCACCTTGACCTCGGCCAGCTGCACCTGGCGGCGCGCATCAACCTGTCGGAGTGGAAGAACAACCAGAACTCCAAGCAGTACATCTCGTTCATCAAGGGCAAGAACGGCAAGAAGGTGTCGGACTACTTCCGCGACTTCATCGGCTGCCAGGAAGGCGTCGACGGCCCCGGCGAGACACGCACCCTGCTCAAGGCCTTCAGCGACTTCGTCGAAAGCGAGGACCTGCCGGAAGAAGCTGCCCGCGAGAAGACCCAGACCCTGGTGGAGTACGCCACCACCCAGACCAAGCTGGGTGAACCGGTGACCTTGGAAGAGCTGTCGAGCCTGATCGACGAAGACCGCCCGAAGGCGTTCTACGACCATATCCGCAACAAGGACTACGGCCTGTCGCCGGAAATCCCTGCAGACAAACGCACCCTCAACCAGTTCCGCCGCTTCACCGGGCGTGCCGAAGGGTTGTCGATCAGCTTCGAGGCACACCTGCTGGGTGACAAGGTGGAGTATGACGAGGCCGCCGGCACGCTGATCATCAAAGGCTTGCCGACCACGCTGGTGGATCAGCTCAAGCGCCGCAAGGACTGATCAAATGGCCGCATAGGAGGCGACCAACGCCTCCTTTGCCGACTTGCGCAATTTCTTCACCAGGCGCTCCTGGCGCAGCGCCTCGCCCTTGTCCGGCCATTGCTCGACATAGACCAGCGCCTGTGCCGGGCTGGTCTTGAAATAGCGCGCACCCTGGCCTTTCTGATGAGCAGCGAAACGCCGCTGCGGGTCATCGCTGATACCACAGTACAACGAGCCATTGGCGGCCCGAACCAGATAGACGTACCAGGGTTTCGCTGCCAGTTCCGGCAAAATTTCACTCACGACTCTTGCTCTTTCCATCATTAATTTGGTGAGCCCATCCATTGAGGGCGACATCATGCTCCGCACGCTAACGCAATCAATGATTTGCACAGGCCTGTCCACACTAGCCTTGAGTGTCCACGCATCACTCGGTGCACAGGTGGCGGCACAAATGCAGAAAAACTACGACGCCACTCCGCAACGCTGCGAGGGCAATGCGATTCCGGCCCATGCCTGCTCGGGCGTTCTGATCAGAGCGACCAAGCCTTCTCCTAGCTATCACACCTGGCATCATAGTGAAAACACCCTGAAAAAAGGTGGGTTATCGTTTTCTTATTTGCGCGCGGATATTCCAATCACCAAACTGGCAGCCGATGCCCGCAGTGGCTTTACTTTTTATCCTCAGCTGCAACGCCCTGAAGGGACCCTGCACTACGAGGTGCTCTGCGCTTGGCCTACTGATGGCGATAGCTGGACACGCAATGGCAGTGGCTGTGGTGACAATAGCCAGACTGCCAACCGCGAACAGGCGTGCCATGAGCAAGGCGTACACACTGCCGAGGACTGGGTAGCTCAATTCCGCAAGAGCCGCGACTACAAGCAGCAATGTGCATTTGATAGCCAATACACACGCGTGCCAGGTCGCGACGAGGCGTTCTATCAGAGCATTCGTGCCAAGCAACTTTATGGCAAGGAACTGCCCTTTGCCTGGAACGAGCTGATTCTCAGGGCCTGGAAAGAGAAAACCTCTCACCAACTGCCGATTCAATCCTTTTTCTACATCGAAGGCATGAACGGCGCGCTGCAGCAAGCCCAAGCCGATCAGAAAGACTGGCACTCAACCAATGGTCGATTCATACCTGTGATTCGCGTCAGGCTTCCACAATCCTCAGATCACCGCACGGTGTTCAGCTACGACGAAGCCGACCAGGCCATCGCCTCCCGCTGAGCGGTTTTACGTGGCCTGAAAAGCCCGCAGGCCTTGATAGGCCTGCGCGCGTACCTTGTTCTGCAGCATCGGCGACCAACCCAAGAGCAGCCCTGGAGTACCCAGGGCTTGGCGCGACCAGCGCCACAAATCGAAGCTGTCGTCATGCTGACAGATCAGCCCATCGCGAATGACGAAGCGCGCCTGGATATCGTTGACCACAGTGCGGCCTGTCTGGCTGAACAGATAGGTCGCAACCCAGTGGGCACAGCCACTATGCGGATCAGCACGAACTTGGTCGAAGGTCAGCGAGAAGTCCTTGGCGCGGGTGGTGAGCATGCGCCACATATCGCCCGCATCGCGGCCGCGCAGGGTGCCGAACACCGGGTCGCTGAAAACGATGTCGTCGCTGTAGCAGGCCACCATGGCCTCGGCGTCCAGGCGCTGGAACGCCTGGTAGAAGCGAGTGATCAGGTCGCGGTTGGCGTCAGTCATGAAAGCAGGTCCGTCCTGGGAGTAGGAAGCAGCACAATAATCTGCCCCACCTGCATACGCCAGTGCCGGCCTCTTCGCGGGCACGCCCGCTCACACAGGCCAGGCGCAAACCTTGAAGCCTGTGATGACCCTGTGGGAGCGGGCTTGCCCGCGAAGAGGCCGGTGAGGCCACCCTTGATGTCAAAGTTTTTCGCTGGTCACCTGCACATGCAAAGCCCGCCCAGCGCCGAGCCCGAAGACGATTGCGCCGATGCCCAGCACGGCAAAGATCCACCCAACCGCCGCCCAGCCGCCGGTCAGGTCATGCACCAGGCCAACCGCGAACGGCCCCATGGACGCCAGGGTATAACCTACCCCTTGCGCCATGCTCGACAGGTTCGCTGCCACATGGGCATCTTTCGAACGCAGTACGATCAACGTAAGGGCCAGGGCGAAAGTACCGCCCTGCCCCAGTCCCAGTAGAACTGCCCAGCCCCACAACCCATCAACAGGTGCATACAGGCAACCGAACAAGCCCGCCAGGGTAACCAGCATCACGATCACGATGGCCAGGCGCTGGTCCTTGCCGCGGGTCGCCAGCCAAGGGGCGCCCAGCGAGCTGATGAGCTGCACGATGACCGAGCCAGACAGCACCAGGCCCGCTTCGGTCGGGCTCAGGCCCCGGCCGATGAGGATCGACGGCAACCAACCAAAGACGATGTATGCCAGCGACGACTGCAGCCCCATGTACAGCGTTACCTGCCACGCCAGCGGATCGCGCCACAGCCCGCGCACCCGGTAGGCGACCTTGTGCAGGCCGTGGCCCTGACGCGCTTGCGGCAACCAGAAGAGCATCGCCAGCAGCGCCGGTAGCATCCAGAAGCCCAGGCCAAAGGCCCAGTTGTCATCGAAATGCTGAGTCAGCGGCACCGTAGCCCCGGCCGCCATGGCCGCCCCGAGGCACAGCGCCATGGTGTAGACGCCGGTCAGGGTGCCCGCATGTTGCGGGAAGTCGCGTTTGACGATACCCGGCAGCAGCACGCCGATGATACCGATGCTGGCCCCGGCCATCACGCTGCCGATAAACACCCCGGCAGCCCCAAGGGCGCTGCGCACCACGATACCCAGCGCCAGGGTGAGCAGAATGCCCAGGATCACCCGCTCGCTGCCGAAGCGGCGTGCCAGGACCGGCGCCAGCGGTGCGAACAGCCCCAGGCAGAGCACCGGCAAGGTGGTCAGCAGGCCCGCCTCGGAGGCATTCAGGCCGAGCCCCGCAGCCACCTGGCCAAGCACCGGCGCCATGCTCGACAACGCCGGGCGCAGGTTCAATGCCACCAGCACCAGGCCCAGCAGCAACAGCCAGGGCCGCCGTAGGGCCGGCGGCTGCTGTTGCACCTGGGCATCGTCAGCCTCAGCGTCGATCAGCAGTTCTTCCAGTTCGCGCTCGCGGGCAGGCGCGTCTCGGGTCATTGGGTCAGCCATGGCATTCTCGTCTTCAGGATTCGATGAGGGTCCGGCTCAGGGCCTTGGCCCGCTCCGGATCGCGTTGTTCGATGGCTTCAAGAATCTGCCCGTGCAGGTCGAAGGTCGCCTGGCAGCGCGGCACGGTTGCCATGTTGTGTTGCAACGCGGCGGCCACCACGCCGGAAAAGTAACGGTACAGCTCGCTCAGTGCCGGATTGTGCGCAGCGTCGATCAGGCGCTGGTGAAACACCAGGTCGCAGCTGACATAGGCATCTACATCACCGTGAAAGTGCTCGGCACTGCCCGTCAGCGCTGCGCGCAAGTGTTGCAAGTCCTCGTCGGTACGGCGCAATGCCGCAAGGCCGATCGCTTCGGTTTCGAGGATGTGGCGGGTTTCGCGAGCCTGCTCCAGGGTGCAGCGCGACATCGCCTGCACGGCCTGCAACGGGTCCTGGCAAGTGCGCAGATAACTTCCATCGCCCTGGCGGATTTCCACCAGGCCGCTGAACGCCAGTACTCGCATGGCCTCGCGCACGGTATTGCGGCTGATGCCCAGTTCAAGCGCCAGCACCGGCTCGGTCGGCAGGCGCTGGCCGACTTGCCAGTCGCCTTGCAGGATGCGCTCACGCATGCGCTCGACCGCTAGTTCGACCAGGGTGCGCTTGGTCAATTCACTGCTCATTTCACTCAACCAATCATCCGATGAATTCAGAGAGCTTAATAGAACGCCATCCGGACATCAATTCAACTGGCATTTCTACCAGTTGTCAGCCGACGACCTTGTTGTAACCCTTGGCACGACTCCCTCAAGGCCTCATCCATGTCCCTGCCAAACGTATTGCGGCTGATTACCCTGATTGCAGCCGGCCTGCTGCTCGGGCTGCTTTTCAAAGGGTGCGACGCCAAACAACCGCCAATGCAACCCAAAACGCTCATCATCGGAATGGACGGTGTTCAACTGCAGCACTATGAACAACTGGGCGGCGACACTCACCTGCAGAAGCGCCTGTTCTACGGCAAAGCCTATGCCGGCGGCATCAACGGCCGCGCCAGCGAACAGGCGACCATCAGCGGGCCCGGCTGGATGACCTTGCTCACCGGCGTATGGGCCAACAAGCATGGGGTCATCACCAATAACGAATCCTTGCGGGTCGACCCTGAGTTTCCCAGCCTGTTCAAACGGCTACGTGATGCCCTGCCAAATGCCTACCTCTCCAGTGTCGTCAACTGGTCGCCGATCAACACGGCGTTCCTGCTGGAGGACGCGCAAGGCAACGATGTGCGCGAAAGCGGCCTGAGCGATGAACAGGTGACCGCCCGAACCCTGGATATTCTCGATAAAACACCGGCCGATTTCACCTTCATCCAGCTCGACGAACCCGATGAGGCCGGTCACGCCAGTGGCTTCGGCCCGGCCTACCAGTTCGCCCTGCGCGAAGCTGACGACAGGCTGGGGCGCCTGTTGGACAAGGTCGAGGAGCGTGCCTCCAAGCACCCACAGGAGGACTGGCTGGTGATCGTCTGTACCGACCACGGGCGTGATTACTGGGGCTCAGGCCATGGTGGCGTAACAGAGCAAGAGAAGACGGTCTTCATCGCCAGCAACAAGCCGTTGAACGAAGAGTTGACCCAACCGAGCATTCCGGGGGACAACCCTGGTCCGAACAACCTCTACGGCTATGTGGCGCAGACGTCAGTGACACCCACCGTGCTCAGGCACATGGGGCTCGACCTGCTGCCGGAATGGAAGCTCGATGGCACGCCACTGCTGGGCGCTACGGGAGTACGCAAGGCACGGGCCATTGAAGGCGACGCCAAGCTGCTGTGGAACAGCGACTCGCAAGAAACCGTGACCATTTACAAAAATGACCAGATAGTCGCCAACGTCCCGGCTTATCTGCAGCAGTGGACCGATCCGCAGGGCATGCGCCAGGCCAGCGACTACGTGCTGGAGCTGGATGACACACCGGTAGCGGTGCGCACCCGGCCAGCCAGCAAGCCATTCGTTCTTGAGGAAAGCAGCTACTGATGTGCGCGGCCTGGCCTGCAGGAGCGAGCGCACCCGCCCCTGCAGGCCACCTGGCTCAGTTCAGCGCGTCGATCAACGCCTGGTTCATCTGCGGCGTGCCGATGGTGATACGCAGGAACTGGGCAATCCGCTCCTGCTTGAAGTGACGCACGATCACCCCTTGCTCGCGCAAGCGGGCCGCCAGTTGCGCGGCATCCTGCTGCGGGTGGCGGGCGAAGATGAAGTTGGCTGCCGATGGCAGCACTTCGAAGCCCTTTGCAACCAACTGCTCGACCAGCGCTTCACGGCTGTCGATCACCTTGCGGCAGGTTTCCTCGAAGTACGCCCGATCTTCAAACGCCGCCGCGGCTCCGACGATGGCCATGCGGTCCAGCGGATAGGAGTTAAAGCTGTTCTTGATCCGCTCCAGCGCCTCGATCAGGTCTGGATGGCCGACTGCCAGGCCGACCCGCAGACCGGCCAGCGAGCGCGATTTCGAGAGGGTCTGGGTTACCAGCAGGTTGTCGTAGCGCCCCACCAGGCTGATGGCCGTCTCACCCCCGAAGTCGATGTAGGCCTCGTCCACCACCACGACCGAGTCGCGGTTGGCCTGCAGCAACTGCTCGATCGCCTGCAGCGGCAGCAAGCAGCCGGTGGGTGCGTTGGGATTGGGGAAGATGATCCCGGCGTTGGCCTTGGCATAATCGGCGATGCGGATCTGGAACTGCTCATCCAGCGCCACCTGCTCGAACGGAATGCCGTACAGGCCGCAGTAGACCGGATAGAAGCTGTAGCTGACATCCGGGAACAGCAGCGGCCCACGATCGTGCTGGAACAGGCCGTGGAAAATGTGCGCCAGCACCTCGTCCGAGCCGTTGCCGACGAAAACCTGGGCCGGGGTGACGCCGTAATACTCGGCCACCACCTGCTTGAGCCGGTCACTGTTCGGGTCCGGGTAAAGGCGCAGGTTGTCGTTCAGTTCAGCGCGCATGGCTTCCAGCGCCTTGGGCGACGGGCCATACGGGTTCTCGTTGGTGTTCAGCTTCACCAGGCGGGCCATTTTCGGCTGCTCGCCCGGGACGTAAGGTACCAGCGCCTTGACGAAGGGGCTCCAGAAACGACTCATGCTCAGTTCCCCTTGTCTTGGGTCAGGATACGGTATTCGGCACTGCGGGCGTGGGCGGTCAGCGACTCGCCACGGGCCAGGACCGAAGCGGTGTGGCCCAGCTCCGATGCGCCCTGCTCGGAGCAGAAGATGATCGACGAACGCTTCTGGAAGTCATACACACCCAGTGGCGACGAGAAGCGCGCGGTACCGGAGGTCGGCAGCACGTGGTTAGGGCCGGCGCAGTAGTCGCCCAGCGCTTCGCTGGTGTGGCGGCCCATGAAGATCGCGCCCGCGTGGCGGATTTGCGGCAGCCAGGCCTGCGGCTCGGCGACCGACAGCTCCAGGTGCTCGGGGGCGATGCGGTTGGCCACTTCGATGGCCTGCTGCATGTCACGCACCTGGATCAGCGCACCGCGCCCATTGATCGATTTCTCGATGATCTCGGCACGCTCCATGGTCGGCAGCAGCTTGTCGATGCTCGCGGCCACGCGGTCGAGGAAGGCGGCATCCGGGCTGACCAGGATGGCCTGGGCATCTTCGTCGTGCTCGGCCTGGGAGAACAGGTCCATGGCGATCCAGTCAGGGTCGGTCTGGCCGTCGCACACCACGAGGATTTCCGATGGGCCGGCGATCATGTCGATACCGACCTGGCCGAACACGTGGCGCTTGGCAGTGGCCACGTAGATATTGCCCGGACCGACGATCTTGTCTACCTGCGGCACGCTTTCGGTGCCATAAGCGAGGGCTGCAACGGCCTGGGCACCACCGACAGTGAACACCCGGTCGACACCGGCGATGCAGGCGGCGGCCAGCACCAGCTCGTTGACTTCGCCACGCGGGGTCGGCACCACCATCACCACCTCGGTGACGCCGGCGACCTTGGCCGGAATGGCGTTCATCAGCACCGAAGACGGGTACGACGCCTTGCCGCCTGGCACGTACAGGCCGGCACGGTCGAGCGGGGTGACCTTCTGGCCGAGCACGGTGCCGTCGGCTTCGGTGTACTGCCAGGAGTCCTGCTTCTGCCGCTCGTGGTACATGCGCACGCGATTGGCGGCTTTCTCCAGGGCTTCACGCTGGGTATCGGTGATGCGGGTCAGGGCCAGCTCCAGGCGCTCGCGACCGAGGATCAGGTCATCGATGGACTTGGCGTCAACACCGTCGAATCGCTGGGTGAATTCCACCAGGGCAGCGTCGCCGCGCTCGCGCACGGCCTTGATGATGTCGAGCACGCGCTGGTTGACCGCGTCATCGGACACACTTTCCCAGCTCAGCAGATGATCCAGATGTCGGGCGAAATCCGGATCAGCAGCGTTGAGACGGGCAATTGCAGTGGACACGGTCATGGCGAGGGCCTCGATTATTAGCGAATGCTCAGGCGCCCTAGGCTACCAGTCCATCCGCGCGGGCACCCGAGAAAAGTGGCTATGACGCGGATAGACGGGCGCGACAGCGAAGGCCGCGCGCAGAAGTCAACCGCGGTGTCGCGACTCGACTGCTTGGCGCAGCGTGTCGATCAGGCTCTGGATGCGGGCGTGCTGCATCTTCATGGAAGCCTTGTTGACCACCAGGCGCGAGCTGATCGTGGCGATCAGGTCCTGGGGTTCCAGGCCGTTGGCACGCAGGGTGTTGCCGGTGTCGACCACGTCGATGATCTTGTCGGCGAGGTTGATCAGCGGCGCCAGCTCCATCGAGCCGTACAGCTTGATGATGTCGACCTGACGGCCTTGTTCGGCGTAGTAACGCTTGGCCACATTGACGAACTTGGTGGCGACACGCAGGCGGCCTTTGGGCTCGGGTGCGCCGGTGACACCTGCAGTCATCAGCTTGCACTGGGCGATCTGCAAGTCCAGCGGTTCGTACAGGCCCTGGCCGCCGTACTCCATCAGCACGTCCTTGCCCGCCACACCGAGGTCGGCGGCGCCATGCTCGACATAGGTCGGCACGTCGGTGGCACGCACGATCAGCAGGCGCACATCGCTCTGCGTGGTGGGGATGATCAGCTTGCGGCTCTTGTCCGGGTTCTCGGTCGGCACGATACCGGCCTCGGCCAGCAATGGCAGGGTATCGTCGAGAATACGGCCTTTGGAAAGCGCGATGGTCAGCATTGGAACGTCGGTCCTTAAGCGGCTACTGCCGGCCGGGCCTAACACCCGACCGCATTCAATTCGAATGGCACATCCGTGTGCCAGCGGGCGATTAGCCCGGTACGCGGCGGATTTTCGCGCCGAGCATCTGCAGTTTTTCTTCGATGCACTCGTAACCACGGTCGATGTGGTAGATGCGGTCGATCAGGGTATCGCCTTCGGCAACGAGCGCCGACAGCACCAGGCTGGCGGAAGCACGCAGGTCGGTGGCCATGACCGGGGCGCCCTTGAGGGCCGGTACGCCAGTGACGATCGCGGTGTTGCCTTCGACCTGGATCTGCGCGCCCATGCGGTGCATTTCGTACACATGCATGAAACGGTTTTCGAAGATCGTCTCGATGACCGCGCCAGTACCTTCGGCGATGGCGTTCAGCGAGATGAACTGCGCCTGCATGTCGGTCGGGAACGCCGGGTACGGAGCGGTGCGCAGGTTGACGGCTTTCGGCCGCTTGCCGTGCATGTCCAGCTCGATCCAGTCCTCACCGGTGGTGAGGTCGGCACCCGCTTCCTTCAGCTTCTCAAGTACCGCTTCGAGGATGGTCGGGTCGGTATCCTTGACCTTGACGCGGCCACCGGTCACGGCAGCGGCGACCAGGTAGGTGCCGGTCTCGATGCGGTCGGGCATGACGCGGTAGTGAGCGCTGTCCAGACGCTCGACGCCATCGATGGTGATGGTGTCGGTGCCGGCGCCCTGCACCTTGCCGCCCATGGCATTGATGAAGTTGGCCAGGTCGACCACTTCAGGCTCGCGCGCGGCGTTTTGCAGCACGCTGCGGCCTTTGGCCAGGGCAGCGGCCATCATGATGTTCTCGGTACCGGTGACGCTGACGGTGTCGAAGAAGAAGTGGGCGCCGCGCAGGCCGCCTTCAGGTGCCTTGGCCTTGATGTAGCCGCCTTCGACTTCGATTGTCGCCCCCATGGCCTCGAGGCCGCGGATGTGCAGGTCGACCGGGCGCGAGCCGATGGCGCAGCCACCGGGCAGTGCTACTTCGGCCTCACCGAAGCGCGCGACCATGGGGCCGAGCACCAGAATCGAGGCGCGCATGGTCTTGACCAGCTCGTAGGGGGCTACCAGGGTCTTGATGGTGCGCGGGTCGATTTCCACCGCCAGCTTTTCGTCGATCACAGGCTCGATGCCCATGCGCCCGAACAGCTCGATCATGGTGGTGATGTCGTGCAGGTGCGGCAGGTTGCCCACGGTGACCGGGCCATCGGCCAGCAAGGTCGCCGCCAGGATCGGCAGGGCCGCGTTCTTCGCGCCGGAAATGCGGATCTCGCCGTCAAGACGAGCGCCGCCAGTAATAATCAGTTTGTCCATTGGTGTCTCGCCGCCAAGTTGGCTCAGGTGCGCTCAGCCCAGGCTGCGCTGCTGAAAAATTTCATGGTTACCGCATGGATGCTGCCATTGGCGATCCACGGATTCAGGTGAGCATAGATCGCCTGCTGACGTTTGACCGGGCTCAGGCCAGCCAACTCGTCGCTGATCACGTTCAACTGGAAGTTGCAGCCTTCGCCTTCAACTTCGACCCGGGATCCCGGCAATTTCTCTTCAAGGAAGCTCTTAACTTCTACGGCCTGCATGCTCAACCTCAATCGGCGCCCGATGCGCACGGGTCGGCCATCATACAAAAAAGCCCCTCGCCTGCGAAGCCCAACGAAGGGGCGCGCGACCGAGGGGCCTCTCATCACTGCCAAGCCATCAGCTTGCCAGCACCTCATCGAGGTCATAGACCCCGGCAATTTCCTGCATGTCGTCGGGCATGTTGCGTACCTCGACTGCCTTGCCGGTTGCCTGGGCGTCACGGATGAACGCCAGCAGCAGCGACAGGCCAACACTGGTGGAACGCGCCACGGCCGAACAATCCAGCACCAGACGGGTTTCACGGCTGGCGCCGATCAGCGCCTGGCCCTGCTTGCGCAGGGCCGGCCCGCTGCGGTAATCCAGTTCGCCCGCCAGGCGCAGCACGCCCGGCTCGGCCATGGTTACAGCGGCCTCGCTCATTTGACGGTCTTCTCTGGCGAGTTGTCGGCAGCTTCCTTGGCCTTGGCCACTTCGCCGGCCCAGCCGTCGATGGTCTTGTCCAGATCGTTGCCATTACGCTGCATGGCATCGGCGAACTGGTCGCGGAACAGCTTGCCGATGTTGATGCCGTTGACGATGACGTTGCGCACCTTCCACTCGCCGCCGAGGTTTTCCAAGGTGTACTGCACCGGATAGACCGCACCGTTGTTGCCGGTAACCTTCATGCCGACACTGGCGCGCTTGCCGTCATCAGCCTTGGCCGGGTCGACGGTGATGCCCTGGTTGTTGTACTCGAGCAGCGCATTGCCGTAGAACTGAAACAGGCTGCGCTTGAAGTTGTCCTGGAAGCGCTGAATCTGCGCAGGGGTGGCCTTGCGCGAGTACTTGACGGTCATGATGCTTTTCGAGATGCCTTCAGCATCCACTACCGGACCTAGAATGCGGTTGAGCGAATCGTAGAAGGCATTCGGGTTGGTCTTGTACTGCTCTTTGTTCGCCTTCAGGTCGCTCAGCAGCTCATTGGTGGTGCTCTGAACCACGTCATGCGGCGACTGCGCGGCCAGGGCCATCAGGGGAAAGGCCGCCAGCAGCACCAGCAGGCCACGTCGCAGGATCGAAATCATGGAAACTCCTTAATTAGCCGGTTGCGCTTCTTTTGGTTCCTTGCCAACGGAGTTGAGCAGGAACTTGCCAATCAGATCTTCCAGCACCAGCGACGACTGTGTGTCATGGATGGTCGAGCCATCCTTGAGCACGTCTTCTTCACCGCCCACGCTGATACCGATGTACTTCTCGCCAAGCAAGCCGGCGGTCAGGATCGAAGCCGTGGAGTCAGTCGGCAGGTTGTTGACCGACTTGTCCAGCTGCAGGGTCACCCGACCGGTGTAGGAATCACGGTCCAGATCGATGGCGGTGACCTTGCCGATCGTTACACCGGCCATGGTCACTTTAGCTCTGACAGTCAAACCGGCGATATTGTCGAAGTACGCGTAAACTTTGTAGGTATCGCTGCTCGGGCTGGCGGACAGCCCGCTGACGCGCAGGGCCAGCAGCAGCAGCGCCAGGATCCCGGCCAGGAGGAACAGGCCGACACCGATTTCCAGGGTGCGGTTTTGCATCAGAAATCTCCAAACATCAAGGCGGTCAGAATAAAGTCCAGACCCAGTACTGCCAATGAGGCATAGACCACGGTCTTGGTGGTGGCACGGCTGATCCCCTCTGAGGTGGGTTCGCAGTCGTACCCCTGGAATACGGCAATCCAGGTCGTGACGAAGGCGAACACCAGGCTTTTGATCAGCCCGTTGAGCACGTCGTCGGTAAAGGAAACGCTGTTCTGCATGTTGCCCCAGAACGAGCCTTCGTAAACGCCCAGCCAGTCGACCGCGACCCAAGAACCACCCCAGATGCCGACCACGCTGAAGATAAGCGCCAGCAGCGGCAGCGAGATGAAACCGGCCCACAGGCGTGGCGCGACGATGTACTTGAGCGGGTCGACGCCGATCATTTCCAGGCTCGACAGCTGCTCGGTGGACTTCATGTTGCCAATTTCGGCAGTCAATGCAGAACCGGCACGGCCGGCAAACAGCAGTGCGGTCACCACCGGGCCGAGCTCACGCAGCAGGGTCAGGGCAACCATCTGCCCGACCGCCTGCTCGGAGCCGTACTTGGTCAGGATGCTGTAGCCCTGGAGGGCCAGCACCATGCCGATGAAGACCCCGGAAACGGCGATGATCGCCAGTGACAGCACGCCCACCGAGTACAACTGCTTGGTCAGCAGCTGGAAACCGCCGCCAATGCCGCCACGGCCGATCAATGCGTGGAACAGGAACAGGCACGAGCGCCCGAGCACTGCCACCACGTCGATCGCCGAGCGTCCGAGCAGGCGGATCCGTTCGAGTAAGGATTTTCTGCGCATCACCGCGCCCCCAGCAAATCGGCGCGGTAGTCAGGCGCGGGAAAGTGGAATGGCACCGGGCCGTCCGGGTCGCCTTTCATGAACTGGCGAATACGCGGATTGTCCGAGCCCATCAGCTCGTCGGGCGTGCCCTGGCCCAGCACCTGACCATCACCGACCACATAGATGTAGTCGGCGATACTGGCGGTTTCAGCCAAGTCATGGGAAACCACGATGCTGGTGATGCCCAAGGCATCGTTGAGCAGGCGGATCAGCCGCACGAGCACACCCATCGCAATCGGGTCCTGGCCGACGAACGGTTCGTCGTACATCAGGATCTGCGGGTCCAGGGCAATCGCCCGGGCCAGCGCCACCCGGCGCTTCATGCCACCGGACAATTCATCCGGCATCAGGTCGATGGCACCGCGCAGGCCGACGGCCTGCAGCTTCATCAACACGATGTCGCGGATCATTTCGTCCGAAAGCTGGGTATGCACGCGCAACGGAAAAGCGACGTTCTCGAATACGTCGAGATCGGTAAACAGCGCGCCGCTCTGGAACAACACGCCCATCTGCTTGCGCGCGTCGAACAGGTCGCTGCGTGAAAGGCTCGGCAGGTTCTGCCCTGCCACCCACACTTCACCGCTCGACGGCCGTAGCTGCGCGCCCATCAGGCGCAGCAGCGTGGTCTTGCCGCAACCCGACGGCCCCATGATCCCGGTGACCTTGCCGCGCGGGATACGGATGTCGACATTGCTGAAAATGCTGCGCGAACCGCGCTTGAAGGTGACGCCCTTCAACTCGACCGCGTAGGCGCTATCCACACTCATCTAGACTCCTTGCTAGTGCAGCCTCGCACTAATGGACGCCGGCCTTCATCGTGAAGACACACGCACCCTTGGCAGGCCGAATAGCGGCGAACTATAGCACCGCTGACCACGCGTCCCCAAGGCCATGAAACGTGTCGTTCAGGACAACGACAGGGTTTCATGATGATTGTTCAGGCAATCCAATGGATGAGGCTTTCTTGTATTGCGGCTATAATCGCCGCCTTTTAATCAGGCATTGCTTTTCGACATGAGCCAATCCAGCGAGCTGATCCACTCTGCCCAGCGTACCTTGCGCCTGGAACTCGAGGCCGTAGAAGGCCTGGTGGCCCGCATCGACGCCAATTTCGTCAAGGCCTGCGAGCTGATCCTGGCGAGCAAGGGACGGGTCGTGGTGGTCGGCATGGGCAAGTCCGGGCATATCGGCAACAAGATCGCCGCCACCCTGGCCAGCACCGGCACGCCGGCATTTTTTGTGCACCCGGCCGAAGCCAGCCATGGCGACATGGGCATGATTACCCGCGATGACGTCATCCTCGCCCTGTCCAACTCCGGTAGCACTGCAGAAATCGTCACCCTGCTACCTCTTATCAAACGCCTGGGCATTCAGCTGGTCAGCCTTACCGGCAACCCTGACTCCCCCTTGGCCCTGGCCGCCGAGGTCAACCTCGATGCCAGCGTGAGCCAGGAAGCCTGCCCATTGAACCTGGCCCCGACCTCTTCCACCACCGCCGCGCTGGTGCTGGGGGACGCACTGGCGATTGCCTTGCTCGAAGCGCGTGGTTTCACTGCCGAAGACTTCGCGTTCTCGCACCCCGGCGGCGCGCTGGGCCGCCGACTGCTGCTCAAGGTCGAGAATGTCATGCACGCCGGTGACGAACTGCCCCAGGTACAGCGCGGCACGCTGCTCAAGGACGCGCTCCTTGAAATGTCCCGCAAAGGCTTGGGCATGACCGTGATCGTAGGCGACGATGGCAAACTGGCAGGGATTTTCACCGACGGTGACCTGCGCCGCAGCCTGGACCGCAACATCGATGTGCACACCACCCTGATCGACCAGGTCATGACCGTGCACGGCAAGACAGCCCGCGCCGAGATGCTCGCAGCGGAGGCCCTGAAGATCATGGAAGACCACAAGATCAGCGCCCTGGTGGTCGTGGACCGGGACGACCGCCCGACCGGCGCTCTGAACATGCACGATTTGCTGCGCGCCGGCGTGATGTAAAGGAGAACGAACAGATGACCCAACAGCTCCTGCAACGCGGCAAAGCCATCAAGCTTGCTGTTTTCGACGTCGATGGCGTGCTCACCGATGGCCGCCTGTACTTTCTTGAAGATGGCAGCGAATTCAAGACCTTCAATACCCTTGATGGCCAAGGCATCAAGATGCTCATGGCCTCAGGTGTGACCACAGCCATCATCAGCGGGCGCAAGACCCCGGTAGTAGAACGCCGGGCTAAAAACCTCGGCATCCCTCACCTCTACCAGGGGCGCGAGGATAAATTGGTGGTTCTCGACGGCCTGCTCAGCGAACTGGGCCTAAGCTATGAGCAGGTCGCCTACCTGGGCGACGACCTGCCCGACCTGCCGGTGATTCGCCGAGTAGGGCTGGGCATCGCCGTCGCCAACGCCGCACCGTTCGTTCGCCAGCACGCTCATGGCGTGACACAGGCTCGCGGCGGTGAAGGTGCCGCGCGTGAATTCTGCGAACTGATCATGCAGGCCCAGGGCACCCTGGACGCTGCCAACGCCAACTACCTTTAAGGCTGCCCATGTTCAGCAAGAAAGCCCGGAACATTGCGCTGTTTGCGGTGGTTGCCGCCCTGCTGGCGGCAATCGGCTACTGGAATGTCAGCCCTGAGAGCTTCCTAGACAAACCGGTAGCCCAGGTCGACGAAAGCGCCATCGACTACTATGCGATCAACGCCCACAGTGTGCAGTACCTGCCCGATGGCAAGCTGCAATACGAAATGACTGCCGACAAGGTCGAACACGTCAAGGCCAGCGAGGTCACACTGGTGACCACGCCCGACCTGCACATGTACCGCGGTACTCAGTACCCGTGGCACGTGCAGAGCGTGCGTGCCGAGGTCAACCCTGACGGCAGCGAAGTCGAACTGATCGACCAGGTGCGCATTGCCCGCACCGACGAAAAACAGCGCGATACCATCATTACCAGCTCGCGCATGACCGTATTCCCGCAGAAGCAATATGCGCAGACCGAGCAAGCCGTTAGAATCGACGGCGCCGGTGGCACAACCACAGGCAAGGGAATGAAAGCGTATTTGAAAGAAAGCAAGATCGACTTGCTCTCTAACGTAAGAGGACAGTATGAGGCTCGTTAAAACCCTCCCCCTTTTGCTCAGCCTGAGCGCAGCAGCACTGGGAAGCGCGAGCGCCTTCGCCCTGCCGAACGACCGTGACCAGCCTATTCGCATCCAGGCCGACAACGCGCACCTGGACGACAAGCAAGGCGTGGCTACCTACACCGGCGACGTGATCATCACCCAAGGCTCGATGATGATCAAAGGCAACACCGTGACCATGACCCGTGCCGCCAATGGCGACATCGACGTAGTGACCTCGGTGGGCAACCTGGCGTACTTCGAACAGCAGCAGACTGCGGCCAAGCCCGACAAGATGAAAGGCTGGGCGGTGACCATCCAGTACCAGGCGCAGAAAGACACGGTGATCCTTACCGATCGCGCCAAGGTCGAGAACGAAGGCAACACCACCGAAGGCGAGAAGATCGTCTACAACACCAAGACCCAGGTTGCGACCGCCGGTCGCGGTGGCAACGTGACCCAACCACGTCAGCGCATCGACATGGTGATCCAGCCGAAGAAGAAGGCCGAGTAAATGGCAACCCTCAAAGCTCAGCACCTGGCCAAGAGCTACAAGGGGCGACAAGTCGTGCGTGATGTCAGCCTGTCGATCGACAGCGGGCAGATCGTCGGCCTGCTCGGCCCCAACGGCGCCGGCAAGACCACCTGCTTCTACATGATCGTCGGCCTGGTCCAGGCCGATCAGGGGCGCGTGCTGATCGACAACCTCGATGTCAGCCACCAGCCCATGCATGGCCGTGCCCGCGCCGGTATCGGCTACCTGCCGCAGGAAGCTTCGATCTTCCGCAAGCTGTCGGTGGCCGATAACATCATGGCCATCCTCGAGACCCGCAAGGACATCGATCGCGAAGGCCGGCGCAAGGAGCTGGAAAGCCTGCTGCAGGAATTTCACATCAGCCACATCCGCGACAACCTCGGCATGAGCCTTTCCGGCGGTGAACGCCGCCGGGTCGAAATTGCCCGTGCCCTGGCCACCGCACCGAAGTTCATCCTGCTTGACGAACCGTTTGCCGGTGTCGACCCGATCTCGGTTGGCGACATCAAACAGATTATCCACCACCTCAAGGCCAAGGGCATCGGTGTACTGATCACCGACCACAACGTCCGTGAAACCCTGGATATCTGCGAAACTGCCTACATCGTCAACGACGGTCGACTGATCGCCGAAGGTGACGCCGAGACCATCCTGGCCAACGACCTGGTCAAGGAAGTCTACCTGGGTCACGAGTTCCGACTCTGACCCGGACTGCCTGGAGCGCTGGCATTAACGCCTTGTCGGGGCTTAAGTTGTTACAGTGCTCTAGGCAAACGCTACAATTTAAGGCATATAACTTGCTTGAATTTGGCGCTCCGGCGCCCTCGTGTAGTGGATGGCGCATGCGCGCCGGCGAACAAGGTATTAAGCCCCAGCCATGAAACCATCGCTCGTCCTAAAAATGGGCCAGCAACTGACGATGACCCCGCAGTTGCAACAGGCCATCCGCCTACTTCAGCTCTCCACCTTGGACCTCCAACAGGAAATCCAGGAAGCGCTGGAGTCCAATCCGATGCTCGAACGTCAGGAAGACGGCGACGACTTCGACAACAGCGACCCGATGGCGGACAACGCCGAGAACAAGCCGGCCGCCGAAGTCCAGGACAACAGCTTCCAGGAAAGCACCAGCAGTGCCGAAACCCTGGAAGACGGAGAGTGGAACGAGCGAATCCCCAACGAGTTGCCGGTCGACACCGCCTGGGAAGACATCTACCAGACCAGCGCCAGCAGCCTGCCGAGCAACGATGACGATGAGTGGGACTTCACCACCCGCACATCGGCCGGCGAAAGCCTGCAGAGCCACCTGCTGTGGCAGCTGAACCTGGCTCCGATGTCCGATACCGACCGCCTGATCGCCGTCACCCTGATCGACAGCATCAACGGCCAGGGTTACCTGGAAGACACCCTCGAAGAAATCTGCGCAGGCTTCGACCCGGAGCTAGATATCGAACTCGACGAGGTCGAAGCGGTACTGCACCGCATCCAGCAGTTCGAGCCAGCCGGTGTCGGCGCACGCACTCTGGGCGAATGCCTGCTGCTGCAATTGCGCCAACTGCCTGCCAGCACGCCGTGGATGAGTGACGCCCAGCGTCTGGTCACCGACTTTATCGACCTGCTCGGCAGCCGCGACTACAGCCAGCTGATGCGCCGCATGAAACTCAAGGAAGACGAGCTGCGCCAGGTGATCGAGCTGGTGCAGAGCCTCAACCCGCGGCCGGGTTCGCAGATCGAGTCGAGCGAACCGGAATACGTGGTGCCTGACGTGATCGTGCGCAAGGACAGTGACCGCTGGCTGGTCGAGCTGAACCAGGAAGCGATACCGCGCCTGCGGGTCAACCCGCAGTACGCCGGCTTCGTCCGCCGTGCCGACACCAGCGCCGACAACACTTTCATGCGCAACCAGTTGCAGGAGGCGCGCTGGTTCATCAAGAGCCTGCAAAGCCGCAACGAAACACTGATGAAAGTCGCCACGCAGATCGTCGAGCACCAGCGCGGCTTCCTTGACCACGGCGATGAAGCGATGAAACCGCTGGTCCTGCATGACATCGCCGAAGCGGTGGGCATGCACGAGTCGACCATTTCCCGGGTGACCACGCAGAAATACATGCACACCCCGCGCGGCATCTACGAACTGAAATACTTTTTCTCCAGCCACGTCAGCACCGCCGAAGGCGGAGAATGCTCGTCTACGGCTATCCGCGCGATCATCAAGAAACTGGTTGCAGCGGAAAATCAGAAAAAGCCATTGAGTGACAGCAAGATCGCTGGTTTACTGGAGGCACAAGGCATCCAGGTAGCCCGTCGCACCGTCGCCAAGTACCGCGAGTCCCTCGGCATCGCACCGTCGAGCGAGCGCAAGCGACTGATGTAGCCCCCGGATGTGCCACAGCGTTTGTGGGGCAGGTGCAACACCTGCCTCTTTATGCACGGGCAACAAAGGAGAAGCTGTATGCAAGTCAATATCAGTGGACAGCATGTAGAAGTCACCCAGCCACTGCGCGATTATGTGCTTGAAAAGCTCGCTCGCGTGGAGAGTCACTTCGACAAGATCACCAACGTGCAGGTCATCATGAAAGTCGAGAAGCTGCAGCAGAAGGTCGAAGCGACCTTGCAGATTCCAGGCGGTGAAGTGGTTGCCAACGCGGAACACGAAGACATGTATGCAGCGATCGACGCCCTGGCCGACAAGCTCGACCGCCAACTGAAAAAACACAAGGAAAAACAGCAAAGCCTGCTGCAAGGTGCAGCCGCTCGCTGATCCCTCTCATCCATGATCCGACTTGAAACCATCCTGACCCCCGGCCGTTCCCTTGTGAACGTGCCGGGCGGCAGCAAGAAGCGCGCCCTGGAAAAGGTCGCCAACCTGATTGCCGAGCAAGTACCTGAGCTTGCGATGCAAGACGTCTTCGAAAAGCTCATCGCTCGCGAAAAACTGGGCTCGACCGGCTTTGGCAATGGCATTGCCATCCCCCACTGCCGGCTTGAAGGCTGCTCGTCCCCGGTCAGTGCCCTGCTGCACCTGGATGCGCCGATCGACTATGACGCCATCGATGGCGCCCCGGTGGATCTGCTGTTCGTCCTGCTGGTACCCGAGGCGGCCACCGATGCCCATCTTGAATTGCTGCGCCAGATCGCCAGCATGCTCGATCGCAAGGAGGTCCGTGATCGCCTGCGTGCCGCCGGCAGCAGCGAGGCCCTGTACCAGGTTGTCCTGGACGCACAGAACGAGCACTGAACATGCGCCTGATCATCGTCAGCGGCCGGTCCGGCTCCGGCAAGAGTACCGCCCTCGATGTCCTGGAAGACAACGGTTTCTATTGCATCGACAACTTGCCCGCCGGGCTGCTGCCGCAGCTGGCGGAAAACGCGTTGATCAATACCGAGCTGCTGCAACCCAAGGTGGCGGTATCGATCGATGCGCGCAACCTGCCCAGCCACCTGTCGCGTTTCCCCGAATTGCTCGGGGAGGCCCGTGGGCGCCACATCCAGTGTGATGTGTTGTTCCTCGACGCCGACGAAGACACGCTGCTCAAGCGCTTCTCGGAAACCCGTCGGCGTCACCCGCTGACCAACGCCGACCGCTCGCTGGCCGAGGCCATCCGCGTTGAAAGCGAATTGCTGGGGCCGATTGCCGACCTTGCCGACCTGAAGATCGACACCACCAGCCTCAACCTCTACCAGCTGCGCGACTCGATCAAACTGCGCCTGCTCAATCAGCCCGAGCCCGGTACCGCATTCCTGGTCGAGTCGTTCGGCTTCAAGCGCGGAATGCCGGTCGATGCCGACCTGGTGTTCGATGTACGCTGCCTGCCCAACCCGTACTGGAAACCGGAACTGCGCGAACATTCCGGCCTGGAGCAACCGGTGATCGATTACCTGGCCGCACAGCCGGACGTCGAAGAGATGTTCAACGACATCTCCAGCTACCTGCTCAAATGGCTGCCACGCTTTGCCGCCAGCAACCGCGCCTATGTCACCATTGCCATTGGCTGCACCGGAGGCCATCACCGCTCGGTCTACATCACCGAACGGCTCGGCGAGCTGCTGCAGCAATCCCTGAAAAACGTCCAGGTCCGCCACCGCGACCTCTAGCCCACAGGATCCACCGCACGATGCCCGCCCGCGAAATCACCATCATCAACAAGCTGGGCCTGCATGCCCGGGCGGCTGCCAAATTCGTCGGCGTGGCCGGTAAGTTTCCCTGCCAGGTTCGCGTCGGCCGCGCGCCCGACAAGCTGGTGGACGGCAAGAGCATCATGGCGGTGATGATGCTGGCCGCAGGCAAAGGCACCCAGGTACACCTGATGACTGAGGGCGAACAGGATAGCGAGGCGCTGGACGCGCTGGTGGCGCTGATCAACAACTACTTCGACGAAGGCGAATGAAGGCCTCTGCGGGCGCGACGATCCTCTTCGGCGCCTGTGAGTTCGAGCGCCACCCGCGCGGCGTTCGATCTCAAAAGCACACGAAATACGCCAGCTGGCCCTAGGCCAAGATCACGACATTGCAGTATCCATCACCATCATCAGGCAAAAGCCGATGCAAAGCCCCAGACTGGCAAGGCGGTGATGACCATTGCTGCGCGACTCGGGAATGATCTCCTGGGTTACCACCAGTAGCATCGCCCCCGCCGCACAGGCCAGGCCAACCGGCAACAGCAACTCCGCCATGTTCACCAACCAGGCACAGATCACCGCAGCCAGTGGCTCGACCAGGCCCGAGGCGGCGCCGATCAGAAACGCCTTGAACCGTGGCATCCCCGCCCCTGCCAGCACCAGCGCTATTACCAGGCCTTCGGGCACATCCTGCAACGCTATGCCCATCGCCAGGCTGTCGGCGTCGGCCATGCCGCTTCCGGCAGAGACACCGATGGCCATGCCCTCGGGGATGTTGTGGGCGATGATGGCAATCACGAACAACCAGATCCTTGCGGCGATGACTGGCTGGTTTTCCGTACCGACCAAGGCTTCTGGCGAAGCACCGGAAACCTTGAGGTCGACCAGAAACAGGCACAGGGCGCCGAGCATCAAACCGAAACTGATCAGCCCACCGGCGCCCCAAGGGCTGAAACCAAGGGACTGGGCGGCATCCAGCCCGGGGATGATCAGCGAGAACGCCGTAGCCGCGAGCATCACCCCTGCCCCGAACCCCAACAAGGTATCGGCCAAGGCTACCGACATGTTGCGAATCACCAACACCGGCACTGCGCCCAGCGCTGTACCCAGCGCGCACAATGCACCGCCTTCCAGGGCGCGCAGCATGCGGGGTTCCAGGTCCAGCCAGGCGATGCCACGGGCCAGCAGCAACGCGGTACCGGCCAGCAACAGCAATGTGCCCAGGGCCAGCCGAAACAGCCGGACACTGCTGATGGACATCACCTCAGAGCGCATACCGGCCAGACTCACTTCAAGGCTTCGTGATAGCGGCGCTCCACTTGCGCCCAGTCAATCACGTTGTAGAAAGCACCAATGTATTCCGGGCGACGGTTCTGGTACTTCAGGTAATAGGCGTGCTCCCACACGTCCAGGCCGAGGATCGGCGTATTGCCGTGCATCAGCGGGCTGTCCTGGTTGCCGCTGCTTTCCACTACCAGCTTGTTCTGCGGCGTGACGCTGAGCCATGCCCAACCGCTGCCGAAACGGGTCAGTGCGGCCTTGGTGAAGGCGTCCTTGAACGCCTCGAAACCACCCAGCTCAGCGTCAATGGCACTGGCCAGCTCCCCTTGTGGCTGGCCCCCACCCTTGGGCGACATCACCGTCCAGAACAGGCTGTGGTTGGCGTGACCGCCACCGTGGTTGGTGACTGCACCGCGCAGGTTTTCGGGCAGTTGCTCGACCGCGCCGACCAGTTTCTCGACCGGCCATTCAGCCCACTCGGTGCCCTCGATGGCTGCGTTCAGGCCATTGACGTAGGTCTGGTGGTGCTTGGTGTGGTGGATTTCCATGGTTTGCGCATCGATGTGCGGTTCCAGCGCATCGTAGGCGTAAGTCAGTGCAGGCAAGGTATGCGGCATATCAATGGATTCCGTAGGCATGGGTTGTGGGCGCCACGTCTGGCTGGGCAACGAGTTCGCTGGCCTCAGCGCCGTGGCGGTTGAGCAGGCGCTCGGTTCGCGGGTACTGGCCGTATTCGGAGATAAAACTCAGCAGTTCGGTGTACGTACGCCTGCTGTGGCGCAGCGCGGCATCTCGCAGCGCCTGGGGCAAGCGCGCTTGCTGGCTGGCCTGGAGCAAACGCTGATGGGCAGCGCACAGGTAGTCGGCGCTCTCGTGCGGCTGGTTCAGGCGCAGGTGCAGGTCGGCCAGGTTGTGATGGGCGATGACCAGCGCGGCCACCGCCTCGTCGACGTCATGCCAGCGCTCGAACAGCACTTGAGCCAACGCCAGTGCTTGCAGGTAGTGCTCCCGGGCATCGACCAGCTCACCCTGATCGAACAGGCGATTGGCGGTCTCGGTCGTGCGTTTCCAGTGCTGCATGACGTTGTTTCCTCCGGGTGCTACGGCTTATCAGATGCCGCCAGCAGTGAGTTTTTCCGGGTCCAGCAGCGCTTCGAGCTGGTCGCGCGACAGGTCGGTGTGCTCCAGTGCGACATCGATGACCGGACGGCCCTGCTTGTAGGCGGTCTTGGCGATTTCGGCGGCCTTGAGGTAGCCGATGATCGGATTAAGTGCGGTGACCAGGATCGGGTTGCGCGCCAAGGCCTCCTTGAGCTTGCCCTCGTTGACCTTGAAACTGGCAATGGCCTTGTCGGCGAGCAGGCGGCTGGCATTGGCCATCAGCTCGATGCTCTCCAGCAGGTTGCGGGCGATCACCGGCAGCATCACGTTCAGTTCGAAGTTGCCCGACTGGCCCGCCACAGCAATGGTGGCGTCATTGCCGATCACTTGGGCGGCAACCATGGCGGTGGCTTCCGGGATCACCGGGTTGACCTTGCCCGGCATGATCGACGAGCCTGGCTGCAGGCCCTGAAGCTCGATTTCACCCAGGCCGGCCAATGGGCCCGAGTTCATCCAGCGCAGGTCGTTGGCAATCTTCATCAGCGCCACGGCGGTAGTCTTGAGTTGTCCGGACAGCGCCACGGCCGTGTCCTGGGAGCCGATCAGAGCGAACAGGTTTTGGCCGGGGCTAAACTCGACCTTGGTGAGACCGCTCAACTGACGGGCGAAGCAGGCTGCGAACTGCGGGTGGGCGTTAATCCCGGTGCCCACGGCGGTGCCGCCTTGAGCCAGTGCCTGCAAGCTCGGCAAGGTCGCCTGGATATGCGCCTTGGCGCCATTGATCTGCGCCGCCCAACCATCGAGCACCTGGCTCATGCGCACTGGCATGGCATCCATGAGATGTGTGCGGCCGGTTTTCACATAGTGATGCACTTGCGCTGACTTGGCCTCGATCACCTGTGCCAAGTGGCCCAGGGCCGGCAACAGTTGCTCATGCAGAGCCAGGGCGGCACTGACGTGAATGGTAGTCGGGATGATGTCATTGCTGCTCTGGCCACAGTTGACGTGATCGTTGGCATTGACCGGCTCGCCGAGGATGCGGCTGGCCAAGGTGGCGATCACTTCGTTGGCGTTCATGTTTGAACTGGTGCCGGAGCCGGTCTGGAACACGTCCACCGGGAAGTGCTGAATGAAGTCTTCAGCCAACAGTTGTTCGACCGCCTTGACGATGGCCTGGCCCTGCCCTGCCGACAGTTGCTCCAGCTCGATGTTGGCTTTGGCCGCAGCAGCCTTGGCCAGCAAAAGGGCGCGGATGAACTGGGCTGGCATGCGCTGGCGACTGATCGGGAAGTTGTCGACTGCGCGCTGGGTCTGGGCGCCATACAGGGCGTTGGCCGGCACCTGCAGCTCGCCCATGCTGTCACGCTCGATACGGGTATCACTCATCTTCAAATCCTTGCATCAGTTCATCGGGGGAAATCGACGGCAGCAGCCGGCAGTTGGCCAGCTGCAAGGCATAGGGCTGCCAGCGCTGGTTCTGCTCGCGGCGATCGAGGTTGCGCAGGTCGAGCAGCGGGCGCCAGGCCTGGTCCAGGCACTGGCAACGCCAGTGCCACGGCAGCATGCGGTCGCTGGCGGTATCCAGCAGCAAGCGCAAGGAAGTCAGTGCCACGGTCCATGGCGACGTTTCAGTGCAGCACACCAGGTAGCGGCCTTCGGCCAGGTAGTGCTCGATCAGGCGCGGCTCGTCGGGTTCAAGCGCGCAGCGGATGCGCCGGCTGAGCCAGCGCCAGTTTTCCAGGTAGGGCAGTTCGCGGAGGACGGGTTTCATGAACATCATCGCCGGGTGACTGGATAATGATATTCATTATTAATTGATAAATATAATCACTTCAAGCCCGCGCGATGAAAGAAAAAAACCCGGCGCGATGGCCGGGTTTTAATGTCACTGACTAGATTTGCCAATTATCAGCTGCCAGCGACCGTCATCCGCTCGATCAGGACCGACCCTGTGTGGATATTGCTGCGAGTCTCAATATCACTGCCGATGGCTACAATTTGCTGGAACATGTCCTTCATATTGCCGGCGATAGTCACTTCCTGCACGGCATGCTGGATTTCACCGTTCTCGACCCAGAAGCCCGCCGCGCCGCGCGAATAATCGCCCGTCACCATGTTCAGGCCATGGCCCATCAGCTCGGTCACCAGGAGGCCACGACCCATGCGACGGATCAGCGCCGCTTGGTCTTCGACGCCATGGGTAACGTACAGATTGTGCACGCCCCCGGCGTTGGCAGTGCTCGGCAGCCCCAACTTGCGCCCGGAGTAGGTGCCCAGCAGGTAGGACACCAACTCACCTTTGTCGACGAACGGCTTGGCGTAGGTCGCCAGGCCATCGCCGTCGAAAGCGGCGCTGCCCAGCGCGCGTGGAATGTGTGGGCGCTCGTCGAGGGTCAGCCAGGACGGGAACAGGCGCTGGCCGATGGCACCGTCGAGGAACGACGACTTGCGGTACAGGTTGCCGCCCGAAATGGCCGAAAGGAAGCTGCCGAACAGGCCACCCGCCAGCTCGGCGGAGAACAGCACCGGCACTTCGCAGGTCGGGACCGGCCGTGCGCCCAATCGGCTGGCGGCACGCTGGGCGGCGCGCACGCCAATGCTACGCGGGTCGGCCAGCAAGTGCCCCTGGCGGTTTACGTCATACCAGTAGTCACGCTGCATCTGGCCTTCGCCTTCGGCGATCATGACGCAGCTCAGGCTGTGGCGGGTCGAGGCGTAGCCACCGATGAAACCGTGGCTGTTGCCGTACACGCGGCAACCCTGGTGAGTGTTCAGTGTAGTGCCATCGGCATTGAGAATGCGCTTGTCGGCGTCGAATGCCGCCGCCTCGCAGGCCAGCGCCATCTCGATGGCTTTCTCCGGCTCGATGTCCCAGTCGTGATAGAGGTCGAGGTCGGGGATCTCGCGGGCCATCAGCGCGGCGTCAGCCAGGCCTGAACATTCGTCTTCGGACGTGTGCTTGGCAATCGCCAACGCGGCGGCCACAGTTTCGCGAATGGCGTCCGGGCCACTGGCCGAGGTGCTGGCCGAGCCCTTGCGCTGGCCGACATAGAGGGTGATGCCAAAGCCTTGGTCGCGGTTGAACTCGACCGTCTCGACCTCGCGCTGGCGCACCGTGGTGGACAGGCCCTGCTCCAGCGATACCGCCACTTCGCAGGCACTGGCGCCTTGCTTGCGTGCTTCTGCAATGATCGCTTCGACCTGCTCCTGCAACGCTGGCAGGTCCTTGGGGCCTACGCTCTGGACTGCACTCATGGTTTTCTCCACTCAAATTCTGCGTTCGGCTGAGGGTCATTCAGCGACCGGGCCGGACAAGCGGCCCCCGACTGGTTATCATGGCGGCGATTTCTAGCGGACTGCCACCATGGTTGATTCATACGACGACGCCTTCGACGGCGAAAAAAGCAAAACCCAGATCAAGCGCGAGCTGCATGCGCTGGTCGAACTCGGCGAGCGCCTGACCACGGTCAAGGCCGACACGCTGGCACGCCTGCCGCTCACCGACGAGCTGCGCAAGGCCCTGGCCGAAGCCTGCAAGCACACCGCCCATGGCGCACGCAAACGCCACATGTCGTTTGTCGGCAAGCTGATGCGCGACCAGGACCTGGACGCCATCCACGCCGTGCTCGATCAGATCGACACCTCCAGCCGCCAGTACAACGAGCGTTTCCATGGCCTGGAACGCTGGCGTGACCGGTTGATCGATGGCAATGACGAGGACCTTGAGCGTTTTGTTCAGGAGTTCCCCGAAACCGATCGCCAGCAGATGCGCTCGCTGATCCGTCATGCCCAGCACGAAAAAGCACGGAACAAACCGCCCGCCGCTGCGCGCAAGGTGTTCAAGTACATCCGTGATCTCGACGAGATGCAGCGCGGTCTGCGCTGATTCCCGCCGCCTGGGGCTGGTTTGCAGCCCCGGGACGATTCTCACGCGCCAGTACCGCCCACGGTAATTGCGTCCAGTTTCAAGGTCGGCTGCCCGACACCCACCGGCACCGATTGCCCGTCCTTGCCACACGTCCCCACCCCACTGTCCAGCGCCAGGTCGTTACCGACCATCGACACCCGGCTCATGGCCTCAGGCCCGTTGCCGATCAGGGTCGCGCCCTTGACTGGCGCAGTGATCTTGCCGTCTTCGATCAGGTACGCTTCGCTGGTCGAGAACACGAACTTGCCACTGGTGATATCGACCTGGCCACCGCCGAGGTTGGCGCAGTAGATGCCCTTCTTCACCGAGGCGATGATTTCCTGCGGGTCGCTTTCGCCGGCCAGCATGTACGTATTGGTCATGCGCGGCATCGGCAGGTGCGCATACGACTCGCGACGACCGTTGCCGGTAACCGCCATGCCCATCAGGCGCGCATTGAGCTTGTCCTGCATGTAGCCCTTGAGGATGCCGTTCTCGATCAGCGTGGTGCATTCGGTCGGGGTGCCTTCGTCATCGACGCTCAACGAGCCACGGCGGCCTTCGAGCGTACCGTCGTCGACGATGGTGCACAGGCTCGAGGCGACCTTCTCGCCAATCCGCCCGCTGAATGCCGAGCTGCCCTTGCGGTTGAAGTCACCCTCCAGGCCATGGCCGACCGCTTCGTGCAGCAGCACGCCGGACCAGCCGGAACCCAGTACAACCGGCAAGGTGCCGGCCGGGGCCGGGATCGCCTCAAGGTTGACCAGCGCCTGGCGCAGCGCTTCGCGGGCATAGCCCATGACCCGGTCTTCAGTGAAGAAGCGGTAGTCGGTACGCCCGCCACCGCCCTGCCCGCCGCGCTCGCGACGGCCATTCTGCTCGACGATGACGCTGACGTTGAAGCGCACCAATGGGCGCACATCGGCTGCCAGGCTGCCGTCGGCGGCAGCAATCAGGATGCGCTCCCAGACCCCGGCCATGCTCACGCTGACCTGTTGGATGCGCGGGTCAAGGGCACGGGTGGCGGCATCGACACGCTTGAGCAGTTCGACCTTCTCGGCCCGGCTGAGTACGTCCAGCGGGTTGTCCGGCGCGTACAGCGCCGTCACGTCCTGGCTGCGAAACGCCTGCACCGTGCCGTTCTGACCGGCGCGGGAAATCGAGCGGGCAGCACGGGCCGCCGAGGTCAGTGCCTCCAAGTTGATCGCATTGCTGTAGGCGAAGCCCGTCTTCTCACCGGACTGGGCACGCACACCCACACCCTGGTCAAGGTTGAAGCTGCCCTCTTTGACGATGCCGTCCTCCAGCGCCCAGGTTTCCGAGATCTGGCCCTGGAAGTACAGGTCAGCGGCGTCGATGCTGGGGCCGGCCAGCTCGCCCAACACGCTCTGCAGGCTGTCGAGGGTGAGTCCGCCCGGGGCCAGGAGCTGCTCGCTGACGGTGGATAACATCTGGCTCATAGTCACTCCGAGGTGTGCGCAGGCCGCAAGGCGCCCTGCGAGAAAAAGCGCCGGTGCGTGGTGACCGGCATGCGCGCCCGAATGGACGCCTGTTCATCAATGTCGCGCTCGGCGAGCAATACCGCTTCGCCTCGCGCCTGCTGCGCGACGATGCGCCCCCAGGGGTCGACGATCGCCGCATGCCCGTGGGTTTCCCGCGGGCCTGGATGGGTACCGCCCTGAGCCGCTGCCAGTACATAGCACTGGGTCTCGATGGCCCGGGCGCGGATCAGCACTTCCCAATGCGCTGCCCCTGTGACCGCAGTAAAGGCGGCCGGTGCCGTGATCAGTTCCGCCCCTGCACTGCGCAAAGCGCTGTAGAGCTCAGGGAAGCGCAAGTCGTAGCACACACTCAGCCCCAGGCGCCCTACCGGCGTATCGGCCACCACCACCTGGGCACCATGGGCATAGTCATCGGACTCGCGGTAGCGGCCACGGTTGTCGGCTACATCCACGTCGAACAGGTGCAGCTTGTCGTAACGCGCCACCACCTCGCCATGTTCGTCGATCAGCAACGAACAGGCATGGGCTTTTGCCTCAGGCTGACCTTGCGGTGGCAGCGGCAAGGTACCGGCAACAATCCATAACCTGAGGTCGCGTGCGGTACGTTTCAACCATGGCAGGATCGGACCTTCGCCCAGGGCTTCGGCGCGGCCGATGGCGGCGGCGTCCTTGCGCCCCATCGCCGCGAAGTTTTCCGGCAGCACCGCCAGCCGTGCACCGCTCAAGGCCGCCTGTTCCAGCAGGGCGCCTGCACGTTGCAGGTTGGCCAGCACATCGTCCTGGCTGACCATCTGGATGACCGCTGCCTTCATGAGCACTCCTGAAATTATTTGTCGAACGGTTTCACAAAGCTGATTTTAGGCTCTTTCACAGGGCCCTCGACGCGATAATGCACGCTGGCGAAACGTGATACACGGTCGCCGATCAACCGATCGACCAGGAACAGCGCACCACCGACCGCCGGCGCACCGACGATCAACGCGGCCAGGGGCAGGTTGTTGGTGACCGGCAGGGTCACCTGCAGGTTGGCAGCCACCCGATCGCGCACCAGATCCAGGGTGCCATCGAGTTCGAAGTTGCTCGACGGCCCGGTCACGGTGATCGGCTCGCGGGTCACGTAGACACCGCTGCTGGCCACCAGCAGGCCTTTGACCCGGTCGTAGGCCAGGCCCTTTTCGAACAGGTCGGAGAAGTCCAGGCGCAGGCGCCTGCCAATCGAGTTGAAGTTAAGCAGGCCGAACACTCGCAGCGCTTGTGCACCGCCCTCCACCTCGACGAACTGGCCGCTGCGCAAGGCTGCATCCATGCTGCCAGAGAACCGCTTGAGACCAACCCAGGCTGGAGAACCGGGCCAACGGCCGTCGACATCCAGGCGGAAATCGCGGCTGGTCACGGTCGGGGCGAAGCCCCAGGCCTTGAGCACGTCACCGAGGTTCTTGCCATCGAGCCGGCCCTTGTACCAGCTGGTGGTCGCCCCCGTTTCGCCTTCCCAGCCGCCCGTGCCATCGACATGCAGGCCTTTGAAGTCGAGTTCGATGTCCTGCGCCGCCACACCCCGTGCGGTCGGGCGCAGTTTCAGCGCAGCGTTGCCGAACAGGTCGTCGCCGCGGTACAGCTTGTCGATGCTCAGGTCCAGGGCCGGCACCTTGCGCGGGTCGAAAGAGGCCAGCGGATCGGGGCCCTCTTCCGATTGAGTCTCAGCCGGGTCGGCGGGCGGCAGACGCAGGGTCTGCAAGCGCACGATCATCGGTGCAGTCTTGGCATCTGGCACGCGCGCATTGCCGATGACCTCCTTGCTGTCCAGCCGCAGGTCCCAGGCCGGGCCACCACGGACCAGGCGTACCACCGCCTGATTCAGCGTCATACCGAAGGCTTTCAACTGGCCGATGCTCAGGTCGACACTCTGCAGGTTTTGCCGGGCATTGCCGCCGGGGTCGTCACCGGCAAAGCGTGCGGCCTGTTCCTGCCAGGGTGCCAGGTCCAGGCTTTCCAGCCGCCCTTTCACCCGTAGCCCCTGGCTTGCTGGGAGTTGCGCCTGGCCAGTGCCGAGCAGCAATTCCCCGCGCCCCTGTCCCAACTTGTCGGCCGGTGCGGCGTAGGCGAAACGGGCGAGGTCGGCGTAAGCCGCGTCAAAGCGCCGTTCCGGCCCTTGCAGATTCATGCTGAAACGGGTGTCGCGGGTGTCCGCCGCCGCCTTGCCAAATGGCGCTGGCAGGTCGATGGCCAGCCCCTTGAGCGAGGAGCTGACATTCAAGCTGTTATCGCGGCTGCCCAGGTTGACCTGCAGCTGGTACGGAATGTCGCCCGAAGCGGGCAAGGTCTGCTTGAATTGCAGCCAGTCGGTCAGGGACTTCAGCGAAACCTGGCCGTTGGCGTTGATGCGTGTCTGCATCTGCCCGGGCTGGCCCTCGGCGCTGATTTGCGCTGTGACCGGCTTGCCGAACGCCTGCAGGTTGATGTTCTTGCCACTCAGGCCTTTGTCGAGGTCAAAGCTGAAGTCACCCTTCAAGCGCGTCAGCTCCAGACTGGGCGGGGCTACCTTCAGGCGCGCATCGGCAGTGGCGAAGTCCACCAGCACTTTTGGCCGCTCGCCATGGGCCAGGGGAACATCGAGCTTGACCCTGCCCTTGAGAGGCCCTTCGCCTTCCCAGCCCGCAAAGATCTCACCCGTGCCGATCGGTGCTTCCTTGAGAATTTTCAAGCCATCACCGAGGCTGCCGTCGAAATCTCCGTCAAGGTACAGGTGGCTGTGCTGGCCGCTATCGACGTGAGGAATGTTCACAGTGACGTCGCTGACCTTGGTGTCCAGCAGCAGCCCTTTGTTGGCCTTGATGCGCACGCCGCTGTCTTCGATAAGGACATCGCCATCCACCTGCTGCACCTGCGGCCAGCCGGGCTGGAAGTCCAGTGCGGCGTCATGGACCTTGAAGAACAGGCTGATACTGCGTGCTTCAGGGGTAGCGTTGTGGTTCAACGAGCCTTGGTACTGGAAATAGCCCTGGTCGACGTTGCCTTTGACGATGGCGCTGCGCAGCCATTCGTCGAGCGCCGGGCTCAGCACTTCGGGCAGGTACTTGGCGGTGTAGCGGCCATCGCCTTCGGTCAGGCCGACACGCAGGTCCATGTAGCTTTCGGTGCCTTCGTCGAACAGCAGGCGAATCAGGAAATCGCCGGCAATCTTGCCTTCCTCACCCAGCACCTTGAGGTAGGGCGCGATGAGGGTGAAGCCATGTTTGTCGAGTGCCCAGGTCAGCCGTGCATTAGCCTTCTGGTACTGCCAGGGTTTGGCGAAGATCGGATACAGATGCAGCATGAACGCATCGGTATCAAGGCGCAGTTCGCCATGCCCAAGGTCGCCGCTGATGCTGCCGCTGACATTACCGGCCGCCGGTGCACCGTGGTAGGCATCAAAACCCACCCGCTCCAGATTGGCGGCAAACTGCAGACGCTGGTCGCCCTCGGCTTTTGGCCTTGCCTCCAGGCGAACGTTGCGCAGGGCCCCGGTCACCTTCAACGCATCGACCACGGTCATGAGCTTGTCCGGCAAGGGCGCCAACGCATTGATCAACGGGGTGAGCGGGGTGAGGTCAAGGCGGTCGGCCTGCACTTGCCAGGTTTCGCCCGCCGGGTCATCACCCAGGCGCTGGTTCACTTGCAGGTGCGATTCCCACCGGGTTTTGCCGATATTCGCAGCGAGCGAATCGACCACCACGTCGAAGCCCTGCTCACGGCGTTGGAACCAAGCGCCCAGGGCAAGATTGTCGAGGGTCATAGCCTTGCGCTCGGCATAGGCACCGCGCAGTTGCGGGGCATTCAAGCGGACCACCGCCTGCTGCAACTGGCCCTTGCTCCAGTCGACCCAGAACTCGCCACCGGCCTTCAGCGTTTCCGCCCGCCACTGGCCCAGCAAAGCAGGCGGCAACCACTGCGCCCAGTCGCTTTGTGGCAGGCTCAGGTAGGCTTCGACCTCGCCATCGCGCCAGGCCTTTGCGGTTGCCCGGCTGCGCAGATTGACCGCCAGCGGCTGGCCGTCGGGCAAGGTCGCACGCAGGTCCAGGGCCTGCCGTGACGCACCGGCCTGCAAGCCGACGCTGACATAGGTAAGGGTCAGCGGGTCACGCTGCCAGGGCTGCAGGGTGACCTGGCTGTCGAACACATCGATGCGGCCCAATTGGCGCAAGCGTTGCAACAGTTCGGCAGGGTCCAATGGCGCATCGTCCTTTTTTGGCAACCCTTCGAGGGCCCAGCCACCCTGCTCGTCTTCCCGCAGAATCAGTTGCAGGCCACCGAGCTCGATGCGCGCCAGGCGCACTTCGCGGGACGTCAGGCTGGCCCACAGGTCAGGCACCACCTTGACGTCATCCAGGCGCAGGGCCGATGCGCCCTCGCCCAGTTGCAGGTCACGTACGCGCAATACCGGTGCCAAGCCACTCCAACGCCCTTCCAGCGCCCCCACATGCACAGGCAAGCCCAGTGCCTGCTCGGCCTTGCTCTCGACGTCGGCTCGGTACTCGGCCACCAGCGGCACCAGCTCGCGACCGAGGCTGACATATAACGCCACCAGCACTGCAAGCAGGGCGCAGATGCCCAGCCCCCAGCGGGTCAAGGCAACAAGAACGCGGTTCAGACGTCCCATGGCCATGGCCCTCCAGGTCGTTTATCCATGATGGCCCGACGTGCCAGTTTTGCCAGCCAGTGCGATCCGGGGCGGGTATCAGAATGGCTCAGAGCAGCACCACATCATATTGTTCCTGCGAATACATCGACTCGACCTGGAAGCGAATGGTTCGGCCGATGAACGCCTCCAGTTCGGCAACGTTGCCGGACTCCTCGTCCAGCAGGCGATCGACCACTTTCTGGTTGGCCAGCACGCGATAGCCTTCAGCCTGGTAGGCACGGGCTTCGCGGAGGATTTCGCGGAAAATCTCGTAACAGATAGTCTCGGGGGTTTTCAGCTTGCCGCGGCCCTGACAGGCGACGCAAGGCTCGCACAGCACCTGTTCAAGGCTTTCGCGGGTGCGCTTGCGGGTCATCTGCACCAGGCCCAGCTCGGTGATGCCGATGATGTTGGTCTTCGCATGATCGCGCTCCAGCTGTTTTTCCAGGGTACGCAGCACCTGGCGCTGGTGCTCTTCGTCTTCCATGTCGATGAAGTCGATGATGATGATCCCGCCGATGTTGCGCAGGCGCAGTTGCCGGGCGATGGCCGTGGCGGCTTCGAGGTTGGTCTTGAAAATGGTTTCTTCTAGGTTGCGGTGGCCGACGAACGCCCCTGTGTTGACGTCGATGGTGGTCATCGCTTCGGCCGGGTCGACCACCAGGTAACCACCGGACTTGAGCGGCACCTTGCGGTCCAGGGCACGCTGGATTTCGTCCTCGACCCCGTACAGGTCGAAGATCGGCCGCTCACCCGGGTAATGCTCCAGGCGATCGGCGATTTCCGGCATCAGTTCAGCGACGAACTGCGTGGTTTTCTGGAAGGTTTCCCGCGAGTCGATGCGGATCTTCTCGATCTTCGGGTTCACCAGGTCGCGCAGTGTACGCAAGGCCAGACCGAGGTCTTCATAAATGACCGTCGGCGCACCACAGGTCTGGATCTGGCTGCCGATTTGCTCCCATAGGCGGCGCAGGTAACGGATGTCCTGGAGGATTTCCTCGGCCCGCGCGCCCTCGGCGGCGGTGCGCAGGATGAAGCCACCGGCGTCCTTGATGTTCTCGCTGTCCATGCAGTTGCTGACCACCTGCTTGAGGCGTTCGCGTTCGGCTTCGTCTTCGATCTTCAGCGAAATGCCGACATGGCTGCTGCGTGGCATGTACACTAGGTAACGCGAGGGGATCGACAGCTGCGTTGTCAGGCGTGCGCCCTTGGTGCCGATCGGGTCCTTGGTCACCTGCACCACCAGGGCCTGGCCCTCGTGCACCAGTGCAGTGATGTTCTCCACTGCCGAACCTTCGCGCTGGGAGATTTCCGATGCATGGATGAACGCCGCGCGCTCCAGGCCGATGTCGACGAACGCCGCCTGCATGCCAGGCAACACCCGCACCACCTTGCCCTTGTAGATATTGCCGACGATGCCGCGGCGCTGGGTGCGCTCGACGTGCACTTCCTGCAGCACCCCGTTTTCCACCACCGCCACACGCGATTCCATCGGGGTGATGTTGATCAGGATCTCTTCACTCATGGCAGGCTCTCGTCAAAGGTCTTCGGTAATGATGGATCGCGCGTGCTGGGCTGGCTACCGCTGGTTTGTTACCTCTGGCAAAAGCGCCGGTATCTGCCAGCAGGCGATCCCGAAGCGGGCGAGCAGGTCGGCCGTTTCACACAATGGCAGGCCGACCACCGCCGAGTAACTGCCTTCGAGCCCGGTGACGAACACCGCGCCCAAGCCCTGGATGGCATAGCCTCCCGCCTTGTCCGCAGGCTCCCCACTGGCCCAGTAGCGCTCGGCTTCTGCGGCATCGACAGGACGAAAACGTACGGTGCTGCTCACACACAGGCTTTCGCAGCGCTGGCCATCGCTCAAGGCCACGGCCGTCAATACCTGGTGCTCGCGGCCGGCCAGTTCGGCCAGCATGGTCAGGGCATGTTCGCGGTTTTCCGGCTTGCCGAGAATACGACCATCGAGCACCACTGCCGTGTCGGCGCCAAGCGCTACGGCAGGGCCTTGCAGCGCGGCCAGGCCGGCTTCGGCCTTGGCCCGTGCCAGGCGCTCGACATAGGCCTCGGCGCTTTCGTCCGGCAGCGGGGTTTCATCGATAGGGGCACTGATGACGGTGAACGGCACGCCGATCTGGCCAAGCAGTTCACGCCGGCGCGGTGAGCCGGAGGCGAGGTAGAGTGGTTTCATCTAGACATCTCCCTGTCAGTGGCAGCGCCGTCAGTTGATACGCAAACGTCGGCGCAAGTCGCGCAGGGCGAAGCTGATCCATGGCCAGAGCAAGGCACTGATCACGGCTGACCAGACCAGCGCCAGGGTCGGCAGGCGGTTGCCGGTGAGCGCACTGAGCCACAGCTGAATCAGCTGGGCGATACCGAAGATCACCAGGATCACCAGGCTCTGCTGCCACAGCGGGAACATGCGCAGGCGCTGCTGCAGCGACAGCACGAGGAACGTGATCAGGGTAAGGATGAGCGCGTTCTGCCCTAGCAAGGTGCCATACAGCACGTCCTCGGCCAGCCCCAGAACGAAAGCGGTGGTCATGCCCACCTTGTTCGGCACGTTCAACGTCCAGAACGAAACCAGCATCGCCAGCCACATGGGCCGGAACACTTCAAGGAACTGCGGCATGGGCGAAACGCTGAGCAGCAGGCCGATGGCGAACGTCAGCCAGATGACCCAACCGTGGTTACGGCGCGACTTGGCCATCATTGCCTCCGTGGATGGGTGGGCGCCGCCGGTGCGGCGGCAGGGCTGGCGGGCGCTGCAGCCGGGGCTGCAGGCGCCTGCCCCGCAGCTGCCGGCACAGCCGGAACCGCTGGCTGAGACGGGGCTGGGGCAGCTGCCGGCTGCTCGGCATTGGCGGCAGGTTGGCCAGTGCCCTTGCGATCGGCCTCTTCCTGGGCGATGGCTGCTTCGGTGGCGCGCTGCTCCGGCGTGCGGCGGTCACTGAACACCAGCAACATGTAGCGGCTGCGGTTCAGCGCGGCGGTTGGAATGGCGCGGACAATGGCAAACGGCTGGCCAGAATCGTGAATCACTTCATTGACCGTGGCCACCGGGTAGCCGGCCGGGAAGCGCTGGCCCATGCCGGAACTCACCAGCAGGTCGCCTTCCTTGATGTCGGCGGTGTCGGCGACATGGCGCAGTTCAAGGCGCTCCGGATTGCCGGTGCCGCTGGCAATGGCGCGCAAGCCGTTGCGGTTGACCTGCACCGGAATGCTGTGGGTGGTGTCGGTCAGCAGCAGGACCCGCGAGGTATACGGCATCAGCTCCACCACCTGGCCCATCAAGCCACGGGCATCGAGCACCGGCTGGCCGAGGAACACGCCGTCACGCTCGCCCTTGTTGATCAGGATGCGGTGGGTGAACGGGTTGGGGTCGACACCGATCAGCTCGGCCACCTCGACCTTCTCGTTGACCAGCGCCGAGGAGTTGAGCAGCTCACGCAAACGCACGTTCTGCTCGGTCAGGGCCGCCAGCTTTTGCAGGCGCCCCTGCAGCAGCAGGGCTTCGGTCTTGAGTTTCTCGTTTTCGGCGATCAGTTCGGTGCGGCTGCCGAACTGGCCGGCCACCCCTTGCCACATGCGCTGCGGCAGATCGGTGATCCAGTACGATTCCATGAGCACCAGGCCCATCTGGCTGCGCACCGGCTTGAGCACGTCAAAACGCGCGTCGACAACCATCAACGCGACCGACAGCACCACCAGTACCAGCAGGCGAACGCCCAGCGAAGGGCCCTTGGAAAAAAGCGGTTTAATGGGCCGTTCCTCGTGGACGACTCAGGAGGTCATTGGACATGGGACAACGCACCAGCCTGGTTGCGGGTTGACGGAAACGACGCCCGAATGGACGCCAGCCCAGCGCATACAGGTAGCACTGCGCGTGCTACCTGTAAACCGGGCTATCGAAAGCAGCAGGGATCACTCGCTGGAGAGCAGGTCCATCGCATGCTTGTCCATCATCTCCAAGGCGCGACCGCCGCCACGGGCAACGCAGGTCAGCGGGTCTTCGGCGACGATCACCGGCAGGCCGGTTTCCTGGGCCAGCAGCTTGTCGAGGTCACGCAGCAGCGCGCCACCACCGGTCAGCACCAGGCCGCGCTCGGCGATGTCGGAGGCCAGCTCCGGCGGCGACTGCTCCAGGGCGCTCTTGACCGCCTGGACGATGGTCGCCAGGGATTCCTGCAGGGCTTCGAGGACTTCGTTGGAGTTCAGGGTGAAGGCGCGTGGTACGCCCTCAGCCAGGTTACGGCCGCGCACATCGACCTCGCGCACTTCGCCACCCGGGTAGGCGGTACCGATTTCCTGCTTGATGCGCTCGGCGGTGGACTCGCCAATCAGGCTGCCGTAGTTGCGGCGCACGTAGGTGACGATGGCTTCGTCGAAGCGGTCGCCGCCCACGCGGACGGACTCGGCGTAGACCACACCGTTCAGCGAGATCAGGGCGATTTCGGTGGTGCCACCGCCGATATCGACGACCATCGAGCCACGGGCTTCTTCGACTGGCAGGCCGGCACCGATGGCAGCGGCCATCGGTTCTTCGATCAGGAACACTTCACGGGCGCCAGCACCCAGGGCCGACTCGCGAATGGCGCGGCGCTCTACCTGGGTCGACTTGCACGGCACGCAGATCAGCACGCGAGGGCTGGGCTGCAGGAAGCTGTTTTCGTGGACCTTGTTGATGAAGTACTGCAACATTTTTTCACAAACGCTGAAGTCGGCGATGACGCCGTCCTTCATCGGACGAATGGCAGCAATGTTACCTGGCGTACGGCCCAGCATGCGCTTGGCTTCGGTACCGACGGCGACAACGCTTTTCTGGTTGCCGTGGGTACGGATGGCAACAACCGAGGGCTCATTCAGGACGATACCGCGCTCACGCACGTAAATAAGGGTGTTGGCAGTCCCCAGGTCGATGGAAAGATCGCTGGAAAACATGCCACGCAGTTTCTTGAACATGGGAAAGTGACCCTGGGGAAAGCGTGGGTAAAAAAGTGCGGCAAACTCTAACAATGGCAGGGATTTTGGGCAAGGAGCCAATATGTTAAATTGGCTGTTTTTCCGAGCACGCCAGCAGATGATCGCGGCCGTTAGACCGCCAAAATGCTGACATGTTCCTCACCGCGGACCTATTCCGTTCTTTGTTTCCCCTGGAGATCACCATGGCGCTTGAACGCAGCGACGTGGAAAAGATCGCCCATCTGGCCCGCCTGGGCCTGAATGACGGCGAACTGCCACGCATTACTGACGCCCTGAACAGCATTCTCGGCCTGGTCGACCAGATGCAAGCGGTCGATACCAACGGCATCGAGCCCCTGGCCCACCCCCTGGAGGCCAGCCAGCGCCTGCGTCCCGACCAGGTCACCGAAAGCAACCAGCGCGACGCCTACCAGGCCATCGCACCCTCGACCGAAAGCGGTCTGTACCTGGTTCCGAAAGTCATCGAGTAAGGGATAGAGCCTGCCATGCATGAATTGACCCTGGCCGAGATCGCCCGCGGCCTCGCCGACAAGTCGTTTTCCTCCGAAGAGCTGACCGGCGCCCTGCTGGCACGCGTCAAGCAGATCGACCCACAGATCAACAGCTTCATCAGCGTCACCGAAGAACTGGCCCTGGGCCAGGCGCGTGCTGCCGACGCCCGTCGCGCCGTTGGCGAGACCGGTGCGCTGCTCGGTGCACCGATCGCCCACAAGGACCTGTTCTGCACCCTCGGCGTGCGCACCAGCTGCGGCTCGAAGATGCTCGACAACTTCAAGGCGCCGTATGACGCCACCGTGGTTGCCAAGCTGGCCGAAGCCGGCATGGTCACCCTGGGCAAGACCAACATGGACGAGTTCGCCATGGGTTCGGCCAACGAATCCAGCCATTACGGCGCGGTGAAGAACCCATGGAACCTCGAGCACGTGCCAGGCGGTTCGTCCGGTGGTTCGGCCGCCGCCGTGGCCGCGCGCCTGCTGCCGGCTACCACCGGTACCGACACCGGCGGCTCGATCCGCCAGCCGGCGGCACTGACCAACCTCACCGGCCTCAAGCCGACGTACGGTCGTGTTTCGCGCTGGGGCATGATCGCCTACGCCTCCAGCCTCGACCAAGGTGGCCCGCTGGCGCGCACCGCCGAAGACTGTGCCCTGCTGCTGCAAGGCATGGCAGGCTTCGACACCAAGGACTCCACCAGCATCGATGAGCCAGTGCCGGACTACAGCGCCACGCTCAACGGCTCGCTGCAGGGCCTGCGCATCGGCCTGCCGAAGGAGTACTTCGGTGCCGGCCTCGACCCGCGCATTGCCGAATTGGTCCAGGCCAGCGTCAAGGAGCTGGAAAAGCTCGGCGCGGTGGTCAAGGAAATCAGCCTGCCGAACATGCAGCATGCCATCCCGGCGTACTACGTGATCGCCCCGGCAGAAGCGTCCTCCAACCTGTCGCGTTTTGACGGCGTGCGCTTCGGCTACCGCTGCGAAGAGCCGAAAGACCTGACCGACCTATACAAGCGTTCCCGTGGCGAAGGCTTCGGCGCCGAAGTGCAGCGCCGCATCATGGTCGGCACCTACGCCCTGTCGGCCGGCTACTATGACGCCTACTACGTCAAGGCCCAGCAGATCCGTCGCCTGATCAAGAACGACTTCATGGCCGCCTTCAACGAGGTTGACCTGATCCTCGGCCCAACCACGCCGAACCCGGCCTGGAAGCTTGGCGCCAAGAGCAGCGACCCGGTCGCCGCCTACCTGGAAGACGTCTACACCATCACCGCCAACCTGGCGGGCCTGCCGGGCCTGTCGATGCCAGCCGGCTTCGTCGACGGCCTGCCGGTCGGCGTGCAGCTGCTGGCCCCGTACTTCCAGGAAGGCCGCCTGCTCAACGTCGCGCACCGTTACCAGCAAGTCACCGACTGGCACACCCGCGCCCCTAACGGCTTCTGAGGAATTCACACATGCAATGGGAAGTTGTGATCGGGCTGGAGATTCATACCCAGCTGGCCACCCAGTCGAAGATCTTCTCCGGCAGCGCCACCACCTTCGGCTCCGAGCCGAACACCCAGGCCAGCCTGGTTGACCTGGGCATGCCCGGCGTACTGCCGGTGCTGAACCAGGAAGCCGTGCGCATGGCGTGCATGTTCGGCCTGGCGATCGATGCCGAAATCGGCAAGCGTAACGTGTTCGCGCGCAAGAACTACTTCTACCCCGACCTGCCCAAGGGCTACCAGATCAGCCAGATGGACCTGCCGATCGTCGGCAAGGGCCACCTGGACATCGCCCTGGAAGACGGCACCATCAAGCGCATCGGCGTGACCCGTGCGCACCTGGAAGAAGACGCCGGCAAGAGCCTGCACGAAGACTTCAGCGGCTCCACCGGCATCGACCTGAACCGCGCCGGCACGCCGCTGCTGGAAATCGTCTCCGAGCCGGACATGCGCAGCGCCAAGGAAGCCGTGGCCTACGTCAAGGCGATCCACGCGCTGGTGCGCTACCTGGGCATCTGTGACGGCAACATGGCCGAAGGCTCGCTGCGCTGCGACTGCAACGTGTCGATCCGCCCGAAAGGCCAGGCCGAGTTTGGCACCCGCTGCGAGATCAAGAACGTCAACTCGTTCCGCTTCATCGAGCGCGCGATCAACAGCGAAATCCAGCGCCAGATCGACCTGATCGAGGACGGTGGCAAGGTGGTGCAGGAAACCCGCCTTTACGACCCGAACAAGGACGAGACCCGCTCCATGCGCAGCAAGGAGGAGGCCAACGACTACCGTTACTTCCCCGACCCGGACCTGCTGCCGGTGGTGATCGAGGACAGCTTCCTCGAAACCATCCGCGCCGGCCTGCCGGAGCTGCCGCCGCAGAAGGTCGAGCGCTTCCAGAGCCAGTACGGTCTGTCGGCCTACGACGCCAACGTGCTGGCATCCAGCCGTGAGCAGGCGGACTACTTCGAAGAAGTGGTGAAGATCGGTGGCGATGCCAAACTGGCCGCCAACTGGGTCATGGTCGAACTGGGCAGCCTGCTGAACAAGCTGGGCATCGAGATCGACCAGGCGCCGGTCAGCGCCGCGCACCTGGGTGGCATGCTGCTGCGCATTCGCGACAACACCATCAGCGGCAAGATCGCCAAGACCGTGTTCGAGGCCATGGCCGCCGGTGAAGGCGATGCCGACAGCATCATCGAAAGCCGCGGCCTCAAGCAGGTCACCGACACCGGCGCGATCGACAAGATGCTCGAAGAAATGCTCGCTGCCAACGCCGAGCAGGTCGAACAGTACCGCGCCGCCGACGAGGCCAAGCGCGGCAAGATGTTCGGCTTCTTCGTCGGCCAGGCGATGAAGGCCTCCAAAGGCAAGGCCAACCCGGGGCAGGTGAACCAATTGCTCAAGGCCAAGCTCGAAGGGTGAGCTGAAAAAAAGCGGCGAGGGCTTTGCCCTCGATCGCGGGCCAAGCCCGCTCCTACAAGAGATCGCGCATTCCTGTAGGAGCGGGCTTGACCCGCGATTGGCCGCACAGCGGCCCCAATGCACCGGAGCATCCGAATTGCTGAAACGATCCCTAGGCACCCTGGCCCTTTTCTCCTTCCTGGCCGGCTGCGCCAGCCATGACATCGACCCCCGCGGTTACAACGAAACCGGCACCGCGTCCTTCTACGGCTCGCGCCACCACGGCAAACGCACTGCCAGTGGCGAACCGTTCAACCAGCACGGCCTCACCGCCGCCCACCGCAGCCTGCCCTTCGGCAGCCGGGTGCTGGTCACCAACCTGGCCAACGACCGCAGCGTGGTGGTGCGCATCAACGACCGCGGCCCGCATACCCGCGGCCGCCTGATCGACCTGTCACGTGCTGCAGCAGAAAAAATCGGCATGCTCCGTAGCGGAACGGCGCGCGTGCGGGTACAAGGTCTGAGCGACTGAGCCAATACCCGAACTGACTGGAGCCCGACCATTTTCGACCTGGCCACCCTCCCCACCTTCAGCCTGCTGCAAATGGGCGCTGCCCTCCTGCTGCTAATCGCCGGAGCCGAACTGTTGGTGCGCGCGGCGCTGCGCCTGGCCGAACGCCTGCGCGTGCGGCCACTGATCATCGGCCTGAGCCTGGTAGCCTTCGGCAGTACCGCACCGCAGTTGACCGTGAGCCTGCAGGCCGCCTACCAGGGTGCGCCCGACGTGGCCGTGGGCAGTGTGATCGGCAGCAACATCTTCAACGTGCTGGTCATCCTCGGCCTGGCCGCGCTGATCATTCCACTGCGGGTATCGCGCCAGCTGGTGCGCCTGGACATCCCGCTGATGATCGCCGCCAGCGCCCTGGTCTATGCGCTCTGTGCCAATGGCCACCTGGGCAGGGCCGAAGGGTTGTTGCTGCTGCTTGCCCTGGTGGGCTACCTGGCCATGCTGTGGCACCAGTCGCGCAACTATGCCCGCACCTATCCCGCCCAGGATGTCGCGGTAGCCAGCGCTGGGCGTTTCTGGTCCGGGACACTGTTACAGATACTGTTCGGCCTTGGGCTGCTGAGCCTGGCCGGCCATCTGCTGCTGGAAGCGGCCATTGAGGTGGCCACCGATCTTGGCCTGTCCGAGCGCGTCATCGGCCTGACCGTGGTGGCGGTGTGCACATCGCTGCCTGAGCTTGCCGCTGCGCTGATCGCCGCCATTCGCGGCGAGCGGGAGATTGCGGTAGGCACGGTGATCGGCAGCAATCTGTTCAACCTGCTGGCAGTACTGGGCCTGACCGCACTGCTCACCCCCGAGCCACTGACCATTTCGCCCAATGCGCTGGCCTTTGACCTGCCGGTGATGCTTGGCGTCGCCGCGCTGAGCTTGCCGGTGTTCTACTCCGGCTATCGCATCACCCGCGCCGAAGGGCTGGTGTTCCTGTGCCTGTACCTGGCCTACGGGCTGCACATTGCCGCTTTCACCATGGGCATGCCGCTGGCCGGGCGGCTGGAGCGGCTGATGCTGTTCTATGTGCTTCCGGTTCTAGGCGCGGTGCTTTTGTTCACCACAGTTCGGGCCTGGCGCAGGCAGCACTGAGCGGCCGAGCCTGCTTCCCTCACCTGCCCTGGCGAGCCTTCTTCAGCTTGAAGGCACCCCACAGCACCAGGATCCACCCCGGAATCAGCAACACCGAGATGCGAATCGGCGGGGTCAGGTACATCACCACCAGGATCAGCACGATGAACGCCAGGCACAGGTAGTTCGTCACCGGGTGCCCCCAGCTCTGGTAGAACGGAGTGACACCCGCCGCCAGCTTGGCCTTGCGGAACTTCAGGTGGGTAATGCTGATGCTGGCCCAGTTGATCACCAGCGCCGATACCGCCAGCGCCATCAGCAGGCCGAACGCTTCACCGGGCATCAGGTAGTTGATCAGCACACACATACCGGTCGCGAAGGCCGACACCCCCAGCGCTGTCAGCGGCACGCCGCTGCGGCTGACCTTGAGCAGCTGGCGCGGCGCATCCCCCTGGCTGGCCAGGCCGAACAGCATGCGGCTGTTGGCGTATACGCAGCTGTTGTACACCGACAGCGCAGCGGTCAGCACCACGATGTTGAGGATGGTCGCCACCAGGTCGCTGTCCAGTTCGTGGAAGATCATCACGAACGGGCTACCGCCCTGCACCACTTTCTGCCAGGGGTACAGCGACAGCAGTACGGCCAGCGCGCCGATGTAGAAGATCAGGATGCGGTAGACCACCTGGTTGGTCGCCTTGGGGATACTCTGGCGCGGGTTGTCGGCCTCAGCGGCGGTGATACCGACCAGCTCCAGGCCACCGAACGAGAACATGATCACCGCAAGCGCCATCACCAGCCCGGTCACACCATTGGGGAAGAAGCCGCCGTATTGCCACAGGTTAGCCACGCTGGCTTCAGGGCCACCATGGCCGCTGGCGAGCATCCAGGCGCCAAAACCGATCATGCTGACGATGGCTACTACCTTGACCAGGGCGAACCAGAACTCCATTTCGCCATAGACCTTCACCTGGGTGAGGTTGATCAGGTTGATCACCACGAAGAAAATCGCCGCCGTCGCCCAGGTCGGGAACTCCGGCCACCAGTACTGCACATAGATGCCCACCGCCGTGAGCTCGGCCATGCCGACCAGCACGTACACCACCCAGTAGTTCCAACCGGAGACGAACCCGGCGAACTCGCTCCAGTATTGGTGGGCAAAGTGACTGAAGCTACCGGCAACCGGCTCCTCGACCACCATCTCACCCAGTTGGCGCATGATGAAGAAAGCCATCAGACCGGCGATGGCATAGCCCAGCAAAACGGAGGGACCGGCCAGCTGGATGGTCTGGGCGACGCCCAAAAAAAGCCCGGTACCCACGGCACCACCCAGCGCGATCAGCTGGATATGGCGATTCTTCAGCCCGCGCTTCAGCTGCTCGGGCGTGCTCTGGTCTTGCATGAAGTGTCCTTTGGCTCAGTGAGGCAGTGTTGTGCTGTTGTTTGCAGACAAGGATCTAGATCCATCCGCCCCACTGCAAGATGAAAATACCAATATTGGTGGTAATCGCCGCCATTAGCGTGGTGATCACGATAATCGACGCTGCCAGTTCATGGTTGCCGTTGGCTGCGCGAGCCATGACGTAACTGGCCGCCGCCGTCGGGCTGCCGATGTACAGGAACAGGATGCCCAGCTCGGCGCCACGGAAGCCGCACAGCCAGGCACCCAGGGTGCCGATCAGCGGCAGCCAGACCATTTTCACCAGGCTGGCATCGACGGCCAGCTTGCCGCTGTCGCGCAGCGCCGCCAGCGACAAGGTGCCACCGATGCAGATCAGCGCCAGCGGCAGGGTCATCTGCGCCAGGTAGTCGCCCGAGGTCAGCAGCCAGTTGGGCAGCGGCACCTGGCCGTAGGCCATGGGCGTGGCCACCAGCACACTGATGATCAGCGGGTTGCTGAAGATGCTCTTGCAGATGCTCCAGGGGTCGGACTTGAGGTCCGGGCTGTACACCGCCAGCACCACCGACGACAGCGAGTTGTACATGAGGATGACCAGGCCGGCGAGCACTGCCCCCAGCGAGATGCCGTAATCACCATAGAGGCTGGCGGCCAGGGCCAGGCCGATCACGCCATTGTTGCCGCGGAACGCGCCCTGGGTGTAGATGCCGCGGTCGGCCAGTGGGCTGCGCCAGATCGCCATGCCCCAGGCCACGGCAAAGCCTACCAGGGTGGCGGCGACGAAGTAGAGAATGACCTTGGGTTTGACCGCCGTTGCCAGGTCGGCGTGGTAGATGCCGAGGAACAGCAGTGCCGGCATGCAGACGTTGAATACCAGCTGCGAGGCGACGCGGTTGAAGTTGTCGTCAATCAGGTGGATGCGCTTTAGCAGCACGCCCATGAACAGCATGGCGAAGACGGGGGCCGTGATGTTCAGCGTCTGGATTAGAAGGGCGAGCATGCGCAAGCGGTCCTGAAGGGGTTGCCGTTAGGCGGCTAATGATACGCCAACGCGTCAGGAAATGCGGGGATCGTGGAGGACTTTAATGCCTGTACCGGCCCTTTCGCGGGGCAAGCCCGCTCCTACAGGGGCACACGATGCCTGTAGGAGCGGGCTTGCCCCGCGAAAGGGCCAACCCCGGCTCAGCGCCGTACGGGGCGCTTCTGCAGTTTGCGCTGCAAGGTCCGGCGGTGCATGCCCAACGCCCGCGCGGTGGCGGAGATGTTGCCTTCGTGCTCGTTCAGCACGCGCTGGATGTGCTCCCACTGCAGGCGGTCGACCGACATCGGGTTTTCCGGCACCAGCGAGTCCAGGTCGGCATGCTCCGAGAGCAACGCTGCCAGCACGTCGTCGGCGTCGGCCGGCTTGCACAGGTAGTTGCAGGCGCCGCGCTTGACCGCCTCGACCGCAGTGGCGATGCTCGAGTAACCGGTCAGGATCACCACGCGCATCTCCGGGTCCAGCTCCAGCAGCTTGGGCAGCAGCACCAGGCCCGAGTCGCCTTCCATCTTCAGGTCCAGCGTGGCGTAGTCCGGCAGATCCTGCTGGGCCAGGATCAGGCCCTCTTCGGCCGAACCGGCAGTGCTCACGCGGAAACCGCGGCGGCTCATGGCGCGGGCCATGACCCGGGTAAAGGTGGCGTCATCGTCCACCAGCAGCAGGTGCGGCAGCTCTTCGCCTTCGACCTGGATTTCTTCGCTCATCATTCATCTCCTCGCTTGCCATGGGGCAGGCGCAGTTCGGTCAGGGTGCCACCCTGTTCATGACTATAGAGTTTCACCGAGCCGCCCGCACGGGTCACGCTGGCCTTGCTCAAGAACAGGCCCAGGCCGAAGCCTTTGCCCTTGGTGGTAATGAAGGGTTTGCCGATCGCTTCGGCGATGGCCGGCGGCACGCCAGGGCCATGGTCGCGGATGCTGATCAGGATGTCCTGGGCGTCCCAGTCAAGGGTCACCTGCAGGTCATCGGGGCAGGCATCGGCGGCATTGTTCAGCAGGTTCAGCAGCGCCTGGGTCAGGTCGGGTGGCGGCGTCAGGCGCGGCACTTCGCCGTCGCGCAGGCGCTGGAAGCGGTAGCTGGCCTCCGGGCGCATCAGGTGCCAGCGGTTCAGGGCCTCGTCGAGCCACGCGGTGACGTCCTGCTCCACCAGCGCCAAGCGGCGGTTGGCCTCGGCGGCGCGCACCAGCTGCTGGAGGGTTTCCTTGCACAGCTTGACCTGGTCCTGAAGGATCTGCAGGTCTTCCTGCAGCAGCGGGTCGGTGTGGTCCTGGCGCATTTCATTGAGCAGCACGCTCATGGTCGCCAGTGGCGTGCCCAGTTCATGGGCAGCGCCCGCAGCCTGGGTGGCCACGGCCAGCAGCTGCTCGTCACGCAGGCTTTCTTCGCGGCGCTCGGAGCGCAGCTGCTCCTGACGGCGCAGCTCTTCGGCCATGCGCGCGGCGAAAAAGGTGATCACGGCGGCGGCCAGGGCAATACTCAGCCACATGCCGTAAACCTGCATCTTGTCCCGCGCCATTGGCAGCCCCTCGAGCGGGTAGAACTGCACCAGCAGCAAGCTGTAGGCGGTCAGAGCGATGCCCGAGAGGATCAGCGAATAGAGCCATGGCAAGGTGACCGCGGCAATCGCCAGCGGCACCAGGTAATAGGAGACGAACGGGTTGGTCGAGCCACCTGAGTAGTACAGCAAGGCGCTGTGAATCAGCAGGTCGCAGGCCAGCTGCAAGGCGTATTCGGTCTCGGTGACCGGCACCGAGAGGCGCAGGCGTAAGGCGGTGAAGGCGCAGAGGATCGACGACAGGGCCAGGGTCGCGGCCAGCGAAAGCCACGGCAGCGGCAGCAGGTCGGTCCAGTAGGCGACGCCCACAGAGCCTGCCTGGGCGGCCAGGACCAGTACGCGAATGACAGTCAGGCGCCAGAGGTTCTGGCGTGTTGCGGACAACGGTTGTGCGGCGGCGAGCATGCGCTCTCCCGATGAGTGCTCCAGGAAAATCGGCTGGAGTATACCGAAGCCGGGCGCCCCACTGCAGCGATGCGGCAAAGCGCCACACTTTGTCACACGTTCATGATGGCACTTTTGAACCCACTACACTGGTCCCGGTCTGATGGGCCATGCGTGGAATGGATGACCAGAACCCACGCCCATTATTGCCAAGGAGTAACACATGCACATTCCACGTCGCGGCGCGGCCCTGATCCTGTCCTGTGGCCTGCTCGCCAGCCTGCCGGCACTGGCGGCCGATGAGCCGCGCTTCAACCAGGTATCGCTGCGCGCCGAAGTCAGCAAGGAAGTGGCGCGCGACCTGATGGTCGTGACCCTCTACAGCGAAGCGCAGAATACCGACCCGGGCAAGCTCGCCAAGCAGATCACCGAAACCATGAACAAGGCCGTGCAGCAGGCGCGCCAGGTCAAGGACGTGAAGATCAGCCAGGGCAGCCGCAACAGCTACCCGGTGTATGACAGCAAGGGCCAGAAGATCACCGGCTGGCGTGAGCGCGCCGAGCTGCGCCTGGAAGGTGCCGACTTCCCAGCCCTGTCCCAGCTCACTGCCGACCTGCTGCAGGACCTGAAAATGGGCGGCATGGACTTCTCCATTGCCCCGGCCACGCGCAAGGCCAGCGAGGATGAGCTGCTCAAGGATGCGGTGAATGCGTTCAAGGCCCGTGCGCAGCTGGCCACCGAGGCGTTGGGCGGCAAGGGCTATAAAGTGGTCAGCCTGAACCTCAACAGCTCTGGGTATCCGCGCCCTTACCTGCGCAGCGCGCCGATGGCGATGAAGGCCATGGGGGCTGATGAGGCTGCGCCAGCGCCGGATATCGAAGCAGGTACCAGTGAAGTCAGCATGAATGCCGATGGCCTGATCGAAGTACAGATGCCTTGATGCACATTGGGGGCGCAGCGCGCCCCTAATTCCACATTTTCAGACATTTCCTACGCACCACACAGGTGCGTCCTACAGCCTCCCCCGCCCCGAAACATCCTGAAAAAAGCCATCATTTCGCCTGCGCAAACGTTCAACTTCGCTGAAAGTTATACGAATGCGACATCCATGTACGTTCGTACTACTTTTCTGACGCCAACTATCCTTCTGCCTGTTGCATTGGGAATACCCCCTGCATAAGTATCCGCAGGTCGGCTCACGAGGCCACCTCAAACCAAAAATGACAACAATGAGGCCACCATGCTCAAACACGCAGTCATTCCGTTCCTGCTCGGTGCAGGCTTGCTCGCCGGCGCTCCGCTAGCCCACGCCGCGTCCAACCTGGTGTTCTGCTCCGAAGGCAGCCCGGCCGGCTTCGACCCTGGGCAATACACCACCGGAACCGACTTCGACGCCTCGGCAGAGACCGTCTTCAACCGCCTGACCCAGTTCGAACGCGGTGGCACCGCGGTCATCCCGGGCCTGGCGACCCAATGGGACGTGGCCGACGACGGCAAGACCTACACCTTCCACCTGCGCGAGGGTGTCAAGTTCCACACCACCGACTACTTCAAGCCGACCCGCGAATTCAACGCCGACGACGTGCTGTTCACCTTCAACCGCATGCTCGACAAGAACCACCCCTTCCGCAAGGCCTACCCCACCGAGTTCCCATACTTCACCGACATGGGCATGGACAAGAACATCGCCAAGGTGGAGAAGCTCGACGATCACACGGTCAAGTTCACCCTCAATGAAGTGGACGCCGCGTTCATCCAGAACCTGGCCATGAGCTTCGCCTCGGTCCAGTCCGCCGAGTACGCGGATCAGTTGCTCAAGGACGGCAAGGCCGCCGACATCAACCAGAAGCCGATCGGCACTGGCCCGTTCGTGTTCAGCAAGTACCAGAAAGACGCGCAGATCCGCTTCAAGGGCAACAAGGACTACTGGAAGCCCGAGGACGTGAAGATCGACAACCTGATCTTCGCCATCACCACCGACGCTTCGGTGCGCATGCAGAAGCTGAAGAAAAACGAGTGCCAGGTCACCCTGTTCCCGCGGCCGGCCGACATCGAGCCGCTGAAGGCCGACAAGAACCTGCAGATGCCGCAGCAGGCCGGCTTCAACCTTGGTTACATCGCCTACAACGTGATGGACAAGATCAAGGGCAGCAATGAGCCCAACCCGATGGCCCAGCTGAAAGTCCGCCAGGCGCTGGACATGGCCGTCGATAAGAAGAAGATCATCGAATCGGTCTACCAGGGCGCCGGCCAGCTGGCGGTCAACGCCATGCCGCCGACCCAGTGGTCCTATGACACCAGCATCAAGGACGCCCCGTACGACCCGGAAAAAGCCAAGCAACTGCTCAAGGAAGCCGGCATCAAGGACGGCACCGAGATCACCCTGTGGGCCATGCCCGTGCAGCGACCGTACAACCCCAACGCCAAGCTGATGGCCGAAATGCTGCAGTCAGACTGGGCCAAGATCGGCATCAAGGCGAAGATCGTCAGTTACGAGTGGGGCGAGTACATCAAGCGCTCCAAAGGCGGCGAACAGGGCGCCATGCTGATTGGCTGGAGCGGCGACAACGGTGACCCGGACAACTGGCTCGGCACCCTCTATGGTTGCGACGCCATCGACGGCAACAACTTCTCAAAGTGGTGCTACAAACCCTACGACGACCTGATCAAGCAGGCCAAGGCCACGTCCGACCAGGCCAAGCGCACCGAGCTGTACCAGAAGGCCCAGCACATCCTCAAGGAGCAGGTGCCGATCACCCCGATCGCCCACTCCACGGTCTACCAGCCGATGAGCGCCAAGGTGAAGGACTTCAAGATCAGCCCGTTCGCGCTGAACGCCTTCTACGGCGTCAGCGTGGACAAATAGGGTAGATCCGGGCACCCGCCGATCGATGGCGGGTGCCGCCTCACCACCACCAAGCATCTCGTGCCCACTCCGACGCTACCCGCGACGGAGCAGGAAACTGTTGCCGTCATTCGCACCCCGAAGCGGCTTGAACAGCTGGAAAAGGAACCGCCATGCGCCACGTCCCCCGCCTTTCGACCCTGCTCGCCCTCGGCCTGCTGAGCCAGGCCCCTGCCCTCCAGGCCAAGAACCTGGTGTTCTGCTCCGAAGGCAGCCCGGCCGGCTTCGACACCGCCCAGTACACCAGCGCCACCGACAACGACGCCGCCGAGCCGATCTACAACCGGCTGGTGGAGTTCGAGCGCGGCGGCACGGCGGTGCACCCGGCGCTGGCGACGAAATGGGAAGTTTCCGACGACGGCCTGCGTTACACCTTCCACCTGCGTTCGGGCGTGAAGTTTCACGCCAACAAGGCCTTCAAACCGAGCCGTGATTTCAACGCCGACGACGTGCTGTTCACCTTCAACCGCATGCTCGACAGGCACCAGCCGTTCCGCAAGGCCTACCCCACCGAGTTCCCGTACTTCGTCAGCATGGGCCTGGACAAGAACATCGCCCGGGTCGAGAAAACCGGCCCGCTGACCGTGGTGTTCACCTTGAACAAGGTCGATGCCGCGTTCATCCAGAACCTGGCGATGAGCTTCGCCTCGATACTCTCGGCCGAATATGCCGAAACGTTGCTGGCCAGCGGGCGCCCCAGCGACATCAACCAGCAACCGATCGGCACCGGGCCGTTCGTGTTCCAGCGTTACCAGAAGGACTCGCAGATTCGCTTCAAGGGCAACCCGCAGTACTGGGCGCCAGATCAAGTGAAGATCGACAACCTGGTGTTCTCGATCAACACCGACCCGTCGGTGCGCATCCAGAAGCTGCGCCGCAACGAATGCCAGGTCACCCTGCACCCGCGCCCGGCCGACCTGCCGGCGCTCAAGGCCGATGGCAAACTGCAGGTGCTGCAGCAGCCGGGGTTCAACCTCGGCTACATCGCCTACAACACCCAGCACCCGCCGTTCGATCGCCTGGAAGTGCGCCAGGCCATGGACATGGCGGTGAACAAGAAGGCCATCATCCAGGCGGTGTACCAGGACTCCGGCCAGCTGGCGGTCAACGCCATGCCGCCGACCCAGTGGTCCTATGACAACAGCCTCAAGGACGCCCCCTTCGACCCGGAAAAGGCCAGGCAACTGCTGCAACAGGCCGGGGTCAAGTCAGGCACCGAGATCACCCTGTGGGCCATGCCCGTGCAGCGCCCGTACAACCCCAACGCCAAGCTGATGGCCGAGATGCTCCAGGCCGACTGGAACAAGCTCGGGTTCAAGGTGCGCATCGTCAGCTACGAATGGGGCGAATACCTCAAGCGCATGAAAAGCGGCGAACACGACATCGCCCTGATCGGCTGGACCGGCGACAACGGTGACCCGGACAACTGGCTCGGCACCCTCTACAACTGCGACGCCATCGGCAGCAACAACTACTCGCAGTGGTGCGACCCGCAGTACGACAGTCTGGTCAAGCAGGCCAAGCAGGTCACCGACCGCGAGCAGCGCACGGCGCTGTACCAGCAGGCCCAGCAGCGCCTCAAACAGCAGGTGCCGATCACCCCGGTGGCGCATTCCACCGTCAACCAGCCGCTGAGCATCAAGGTGGCCGATTTCAAGGTCAGCCCGTTCGGGCGCAATGACTTTTCCGGTGTGAGTGTTGATTAGGCGATAGCCAGGACCGGCCTCTTCGCGGGCAAGCCCGCTCCCACACAGGTTGGTGATCGCCCTGTAGGAGCGGGCTTGCCCCGCGAAAGGGCCGGTACAGCCAATACACCTCCCGCGATTTTGCCCGGCAACCCCGGGCAACCCTGGCAACACCGCAGCTAGCAACCCGGCCCACAAGGCCAGGCAATAACTAAAAGAACAGAAAGGGAGCTTTAACCTTGAGACTATTCACCTTGACCGCTTTGGCCTTATCCATCGGCACCTTTTCCGCCGTGACCGAGGCCGACACCCAGAGCCAGGACTACGTCCCGATCAGCCTGAAATCCAGCAGCGAACAGGACGCGGCCAGCGGCTTCCTGGACGGCCAGAGCCTGTCCGGCAGCACCCGTAACTGGTACGCCCACGAACGCGCCACCCGCGCACCGCTGTGGAAGTACTACAAGGCCGACGGCACCCGCCACGACACCCACAGCCGTGACAACTGGGTGCAGGGCACCATCCTCAACTACAGTTCGGGCTTCACCCAGGGGACCGTCGGCTTCGCCGTCGAGGCCGCCGGCTACAACGCCGTCGCCATCCAGCAGGGCCGCGCCGCGATCGCAGGGCCAAACAACCGCACGCTCACCCACAGCGACGGCGACCCGGTCGGCCAGTGGAGCAAGATGGGCCTGGGGAACATCAAGGCGCGCGTGTCCAACACGACCCTCACCGTCGGCCGCCAGTCGGTGGACACGCCGATGATCGCCTACATCGGCAACCGTGCACTGCCGTCGAGCTTCCAGGGCGCGTTCCTGCACAGCGCCGAATTCGACAACCTGTCGATCGACCTGGGCACCTTCGACCGCGTTTCGCCCCGCACCGAACAGAGCCTGAGCAAGTTCCGCAGCGAATATGGCGCCACCGGCGTCGAAACCGACCGCGCCAGCACCGCCGGGGTCAACTACCAGCCGTTCAAGAGCCTGACCACCAGCCTGTACGCCACCAAGGTCGACGACTTCTGGAACCAGTACTACTTCGGCGCCAACCACGTGCTCGGCGACAACGCCGTGCTTGCCCTGACCACCGGCCTGAACTACTACAAGACAGTGGATGCAGGCAGCAAGAAGATGGGCGAGATCGACAACGACACCTACAGCCTGTCGTTCGGCCTGACCCACCAGGCACACACCCTCACTGCCTCCTGGCAGCAGGTCAACGGCAACGAGTACTTCGACTACCTGCACGAAACCAACGGCATCTACTTGGCCAACTCGCTGCTGTCGGACTTCAACGGCCCCAACGAGAAATCCCTGCAGATTTCCTACGTGCTGAACATGGCGCCCTACGGCGTCCCAGGCCTCAAGTTCAACCTGTATAACGCCCGCGGCTGGGGCATCGACGGCACCCACTACCGTGGCACCGCCTACGACGTGAACGGCCTGGACGGCGAAACCCATTACGAGTGGGGCATCGGCACCAGCTACGCGGTACAGAGCGGGCCGCTGAAAGACACCAGCATCCGCGCCACCTACACCGCGCACCGCGCCAGCAAGGCGCAGGCCGATGGCAGCCTGGACGAGTTCCGCCTGGTCACCACCATTCCATTCAATATTCTCTGACCGCTGGCGCCACGGCCCGCTTCAACCCGGGCCGTGGCGGCTACGCTGGAATCAACGCATGCAGGGAGTTTCCATGACATCGCTACCGCTCCGCGCTGCCCTGGCAGCGGTCATCCTGGGCGCCGCCGGCCACCTCGCGGCCAAGCCGCTGGTGGTGTGCACCGAAGCCAGCCCGGAAGGCTTCGACATCGTCCAGTACACCACTGCCGTCACCGCCGACGCCTCGGCCGAGACGGTGTTCAACCGCTTGGTCGACTTCAAGCCCGGCACCACCGACATCCAGCCGGCCCTGGCAGAACGCTGGGACATTTCGCCCGACGGCCTGACCTACACCTTCCACCTGCGCCAAGGGGTCAAGTTCCACACCACCGACTACTTCAAGCCGACCCGCGACTTCAACGCCGACGACGTGCTGTGGAGTCTGAATCGGCAGCTCGACCCGAACCACCCGTGGCACGCCAAGACCAGCGTCGGCTACCCGTACTTCGAGAGCATGGCCTTCAAGGACCTGCTCAAGTCGGTGAGCAAGACCGACGACCACACTGTGGTGATAACCCTCACCCGCCCCGAAGCGCCGTTCCTGCGCGACATGGCCATGGCCTTCACCTCGATCTACTCCGCCGAATACGGTGACCAGCTGCTCAGGGCCGGCAAGACCGGCGACCTCAACAGCAAGCCCATCGGCACTGGCCCGTTCATCTTCCAGCGCTACAACAAGGACGCCCAGGTTCGCTACAAGCCCAACCCGGACTACTTCCGCGGCAAGCCACCGGCCGACGCACTGATTTTTGCCATCGCCACCGACAGCAACGTACGCCTGCAGAAGTTGCGCGCCAACGAATGCCAAGTGGCGCTTTACCCCAAGCCTGATGACGTACCGCTGATCAAGCAGGACCCGCAACTTAAGGTCGACGAGATCGAAGCATTGGTCACCGGTTACATCGCGATGAACACCGAGCACAAATACCTGAGCGACGTGCGCGTGCGAAAAGCCATCAACATGGCCTTCGACCGCCAGACCCACGTCGACCAGTTGTTCGGCAAGGGCAACGCGCTGGTCGGCGTGAACCCCTACCCCCCGACCATGATCGGCTACAACACCGAGAACAAGAACCCGCCGCGCGATCTGGCCAAAGCCCGCGAGCTGCTCACGCAGGCCGGCGTACCGGAGGGCACGGTGATCACCCTGTTCACCCGCAACGGCGGCGGCGCGACCAACCCCAACCCGCGCCTGTCCGCCGAGATGCTGCAGGCCGACCTCAAGCAGATCGGCCTGAAGCTGGACATCCGCGTGATGGAGTGGGCCGAAATGCTGCGCCGCGCCAAGAGCGGCGAGGCCGACCTGGTGTCCACCGGCTGGGCTGGCGACAACGGCGACCCGGACAATTTCCTCAGCCCGCTGCTCAGTTGCGATGCCGCAAAATCCGGCGAGAACTATGCGCGCTGGTGCAACCCTAAATTCCAGGAACTGATCACCCGCGCCCGCGAAGTGATCGACAACGACGAACGCGCCAGGCTCTATGCCGAGGCTTTGAAGGTGTACGATGACGATCAACCCTGGATCAGCATGGCCCATCCGAAGATGTTCACCGCCATGCGAGACAACGTGGAGGGCTACGTGATCAACCCTCTGACCAACAACAACTTCGCCACCACCAAGGTGAAGTAGAACAACAACGATCGCCGGGACCCCACACGGGCACCGGCGGCACTGCGTGACCTGTTGATGAGGTAACCCCGACAATGTTGAGTTTTATTGCCCGGCGCCTGGGCCTGCTGATACCGACCTTCTTCGGTATCACCTTGCTGACCTTCGCGCTCATACGCCTGATCCCCGGCGACCCGGTGGAAGTGATGATGGGCGAGCGCAGGGTCGACCCTGAAATGCACGCCCAGGCCATGGAGCGCCTGGGCCTGAACAAGCCACTGCCAGTCCAGTACCTGGACTACGTCGGCAAGCTGGCCCAGGGCGATCTCGGTGAATCGCTGCGCACCCGCGAAAGTGTGTGGACCGAGTTCCTCACCCTGTTCCCCGCGACCCTGGAGCTGGCCCTCGCCGCCTTGCTGTTCGCCGGCGTGGTCGGCCTGCTGGCCGGGGTGATCGCCGCGCTCAAGCGCGGGTCGCTGTTCGACCACGGGGTGATGGGGGTTTCCCTGGCCGGCTATTCCATGCCGATCTTCTGGTGGGGCCTGATCCTGATCATGTTCTTCTCGGTGAGCCTGGGCTGGACCCCGGTTTCCGGGCGTATCGACCTGCTCTATGACATCGAGCCGAAAACCGGCTTCATGCTCATCGACACCTTGCTCAGCGACGAGGAAGGCGCGTTCAAGGACGCGGTGATGCACCTGATACTGCCGGCCATCGTGCTGGGCACCATCCCGCTGGCGGTGATCGCCCGCATGACCCGCTCGTCGATGCTCGAAGTGCTGCGCGAAGACTACATCCGCACTGCCCGTGCCAAAGGCCTGTCGCCGGCCCGCGTGGTCTTCGTGCATGGCCTGCGCAATGCGCTGATCCCGGTGCTGACCGTATTCGGCCTGCAAGTCGGCACGCTGCTGGCCGGCGCCGTGCTGACCGAAACCATCTTCTCCTGGCCGGGCATCGGCAAATGGCTGATCGAAGCCATCGGTGCCCGTGACTACCCCGTGGTCCAGAACGGCATCCTGTTGATCGCCTGCCTGGTGATCCTGGTCAACTTCGTCGTGGATATCCTCTACGGCCTGGCCAACCCACGCATCCGTCATCAGCGCTGAGGCCTTCGCCATGACTAGCCCGATTCCGAAATCCGTCACACCGGCCAGCCCGGTGGATCAGAGCCTGCTCTACCCATCCCCGTACAAAGAATTCTGGCACGCCTTCTCGCGCAACAAGGGCGCGGTAATGGGCCTGGCCTTCATGTGCCTAGTGGTGTTCTGCGCCTTGTTCGCGCCATGGGTCGCACCCCATGACCCGAGCGAGCAGTACCGCGACTTCCTGCTGACCCCACCTGTGTGGCTCGACGGCGGCAGCTGGCAGTTCATCCTCGGTACCGACGAACTCGGCCGTGACCTGCTGTCGCGCCTGATCCAGGGCGCGCGTCTGTCACTGCTGATCGGCCTGTCGTCGGTGATCATGTCGCTGATCCCTGGGATCCTGCTGGGCCTGCTGGCCGGCTTCTTCCCGCAGGTGCTCGGCCCGTCGATCATGCGCCTGATGGACGTGATGCTGGCCCTGCCCTCGCTGCTGCTGGCGGTGGCGATCGTTGCCATCCTCGGCCCTGGCCTGATCAACACGGTGATCGCCATCGCCATCGTCTCCCTGCCGTCCTACGTGCGCCTGACCCGCGCCGCAGTGATGGGCGAGCTGAACCGCGACTACGTCACTGCCGCACGCCTGGCCGGTGCCGGGCTGCCACGGCTGATGTTCGTCACCGTGCTGCCCAACTGCATGGCACCGCTGATCGTACAGGCGACCTTGAGCTTTTCCTCGGCGATCCTCGACGCCGCCGCCCTGGGCTTCCTCGGCCTTGGCGTGCAGCCGCCAACCCCCGAGTGGGGCACCATGCTGGCCTCGGCCCGTGACTACATCGAGCGCGCCTGGTGGGTGGTGAGCCTGCCCGGCCTGACCATTCTGCTCAGTGTGCTGGCAATCAACCTGATGGGCGACGGCCTGCGCGATGCGCTGGACCCGAAACTCAAGAACGCCGCCTGAGGAGAACGCCATGTCACTGTTGCAGATCAACAACCTGAACGTGCGCTTCGGCGACGCCAATGCCGTGCCCGTGGTCGATGGCCTGGACCTGGCGGTGGACGCCGGCGAGATCCTGGCCATCGTCGGCGAGTCCGGCTCGGGCAAGTCCGTCACCATGATGGCCCTGATGGGCCTGATCGACGCCCCCGGGCGCATCACCGCCGATTCGCTCACCTTCGACGGCACCGACATGCTCAAGCTCAGTGGCCGCCAGCGGCGCAAGGTGGTGGGCAAGGACATCGCCATGGTCTTCCAGGACCCGATGACCGCACTCAACCCCAGCTACACCGTCGGCTACCAGATCGAGGAAGTGCTGCGCCAGCACCTGGGCTTGAAGGGCAAGGCCGCGCGCCAGCGTGCCCTGGAACTGTTGAAGAAAGTGGAAATCCCGGCTGCGGAAAGCCGCCTGGATGCCTACCCTCACCAGCTCTCCGGCGGCATGAGCCAACGCGTCGCCATCGCCATGGCGATTGCCGGCGAACCCAAGCTGCTGATCGCCGACGAACCGACCACCGCGCTGGACGTGACCATCCAGGCACAGATCATGGAGCTGCTGGTCAACCTGCAGAAGGAGCGCAACATGGCGCTCATCCTGATCACCCACGACCTGGCCGTGGTTGCCGAAACCGCCAAACGGGTGTGCGTGATGTACGCAGGCCAGGCCGTTGAAGTCGGCCAGGTGCCAGAACTGTTCGACGTACCCGCCCACCCTTACAGCGAAGCGCTGCTGGCGGCGATCCCCGAGCACAGCATCGGCGCCGAGCGCCTGGCCACCCTGCCCGGTATCGTCCCCGGCCGCTACGACCGCCCGGCCGGCTGCCTGCTGTCGCCGCGCTGCCCATACGTGCAGGACAACTGCCGGCACCAGCGCCCGCCCCTTGACCCGCAGGCACACAGCTTGGTGCGTTGCTTCTACCCGCTGAACCAGGAGGTGGCGTGATGGCCGTCGTTCTCACTGCCCGGGATTTGACCCGGCATTACGAAGTCTCCCGCGGCCTGTTCAAGGGCCACGCCCTGGTGCGCGCGCTCAATGGCGTGTCGTTTGAACTGGAGGCCGGCAAGACGCTGGCCGTGGTCGGTGAGTCCGGCTGCGGCAAGTCGACCCTGGCCCGTGCCCTGACCTTGATCGAAGAACCGTCCTCCGGCTCGCTGCAGATCGATGGCACCGAGGTGAAAGGCGCCAGCAAGTCCGCGCGCAAGCAACTGCGTCGCGACGTGCAGATGGTGTTCCAAAGCCCCTATGCCTCGCTCAACCCACGGCAGAAGATCGGTGATCAGCTGGCCGAGCCGCTGCTGATCAACACCTCGCTGAGCAAGGCCGAACGCCGCGAAAAAGTGCAGAAGATGATGGAGCAGGTCGGCCTGCGGCCTGAGCATTACCAGCGCTATCCGCACATGTTCTCCGGTGGCCAGCGCCAGCGCATCGCCCTGGCCCGGGCAATGATGCTGCAACCAAAGGTGCTGGTGGCCGATGAGCCGACTTCGGCGCTGGACGTGTCGATCCAGGCCCAGGTGCTGAACCTGTTCATGGACTTGCAGAAGGAGTTCAACACCGCCTATGTGTTCATCTCGCACAACCTCGCAGTGGTGCGGCATGTGGCTGATCAGGTGCTGGTGATGTACCTGGGGCGGCCGGCGGAGATGGGGCCGAAGGAGGATATATACGAGAAGCCGCTGCATCCGTATACCCAGGCGCTGCTGTCGGCGACACCGGCGATTCACCCAGACCCGCTGAAGCCGAAAATTCGCATTGCGGGGGAACTGCCCAACCCGCTCAATCCGCCGGATGGGTGTGCGTTCCACAAGCGTTGCCCGTATGCGACCGAGCGTTGTGCCAAGGAGGTGCCGGCATTGCGGCAGGTAAGTACTCGGCAGGTGGCCTGCCACTATGCCGAGCAGTTCCTCTAGCTAGGTGTGAGCGTGTCACGCGATAGGGGCCGCAAAGCGGCCCCTATCGGTCAGTGCATGAACAGTGCAATCAGGATGATGACGGGAATCGGTACGCCAATCATCCACAGCAGTATCGAGCGCATGGTAGTTCTCCTTGCTTAACGTTGAAGGGGGCGGTGGGCAACGTAGTCGCCCTCAAGCCACTGCACGCGGTCGCGCTGACGACCACCGTAAAGGGCAGCCAGGCTGGCGAAGAATGCGCCGCACAGCAGTGCGACAAAGGTCCACAGCGCAGTCCAGGCTGCAACTTTGGCAGCGGTATCCGCCGCTTGCTTGGCACTGGTTTTCAGCGCTTGTACCTGGGCCAGTACCTGATCGACCCGAGCTTCGGCTTCCGCCTGGCTCAGGCGAGTGCGTTGGGCAACGAGTTGCGCCAGGTAGGTACGGTCTTCGGCAGGTAATGCGCCATCCCCCGCAACGCCCTTGGCCAAGATGCGCGCTGCGATGCCATTGGCAGCATCATCGCTGACCGGCGCAGGCCCATCGCCACGGAACAGGCTATCGACGAAATAGCCCATCGAATCGTTGTCGCCACGCGCCGCAGCGGCGCCCCCTGCAGCAGCAGAAACAGTCGCTGCTTGTGAGGCAGCACTGGCCCCGGCCCCGACCAGGTTGCCGGCGGCGCCCAATACCAGCATTGCCGCTACCAGTGTGGCCACTGCCCAAGACAGGAAACCATGTGCCGTGTCGCGGAAGTACACCTCATCGCCATGCAGGTTGGCCCATTTGACGCGCAGGCGACCGGCTATATAACCCCCCAGGCCCGAGGCAATGATCTGGGTGACGAGCAGCCAGATGATGGTCGAAACCCCCAGCGCCTTGGCACTTGCGCCCTCGTCAGCCCAGGGTGACGTGGCCGCAAAGCCCAGTCCGGCGCCCAGTACCACCAGGATGAGAGAGACCGACGCGGCGGCAGCCGCGCCAGCAAAGATCGCCGCCCAGGAAACACCTGAGCGGCTTTGGATGTCGACAGCGGGATAATCGGCAGGGGTGATCATGATGTGTGCGCCTTATAGGTGAGCGTGAATTCCGTTCGCGCAGTAACCATTGCAGCGGCTGTGCCAGTTGTGACAAAAAATGACTCCTTTTAAAATCAATCACTTAATAAAATCGGCTGTCTTGGGACCGTGCAAAATGCGCGAACGCCCTCAACGGGTCAGGTGTTCTGCATTCTTGTAACGGTCGCTATCGGCGAGGCATGATTCGCGCATGACGCTGCCCGATGACACCGCCCAGACCCCGCTCACCGCCGACACCGTGCTGCGCTATCACCTGTGCTGGAAGCACCGTGACCTCGACGGCGTGATCGCGCTCTACCACCCCGACATCCAGTACCACGACTTCTTCCAGAACCGCGTGCTCGGCTACGAGGAACTGCGCGACTACGTACGCGCCTGCCTGCCCCATGAAGCTGGCGAGGACATCGTCCACAGCGACCGCATCCGCGTCGACGGCTGCACGGCGTTCATCCAGTACCAGGTGACAGTACAAGGGGGCGCTGGACTGGTGGCGTTCCAGTCCAGCGAAGCGATCACCGTCAAGGATGGGCTGATCTGGCGGGTCAATGAGTACGCTACCCTGGTGCGCCAGAACGGCAACGGCCTGGCCACTAGTGGCCCACGCCCGGCCACCAGCCGCCTGGGCCTGTCACCGCGGCAGCTGTCGACCATGGCCCAAGACCTGGAGCACTACTTCCAGCGCCAGCGCCCCTACCTCGATCCGGAATTGGACCTGCAGCAAGTTGCCGACGCTAGCGGTTACAGCCGCAATCAGATCTCCTACCTGCTCAACCAGGTGCTCGGGCAAAGCTTTTACCGCTACGTCAACCAGGCGCGCCTGCAGCACCTGATGGCCAGCCTCGACGACGACAGCGTCGAGGCGCCAATCGACGACCTTGCGTTCAACGCCGGCTTCAACTCGCTGTCGGCCTTCTATAAGTGCTTCCGCGAACACACCGGCCTCACACCCAAGGCCTACCTCAAGCAAATTTCCCTGCGTGCACGCACGTAAGACAGGCACTGACCGACACCACTAGCATCGCCCACAGACCTTGACGGATGTGGAGCAAAACCCGATGCAACCCCTGCGCACGCTCAGCCTGTGGATGGACCAGCTTGACGAGCCATTGTGCGCGCGCCCAGCCCTGCGCCAGGACCTGGAAGTCGACGTGTGCATCATCGGCGCCGGCTACACCGGTCTCTGGACCGCCTACTACCTCAAGCGCCAGGCGCCGCAACTGAACATCGCGGTGATCGAGGCCAACATCGCCGGCTTCGGCGCTTCGGGGCGCAATGGCGGTTGGCTGATGGGCAACCTGCTCGGCGAAGACCGCCTGCTGGCCACCCTGTCGCCGCAGCAACGCCGCGCCAGCATCGACCTGCTGCACGGCATTCCCGATGAAGTGCACAGCGTGCTGCAGCGCGAGGGCATCGACTGCGACTACCGCAAAGGCGGCGTGCTGTATTGCGCCGCACGTTACCCGGAGCAGGAACGCAGCCTGCGCGCCTACCTCGACGACCTGTACCGCCAGGGCATGACCGAGGATGACTACCGCTGGCTGCGCCCCGAGCAGCTGGACGCGCAACTGCGAGTCAGCAATGCCTATGGCGCAATCTACAGCCCGCACACCGCGACCATCCAGCCGGCCAAGCTGGCCCGTGGCCTGGCCCGGGCGGTGGAGGCGCTAGGCGTGCCGATCTACGAGAACACCCCGGCCATCGACTGGCAGCCTGGCGAGGTGCGCTCGCCCCTGGCGCGCATCCGCTGCCAGTGGATGGTACCCGCCGTCGAAGGGTATGCCGCCAGCCTGCCGCCGCTGGGCAAGCACCAGTTGCCGGTGCAGAGCCTGCTGGTAGCCACCGAGCCACTGCCGGAATCGACCTGGGAGCAGATCGGCCTGAGCCAGGGCCAGGCCTTCAGCGAAAGCAGCCGCCAGGTCACCTATGGCCAACGCACCGCCGACAACCGCCTGGTATTCGGCGCCCGCGGCGGCTACCGCTTCGGTGGCCGGCTGCGCGAGAACTTCAACCTGCAGGATCACGAAATCGAACTGCGTCGCTACCTGTTCGGCGAACTGTTCCCGCAGCTCAAGCACGCACGCATCACCCACTCCTGGGGCGGCAACCTGGGCATGGCGCGGCGCTTCCGCCCGCACATGCTCTGCGACCGCCAGCGCGGCATCGCCTTGGCCGGCGGCTATGGCGGCGAAGGTGTCGGCGCCACCAACCTCGGTGGACGCACGCTGGCGGCACTGATCCTCAACCAGCACAACCCGCTGACCGCGCAACCCTGGGTGCTCGACAACCGCCCGGTTGCGAGCCTGGCCAGCTGGCCGCCCGAGCCCTGCCGCTGGCTCGGCTACAACGCGATCATCCAGAGCTTCGTCCACGAGGACCGGACCCTCGCCAACCCCGCCAGCGCGCCTTGGAGGCGGCGCCTGGCCAGCTCCCTTGCGGACTTCATGGAAGGCTTCATGCACTGACTTCCCTTTCCCCGACACAGGATCCACCGGTCATGAGCATCACCCAGTTCAAACACACAGACAGCGCCGTGCTCGACAGCTCCAACCCGGTCGCGGTGCCGCTTGGCGAACCCGTGGCAGTGGCTTCGGTCACCTGCGTGGAACGCAGCGACGGCGTCGAAACCGGCATCTGGGAGTGCACCCCCGGGCGCTGGCGGCGGCAGATCGTGCAACAGGAGTTCTGCCATTTCATCAAGGGCCGCTGCACCTTCACGCCAGACGGTGGCGAGACCCTGCTCATAGAAGCCGGAGACGCACTGATGCTACCGGCCAACAGCACCGGCATCTGGGATATCCAGGAGACCGTGCGCAAGACCTACGTTCTGATTTTCTGATCCGCTGATCGCCTGCCTTCGATAACAACAGACAAAGCAAGGTAAACCCGACATGCGAACGCCCCTTCTTGCACCCCTGATGCTGGCCGCAAGCGTCGCCAGCGCCGCCGAGACGGTGAAGATCTACAACTGGTCCAGCTACGTCGCCCCCGACACGCTGAAAAACTTCCAGCAAGCCAGCGGCATCGTCCCGACCTACGACGTGTACGACAGCAACGAGACCCTCGACGGCAAGCTGATGACCGGCAACTCCGGCTACGACGTGGTGTTCCCGTCCAACCATTTCATGGCCCGGCAGATCCAGGGCAAGGCCCTGAAGCCGCTGGACAAGTCGCAGCTGCCCAACTGGCACAACCTCAACCCGGTGCTGATGAAGGCGCTGGAGGTCAACGACCCGGGCAACCAGTACGGCTTCCCGTACCTGTGGGGCAGCACCGGCATCGGCTACAACATCGACAAAGTCAAAGCGGTGCTCGGCGACAACGCGCCGGTGGATTCCTGGGACCTGATCTTCAAGCCCGAATACATGAGCAAGCTGAAGAGCTGCGGCGTGGCCGTGCTGGACAACGGCCCCGAACTGCTACCGATCGCCCTGCACTACCTGGGCCTGCCGCACCATAGCCAGAACCCGGCCGACTACGACAAGGCCAAGGCGCTGCTGATGCAGGTGCGGCCGTACATCAGCTACTTCCACTCATCGAAGTACACCGGCGACCTGGCCAACGGCGATATCTGCGTGGTGGTGGGCTTCTCGGGGGATGTGCTGCAGGCGAAGAACCGCGCCGAAGAGGCGAAGAACGGGGTGAAGGTGGGGTACTCGATCCCAAAGGAAGGCGCGCCGATGTGGTTCGACATGGTGGCCATGCCGGCCGATGCACCGGATGAAAAGGCCGGGTATGCCTACATGAACTACCTGCTGCAGCCAGAGGTGATGGCCAATATCAGCAATCATGTGCAGTACGCCAACGGCAACCTCAAGGCGGACGGGCTGGTGGAGCCGGCGATGAAGGGCAATACGATGATTTACCCGAGCGAGGACGTGATGGGCAAGCTGTATGCGCTGGAGGCGATGCCGGCCAAGATTGACCGCATCAGGACCCGGATCTGGACCAGTATCAAAGCCGGAAATTGAAATGGGGCCGCTTTGCGGCCCTTCGCGGGACAAGCCCGCTCCCACAGGGCTATGCGATCCCTTGTAGGAGCGGGCTTGTCCCGCGAAGGGCTGCAAAGCAGCCCCAATTCAGCGATCAGTGGTGCTCGCGGGTAGCGCGGAACTTGATGTCTGGCCAGCGCTCTTCCATCAGCGCCAGGTTGACCCGGGTCGGCGCCAGGTAGGTCAGGTGACCGCCGCCGTCGATGGCCAGGTTTTCCATGGCCTTGTTCTGGAATTCCTCGAGCTTCTTCTTGTCGTCGCAGGCGATCCAGCGGGCCGACCAGACGGTGATCGGCTCGTAGGCGCACTCCACCTTGTATTCTTCCTTCAGGCGGCTGGCGACCACGTCGAACTGCAGCACACCGACCGCACCGAGGATGATGTCGTTGCTGCGCTCTGGGAAGAACACCTGGGTCGCGCCTTCTTCTGCCAACTGCTGCAGGCCCTGACGCAGTTGTTTGGATTTCAGCGGGTCCTTCAGGCGCACGCGGCGGAACAGTTCCGGGGCGAAGTGCGGGATACCGGTGAAGCCCAGCGCCTCGCCTTCTGTGAAGGTGTCACCGATCTGGATGGTGCCGTGGTTGTGCAGGCCGATGATGTCGCCAGCGTAGGCCTCTTCCAGCTGCTCACGTTCGGAGGAGAAGAAGGTCAGCGCGTCGCCGATGCGCAGGTCCTTGTTCAGGCGCACATGGCGCATCTTCATGCCCTTTTCGTACTTGCCCGAACAGATACGCATGAAGGCGATGCGGTCGCGGTGTTTCGGGTCCATGTTCGCCTGGATCTTGAACACGAAGCCGGTGAACTTCTCTTCCACAGGCTCGACGGTCCGCTCGTGGGCCACACGGCCCAGCGGGCGCGGCGCCCAGTCGACGACCGAATCAAGCACGTGGTCGACACCGAAGTTGCCCAGCGCGGTACCGAAGAACACCGGGGTCAGCTGACCGTTGATGAACTCTTCCTGGTTGAATTCATGGCAGGCGCCCTGCACCAACTCCAGCTGCTCGACGAACGAATCGTACTGGTCGCCCAGGTGGGCGCGGGCCTCGTCGGAGTCCAGCTTCTGGATGATCTTGGCTTCGGTGCGCTCGTGGCCGTGGCCCGGGGTGTAGACCACGATGTAGTCGCCGGTCAGGTGATACACGCCCTTGAAGTCGCGGTAGCAACCAATCGGCCAGGTGATCGGCGCGGCCTTGATCTTCAGAACCGCTTCGATCTCGTCGAGCAGTTCGATCGGGTCACGGATGTCACGGTCGAGTTTGTTGATGAAGCTGACGATCGGCGTGTCGCGCAGGCGGCAAACGTCCATCAGGGCGATGGTCCGTGGCTCTACACCTTTACCGCCGTCGAGCACCATCAGCGCCGAGTCCACCGCGGTCAGGGTGCGGTAGGTGTCTTCCGAGAAGTCTTCGTGGCCGGGGGTGTCGAGCAGGTTGATCATGTGCTCGCGGTAGGGGAACTGCATCACCGAGGTGGTGATGGAGATGCCGCGCTGCTTCTCCATTTCCATCCAGTCGGAGGTGGCGTGGCGGTCGGACTTGCGCGACTTCACGGTACCGGCGACGGCAATGGCCTTGCCCATCAGCAGGAGCTTCTCGGTGATGGTGGTCTTACCGGCGTCGGGGTGGGAAATGATTGCGAAAGTGCGGCGCTTCGCGACTTCGGCGGCCTGGTTGGTCATGGGAAATCGCCTGACTGGGGGATTTAAAAAGGGGCGATATCATACCTGAAATTGGGCGTGGGCCAAAATTTGATCTCCCGCAACCGCTCGATCGCAGGGGCTAAGCGCGCAGCTCCTGCTCCTCAAGGAAACCGTCAAGCGTAACGGGGGGACGCCCGGGAATATGCGCAACCAGCTCCAAAGTCCCGCCCAGAGCCTCCACATAGCTGCGCAAGGTGGAAATCAGCATGTCACTGCGCTTCTCCACTTTCGAAACATTCCCCTGACGGATATCCAGACGCTCCGCCAGCCCTTCCTGGGTGATTGCCAGTTGCTTGCGCAATGCTTGCAAGGTCATTTCTTCACGGATCAGTTCACGACCGCGGGCTTCAACCCTGGCCCTACGCTCAGGCGAAAGCTCGCACATAACCTCATCGAGTGTTTTCATCATTCAACCTCTATACAGATGCCGTTCGAAACGCACGTCAGCACGACCGATCAGGCTGCGGTAAAACCTACGCTCACTAATGCCTGCTTTATCGCCGGCAACCAATAGCAGCGCACAACGTGATGGATCAAAGGCGAACGCTACCCGCCACACTCCGTCGCCGACACTGAATCGCAATTCTTTCATGTTCGAATGCCTTGAACCTTTCAAGGAATCCACGCGAGGTCGTCCCAGAGCCGGGCCTTGGCATGCAAGCAGGTGGAGTTGAGCCAGCAGTTCATCCTGAACCTCCAGAGCCAACGCCCTGAATTCGATCATGAATTCCGGGCACATCCTTATAGACCACACCACAAAATACCCCCAAAGGAATATTCTCTCAAGTAGATATCAGGAGAATTTCAAAGCAGATAATGCTCGAGGGCACAAACAGCTCGATACTAGGTAATTCAACGCCTTGATGTAGGAAAAGCGCTTATTTTTCGCGTGAAATTTCCAGGCCGCCAGTGATTAACGCTGGCCAAATGCCGCCTCAGATGGGAACCTTTACGCCCACGGAGACGTCCATTCCCCTGCAACCCGCTTCGGTTGGGGACTGGTTTCATCAGCATTTTCGGGCCCGACGGGGTTCGGCTCATGGCCTGATCGCAGCCTTCGGCTGCCTCACGCTGCTACTCGCGAACACACCACCCGCCGCCAGGACTGGCCGGCTACCAAGAAGTGTGCTCGCCGACAACACAAGGAGTCCGCCTGTGGCTACACGCTACGGTAAAGGGCTGTTGGGATGCGCCACCGTGCTCGTCATCCTGGCCCTGCTGATCCACTGGATCGGCATCGACACGATCGCGCGTTATCGCGACGATCTTGGGTTCTACCTGCAAGCGCACCTGGTACTGGTGCTGGCTTCGATGGCGGCGGCGCTGGCCGTGGGCATCCCCGCCGGCATTGCCTTGAGTCGACCGCACCGGGTCGACAAAGCCGAGCGCTTCATGCAGTTCTTCAACGTTGGCAACACCATCCCCCCCTTGGCCGTTCTGGCCATCGCCCTGAGTATCCTGGGCATCGGCGCTGGCCCTGCGATCTTCGCGCTGTTCCTCGCCTCCCTCCTGCCCATCGTGCGCAACACCTACGAGGGCCTGAAAAACGTCCCCGCCTCGCTCAAGGAAGCCGCCACCGGCATCGGCATGACCCCGCGCCAGCAACTCTGGCAGGTGGAGCTGCCCAACGCCGTGCCGATCATCGTCGGCGGCGTGCGCGTGGCCCTGGCGCTGAACGTCGGTACCGCACCGCTGGCCTTCCTGATCGGCGCCAACAGCCTGGGCAGCCTGATCTTCCCTGGCATCGCCCTGAACAACCAGCCACAGCTGCTGCTGGGAGCCGCCTGCACCGCGCTGCTGGCACTGGTACTCGACGCAGCGGTGAGTTTCTCCAGCAAGCGCTGGCTGGAACGTGGATTGGCTGGATAACAAGAGGGAACGTATGAACAAGAGAATCGCCTTGCTGCTGGGCGCGGCCCTGCTGTTCGCAGGATTTGCCCAGGCAGCCGAAAAACCCCTGATCCGCATCGGCGCGCGGGTGTTCACCGAACAGACCGTGCTTGCCGAAATCACCGCACAGTACCTGCGCGCCAACGGCTTCGACGTGCGTGTCACCTCCGGCCTTGGCAGCAGCATCGCGCGCCAGGCCCAGGAAACCGGCCAGCTCGACCTGATGTGGGAGTACACGGGCGTGTCGCTGGTCTCGTACAACCATATCGACGAGCGCATGCCCAGTGCCGAAGCCACCTACGCCAAGGTCAAGGAACTGGACGCGAAGAAAGACCTGATCTGGCTGACCCCGTCGAAGTTCAGCAACACCTACGCGCTGGGCTTGCCCAAGCAGGTCGCCGAGGCGTACCCACAGGTCAACACCATCAGCGACCTCAACCAGGTGCTGCGTGACGAAAGCAAGCGCAACCACCTGGTAGCGCTGGACACCGAGTTCGCCAACCGCCCGGATGGCCTGGTCGGGCTCAAGGAGATGTACGACCTGCAAGTGGGCCGCGCCAACATCCGCCAGATGGATGCCGGGCTGGTCTACACCGCCATGCACAACAACCAGGTGTTCGCCGGCCTTGTGTACACCACCGACGGCCGCCTGAGCGCGTTCAACCTCAAACTGCTGGAAGACGACAAGCACTACTTCCCTGACTACACCGCCGCCCCGGTGGTGCGCAAACAGGTGCTCGACGCCAACCCGAAACTGGTTGGCCTGCTCAAGCCCCTGGCCGAACAGCTGGATGACGAAACCATGCGCCAGCTCAATGCCAAGGTCGACGTCGAACACCAGAACCCGACCACGGTGGCCGCCGCCTTCCTGCGCGAGCACCCCATGCCTGGCGAGGTACAGCCATGAGCCTGCTCGACACGTTCGCCCACCTCGACTGGGCCCAGGTGCTGCAACTGACCTGGCAACACATCATGCTGGTCGGCGTTGCCGTCAGCCTGGCGATCCTCGTCGGCGTGCCGCTGGGCATTCTGATGACCCGCTTCCCGGCCGTCGCCGGCCCGCTACAGGCCAGCGCCACCGTGCTGCTGACCATCCCTTCCATCGCCCTGTTCGGCCTGCTGCTGCCGTTCTATTCCAAGTTCGGCCAGGGCCTCGGCCCGCTGCCGGCAATCACGGCGGTGTTCCTCTATTCGCTGTTGCCGATCCTGCGCAACACCTACCTGGCCCTGACAAGCGTCGAGCCCGGTATCCGTGAAGCCGCGCGCGGCATCGGCATGACTTTCGGCCAGCGCCTGCGCATGGTCGAGTTGCCCATCGCGATACCGGTGATCCTCGCCGGCGTGCGTACCGCCGTGGTGATGAACATCGGCGTCATGACCATCGCCGCCACCATCGGCGCCGGCGGCCTGGGCGTCCTCATTCTTACCTCCATCAGCCGCAGCGACATGTCGATGCTGCTGGTCGGCGCTGTGCTGGTCAGCCTGCTGGCGATCATTGCCGACCTGCTCCTGCAAACCCTGCAACGTGCCCTGACTCCAGAAGGACTGCGCTCATGATCGAACTCAAGAACCTCAGCAAAACCTTCGACGTCAACGGAAAAACCGTCAAAGCCGTCGACTCGGTTAGCCTCACCGTCAACGAAGGCGAAATCTGCGTGTTCCTCGGCCCCTCGGGCTGCGGCAAGAGCACCACGCTGAAGATGATCAACCGCCTGATCACCCCGACTTCCGGCCAGGTGTTCATCAATGGCGAAGACACCACCGGCCTCGACGAAGTGACCCTGCGCCGGCAGATCGGCTACGTGATCCAGCAGATCGGTCTGTTCCCCAACATGACCATCGAAGAGAACATCACCGTGGTCCCGCGCCTGCTCGGCTGGGACAAGCAGCGCTGCCACGAGCGCGCCCGCGAGCTGATGAGCATGATCAAGCTCGAACCCAAGCAATACCTGCAGCGCTACCCGCGCGAACTGTCCGGCGGCCAGCAGCAGCGTATCGGGGTAATCCGCGCGCTGGCGGCCGAAGCGCCGGTGCTGTTGATGGACGAGCCATTCGGCGCGGTCGACCCGATCAACCGCGAGATGATCCAGAACGAGTTCTTCGAGATGCAGCGGGCGCTGAACAAGACCGTGATCATGGTCAGCCACGACATCGACGAGGCGATCAAACTGGGCGACAAGATCGCCATCTTCCGCGCTGGCAAGCTGCTGCAGCTGGACCACCCGGACACCCTGCTGGCGCACCCGGTGGACGACTTTGTGAGCAACTTCGTCGGCCAGGACAGCACGCTCAAGCGCCTGCTGCTGGTGCGTGCCGAAGATGCGGCGGACAACGCGCCGTCGGTGAGCCCCGAGACGCCGGTAAGCGATGCATTGGAGCTGCTCGACGAGCATGACCGCCGCTATGTGGTGGTGACCGACGGACAGAACAAGGCGCTGGGTTATGTGCGCCGGCGTGACATGCACCGCCAGCAAGGTACTTGTGGTGACTTCCTGCGGCCGTTCAACGCCACGGCGGCGCATGACGAGCACCTGCGCATCCTGTTGTCGCGGATGTACGAGTTCAACCGGGCGTGGTTGCCGGTGCTGGATGCCGAGCAGGTGTTCCTGGGTGAGGTGACCCAGGAGTCGATTGCGGCTTACCTGAGTTCGGGCCGTTCGCGGGGAGCGAAGACCAGCATCGTTTCGCCGGCCGAGGCGGTGATCGCTTAAATCGCTGGGGGCGCTCTGCGCCCCATTCGCGGGACAAGCCCGCTCCTACAGAAGTACGCGTTTCCCTGTAGGAGCGGGCTTGCCCCGCGAAGCAGGCGCTGCGGTGTCAGAACCCTACACTGGCCTGCACATAGAAAGTGCGCGGCTCGCCCACGTAGATGCCGGCATTGTTATCACTGGAGCGGGTGAAGTACTGCTTGTCGAACAGGTTCTTCACCCCCGCCGCCAGCTTCAGGTTGGACATGTCCGCCCCGAACTCATACCCGCCACGCGCATGCCAAGTCACATACCCCGGAATATCGCCATACTGCCCATCGGCACTCGGCTCGGTGATGTAGTCACCGTTGAAGCTGCCATCGGCGTTGATCCCGGTACCCGGCGCGCGCTGCTTGGACTGGGCGTAGGCATCCAGATTCCAGGTCCAGCGGTTGATCGAGTAGCGCACTCCGGCGGTGGCCACCTGGCGTGAATAGAACGGCAGGTCACGGCCCTTGAAGCCCGGGATGTCCCCTTCATACGTCGCGCGTGTATAGGTGTAGCCACCGCTCACCGACAACCCCTCCAGACGCGGGTCCAGCCCGGCCAGGTCATATCGCGCGGACGCCTCGATACCCTGGTGCTTGGTCGCCCCGAGGTTGGTCCAGCCCACGTCGTTGCTGATGTACTGCAGTTCGTCATCGAAGTCGATGTAGAACGCGGTCAGTTCACCGGCGAATCCACCGTTGTCATAGCGAGTACCGAGCTCGTAGGTCTTGGCCTTCTCCGGCTCCAGGCCGTTGGCCGTGCTGTTGCCGGTGCCACCCTGGCCCAGCTGGAAGTACTGCAGGCTGCCGAATGAGGTCTCGTAGTTGGCGAACACCTTCCAGGCATCGGAGAGGTGATACATCACGCTCAGCGCCGGCAGCGGCTCGTTGCTGGTGATGCTGCGGTTTTTCTCCGGCACGGGCTGGCCATTGGTGCCGAGCACCGGGCGGTCGCGCCAGTCGGTGTTGATGTGTTCGAAGCGGATGCCCGGGGTGATGGTCCAGTTGCCGACATCGATCTTGTCGTCGATGTAGTAGGCGCTGGCTTCAGTGCCACCGCTGCGGTCCTGGAACACGTGGCCGTCTGAAGTCGGTGTGGGCGTCGGTACGTTGTCGATCAATGCCAGTCGGGTCGACTGCTCGCGCATGGCTTCTTTAAGGTAACGATAACCGACGCTGACCTCCTGGGTGGTGGAGCCGGCGAAGAAGATGCGTGACAGCCGTGGCTCGATGGCGAAGGTGTGGTAGTTGCGCGGGTACGACGACAACGTTTTCATGTCGCGTGCTGCGATGGCGCTGCCGCGGAAACTGTCTGTGTAGTAGGTCAGCACTTCGAACTGGGTGGCATCGTCGAGCTGGCGCTGCCACTTGAACGACACGTCCTTGCGCCGGCCGGCAAAGTAATCGTAGTCGCGCAGCGACTGGTACGGGTTGCTGTCGTACTGGGCCTGGGTCAGGCCGCCGGGCATGTCGGCACGGCCATCGTAGTAGTGGAAGTTGAGCCAGAACTCGTCAACGTCGGTCGGCGCCCAGTGAGTCTTGAGGATGACGTCGTCGATGTCGTTGCCGTTATTGCTCTGGCGGTAGCCGTTGCCGTTAACCCCGGTATAGAGCAAAGCCACGCCCATGCCATTGTCGGCGGTGCCGCCGACGAATGCCGACTCGGTGTGCTTCCAACCACCGTGTTGGGACGTTTCCAGCGTGGTGGACAGTTCAGCCGACGGCTTTTCGGGAATCGCCCGGGTGACGAAGTTGATCACCCCGCCGACGTTCTGCGGGCCATAACGAACAGAGCCCGCACCGCGCACCACATCGATGCTGTCGAGGTTGCCGGACGAGATCGGTGCCATCGACAGCTGCGGCTGGCCGTAGGGCGCAAACGCTGCCGGAATACCGTCGATCAGCACGGTCGAGCGCGGCGACAGGCGCGAGGTCAGGCCACGCACGCCAACGTTCAGCGACAGGTCACTGCCACCGGTGCCGTTGCTGTCCTGCACCTGCACGCCAGGGATGCCGCGCAGCACATCACGCACGTTCATCGCGCCCTTTTCCACCATCGCCTCGCGGCGGACCACGGTGCGCGCGCCTGGGTGGTTCTGCACAACAGCCTGGTCGGCATCGCCCAGCCAGTCACCGACCACCTTCACGTCGGTAGGCGCCAGCTCCAGGCTGCCGGTGGTGAGCGTGCCGGCAGGCTGGGCCGGTTTCACCACCACCGTGTCTTCGGACTTCTCATAGGTCAGCCCGCTGCCCTGCAGCAGTTGCTGCAGCGCCTGCTCGGGCGCCAGGTTGCCAGACACCGCCGGGGCCTGTTTGCCGGCCACCAGTTCAGGGCTGAAGAACAGTTGCAGATTGGTCTGCTGGCCTAGTTGGCTCAGCGCCGAAGCCAAAGGCTGCGCCTGGATCTGGATTGTGCTGCCGGCCTGCTCAGCCAGAGCATTGACGGCTGCGGTGCTGACCGCCAGCGCCAGCGCCAGAGCGCTCAGGCGTGGAAAAGGTTTGTTGTTGTTCACGTCGTCGAAGCATCCTGAAGAAGGAATAAACGCCAACCGCATGCAAATGTAAATGCTTGGCAGTTGCAGCTGGCGGGGAAGACGAACGAGCGGAAAAAAACCTGAATCTATTTCGCGATTATTTCGCGGGAGCCGTCTTCATGGGCCTTGATCGCCACCGGCAGGATGCTCGGCAAGGCGCGCAACAGGGCGTCCGTGTCATCGGTGCTGAAGGTGCTGGAAATGCGCATCTGGGCAATGTTGCCAGGTGCCACGCGCAGGGGCTGGGCACGGTAGCGCGACACTTCGGCCACCACCTCGGCGAGCGTGGCGTTGTCGAACACCAGCTTGCCCTGGCGCCAGGCGGTCAGGGCAGCGGCATTGACCGCATAAGGTGCGGCGACCTGGCCGTGCGCATCTATATAGGAACCTTGGCCAGCACCCAGTTGCGCCAGGGAGGTGTCGCTGCCCTGCACACGCACCGAGCCCTGCTCGACCGCTACCCGGGTCGCGGCCGGGTCCAGGCGTACATCGAAACGGGTACCGGTCACGGTCACGCTACCCTGGGCGGTATCGATCACGAACGGGCGGCTGCTGTCGTGAGCGACGATGAACATCGCCTCACCGGCGTTCAGCTGAATGTGACGGCGGCCTGGGCTGAAATCGACGCGCAGCTGGGTTGCGCCATTGAGCTCGAGCTGCGAACCATCTGGCAGTTCGACCTGACGGCGCTCGCCAAAGGCGGTCTGCAGCTGGTCCTGGTGATTGAGTTGCTGGTAGTGCCAGCCGGTCCAGCCCAGCCCCAACGCCACCATCGCCACGCTGGCCGCCAGGGCCTGGCGCAACAGGCGCCGCTGCGGCAGCTGGCGCACCGGGTCTGGCTCGCACAGTGCTTCAAGGCGCTGACGCGGAATCAGCTCCGCCGCACTCCAGACCGTGGCCAGGGCATCGTATTCGGCACGATGACTGGGGTCGGCGGCAAGCCAGGCACGTAGCTGCTTGTTCAGCGCGGCGTCGCGCGGCGCGTCCTGCATGCGGACGAACCAGGCGGCCGCCTGCTCACGGACGGTCTCGGTACCGTGCTGTTTCATGGGGAAGGTCTCCTGACTCATCGTGCCGACACATCCAGGTGCTCACGCAGATGCCGGAGCGTGCGAATCATATACTTTTCGACCATGTTCTTGGTCAAACCCATGCGCTCGGCGATCTCGGCCTGGCTCAGGCCTTCGAGCTTCTGCCAGATAAACACCCGGCGGCAGTTCAGCGGCAGCTCGGCCAACGCACGCTCGACGCTATCGGCCAGCTCCAGAGCGTGCATGTAGGCTTCCGGGTCGTCACTGCTGGCCACGCCTTCGTCGAAGGCTTCCAGCGCCAGGGCCTGGCGCCGGTCTTCGCGACGGAAACCATCCACGGCGATATTACGGGCGGTCTGGTGCAGGTAGGCGCGTGGCTGCTCGACTTGCTCGCACGGGTTTTCCAGTACTCGCACAAAGGCATCGTGAGCGAGGTCCTCGGCCTGCTGACGACTACGCAGCTTGCGCGTCCAGGTGCCGATCAGCTCATGGTAGTGGTCGAGGAAGCCTTTGTGTCCGGACACGTTCAGGGTCGTCAGGGAGGCGGATGAGGGTGCGAATAGTAATGTTTCTCATCAAAACCAGCAAATCCGCCAGTCGGTAACAAAAAATTTATCGTCTTTTTCATGTACGGCAGTGCCAGAAAATGTGGCCATAAATATGAACACCACAGGCCCCTTCGCGGGCAAACCCGTGCCCACAGGAATTGCCAAAACCCTGTGGGAGCGGGTTTACCCGCGAAGGGGTCAACGCGGTCTATTCCACAATTTTTTACGCTTGAAACACCCTGGGGAACATCAGCTCGTCATGCGAGTCGGTTATTCAACGGGTAGTGTGGCGATCCACGACGATCGCACCCGGATTGCCTGTTGATTCTGCATTCTTCACGCCCTAAAGTGCGCGCCGAACGTCCATGCTGGAAACGATCCATCCGGCTCAAGTACTGAGTAGGCGAACCAAAGTGGGGATACGGAGGACGTTCAGTTTGCAGCCACTTAATCTTTCAGTTTGCCCATGGAGTCCCTGAGCATGTCGATCCAGGTCGAAGACTATTTCGCGCGTGACACCTTCCAGAAAATGAAGGCGTTCGCCGACAAGCAGGAAACCCCGTTCGTACTCATCGACACCCAGATGATCAGCCAGGCCTACGACGACCTGCGTGCGGGTTTCGAGTTCGCCAAGGTGTACTACGCGGTCAAGGCCAACCCGGCCGTCGAGATCATCGACCTGCTCAAAGACAAAGGTTCGAGCTTCGACATCGCTTCGATCTACGAGCTGGACAAGGTCATGGACCGCGGTGTCAGCGCCGACCGCATCAGCTACGGCAACACCATCAAGAAGTCCAAGGACATCCGCTACTTCTACGAGAAGGGCGTGCGCCTGTATGCCACCGACTCGGAAGCCGACCTGCGCAACATCGCCAAGGCCGCACCGGGCTCGAAAGTCTACGTGCGTATTCTCACCGAAGGCTCGACCACTGCCGACTGGCCACTGTCACGCAAATTCGGCTGCCAGACCGACATGGCCATGGATCTGCTGATCCTTGCCCGTGACCTGGGTCTGGTGCCTTATGGCATCTCCTTCCATGTCGGTTCGCAACAGCGTGACATCAGCGTGTGGGACGCAGCCATCGCCAAGGTCAAGGTGATCTTCGAGCGCCTGAAGGAAGAAGACGGCATCGAGCTGAAGCTGATCAACATGGGTGGCGGCTTCCCGGCCAACTACATCACCCGTACCAACAGCCTCGAGACCTACGCCGAAGAGATCATCCGCTTCCTGAAGGAAGACTTCGGTGACGACTTGCCGGAAATCATCCTCGAGCCAGGCCGTTCGCTGATCGCCAACGCCGGTATCCTGGTCAGCGAAGTGGTACTGGTCGCACGCAAGTCGCGCACCGCCGTCGAGCGCTGGATCTACACCGACGTGGGCAAGTTCTCCGGCCTGATCGAAACCATGGACGAAGCGATCAAATTCCCGATCTGGACCGAGAAGAAAGGCGAAGCCGAAGAAGTGGTCATCGCCGGCCCGACCTGTGACAGCGCCGACATCATGTACGAAAACTACAAGTACGGCCTGCCGCTGAACCTGGCCATCGGTGACCGCCTGTACTGGCTGTCGACCGGTGCCTACACCACCAGCTACAGCGCAGTGGAGTTCAACGGCTTCCCGCCGCTGAAGGCCTACTACCTGTAATGCGAAACGGGGCCGAAAGGCCCCGTTTTATTTATGCTTCGCCTACTGCATCAGGATCCATCAGCTCGAGAATGAACTCGCTGGGCTCTGCCTCGCTGGGTTCCAGCATGCGCAAGAAGTCACTGGCCTCGGTCGAGTAGCTTTTCACTGTCTCGTAAGGGTTAAGCGACCACCAACTAAACCCCTGCTTTTTTCTCGTAGTCGTTACAACGACGCGCTTGCTGGCCGAAATGAACCGCGAGTCCAACGTTTGCAGCTTGATCTTGTGAAGGTTCGGGTAGCCTTCATATTCCACATCTTCCCGAATGATGCGACAGGCCGGCCCCGGCACGGGCATTTCCTCTGCAGCTTCCCGCAGTACGTTCTTGCCCGCACCCGTAATCTGCCGCCCGGCAGCCGAGCGAAATTCAAAAGCCGTTTCGCCCCCGATCTTGGGATGGGACAACTTGGCAATGGTGAAGCACTCCCCCTCGACATTGCTGAAAGCCACTTGTAGATAGCCATCACCATTGACAATCACGGGGTAGCGCACAGGGCCTTGAATCAACCACAACCGGCCATGCAGTTGCTGTTCGCTAAAGTCGCTCATGTACTGCTCCTTGAGTTAAGCCATATTGGCTGACGGCCAACTTACTCAATGCAGTAAAGCGTTCTAAGCGGCAGGCGCTTCCCACCTACTCGAAAGGTGGGGTGGAATAATCAACCCGTTGTTTACAGGTGCCCTCAATCTCCGCGCTGTTCAATTTCCTCTGCATAGCGCGCTGCAAAAGCCATGAATACCGGCCCTGCCCCCTGCAAGGTCACCAAGGCAGCGCGGAGAAAGTTCAGGTTGCCTTCGACCCGCGCCCGCTCCAGCCAAGGCACGGCCTCCGCCACTTGGCCGCGCTCGACCAGCACCAGCGCCAGGCTGAACATGCCACGAAAATCCCCCGCCTCGGCCGAACGCCGATACCAGCGCACCGCCCTTGCCGGGCTCGGCGCCGTGGCAATGCCCTGCTCCAGATAACGCCCATACAGATTCATAGACTTGGCATGCCCCAGCTGCGCCGCCTGCTCATAGCACATCAGTGCCTGCGCCTGATTGGCCGGCACCCCACGCCCGGTGGCCAGCAGGTTGCCGAGGTTGTACAAGCCCCAATCCAGCCCGGCATCGGCCGCACGAGCATAGTGGATGGCGGCCTGCGATGGGTCCACATCACCGCCCCAGCCATGCTCCAGGCAACGCCCAAGCATGTTATGGGCCATGGCACTGCCGCCCTGGGCGGCAATGCCGAACCAGCGCCTGGCAACAGCAGCATCCTGCTCGATGCCACGGCCATCGAGCAGGATCTGCCCGAGCAGCAACTGCGCCTCGACCATGCCCTCCCCCGCCGCGGCCAGGATCGCCTGGGCCGCCTTGCCGGGGCTGTGTTCGAGCATGGCCTGCAGGCCGCTAGCATCCACCACTTCTTCACGACGCAGCTGATAGGACACGGCTCAGACCTCGGCCCAGCGGCGCAGCAGGTTGTGGTAGGTGCCGGTCAGTTGCAGCAGGGACGGATGGTCCGGCACGTCGGCGGTGAGTTGCTGGATGGCGTTGTCCATTTCAAACAGCAGCGCCCGCTGGCTGTCCTCGCGCACCAGGCTCTGGGTCCAGAAGAACGCCGCGTAGCGCACGCCACGTGTGACCGGGTTGACCTTGTGCAAGCTGGTGCCGGGGTACAGCACCAGGTCACCGGCCGCCAGCTTGACCTGCTGCATGCCGTAAGTGTCCTGAATCACCAATTCGCCGCCGTCGTAGCTGTCCGGGTCGCTGAGGAACAGGGTCGAGGACAGGTCGGTGCGTACCCGTTCCGCGCTGCCCTTGGGCTGGCGCAGGGCATTGTCGATGTGGAAACCAAAGTTGCCGCCCTCGCGGTAGCAATTGATCAGCGGCGGGAACACCTTGTGCGGCAAGGCCGCCGACATGAAACGCGGGGTCTGCCACAAGCGGTCGATCAATGCGCTGCCGATTTCCTTGGCCAGCGGGTGCCCTTCCGGCAGCTGCAGGTTGTGCTTGGCCTTGGCCGACTGGTAGCCAGCAGTGACCTTGCCATCGGCCCAGTCAGTCTGCTCCAGCGCCTCACGGATACGGGCCAGTTCATCGGCGTCGAACAACCCTGGGATATGAAGCAGCATGGCGGCGGCACCGTTAAGACCTGTAAAGCACCAATGATATTGATTCCCTTTTACGCGGCACAAGCCCTGGCTGCGCATTAGACGATTCAGCGGTCATAAACCGTAAAGAGAATATGTAAAGAATGTAAATTTCTAGCGAATGGTAACGAGTCTCAATTGTGCCTGACAAACCCTTACATTAATATCCGCGGCCTTCACACCTTGGGGAAGGCCAATAACAATGCGTCACGTACCATCTGCAGTGAGCTCACCACGCCTGATCGTTTCGGCCATCGGGGTCGCCCTCAGCGCTTCGGGCGCCTATGCCGCCGACCCGGCCGCCAGCAATGCCGTCACCCTCGACGCCACCAGCGTCAATGGCAAGGCTGAGCAGGCCAATACCGATTACAAAGTCGAGAAGGCCTCCTCGCAGAAGTACACCGCACCGCTGGTGGACACCCCGCGCTCAATCACCGTGATCCCGCAGCAAGTGATCAAGGACACCAACGCCCTGACCCTGCAGGACGCCCTGCGCACCGTACCCGGCATCACCTTCGGTGCCGGCGAAGGCGGCAACCCGCAAGGCGACCGCCCGTTCATCCGCGGCTTCGACGCCCAGGGTGACACCTACCTGGACGGCGTGCGCGATACTGGAGCCCAGACCCGCGAAATCTTCGCCATCGAATCGGTCGAAGTGGCCAAGGGCCCGAACTCGGCTATCGGCGGCCGTGGCGCCGCCGGCGGCACCATCAACCTGGTGAGCAAGCGCGCGCACCTTGGCAACTCGCTCGACGGCGCCTGGACCTGGGGCAGCGACCAGACCCAGCGCTACACCTTCGATGGTAACTACCAGTTCAGCGACACCGTTGCCGGCCGCCTGAACCTGATGACCCACGAAAGCAACGTCGCCGGCCGCGACAAGGTCAACTACGACCGCTGGGGTATCGCCCCGTCGCTGGCCTTCGGCCTGGGCACCGCGACCCGCGTCAACCTCGACTACTACCACCTGGAAAGCGACGACCTGCCGGATTCGGGCATTCCGTATAGCATCCCGACCGCTGGCAGCGCCGCACGCACTTCTGCTCACCCGAGCAAGCCGAACGACGGTGGCAACAGTGACAACTTCTACGGCCTGACCGACCGCGACTTCCGCAAGACCCGCGTCGACATCGCCACCTTCTCCATCGAGCACGACCTGACCGAAGCGCTGACCATCAAGAACACCTTCCGTCACGGCAACAGCATGCAGGACTACATCCTGACCCAGCCCGACGACAGCAAGGGCAACGTCAACAACGGCAGCGTCTGGCGCCGCGCCAACACCCGTGTTGGCAACACCGCCACCACCACCAACCAGACCGACCTGTTTGGTGAGTTCTACCTCGGCGGCCTGAAGAACAGCTTCTCCACCGGTATCGAGCTGAGCCGCGAAGAAAGCGACCGTGAAACCTACGACGTCAACACCGACACCGTCCCCGGCGGCGCAGCGAACACCAATTGCACCCCGGGCATGATCGGTTCGACCAGCGGCTACAACTGCACCTCGCTGAGCAACCCGAACCCGGACGACCCATGGAACGGTTCCATCGCCCGTAACTACGCCGGCACCAACACCAAGAGCAACACCCGGGCCATCTACGTGTTCGATACCCTCGAACTGTCGCCACAATGGCTGCTGAACATGGGCCTGCGTTACGACCACTTCGACACCCAGTACCGCGGCTACAACGCCGACGGCAGCACTGCGGTCAGTAGCAAGGGCATCGTCTCGAAGGGCAAGGACACCAGCGAGTTCGTCACCGGCCAGCTCGGCCTGGTATGGAAACCGGCCGACAACGGCAGCATCTACGTGTCCTACGCGACCTCGGCCACCCCGCCAGGGGCCTACCTCGGCGAAGGCATGGAAGGCAACCCGCTGGGCAACACCACCGATCGCAGCGGCAACCTGCTGAGCAGCGACATGGAGCCGGAAGAAACCACCAACTACGAAATCGGCACCAAATGGGACCTGTTCAACGAGCGTCTGTCCCTGGCTGCCGCCCTATTCCGCACCGAGAAGGAAAACGCCCGCGTTCAGGTGAACACCACCACTTACGAAAACGTCGGCGAAACCCGGGTGCAGGGCATCGAACTGTCGGCCAGCGGCAAGATCACCGACAAGTGGCAAGTATTCGCCGGCTACACCTACATGGAAGCGCGTCAGATCGACGGAGGCCCGCTGGGCAAGGCCAACGACGGCAACCAGCTGCCGAACACGCCGAACAACAGCGCCAGCCTGTGGACCACCTATTCGATCACGCCGAAGCTGACCGTCGGTGGCGGCGCCTTCTATGTGGATGATGTGTACGGCAGCGTAGCCAACACCACCATGGTCGATAGCTATGTGCGCTATGACGCCATGGCCGCCTACAAGCTGACCAAGAACGTCGACCTGCAGCTGAACGTGCAGAACCTGACCAACGAGGTGTATTACGACAAGGCCTTCTCCACCCATTTCGCCAACCAGGCGGCAGGGCGGACAGCACTGTTGACCACCAGCGTCCACTTCTGACGAAACACCGCCGAGCCCCGTTCATACCTGTGAGCGGGGCTTTTGCGTATCAAGGCATAATGCACCCCGCGGGGTCTGTGGCAGCAACACAAGGTGAGAGACGTGGTGAAGAAGACGCTGTTCCAACTGCACTGGTTCTTTGGCATCACCGCCGGCCTGGTGCTGGCCTTGATGGGCGTCACCGGTGCGCTGTACTCATTCCAGGAAGAGCTGCTGCGCGCCTTCAACGCCGATGTGCTGAAGGTCGAGGTACGCGCCGAGGGCGTGCTGCCAATGGGCGAGTTGGTGCGCCGGGTCGAGGCCGAGCAAGGCGACAAGGTGTCGATGCTGTGGGTCGACGTGCGCGAAGGCAACGCCGCGCGGGTGTTCTTCACCCCGCCACCGGGCGAGCGCCGCGGCGCGCTGCGCTACGCCGACCCCTACACTGGCGAGCTCAAGGGTGATGCGGCCGGCCAAGGCTTCTTCAACCTGATGCTGACCCTGCATCGCTTCCTCGCCATGGGCGACACCGGCCGGCAGATCACCGGGGCCTGCACCCTGATGCTGGTGTTCTTCTGCCTGTCCGGCCTGTACCTGCGCTGGCCGCGCAAAGCGCTGAAATGGCGCACCTGGCTGACCTTCGACTGGGCCAAGAAAGGCCGCGCCTTCAACTGGGACCTGCACGCTGTGGCCGGGACCTGGTGCCTGCTGTTCTACCTTCTGTTCGCACTGACCGGGCTGTTCTGGTCCTACGAATGGTACCGCTCGGGCCTGAACAAGCTGCTGGCTGACGAACCCGCCGCCGGCCAACAGCAGAAACGTGGCGAAGGCCGTGGCCGCCACGGGCCGCCCAGGGTCGACAAGAACGCCCCGCCGCTGGTGGTCGACTACGATGCCATCTGGGCCAACCTCAAGGACGCCGCCGGCCCTGGCCTGGCCATGTACAACCTGCGCCTGCCGCCGGCAGGTGGCCAGCCGGCCAACCTGTTCTACCTCCCCGAAGACGCCGCACACCCGCGCGCGTTCAACACCCTGGTGCTCGACCCCGCCACTGGCCAGGTGAAAAGCCAGGACCGCTACAGCGACAAATCCTTCAAGGCGCAGCTGCTGCAGAGCGTCTACGCCCTGCACGTCGGCGAATACTTCGGCCTGCCGGGCCGCATCATCGTCACCATCGCCAGCCTGACCATGCCGCTGTTCTTCGTCACCGGCTGGCTGCTGTACCTCGACCGCCGCCGCAAGAAGCGCCAGGTCCGTGCCGCCCGCGGCACTGTCCACGGCAACCCGGCCAGCGCCGACAGCTGGCTGATCGGCTTCGCCAGCCAGAGCGGTTTCGCCGAGCAACTGGCCTGGCAGAGCGCCGGGCAGTTGCAGGCAGCCGGCTTGCCGGTACAAGTGCGCGCCCTGGCCGATCTGGGTGAAGAAGACCTGCGCCAGGCTCGCCGTGCCTTGTTTGTGGTCAGTACCTTCGGCGATGGCGAGGCGCCTGACAGTGCCCGTGGCTTCGAACGAAAGATCCTCGGCCAACCGTGGGCGCTGAACAACCTCAGCTATGCCCTGCTCGCCTTGGGTGACCGTCAGTACCCGCACTTTTGCGGCTTTGCCCGAAGGCTGCAGGCCTGGCTGGGTGATCGTGGCGCCAGCAGCGCCTTCAGCCCGGTGGAAGTCGACAACGCCGATCAGGCCGCACTGCAGCAGTGGCAGCAGGAACTGGCGCAACTGACCGGCGCCCAGCCTGTCAGCGCCTGGCAGCCGCCGAGTTTCGGCAGCTGGACGCTGGTGCAACGCGATCTGCTCAACCCCGGCAGCCAAGGGCAGCCGGTCTACCTGCTGGGTCTGCGCCCCGAGCAACCCGCCAGCTGGGAGGCCGGTGACCTGGTGGAAATCCTGCCGCTCAATGGCCAGCCACGGATCGACACCTTCCTGCACGGTATGGCGCTGGACGCAAAAGCGCTGGTGCAAGTCGGTGGCTTGCAGGAGACCTTGAGCCAGGCATTGGCTGGCCGCCAATTGCCGAGCCGCCGAGACCACCTGCTTGGCCTGCAACCGCAGGCACTGATCGATGCGCTGGTGCCGATCGGCAGCCGCGAATACTCAATCGCCTCGATCGCCAGCGATGGCGTGCTGGAACTGATCGTGCGCCAGGAGCGCCACGCCGACGGCAACCTGGGCCTAGGCTCCGGCTGGCTGACAGAGTACTTGCCGTTGAACGGCACGCTGAGCCTGCGCCTGCGGCGCAACAGCGGTTTCCACCTGCCGGACACCTCGGCGCCGATGATCCTGATCGGCAACGGCACCGGCCTGGCGGGCCTGCGCAGCCTGATCCGAGCGCGGGTCAATGCCGGTGAGCAGCGCAACTGGCTGCTGTTCGGCGAGCGCAACAGGGCCCATGACCTGCTGTGTGGCGCAGAGCTGCAGGGTTGGCTCGACAACGGCGACCTGGCGCGGTTGGACCTGGCGTTCTCGCGGGATCAGGCAGAGAAAGTCTATGTGCAGGATGTGCTGCTGCAGCACGCCGAGGAATTCAAGCGCTGGGTAGCTGATGGTGCTTGCATATATGTCTGCGGAAGCCTGCAAGGCATGGCTGCGGGGGTAGATGCGGCACTCAGCGGCATCCTCGGGGAGGAGGCAGTGCAGCAGTTGATTGAGGATGGGCGGTATCGGCGGGATGTGTATTGATTTGAGATGGGTGTAAGCAGGGCCGGCCCTTTCGCGGGGCAAGCCCGCTCCTACAAGGATAGCGCTGAGCCTGTAGGAGCGGGCTTGCCCCGCGAAAGGGCCTGGCCTGCGTTAGTGCAACTCGAAGGTATCGGCATCCAGGTTGGCTGGGAACTTGGTGCGGTAGGCGGCCAGATCCGCCGCACTCAGCACTGCGGTGAATACCCCGTCCGCCTCTCCCGCGCTGAGCAGGCTCTCGCCCTGGAAGTCCAGCACCTGGCTGTCGCCGGAGTAGGCAAAGCCCTTACCGTCCGTCCCCACCCGGTTCACCGCCGCCACATAGCACAGGTTCTCGATCCCCCGCGCCGGCAACAGGCGGTTCCAATGCTGGCGGCGTGCCGCGGGCCAGTTGGCGGTGTACAGCAGCAGGTCGGTGTCCTGAGCATCACAACTCCACACCGGGAAGCGCAGGTCGTAACAGATCAGAGGGCGCACTCGCCAGCCCTTGACCTCGAACTGAACCTGGCGCTCGCCGGGGGTGTAGTGCTTGTGCTCACCCGCCATGCGGAACAAGTGACGCTTGTCGTAATGCAGGATCTCGCCATCCGGCCGCGCCCACAGCAGGCGGTTGCGGTGGCTGCCGTCGGCGGCCTGGATGATCACGCTGCCGGTTATTACCGCATCGATGCGCTTGGCCTGGGCCTTGAGCCATTTGTAGGTCGGGCCGTTCTCGGGCTCGCACAAGTCTTGCGACTGCATCGAGAACCCCGTGGTGAACATCTCTGGCAGGACCACCAGGTCGCTGCCGCGGGCCTGGTCAAGCAGCACCTCGAAATGCGCGTAGTTGGCCTCGCGGTCATGCCACGCCAGGGTGGTCTGGACCAGGGCGACTTTCAGGTTGGGCAGTGCACTCAGATCGCGCATAGTTTTTCCGCTGCCTGACGCAGCGTCTCCTCACGTTTGGCAAAGCACAGGCGCACCAGGCGTTGCTCGGGGATGGGTTGCTGGTAGAACACAGACACCGGGATGGTCGCTACACCATGCTCACGGGTGAGCCACAGTGCCATGTCGACATCGTTCAGGTCCGGGCGGATCTGCGAGTAGTCCACCAGCTGGAAGTAAGTGCCCGCTGTGCGGGTAAAACTGAAACGTGAGCCTTCGAGCAGGTCGCAGAACAGGTCGCGCTTGGCCTGGTAGAAGGCCGGCAGTTCATCAATGTGCTCCGGGTGCTCGGCCATGAAGTCGGCCAACGCGCACTGCAGGGGCGTCACACCACAGAAGTTGACGTACTGGTGCACCTTGCGCAGCTCGGCGCTCAAGGCCGGTGGTGCGATCACGTAGCCGGTTTTCCAGCCGGTGACGTGGTACGTCTTGCCGAACGAGCTGATGACGAAGGCTTTTTCGTAGAGCGCCTCGTGGGCAAGCACGCTGGCGTGGCGTACGCCGTCGTAGACCAGGTGTTCGTAGACTTCGTCGCTGATCAGGTAGATATCACGCGCGGCGATCAGCTGGGCCAGCTGGTCGAGGTCTTCACGGCTGATCAGCGCGCCACTGGGGTTGTGCGGTGAATTGAGGATCACCATGCGCGTGCGCGGGCTCAAGGCATCGCTGAACTTCTGCCAGTCGATGCGAAAGTCACCGTCGCTCAGTTGCACATGCACACAACGCCCGCCTGCCAGCTCCACGGAGGGCTCATAGCTGTCGTAGCAGGGATCGAAGACGATCACTTCGTCCCCAGCATGGATGACCGCCTGGATGGCACAGAAGATCGCTTCGGTGGCGCCTGGCGTAATGGTCACTTCATGGTCGGCATCGACCTGGGCGCCATACAGCCGCGCGACCTTGGCTGCCACCTGTTGGCGCAGGGCCGGCAGGCCGGTCATCGGCGAATACTGGTTATGCCCGGCGGCCACGTGCCGGCCGACTGCATCGAGCAGCGCCTGCGGGCCGTTGAAGTCGGGGAAGCCTTGCGACAAGTTGAGCGCACCGGTCTGCACGGCGAGCTGGGACATGGTGGTGAAGATGGTCGTGCCGACATTCGGCAGTTTGCTGCGGATCATGGAGCCCTCTTTCCTGGGGTGTATCCGGCACGGGGTGGAGTCCGAGCATAGCGGATCGAGCGGTCAGGAAAAAGGTTGAAACAATGGGTATTGCGCTGGATCAACGGGCCTCTTCGCGGGCTAGCCCGCGAAGAGGCATACGCGGAATCAGCGCTTGTCGCGGCGCTTCTTCTCAGCCTTCTTGTGGTGCGACATCAGGCGGCGCTTCTTGTTGACCTGGCGATCGGTGAGGGTGTTTTTCTTGCCCTCGTACGGGTTCTCACCGCCTTTGTACTCGATACGGATCGGCGTACCGACCAGCTTCAGCACGCGGCGGTAGGTGTTTTCCAGGTAGCGCGAGTACGACTTGGGAATGCTCTCGGTCTGGTTGCCGTGGATCACGATCAGCGGCGGGTTGGCACCACCGAGGTGGGCATAGCGCAGCTTGATGCGGCGGCCGTTGACCAGCGGTGGCTGGTGCTCGCTGACAGCATCTTCGAGGATCTGCGTCAGGCGGCTGGTTGGCCAGCGGGTCACAGCCGAGGTGAACGCGGCCTGCACCGACTTGTACAGGTTGCCCACGCCGGTGCCGTGCAAGGCGGAGATGAAGTGGATGTCGGCGAAGTCGACGAAGAACAGCCGGCGCTCCAGCTCGGTCTTCACGTAAGCGCGCTCACCCGGCTCCATGCCATCCCACTTGTTCAGGGCGATGACGATGGCGCGGCCGGCCTCGAGGGCGAAGCCCAGCAGGTTCAGGTCATGGTCGACCACGCCCTCACGGGCGTCCATGACGAAGATGACGACGTTGGCGTCCTTGATCGCCTGCAGCGTCTTCACCACCGAGAACTTTTCGACTTCCTCGTGGATCTTGCCGCGCTTGCGCACACCGGCAGTGTCGATGAAGGTGTACTTGTCGCCATCACGCTCGAACGGGATGTAGATACTGTCACGGGTAGTACCCGGCTCGTCATACACCACCACGCGCTCTTCGCCGAGCATGCGGTTGACCAGGGTCGACTTGCCAACGTTCGGGCGGCCGATGATGGCGATCTTGATGCCATCTTTCTCGCTTGGGCCAGGAATGCGCACGGCCTCCTCGCCTTCTGCGACGTCCTGGTCAAGGGCTTCTTCCTCGGCGTCACGCGGCAGGTGGCCCAGCACGGCTTCCATCAAGGCGCTGATACCACGGCCCTGAGAGCCCGCCACCGGAATGGCGTTGCCCATGCCCATCGGCGAGAACTCGGCACGCGCAACATCGGGGTCGATGTTGTCGATCTTGTTGGCCACCAGAATCGCCGCCTTGTTGCGCTTGCGCAGGTGCTCGGCAATCATCTGGTCGGCGGCGGTCATGCCGGCACGGGCGTCGACCAGGAACAGCACATAGTCGGCTTCTTCGATGGCCATGAGCGACTGCTCGGCCATCTTCTCGTCCATGCCCACTTCGTCACCGGTGATACCGCCGGTGTCGATCAGGATGAAGGAACGACCTTGCCAGCTGGCATCACCATACTGGCGGTCACGGGTCAGGCCCGACAGGTCACCGACGATGGCATCGCGGGTTTTGGTCAGGCGGTTGAACATGGTGGATTTGCCGACGTTCGGGCGGCCCACCAGGGCAATTACGGGAACCATCGGCTCTCCACTCTTGAATTCTTGAAAATGCAAAGGCCGCTGCAAGGCAGCGGCCGGAGTTCGGGCGGCGTGTCCTACGCCGCGGCTTGAAGCCCGCCAAGGCTTCAAGCATAGCTTCAGCGGATGGTCAGTGCCTCGAGCTTGCCGCTGTTGCCGAAGACGTAGATGGTGTCGCCGACCACAAGTGGGCGGGCGCGCAGGCCATCGCTGTCGATACGCTCACGGCCGACGAAGCGGCCATCGACCTGGCTCAGCAGGTGCAGGTAACCCTCGAAGTCACCGACAGCCACGTAGCTGGAGAACACTTCAGGCGCGGTCAACTGACGGCGGGCCATCGAATCGTTGGTCCACAGCGCGCTGGAAGAGCGCTCGTCGACACTTTCAACGGTACCGGTGGCTTCGCTGACATAGACGTTGCCGTAGCCCTGGGCAACACCCACGTAGCTAGAGGCATCGCGCTGCCACAGCACACGGCCGCTTTCCAGGTCCAGGCCGGCAACGCGGCCTTGGTAGGTGCTGACGTACAGGGTACCACCGGACAGCAGTAGGCCGCCGTCGATGTCGACCACGCGGTCCAGCTCGGAACGGCCCTGCGGGATGGCCACGCGGCTCTCCCACACTGGCACGCCGTTGTTGATGTCCACCGCCACCACTTTGCCGGTGGACAGGCCGGCGACGGCCAGACGGTTGGTGGCGATCGGCGCGCCGGTGCCACGCAGGGTCAGCACGGCCGGGGTGTTTTCGTAGATCCAGCGGCGGTCGCCGGTGCTGGCGTCAAGGCCGATCAGGCGATCGTCCTGGGTCTGCACCACGACGACGTCACCGTTGTTGGCCGGCGGTGCCAGCACTTCACTGGTCACACGCGAGCGCCAGCGCTCTTCACCGGTGCTGGAGTCCAGGGCAACCACTTCACCCTTGAGGGTGCCGAGCATCACCAGGCCATAGCCCACGCCGACAGCGCCGGAAACCGGCAGCTCGAGGTCCTTCTTCCACACCACATCACCGGTGATGCGGTCGAGGGCGAAGACTTCGCCGTTGACGTCGGAGGCGTAGATACGGTCGTTTTCGATGGCCGGAACCAGGGTGTTGTAGGTTTCACCCTGGCCGTCACCAATCGAACGGCTCCACTGCTTTTTCAGCACCACTTCTTCGGTGAACTTGGTCAGCTCGGCCGGAGGCAGTTCCTTCTTGCTGTTGCTGCTGCAACCTGCGGCCAGCACGGCCAGGGTCAGCACTGCTGCTTGTTTCCAACCGATCACTTACGCGTCCCCTTTGGCCAGGTCATCCAGCTTCAGTTGCAGGCCACCGACCGCTGCTTCGTCAGACAGCGCGGCCTTGGCTTTTTCGTAGGCACTGTGGGCATCGTCACCGCGGCCCAGCTGCACCAGCAGGTCACCCTTCAACTCTTCACGGCTGGCCAGGAATGCCTTGTCAGCATCGCCGTCGAGCAGCTTGAGGGCCTCTTCGGCCTTGTTCTGGGCGGCGAGCACCCGCGCCAGGCGCTGGCGCGAAATTTCGCCGAGGGTGACGTCGGCCGGCTTGTCCAGCACACCCTTCAGCTCGGTAGCGGCGTCGTCGAGCTTGCCGCTCTCGACCGCGACCTTGGCCACGAACAGGCTGCCATACTGGGCGTACGCAGTACCGCCAAACTCGCTCTTGAGCTTGCCTGCCAGCTCCGCAACCTTGGTTGCGTCTGGCTGACCGTTCGGCGTCAGGCTGGTCTCAAGCAATGCCTGATACAGCTGAGAGGCACCTTGCGACTGGTTGCTCTGGTACTTGTGCCAGGTGTTCCAGCCCAGCACCACCACACCGGCCAGCAATGCGCCAGTCAGCAGCGGTTTGCCGTTGCGGTTCCACCAGTCCTTGACCCCTGCCAGGTCATCATCATCGGTACTCGACACCCCAATACTCCTTTTCGCCTATTCGCTTGTTGAACCGCGTTACGCCTGGGCGATCGCGGTTTCCAGGTGCTCAGCAAGAGCATCCCAGGCAATGTTCTGTTGTTCGCCCTGACCACGCAGGGGCTTCAGGCCGATCTCTTGCTTGGCCAGTTCGTCGTCGCCGAGGATCAGGGCAAACAAGGCGCCGCTCTTGTCGGCTTTCTTGAACTGGCTTTTGAAGCTGCCACCACCGGCGTTGACCGCCAGGCGCAGGCCCGGCAAGCGATCGCGCAGGCTTTCGGACAGGCGCAGGCCGGCCAGTTCCGCCTGCTCGCCGAAGGCACACAGGTAAACGTCGATGGTGCGGTTGATCGACTCGGGGACCTTGCCGAGGGTTTCCAGCAGCAGGATCAGGCGCTCGATACCCATGGCAAAACCAACGCCAGTGGTCGGCTTGCCGCCCATCTGCTCGACCAGGCCGTCGTAACGACCACCGGCACAGACGGTGCCCTGGGCGCCGAGCTTGTCGGTGACCCACTCGAACACGGTCTTGCTGTAGTAGTCCAGGCCGCGTACCAGCTTGGTGTTGATTACGAACGGGATACCCGCGGCGTCGAGACGTGCCTTGAGGCCCTCGAAGTGCACGCGGGAATCTTCGTCCAGGTAGTCTTCCAGCTTCGGCGCGCCGACCAGCACCGCCTGGGTGCCCTGGTCCTTGCTGTCGAGAATGCGCAGCGGGTTGCTCTTGAGGCGGCGCTGGCTGTCTTCGTCGAGCTGCTCCAGGCGCGCTGAGAGGAAATCGACCAACGCGTCACGGTAGCGGGCACGGGCTTCGCTGGTGCCCAGGCTGTTGAGCTCGAGCTTGACCGCGTCCTGGATACCCAGCAGGCCCCACAGGCGCCAGGTGAGCATGATCAGCTCGGCGTCGATGTCCGGACCGTCCAGGTTGAACACTTCCACGCCAATCTGGTGGAACTGGCGGTAGCGGCCCTTCTGCGGGCGCTCGTGGCGGAACATCTGGCCGATGTACCAGAGCTTCTGCACCTGGCCGTTGCCGGTGATGCCATGCTCCAGCACGGCGCGCACGCAGGCGGCGGTGCCTTCTGGGCGCAGGGTGAGCGAATCGCCGTTGCGGTCTTCGAAGGTATACATCTCTTTTTCGACGATGTCGGTGACTTCACCAATCGAGCGCTTGAACAGCTCGGTGAACTCGACGATCGGCGTGCGGATCTGGCTGTACCCGTAGGTATCCAGCAGGCCGGCGACGGTGCCTTCGAAGTAGCGCCAGAGCGGCGACTGCTCTGGCAGGATGTCGTTCATGCCACGGATGGCTTGCAGCGATTTGCTCACGAAAAGTCCTTACGAATCTGTGTGTCAGCTGCGGGCGATCAGCGCCGCGTCAGCCTCGACCTTTTCGGCCGCTTTCTGGCGGATGAGCTTCTCCAGCTCATCGACCAGGTTGTCATTGGTCAGTTTCTGCGCCGGCTTGCCGTCGATGTAGATCAGGTTCGGCGTGCCACCGGTCAGGCCCACGTGGGCTTCCTTGGCTTCGCCGGGGCCGTTGACCACGCAACCGATCACCGCCACGTCCAGCGGCACCAGCAGGTCTTCCAGGCGCCCTTCCAGCTCGTTCATGGTCTTGACCACATCGAAGTTCTGCCGCGAACAGCTCGGGCAGGCGATGAAGTTGATGCCACGCGAACGCAGGTGCAGCGACTTGAGGATGTCGTAGCCGACCTTCACTTCCTCGACCGGGTCGGCCGCCAGCGAGATACGGATGGTATCGCCAATGCCTTCGGCCAGCAGCATACCGAGGCCGACGGCGGATTTCACCGTTCCCGAGCGCAGACCACCGGCTTCGGTGATCCCCAGGTGCAGCGGCTGGATAATCTGCTTGGCCAGCAGGCGGTAGGCTTCAACGGCCATGAACACGTCGGAGGCCTTGACGCTGACCTTGAAGTCCTGGAAGTCCAGGCGGTCGAGGTGCTCGACGTGACGCAGGGCCGATTCGACCAGCGCGGCCGGGGTTGGCTCGCCGTACTTCTTCTGCAGGTCCTTTTCCAGGGAACCGGCGTTGACGCCGATACGGATCGGGATACCGCGGTCGCGGGCAGCATCGACCACCGCGCGCACGCGGTCTTCACGGCCGATGTTGCCGGGGTTGATGCGCAGGCAATCGACGCCAAGCTCTGCCACACGCAGGGCGATCTTGTAGTCAAAATGGATATCGGCAACCAGCGGCACGCTTACCCGCTGCTTGATCTTGCCGAACGCCTCGGCGGCGTCCATGTCCGGCACCGAGACGCGGACGATGTCGACGCCGGCATCGACCAGGCGCTGAATCTGCGCCACGGTGGCCATGACATCGTTGGTGTCGGTGTTGGTCATGCTCTGCACAGCGATGGGGGCATCACCACCCACCGGCACATTGCCGACCCAGATTTTGCGGGATTCGCGACGTTTGATCGGAGATTCGCCGTGCATGACTTACTGTCCCAACTTCAGGCGAGCGGTCTCGCCACTGGTGAACGGGGCAACATCGACGGCCTGGCCGTTGTAGCTGACCTGGGCGCCACGGGCAAAGCCCAGGCGTACAGCGAACGGCGGCTTGCCGTTCAGCTCGAGGTTGTCCCCCTTGCGCTTGATAGCGCTGAACAGCACCTTGCCGTTGCCATCGGACACCTGGGTCCAGCAATCGGCAGTGAACTGTATTGCAACCTTGGCGCTGCCGGCCGGCACCGCCGCAGGGGCGGCAGGCTCGACGGCGGCGACCGCTGGCACGCTGGCCACTGGCGCAGCCGGCGCTGCTGGTGCCGGGGCTGGCGCGGCAGCATGAACGGGTGCCTGCTGAACCGGGGCGGGAGCAGGTGCAGATGCAGTGGTCGCAGGGGCGGTTTCAGCAGCCGCCTCGGCAGGGGCCTGCTCCAGTGGCAGCGGTGCGCTCTCAGGTTGCTGGCCTGCGGTCACTGCCTGATCTTCAGGCTCGTCCAGCGGGTGGATCTGGGTGGTGCCGTCGGCGCTTTCGACTTCTACATGCTCAAGGGCCATCTTGGCCAGGTCCTTGCCCTTCATGCTGCCCTGGTCCTGCCACCAGATGAAGCTGCCGCCAACCACGGCGACCAATAGCAACAGGGTGACGCCGCGCATGATGTTGTGCGACAGGCGCACCGGTTCTTCGATACGACCCAGCGAATGCACTTCGCTGCCCTTGGCGTGGGTGCCGGTGTACTGGTCGAAGGCCTCGACCAGCGATGCCTGGTCCATGTCCATCAATTTGGCGTAGGCGCGGATGTAACCACGAGCGAAGGTGTGCCCGGGCAGCTTGTCGAAGGCGCCGGTTTCCACGTGGTTCAACGAACTTACGGTGAGGTTGAGCTTGCGGGCCACCTCGGCTTGCGACCACTCCCGACTCTCGCGGGCCTGGCGCAACAGCTCACCGGGGTTCTGGCCAGTCGCTGCTGCTACTTCGGGATGCGCGGCTTTCATCGTTGCTCCGACAGGTATTGCTGATATTCCGGCGTACCGGGATAAAGTCGTTGTAATTGCTGGCCCAGATCGGCCAGGGTGCCCTGCTCGTCGAACACCCGGGCAAGGCGGCTGCCCAGCAAAAGGCTACGGGCGTCTTGATCGCTCAACTGGCTGAAACGATCGTAGTAGTCTCGGGCCGGCACATAATGCCTGTTTTCGTAGGACAACTCAGCCATTTCCAGCAACGCTCTGGGCTGGCGACGGTTGAGTTGCAGGGCCTTGGTCAGATACGCATGCGCCTGGTCGCGATCGTCGAGCTTCAAGGCCGTCAGGCCAAGGTTCTCGTACACCCGCGAACGTTCAGGATACAGGGTATCGGCACTGGCCAGGCGAAACATCTGCTCGGCTTCGGCAAAACGTTGCTGAGCATATAGGAAACTGCCGTAATTGTTGCGAATTCGCGTGTCGCCCGGGCGGGATGCCAGCGCTTTCTTGAAGTGGGCCTCGGCAAGGGCAGGCTCGGCTTCGGTTTGGAACACCATGGCCAGGGCCGTGTGGGCGTCGGCATCATCGGCATCCAGCGCCAAGGCCTTGCCCAAGGGGGCCTTGGCCTGCTGGGTCAAACCTTGTTGCAAATATCCCAGACCAAGTTGCGTGTAGGCCCGCCCCGCCTCCGCCCGCCCCTGGCGGTTGGCCAGGGGATCGCCCGCGCCGCCCGACACGCAGCCGGCCAGCAGCGAAAGCGCAAGGATCGACAGCGCAGCGCGCAGGCTCATGGCAAGGCCGGACTCAGTGGCTCACGGCGCTGTCTTGCAGCTCGGCGTCAGCGGACAGCTGGCGGACGGCGATGTAGCGCTCGCTGCGGCGGGTACGGTCGTTGACCTGGCCGACCAGCTGACCACAGGCGGCGTCGATATCGTCGCCACGGGTGGTGCGGGTGGTGACGTTGAAGCCGCCGTGGTGCAGCAGGTCCTGGAAGCGGCGGATCGCGTTGTTGCTCGGCCGCTCGTAGCCCGAATGCGGGAACGGGTTGAACGGGATCAGGTTGATCTTGCACGGTACGTCGCGCAGCAGTTCGATCATCTGCGCCGCATGCTCGGGCTGGTCGTTGACGTCCTTGAGCAGGGTGTACTCGATGGTCAGCACGCGCTTGCCGCCAAGGGTCGACATGTAGCCCATGCACGATTCCAGAAGCATCTTCAGCGGGTACTTCTTGTTGATCGGCACCAGCTGGTTGCGCAGTTCGTCGTTCGGCGCATGCAGCGACAGCGCAAGGGAGACGTCGATGTGCTTGGCCAGTTCGTCGATCATCGGCACAACGCCCGAGGTGGACAGAGTGACGCGACGCTTGGAAATGCCATAGCCAAGGTCATCCATCATGATGTGCATGGCGGCGATGACGTTGTCGAAGTTCAGCAGGGGCTCGCCCATGCCCATCATCACCACGTTGGTAATCGCGCGGTCGATCTTGGCAGGGACGGTCCCGAAGGATTTGTTCGCAAGCCACACCTGGCCGATCACTTCGGCGGCGGTGAGGTTGCTGTTGAAGCCTTGCTTGCCGGTGGAGCAGAAGCTGCAGTCCAGGGCGCAGCCGGCTTGCGACGAAACGCAGAGGGTACCGCGGTCGTCGGTGGGAATATAGACGGTCTCGACGCAGCTGCCGGAGGCAACGCGGATCACCCATTTACGGGTGCCGTCGGCGGAAATGTCTTCACTGACCACTTCCGGGGGGCGAATCTCGGCAACGGCCTCGAGCTTTTCGCGCAAGACCTTGCCTACGTTGGTCATGGCCGCAAAGTCGGACACGCCAAAATGGTGAATCCATTTCATCACCTGACCGGCACGGAAGCGCTTCTCCCCTATCGAGTCGAAGAACTTTTCCATTTCCGGCTGGGTCAGCCCCAACAGGTTGATTTTGCCAGTAGATGTCGTCATGGATTCACCCTCACCCGTAAGCTTTCGCTTAGCGAGTGGTTACCTCGGTAGCAGCGAAGAAGTAAGCGATTTCGCGAGCAGCGGCAGCTTCGGAGTCCGAACCGTGAACGGCGTTGGCGTCGATCGACTCGGCGAAGTCAGCACGGATGGTGCCTGGAGCAGCTTCTTTAGGGTTGGTAGCGCCCATCAGCTCACGGTTCAGAGCGATGGCGTTTTCGCCTTCCAGAACCTGAACAACGACTGGTCCGGAAGTCATGAAGGCAACCAAGTCACCGAAGAAGCCACGAGCGCTGTGCTCGGCGTAGAAGCCTTCGGCTTCGGCTTTGGACAGTTGCTTGATTTTCGAGGCAACGATTTTCAGGCCGGCTTCTTCGAAGCGGGTGGTGATCTTGCCGATAACGTTTTTGGCAACGGCGTCAGGCTTGATGATCGAGAAAGTACGTTGAACAGCCATGGAAAACTCCAGAATATTGAGTGTTACAAAAATTAAACCCGCGAATTATACGCGGGTTCCAGGGGATTGCCTAACCTGCAGCGTCGCGCTTAGTCGGCTTCTTCAATCCAGGCCGCCTGGATGGCCTCGAGCACTTTCTCACCGCCACGTGACGGATCGTCGCTGAATTCTGGCAAGGCCAGCACCCAGCGGTGCAGATCGACGAAATTCACATATTTAGGATCGACTTCCGGCTTGCTTTCTGCAAGCTGAATGGCGATCTCAAGTACATCAATCCATTTCAAGCTCATCGGGCAAACCTCAGTGCGGCGCTTCGGCAGCGTGGTTGAGCGTATATTTGGGCAGTTCGATGGTGAGGTCGTCCTCACCGACGATCACCTGGCAAGCGAGGCGCGATTGCGCCTCCAGCCCCCAGGCCTTGTCCAGCATATCCTCTTCCAGCTCGTCGGCTTCCTCGAGCGAGTCGAAGCCTTCGCGCACGATGCAGTGGCAGGTGGTGCAGGCGCACACGCCGCCACACGCACTTTCCATTTCGATGTGGTGCTCGTGGGCCAGCTCAAGGATGTTGGTCCCTGGCTCCACCTCGACCACCAGCCCGTCCGGGCAGAACTTCTCGTGCGGCAGGAAAATCACCTGGGGCATCGGTTACTCCTCGATCTCATTCAGGTTGCGCCCGGCCAGTGCGGCTTTGACCGTCGAATCAAGGCGACGGGCGGCAAAAGCATCGGTCACCTGCGACAGACGCTTGGTCTGTTGCTCGATGGCCGCGCCATCGGTGCCGCTGAGCAAATCACGCAATTCTTGCATCTGGTACTCGATAGCTACCCGCTCGTCTTCGCTGAGCAGGCGCTCACCGTCGGCGTCCAGGGCGCCCTGCACCGCTTCAAGCAGGCGTTCGCCGTCGACCTGGTGCTCACGCAGTTGGCGCGCCTGCTTGTCAGAACCTGCGTACTCGAAGGAATCCTTGAGCATGCGGGCAATCTCACCATCAGTCAGGCCGTAGGACGGCTTGACCTGGATGCTGGCTTCCACGCCCGAGCCCAATTCACGGGCGGCAACGCTGAGCAGACCATCTGCATCGACCTGGAAGGTCACGCGAATCTTGGCGGCACCGGCAACCATGGCCGGTATACCGCGCAGCTCAAAGCGCGCCAGGGAGCGGCAGTCGCTGATCAGCTCGCGCTCACCCTGCAGGACATGGATCATCATGGCCGACTGGCCGTCTTTGTAAGTCGTGAATTCCTGGGCGCGGGCCACCGGAATGGTGGTGTTGCGCGGGATCACCTTCTCCATCAGCCCACCCATGGTCTCGAGGCCCAGGGAAAGCGGGATCACATCAAGCAGCAGCAGCTCACCCCCTTCGCGGCGGTTGCCAGCCAAGGTGTCGGCCTGAATGGCGGCGCCGATGGCCACCACCTGGTCCGGGTCGATCGACGTCAGCGGGGTGCGGCCAAACAGCGCACCCACGGCTTCGCGCACACGCGGCACACGGGTAGAGCCACCGACCATCACCACTGCGCCCACTTCCTCCAGCTCGACGCCACTGTCGCGTACGGCGCGGCGACAGGCTTTCAGGCTGCGCGCCACCAGGGGCTCGATCATGGCTTCGAAGGCGGTGCGGCTCAGCTCGCCAGACCAGGCGCCATGGCTGACGCGGACAGTATCAGCGTCGGTCAGGGCTTCCTTGGCGGCGCAGGCGGCCTGCAGCAGCTGGCGCTGGGTGGCCGGGTCGAGATCGGCGGACAGGCCAGCCTGCTCGATGATCCAGCCAGCGATGGCGTGGTCGAAATCGTCGCCGCCCAGGGCGGTATCGCCACCGGTAGCCAGCACCTCGAACACACCGGCAGTCAGGCGCAGGATCGAGATATCGAAGGTACCGCCACCCAGGTCATAGATAGCCACCAGACCTTCAGCGTTCTGGTCCAGGCCATAGGCCACGGCAGCGGCGGTCGGCTCGTTGAGCAGGCGCAACACGTTCAGGCCGGCCAGGCGCGCGGCATCCTTGGTGGCTTGGCGCTGGGCGTCGTCGAAATAGGCCGGCACGGTGATCACCGCGCCCACCAGCTCACCACCCAAGGTGGCTTCGGCACGCTCGCGCAGCACCTTGAGGATGTCAGCGGACACTTCCACCGGGCTTTTCGGCCCCTGGACGGTGTCGATGAACGGCATGTGCGATTCGCCGCCAATGAAGCGGTACGGCAGCTGCTCGCCGAGCTGTTTCACGTCTGCCAGGCCACGGCCCATCAGGCGCTTGACCGACAGCACGGTGTTCAGCGGGTCGCTGGAGGCCGCCTCACGCGCGGCCAGGCCGACTTCGTTGTGGCCAGCCAGGTAACGCACTGCCGACGGCAGAATGACGTTGCCCTGCGCATCGGGCAGGGGCTCGCTGCGACCGCTGCGCACGGCAGCGACCAGAGAATTGGTGGTACCCAGGTCGATCCCCACCGCCAGGCGACGCTGGTGCGGCTGAGGGCTTTGACCGGGTTCGGCGATCTGCAGTAGGGCCATGCTTATCTGAATACCTTAGGCGTCATCACGGGCGACACCGGGTTAATCGTCGAGGCGCTCTTCCAGTTGGCGCACTTCTTGGGCGAGCTTGTCGAGGAACTGCATGCGGCGCATCAGGCGCTCGGCCTTGTCGCGCTCGGCAGGCACATCCCAGCAGGCGGCGAAATCCTCGTTCAGCGTGTCCTGTGCGCCCTTCAGGCGCTTCTTGAACACGGCCACGCCATCGAGGTCGGCTTCGTCCTGCAGTTCTTCGAGCTCTTCGCGCCACTGCATCTGCTGCAACAGGAAGTCCGGGTCATGGACCGTGACTTCCTGGGGCACTTCGTGGCCACCGATGGCCAGCAGGTAGCGGGCACGGCGCGGCGCACTGCGCAGGGTCTGGTAGGCGTCGTTGAGGGCCGCGGACTTTTCCAACGCTACCCGCTGCTCGCGCTCGGAAGCATCGGCGAAGCGGTCCGGATGGACCTCGCGGGCCAGCTCGCGATAGCGAGTGGCCAGCTTGTCGAGGTCCAGACGGAAGCAGGGCTGGAGGTCAAACAGAGCGTAATGACAAGGAGTACCCACGGCCAGCCTCAAACGTTGAAGCTTTCGCCGCAGCCACACTCACCGCGCACGTTGGGGTTGTTGAACTTGAAGCCTTCGTTCAACCCTTCCTTGACGAAGTCCAGCTCGGTACCGTCGAGGTAGACCAGGCTCTTGGGATCAATGATCACCTTGACGCCATGGTTCTCGAAAACGGTGTCTTCATCCGCCAGCTCGTCGACGAACTCCAGCACGTAGGCCAGGCCCGAGCAGCCGGTGGTGCGCACGCCCAGGCGAATGCCCTCACCCTTGCCGCGCCCGTCGAGGGAGCGGCGAATGTGGTTGGCGGCGGCTTCTGTCATGCTGATAGCCATCGGAACTCCTTGACTCTTACCTTGCAACGGGCGGCTTAGATCAAGCCTTTCTTCTGCTTGTAGTCGCGAACGGCTGCCTTGATGGCATCTTCGGCGAGTACCGAGCAGTGGATCTTCACTGGCGGCAGCGCCAGTTCTTCCGCCAGCTGGGTGTTCTTGATGGTTTCGGCTTCGTCCAGGGTCTTGCCCTTCATCCACTCGGTGGCGAGGGAGCTGGAGGCGATGGCCGAACCGCAACCGTAGGTCTTGAATTTGGCATCTTCGATGATGCCTTGCTCGTTGACCTTGATCTGCAGACGCATCACGTCACCGCACGCTGGGGCGCCGACCATGCCAGTACCGACATCCGGGTCCTCGGCGTTCATCTTGCCGACGTTGCGTGGGTTTTCGTAGTGGTCGATGACCTTTTCACTGTATGCCATGGTGCAATTCCTTCCTCATCAGGGAGCCGCTCTTGCCGGCGACTGCTTAGTGGGCGGCCCACTCGATCTTGGAGATGTCAACGCCGTCTTTGTACATGTCCCACAGCGGCGACAGCTCACGCAGTTTGTTAACCGCCATGCAGACTTGCTGCGCGGCGTAGTCGACTTCTTCTTCGGTGGTGAAGCGGCCGAAGGAGAAGCGGATCGAGCTGTGCGCCAGCTCGTCGTTACGACCCAGAGCGCGCAGTACATACGATGGCTCGAGCGAAGCGGAGGTACAGGCCGAGCCGGACGATACGGCGATGTCCTTCAGGGACATCAGCAGCGACTCGCCTTCGACGTAGTTGAAGCTCAGGTTCAGGTTGTGCGGTACGCGGGCAGTCTTGCTGCCGTTGACGTACAGTTCTTCGAGGTCCGAGACCTGCTTGAAGAAGCGGTCGCTCAGGGCCTTGATGCGCACGTTCTCGGCGGCCATTTCCTGCTTGGCAATGGCGAAGGCTTCGCCCATGCCGACGATCTGGTGGGTCGGCAGGGTGCCCGAACGCATGCCGCGCTCATGGCCACCGCCGTGAATGATGGCTTCCAGACGCACGCGCGGCTTGCGGCTGACGTACAGCGCGCCGATACCTTTAGGGCCGTAGACCTTGTGCGCGGAGAACGACATCAGGTCGACCTTCAGCTTCTGCAGGTCGATCTCAACCTTGCCGGCCGACTGGGCGGCGTCGACGTGGAACAGTACGCCGCGCGAACGGGTCAGTTCACCGATGGCGGCGATGTCGTTGATCGAGCCGACTTCGTTGTTCACGTGCATCAGCGAGACCAAAATGGTGTCGTCGCGCAGAACAGCTTCGACCATGGCCGGGGTGACGATGCCGTCTTCACCCGGCTCCAGGTAGGTGACTTCAAAACCTTCACGCTCGAGCTGGCGAGCGGTGTCCAGGACCGCCTTGTGCTCGATCTTGGAGGTGATGATGTGCTTGCCCTTGCTCTGATAGAAATGCGCCACGCCTTTCAGCGCGAGGTTGTCAGACTCGGTGGCACCGCTGGTCCAGACGATTTCGCGCGGGTCGGCGTTGATCAGCTCGGCAACCTGGCGGCGGCCGTTCTCGACCGCTTCTTCGGCCTTCCAGCCGAATACGTGGGAACGCGAGGCCGGGTTACCGAAGTTGCCGTCGACCAGCAGGCAGTCGGCCATCTTCTGGGCGACGCGAGGGTCGACCGGCGTGGTAGCGGAGTAATCGAGGTAGATCGGCAACTTCATGGGTATCTCCTATCAGGCGGTGGCGTCGCTCGTCACTGTTAATCAGTCAGTCGACGGCGGACGTCTCAATCTTGTCCAGCTGGGCAGTACGGCCTGCGACACGCCGCAGGTCCTGGCGCTGGGCGACTTCCTGCACCTCACGGCGCATGACGAGGTCGGCCAGGCTGATGCCGCTGAGGAATTCATGGATCTGCTGGCTGAGGTCGCACCACAGGTGGTGGGTCAGGCAGGTATCACCGGCATGGCAATCCCCGAGGCCTTGGCAACGGGTGGCATCAACCGATTCGTTGACCGCATCGATGACCTGGGCCACCTCGATGGTTTCCATGCCGCGCGACAGCTGGTAGCCACCACCCGGACCGCGCACACTGGAGACCAGGCTGCTGCGGCGCAGCTTGGCGAACAGCTGTTCCAGATAAGAGAGGGAAATGCCCTGGCGCTCGGAAATGTCGGCCAAAGACACAGGCCCATGCTGCGCGTGCAGTGCCAGGTCAAGCATGGCAGTGACGGCGTATCGGCCTTTGGTAGTCAGTCGCATGGCTAATGGGTACCACGGGAGTTACGGGATGTGTGCGAGTATGCGATTCCCGAGCATTTAAGTCAACTATTAGACCTACTGCTTTAGTCGGGTTTGCATCGGGAAGGCGGGCGCGATTGTAGCAGTAACAGGGCGTGAGCACACGCCCCATATGTCAGAGTGACTTCACTGCGGCGCAATCAATGCGACTGAGTGTCGCGCTGGGCGGCCTGGGTTTCGACCGCGAAGTCGTCTTCCGGCAACTTCGGCAACTCTTTGGCACAGTAGTCACTGCCCATCTTGGTCAGCGCGCCGCACATGCCCTCCAGGCGCTCGTCGACGGCCTGCAGGTGGTCGAGCATCTGGCCGATGGCACGGGCAACCGGGTCCGGCATGTCGCCGCTGACGCCGTAGGCATCGAAGCCGATCTTCTCGGCCATGGCCTTGCGCTTGGCCTCGAGTTCGCTGTCTTCGCTCTTGACGATGATCCGCCCCGGGATGCCGACCGCAGTGGCACCCGCCGGAACCGCCTTGGTCACCACCGCATTGGAGCCGATCTTGGCCCCGGCACCCACGGTGAACGGCCCGAGCACCTTGGCGCCCGCCCCTACCACTACGCCGTTTTCCAGGGTCGGATGGCGCTTGCCCTTGTTCCAGCTGGTGCCACCCAGGGTCACGCCCTGATAAAGGGTGACATCGTCACCGATCTCCGCGGTTTCGCCGATGACGATGCCCATGCCGTGGTCGATGAAGAAGCGCCGACCAATGGTCGCACCGGGATGGATCTCGATACCGGTCAACCAGCGGCCGAAGTTCGACACCAGCCGGGCCAGCCATTTGAAGTCGCGTTTCCACAGAGCATTGCCTAGGCGGTGCAGCCAGATGGCATGCATGCCCGGGTAGCAGGTCAGCACCTCGAAAGCATTGCGCGCCGCCGGGTCGCGATGGAATACGCTCTGGATATCTTCACGCAGACGTTCGAACATCTGTCAGTCCTTCCGTTTATGCGGCTCGCCCCGGACCACCTTCTGGGTCTCGGTGAGGATGCCGCGCAAAATGCTCATTTCCGAACGATTGACCGAGCTGCGCCCGTACAGCCGGCGCAGGCGCGGCATCAGGTGCTTGGGCTTCTCGGGGTCGAGGAAGCCAATGTCCACCAGGGTTTTCTCCAGGTGTTCATAGAACAGCTCCATTTCGTCCATGGTCGCCAGCTCGTTGCTGCGCAGCGAGTTGGCGTCGAACTTCTCGACTTTCGAGGGCGCGCCTTCGGCTGCCAGCCAGGCCATGCGCACCTCATAGGAGAGCACCTGGACCGCGGCGGCAAGGTTCAGCGAGCTGAAGTCGGGGTTCGAGGGAATGTGCACGTGGAAGTGACATCGCTGCAGTTCTTCGTTGGTCAGGCCGGCGTGCTCGCGCCCGAACACCAGGGCGATTTCTTCACCGCCAGTGGCGTGCTCGACGGCCTTGGCCCCGCATTCGCGCGGGTCGATCAGCGGCCAGGGGATACTGCGCTCACGGGCGCTCGTACCCATGACCAGGCTGCAGCCGACCAGCGCGTCTTCAAGGCTGTCGACCACCTGGGCATTGGCCAGGATGTCGTCGGCACCCGAGGCGCGCGCGGTGGCGTCGCCGGACGGGAACTCTTTTGGCTGCACCAGCACCAGACGCGACAAGCCCATGTTTTTCATGGCACGCGCAGCGCCGCCGATGTTGCCGGGGTGGCTGGTATTGACCAGAACAACACGAATATTTTGCAGCAAGGTGTTGTGCTCACAGATGCAGGTTTGGGGGAAATCGATCTTACAGAACCGACCAGCGTAACGCCATGAAAGCAAATGTGACACTTCTGCCGCCAAACTTTTCTGCTAGAATGTTCGGCTTTCTTCTTTAACATCTCCAGGTGACCCGCCCATGCAGCCTATGCTGAATATCGCCCTGCGCGCCGCTCGCAGCGCCAGTGAACTGATTTTCCGCTCCATCGAACGCCTGGATACCATCAAGGTCGACGAGAAAGAGGCCAAGGACTACGTCTCCGAAGTGGATCGTGCCGCCGAGCAGAGCATCGTCAACGCCCTGCGCAAGGCCTACCCGAACCACTCCATTCAAGGTGAAGAAACCGGCCTGCACGCCGGCACCGGCGAAGAAGGCAAGGACTACCTGTGGATCATCGATCCACTGGACGGCACCACCAACTTCCTGCGTGGCATCCCGCACTTCGCAGTCAGCATCGCCTGCAAATACCGTGGCCGCCTCGAGCACGCGGTAATCGTCGACCCGGTTCGCCAGGAAGAATTCACCGCCAGCCGTGGCCGTGGCGCCCAGCTCAATGGCCGCCGCCTGCGCGTCAGCTCGCGCACCAGCCTGGAAGGCGCCCTGCTGGGCACCGGCTTCCCGTTCCGTGACAACCAGATGGCTGACATGGACAACTACCTGGGCATGTTCCGCGCCCTGACTGGCCAGACCGCCGGCATCCGCCGCGCAGGCTCCGCCAGCCTGGACCTGGCCTACGTGGCCGCCGGCCGTTTCGATGCCTTCTGGGAGTCGGGCCTGTCCGAGTGGGACATGGCGGCAGGCGTGCTGCTGATCCAGGAAGCCGGTGGCCTGGTGAGCGACTTCAACGGTGGCCACGATTTCCTCGACAAAGGCCACATCGTTGCAGGCAACATCAAGTGCTTCAAGGCCGTACTGACCGCTATCCAGCCACACCTGCCAGAGCACATGAAGCGCTAAGCGCCGATTGCAGGCAAAAAAAAAGCACCCCTCGGGGTGCTTTTTTTATGCCCGGCGCTTACTGCCCGGCTTCGCTGAGGATCAGCTTGCCATTCTTGTCCAACGGAATGGTCGAACCCGGCTCGCGGTCCATCTTCACTTGGCCGACCTGGTCGCCGATGGTGTATTTGACGTTGTAGCCCACCACCTTCTCACTGATGTCGTTGACCGTGTTGCAGCGGGTTTGCGTGGTGGTGTAGGTGTCACGCTGCTGCATGCCTTCCTGCACCTTGTTCCCGGCATAACCACCACCGACCGCACCGGCCACGGTAGCGATCTTCTTGCCGGTGCCGCCACCGATCTGGTTACCCAGCAAACCGCCGGCGAGGGCACCGACCACGGTACCGGCGATCTGGTGCTGGTCCTTGACCGGCGCCTGACGCGTGACAGCGACGTCCTTGCAGACCTCGCGCGGGGTTTTGACCTGCTGTTTGATCGGTTGCACGTCGGTGACCTGGGCGTACTCAGGCCCCTTGTTCACCAAGCTGTAGGTCGCCACAGCACCTCCGGCAGTTACACCGACAGCACCCAGTACCGCACCCACCAGCATTGATTTGTTCACATGAACCTCCTGATCATACCCGCGGAGCGTGCTCCGCTTTCTCCCAGCCTTGGAGCGAAAAAAAAGGCGCGAGTTCAACACTCGCGCCTTTTTGGTCGCCGAACGGTGTAGGGCTAGCCGTTAAGGACGGTCATCTACGCCTTCGTTTTTCACCGGCGGGATCAGGTCTTCGCTGTTCAGGTTGAGCCAAATCAGCACCACGTTGGCGATATAGATCGACGAGTAGGTACCGGCCATGACACCGATGAACAATGCCAGGGAGAAGCCGAACAGGTTGTCGCCACCGAAGAACAGCAGCGCAGCGATGGCCAGCAAGGTCGAAACCGAGGTGGCGATGGTGCGCAGCAGGGTCTGGGTAGTCGAGACGTTGATGTTCTCGATCAGCGAGGCCTTGCGCATCACGCGGAAGTTCTCACGTACCCGGTCGAAGACGACAATGGTGTCGTTCAGCGAGTAACCGATGATCGCCAGCACCGCCGCGAGCACCGTCAGGTCGAAGGTGATCTGGAAGAACGACAGGATACCCAGGGTTACCACCACGTCGTGGATCAGCGAGACGATCGCGCCCACGGCGAACTTCCACTGGAAGCGGAAGGCCAGGTAGATGAGGATGCCGCCCAGTGCCAGGAGCATGCCGAGGCCGCCCTGGTCGCGCAGCTCTTCACCCACCTGCGGGCCGACGAACTCGACGCGCTTGAGGGTGGCCGGGTTGTCGCCACCGGCCTTCTGCAGGGCCGCGCCAACCTTGGCACCCAGCTGCGGGTCGTCGCCCGGCATGCGCACCAGCAGGTCGGTGGTGGCGCCGAAGCTCTGCACCACGGCCTCGTGGAAGCCGGAATCGACCAGCTCGGCACGGACTGCCTTGAGGTCGGCCGGGCGTTCGTAGGTCAGCTCGATCAGCGTACCGCCGGTGAAGTCCAGGCCGAAGTTCAGGCCCTTCTGCCACCAGCTGAACAGCGCCAGCACGGTGAGGAGCACGGTAATGGCGAACGCGACATTGCGCACGCCCATGAAATTGATGGTTTTCATCGCAGCTCCCTCAAACCCACAGCTTCTTGATGTCACGCCCGCCGCAGGTCAGGTTGACCATTGCACGGGTCACCATGACGGCGGTGAACATCGAGGTGAAAATCCCGAGGGACATGGTGACCGCGAAGCCCTTGACCGGGCCGGTACCCATGGCGAACAGGATGCCGCCGACCAGCAGGCTGGTCAGGTTGGCGTCGATGATCGCGGTGTAGGCGCGGTTGAAGCCTTCGTGAATGGCGCGCTGCACCGACATGCCGGCATTCAGCTCCTCGCGGATACGCGAGAAGATCAGCACGTTGGCGTCCACCGCCATACCCATGGTCAACACGATACCGGCAATACCCGGCAGGGTCAGGGTCGCGCCGAGCAACGACATCAGCGCCAGCAGCAGCACCATGTTGCCTGCCAGGGCGATGGTGGCGATCACGCCGAAGCCGCGGTAGATGGCGATGATGAACAGCGAGACGAACAGCATGCCCCACAGCGACGCATCAATACCCTTGGTGATGTTGTCGGCACCCAGGCTTGGGCCAATGGTACGTTCTTCGGCGAAGTACATCGGCGCGGCCAGACCACCGGCACGCAGCAGCAGGGCCAGTTCCGACGATTCACCCTGGCCGTTCAGGCCGGTGATGCGGAACTGGCTGCCCAGCGGCGACTGGATGGTCGCCAGGCTGATGATCTTCTTCTCTTCCTGGAAGCTCTGTACGGCAACGTCCTTCTCAACGCCGTCGACGGTCTGCTTGACGTAGCGGGTGACCGGCTTCTGCTCGATGAAGATCACCGCCATGCTGCGGCCGACGTTGCTGCGGGTTGCGCGGCTCATCAGCTCACCACCGTGGCCATCCAGGCGGATGTTCACCTGTGGGCGACCGTGCTCGTCGAAACTGGCCTGGGCGTCGGTAACCTGGTCACCAGTGATGATCAGGCCACGCTCGACTGCAGCGGAACGGTTGCCTTCACGGAATTCGAAGACCTCGGTAGTGGCCTTGGAAGCACCCGGCTCGGCACCGAAGCGGAACTCCAGGTTGGCAGTCTTGCCGAGGATACGCTTGGCTTCGGCAGTGTCCTGCACACCTGGCAGCTCGACCACGATGCGGTTGGCACCCTGGCGCTGCACCAGCGGCTCGGCCACGCCCAGTTCGTTCACACGGTTGCGGACAGTGGTCAGGTTCTGCTTGATCGAGTATTCGCGGATCTCGGCGACTTTCGCCTGGGTCAGCGCCAGACGCAGCACGGCGAGCTCGTTGCGCTCGGTGGTGGTCAGGTCGAAATCATTGAAATTCTTGCGGATCAGGGCACGTGCCTGTTCGCGGGTAGCATCGTCAGCGAAGCCCAGCATCACACCGCCATCCTGCTGCGGCAGGCTGCGGTAGCGGATGCGCTCTTTGCGCAGCAAGGTCTTGACCTCGCCTTCGTAGACTTTCATGCGGGCGCTCATGGCCTTGTCCATGTCCACTTCCAGCAGGAAGTGCACACCACCGGACAGGTCCAGGCCCAGCTTCATCGGGCTTGCACCCAGGTTGCGCAGCCACTGCGGGGTAGTCTGGGCCAGGTTCAGGGCCACGACGTAATCATCGCCCAGTGCCTTGCGCACTACATCCTTGGCTGGCAGTTGATCTTCCTGGTTGGTCAGGCGAATCAGCCCACTGCCCTTCTCACCCAGGCTCGCGCCCTTGACGGTGATACCGGCATCGACCAGCGCCTTGCTGACGCGATCGAGGTCGGCCTGGTTGACCTGCAGCGCCGAGCTGGCACCGCTGACTTGCACCGCCGGATCATCCGGGTAGAGATTGGGAGCGGAATAAATGAAACCGATCGCCAGTACCACCAGGATCAGTGCGTATTTCCACAGAGGGTATTTGTTCAGCATCACGCCGCCCGTTCAAGACGCGGGGCGCTTTGCGCGCCCCGACTGGAAAAATGAAACCGGTAACTCAGATAGCCTTGAGCGTACCTTTTGGCAGGGTGGCCGCGATGGCACCCTTCTGGAACTTCAGTTCGACGGTGTCGGAAACTTCCAGAACCACGAAGTCATCGGAAACCTTGACGATCTTGCCGGCGATGCCGCCGTTGGTGACAACTTCGTCACCTTTCTGCAAGTTGCTCAGCAGGTTCTTCTGCTCTTTGGCGCGCTTGGACTGCGGGCGCCAGATCATCAGGTAGAAGATGACCAGGAAACCGACCAGGAAAATCCACTCAAAACCGGTACCGGCTGGGCCAGCGGCGGGTGCTGCAGCGTCCGCGTATGCGGCGGGGATCAAGAAGCTCATTGGGCACTCCTAATGTAATTTTCTAATAATGGATGCGAACAGTCAGTCCAAAGGCGGCACAGGAAGCCCGCGCTTGGCGTAGAAGGCGTCGACAAAGGCGGCCAATTTACCCTGTTGAATAGCCTCGCGTAAACCGGCCATCAAGCGCTGGTAATGGCGCAAGTTGTGGATGGTATTCAGCATGCTGCTCAGCATTTCGCCGCACTTGTCCAGATGGTGGAGATAAGCACGGGAGAAGTTGGTGCAGGTGTAGCAGTCACAGGTCGGATCCAGCGGCGAATCATCATGGCGATGGAACGCGTTGCGGATCTTGATCACCCCTGTATCGACGAACAGGTGGCCGTTGCGCGCGTTGCGCGTGGGCATCACGCAGTCGAACATGTCGACGCCGCGGCGCACACCCTCAACCAGATCTTCGGGTTTGCCTACCCCCATAAGGTAACGAGGTTTGTCAGCCGGCATCTGGTCCGGCAGGTAGTCGAGCACCTTGATCATTTCGTGCTTCGGCTCGCCGACCGACAGGCCACCGATGGCCAGGCCGTCGAAACCGATGTTCTCCAGGCCCTCCAGGGAGCGCATGCGCAAATCCTGGTACATGCCACCCTGAACGATACCGAACAGCGCTGCGGTGTTGTCGGCATGGGCGTTCTTAGAGCGCTGGGCCCAGCGCAGCGACAGCTCCATGGAGGTGCGGGCAACGTCGTGCTCGGCCGGGTACGGCGTGCATTCGTCGAAGATCATCACCACGTCCGAGCCCAGGTCACGCTGTACCTGCATGGACTCTTCAGGGCCCATGAACACCTTGGAGCCGTCGACTGGCGAAGCGAAGGTGACCCCTTCCTCCTTGATCTTGCGCATGGCACCCAGGCTGAACACCTGGAAGCCACCGGAATCGGTGAGGATCGGGCCTTTCCACTGCATGAAGTCGTGCAGGCCGTTGTGCTTCTTGATCACCTCGGTACCTGGGCGCAGCCACAAGTGGAAGGTGTTGCCCAGGATCATCTCGGCGCCGATGGCCTCGATGTCACGCGGCAGCATACCCTTGACCGTGCCATAGGTGCCCACCGGCATGAACGCCGGGGTTTCCACGGTGCCACGCGGGAAGGTAATGCGACCACGACGGGCCTTGCCGTCGGTGGCCAGCAGTTCGAATGACATTCGACAGGTGCGACTCATGCTTGATCCTCTGGGCCGCGTGGCGCCGGATTGCGGGTGATGAACATGGCATCACCGTAACTGAAGAAGCGGTACCCGTTGTCGACCGCCGCCGCGTAGGCAGCCATGGTCTCGGGGTAACCGGCGAAGGCCGAGACCAGCATCAGCAGCGTGGACTCCGGCAGGTGGAAGTTGGTGACCAGGCAATCGACCACATGGAATGGCCGGCCCGGGAAGATGAAGATATCGGTATCACCACTGAAGGCCTTGAGCACGCCATCGCGCGCAGCGCTCTCCAGCGAGCGCACGCTGGTGGTACCCACCGCGATTACCCGGCCGCCACGGGCACGGCAGGCCTCGATGGCGTCGACCACGTCCTGGCTCACTTCGAGCCACTCTTTGTGCATGTGGTGGTCTTCGATCTTGTCGACCCGTACCGGCTGGAAGGTGCCAGCCCCCACGTGCAGGGTGACAAAGGCGCGCTCGACGCCCTTGGCGGCGATCTTCTCCAGCAGCGCTTCGTCGAAGTGCAGGCCGGCGGTGGGCGCGGCCACGGCACCGGCGCGCTCGGCGTACACGGTCTGGTAGCGCTCACGGTCGGCGCCTTCGTCCGGGCGGTCGATGTAGGGCGGCAGCGGCATGTGGCCGACACGGTCGAGCAGCGGTAGCACCTCTTCGGTGAAGCGCAGTTCGAACAGCGTGTCGTGGCGGGCGACCATCTCGGCCTCACCACCGCCGTCGATGAGGATTACCGCACCTTCTTTCGGCGCCTTGCTGGCACGCACATGGGCCAGCACGCGGTGGCTGTCGAGCACACGCTCGACCAGCACTTCCAGCTTGCCGCCGGAGGCTTTCTGGCCAAACAGCCGCGCCGGAATCACCCGGGTGTTGTTGAACACCATCAGGTCACCCGGCTGCAGGTAGTCGAGCAGATCCGGGAATTGCTTGTGCGCCAGCGCCCCGCTCGGCCCATCGAGGACCAGCAGTCGGCTGCCATGGCGCTCGGCCAGAGGGTGGCGGGCGATCAGGGAATCGGGGAGTTCGAAGGAAAAATCGGCGACGCGCATGATGATGTTCGGGTTCGACAGGGCCGGGAAGTTTAGCCCAATGCGTGAAAATTGACCATGAAAGCCGATTGACCGACAACGGGCACCTCTCTATACTGCGCGCCACAAGCCCTGATGGCGGAATTGGTAGACGCGGCGGATTCAAAATCCGTTTTCGAAAGGAGTGGGAGTTCGAGTCTCCCTCGGGGCACCAAAATCCGAAAAAACCGACCTTATGGTCGGTTTTTTTGTGCCTGTCGTTCAGCGTTTAATACCTCGGGTGCAGCTCAATGCAGCTCAATGCAGCTCAATGCAGCTCAATCGAGCTCAACCCAGCTCATTCGTCCCGGCAAGCCAAAACCTCCTACGTTTTGACGCCACCCCAACGACCACTGGCCCTACGGGTATCCAGCGAATCTATTGGCCGCCACCCAAATGATGGCCATAAGCTGTCATTCGTCGGTTATATGCCAAAAGTATTGATAGCGTAATAGCACTTAGCCATAGTTGCGCCCCCTCACCCATTATCACTGCGTGCCCCATGAACAAAACCGCGCCCTGTCTGGCAGCAATGATGCTGCTGAGTGGGTGCAATGGAATGCCAACCGCATACGTTTCAGACCCCGTCTACGACCAGGCTTTTGTCGTCACTTCCGGTGCCCCCCTCCCGATGTTATTGATGGCCAGCGCCATCCAGTGGAATGAAGACTACGCCGTAACCGCCAAGCACACCCCGTTCCTGCGCAACGTGGTGCATGAAGGGCTGGGTGATGTGGTGTTCTTCAAGCACAAGGCCAGCAAAGTGCCGCAGTGGCGCCAGTTCGTGCCGGGCGAGTCGGTGACTGCGGTCGGCTTCAACAGTTTCATGATGCCGGTGCAGGGCAAAGGCCACACGCTCGACTCACTGGTGCGCCTCGAAGGCACACAAGGCAGCGTCTTCTACTCCGTGCATGACGGCCCGCTGGTCAAGGGCATGTCCGGCGGCCCGGTGTTCGCCGATGACGGCAAGGTGGTCGGGATGAACGTGGCCTTCATCGCCAAGGACGGGATCGACACCCGCAACCGCCCGGACTTGGCCGACAAGGCACGGGTCAGCGTGTTCATGTCGTACAGCGAAATCGACAAGGAATGGCGACGCTTCCAGTACCTGGCGCACAAGGGTAAGCCGCACGGCGCGCCTGCGGCGGTCAAGGGCTATGTCGCAGTGGCCAGCAAGCCGTGATCAACGCTAGTAGTCAGGCGGAGCCTTCCGCCGCCATTGAGGAGCAGTAGGCTCAGGATGGCACGCGGTTCGCGCTGGTGCAGATGAAATAGCCGCTGCGTTGATCACAGCACTGCGAGCCCGGGCTCTGTCGACGTGGAGCCGTGCCCGGGCAAGCTCGGCAGAGTTGCCATCGTTTGTCACCTGCATCAGGTACTCCTCGATTGCCTCTTCGCAATCCAGAAGGTTTGCCATGTCGAAAGGATTCAGCTTTGGCTTCATCAGAGCCCCTGCATAAATGCGCTAAATAGAGAGACAACGACAATGCCAGTTCCCTTTTCGACACCCTAGTCAGCGGCATCCGAAAGCTGTGTAGTACGCTTCGCGCTTTTTAAACAACACGTCCAGTAACACCCCAGCACCGACAGCACCGAACCATACCCGCCCCTCGGCGTCCCATGCTGCATACCCGGTTTTTCGAGGCAGCTCATGTGAAAGACGTCATTGCCCGCAAGTACCGCCTGATCGTCAAGACCTTCGGCTACATCGGCTGGTCGCTGTTCTGGCTCCTGCTCTGGGATGTGCTGGTCACCATCGACTTCATGCTGTTCTTCAACAGCAAGTTCACCTTGCCGCTGATCCCGCTGACCTTGCTGGGTTCGGCGCTGGTGGTGCTGGTGAGCTTTCGCAACAGCAGCGCTTACAACCGTTGGTGGGAAGCGCGGACTTTATGGGGGGCGCTGGTGAACGGTTCGCGCAGCTTCGCCCGGCAGACGCTGACGCTGATCGATGACACAGAAGAGGGGCTGAACCCGGTCAAGGCGACCTTGCTGCGCCGGCACATCGCCTACGTGAACTGCCTGGCGGCGCACCTGAAGGGCGAGGCTTGCCCGGACGAGTTGATGGCATTCATCCCGCCGGCGGAGTTCGAGCGGCGTAACCGTTCGAACAATTTTGCCAACGATATCCTCAGTGGTTCGGCAGCGTTGCTGGCACGGGAATACCAGGCCGGGCGGCTGGACAGTATTCGCCTGGCTCGGCTGGAGTCGACGCTGGTGGACCTGTCCAACGCCCAGGGCGGTATGGAGCGGATCGCCAATACGCCGCTGCCCTACCCTTACGTGTACTTTCCGCGGCTGTTCATCACGCTCTTCTGCCTGATCGTGCCGGTCGGACTCGTGGAATCGCTGGGCTGGTTCACGCCGCTGGCGTCGACGGTGGTCGGCTTCATGCTGCTGGCGATCGAGCGGATCGGGACGGATCTGCAAAGTCCGTTTCGCTTCAGTGAGCATCAGATTCAGATGGATACGATTTGCGAGACCATCGAGCGAAATCTGGAATCGATGCAGCGGGAAGCTCAGTGTGGGGAGCTGGTGCAGTAGGGGGCTGCTTTGCAGCCCTTTCGCGACACAAGGCCGCTCCTACAGAAGATCGCGTTCCCCTGTAGGAGCGGCCTTGTGTCGCGAAAGGGCCGCAAAGCGGCCCCGGCTATCGGTCAGGCCCGTACATACCGCTGGCGCAACACGTCACTGAAGGCATCCACCAGCAACACCAATACCAGCATTGCGATGATGACCGTGCTGGCCTGGGCCTCCTGGAACAGGCTCAGGGTGGTGTAAAGCATCTGCCCCAACCCCCCAGCCCCAACAAAGCCCAGCACACTGGCCATGCGAATGTTGTTCTCCCAGCGGTACAGGCTGTAGGCCAGCAATTGTGGCCACAAGTTCGGCAAAGTGCCAAAGCAGAACGCCGCTACCTGCCCTCCACCCTGCAGGCGAATAGCCGCAGCAGGCTCTGCCGGTGCATTCTCCAGCGCCTCGGCAAACAGGCGCCCGAGCACCCCGGACGTGTGCAAGGCCAAGGCCAAGGTACCGGCATTGGGCCCAAGGCCTGCCGCCAGTACCGTCAATGCCGCCCATACCAGCTCTGGGATGGCCCGCAGCGCATTGAGCAGCAACCGCGCCAGCGATTGCAGCGGCCAACCGAAACGCCCCGCTGCCGGCAAGGCCAGCAACATGCCGAGGACCATCGCCAGCAAGGTACCCAGCCCAGACATGGCCAGGGTCTCCATGGCCCCCCGGCCAACAGCCTGCAAATGCTCACCGGACAAGTCCGGATGCAGAAAACGCCCAGCGTACTCGCCCATTTGCCCCAGCCCGCCATCGCCCACCAAGGCATGCAGGTCCAGTTGCAGATAACCGAACGACGCCACCACCGCCGCGACGATGGCAACGATCACCAGCAAATTGATCACCCGGTTCATGCCAGCCTCCCGCGCAGGGAGCGGCTGAGCAGGTCGGCCAGCAGCACCAGGCCAAGGAATGCCAACAGCATGCTCGCCACCTCGCCTCCGGCGAACATACGCATCGACAGGTCGATCTGCTGCCCCAGGCCGCCGGCACCGACAAAGCCCATCACCACCGAGGCGCGCACGGCACATTCCCAGCGGTAGACCGTATAGGACACCACTTCCGCCGCCGCACTGGGCAGGATGCCGTAGAAGAATGCAGCCAACCGGCCGCTGCCAGCCTGCAACAAGGCATGCGCCGGGCGCTGGTCGACCGATTCGAAAATTTCCGCATAGACCTTGCCGAGCATGCCGCTGTAGGTAATGGCGATCGCCAGCACCCCGGCTGTCGGCCCCAGGCCCACGGCCCGCACAAACAGCAGCGCCCAGACGATCTCCGGCACACTGCGCAGAAAAATCAGCAAGCCGCGAACGGGCAGGCGCAACAAACGAGACCACGGCCCTGCCCGGCCGCCCCGCGAGGCGGCGCGCAATGACAGCGCACGGCTGGCCAGCAGGCTGGTCGGGACCGCCAGCAACAGCGCAAGGGCCATGCCGGCCGTCGCCACGGCCAAGGTCTGCAAGGTCGATTCATACAACAAGGTGAGGAATTCGGCACTGTGCGCCGGCGGCCAGAAGGCGCTGGTGAAGCTGGCGATCTGCTGGCGGTTCTCCGCCTGCAGCAAGACACCCGGGTTCAGTTCGCTCAATTGCAGCCCTGGCCACAACACGGCCAGTGCCAGCAACGTCAGCAGCAACCGCGGCAAGGCGGCCGGGTCACGGGCATCGGCTTTCAGCATCGCGGAATCTGCACGGTCAGGGTCGGCCCTTGGGCTTGCGCCGGCGAGCCCAGTTGCTCATTGGCGTAAAGTGCCTCCAGCAACTGCTCGGTCACCGCCTCGGCCGGGCAATCGAACGCCACCTGGCCTTCACGAATACCGATTACCCGTGGAAAGTGCGCCAGCGCCAGGTCCACCGCATGCAGGCTGGCCACCAGGGTCACGCCGTTGGCCCGGGCATGGCGATTGAGCAGCGTCAGGCTGTGATCGGCCAGCACCGGGTCCATGGCCGACACCGGTTCGTCGGTCAACAGCACTTCCGGGCGCTGATACAACGCCCGGGCAATGCCGACCCGCTGCAACTGCCCGCCGGACAACTGCCCGCACTGGACGAACAGCTTGTCGACCAGGCCCAGCTCGGCCAAGGCCTGGCGCGCCCCCGGCACATCGGTCGGATACACCAGGTTGAGCAGGCCGCGCAGCAGGCCCCACTGCCCCAGGCGCCCGGCAAGGACGGCTGTCACCACCCGCTGACGCGGTGGCAGTGGCGGTGCCTGGTGCACCAGGCCAATGCGCGCGCGCAAGCGCTGGCGCGCTCCGGCAGACAGCGCCCAGGGCTGCTCACCGAACACTTCAAGGTGCCCGCTGCTGGGCTGCACGGCAGTGGCCATCAGGTGCAGCAGGCTGGACTTGCCGGCCCCCGAGGGGCCGATGATCGCTACCCGCTCACCCTTGGCGATGCTCAGGCTGATCGAATCGAGCGCGCGGACCTGGCCGTGGCGCAGGCCGGCGCCGTGTACATGAATAGTCACTTGAGCAGGCCGGCCTCACGTGCGGCTTGCTCGGTGCCCGCGTAGTTCTCAGGCTTGGTCTCGATGAAGCGGCTGGCCGCCTGCAGGTCGAGGATCGCCTTTTGCTCCGGGTTGGCCGGGTCAAGGGCGAGGAAGGCCTTCTTGATCTTCTCTTTGAGCGCCGGGTCCATGTTGCCGCGCACGGTCCAGTTGTAGTCGTAGTAGGCCGGTGTGGTGGCGAACACCTTGACCTTGCTGGTATCGACCTTGCCGGCATCGACCAGCTTCTGCCAGACGCTGGCATTGAGCACGCCGCCATCGACCTTGCCGGCCTGCACCCAGGCCACGGTCGCATCGTGGGCACCGGAATAGGCCACGCGGCTGAAATAGCTCTCAGGTTTGATGTTGTCTTCCTTGAGCATGAAGTAACGCGGCATCAGGCTGCCCGAGGTGGACGAGATCGAACCGAAGGCGAACGACTTGCCCTTGAGGTCGGCCAGGCTCTTCACGGCCGGGTTGGCGGTGATGAACTTGGAGGTGAACTGGGCGTCCTGCTCACGCTGCACCAGCGGCGTGGCGGTCGGGTCTTTCAGGTGCACCTGGACGAAGGTGAAACCACCCAGCCAGGCCATGTCCAGGCGGTTGCTGGCCAGCGACTCGACGACCGCCGGGTAGTCGGCCACCGGTACGAATTTCACGTCCATGCCCAGTTGCTTGGACAGGTACTTGCCCAGTGGCTCGAACTTGCGCAGCAGCTCGGTCGGCGCTTCATCGGGAATGGCACTGACCCGCAAGGTGTCGGCAGCCTGGACGACAACGGCACAACAGGACAGCACGAGGCCGGCGGCGAGCGCCAGGGGGCGTTTGAGCATGGGAGTTCTCCGGTTCAATAGCGGGGAAAGTGCCGGCGACGCGCCGACCGTGGGAATTATAAGAGTCGCAGGCGCAAAGGCCAGCTTTGCTACAATCGCGCAACAAATTGATCCCCTGAGGTACACATGAGCGAGCCAATTCGCCTGACCCAGTACAGCCACGGTGCCGGCTGTGGCTGCAAGATCTCCCCCAAGGTGCTGGATGTGATCCTCGCCGAAAGCGGCGCCCAGGCCCTGGACCCGAAATTGTGGGTCGGCAACGCCTCGCGTGACGACGCCGCCGTGTATGCCCTGGACGACGAGCGCGGGGTGGTATCGACCACCGACTTCTTCATGCCGATCGTCGACGACCCCTACGACTTCGGCCGCATCGCCGCCACCAACGCGATCAGCGACATCTACGCCATGGGCGGCGATCCTCTGATGGCCATTGCCATCCTCGGCTGGCCGGTCAACGTGCTGCCACCGGAAGTCGCCCGCGAAGTGATCCGCGGCGGCCGCGCCGTGTGCGCCGAAGCAGGCATTCCGCTGGCAGGCGGCCACTCGATCGACGCGCCGGAGCCGATCTTCGGCCTGGCAGTCACCGGCGTGGTCAGCAAGCGCCACCTCAAGCGCAACGACACCGCCACCGCCGGTTGCCGCCTGTACCTGACCAAGCCACTGGGCATCGGCATCCTCACCACCGCTGAGAAAAAGGCCAAGCTGCGCGAACAGGACCAAGGCCTGGCACGCGACTGGATGTGCACGCTGAACACCCCGGGCAGCCGCTTTGGCAAGCTCGACGGGGTCAAGGCAATGACCGACGTGACCGGTTTCGGCCTGCTCGGCCACCTGGTCGAGCTGGCTGAGGGCAGTGGCCTGACCGCGAAGCTGGACTACGCCGCCGTGCCGCGCCTGCCGAGTGTCGACCACTACCTGGCCGAGGGCTGTATTCCCGGCGGTACCTTGCGCAACTTCGACAGCTACGGGCACAAGCTCGGTGCGCTGACCGACGAGCAGAAGCACCTGCTGTGCGACCCGCAGACCAGCGGTGGCCTGCTGGTTGCCGTTGCCCCTGAAGGCGAAGCCGAGTTCCTTGCGCAGGCCGCCGAACTGGGCCTGAAGCTGTCGCCGATCGGCCAGCTGGTCGAGCGACAGAGCCACGCGGTCGAGGTGAACTGATGCGCCCCGACTGCACCGATTTGCGCCAGTTGTTCCTCGACGACGCGCCGATGATGGACATGCGCGCGCCGGTCGAATTCATCAAAGGTGCCTTCCCCGGCACCGTCAACCTGCCCCTGATGACTGACCAGGAGCGGCAAAAAGTCGGCACTTGCTACAAGCAGCAAGGCCAGGCCGCCGCCATCACCCTTGGCCACCAGTTGGTCAGCGGCGCCACCAAGCGCGAGCGCCTGCACGCCTGGGCCAGCTTTGCCAAGGCCCACCCTGATGGTTACCTGTACTGCGCCCGCGGCGGCCTGCGCTCGCTGATCGTGCAGCAATGGCTGCGCGACGAGGCCGGCATCGACTACCCGCGCATCAAGGGCGGCTACAAGGCCATGCGCACCTTCCTGCTGGAAACCACCCAGCAGGCCGTGGAGCAATGCGACTTCGTGCTGGTCGGCGGCCTCACCGGCACCGGCAAGACCGATGTGCTGCACCAGCTGAACAACGTGCTTGACCTTGAAGGCCATGCCAACCACCGGGGCTCGAGCTTCGGCAAGCGCGCCACCGGCCAGCCGGCGCAGATCGATTTCGAGAACAAGCTGGCCATCGATGTGCTGAAGAAGCGCGCCCGTGGCATCGAACAGTTCGTGCTGGAAGATGAAGGTCGCATCGTCGGCAGTTGCTCGGTGCCGCTGGAGCTGTACCAGGGCATGCAGCAGTACCCGATGGTGTGGCTGGAGGACAGTTTCGAGAATCGCGTGGAACGCATCCTGCGCGATTACGTGATCAACCTGTGCGCCGAGTTCATCGATGTGCACGGCGAGGAAGACGGCCGCCTGAAGTTTGCCGGGCGGATGATGCAAAGCATGAGCAACATCCACAAGCGTCTTGGCGGAGAACGCTTCCAGCGCTTGAGTGCAATGCTGAGTGAGGCGCTGGACGAGCAACTGCGCAGCGGCGCGGTGGACCTGCACCGGGGCTGGATCGAAGGGCTACTCAAGGAATACTACGACCCGATGTATGCCTACCAGCGCGAAGCCAAGGCCGAACGGATCGAGTTTGCCGGGGATGGTGTGGAAGTGCGCGAATACCTCGAGGCCCGGGCACTGCGTAAACACCGGAAGTAAATCGGTCTCTGTGGGAGCGGGCTTGCCCGCGAATGGGCCAGCCCAGGCGACCTCACTGCCCAGGGCTGAGCACCCGCTCCAGCTCCGCCGCCCGCTCGCGGGTCATGTCCAGCACACACATGCCACCTTCCAGCTGCGCCATGGTTCCGCCAGTGGCTTGCACATGAAACTTGCAGTTGGCGTCGCGATAGGCGATCCACTGCCGCTGCACATCGCGCAGGCTCTTCTGCGGCCCGGCGTCGAGCTTGGTCGTGAGTTGCTTGTAGACCCGGTTCAGTCGCTGGTCCTGAAGTTGGGTTTCAGTCTGAATGCAACTACTCATAGCCACCGTGCTGGAAGCCTTGTCCATGCATTGGATGTAGGCCTGAGACGCCTCTTCCGCTTGCGCTTGGCCAATCATCAAAAGGGTGACCGCCACACCGGCTGCCAATTTCAAGTTGAACATGATGTGTCCTTTCCGGTGATGGGCTGTCACGCCTGACAGCATCGGGCAACTGGTATTTCTGACAGTTGTAGCGGTGGTCAAAGGCTATGACAGTAATGGCGAAGACCACAAGCGCTGAAGCAACATGAGCACGAGCGTGACACCCTCTTGGCAAGGCTCGCCGCCAATGCAGGCAGCGACGACGGCCTACTCTGTTTACGGCCACGCCTCTACCCCGGCGCTGCACACGCTCGCCTTCAAAGCAGAGAATTTCGATACAGCCATCGACGGCTACATGCTCGGGCAAGGTTACAGAAGCTACAGCCCTACGTTGATGAGGTTCAGGTCAGCAGACAGCTGTAGCCCGTTTGAACGAGGTGGGATCAATGCCTACGCATATTGCACCGGCGATCCAGTGAACCGAACAGACCCTGATGGACACGCCGACATAACAGGTTTGTTTTTCAAGAAAATCAGGTTTCCGCCAGACCCATCACGCGGCGGCCAGCTGATCCGGGCACTTGCCACCCAAATGCCGCAAGCAGTACCTCCCGCCCCACCTGCTGCGGGTGCAACGAACATGACACCTCATGCACAAGTGCAACGGTTCAACCAAATGGCTGCGCAACGACTGCAACAGGCTCAGCCTGTCGTAACGCAACAGCGGCAAACCACTCACCAGATAAACTCGATATTACAAGCGAGAAGAGAACGGATTGCACAACTACGCGCCGAGCTCAACCGTCTGGAAACACCAGCACAGCCAAGTACACACGTCGAAAGATCAGCCCCGAGTGTTATTCGCATACGCCAGACTCAGAATCACTTAAGTGACAACTAGAGGCCAGCCATGAAGCAAAGGCAATCACGCTTGGCAAGTTCGCAAGTCTATACGCCGTATGGCTTTGTTCATGCACAGACGGCATCACCGATGCTAGCTTTCAACGGCCAAAGAAAGGATCCTGTGACGGATAGTTATCCACTAGGTAACGGTTATCGAATTTACAGCCCTTTTCTGATGCGGTTCCACTCGCCTGACAGACTCAGCCCCTTCGGAGCAGGCGGCAATATTAGCTATGCCTATTGCGAAAATGATCCACTTAACCATGTGGATCCGTCGGGTCAGGTGAAATTCCTCGTGAGAAGTGGATCAAGGTATCAGACGAAATTCAGCCTCCCTACGCGAAGTCAAAACTCAACATTTGCCCTGCCCAAACAGTTGCGTTCCGCACAAAAAGCCTATCAAAAGCTAAGTAACAAGCCGTTGCTCGCTGAACAGCTCGCTACCGACCAGCTGCATGCAAAACAAGATCTAAAATTCAGCAGGCGACGCGTAGACCGAATGTTTCTGGCACTTGAAGAGATTGATGCCCGACTCGAATTCGGACTGTTAATCGAAAAGAAACCTCAGGATGCGCCGTTGCTTTCTCAAACGTCAATCTCGCACCAATCCCCCACGATCCGTGGATTGCAACCGTCCCGCGACGTGAACATACAACCCGAACAGAACGCATGGCTACGTGATTTTCGAACAGCTATACGCAACGGAAGTGGATCGGAAATCGCTCGTCTCGCTCGCGAAAGGTTGGGGATGTGAGCGCTAAAGCACCTGACCATGCTCAGGCGGCATCAACACCTTGCACGGCTCGAATTGCAGCGCTGGCATCTGGGTCGCCGCATAAGCGGCCACGGCCAGCGCCGCGATCAGGGCGACATCCAGCCAGTTCCAGCCCGGCACATCGTCGCTGCTGCGTGCAATCCAGCACTGCCAGGCCTGGCCCAGACAAAATACCGCGATCGCCGCCAGCCACAGGTAGAAACCTGCGCCGAAACCGGTGCGGTTGGTGAATTCGTAGCTGATGTTGTCTGGCAGGCGTTCGATGCCAAAGCTGGTCGCAGCCAGGTACAACGCCCCCAATCCAAACAGCAACGCCAGCCGACGCAAGCGTCGATGACAAAGGATGGCCACCGCCAGCAGCGGGTTGGCAAACCACTGGAACAGCCCGAAGGGGATGCCCCAGAGGCCATACAGGAACATCTGCAGCGCCGGCATGTGCCGGCCAGCGCTCATCAAGGCGCCGTCGAAGGCCAGGCTGAGCAGGTACAGGGCAAGGCTCAGGGTCAGGTAGAAGGCCGGTAAACGGGCGCCCAGGGTCATGCGACTGGCGGCTCAAGCAGCAGGCCGTAGATACCTGAGTCGGTCAGCTCGCCCGCCACGCACCAGCGCGCCCGCAACGTGCCTTCGAGGACGAAGCCCTGGCGTTCGAGGGTACGGGCCGAACCCTGGTTGCGCGGGTCGATCTCGCCTTCGAGGCGGCGCATGTGCAGGGTGTGGGCGATGTAGTCGATGAAGCAGGTCAGCGCTTCGTCCATGTAGCCCCTGCCCTGCACCGCGCTGGCCAGGCAATAGCCAATTTCGCCACGGCGTGAGACTTCGTCGATGTTGAACAGCTGGACCATGCCGATCAATTCGCCGTTGTCTCGGCGGTACATGCCGAGCTTGAGCTGGTCGCCATTGGTGTAGGCTTCGCGGTCGGCGGCCAGGGCGCTTTCAGCTTCGGCCAGGTCTTGCCAGGGGGCATGGTGCCAGTAACGCATGACCTCGGGGTCGGCCATGATCTTCAGCCACTGCGCAGCGTCGGCGTGGCGCATCGGGCGCAACTGCAGGCGCGGGCTGTCGAGGCAGAGGTCAGTCGGGAAACTGCGGGGTGGGGTCACGCCGGATCTCCTGTCCATTGCTGGGGAGTTGACAGTTTAACGTTATGTGACCGGTTCGAGCATCCCGGGGCTGCTTTGCAGCCCATCGCCGGCAAGCGCGGCTCCCACAGGGTGGACTGCCCCCTGGTAAAAATGACAGTTGCACCCTGTCAGTAGTCAAGCAGTCTTTGACTTCACTACCACGTCAAAGCGGCCTGCCTCTCATGAAAGCTAGACTCTTCTACCAAATGAACCATCTGCAGCAGGTACTGCGTGACGGCCAGAATTGCTGCATCTTGCGGGTTAAAAATTCCGCCATCGCAGAATTACACGAAACTACGGTTCCAATCAGACGATTGCTCCTCGCAATCGACTCAATGAGATCGATTGTACGAACACAAGATGCAAGCATCAGACAAGTATTGAGTTACAGCCCCTACGGCCATCTTCCTCGTTCCGGGCAAGATATACCCATCCTTGCTTTTAACGGGGAGAAACTGGACAAATCGACCGAGCGATACTTCCTTGGCATCGGACACCGCACCTATAGCCCTGGAGTCATGAGATTTTGCTCTGCCGATGCAGCGAGCCCCTTTTTGCAAGGTGGGCTGAACAGTTACAGTTATTGTTCGGGAGATCCCATCAATTATCAGGATCCTTCCGCTCAATACCGAATCCCGTTGCAACGCATCGCCTCGCATCAACCACCTCGTTACTCAGGCAATCCGACGCTGAACCAGTCTCGTAGACTTATTCACCGTGCCCGAGTGCGCAATCTGAGAGCAGAGCAAGCTAGAGCGCTTGCTACAGATGCGTATGAGGCCTCATTAAGATCTAATCAAAATGCCGAGCAGTTTCAGCGTAGAGCCGCCGTATCGACAAACCCACAACGTCAAATCAGGCACGTAGCGTCAGCGAGCCAAGACATGGCCCGCGCCGCGGAATTTCTTGAAGTAGCGGAACAGCATTTAAGGAGAGAAGAACATCACCTTGAACATGCACACAGGTTAAATAATGAGAATTATCAGCTACTGACTAGCCAAGCAGAAAATGTTCCGCCAGCCCTTGCTCAGCCCCCACAACCCCAACCGTTTCAAACGAATAACACTCCGCCTCTGCAAGCTCAAAACATCGGAATTCGCAGGCCCCACGTTACTTAGAGAAGAAATAATTTAATCTTTACCAAGGGATAGGCGTTCTCACTGATGTTCCCTCGATTAAGCAGAGGGCCGCAAAGCGGCCCCCAACAGCTCAGGCGCTGCGGTTCAGGCCCATTTCCATGTCATTGATCAGCGCCTTGGCCATGGCACTGAGAATCCGCGTGGCACTGCCCGCGATCAGGTTGCTCTCCATCTCGGCCTCTTCGCTCAGGTGGCGAATACACCCCAGCAACACCGACAACTCATCAAAGGCATGGTCAAGCGGGATACCGGGCTGGATGGCGTACAGGTCGAGAAAGGTCTCTGTGCCTGCCGTAGTTCGCGACTTCAATGCATCAGTCATGGGCCACCTCGAGATTCGCCATATGGGCGAACAGCGCTCGGAGCAGTTCGGTGAGGATGGCGAGGTTTTCCTGCACGACTTTGCGCTGCTCTTTGTCTTCGGTGTTCAGATAGAGCTGGATGGTGTTGGAAAGGGCGTCCATGAGTGCGGCCGCGTGGGGCTTGGCGTCTTCGAGGGACAAGTCGGAAATGATCGAAATGTAGGGAAATGGAAATGAAGGTGGTGGATCAGGAACGAGCTTTTTCATAGGTAGCCTCATAAGTATTTTTAAGAAGCAACCACTCGAATCCTTCTCACAGATTGGGTGGCAGCCGTACGCGAGGTGAGAAGACCGTGTTGGAGGCATCCACGGCCAGACCGAAGTCTGCACGCGCACGGCTGCCATAACTGGCAAGCCACCTCTAACAACGGAAAACGGGCTTCTCACACCCGATCGCCAAACAGCAGCGACGGCGAAAAGTTACCTAGGAGGGACTGGCTTGCCTATCAGACGGCATCCGACAGAGGTTGTAGGATAATTCACCCCCCCTGCCCCACTGAAGCATTTGGTTTCAGTTTCAGAATTTTCTTACGGATGATGGCTTTTTCGCGGGTAAACCCGCTCCCACAGGGATATCACCAGCCGTGAGACTTGCGCAGTACCTGTGGGAGCGGGTTTACCCGCGAAAGGGCCGGCACAGGCTAGCGAAAGTGACTCAGGCCACCTCAGCCCCATCATCCGGCCAATGCGGCTCGTTGGCCCCCGGCGGAGTCAGCGGCGGCAGCCCATACGCTGCCCGCGCATCGTCACAGCTGGGGTTATGCACCCCACCCTCCCACGACGCCTCGAACTCGCGGCACGGGCTGGAACGGTTGGCGTAGATGGTGCACGCCACCTCGCTACCGATCTCGCCCTGCAGGCTCACGCAGCGGCATGGCTTGGCGTCGGTGCCGATCATGGCAACGCGGGTGGGGTTGATCTGTACCACCAGGTCATCCGGCACAAGGCCGCCGGCAGACTGGCATTCGCCCCAGAAGAAGGACACACGGAAGTACCCGCAGCAGGCGCCGCAGTCAAGGCAAGGGTTATATTCGGACATGATGGCACGGAGGGAAGGTTGTTGTTATCGGGGCTGAGCCCGCGCGCCATTTGTAATCGAAGCCAGGTCGGCTGAGAAGAGGGGCACGCAAAAATAGTTCGCCGTTGATCCGCCCGAAGCAACGCTCAATGGGAGGCCACCTGCCATGTCCGCCTCCCCTGCCCATCAAGAGATGGCTTTGTAGCTGTCGCTGGCCCATCTCACCTTGCCCAAGCCGTCACTGGGCTCAAGGTCTTCACCACGCACGTTGCTGAATTGAGTCTGGGTAGTGCCATGGTGCACCAGGCGCTCGGCCTTGCTTCCTTCAGTCATCAGCGTATACGACTCATCGCGCATCGCCTGATAAGTGTCATCAGCAGCCTGGATTGCCCTGTGATGGGCCATCAACTGACTGTCGCTCAGGTTCAATCGATCATTCAGCTCCACCCCCCAACGCGTGAGGCAGACTTCGGCAAAATGCCGGACAATCAGCCCCGGCTCGGGCAGTACTTTGCCGCTTCCCCCGCCATCGACAGACGCGTTGCCGACCAGGGTGGCATGGCGCCCGGGCATCGGGTAGACGCACATGCGCGTGCCGGGCGCTGCCGAGGGGATCACGCAGGCAAAGCCTTTCGAACGCTCGTCGCGCGAGTAAAAACCGACGTATTCCCTGACATTATCCGCCAGCGCTAGGCGATGTGCCTGGAGGTTACCGATGCCAGGCACCGGGTCTATGGCGAAAATGTTGACCGGGATGTGCCGAAGTTCGGGGTCGGCGGCCATTGCGTTGGCCAGCATATGGCAGCTGATGCCGCCCCGGCTCCACCCCATCAGATTGACCTGGGTCGGAATACGCGGCTTGCGGAACTGCTTGATGATCTGCTGCTGCAAGGCCTGAGGGGTCACCTGGCGGTCGCCATATTCATAGGTGCGCCAGAACCAGGATCCCGTACTTGTCGCGGCGGGGATCGGAACCCCGGCGGCCCTCAGCCGGTTGTGCTCTTCTTCACTCAGCTGGGTACGCTGCCAGTTGCACTCGCCCTTGATCATCTGCAGCACATGGGCAACGTTCTGCTCCCAACCTCGTCCGAACAGCTGACCCGTCCAGTTGAAAAAACCACCAGGTTCGACGAACAACTGGTCATCCTGGAGGTTGCCGCTACCGGGCCCATCGACGGCGACCCAGTGCGCGAACTCGCGGCGTTGATCGTTGCCGGCAAGTGTCGAAACCAGCTCGCCGTTCCAGTAGTTGGGGTTGGCTTCATCGAAGCGATGAGAACCAGTACCGCAGAAGTAAGCCGTAAACACACTCATTTGCGCACCTCGACTGAACAATGGGGCGCCAAAGTAGTGATTCGTGAGGGTGGCTCACAGCTGGAAACAGCCCACCCTAAACGCAAAAAGCCGCAAGGATTACCCTTGCGGCTTGCAGCACTCAGCTATGCACTTACTTGCGCGCCAACCCGTCAGCCCGGAACATCTGGCGGATACCGCGAATCGCCTGGCGAATGCGGTCCTGGTTCTCGATCAGGGCGAAGCGCACATGGTCGTCGCCGTAATCACCAAAACCAATGCCCGGCGACACGCAGACCTTGGCCTCGGCCAGCAGTTTCTTGGCGAACTCCAGCGAACCCAGGTGCGCGTACGGCTCTGGAATCTTCGCCCACACGTACATCGACGCCTTGGGGTTCTCGACCATCCAGCCCAGCTCGTGCAGGCCCTTGACCAGCAGGTTGCGGCGCTGGCGGTACTGCTCGGCGATGTCGCGCACGCATTGCTGGTCACCTTCCAGGGCGGCAATGGCAGCCACCTGCAGCGGGGTGAAGGTGCCGTAGTCGTGGTAGCTCTTGATCCGCGCCAGGGCGCTGACCAGCTCGGGGTTGCCGACCATGAAGCCAATCCGCCAGCCGGCCATGTTGTAGCTCTTGGACAGGGTGAAGAACTCCACCGCGATATCCTTGGCGCCCGGTACCTGCATGATCGACGGGGCCTTCCAGCCGTCATAGACGATGTCGGCGTAGGCCAGGTCGTGCACCACCAGTACGTCGTACTGCTTGGCCAGGGCCACCACGCGCTCGAAGAAGTCCAGCTCCACGCACTGGGCAGTGGGGTTGGACGGGAAGCCGAGGATCATCATCTTCGGCTTGGGGATCGATTCGCGGATCGCCCGCTCCAGCTCGTTGAAGAAGTCCACGCCCGGTACAAGCGGAACGGAACGCACCTGGGCGCCGGCAATGACCGCTCCGTAGATATGGATCGGGTAGCTGGGGTTGGGCACCAGCACCGTGTCGCCCTGGTCGAGGGTAGCGAGCATCAGGTGCGCCAGGCCCTCTTTCGAGCCGATGGTGACGATAGCTTCGCTTTCCGGGTCGATGTCGACCTCGTAGCGTTCCTTGTACCAGTTGGAGATGGCCCGGCGCAGGCGTGGGATGCCGCGCGAGGTGGAGTAGCCATGGGTGTCTTCGCGCTGGGCGACCTGCACCAGCTTCTCGACGATGTGCGGCGGGGTCGCGCCATCGGGGTTGCCCATGCTCAGGTCGATGATGTCCTCGCCACGGCGGCGGGCGGCCATCTTGAGTTCGGCGGTGATGTTGAAGACGTAAGGGGGAAGACGATCGATGCGCGCGAAGCGGCGCGGCGAACCTGGATTGGCCATGGTTTCCTCTAGAGACGTAAGCGCCCGGAACCGTCCGAGCGACGCTGGCCGCTGTGGCGGCCTGAATCAGAAGATAGTGCCGAAACAGGAATCTTGTAAAGGGTAATTTCCCGTTTTGATAAAACTTTTCAGATGTATTTTTTGAAAATAAAAGATTTATGCCTTCAGGCCTGCCTCCATCGACGACGCAGGAAAACAGGCATAAAAAACCCCGGCACATGGCCGGGGTTTTAGTGAAGCACTCGCCTCGATCAGCGCGCGTAGGTCATCAGCACGTCCGCTGCGGTCTGGCTATCCACACCCATCATCACGCTCAGGGCAGTAACGGTGAGGATGGAGAAACCGAACACCTTGCGTGCCCACTTGCTGTCGTCTTCAGCCTTGTAGCCACCCCAGGCCATGTACAGCCAGTACAGGCCCATGGCGGCTGCCACGGCCAGGTAGCCGAGGCCGGCGTAACCGCCGAGGGTAAGCATCAAGGTGGCGAGCAGGAAGGCCAGCACGTACAGCACGATCTGCTTTTTCGCCGCGAGGACACCGCGTGCCACCGGCAGGACCGGAATATTGGCAGCGCTGTAGTCCTTGAAGCGGAAGATGGCGATGGCGAAGCTGTGCGGCATCTGCCACAGGCTGAACATCACCAGCAGGGTCACTGCAGCCAGGTCGAAGCTGTTGCTCACGGCGCAGTAGCCGATCACCGGAGGCATGGCACCGGACAGGCTGCCGACCAAGGTGCCGTGCACCGATTTGCGCTTCAGCCAGAGGCTGTAGAAACCGACGTAGACCACGAAGCCGATCAGCGCACAGAACGCCGACAGCGGGTTGGCCTGGACGTACAGCAGGCTGAAGCCCGCCACCCCGAGAAGGGTGGCGTAGACCAGCGCGAGGGTCAGCGACATACCGCCCTGCACCATGACGCGGTTCTTGGTGCGCTCCATCTTGTGGTCGATGTCACGGTCGATGCAGTTGTTGAACACGCATCCGGACGCCACCACCAGTGAAGTACCGATCACCACCGCCAGGAACAGGGCGAAGTCCACATGGCCCTTCGAGGCAAGGAAGAAACCGCCTGCCACGGAAAGCACGTTACCGAAAATGATCCCCGGTTTGGTGATTTGGATAAAGTGCTTAACGGACATGCAGTCTTACCTCACTTGGCCATCATTTCAAAGTGGATGCTGAACATGATCCACAGCGACAGGCCGACCAGCAGAGCGATTACCATCGTGGTGAACAGGAACGTCGACACATTGGAACGCTGCTCTTTCGAGCGGTCCATGTGCAGGAAGTACACGAGGTGTACCACCACCTGAATCACGGCCATGGCCACGATGATCAGAACGGTCAGGTTCTTCGGCAGGCTTGGCGACATGGCCAGGCCGAACGGGATCGCGGTCAGGATGATCGACAGGATGAAGCCGATCAGGTACGACTTGACGCTGCCGTGGTTACCTTCGTGATGAGTGTCGTGTGCGTTAGCCATTACAGAACTCCCAGCAGGTAGACGACGGTGAATACGCAGATCCAGACCACGTCCAGGAAGTGCCAGAACAGGCTCAGGCAGCTCATGCGGGTCTTGGCGGTCGGCGTGATGCCGTGCTTGTTGATCTGGTACATCATGATTGCCATCCAGATCAGGCCGGCGGTCACGTGCAGACCGTGGGTACCTACCAGGGCGAAGAAGCCCGACAGGAAGCCACTGCGGGTTGGGCCGAAGCCCTCGCCGATCAGGTGATGGAATTCATAGATTTCCATCGCGATGAAGCCTGCACCGAACAGGAAGGTCACGGCCAACCAGCCCAGTACGCCCGCTTTCTTGCCGTCGAACATCTTCAGCATGGCGAAGCCGAAGGTGATCGAGGACAGCAGCAGGAACAGCGTTTCAACTGCTACGAAGTCGAGCTGGAAGATGTCGTGACCCGACGGGCCGCCGGCAAAACTGCCGGACAGCACCGCGTAGGTGGCGAAGAGCGACGCAAACAGGATGCAGTCGGTCATCAGGTACAGCCAGAAACCGAGGACGGTCATCTGGCCCGAGTCGTGGTGGTGGTCATCGTGAGCATGGTCATGACCATGCGCGCCACCGTGGATTACTTGACTGGACATTGATTACACCCGTTCAAACGATTCGACACGTGCGCCGGCAGGCAGAGCACCTGCTTTGGCCAGCGCGTTGAGACGCTCGCCTTCGATGCGCGCCACTTCTTCGGCCGGAACCATGTAGCCCTGGTCGTCACGCGCAGCGTGGCGAACGAAGACCGCGATGGTTGCCAGCAGGCTCGCGCCAACCAGCCACCAGATGTGCCAGATGAAGGCGAAGCCGAAGACAGTCAGGAACATACCCATGAACAGACCGGTAGCGGTGTTGTTCGGCATGTGGATCGCTTCGTACTTGCCCGGCACCTTGTAGGCAACACCGGCTTCCTTGGCTTCGTTCCAGCAGTCCAGGCCAACTTTCTCTGGCATGTGGGCGAAGTTGTAGAACGGAGGTGGCGACGAGGTCGACCATTCCAGGGTACGGCCGCCCCATGGGTCGCCGGTCACGTCCAGGTTCTGCTCGCGATCGCGGATCGAAACAACGATCTGGATCAGCTGGCAGGCGATACCGAACAGGATCAGCACGGCGCCGACAACGGCTACGTACAGGTAGGGTTCCCACAGTGGGTTGTCGGAGTGGTTCAGACGACGGGTCATGCCCATGAAGCCCAGGGCGTACAGCGGCATGAACGCAACGTAGAAACCGGAGATCCAGAACCAGAAGGCAGCTTTGCCCCACTTCTCGTTCAGCTTGAAGCCGAACGCTTTTGGCCACCAGTAGGCGAAGCCGGCGATGTAGCCGAATACCGCACCACCAATGATCACGTTGTGGAAGTGAGCAATGACGAACAGGCTGTTGTGCAGCACGAAGTCAGCACCTGGAACAGCCAGCAGAACGCCAGTCATGCCACCGATCGAGAAGGTGATCATGAAGCCCAGGGTCCAGAGCATTGGTGCGGTGAAACGCACGCGGCCCTGGTACATGGTGAACAGCCAGTTGAACAGCTTCACACCGGTCGGGATGGAGATCAGCATCGTCGCCAGGCCGAAGAAGGTGTTGACGCTGGCGCCGGCACCCATGGTGAAGAAGTGGTGCAGCCATACAGCGAAGCCCAGCACGGCAATGGCGCCCGATGCGTAGATCATCGAGTGGTGGCCGAACAGACGCTTGCCGGAGAAGGTCGAAGTTACTTCCGAGAACACGCCGAAGGCCGGCAGGATCAGGATGTAAACCTCAGGGTGACCCCACGCCCAGAACAGGTTGACGTACATCATCGGGTTCCCACCAAGCTCGTTGGTGAAAATGTGGAAGTCCAGATAACGGTCAACAGTCAGCAGAGCGAGTGCAGCGGTCAGGATCGGGAACGAAGCCACGATCAGCACGTTGGCCCAGGTGCAGGTCCAGGTGAAGATCGGCATGTCCATCAGCTTCATGCCAGGTGCGCGCATCTTCATCACGGTGACGAGGAAGTTCACGCCGGTCAGTGTCGTACCCAAGCCTGAGAGCTGTAGCGCCCAGATGTAGTAGTCGACACCCACCCCAGGGCTGTACTGAATGCCCGCGAGCGGCGGATAGGCAACCCAGCCGGTCTTGGCGAATTCACCAACGCCGAGCGAGATGTTGACCAGCAGCACGCCTGCCAGCAGCAGGTAGAAGCTCAGGGAGTTCAGGAACGGGAAGGCAACGTCACGTGCACCGATCTGCAGAGGAACCGCGAGGTTCATCAGGCCGGTGAAGAACGGCATCGCCATGAAGATGATCATGATCACACCGTGAGCGGTGAAGATCTGGTCATAGTGTTCAGGCGGCAGGTAGCCTTCGGAGCCACCGGTAGCGGCAGCCAGCTGGGTACGCATCATGATGGCGTCGGCAAAGCCGCGCAGCAGCATGACCATCGCGACGACGATGTACATCACCCCGATTTTCTTGTGGTCGACAGTCGTCAACCACTCGGTCCACAAGTAAGTCCACTTGCGGAAATAGGTGATAAGACCGACGACAGCGAGACCCCCGAGCGCGATCATGGCAATGGTCACCATGACTATCGGCTCGTGGAAGGGTATCGCCTCCAGAGTTAATTTACCGAACATCTCTTACTCCTCTGCACCGGCAGCTGGTTGCACACTCGACTCGGTGGTGGCCAGATCTTTGCTGCCTGCTTCTTCGTGGCTCGGACGACCGCGGTTCATGCCTTCGTACTTGTCGACGATCAGCTGGAACTGGTCAGGCGAGGCCTCGCCATACAGCGCGACTGGGTTGTTTTCGCTTGGTTTGGCCAAGGCTTCGTATTCGGCCTTGCCCAGTTTCAACGGCGACTGCTTGACCTCGGCGACCCACTTGTCGAAGTCTTCCTGAGAGGTCGCATTGGCCTTGAATTTCATGCCGGTGAAGCCAGCACCGCTGTAGTTGGCGCTGATACCGTCGAACACGCCATTTTCGTTGGCGATCAGGTGCAGCTTGGTGGTCATGCCCGCCATCGCGTAGATCTGGCCACCCAGGCCCGGGATGAAGAACGAGTTCATCACGGCGTCGGAAGTGACGCGGAAGTTCACCGGGACGTTAGCCGGGAAGTTGATCTGGTTGACGGTAGCAATGCCCTGCTCCGGGTAGATGAACAGCCACTTCCAGTCCAGCGCGACCACGTCGATCTGAATCGGCTTCACGTCGGAATCCAGCGGACGGTATGGGTCCAGCTTGTGGGTCGACTTGTAGGTGACGTAACCCAGGGCGATGATGATGATGATCGGGATGATCCACACCGCGAGTTCGATCTTGGTCGAGTGCGACCAGTCTGGGGTGTAGGTGGCGGCCTTGTTGGAAGCACGGTACTTCCAGGCGAATGCCACGGTCATGATGATGACCGGAATCACCACCAGCAGCATCAGGCCGGTAGCGATCAGGATCAGGTTCTTTTGCTCAATGCCGACCTGACCTTTCGGGTCGAGCAGGGTCCAGTTGCACCCACTGAGTAAAAGCATGCCTAAAAAGGGCAATATGCCAAACAGTCTGGGGTAACGCTTTTTACTCATCTCACGACCTCTAGATCAGCTTGCTTCAATGCAATTTGTGTTTTGGTAGCCAACACTTCGTCCTGCCAAGTGAGGCATTTCGCGCCCGTACTCGCTCCTGCCCGGGCCCGACTGCAGGACCTTGGCGCAAAGCGTGTTAGCGGTGCTTATGGTTTCGTAGGCAACAGGCCTGTACTTCAGACCAAGTCCATTTGGTGCGGGAAAACGCGGAGGGGGGTCCGCCCGGTATCGCCGTTGGGCGAAACTTGACGAAGTCAGCAAAAAGGAGCGCTGGGGCTTCCTTCAATCCTGCGACTCGCAAGCAGTGCCGAACGGAAATTGGGGGCGATTGTAGATAGGTCGCCAACCCTTGACTATGACTTATTGAGCAACAGTCCTTTACAGAATCTGCAACAATAGCGCGCTACAAATCAACTTCGCGACAGTTTGTCGCACCCCGCTTGCTAGCCCTCAAACCCGTATTTCACAAGGCTTTGAGGTTGATCTGGATCAAGCGGGAGAGGACTTTTTACTCTTCTCGTCCGGTGCAAAAGACCACACCGAAATCGGGACTTATGTCTAAGACTGGCGCCGGTTGCGGTAGATGCCGAACGGTACCAGGATGGCGGTCAGGACAAACGCCACCAGTGCCCACTGCGCCAGCGACAAGCCGAGGATCGGCGGGTACGGCGTGCTGCAGAAACCGTCGACCTGGAACGCCAGCGGCCAGAGCTTGGCCAGGGGCAGGTCGTCGACGATCGGCTGCAGGGTATCGATGCCGCAACTGACCATGGGGTTGGCGAGTATATACACATGGTTGCCAGCCGCAATGATTCCGCCAATGGCACTGAGCACCACCAACCCCTCGAACAGGGTCAGGCTGCGGCGCCCGGGCATGGCCGCGGCAATGAACGCGAACAGGGCGATAAAGAGCAAGGCGTAGCGTTGCAGGATGCACAGCGGACAAGGTGCCTCACCCAGTACTACCTGCATGTACAGCGCACCGCCGATCAGTGCGAGGCAGATCACCCCCAGCAGTACCAGGAAGCGCCGTTCGCGGTTCAGGCGCGATGTTTGTTCGTTCATTGCCGATTCCTTCGATGGATAGGTGGCAGCGTGGTCCGCCCGCCTGGGTGCAATTCTACACGCAGGCATGGCCCTTTAGCGTGCCGAGGAAGCGGCGAGACAGCCCTGCACGAGGCTATCCGGAGATGCTGAGACCGGCTGCAGCGACGTCGGTTCAACGTCGGCCGGTAAAAAGCGGCTGCCCGGGTGCCGCGCAGGAGCAAGCCCCTCGACACCCGGGAGTGAAGGATACAGTGATTAAAGGAGGATTAAAGATGAAAGGTGCCGAGGCTGCTTTCATCTTTCCTTATATATAGGATGTAGGAGCGGCCTTGTGTCGCGAAAGGGCCGCGCTGCGGCCCCGGGCTTCAGCTTCGCCGCTGAAATTGCCGGGGCCGCTGCGCAGCCCTTTCGCGACACAAGGCCGCTCCTACAGTCCAGCGTGGCAAGTTACTCCAGGGCAGCTGCCGGCCCGAAGAACTCATAACGGCTCTGCTGCTCCGGTACACCCAGGCCCTTCAGCTGGCGCTTGACTGCCGCCATGAAGCCTTTCGGCCCAAGGAAGTAAGCATCCACATCACGCTCGCGTGGCAGCCATTCACCCAGCAGGTCCTGGCTCAGCAGGCCAACCGCGTCGGCTTTCTGCGCGCCGTCGTCCTCCGCATAGCAGTAGAAGCGTTTGAGCTGCGGGTGGCGCTCGGCCAGCCCATCGATCCAGTCGCGGAAAGCGTGCACTGCACCGTTACGTGCGCAGTGAATGAAATGCACCGGGCGCTGGGTTTGCAGTGCCGCTTCGAGCATCGCCAGGGTCGGGGTAATGCCGACACCACCGCTGATCAGCACCAGCGGCTTGTCGCTGGCTGCCAGGGTGAAATCACCCGCTGGCGGGAACAGCTGCAGGGTATCGCCCACCACCAGCTCATCATGCAGGTAGCTGGAGACCTTGCCGCCCTCCTCGCGCTTGACGCTGATACGGTACTCCTGGCCGTCGCACAGGGCTGACAGCGAGTAGTTGCGGCGCTGTTCGGCACCGTCGATGAACAGCTGCAGGCCGATGTACTGGCCAGGCTCAGCCTTGAGTACCGGCTGGCCATCCACTGGGGCGAAGTAGAACGAGGTGATCTCGCTGCTTTCCTGCTCGCGACGGGCCAGGCGGAATTCGCGGGTACCGCGCCAGCCGCCGGCGGCCTCTTCCTTCTGTTTGTAAAGGCTTTCCTCGGCGCCGATCAGGATATCGGCCAGCTGACCATAGGCAGCAGCCCAGGCAGCGATCACCTCGGGGGTGGCGATTTCCTTGCCCAGCACTTCTTCGATGGCACGTAGCAGGCAGCTGCCGACGATCGGGTAGTGCTCCGGCAGAATCTGCAAGGCAACGTGTTTGTTGATGATCTGGCCGACCAGGCCACCGAGCTGCTCCAGCTGGTCGATGTGACGGGCATACATCAGCACGCCATTGGCCAGGGCGCGCGGCTGGTCACCGCTGGCCTGGTGGGCCTGGTTGAACAGCGGGCGGACCTCTGGGTACTCGCTGAGCATCATCTTGTAGAAGTGGGTGGTCAGGGTTTCACCACCGGTTTCCAGCAGAGGGACAGTGGCTTTGATGATTGCACGTTGTTCGGCATTGAGCATTTAGACAACTCCTGAGCCTGAGGCTTCAAATGGTTGCCCTTGCTATTACAGCAATCGTGCCAACTTTTTTCGTTAGTGAAATCAAGGCATTGACGCCGGCCATGTCAAATTGACCTGCCCGAGCGTATAGTCAAATCGACCTACAGGAGTCCATATGACTACAAAACCCTTGCTCACCACCTTGCTGCCCCTGGTCAGCGACCTGTCCCGCGACCTGCCCGACCAGGAGCGCTACCGTCGGCTGCTGCAGGCCATGCGCGGGCTGCTGCCCTGCGATGCCGCCGCACTGCTGCGTCTGGATGGCGAATGGCTGGTGCCGCTGGCTGTCGATGGGCTGTCTCCCGATACCCTGGGCCGGCGCTTCAAGGTCAGTGAGCACCCGCGTTTCCAGATTCTGCTAAGCCGCCCGGAACCGACTCGCTTTGCCAGCGATTCCGAATTGCCCGACCCTTACGATGGTCTGGTCAACGCCCCTGATGCCGATCTTGAAGTGCACGACTGCATGGGCTGCCCGCTGATGGTCGACGAGCGCCCGTGGGGCCTGGTAACCCTCGACGCCCTCAGCCCCGGCCAGTTTCAGAGCCTGGAGCTGGATGCCCTGCAGGCCTTCGCCAGCCTGGCCGCCGCCACCGTGACCGTGGCCGAGCGCATCGAGCACCTGGCTTTGCGTGCAGAAGACGAGCACCACCGCGCCGAGATCTACCGACAGGCCAGCGGCCAGGACAAGGAACTGATCGGCCAGAGCCCGGCACACAAGCGCTTGCTGGAAGAAATACGCCTGGTCGGCGGCAGCGAACTGACCGTACTGATCACCGGCGAGACCGGTGTGGGCAAGGAGCTGGTGGCCATGGCCTTGCATCAAGCCAGCAACCGGGCCGACAAACCCCTGGTCAGCCTGAACTGTGCAGCCCTGCCCGACACCTTGGTGGAAAGCGAACTGTTCGGCCATGTGCGCGGCGCCTTCACCGGTGCCCACGGCGAGCGGCGTGGCAAGTTCGAGTTGGCCAACGGCGGTACGCTGTTTCTCGATGAGGTGGGCGAGTTGCCGCTGGCCGTGCAAGCCAAGCTGCTGCGCGTGCTGCAAAGTGGCCAGCTGCAACGCCTGGGCTCGGACCGCGAGCACCGCGTCGACGTCCGCCTGATCGCTGCCACCAACCGTGACCTGGCCGCCGAAGTGCGCGCCGGCAACTACCGCGCCGACTTCTACCACCGCCTCAGCGTGTACCCGCTGCAGGTCCCGCCGCTGCGCGAACGTGGCCGCGATGTGCTGCTTCTTGCCGGTTATTTCCTCGAACAGAACCGATCGCGGCTAGGTTTGAACAGCCTCCGACTGAGCAGTGAAGCGCAAGCGGCCCTGCTGGCGTATGACTGGCCAGGTAACGTGCGCGAGCTCGAACACCTGATCGGTCGCTCGGCTCTCAAGGCCATGGGCCAACACCCGGAACGCCCGCGTATTCTCACCTTGGAAGCCAGCGACCTCGATTTGCATGTCGCCCAGCCCGCTACGACTGCCCCCCTTTCCCAGGCCACGCCTGCCGCCTTGGCGGTACCGGCAGGTGGCCTGCGCGAAGCGCTCGATGATTACCAGCGCCAGTTGATCGATGCCTGCCTGCAACGCCATCAGGACAACTGGGCCGCGGCGGCCCGCGAGCTCGGCCTGGACCGCGCCAACCTTAGCCGCTTGGCTCGTCGCCTTGGGCTTCGCTGAGCCGACATTCACTAAAGGACTATGCGTAAAGCCATCTGGTGGCAATCTGCTGGACTGCTATATCTCCCTAATCTTCGGTGACGCGGCCGCTACCTGGCCAAGCTGCGGGCAACACGTTCCGCCCATCGGGCGGGTTGCGCCAGCCAAGGATCGCGAGGGCGATCCCGTGTGCCGCAATCCAGCAGGGAGCACTCATGGACAACATCGTCGTCGCCGACAAGCAAACCGCGGTAGCCACCCAGAATGCATGGGGCAATCTCACCCTCAAAAGCCCAGGCGTGGTGCAGATGCCCGTCGCGCCCGACCAGGTGGCCACCGTCACCCGGCATGGCCAGGACCTGATCGTCACGCTTAAATCCGGAGAAAAGATCACCGTCGGCAACTTCTTTGCCGTAGACCAGGCAGGCGTCGGCAGCGACATGGTGTTCGTCGGCGAAGACGGCACCCTGTGGCACGCCAACTATGACGCAACGGCCTTCACCGGCTTTACCTTTGAGGAAGTCAACTCGCTCGACGAGCTGGTGGCCGGCATCGGCACCGCTGGCAGCGAGACCTCGACCTTTGCCATCGCCGGTCTCAGCCTGCTCGGCGTCGGCGGTGTGGCGGCAGCGGCAAACAACAGCAGTGGCGGTGGCGGTGGCGGCGGCAGCACGCCTGGCGACACCACAGCACCGGCCACACCCATCGACCTGCTGGTTTCGCCCGACGGCCTGCGCCTGACCGGGCGCGCCGAGCCGGGTTCCACCGTACAGGTGCGCGGCCCCAACGGTACCTTGCTGGGCACCGCCGTGGCCGGCAACGACGGCCAGTTCAGCATCACCCTGCAACCCCCGCAAACCAACGGCCAGGCGCTGGAAGTGACTGCCACCGACGCAGCGGGCAACACCTCATCTGCCGCTGACATCACCGCGCCGAACGATGGCGTCGGCAACCCGCCCGATACCACGCCACCGAATGCCCCCACCGACGTGGCGGTCGGCCAGGCTGGCCAACACCTCACAGGTCGCGGCGAACCCGGCACCACCGTGCAGGTGCGCGATGCTGCTGGCAATCTGATCGGGAGCGGTGTGGTCGATGGCAGTGGCAACTTCGACGTCAGCCTCAGCCCTGCCCAGGCCAACGGTGAAACGCTGAGTGTTCGCCTGGTCGATGCCGCAGGCAACGTGTCCCCAGCGCTGCAGTTCAATGCCCCCGACATTACTCCGCCGGCCGTACCTTCCGGCCTGGCCGTCAGCCCCGACGGCACCGTGCTCACCGGCCGTGCCGAACCTGGCAGCACCGTGCGCGTGCTGGCTGCCGATGGCAGCACGGTGCTGGGCAGTGTCGTGGTCGGCGCGAACGGTGAGTTCAGCATTACCCTCAACCCACCCCAGGTCGACGGTCAAGCGCTGCAGGTCACGGCTACCGATGCTGCACAAAACACGTCCGCTGCGAGCACCGTCACCGCGCCGGATATCGACAACGGTGGCGATACCACCCCGCCTCTCCCGCCCAGCGATGTGATTATCAGCACCGACGGGCGCACCGTGTCGGGCCGTGGCGAAGTCGGTGCCACGGTCAAGGTACTGAACGACCAAGGCCAACTGATCGGCACCGGCACCGTGCAAGCCGATGGCAGCTTCACCTTGCAACTGACCGCGCCGGTGGTCGATGGCTCATCGCTGCAGGTCACCCTCACAGATGCCGCCGGCAACGTCTCGACGCCCAACCCGCTGACCGCACCGGACCTGGTGCCGCCAGGGCAACCCAGCGGGCTCGACCTGGCCAATGGCGTGACCCTGAGCGGCAGCGCCGAAGCAGGCGCCCGGGTGGAAGTGCGTGATGCCGACGGCACCCTGATCGGCAGCGGCATCGTCGGGCCGGATGGCCGCTTCAGCTTCACCCTCGCCCCGGCCCAGACCGACGGTGAACACCTGGCCATCAGCGTAATCGATGCCGCTGGCAACCGTTCGCCGCTGCTGGACTACACCGTGCCGGACACCACACCACCGTCGATCATCAGCAACGTCATCATCGGTGCCGGCAGCCTGGTCGTGGCCGGCCGAGGCGAGCCGGGGGCCACGGTGGAAGTACGTGATGCCAACGGCGTGGTCATCGGTACTGGCGTGGTAACAGCCAACGGCACTTTCCTGGTCGACCTCAATGGCCCGGTCAGCGCCGGGGACGCCATCGCGCTGGTACAGACCGATGCCGCCGGCAACCCTTCGGTCTCGCTCATTGTCATCGTCCCCGCCACTGCTGTGCCTGAAGGCCCTGATGGGCTGGTGCTGAACGCCGACGGCTCGTCCATCAGCGGCACCGCCCCGGTGGGCAGCCTGGTGGAAGTGCGCGATGCCAACGGCACGGTCATCGGCAGCGGGCAGGTGGGTAACGATGGCACCTTCACCATCGCGCTCGCCCCGGCCCAGGCCAATGGCGAACTGCTCGACGTGGTGGCCATCGACGCCGACGGCAACAGTTCGTTGCCTAGCCAGATCAACGCTGCGGACATCACTGCGCCGAACCAGGCCAGCGACCTGAACCTGGCGGCCGACGGCGTGACCCTCACCGGCCGCGGCGAGGTTGGCGCCACCGTGCAGGTCACCAATGTCCAGGGTACGGTACTGGGCACCGCCACGGTCGGGGCCAACGGTTACTTCAGCGTCACGCTGTCGCCCGCCCAGGTCAACGGCCAGGCGCTCGACGTGGTGCTGCGCGACGCCGCCGGCAACAGCTCCACCGCCACCCTCACCGCGCCTGACCTGGATGGCCCGCTACAAGCTTCGGCGCTGGCCGTCGACGTCACCGGCCTGCATCTCACCGGCGCCGGCCAGGCGGGTTCGATCGTCACCGTGCGCGCTGCCGACGGCAGCGTGCTGGGCACGGCCATCGTCGCCGCCAACGGGCAGTTCGACATCACCCTCAACGTGCCCCAGCGCAACGGTGAACCGTTGAGCGTCGAAGCCACCGACTCGCTGGGCAACAGCGCCGGGCCGGTCAGCTTTACCGCCCCCGACACCACGCCACCACAAGCCGTGAGCAACCCGAGCGTCGACGGCAGCGGTACCAGCGTCTCCGGCACTGGCGAGCCAGGCGCCACCGTCACCGTGCGCGGCCCGAACGGCACTGTGCTGGGCACCGCCGTGGTCAACGGCGACGGCAGCTTCCAAGTAACCCTGAACCCAACCCAGAGCAATGGCCAGGCCCTGACCGTCGAACAACGCGACCCGACCGGCAACGTCTCGGCCGCCGTCGGCCTGACGGCGCCGGACACCCAGGCGCCAGCCATCACCACAGGCCTTGCGCTGTCCACCGACGGCACGGTGCTCACCGGTAGCGGCGAACCCGGCGCGCAGGTTCGGGTGACCGGCGCCGGCGGCGCAGTGCTGGGCACCGCCACGGTCGAAGCCGACGGCAGCTTCCGTGTGACCATCGACCCACCACAACTCAATGGCCAGGTGCTGACGGTGATCCAGAGCGACGGCGCCGGCAACCCCTCGCCCGCCGACACCCTGACCGCCAGTGACCGCGAAGCGCCGCTCCCCGCCCAAGGCCTTGGGCTCAGCGCCGATGGCATCACCCTTACCGGCCAGGGCGAAGTGGGTGCCACTGTGCAGGTTCGCGGTGCCGGCGGGCAACTGCTCGGTAGCGGCGTGGTCGATGGCGACGGCAGCTTCAGCATCACCCTGACACCTGCGCAAACCAGCGGCGAAACCGTGTCGGTGGTGCTCACCGACGCCGCTGGCAACGCCTCGCCGTCGGCACCGTTCACCGCCGACGACAGCAGCGCCCCTGCCGCCCCGGGCGGATTGCAGGTCAGCGCCGACGGCAGCCAGGTCCAGGGCACCGGGGAGCCCGGTGCCACCGTGGAAGTGCGCAATGCCGCAGGCGCCCTGCTGGGCAGCGTGGTGGTACCGGCCAGTGGCAGCTTCAGCGTTTCGCTGAGCCCGCTGCAACTGGACGGCCAGACCCTCGACGTCACCCAGACCGACCCCGAAGGCCATGCCTCCGGTGCAGGCCAGGCTACCGCTCCAGACCTCACCCCGCCGGCGCTGCCCACGGGCCTGGCGATCAGCGCCGATGGCCTGGCACTGAGCGGCAACGCGCCCGGCGCGGCGTCTGTCACCGTGATCAGCCCGACCGGCGTCGAAACCACGGTTTCGGTCAACCCCGACGGCAGCTTCAGCGTGCCGCTGTCGCCAGCCCTGCTCAATGGCGAGACGGTGACCGTGGTGGTCGCCGATGCCGCCGGCAACAGCACCGAGCCGACCCCGATCACCGCAGCAGACACCTCGCCCCCCGCACCGGCCACCGACCTCGCGGTCAGCCCCGATGGCAGCCTGATCAGCGGTACCGCCGAACCCGGCTCCACGATCATCGTCCGCGACGGCAGCACCGAACTGGGCACCGCCACGGTCAACCCGGACGGTACCTTCGAAGTTCAGATCAACCCACCGCTGGCCGCTGGCGACAGCGTGCAACTGGTGGTGCACGACGCCGGCAACAACGAGACCGGCATTACCGTCAACGGGCCAGACGGCAGCGAACTCGCAGCACCCACCAACCTGGCCATCAGCGCTGATGGCTTCCTGCTCACCGGCGCGGGCACGGTCGGCTCGCTGATCACCGTCACCTCCGCCGGCACCACCTTGGGCACCGGCACGGTCGGCAGCGACGGCATCTTCCGCATCTTCTTCGCCAATGCCCAGCTCAATGCCCAGACCCTGCACGTCAGCGCCCGCGCGTCGGCCAGCGGCGCCCCTTCGGTGCCGGCGACCATCGTCGCCACCGACAACACCCCGCCCGATGCGCCGACCCAGGTCGCCATCAACCCCAGCGGCAGTACCTTGACCGGCCACGGCGAAGTCGGCGCGACCGTGAGCGTGACCGACGCCAGCGGCACCGTGGTTGGCACCGGCACCGTCGGCAGCAACGGCCTGTTCTATGTCAGCCTGGTGCCACCGCAGGCCAATGCGCAGAACCTCACCATTACCCAGGCCGACGCGGCGGGTAATATTTCGCTGGCTGCAACCTTGCAGGCGCCCGACCTGCAGGCCCCGAATGCCGCCACCGGCCTGAGCCTCAACACTGCCGCCACCGTGGTCAGCGGCCAGGGCGAAGCCGGTGCGCTGGTTACCGTGCGCGACGCCAGCGGCGCCGTGCTCGCCACTGGCACGGTGAACCAGAGCGGCCAGTTCCAGATCACCCTGCCCAGCGCACAGACCACCGGCAGCGCACTGCAGGTCACCCTCAGCGATGCTGCCGGCAACGTATCCGGCCCGGCCAGCCTGGCGACCCCTGACCGCACGCCACCGGCAGCCATTGCCAACGCAACCCTCAGCAATGATGGCCGGCAGCTGTCCGGCAGCGGTGAGGTGGGCGCCACGGTGCAGGTACGCGATGCCAGCGGCGCCGTGCTTGGCAGCGCCACCGTGGGCGCCGACGGGCGCTTCACGGTCACCTTCGCCACCTCCCAGGCCACTGGCCAGGCGCTCGGCGTGACCCAGCTGGATGCTGCGGGCAACACCTCGCCGGCAGTCACTGTCGTCACCACCGACCTGAGCGCCCCGGCGGCGCTGACCAATGTGGTGCTCAACAACAACGGGCTGACCCTCACCGGCCTGGGTGAAGCCGGCGCCGCGGTGACCGTGCGCGGCCCGGACGGCACCATCATCGGCAGCGGCCTGGTGGCTGCCAACGGCAGCTTCACCCTCACCCTCACCAGCGCGCAGCTTAACGCCGAGCGCCTGAGCGTGACCCAGACCGACGCTGGCAACAACACCTCTGCCGCCGTCGCGGTGACTGCCCCCGACCATACCCCGCCTGCGGCGCCCACCGCCCTGGCCCTGGCCGGCAGCGGTCTGCAACTGAGCGGCAGTGCCGAATCCGGCAGCGCGGTCACCGTCCGCGATGCTGCGGGCAATGTGCTGGGCACTGCAGTGGCTGCCGCCAACGGCACCTTCCAGGTCACCCTGAGCAGCCCGCAGACCAACGGTCAGGCCCTGCAGGTAACCGCTACCGATGCCGCCGGCAACGTCTCGCCCGTGGCCGCCTACACCGCAGCCGACACCACGCCTCCGGCCGCTGTCGCCCACCTGGCCGTCTCGGCCAATGGTGCCACCCTGACCGGCACCGGCGAGGCCGGTGCCACGGTCACCGTGCGCGCAGCGGACGGCACCCCGCTGGGCACGGCGCAGGTCGGCAGCGACGGCCGCTTCTCGGTCACGCTCGCCCCGGCTGCAACGGCGGGTGAACAACTCGCCGTCGTGCAGGCTGACGCCGCCAACAACGCTTCGCCGGTGCAGAACGTCACCGCCCCGGGCAATACCGCACCCGATGTCCCCGGCAGCCTGGTGCTGTCCGCCGACGGCCTGGTGGTCACCGGTATCGCCACACCAGGCAGCACGATCAGCGTGGTCGGCCCCAACGGTGTGCTGCTGGGCAGCGCCCCGGTCAACAACAATGGCACCTTCAGCGTCACCCTCGGCAGCACCCAGGCCAATGGCGAAATTCTCCAGGTCAGCGCTACCGGCACAGACGGCAGCACGTCGCTGCCGGGCGAGTTGCAGGCACCTGACAGCACTGCGCCACAACCGCTGAGCAACCTGGTGCTGTCCAACGACGGCCTGGTGCTCACCGGCCACGGTGAGCCAGGTGCCACCGTGACCGTGCTCGGTATCGGCGGGACCGACCTCGGCACCGCCGTGGTTGGCGCCGATGGCAACTTCAGCGTCAACCTCGCCGCCGCCCAGGTGAACGGGGAGCAGCTCAGCGCCGCGCAGACTGACGCGGCTGGCAACGAGTCCAACAGCGTCAGCCTCACCGCACCGGACATCACTGCGCCGAATGCGCCGGCCAATTTGGCATTCGCCGGTGGCGGCAGCCTGCTCAACGGTACTGGCGAAGCCAATGCCGCGGTCAAGGTCATCGCGGCCGACGGCACCGTGCTGGGCACCGCCACGGTGATGAGCAACGGCAGCTTCCAGGTCACCCTCAATACGCCACTGGCCAACGGCCAGGCCGTGCAGGTGGTGTTGACCGATGCCGCTGGCAACCAGTCCAGCGCCGGCTCCATCACCGCTCCCGACACCACACCGCCCAATGCCCCCAGCGAACTGGCCATCTCCAGCGATGGCGCGACCATCACTGGGCGTGGCGAAGCCGGGGCCACGGTGATCGTGACCAACCCGGCGGGCCAGCAGATCGGCACGGCCCTGGTCGACGCCAGCGGCCACTTCACCCTCACCCTCAACCCGGCCCTGGGCAACGCCGAGGTGCTCAGCTTCACCCTGACCGACGGCGCCGGTAACCTCTCGCCGGTGGCCACCCTGCAGACACCGGACTTCACCCCACCAGACCTCCTCACCAATGTGGTCATCAATGCCGACGGCAGCGTAGTCGTTGGCCGCGGTGAGCCGGGCGCGACAGTCACCGTGAACAACGCCGCCGGCGTGCTGCTGGGCACCACCACGGTGCTCGCCGATGGCAACTTCCGGGTCGAGCTCAGCCCTGCACAAATCAACCAGCAGGTGCTGTCGGTGCAACAGGCCGACCCACCCGGCAACATCAGCGAGCCGGTCACGATCAACGCACCGGACCTGACGCCACCGGCCGCGGCGCTCGACCTGCGGCTCAACGCTGCTGGCGACCAGCTCGGCGGTACCGGTGAAGCGGGCAGCACCGTGCGTGTTTATGCCGGCACTACCGAGATCGGCACCGCCACGGTCGGGCCCAACGGCACCTTCGTGGTCAACCTCAATGCGGCGCAGCTCAATGGCCAGGTTCTGCAAGTGACCCTCGCAGACGCCAGCGGCAACATCTCGCCTATCAGCACCGTCACCGCCATCGACAGCACACCACCGGCCACGGTAGTCGCCAGTCTCAACGCCAGTGGCACTCAACTGACCGGTGTCGGTGAAGCCGGAGCTCATCTCACGGTGATGGACAGCCAGGGCAATATGCTCGGCCAGGGCACCATCGACCCCGCCGGCACCTTCGTGCTCAACCTGACGTCAGCGCAAATCAATGGCCAGGTGCTCAGCGTCATTGCCCAGGACGCCACCGGTAATCCATCTGTACCGCTGCAACTCACCGCCCCCGACCTGACACCGCCAGCCCAGCCTGCCAACCTGACCCTGACCGGCAACGGCACGCTGCTCAACGGCACCGGTGAGGTAGGTAGCGTGATCAGTGTGCGCGATCCGTCCGGTACCGAGGTCGGGACCGTCACTGTGCCGGCAGGCGGCAACTTCACCGTGACCCTGAACTCGGCGCAGAACAACGGCCAACTGCTGACGGTGATCGCCAGCGACAGCGCCGGCAACACTTCGACACCCGCCTCGTACCAGACCGTTGACACCTCGCCGCCTGCTATCGTGACCAACCTCGCGGTCAACAACACCTACGACATCCTCACCGGGCGCGGCGAAGCCGGCGCGACCGTGACCGTCAGCTTCGGCAGCGTGGTCATTGGCACCGGCCAGGTCGACAGCGGTGGCAACTTCTCGATCAACCTTCAGCCGGCACCCGGCTCGGCGGCCTCCCTGACCGTCACTCAGACCGACGCCGCGAGCAACACCTCGGCGGGCGCGACCTATGTTACGCCGCTGGTACCGCCACCGGAGCCACCGGTCAACGTGACACTGGCCGCCGACGGCCTGACCCTCACGGGGACCGCCGCCACCGGCAGCTCCATCCGTATCTACGACGCGGCCGGCAACCTGATCGGCAGCGGCTCGGCCAACCTCGGCAACGGTGGTTTCTCCATCACCTTGAGCGCCGCGCAGCTCAATGGGCAACACCTGTCGGTGACCTCGGTGTCGCTGCTCGGTGGCGAATCGCAACCGGTGTTCGTCACCGCCGCCGACATCACCGCGCCTGCCAACCCGGTGGTTGCTGCGCTGTCTGCCAACGGCCTGGTACTGACCGGTAGCGGTGAAGCCGGGGCCACGGTGACCGTGCGCGATGCCGGCGGCAACGTGCTTGGCAGTGGCCTGGTCAACGGTACGGGGTCGTTCAGCATCAACCTCAGCAGCGCCCAGCTCAACGGCCAGGTGCTCAGCCTGACCCAAGCCGACGCCGCGCAGAACGTCTCGGGCGCCACCCGCTACACAGCACCGGACGTCCAGGCGCCACTGGCACCGACCAACCTGGCGATCAATGGGGCGGGTACCGTGCTCACCGGTAACGGCGAGCCGGGCGCGACCGTGACCGTGCAAGGCCCAAGTGGCACGGTCGGTAGCGCCGTCGTGCAGGGCGACGGCACCTTCAGCATCACCCTGACCAACACGCAGAACAACGGCCAGGCCCTGGTCGTGCGCCAGGCCGACGCCGCCGGCAACCTGTCCGGCAGCACCGGCATCACCGCGCCGGACACAACCCCGCCAACCGCACCGGTGGCTTCGATCAACGCCAACGGCACCTCGGTCAGCGGCTCCGGCGAAATCGGCAGCACGGTCACCGTGCGCAACAGCGCCGGTAGCGTGCTCGGCACCGCCACGGTGGGCAGCAACGGCCTGTACGTGGTCAGCCTGAACACCGCGCAGATCAACTTCCAGGCGCTGAGCGTCACCCTCACCGATGCCGCGGGCAACACCTCCAGCGCCACAGCGCTGACCGCCCCGGACCTGACCCCTCCGGCCAACGCCAGCAACCTGGTGATCAGCGCCGACGGCACCACCCTCACAGGTACCGGCGAGGTCGGCGCCACGGTCACCGTGCGCAGCAGCAGCGGGACCGTGCTGCAAACTGCCGTGGTGCAGGCCAATGGTACCTTCACCGTCACCCTGAGCCCGGCCCAGGATAACGGCCAGGTGCTGTCGGTGACCTTGACCGACCCACGCAGCAACGTCTCCGGCAACGTCAACATCACCGCACCGGACGTCGATGCCAACGCCCCGGTGGTCGCCAGCAACAACCTGGCCACCGCCACCGTCAACCTGGCGCCGGTCACCGCCACCACCACCTACACCGACAGCTTCACCACCCTGTTGTCGGGCTTCAGCAAGACCTACACCTGGACTGTAGCGCCGGGCACCACGGTCGACCCGACCCTGACATTAACGACCAACAGCGTGCTGGCGCTGCTCAACAACTCGACATTTACCCTGCAGGTGAAGAATGCCAGCGGCGCCTGGGTGACCATCGCCACTGGCAATACCCAGGGACTGCTCGATCTGATCGTGCTGCCACTGGGGCTGCAGGTAGACATTGGCAAGCTGCAGGCCGGCGACTACCGCCTGACCGTGGCCAGCGGCGGCATCGGCCTGGTGACCCAGGTCACCACCAGCCTCGACATCGAAGCCACCAGCCTGACCCAGTTCACTGGCACTGGTACGGCCACCAACGGCAACGTCATCACTGATCCGGGCACCAATGGCGCGGTCGACTCCCTTGGCCCGGACAGCGGCGCCGTGCTGAAGATACTGGTCAACGGCACCTATGTGACCGCAGCCAGTGGCGCGGGCACCACGGTGCAGGGCCAGTACGGCACGCTGGTGATCCATGCCGACGGCAGCTACACCTACACGCCCAGCGGCAGCCCATCGAGCGTCGGCAAGGTCGATGTGTTCAGTTACGAGCTGGTGCACCCGAACGGGCTGACCTCTGCAGCCAACCTCTACGTGCGCATCGACAGCCCGCAGGCCACGGAGACCTGGAACGACAGCAACCTCAGTGCACCGGCCACGGTGGTGGATGCGGTCAACGACATCGACAGCAGCCAGATTACCCTGGCCAACCGGGTCGACAGCAGCAGCGCCACGCTAGGCTCGCTGACCCTGCCGCTGGTCGGCTCGCGCTCGGCCACCTACACCACCACGGTGGCCGCCGACACCACCGCCAACCTGCAAGTGGTGGTCAACTCGGCCAACCTGTTGAGCCTGCTCAACGGCACTACCCTCCAGTTGCTCAAGCTCAACACCAGCACCGGCCAGTACACCGTGGTACAGACGGTTGGCGGCAGTTCGCTGGTCAGCCTGCTCGGTGGCGGCGCCGGCTATACCTTCCAGAACCAGGGTGCTGGCGCCTATCGCATCGTGGTCAGCGCCGGCGGCATCGGCCTGGCCAGCTCGATCACCACCAGCCTCAACACCACCACCACGCACCTCACCGAGTTCGTGGTGAGCAGCGCAACGGTGGCCAGCGGCAACCTGATCACCGACCCGACCGGTACCGACAACCTGGGTTCGGCACTGACCGTGCTCAGCGTGCTGACCGCGGCCAACACCTTCACCATCCCCGGCTACAACGGGGTCAGCGTGGCCGGTACGTACGGCACGCTGCTGGTGCATGCGGACGGCAGCTACACCTACACCCTCAACAGCGGGCTGACCTCGGCGGTGATCGGCCAGCACGACACCTTCACCTACGAGCTGACCCACCCCAACGGCACCACCGACACCGCCACGCTGACCGTCAACCTGGACAACGCCGCCAGCGTTTCCACCTTCTCCGCGCTGGTGGCCGACACCAGCGACGACAGCGTCGCCGTAGCCAGCGTGGCGGCCGCTGCGTCCAGCGAATTGCTCGCTGGCACCGATGGCAACGACCACCTGGTGGGCAGCCAGGGCGGGCATATCACCCTGGAAGGCGGCGCTGGCAACGACATCCTCGAAGTGGTCGACCAGCATTTCGCCAGCGTCGATGGTGGCACCGGCACCGACACCCTGCTATGGGGTGGCGGCGATGCCAGCATCGACCTGGGGACCCTGGCCGATCGCATCCACAACATCGAGGTGATCGACCTCAACGACACCAGCGCGGTGGCGCTGACCCTCAACCTGGCAGACGTGGTGGCGATCACCGAAATCGGCAACGACACGCTGATCATCAAGGGGGATGCCAAAGACTCGGTGCACATGACGGACAACTGGAACCTGGTCGGGACCCAAACTACCGACGGCATCGACTATAACCAATACACGGCCCAGGAAGATCCGAGCCACCACCTTTGGGTGCAGAACAGCATCCATGTCGTGTGAGGCCACTGCAAACCCGCCGGGCACACCGCCCGGCGGCAAGGACGACCAGCAGTAAGGGAATTTCGTGAAGCGACGCAGTACGCTGTCACCGCTGTGGCTGGGAGCCTTCGGGCTCCTGGTGCTCAACCCCAACCCGGTTGCCCAGGCAGCCGATGACATAGACCCCAGACTGCGCACCATCGGGCCGTCATTGATGCGCGACGCGCCCGATGCGATCCCCGCCCGCCCGCCTTCCGGCCAAGCCAACGATAATGGCGACCGCCTGGGGCTGGCCGAGGCGGTACTCACCGCCGCACAGTGGCACCCGAGCATCGCCGAAGCGGTCGGCAACCTGTACAAGCAGGGCGAGGGCATCAACGTCGCCCGTGCCGGCTACTACCCGCAGATTTCCGGCGGTCTGCGCACCGGTTATGACACCGGCTACGGCGGCGACCGCAACAGCCAGGCGCTGAACCTCTCGTTGAAGCAGATGCTCTACGACTTCGGCAAGGTCGACCATGCCGTCAGTGCCGCCCAGGCCGCCGCTACCCGGGCCCAGGCCAATATCCTGCTGGTGGTCGACGACCTCGCCCGCGACACCGCCTACGCCTGGATCGAAACCCGCCGCTATGAACAGCTGATGGTCATTGCTCGCGACCAGATCCGTGGCGTCGGCGACATCGCCGGCATGGCCCGCCAGCGCAGCGACATGGGCGCCAGCACCCGCTCCGATGTGGTCCAGGCCGAGTCGCGGGTTGAAGGCGCCCGCGCCACCCTCGAGGAATACCAATCGCAGTACGAACGCTGGCGTTCGACCCTGGCCGAACTGCTGGGTCGCATGGCGCCGCCGGCCCTGGCCGAGGAGCCGCCACCAGAACTGAACCAGGCCTGTAAGCGCTCCTCAGGCGCTGGCGACCGCCTGCCAGCCGTGCTGATGGCCCTGGCCTTGCGCGCCCAGAGCCAGGCCGAACTGGCCCAGGCCAAGGCCGAAGCCTACCCCACGCTGTCGCTGCAACCCCAGGTCAACCATTACCTGGACAACGACTACAACCGCGACAACCGCAGCCTGGACCGCACCCAGGCGGGCATCTACCTGAACGTCGAGGTGCCGATCTACCAAGGCGGCGCCATCAGCGCCCGCACCCGCGCCGCCGGGCATGCCCTGAGCGCCGCCGACTCCGCCGAAGATGCCGCGCGCCTGCAGGCCCGCCGCGGCCTGGCCGAAGCCATGGCACAGACGTCCGGTCTGGGCCGGCGCCTGAGTTCGCTGGAGGCGCGCCAGACCAGTATTCAGGAAGCCCGCGCACTGTATGGCCGGCAGTACCTGGACCTGGGCACCCGCCCCTTGCTCGACCTGCTCAACGCCGAGCAGGAAATCTATCAGTCACGTTTCGAACTCGCCGGCACCCGCTCCGACCTGCTGCGCCTGGATGTCGACTGCCTGTACAACACCGGCGCCCTGCGTACCGCCTTCGGGCTGGAAGGGCGCAACCTGCAAGGGGTGGAAATCGAGCCATGAACGATACCGTCAAGCTGACCCAGGCCGATCAGGCGCAGAACCCGGAGCAGCCGGTAGAACACCGGCCCGATCTGGGCCCCTGGCTGGAAGTGATGCTGCAGGTCGCCCATCACTATCGGCTGGACGTCTCGCCCCAGCGCATCCGCCTGGCGGCGGTCGAGGATGCGCGCCCGCTGGATGAAATCCTCCGGCACATGGCGCGCCAGGCCGGCCTGACCTTGCGCTTCGTGCGCTACGACGCCAAGGCCTTGCGTCAGTGGCGCACGCCGCTGGTGCTGGAACTCGACGATGGCCAGTTGGCCACGGTCGAGGCGGTGACCGAGGAAAACGAGCTGGCGGTGGTCTTCGCCGGCGACCAGCGCTTGACCTCGCGCCTGCCCCGTGAAGCGCTCGAAGGGCGCATCAACCGCGTGGCCTTGATGCGCCCCGCCCGGCCGCTGCGCGATGTGCGCACCGACGACTACACCGCGCCCTATGACCGGCACTGGTTCGCCCGCATCGTGCTGCGCGACCTGCGCCCGTATGGGCAGGTGATGGTCGCATCCTTGGTGGCCAACGTACTGGCCCTGGCTGGCGTGCTGTTTTCGATGCAGGTGTATGACCGGGTGATCCCTGCCGAGTCCCTGCCGACTTTGTATGTGCTGTTCGGTGGCGTGGTGCTGGCGCTGGTGTTCGACTTCAGCATGCGCCTGCTGAGGTTGAAGGTCACCGACCTGCTGGGCAAACGGGCCGACCTGCGGGTGTCCGACCTGGTCTACGGCCATGCACTGCGCTTGCGCAACTCGGCGCGGCCGAAATCCACCGGTTCGTTCATCTCGCAGCTGCGCGAGCTGGAGTCGATCCGCGACCTGATCACGTCGAGCACCGCCACGGCACTGGCCGACCTGCCGTTCTTCCTGCTGTTCCTGTTGGTGTTCTGGCTGATCGGTGGGGTGCTGGTGTTCATCCCGCTGGCGGCGTTGCTGGCCATGGTCATCCCGGGGCTGCTCGCACAACGGCGCCTGGCGGCGCTGGCCAATGCCTCGATGCGCGAGTCGTCGCTGCGCAACGCCATGCTGGTGGAGAGCATCCAGGGCCTGGACGAAATCAAGGCGCTGCAGGCCGAGGCACGTTTCGAGCGCCAGTGGAACCAGTACAACGCCGCCTGCGCGCACACCAACCTGCGCCTGCGCACCCTGACCAACGGCCTGGTGACCTGGACCCAGAACGTACAGGGGGCGGTGTTTGCCGTGGTCATCGTGATCGGCGCGCCGATGGTGATTGCCGGCGACCTCACCACCGGTAGCCTGGTGGCCGCCTCGATGCTGTCGTCACGGATGATGGCGCCGCTGGCGCAGCTGACCCACGTGCTGACCCGCTGGCAACAGGCCAAGGTGGCCCTGCAGGGCCTGGACAAACTGATGCAGTCGCCGGTCGACCATCCTGAAGGTGAAGCCCGGGTGCACTTGCCAGCCATTCGCGGTGAGTACGCGCTGCGCCAGGCGACCTTTCGCTACAGCCCGGAGGCGCCACCGGTTTTGAGCATCGGCCAGCTGAGTATCCAGCCCGGCGAGCGCATTGCGGTGCTCGGGCGCAACGGTGCCGGCAAAACGACCCTGCTACAGGCGCTGGGCGGCGCCATGGACCTGAGCCAGGGCGAAGTCACCCTCGACGGCATTGCCATGGACCACCTCGACCCCGCTGACCTGCGTCGTGACGTCGGCCTGCTGGCCCAGTACGCCCGGCTGTTCCACGGCACCCTGCGGGAAAACCTCACCCTCGGCGCCGGCCAGGCCAGCGACCAGGAACTGGTGGCCGGGCTGGCCGCCACCGGCGCGCTGGAGTTCGTCCGCCACCTGCCCAAGGGCCTCGACCACCTGATCCTCGAAGGCGGCCAAGGCCTGTCCGGCGGGCAGCGCCAGGCCCTGGTGCTGTCGCGTCTGCTGGTACGCCAACCGCAGGTGCTGTTGCTCGACGAGCCCACCGCCTCGCTCGACGACATCACCGAGCGCAAGCTGCTGGATAACCTCGACCGCTTCTGCCAGGGCCGCACCCTGGTGATCGCCACCCACCGCCTGAGCGTGCTGCAGCGGGTCGAACGCATCATCGTGCTGGACGGTGGGCGCATCGTCATCGACGACAAGCGCGACGCCGCCCTGGGCAAGCTGCAAGGAGCGCAGGCATGAGCAACCACGAACTCCCCGCCTCCTACCTGGACGGCCAGGACGACCAGGCCGTGCTGCGCGCCGGCCGCCTCATCACCCTTTGCGCAATCCTGCTCGCCGCGTTCCTGGCCTGGGCCGCCTGGTTCGAGGTGACGGAAGTGTCCACCGGCACCGGTAAGGTCATCCCCAGTTCACGCGAGCAGGTGATCCAGTCGTTCGAAGGCGGCATCGTCGCCGAGATGAACGTGGCCGAGGGCGACCTGGTCGAGCGCGGGCAGGTGCTGGCCCAGCTCGACCCGACCAAGACCGCCTCCAGCGTTGGCGAGAGCGAGGCCAAGTACCGGGCGGCCAAGGCCAGCGTGGCGCGCCTGCGCGCCGAGGTCACCGGCAAGCCGCTGAGCTTCCCCGAAAGCCTGCGCGATTCGCCCGACCTGATCGATGCCGAGACGGCGCTGTACGAAACCCGCCGCCGGGGCCTGGAGCAGACCCTGGCCGGCATCGAAGACTCGCTGCGGCTGGTGCGCGCGGAGCTGAAGATTACTGAGAACCTGGCCAAGATGGGCGCCTCCAGCCGGGTCGAAGTGATCCGCCTGAACCGCCAGCGCTCGGAGCTGGAGCTCAAGGCCAACGAAGCGCGCTCCGATTACCTGGTGCGCGCGCGCGAAGAACTGGCCAAGGCCAGTGCCGAAGCCGACAGCCTGTCGGAAGTGATCCGCGGGCGCAGCGACTCGCTGACACGCCTGACCCTGCGCTCGCCCGTACGCGGTATCGTCAAGGATATCGAGGTCAACACCCTGGGCGGCGTGGTGCAGCCTGGTGGGCAAGTGATGAAGATCGTGCCGATGGATGAGCGCTTGCTGATCGAAACCCGCATCGCCCCACGGGACATCGCCTTCATCCACCCCGACCAGGCGGCCAAGGTAAAGATCAGTGCCTATGACTACTCGGTGTATGGCGGGCTGGACGGCAAGGTGGTGGGAATTTCGCCGGATACCCTGCAGGACGAGGTGAAACCGGAGATTTACTACTACCGGGTGTTCATCCGCACCGAGCAGGACAGCCTGACCAACAAGGCCGGCAAGCACTTCGCCATCGTGCCGGGGATGATTGCCACGGTGGATATCCGTACGGGTGAGAAAACCATTCTCGATTACCTGATCAAACCGCTGAACCGTGCCCGCGAAGCCCTGCGCGAACGCTGACTGAAGCCTTCACAGTCA
>NZ_BCBA01000043.1 GCF_001320245.1 Pseudomonas sp. NBRC 111124
ACCTTCAGTGAAATGTAGGAGCCGTCATCTAGCTGCAGTGAGGTTGCCTCCCACGCTTGGTCGCGCCTCATTATCTCGTACCAGACGCGGGCGCGCAGTTCTACAACATCCGTCGCCTGTTCGTGCTGACGGGCTATACGGCGCGCCTGAAGGGCAGAAAGCTCATCCTCTTTGGACTGGAACTGGGAAGCCACCCACGCCGGGTATTCTTCGAAAATTGAATAGAGTGTTCCTCGTCGTTTCGCCAGGTCTGCAAAGGCACGGGGGTAGAGATTTCGAATCGCAACCATGGCAAAGAGCTTGTTCAGGTCGAGTTTCACTTCACCGCAGACAAGCAGGCTCTCGTAGATAGAGTATTCGTTGACGAGATTTTTGATCAGACGCATGTCATCAATGTAGTAGCCGACATTGTCTATGAGCCGCTCATGTAGCCGATGGGGCAGCCGATCGCTTGAAACCCTTTCGCCAAGCAGCTTGGAAAGCAGCTCGTTGGCGTTATCCCCATGAACGACTGGGATGATCGGAATGATGAGGTCGAAAAACTTGGTCTTGTCACCCACCCCAAACATTTCATCCCGAATGGCGTACACAAATCGGACAGGCCGCTTCACCTGAGGAGAGTTACGGATGATGAAATTGATTTCCCTCAGCCGGAAAAAGATTTCCTGAACATCGAACCTGTCCAGATCCTCGATCACCACCACATCGACGTCGCTGCGCTCAAAGCAGTAGATGATCTCATCCACATTTTTGTGAAGCACCGAGCCATGCTGGGTAGCCTCAAGCTTGCCCCCCTTGAGCGTTAACCCATCGATGCTGAATAACGACAGGAGCTTCAAAGCGGTGTGAAGCAACCAGATACCTCCAGCAGCCAGGACGAGCAGGGCCAAAGGCTCGGAAATCAACAAGAGCTTCTCAAGCAGCCAGCTTGAAGCGACGCTCGAGTTATTGGCTATCGTAGGGCTGTACAACCTCAATGCGCAGACAGCGATTGCTGTCATCGCACCGGTACGAAGCGACAAGTGAAAGCTCGAAGTCTGTGTGATCCGCTTCAGGCGGGACTTGGGAACCTTGCTGGCAGGCACTGCATAGAGCAACTGCTGAACAATCGTCTCTTCGATGCGATTGATCAGGACGTCCTTGTCCGCTTTTTCAACCGTGATGTCCTTATCCACCTTGGGCCCGGCAGCATCAGCGCCTTTTTCTGCAGGCGTCTGAGATGACGTGTCCACCTTGGGCTTAGTCCCAGATTCACCGACAAGATCGGGCTTGGTGAAAGTCGCCAAGGATATGAAGGTGTGTTTGTAGGATCGGTGGTTCTCAAAAAAAGTCTTCAGAACGCTGCTCTTGCCAGCGCCATAGCTGCCCGTGATGGCTATGTTCAGAATCTCGGGATTTTCCAGAGCGTGCCTCAGCTCACGCTCGTACCTGCTTGAGACATGTTCCTTCAATAGCACGGGGGTCAACGGCTCAAAGAACTTCTCTTTACTCGAAAGCGTCTGAGACGTGTTATACCCCTCGCCCATTTCGCAGATCCGCGCCGCTAGCGCGTCCCATAAACGCTTCACACGGCCTTTCCGATACTCAACCATCTACCTTGATCCCGATCCCGGCCTTCCGTGTCGCGCTGCGAGCGGATTACCTAGCCTCCATCTGCATGCGCACCAGCTCAAGGGTGCTCACGCTCCGATAGCGGCTATATGCCATAGATGAGCCTGGCTAGCTAGGCTAAAACAACTAATGAAGCTGGGCGACAACCGTCCTGGCGGCTTCACACTCACCTTGGCTTAACGTTATGTCACCATGGCGGATGTCGACCAGGCCACTCAGAGTCAGATCTCCATCATGAAATCTGCGGCAAATCCTGTTCGCTCACCAGGATATCCCCTCGGATTTGAGACGAGTCTGCAGCCGGAGACACTTGTATCAACAGCATGGTGCGTGTGACCAAAGATCCATGCATCCGCGAGCTCAAGCAAATCGTGCCATTGGTTGGAGTAAGCCGCCGCTAGGTGGCCTTCATGGCCATCCCCGGCGACCTCAGCTATCGGGCAGTGGTGTGTAACAACTACCGTCTTGCCGTCAAACGGCTTAGCGAGTTCGCAGGCGAGATACTCGCGGGTAGCGATGTTCCGGGCAATGAGGTCGGCGGGTCTGAGCTTGCGATAACCGTCCCCGATGCGGATTCGTTTGAAGTCGTTCATCCATTGCGCACATTCCCTCATCGCTGCTCTGTAGTCCCCGGTCGAGGTGAAGTCTGTCCAACCAGTCGCCACCAGAAACCGAGTGCCCCCGATGACGAGGCTCTGGTTGTCCAGGATGCGCACATGCGGCTCGGCTGCGTCTCGCATCTTGGTAAGCGTTCGATCAATGTGCCCCTTGTAAAACTCGTGGTTGCCGCAGACGTAGATCACCTGGCATTTGAATGTCTGATTTGCCCACGTCACTCCGAGGCTTCGCACCGAAATGTCGCCCGCGAGTACAACCACATCAGCCTCGACCGGAGGAGGCTCGAACTCAGAAAATTCCAGATGCAAATCAGAGTAGATCGCTATCTTCAATTACCCAGGCTCCGTGTCGTTAGTATCAGGTCGTCGCTTCACATTGCGTCCAGGGTCACCCGCCACCCAACGTTATCGAGCGTCAGTACAGCTGTGAGACTGGTGTGATTGCGAAAGCCGGGCCCCGCCAGGTAATACAGCGTGTCTTTGCTTTCGAACACCGACCCTACCTGCGAGTAAAGAAAGCTGGATCTCAGCCCGCCTGGCCGTGAGCACTGGGTGCGACTGTCGAAAATGATTTCCCGTCCCAATAACACGGTAGGTTGAAGACCTTGCGCCTGCAGAGTCTTCTCGTCGGTGTGAGACACCATCACATCAAGCAAAATCCAACTCCTGATCACGCAGTAAGGCTTGTCTCCCGAACGGGTCTTTGCTAATTCAATCAACTGATCGTCCGAAGATGCCAGTCCTTCTACGTGCTCTGCGCCGTGGAGTAAAAAGTACGCCAACTGTGCTGCTTCCACCGTCCCACCTTTCTCATCATCAGGCCCGACGACTGAATGCTTAGTCGCCTCTATCGCAGTCGGCTAACAAGGGTTACCCTCGCCGCCGAGTAAATTTGTTTGCAAGCTTCTCAACGCCCCATCGACGCTCAGGCCAGCAGCTCGTGTCTTGAGAATCTGGTGTGATAGCGAGCGTTGTCAGATTCGCATCATTAAACTGACGCCACCTGCTGTCTGTTGAATCGCTACCCACGCGTGTACGGATGCCGCAGCTGTTTTTGCGGCTCGATAACCAGGCCGGTCGATAACCTCAGATGGCGGCGCCGACACCCTTCCGTCAACGCATGAGACGGTCTTCAACGATTACAGGAATGCCGTCACCTCCCTCTCCTCTTCAGTCGACCTTCTAGCCCCTATGAACCGATTCAAGCACCGCTACGCTCAACAACTGAATGTTGCGAAACGTGAGTTGAGCTCCACAGAGGCCCAGTCACAGACGAAATAGAGGCTCCCGTTCACGGTGCGATAAAGCCGAAATCCCTCCTGCTCCCAACCACCCTCTAACCGAGAACTTCGGATGACGGCGCTATCCTCAAAGCGGCCTCGACGCTCGCCGTAAACGATGCCAACCAAGCAGCCTAGATGCAGATCAATCGCGGTGTGGTACAGGTACCCCGTGACCAATGATGCAAATCCGGTAGCGCGCGCCCGAGTAACGCACTCAGGCTCGCCACAGGCTGCGGCTGCGCGCTGCCGACCTGGCTCGTCCCATTGGTCATCCATCTCAATGCACCTCAAAGAACGGACGTAAACCGCCGTTTTCGTAATACCAATGGGCAATCACATACAGCCCGCCGCCCTGTGCTCGCACAACCAGGTAACCTCCCCGATAGAGACGCTCTACCACTGGGGGCGTCCACATCGGCAGCCCCTCTGGGAAGTCATGGCGATAGTCGCAAAAGATCAGGCCGGTCATCTGCGGCGGCTTGTCCAGCGCGCACATCAGATAGCCAACGACTTCGTCATCGGATATCACCTCCCTGGCGGCCTGGATAACTTTAGGAAGCCGATTGAAGGTAACGTCTGCCTTTGTGGCGCCAAACGTCTTGATCAGGTAACCCAGATCGGTGCCTGCAGTCATTAGATCTCAACCTCAAAATCAGAGCGAAACTGCAGTCGCTCCCCCGGATAGCCTCTTGGGTTCGACACCACACGGCAGTCACGCTCCATGAGGTCGACCGGACAATGCGTATGGCCGAAAACCCAAAGATCTGCCTGGTGAACGAGATCCGGCCAGTGATTGGCATACGCCGCATCAAGGTGGTCACGAGGGCCATTCAAAACACCGACCAACGGAGCATGGTGAGTTACCACTGCGGTAAGTCCTGCAAAGGGTTTGCTGAGCTCCTGGGAAAGCCAAGTGCGTGACGCCAGGTTACGTACAGCCACATCTTCAGGTCGCAAGCGGCGATTGTCTGCTCCAGTCCGAATCACCCGAAAATCATTCATCCGTTCAGCAGCCCTGCGCATGGCAATGTCTGCCGAACCCGTCAATGAAAAGTCAGTCCAGGCAGTGGCGCACAGAAACCGGGTTTGATTCCAAATCCAACACTCGTTTTCCAAGACATGTACATGCGACGCTGCGACCGCCTTCATCTCCTCAAGCGTTCTTTCGAGGTGGCCATCGTAAAATTCGTGGTTACCGCAGACGTAAATGACAGGACAACCGAACGCAGCGTTTGCCCACTGCACGCCCCGAGTTTTCACACCGATGTCCCCTGCCAAAATAACCACATCAGCACCCGTCGCCGGCGGCGTGAAATCTTCGAATTCGGTATGTAAATCGGAATACACCAAAATTTTCATGCAGCTACCCGCAGGACTGACTTTCAGTCCCGTAATTTCGATTAAGCGATATATTGAAATCGCCCCTGGCTTGCGTGTGGACAGGCCGATCTGGTCTTCCGCACGCGCAGCAAATCGCGACAGTTCCACTCATTTGACTATACGACATTGAGTGGAACTGCGCAAACCGGGCATACAGTCGGATTTTAGGGATACGCCCGAATGCTCAGGCAAGCGATCGCCGCAGCGCTGACCCACGTTCGCCAGCAACAGCAAATACTGCTGACCGATCTTGAGGAAGGCGTAACCGCCGCCCACCTCAGTCGCGTCGAGCGCAGTGAGCGTGGGGTTACGGTGGAAAAGCTCGATGCGATCGCGCGACAGCTTGGTGTGCATCCCCTCACCCTTCTCGCACTGGCATACGGCGCTGATGAGGTCGTTCGCCCTACGGAACTGTTGAAGCAGGTGTCTAAAGAGGTGGCTACCCTGGGTGGGTCGATAGCCCCGCTCGCGATCAAGCCAGAGTCCAGGACACACTCCCGGGTGGCAGCGGCCAATGAGCGCCGGGAAGAGGTTCAACGCCTGAGGGGCCAAGGGCTGACCAAGGCTGAGGTGGCTCGGGAGCTAGGCGTTTCCAAACAGACGGTGGCGAGGCATTGGTAATTACGGCAAACACCACCACCCAGCAGTCATTGCTTCTGGACACCAGGGCGGCACAACGGATTGTCAAGCAGCCACACCAGTGCTAGTCTCCGCGGCCAGGTACTCGGTAGGTGCCTGCAGTCCACACCAGCGAAGCTCTAGCACTATCGTGACAGTTGAATTACCCGACCTGACATCAATCAGGTTGCCTCGTAGTGGACGCCAGGCCAGCCCTCCCGAGAGCTGAAAAAATGCAAGTCACCTCCAGCCACATCAAGCAAGTCAAACGTGTCGCCAAGGAATTGAAAGACACCTACCCCTGGCTAAAGCTGGGTCAGCGTCAAGACAAAGCTGCAGTCCAGGAATTAGGCGTCAGAAATTACCATGAGGCGATCCGCCTTTATGACAAGTGGATCATGCTCCATGTGCACGTCTCTCCTGACCCTCATGGCGTTAGCAAGTGTTCCCTCTGCGATTACAGCTTCGCCTTCGACCTCAAAGAAGATCGCGAATCTCACCGTGAAGTGCATGAGCAATTTCATGAGGCAAGCGAGGCGATGGGCTATTGCCCAGCAAATTTTGTGCTGCGCGAGCAGATGAAAGACAGGGGAAGTAAACAGGCTTTCTCGGATCAGGGCTTGGAGGCACGGATCGAAGGCGTGCTACTGCTTGTGCGTGGTTGGTATGACCGCTCCCTCGCCCATGCGATCTATGGTAACTACTGGCGCAAGCACCCGTCTTTCGAAGCTTATGTTTCCATGATCCAGGATACCCTGGGGGGCATGTACCAGGAGCAGAAAGCCGAACTCAGAATCAGATATGGGTACTGCCCAGGCCATATCCGTCCTGGCGACAGTAACTGGTACCCACGCCCTCACTAAACCTCTCCCAATGGTAGGGGGCTTCCCAGACCTCACTCTGTAACCGGAGTGGGGTCAACAGATCCCACCCTGCCTGAACCTTCACGATCGACGCCTCAGCTATCCAGACGATGCGCCTGCATTCAGTCGCATGTGAAGCCAGTCAGCGGCCAAGCAGCCGGTGCTGTCCACGCAGCGCTCGCGCTACCTTCTTAGCTTGTGCAGTGATCGCTACTACCAATGCGCAGCAGACAATGTAGGGAAGTGTTTCAGCAACCCCCTGCTCAACCGTCAGGCCGTACGTTATGCGTATGAGGTTACGAGATTTGTCTCCCGCCTGGATGAGACATAGCGGAATCAAGGCCCAGGCCACAAGTCGCTTGGCCAGACGGTTTTCGATAATGCGGTTATGGATGGCTTTCATGGTCATGCTGCTCCTGTTAGCGATGCTAGGGTTTGTACGAAAAGTCGCCGAGCGGCGATCAGGCAAGGCGAAAACAGGCGAGGAACGGTCGGAGTCGCGCTCGACTTTGCTGGTGGCAAATGAGCATTCCGAGCCTGTTTTCAACGCAGCATGATCGGCGCGCAGGCACTTTTCGTACAAAGCCGAGGGGCATTCATACTCACACGCTAAATCCTGCTATGCACGCCAAAACAGGCCCTCCAAAATCACGGTACAGAGCAATGCTCTCATTGCCTGTTACGTAGGCTTGGCCAGACATCAAACCGTCACAGTGGTAATCGTTTGTGTCTGCGACTTGAATACCAGCAGATAGCCACCACGTCTGGCTTACCGGATGCGATAAGGATTTCCCAGGATCGCCCGGCTCAGGAACGTAAGACATGGCCAAGGCTAAGACCATCAGCGACATCAACGCCAAATACAGCTACAAGGATGAGAACCCAGGCGGTAAGCGAGACGCCTCACTGGTGTCGTGCGCTCAGTGTGAGGATTACAACGAGTTGAGCTACATCTACAAGACGAAGCTCAAGCCTTTGATCGATGATGACGAGATCACCCACGACGAGGCAATTCAGGCGCTGGACGAAGCCTGTGCCGAACTCAAAAATCCTCGTAGTCGCGAGAAGTTCTACGAGCTGTTAACCAGCAAGCTTGGCCAGACCATCGGCGAATAACCCATGCACTAACGCCTTCAAAAACTGGGGGCTGCCGCAAGGATCTGCTCCCAGTCTCGTCCACGCAAATCTCTTCCCTGCATAGCACTTTTGCGCGCCATATAGCGGCTCGCTCCTTCTCCATTAGAGACCCGCTTGCCTGCGGACTCAGGCTGTCGGATCATGCCAAACAGCCACCATCCCTTAACACATTGGAAAATGAGAGCGTCACATGGAATACGACGAAGGCCGGGAGATCACTCGCCTGATCGCTGAAGAAATGCTTAACGTAGGACGTAGCTTCCCAAACATTTCATCAGAGAAAATCAATCTCCTCGCCGCGTTGCACCTGACGAAGGGGCTGATCCTGGAAGACAGGTACCGAAGCAGTTTTGAGGATGCCAGGGTACATGTAACCGAGCTGATGAAGCTAAACGAATTCGATGATACAGACGTCAGGGCAGCGTTCAACGAAAAGCTGCTGCACATCCGAGCGGTGTCTAGTGACACGATGGATCGGGAGGTCAGGGTAAAAACGGCGACACATCTCATTGATCTCTTCATCTTTGAGTTCTACAAGATTGCCCCGAGCCATCCAATGGTGGTCGCAGCCTTGGTCGGAAGTATTCATTCCACCTTGTACTCGCCTATTGTCGAGATTGCGCCGACGACGGCTGAGCTGTCTATTGGAAAGTCCTCTGAAATAGACAGCAGTTCTTTCCCGATGCTGTCCCCGACCTCTGCTGGTTTGAAGGCGCTGATTTCCTTAAAACTCATCATCAACCAGATCTACCCTGACTTTATTCATCGTCACGTTCCTGACAGGGTCGCCGACAGTCAGCCGAGCTACCTCGTTGACGCTGGCCCGCAATTCAAATTCACTGCCGTGACGGGACTCATCAACCTCGCCGCATTTGCCTTACAGTACCCTCAACCTGCGCGATTCATGCTTGTACTGCCAGCCAGCAAAGCGAAGTACGGCGGACTACGTAAAGAGCTTGCACCGGCGATCTTCAACGGTCTGCGGTTAGACGCTGCTATCTGTTTTAGCTCCAGCGAAGCGACAGCCGCCGCGCATGACCAAGTCCTGCTGATTTTTAGCCAGCATATTCACTTGATGCGCAAGCCAGCGCTGTACATCGACGTCTCAAACGCTAATAAATCCCTGGAGCGGCTGGATCTTGAAGAACGCGCGATCCTAGCCGGTCATATCTTTAACATCCATGAATCACGCAACATCGACGACCTGCCCAGGAGCATTCCTCCGAAGGTCGAAACTATCTTGAATGCACAGTTTTCAGATGGTTTCAAGGATGTAAAGGGGCTGTGTATCGAGGACAAAAGCGAGCATCAGGAAGCCTGGAAAATCTATTCGCCCAAAAACTTCATCCGAACCAATCAGCTTCAGGGAAGTGTTTTCAACCTTGCGGCCAACCCACAAGACATTCTCAAGCTTTTGAGCGATCCGACTGAGCCTGCCTGCATCTATATCATTGGTAACAACGGTGCAGGGAAGACCCAGTTGCTGTGTGAACTCATCGACAGGGTCGGTGAGCTTGATCGCAGAACTGTTGGCATCTCGACAGGGGTACATGATCGTTTCCCGCTCGGACGCAGCCAACAATACAAACGTTTTGAGTATCGCGGTGCCCGCACCAGTGCAGATGCCATCTCACCCTCCAGGTTGACCAAAGCCGTAACCGCCTTGGCGGCCAGGGTCTTCGTCGATCAGCACATGCTTGAGGCCTTGAAAGAGTGCCAAACGTGCCTGGGCTTCGCCCCACGCTTCTACTTCATGCTTCGGCCAGAAATGGCACTGGACAATGCCCCTAATGAAATTCGCACCTTGAGGATGTCAGATCACGCTGCGGATAACCATGTTCCTGACGGGCTGGCCAAATACGAGTTCGGCGTCGTGCGCCCAGCGATTGACGATCAAAAGGAGCGGATTGTCTCCTACTCATCGCTGAGTTCTGGAGAGCAAAACATCAACCAGTTGCTGCTCAACATCATCACGTCAGCCGAACCAGGGACGGTCTTTCTGGTAGACGAGCCAGAAATCAGCTTGCATCTGAAATGGCAGCAGACACTTCCAAGGGTGTTCCACCTGCTCTCCCGCCGCTTCGGTTGCTCATTCGTCGTCGCAACCCATGCTCCGACCCTCATCACCAATGCGAACGACCAAGGCAGTCACAGCTTCTTGCTCGACACGGGCAAATTGCCGAAGCTGACTGACAAGGAGCGGTACTCCGTTGAGTCGATCATTCTGGAAGGCTTCGGTACCTACACCCCTCACAACCGCGCGGTGCATGAGGCCTGCGCTCGTATCGTTGCCAAAACGATTGAAACAAAAGGCAAGCTTCGAGCTGACCAGCCCTCACCTCTCAAAGAGCTGAATGACATGCTCAAGAAGATGCCGACTCAACCTGGAGCATACGTACCTCCAGGTCAGGAAGAGGACATCGACCTGATCAAGAAGGCCTACACCGCGATTGAGTTGCTACTGGTCGACCAGGAAGCGGCAAGCAAACGTACCGACGAGGCTCAGGTGTAGCGTGGCGGATTACTATGTGCTGAAAGATGCCGACATGAAGCCTGCCTACGACGAGTACAAGGCGCAGTGCCATGCCGAGGAGCGCTTCCATAAGGTCGTAATGTTCAACATTCACCGTTTCCACGTGATGGCTCTGCAGCGATTCAAGGCAAGACAGGCTGGCGAAGCAATCAAGAAGCGAAACCTCTGGAACGAATTTTCGAATCCTAAAAAGCCGGTGCCTGCAGCTACAGTGGCCGCAGCGCCTGGCGCGATCGCCGCCCCTGGCACGGTCGCTGCACCCGGCACGATCGCTGCACCTGGCTCACCTGAGGCGGGAGCTGCAGGTTCCCCTGCACCTGCTGAGACGCCCAAGCGCAAGCGAGGCCCAGCGAAGCCGACCGTCAGTGACATCAAGGGGGCTTTCAGGCAGTACATCGCTAAGCAGCAAGGTAACCGTTGCTGCTACTGCCGGCGGTGGTTATTCAACAGCGGTTACTCGAAGCCAATCGAGCACATCCTTCCACGCGAAAGCTACGAACAATATTCCTTCCACTTCTGGAACCTGTCGGTCGCCTGCGTTGACTGCAACAGTTTGAAGACTGACGACGACTGGGCCAGCCCCACCAAACAGGGCTTGGAGGCGTACCCTGCGCCCAATTCTTTCACGGAAATGTTCCACCCTCGCTTCCATCGCTTCGACGATCATGTTCGCTTCATTCGGGTGCAAACCAATGATCACAGCGTCACGCTATACCGAGGCATCACGCCGCAAGGGCAGAAGCTGTGTGAGGATCTGCTGAACAAAATCGCGGGTAAGGAAGTGATTGTGAACGCGAACGCCGACCTCAAAAGCTCGCTGGAAACCATTGAGCAGTTCGAGGTTGAGGAAGGCAGTGAACTGGAGAGCGCCTTGAAAAGCCTGCATGGTGCCCTATCGGGTCGCACGTTCGAGCTGGTGCAGAGCTAATAGGCCAGACGAAGCGAAACGGGTGGGAATTTTTCCACCCGATCGCTTCACCATGCCTTCCCGTGAGATCAACGATGATGACAATGTCTCCGGGTTTTACCGGGCATATCAACCGTGGGTCAGCTTGCCGCTCTCGCATCCAACTCATTGATCACCCAGCCCTGTGCCTGCAGGGCCGCCCTTCGCTCAACTCTCGCCTCCCCCTCACCCAGCGCGCTGCTTCGAATCGCCAGACAAAGCAGATGCGTAGGCCGAGTCATGCCGACATACATGAGCATCCTGTTTTTCCGGTAAGTCACCTGATGTTCTTTCTTAACCAAGGGCTTTCCTTCAAGCCAGGGCAACATCATTTCCAGAAAGTGCTGTCCACTGAACGTTTCCAAGATCAGCGTCGCCGAATGCGTCTTCCCTTTGACGGAGTGCATGGACGCCAGCTGAACGTCGACAGGCTCGTGCCCCCCGGCCTCCCATCGGTATGTGTTAATGGTTTTGCGGGGCACCTGCGACTCGACCTCGACCGTATCGCCTGGTTCTGCCCACGCCAGATAGGCTTCCACATCGGTAGTCATTGAAACCTCCTCCCCAGGATGCAGCTCCTGGATCAGCCGCTTGAGGAGCCCAACGTGGGTCTCAACCCACCGCTTCTCTCGTAGTGGATGCGGATAGAACAAGTAGAGGTAGATACCTCGCTGGTAGGCTTTGAGAAGCTTCGCGTTAGCTGCCAAGCTTCGCTCGATGTAGCGGTGTAGCCTTGTTCTGATCTGGACTGGCTTCCTCAACCCAGCACGCTCAGCGAGATGGAGCAGGCACCTCGCGATCATCTCAACGCTTTCGTGCGCGTGACCGCTGATCGCCAGGTGGGCTCTGGCCCTGCGAACACCGTCAATGAATGTCTTGGGCGCATACGTCGAGCCATTAGCGTCTGAGCGGTAGGCGCTCCAATAGTGCTCCAGGGCCTTCGGGAATTGGTTGTCCTTGTACTTCCTCAGTCGGTGAACAGCACCGAGCGCATGCACCCCATCCTTGCGCTGGGTGATGGGTACATGCCGTGACACAAGCTCTGCAAATGCGCCAAGCACACCGCTCGTATCGTCGTCTGGAAAGACAAAAAGGGTGTTGGGACAGTCTTCACCCGTTCTGGCCCGACCGACCAATCCGCCCGTAATGGGAGCGACTGCAAAGCTGTTTGCCAGCGTGGCAATGGCCTGGTTGAATCGAAAGCTTGTGGAGATCTCGATTGTCCCGCCATGCGGGAATGCCCCATCAGACTCTCCGTCACCCTCGAATATCTGCTGATTGGGATCGCCCACCCTGATCACCACTGTATTCGCTGCATCGCGCGGAAATACGTGGTTCAAAAGGCGATTCTGCTCCAAGTCCGTGTCTTGCATTTCGTCGATGAGTACACAGGGGAACCGGGCTTGCAGCGATTGAGCAACATTCGGTTCTTGCTCAATCATGGCCTGGCCAAGCGTGAAAACCTCGTCATAGCAGAAGTAGCCTTCCGAAGCGGCAGCGCCCATGGCTCTGCATAACTTTCCATGAGTAGGTGCATCTGGCGAGCAAATGTAATGCTTACCTTGAAGAGGGGTAGAAAAATCGACCGAGGGCAGTCGAAGATCAGCGAGCGTCTTTTCTTTTTGATCGAGAAAGTACTCTACACCCCAACGATCTTTTCCCAGCGCCCTTCCCCTTGCTCGCCCGGTTGCCTCGTCATCCACCACCGTCAGCGGGTGGCCATTCGAGCGCAGCCAGGGCGACGCAAGAAACCGCATGACAAAACCGTGGATGGTATCGATGAAATGTGGGTAGCGCAGCAGCCTCTGGCCAATCTCTGTGGCGCCCAGCCGGCTCTCAATTTCCTCACGCGCTGCATTGGTGTGCGATAGCACGCAGATCCCCTGCGTTCGACTACGCCAATGACGACCAAGAATGGCCAGCTTGGCAACCACGAGGGTGGTCTTACCGCTCCCCGGGCAGGCCGCTACATCGAGCGTATCGAGACGCTTGAGGAACTCCCTCCGAGGTTCATCCAGGTCGCGCAACGACATAAGCGCGCTCACCCACTCGATGTCTGCATCCGTGACTGGAGGCACAAGATCCTGGAGCCGCATTACGCCAACTCCCCTGCTTCAAGCGCCTCTAGCGGCGTCTCCGCGGTGTTTGTGGCCGGCTGCTCCGGCGCCGAAGGCATGATCCGGCCTCTTGTGGCGTATTCGATCGCTTCAACCACGTAGGCCGGTAACGCTGCACGCAAGCTTGCCCGGTCGAGTTCACCTTCATCAAATGCCGACTGCAGCAGGTCGACCAGATGCTGTGCAGTAATCGACTTGGAGCCCGAATCAACCTGCCGGTAAACCTCGGTGGCACGCTCTTCATTGGTGAGATACTGAGACTTAAGTGCCGCCAGCGCCTTCGTCGCCCTCTCGAGGACTTTCTGTCGCGTCAGCTTTTTTTCGTTCATTTTTACATCATGTAAGGCCAACGTGGCGGCACGGTGTACCCAGTCCATAAGCCCTTCGACAGCCAGGTCATACTCGAGCGTCCAATGATCGGCCACGAAGGTCTTCACGTTTTGGCCATCGCCACGTGTCCGTTTCTGACGATGAGCCGCAAGCTTCGGTTCGCGCTCAATCTCGGTAGCGCCAAAGTCACTGAGCATCCGCCATTGACGACGCGCCGGTTTACCCTTGGCGTTGAGCTTGTGCGGATCCAGCCCCATGATGGCCGGCGCGCAATCCGGCATCACATCCATGTCGGTGATGCAGGCCGTTGGGATCTGGATTATTCCCTCTGTCGCATCAGCTCGCTGCATGATGTGTGCGTAACGGCGTAAGCCAACGCCACCCACATTGACGATTGACACACCATGCTCGGTCAAGTCACACCCAAGCAGCCTGGCCAGTGCCGGCAGCAGGATCGCCTCTGCATCCCCTTCAACGATGAGCAGCCCTTTCGCAAAGAACAGGCTGGCCTTGGTGACATCCAGAAAACGACTCAGGAAGCGATAGTCGTCAGCGGACAGCCTGGTTCGCCCCTGTGCCATGGAGAAGGCACGCTGGCCATGAATGAGCACCAGATTCTCCAAGGCAATCTTAGAGCTCAGGTTGGGACTGTGTGTGGTGAGGATCACCTGCACGGGACGTGTATGCGCTGGTTCCGCTTGGGCTTGATCTGGCTGTTGTGTTTGATCTTGCTGTTGTGTTTGATCTTGCTGCTGGGTTTGATCTTGCTGTTGGGTTTGATTTTGCTGTTGGGGGCGAGGCTGCGATGCGCGCTCGAGGAACTCCATCAGTCTAAGTTGGCGCTGCGGGTGAAGATGCGCCTCCGGCTCCTCGATCAGCAGCAGCGGCAGCCCATCCGGTTCCTTGCCGAGCAGTAAGAGCTCGCAGGCCATGAACAGCAGGTTATTCGAGCCCAGACCATAGCTCCCCCTCGCATTCCCCGATCCCTTGTCCAGCAAACCCAACTCCAGGCGCTCAAGGATCTGCTTGAGCTTTGTGGTTTCACTGCCGGTATCGCCGAAGCCAAGATGGCTATGAAGCGGCTGTCCTGCTAAAGAGAGAGGCTCCAGATATCGGTCGTTGATTGTCGCCTGGGCAACCTTGATGGCTTGATGTCCTCTGACCAGCTCGCGCATGTAATCACCCATGCCCGCAATGCTCAGGCCAGTGGCTTCAGCTGCCGACGCCGGTGGAGCGATATCGACATAGGACTCACCGGCGTCTATACCCGGGAAGCTCGACAGGACTTGGGACAAGCGCGAGTTGCGACCCGGTGACATCTCCCGTTCGGCATCTCGCAATGGCTTCAGGTATGCGGTTGCCAGCAACTGGCGCGCGCCGACGTCCAAGGCAGGCCCTTCTCCCCGCTCACCACAGCGAACCTGGATGTCCACCCAGCGACGCGACGCTGTCGGCATCGCGAGTCGACGCGCCGACCAGTGCACATGAAGCAGCCCCTCCCCGCGTGAAAACGTGACGTATTCGGCGAAGGCTCCAAGTTCCAGTGTGGTCAGCCCTGCCAGCGTGCAAACCATAGTAATGTCGGTCGCAGGCTCGCCGTCACTCCCGACATGGAAGTCCTCGAGCTCTAGTCGCAGGAAGTCTGAATCCCGGGTTTGCAGGACATGCCGGATGGCGTCGATCACCGCAGTCTTTCCGGCATCATTCTCGCCTACAAGCGCAGTGACGCCCTCGTTGAAGTGGATGGTGAAACCCGGAGCCAGATCGCCAAACTGGCGGAAATTACGGATCGACAGCGCTGAAAGGTACATCCCCACTTCTCCCTAAGCCTGGCTTCTGTCGGCGCTATTGGCCACTTCTCGCTTCTTCTGGCCTCTTTTGGCCAGTGTTGGCTTGGTGGAGTCCTGGCCAAACGCAATGTTACTGGCTATATGCCACAGACTGGGGGCGAGACGCTATCTCTCGCGATAAACGTCTGTTCGACTGGAATGTGTGGAATCAAAGCGTGTGACCGCCAAACGCTGGTCTCGTAAGTCTACCCGCTGTTGCGCACTGGGATGTTGCTTGAAGCCAAGTGATTGATTAATCGATTGACACTATGCTCTAACTAGCTCCCATTCGGATACCATGAGATTTCGCGAGAGCCGCAGCGACCCTCAGGTGAATTTTATGTATGCTTGCCTGATAGAACGCTGCGCGAGAGCCAAACATACCTGGCCCCCATTGATAGAACTCAAAGAGAATGAAATCCGAAAATTCTCTTATTGAACGATATGCTTCACCGGCTGGCCAGGGTGAGTAGATATCCTGACGATTCAATAGCCAGTTTGAACCGCTATGTTTAACTGCTGGGATCAACCCAATAGCTGTACATGCTTTGTGAAGGACTTCAGCCCGCGCAGCCTTTGAGCCCCAATGTATCGAGTACTGGAAGACGTGTATCGTTGGCAGGGAAATGGTACACGAAAGCCAAGCCTCATGATTCAAACCACCAACTCCAACACCGACAACACCCAAAGGTAGTGTCACATTCCCTATATAGGAGTATTTTACTGGCATGACAGCTCCCAAACATTCTATACTCACGACCGAATAGATACCTCAGAAAATCCTTCGATGAATTGTTGCAACAGAGCAGGACTAGGATTTGGCATCCACTCGCGCAGTCGTCTAGCTATAACGTCACTGTGCAGGCTATTGAACACATTACATGCTGCTCCCAAGCTGCGTGCATCATGAAATCCTGCTATAGCACCTGCGCGCTCGATGAACGATTCAACATCAGTGCTCTCGCGGGGTGTAAATAGCTCAAATAGCCACCCGAGCATCAGCATGCCAGCCCATCTTTGAGCTATTCCTGCAACCAATGGCCCAGCGTTAAGAGTCTGTTGAAATAGGGTAGTAATACGATATGAGCTTCGAGGAGCTATAAAACGATTCACCAAGCCAAATCGTGGATACAAAAAAATTGACAGCAAAAGGCGTGGCAGTCCCGTATGCGGCTCACTGCATGACCACATTCCGTTTTGATCAGCTTGCTGCTGAGAAGCTTCCAAGGTTTGAAAAAATAGTTGAGTCTTATAAAGCGCAGTAAATTGTTCGTCAGCATCATGGCTACGAGACGCAGCAACGCATTGAGAAGGATCCTCGGAATATGCCTTGAGGATGCGCATGGCCATACTCGGACTTGAAGCAACAATACCACTTGCATCGAGCAGGGAACACTTGTGAATTTGACATACGACCACACCAACAGAGCACCACTCTTTCCTGTATGAAGGGAGTGAAAAATTCGCAATGTGCTCCTTCATGCAGCTGTAGCAAAAGCTGCGTCTGAAGTATCGAGGTATAACCCATTGACTATTCGGCTGGAAGATCTTTGCCTGCTCCTCCCTTGGAATATCCAGCATTTCGCACGCCGCTCGTGAGAATTTGGCATCGTGCGTAAAGTCAGGGTCAAAGTCTTCTGACTGTACGCACGCATGCCAAAGCTCCGCAAGCCTGCTCCTATCGAGCAATGTATGCTGGGAACATAGGCTTTGCCTGTAAACCCAGCAAGAGAAAGCCTCACCATCAAAAATGGGGACATCAGGAGCATTCATTGAAGGGATGACTCCCGTTGACTGCGATAGCCTGGATGGAAGAGCTCCAGCATCGTCCACGCCAAATTGCCGTTTCGTCGATGATAAATGTCATGCAGCAACAGCTTGTCAGCTGCTCGTCCCAGTCCTGACTTCTGATCAATCAATGCTTCAAAAAAGGCTGTAAACTCTGTCCGATCCGCGAATGACCCTAACTCAACAGGCGAGTAGGCACGCTCGTGAGCTCGACACAGTCCGACCATCTCAGCCTGATAGTCAGGACTGCTGACGATGACAAAACTACTATCAGGAAGCGCCTTCAGCAGCCATCCCAGTTGCTTCAATGACTTTTCTTTGGCAAGCGCCGTGAGGGCAAATTTTTCGAAGTCGTGGATGAATATGGTCGGATCTCCTTTCATGGCGCAAAGCTCAGTAACCAATGCAGGAACACCCGACTGTGGCTGAAACTCAAAATCAACGTGTATCTCTTCATAGAACTGACCCAGCAAATCCAGTCCCGCAAGGTCTACGTGATCCCCAACAAAGACTGTAGAGCCGGTAATTTGGCTCAGAACGGCATTGGTGCAGGTGGTCAGACCATTGCCAGGATCAGACATCAAATGGCATACCACGCTACCGTCCTTCAGCGCAGAAACTACACTTTTCACAGCAACGGCTTGGAAAGGCGCCAATGTCATTCTGAAACCTCCTTATCCTTGGGATGGTGCAGTTTGTAACCATAGAGCCTGGTCATCGGTTCAAGATTCTGGAACTGACTTGGCGTAATCTGCTCCGTCCCATGCTTGATTGCATCCATAGCAGTGGACTTGATAATTTTGACGATATTGTCAAGGATCCCGTGTGAGTTCACATGAATAAGCGTTCGCAGCTTAGGGCTTGCAAGGTTAGAGGGCAATTTGAGTGGAAGGTAGGTCTCGTATGTAGCAATGAAATCCACAAAATCCTGATCAAGTTTCCAAGGCTTCAGATGCCACGGCACGAATCGCCGATCAATTATTCGATCCAGTGAGATGATTTCACTCGCAACTGAGTTCCCGAACGCAATAACACAGAGCTTACCATCACCCTCTGCGAGTCCACGAAGCAGCGACAATATAGATTTTTTATGGGAATACGCTTCGAGCATGCAATCAGACAACTCATCAACAACGATCGCGCCGATTCCAAGGGCCTTTATCTTCTGTATGATGAGCTTAACACGATTGACCGCAGTGCCACGCTTGCCAATCGGAACATCGAAGACATCGCACAATGCATCGTGTAATTTAAAACGGTTAACGTTTTCGGTAAGTGTAATAAACACGAACCTTTTACCTTCAAGCTCACCGAGAGCCTTAAGCCGGTTGAATAAGGCCGTTTTACCGTCGCCTCCATCCCCATGGATGAAAATGCTAGCGGACTGGATCTGGTTATCGGTATAGAGCATGTTCCTCAAGCTTTCGAAAAGAGGCGCGTAGCGAGGCGTATCAATCCATATATCATGTCGACATATCTTAATTCGCTCCTTCGCAGGCAGATCAGCGTTATTTCTAAGATCGTGCTTGATATGTTCGTAAGCCATCATAGCTCTCCAAGTTAGTCTTTATGCTTATCAACTATAATTACAGGAAGAAAATCAGGCTGATCTGAATGCTCTCTTATGATGCGCGGCACAAAAACATCGTGAGCGTTTTCGTCCTGGGTTAAGATTGTCGGGATAAAGTCTTGCGTGTCTTCGATAAGCCAGTCCTCAACGGGTTCATTGGTTACTGCTTCGGTTGCAGGGATTAGAGTGCTCTGTGGAGCGGGCAGACCTTTAGGCGGTAGATTGGCCATGAAAGCAGTTTTAAGGTCAACGGCCTCTTGAACGATCACTGTCTGATTGGCAAGAGCAGCGTGCGCGAACTCATCGTCGACAGTGCCAGGGGGCAGGTCTTTGAGTAGTGCTTTACGCTTCGAAAGTTGTTTATGGTTCGAGTAGGAATCCCAAGTGTTAGCTAGCCCCACCCGATTATAACTACAAGGAACTTTCAGAAATTTGCCTGGGAGCTTGACCCAGACGTAGCTCAGATCGTGCCGAAGGTACTTGATATCAAAACGCTGACCCACGTAGGGGGCAAGCTCGTAACATGCGTATCTACGGCCAGCAAAATTTATTCCGTAGGGATGCACCTTGTGATCGAAGCTTGTCGGTGAGAAATCAATCAAAAACCTCATTTGATCGTTTGATGCAATGACACGATCATGATCATAAAGACCTTGATTAACGTAATGATTCCAAGCTTCACGCGGAGTGCATTTTAGCGACGAGTGGATTTTGCCATGATAAACAGTTACTTGATTTAGGAACCATACAGCGAACTGCTCATAATCCATCGTTGCATTATATTCGCTATTGAAGTCCTCTCGCTGAACGACGTTACTCCCGGTTGCGCCGGGAAGGAAGTGGACTTCTGTCGTCATAAACGTGCCAATCAAGCGTTCTATAATGCCTCCATACCATTTTTTCCCTATAGGGCGGTGTTCCCAATCCATACCCCACGCCTTGCACTGCTCAATGAACTTTTCACTTGTAAACTCAGCGGCATTGTCGGTAAATATAACAAATGGAATACCAAAGAATGGATACTCATTCGGATTAGTCAAGAAGCGGAATAGATGAAAATCTTTGTTCATCACTGCAAAAGCAAGGGCGGCAGCGACGGTATCAAGGTTAGGGGGATCTAGACTAAGAAAAAAACCTAAGATCACTCTCGACTTATCGCAGATTAACATCGTTACCCATGGCCTACCGATGATAATATTTCTGTTCTGCTCATCGACCAACAAGATGTCGACCATCGTGTGATCCATCGATACTCTGTGCAAAAGCCCATCGATCACAAACTTGTGAGGCTTGAATCCATATTTATGATCCGTCTTTTCTTTCCCGTACCGCTTGAAATAAACCTCTCTTTCCGGCTTGGACATTAAGAATTGCCTGGCCCTATAGCGCGTGACATTTTCACCCTCTCCCTTGAAGTACTCCCGCGCCCACTGGTGGAGCTTACTGAGGGATGCCTTGGGGCCTTCAAATTTCTTCTCGTAGGCTTCTTCAAGAGCAGCGATTTGTGCATCACTGGCCCAGCAACTTCCTATAACCCTGCCTTTCTTGTTTCGCTGGATACTTTCTTCTTTTCTGTGCTTGCGCAGCAAGTTATAAAATTGAGAGTGGCCGAGGCCAAGAACTTCCATGCCTCGCTTGACGGTCATCCCGTTAAACCGCTCAATGACCTGATCAAAAACGGATGCGCGCTCTTTAGCCACTTCTTGCTCGCGCGCGTCATAAGTTCTTTCCTGGTAGGGAATGTACTCACCTCCAGGAGGTACTCCTGACTCTTTCCAGTCTCTGGGTACTCTTACCTTTGCTTTTTCTTCCGAATCGCTAGGCGCTGCAGGCAGGTTGAGTTCTTTATCCATCTTATCCGGTACTAATCCGATGATTTGACAGGTGAGGATAGTGGAGTGGTAGATGCACGCAAATTTCGGCTAGGCAGCTTCCAAGCGGTGGCAAGGCCAGGAGGAAGTTGAGTATTAGATATATTGACATTTCTTCAGAAATTACAAAAAAATTCCAACTAAAAAAAGCTTATAGAGATCATCAAGTTAAAAATCACGAAATTCACGCACATTCAATATATATTTAACCCGAATGATTAAGTCCTGAACATAAAGCTCGCCTTTTTCATTCCTAAACCGTCTAACCTCCGAACGTAAATATTCGGTCGTTGGAGCAGATCTTGGACGGGAATGGCATTTCCCATACCTGTCGTATTGCGACATACGCATAAAAGTGCGCTTGTGGATCTGCCGTTGGGGCCGGTGTGTTTCTCGGCTTGGGACGACGATTGGTTCCTGGTAGCTACCTGCGGTGGGCGGAACGAGGGAAGAGTTGTGACGAATCTGGTGTAGGTACTGCGTTCTTGTTGTTCATTCTTGAACGCACCGTGCTGGGCGAGTAGAAGGCGCACACCTTGTCATTTCGGTTACGTCCCAGGTTTCAGGGCTTGCGGGCTACCAAGCGCTAACAATCTTCAACGGCTTATCTGGTGTTGGCGCCATACACATCACCACTTTCCTCCCGGTTCACGGGCTTTCGAGTGCAATGGGATCCCCTGAGAAAGACGTCTTGGATCGTAGAGTTTTATCGGTATTGCGCCCATTAGGCTATCCAACCAATCCATGAAACACCTGCGCACCTGGAATCACACTGCGGGCTCAGGAGTACATCGAACCCGTGTGACATAAGACCGGAAGACAGACTCTTATGCGGGATAAGCCCGGAAAAAAGACTTCGTTTTTCCGCCGATATAGCGACAGGAAGGGTTAACATATTGTTTTTAAAAGGGATTGTGGGCGTCCGATTTTATTTCAACGTTTACACGTCCACTCTCTCAACGGGCCATGTCCTTTGTGTTCATGGCGAGTCATTGGATGAGGTGACTAACGATGAAGCTGATTCAGTGCCGTTTCTCTACAGGTCAGCGTGTACCGCTGCTCGTGCAAGCTGGCAACGCCGCGCCGTTGCCCAAACTCATTCCATTCATCTACGTCCAACTCAAGCTCAGGCACCGCGCTTACAGCACTGCTGCGGCGCATCTACGCGCGATTCAGGCTTTCTACAGCTATGCTGAAACTCGAAACCTAGATGTCGATGAGGCCATCGTGGCGTGCCATTTCGAAGCGATTCTGGCGCTACTGGACGGTTACGCCATCTGGCTCCAAAGTGGCCGCCAAGCCGATAATCTGGTCGCCCAAATCGGTGCCTCTGCAATGGCATTTCTTCCACGGATCGATTCGCGCACTCGTGACCAATACCTGCGGTTGCTGAAGCAGTACCTATCTTGGTGCGTCGCCCGTTACATTCCGCGCGCTCGTCAGAACTCAACCACTATGGCTAACATCGAGGTGGCATTTGTAGATGTCGCTGACGTCATTGAGCGACGCTTTGAGAGCCATATCATCAATATTCGTCCCGACCATGCTCGTTACCGCAGCCTGACAGATACGCAACTCCAGATCATCCGCACAATGATTCGCCCGGGAGCTCTTGAAAATCCCTTCCCGAGGCGATTGCAGATGCGCAATTGGCTAATGATTGAATTGTTGCTGGAAACCGGAATTCGTCGCGGAGAGCTTCTGAAGCTCTACACCACGGACATTAATCAGGGCTCTCAGCACGCCTACGTCAGTATCAACGATCGCGAAAATGACCCCGGCGACCCGCGCGCTGAAGAGCCTGCACTGAAAACATACGGGCGAACCGTAGGTGTCTCCATGCAGCTGTATGAGGTCTACGAGCACTATATTCAGAGCGAACGGCGCCCTCTACGTGAAGGCAAACCGATGAAATTGCCGTACCGCTATCTGTTCATATCTGACAGAGGCCGCCCGCTATCGATTCGCGCACTGTCTAATGTCCTCGATCGGGTGTTTCTGACCATTGAACTGGCGCATCCGGGGCTGTTGCCTACTCTTTCTGCGCATGACTTTCGCCACACCTTCGCCGACCGTTTCTTGGCTTACCTGGTCGAGCAGCGTGGGCACGACCTGGAGCGCGCCACGGACGAACTCCGGCGAGTCTGCGGTTGGGCTGAGACTTCGGCGATGCCACGTCGTTATGCAAGTCGTTATCTGGCTGAGTCCGCCAACCGCCATAACGCACAGCGTGCCTCGGCAGCTTGGGGACGACTTGACAGTTTAGGAGGTTCGTCGTGACTAAATCGGCAGATTACGAACAGGCATCACCCTCCTCCTCTCTACCGGCCTACGTGTTCGAGGGCCCGGCTCTGGTTGGGATTCGGACGCGCACCAATGATCAGCCAAAGTACGTCGATACCCGTTTGCCGGTGTGGACGTGGTACGACGGAGGGGTCGCATTGAAGATTGACTGGGCCTCGCTTGACTTATCCCCAGAGCTCAAAGAAGTAGCTAAAGGCTTCGTTGCATATGCACTGGAGAAATATGCCCCTCAGACAGCCTTTATGTTTGCAAGGTCCATTGTCTATATGTCAAACACTGCGCTTGCCCGTACCTTTCCTTGGGGTGGTCAAGATTTAGTCACGGAATTAAATGGTTTATCGCTGGGCAGTCGATAGACGGATTAAAGGCTTTGAATCAGATACTTATCTAAAAATCAAAGGAATCAAATCGGAACGAATTGACCCGTATGCACGAATTTTTCTCTCTCAATCAGGCCTGGAAATTGATGAGGAAATTCGACTGCTTAAACGAATCGATCGAGAGATATCACCCGATTATTGGGAAGAACTTCAGTTTAACATAGTTCTTCACTTGGGGTTTGAACTCGCACCAAGATCGATTCAATTTCACTCACTAGACATTGCGGATTTTGAGTTCATTAAAAGCGCTGGTCACGAGAAATACTACACCCTTTGGCTACCAATGGCTAAGAAGGTCGGTCAGCGCAGACCTGAGCGACGCCCCCGCAAAATTACCACCCGTCTGGGTGAGAAAATCTCACGGCACGTTGAAGAGGTTCAAAAACGATTTGGTCCAGACTGCAAACCATTATTTGTTAGCCGTCGTGGAAAGCGCCTCTCGGTTCAAAAAATCCGTTTAGGCCTCAAGTATGAGCTTCTTGAAGCCGGGGTAGAAAAGCCGAACCAGGTGAGCATGTTACTTCGTCATCATCTCGGACAGGGATTGGCGGATCAGGGAACTCCAGCAGATCTGATCGCAGATCTACTAGGACACAATAGCACCGTTGCAGCGCGTGCTTATGTGACAGCGACTCCCAATATTGCTCGAATCAAAGAGAAAGCGCTCGGTAAAAGCCCTTCCTATCAGCGCATTATGCGGTCTTTGTTAACCGGGGATGTCTCGCAACGCAGTGATACTGCTCCCGAAAGCGCGATCCGCGGCGTCATCGATACGCAATACATCGGAGACATCGGTGCGTGCTCTCTCCCAGTTCATACGCACTGCCCTTACAATCCTATCTATGCCTGCTACACCTGCAAAAAGTTTCACCCTTTTGCAGATGGGCGTCATGAGGAAGTGAGAGAGGCGCTGCAACGAGAAGCTCAGCGATTTATTGATACGGCAGAACAGGCCGGAGATCTTACTCATAATCGGCCACTCGCTCAGCATCAGATAACCATCCTGGCGGTAAGCGCTACGATTGAGCGCTGTCGGCAGCACACAGAGGATGCCGCAGATGGAGCTGTTTAAGGCGAAGCAAAATCTAGAAAGCTTTATTAAACAAGAACAGGCTATCTTTCGGTTGCTACCGATTTCAACCCCATGGTCGGAAGCATTTTGGAGAGTTGAAAACTGGTTACCACAAAGGGATCCAAATAAACATACACTGACCTTCGAAACGCACCGACAACTCCTTGAGAAGACTGGTTATCCTGCCCCGAGCAAAGGCCCACTTCCATTCGTATACCAAGAATTTAGCAAGGCCCTAATTGTGTATCTGCAACGTACCCGAAATCTTAGGTTTTCGATGGTAGTTGCATACAATATTGCCGTACGCCGACTCTATAACCCGATGTTTGAACGTGGCGTATTTGACCCTACACTTTTGACACGGGGCGATTTCGATCGCGTCATAGTCTTTCTCCGGGAAAGTGGCTATAAGAATATTTATGATGCAATCTCTCATCTACAAGTAATTGCGGATACGATTGATAGCCTGCAGTTAACCGGGATGGCTATCCATTTTGAGCATGATGCAAGACCAGAGAAGCGGCGCCACGATTATATTTCATTGCATGATCCCGATCGTGCGGTAAAAGAGCGAAAATCTAATGACCGACTGCCTTCTCGCGAGGCGATGGAAGCGTATGCCCTTTGTTCAAATAACCCATTCAGTGAGGGTGAGGAGATTTTGCTGCGTGTGATCGATTTATTGATCGCAACTGGGCAGCGAGGTAATGAAATAGCTGTAATTCCTTATGACTGCTGGGTCGAAAGACAGATCAAAGCCACTACAGGAGAATTGACTGTAGATATAAACGGCAATCCTCTGGTCGAATGTGGGATTAGGTATTTTGCGGAAAAGCATTTTCAATCTCGTGTTCATTGGCTGGCTGAAGGCGACGTTCCATTAGCCAGGCGAGCAGTAGAGCGATTAAAGGCGCTAACCATAGAGCAGCGAGAGATTGCCGCATGGCAAGAACTCCACCCTGGACGTATTTGGCATTTTTCTCCTCAATCGGTCATCGATGAGGCAATGGTTTTGGATTGGCTAGGCTTTAGCGAAACTAGGAACGCAAACAGAAATCTTTACCTGTACCTCACGCGCAACGGAGTTCATCCGTTCGATCATGAGCCAGAAGAGAGACGAGGACGGTCATTAAAGCGACGCTACCTCGCGGGTGATATTGAACGACTGATCATCCCGAAACTCCGTGGCCACGCAGTACTAACGGAGCATGTCGGGCAAGAGCTTCGCATCTTACTTCGAACCAGCGAAACCCTTGCTATCGCTTTCGACGGCCAGTTTCGTTTCGGCGGACGTGAGGCAAATGTGTTTCGTGCAGTACCGCGTCGGGTTACCATTGTGGATATCAATCGCGCGTTAGGTCACGATGAAAAGTATACATCTATCTTTTCGCGTCGTTCATTAACAGAATCCGATGGAACTCCAATTAGGTTAACAAGTCACCAACCTAGACACTGGCGGAACACCATTTATCACCTGACCGGTATGAGTGATGTTCAGCAAGCATTGGCCCTAGGGCGAAAACGCATTGATCAGAATGTCTACTACCAGCACACGAGCATTGAAGACACCACTGCTGCGCATCACGATTTTTTGGCGTTCAATAGCCACCACGAACGCATCGACTTTCTGCATAGAGGCATAAGAGAAAAACGTATTCAGGGTCCGCTGACAGACAGTTACCATGAGTTACTATCAGACAAAGGCGCGACGACTGCAGAAGCATTCCTTACCGTGCACGCAACAGCACTACACGTGACCCCCTTCGGAGGTTGCATACACGATTTCTCCCAAGCGCCCTGCCCCAAGCATCTACAGTGTTGGAATGGCTGCTCGCATCTCCATCTCATGGGTACTCCATCAGAACGAGCCAACCTTGAGAAACAAGCCGATAATCTAACGAAGGCAATTACCATCCTGCGCGATGCCGGCGCAGGCGAGGCAGGCAGCGATGTGTGGCTGGCGGACCAAGAGGTCAAGCTCAGCAATCTAAAGTCTGTCCTCGCACGCAAGACCAGTATAGGAGTACAACGCGTGTTTCCACATGGTCATCCCATGACGGTAACGGACACGGAAAAGCGACATAGCTCGGTTTCAGATGATTAGAGGTGACCATGGCTCGACGGCAAACCTTGAGGGGTAGCACGTTGGATGAGGCGGTCGACGCCCTCCTCGCCCAAATGATTAGCTCAGGGCAGGAGCTCGCGCCTATTTCCCGGACCGAAGTTCAGCGTCGATTGGGCCTGGCGAGTCGCTCGACCTTGGTGGGAGATCGGGGCTTGAGAATCGAGGCTGCCCGAATTACACAGCTGAAGGAAAGTGGTAGAGATCCGGACAGCGCCCGCCGGCGAAGAAGCCTTGAAGATCGTATTGCTAATTTACAAGCAGAGAATGCCGACTTAATAAAGCAGCGAGACCAGCTCTATGAAGCGCTGTCGACAATTACACATAGCTGTTTGCTGAAAGGACTGGATGTCGAGAACATTCTGGCTCCCTTACGTAAGAAATAGTAAGGTTTCATGGCAGCTGGGTGACGCAGTGGGAAAACATTATCGCCTAACCGCTAGCGCATCGAGTGCTGTTAATGGAAACCCGACTTTGGGGAAGCCGGGTTTCGATTCTTAGTGTTTGGTTTTGCGGCTAGCGCTCTACTTGAGACTTTAGAGTTCCTAGTTTTTGTCCAAGCGTGCGTTTAATACTAATATCGATGTGATATCTGGGTAACACTGCAGCCGTCAGTGCATTTTCGTCCCACAGCTTGCATACTTCCTCTGTACTCCACTTACCGCCTTTTCTCAGCGCATGAGCGCTCATGACTGTTTCAATCAGCTGTTGCTCAAACCATTCGCGAACGACCTGTTCAATTGCTCCACCTGGGCCTCCAGCGCCGGGTACGTTGGAATACCGTTGCTCCCAACGTTCAACCATATCGGTGACAACTCGAAAGTCGGCATTTACCTTAATTAGATTACTGTCAAAAATATAGTTTGCAGCACGATCATCCATCTCCTCCTTGGCTCGTGAACCATCTTCAATGCTTACCCATGCCACTTGAGGTTCCATATGTTGGTCGATGAACTCGGCCGGCGTGCCCTCTTCAGCTGTGAAAAGCGCGTAAAGATCACCTTGTCGGCCACCTTTACTACCTGACTTGCCAGACCCGGTGCTTGTTTTGTCTCCTATGTGCTCTGGCTCTCCACCGACATTGTTGCTGCCTAGAGCGATCGCGTGCGTACCTTTAGGATTTGGGCGGTATCGACCAAACCTAAACAAGTCCTGAATTGTCTTCAGTCTCTCGCGGATTGCGGCTCGGTGGTCACTGCTCTTCGCATTGTGGCCAATCTGATCTTGGAAGGCGACCAACTCCTGTGGCATGTTTTCTCTGAATTCAGCTGCATAAGCAGCCCAATCTAATTGCTCGCCACCGATGAGAAGCGCGGTGCGTGCAGTATTAGCGGTCACCGCAAAACTGTTGTCAGGTTTGACGTAAATCACAACTCGTTCACAACCAAAAATAACGCCGAACGATTGGAGGCGAGCGTAGCCTGCATTGCTCATTACAACCTCATACAGCTCATCTTGATACAATGCGGCAACATGGCCAGGCGGTGTGTAATGCCCACTGTTTAGGTCGACGGAATCCTTTACGATGTACCAAAAAGCCGTTGCGTCGGTACGAGACAATTTGATAGTCCCGAGCACCTGGCTGTGACCCTCCAACCAGGGAGCCATCCCAGTTACGGTGCGCAAGAAGCGATGTTGATCACGAGGAGGATTCTCCCAGCCCTCGATGGCAGACACCACTACGCCTTCGGGAAATCTGTAGAACCTTGCATTTAGATACCGCAAAATCCATTTACGTGGCATGCGGACGTTTTCTGGTGGTTCAATTGTGTTATGAGCGGAATGCTTTCCCAGCAATATCACCATGGTGCCATGCTTTTTGATGATGTCAGGTTTGGGCTTTTCCGTGATTTGTGACCAAAATTCGCCACTGGGGTAACGTTTCAAGCCATATTGACCATTAGCGTCTTTATGTAGATGGATCATGTAGCCATGCCCATCGACCCAACTCATGTAGATCAAACCTTCGGGGTTCGCAGGGGCCGCGGAAATCTTGGCACCTACACCAAAATTTCCTGAAGTCGATTGCTCACTAATGGATGAGCTCAGATGGTTAATATACTTCACCATCTCCTCCCCAGTCATGCCGACTCCAGTGTCGATGATGCAAAGCTTCTGCTCACCCGCTAGGGCTTCTAGATTTTCCTCTACAGTCCACCTGATCACACCCTCGCCTCCGCCACGCAGAAGGCTTTCGATAGCATTACACGTGAGCTCCCGCAGAAACTGTAAGTTGGAGCAATCCTGATGAAGACGGTCAATGAGAAAGGCCATATTGGCCACTTGCATCGGGGAAAAATCTGGATTCACCGGCGCGGCGCCGGTTTTTTTTTGCTGGCTCATGGCAGTCACCCAATCCCCGAGAGCGGTATGAAGGGCTCTCGAGCTCATAAGGTTGGCGGTCTCGAAGGGCAGGAGGCTGTGCGACTCGACCGTCGATTGCACCCCGTAGGGATAAGTGAAGAATAGCTCTCTTCGCTGAACCCGCCGCCGTACTGCAATAGTCACTTTGGCCAAGGGTTGGAGGTATTGATCGCCCCTGCCCTTTAGGTCACATCTGTATAGGTCCGAGAGCCAGCGCTGGAGAAACAAACGGTATGGCGGTCAGTTTTCTTGCTATTGGCTGGGCTCGGCTGGGCCTCCAAGGGCGTGAAGCTGATAATCAGTAACTGCCTGGAACCGGTGTTCAGCCAACAGACGTAGGCGCTTGAGCTCCGCGTCACTGGCACCCTTTGCTTGCGCCTGGTAAAACCGCTTCATAGCCTCTATAGCATCGGTGTACATCGGATGATCAGGAAGCAAAATACTGTTGAGATCCCTTGTCATTTTGGAAATCCACGGTCTGAGTATGTAGATAAAATCAGAAGCTTCAAAACGCCAGATTCTATACCAATAGTCTTTGAGCTCATATCGTGGTGGTGGTGATACTCATTACGAGCAGCCCGTAATCAGCATCACGGCGAATCGGCTGCCTAGGAGAGCATAGCTCAATTTAATGTACCGACTCACCTAAAGTCTCGGTCGACCACCGATTGCCCCCACAGGGTTTACATTTAATCAAGCTTCTCGTTCACACCCTTCCTAGAGTGAAATGGCATGCTTAAATGCATTTTCGATTTCAGGGATACTTCGTCGTCCTGGTTTGATTGGCGTAATGTTTAGATCGATGAATCTAGCCGACTGGTAAAAATGCTCACACAATTATCCGCCAAATTCTTCAATCAGCATTGACGAACAAGTTTTTTTTCGAAAAAATACACGCTCCTTGCTCCACATCTTAATTAACAGTCTACAGCTCAATCAAAGTCTGAAGGGATTTTTATGCGTGATACTAAACCTGGGCGAAACAAGCCGTGCCCTTGCGGCTCCGGAACCAAGTACAAATTCTGCCACTATGCAATTGATACTACCAAGCCTGAGCTCCCCAATAGAAACATTTTCAACATGAATTTAGAGGGGCGTGAATTTTTAAACTCACTTATGCACCTTTCACGGCAGGGGGATATCCCACTGCACGAAGTATGCATTGAAAGCGGTATTTACTACTTCAGAAGCATAACAATAGATCAATTTCAAGTAATCGCTGATGCCTTTGCGGTGGAACCATCATCAGTGATTGAGTTGCTGTTCGAGGCGTGGGAAAAAACGAACGACGCCGAATACTTTAATAGAATGCTTGAGAACTCATCAAACATAAGCCCCCTTTTGAAAAAAAGAACGAATACAATATCTCAGATCATAAATAACCACTTCAATGAGATGTATGAAACAGCTATCCCTGCCTCATTCATGGTGATTGAAGGGCTTTTCAGGGAGTATAACAATGTTTCATTTGAGGAGAATCAAGGAGCGAACTACAAATTCGATCTTGAACCTTATGAAAACACCATGCTTTACGCTGACATATCTGCAACATCTTACTTTACAAAATTTCTTAATAAGCTGATGACAGGGAAACCTACTGATGCCTCAATCCACCGAAACTCGGTTATGCACGGCGTGGATAACGATTTCGCTACAAAACAAAATTCACTATTGCTGTTGCTCACTATCTTTGAATTCGCCAGGCTCGAAACATCGTTAAAGCTATGGCCGCCCAAGCCAGAAATTAGAGATGGAAAAACATATCTGAATGGATACGAAATTAAAATGAGAGAATATTTTTAATTACTCAATCGAAGGTAAGATAGATTTTTTATGAGCTGAGCGTCACTGAACCTATCCGCTCCTGCGTCCATTGATTCAATTCATCTTGATCCCTAGCCTCTACTACTAAGCGCTAATAAAGATTGGTGCCTTTCAGGATATATGAAAAATACCAATTGCCCAATCACTACAATGCAAGGAAAGAGCAGCCATGTCTTCGCACATGGCTGCGGCGCTGATTAGGGCTACATCACCAGAGAGCCATTACTCAACGGAGTAGACAGTACTGAGCTAGCCCCTCCTCTCTCCTTAGAAGAAGCCACTTTTAAATTGGTGATTGCTCGGCCTGCGCCACCGTAAACTCGCGATAGGTATCTGCGCTTAGCTCCTTCACTCAGGTATTCACTGGTTATATCCGCTTCATCTGCATGAATGAGGAAAACATACTCAAATTGTAGACCAGCAACGTATTCAGGCATGCTGAATATACACTTGTTCCTTGCATACCTTAGGTCTTTAAAATCTTCTCGAGACTGAATAGGAACATGATACTTCCTAATTCTCCCTACTTCCAAGTACCTCTCGTACAACTCTGTATTCAGACACAGAACCGCCACCTGCAATCCCCCTTCAGGGATACTTGCCGCCAATCTCTGAGCGCACTGAAATACATCATCAATCAGATCCTTGTCCGTATTATAAATCCTGAGACTAGGAACAGGACCATTCGCCTCTTGTGAGGTTGCAGAATAATTAATGTATTCTCCTTCCAAATCCATTGCTGGGAAAGAGCCATCAATATCAGAAAGAAATGCCGCGATTTGTGGTGTATATCGGAAAACCTGATTTAGCTCCATCGCGATAGAGGCACCAACACCAGGATTAACAAAACGACTAATTCCACCCGAGAAAGGCGCATCTGTCGTGCTCTGCTTCAAATCATACGCCATTATTATCGGCCACCGCCCATCAATGCATGCCCGCGGCTTAAACATAGGCTGAAATGTCATCGCTTCAATTTTTGTAAAGAAATGATACTCATCCACGTAAATCTGATCAAAACCATCTCGATCTTTAAGCTGTTCCCAGCCATAGGTATTAAGATACTTGCAAAAATCAACAGTCATTTGATCCAAACTAAATAGCTGCTCTTGCTTCAACTTAGCCCGATACATCTCGTACAGTTCAAGAACAACTCGCCGCTCAACAGGTGACTCTAAACACATTTGCCATTTATCCCGCGCACCAGTTATATACTGCGCGGCTTCCTTACTACCTTTACGTATATTCTCAACATCGAAGGTACAAGCAAACTCATTCACGAGCTCGTCAATCAGCTCAGCATGATATTTTTCTTCATGAATCCGCTTCTTTAGCGGGTAACAGTGCTCCAAAAGCTCAATATTTAAATAGGGGTCATTCTTGACTTCTCGCAGAATATCTTGAATTAGCCCTTTTTGTAGTTCTCGGCCATCAGAGCCATCAATGGATATCGGTCGCAGCCCTTTCTTTTGATAGCTGAGTTTTTCTTGCGCCACTTCATAGAGTGTACCGATAGTGAGTTTATTTACTCCTTCGGAGTTTACTAGCTCATTCCATCTTCCACTAGGATCTAAAGCGTATAGCATTCCGCGAACGATATTGTGGGCGAGACCGGAGCTATGCGTAAGGAACAGGAAAGTTTTATCGCCCCCGCGATCATGATCTTGGTACAGCTCTCGCAGGCACTTGATAACCATGGCTTGCGTCTTACCCGTACCAGCAGCCCCTCGTAGTCGAATAGGTGAGTTAACATCGCTATTCACAAAAGCCAACTGCTCTTCTGTTAGAATCCGCTCAATCCAGTCGCTTAAATTGCCAGGACGAGCCAAATGACTACCAATTGGCTTGCTCAATACAATACCGTAATTACCCGCATTACCCGCATTATTCTGGGCCGAGGCATCTTCCGTCAAGATAGCATCTAGATAGCCATCAATGGCCCTGCGATATATATTCAGATCATTCGAGTCAATCGTGAGGGCGCTAGGTCCATTGGTAACACCATAAGCATATATATTACTCGATGAGTCCGGTGATCTGTCGAAGCAGATCCTTATATTGCTGCGCCGTGAAAGGTTCGTGGCGTAAATACTAAGAAGAGCACCATCATTAAATGGTGACCATTGCACTGGAATTGAAATGCCCCGATCAAACTGACGCAGCGCGACCCTGACTACCCGCTCAAAAACCTGAGCAGGCCTTAAAGATGAGCTAAATATCCCGTCATCATTCGTATTGACGACCAGTAGGCCACTGCTTTCATCTGCATCAGCGGTAAATATATATACCACGCCATTATGCACAACTCTCTTTAGTTCCGTGCTTTGTGTAGGCACTAAAAACTCAGAAAACCAGTCATCTTCAATAATGGCCGCATCAAGAATTGCAAGAGCCGACTGTTCAATCACTATAGATTCTGGTTTCATACACCCACCACTCCAAATGTAGCTCTAGAGCTATTCTCTGCACTTTCAGAGGTAAGCGCTTCGAATTCCGGCGTCATGCCGATTCTGGAAAACAGGAAAGTAGTTTTTTGTACTACTGAGTATTTAACACGATCTGTAAGGCGACACACTCTAAAAAAACCATGTGGACAGTCATTTATTCGCGCATCAGACTCACTTAAGAAAATCTCTTCATCCTGAATCGAATAAATATTTCTGAGGAGCGCAGCACAACCCCCGGAAAGCTCGTCGGGAAGTTTAGGAATATAAAAAAAGTCAGGAAAACCATCATCGAATTTGACAAGGTGTTTTTTAGCACCATCAATTAAAGTTTCGACATTGATTTTAAAAAAACTTGCGGACTTCTTCACCCTGTCAAGTGCAGATTGATTTTCTGGATCCATCAAAATTATCAGCCCTTCTAGCTTCGATAAAATTTCAGCCGGCGGCTCTTGTTCAGAGATCTTAAGGAGAAATTAGTTCGCGCCAATATCCGTGACCCATGCAATCAATCGGCTTTCAGAAAGCTCACCTAAACCTTTTGCCCTCAGCTTACTATTTACATATTCAAGAACAGACTTAACTTGCTTAGACAAGATTTTTTTTATCTCACTTGGCAACCACTTTTCGTCTATATACTTCGCAGAAGGGATAATTTCAATCCAAGTATAATGATTTCCGTGTTTCCCACGCGCAATATCACAGTCCGCGGTAATAACCAAGCCATAAACATTCCCACCTCGACTTACTTTCTTTATAACATCACCTTGTCGGATAGGCGTGTCGTAAGAAGGCATACTATAGATTGCTTCCATTCCATCTCCAGTTACTGCATACCGAAATCTATATGATAGCTCTTAAGCTCTGCTAGACTTTGCGCCATTGCCAAGTAGCTACCGGCCGAGCAAACGTCTATATGAATCTACTTATAGCAGCAATCATGGCTCAACGCCATCATCAATAAAGTCTCAGCTGTAGGGTTTCATCGCATATGCTTTACCTGAATCGTGCCAGGTTTCGTAGACACTCCAAGCCTCACAGGCTGGGCGAACTCCAGGCTTATTTGAAGGTGCACGGAAAAGCCATAAATAACGGCTCAATTACGTTTGCTCCAAACCACAATCCGCTTGGCTTCAGGTTTGACGGCCCCCACAAAACCCCTTGTAGCAAGTGCATCGATCAGTCGGCGATCCACATCATGAACCGGGAAATTCACGCGCCTCTTTTTGAGTAAAGCCTGATACTCTTCACCCGCGAGTGGCAACACTTCAGCCACTTCTAGCCAACTGCAGCCCATTGAGAGAGCATGAATCAGTAGGTTGATCCGCTGCTCTCTAGAAAGCGCGCCAGTCGGAAGCCGCCTCAGTATCGTCGGAAGGTAGGCCATCGGGAATCGCAATCCATCACGTGTTGCGCGATCACACACCCCAGCCAATGCTTCAACGGCACCTTCGCATGTGTCATAGGCATCGCCGGGAATGCCCGACCAGATCTCGATGGCTTCAGCTGTCGAGCACACCTCTGCATTGCTGAGCTCAAGGGCCAGCGACACCGGTAACGCTGACATGTCCATCTGGTTACGGGCGACGCCCCACTGGTGGATGAGGTAAGCCCCTAGGTAAGAGAAAGCGTGATCGGTAATGAATGCCCGAATCTCCTCTCTGTACTCGACCATGTCACCGTTGGCGAACACCGCCCAACGATTGCCCGGCGCCGCGGTATCCATGACAACGCCTGGGCTCAACACGACCTTCGAGAAAAGCGTGCGAAGGGTTGCATTGTCGACTTGCGGCGCGCGAATGAGGAACGTCTGCAAGCCATCGTTGCGATTCGCGTCCTGCCATAATTCTTCAGCCAGGGCTTGAGCGTTGTGCTGGAGGAAATCAACGAATGTAGCCAGTGCCGACTCACCCAAATCGACGAAGTCTTCGGATTCTTTATCAGCTACAAGCGCCCGATTGAAATACGTCCAAGCCGCACCACCAAAAGGGTGAACACGTCCCGCCGTCAGGATCTTCGCCCATAGCGAGGTCGGTACCGCGTCAAGGTCAGCCACGTTGCAGGTTGTCTTTTCGAGCAATACCTCCAGTGTGTAGGGTTCGCTCTGACAAAGTCCGAACAAGGCCACGAGCGATTCCGGTGTCTCTTCGAGCACCCCCTCTTGGCTTACGAGCTGCGCCACGAAACCGTCCGGATCCTCCTCGATCATGCTGTCCAGGCCAGTAATTTCAAGCTTGCTGAGCCGTTGGTACGTTACCCTATCGCTCTGATTACCCGGATCCAGTGTCTGGCAGAGCAATTGCAGCATTTTGAGGTTCAGTGCCAAACACCCCCACTCCACCATTTGCCGCAGATCTGCAGCCGTGGCACTCGAATCAAGGTTCGAGAATTGTGCCGGCAGCTCCCTGACCCACCTCCATCCGCTCTGGTTGCTCGCAATCTTCGCGGCGATAACCGATGCCTCACGAAGCTCACTGATGGCCTTCCGTAGCCCGCGAGGCTTATCGTCGAGTATTTGCATCTCCTTGGGTGTCAGAACATCCAGAAGCGCAACGAGGAACTGCTGCCTCAAGGTAGGTGCTTTAAACCGATCATGGTTAAGGAGTAAAGGGATGAGGTCGCGGTCTGCGTCATAAGTGGCTCTTATGAGCGCCGTGGCCTGCAACCGAGGGATAATCGATGCAACAGCCTCGGCGAAACGCTCTGTGTAATCATGACCACTTCGAAGGATTAAGCGGAGCTTGTCCTTCCTGGCAGCCGCGTCATCCTTGTTCGTGTGCAGTAGCTCATGGATGAGATCAACCATGATACCGCGCCCGCAATCTACCGACTCCAGATCCAGCTTTCTGACCACAAGCTCCGGATTATGTATCGGGGTGGTTACATCGTACTCCTCACCCCGAACCATTCCCATTATGAGGTTCTTGTCCGACTGGGTGAGTGAGCTTTCGTAGAAATAGCCGAGGTAATCGACATAGTCAGTGTCGAAGAAGCCGCGGTGAACCAGGAAGACGATGAGTTCCAACCCCTTCAGACGTTTGGCAACTTCATTGCCGTACCCCATGGATACAATCTGTCGGAAGCCTGCCGTCTTGAGACGCTGCACCTTGCGTCGATTCGTGTCGAACTGCTCATCCAGCTCATCAAGCGAGGTCTGGAAACGCTCCAGGCGCTCATCGTAACGAGCTGCTTGCAGAGCCTTTTTAGATAGGACGGGTTGTCCGCCATCCTGCCAGTGTGAAATCACCATAGGTTGCACGCTTCGGCATGCTACTACCTGGGCGAACACAGAATCAGATACGAAGTCCAACAGCGTGAAGGTAGTCCCGCCATCTAGCCGAACGTGGTTTGCAGTTGGCTTACTCCCAAGTTTCAAAATCTCAAACCAGACCGACATTCGCAAGTGCTCCACACTATCGGCCACCTCGTCTTCACGTACTGCACGCTGATCCTTTAGCGCTTGAGCTTCCGCATCGAGCAATTCTGTTTGAGCTTTTACCCACTTTGCGTAGCCATCAACGACGCCGTAGATCGCGCCCCGCCGCTTGACCAAGTCCGCATAGGCACTAGGGTGCAGGTTTCGAATCGCAACCATGGCAAACAGCTTGTTGGGATCCAGCTCCAGACCGTCGTTGGCCAGTACATTCGCGTAGACGTCATACTCGTTGACGATATTCTTGATCAGCCGCATTTCGTCGATGTAGTAGCACACCGCCTCTATGAGTTTGAGATTCAATCCATCATCAAGCGGTTTGCCGGCCACCTGGCGCGCCTTCATGAGCTCGACCAGCTTTTCCCTGGAGTTCTCGGAGTTGATCACAGGGATGATGGGGATGATGAGGTCGAAGAATTTCGTCTTGTCAGTGACCGTGAACAGCTCATCACGGATGGCGTAGACGAAATGGACAGAACGCCTAACCTGAGGTGATCGCTGGATGATGAAATTGATCTCTCGCAGCCTGAAGAAGATGTCCTGGATGTCGAAACGATCCAGATCTTCGATGACCACTACGCTGATATCACTGCGCTCGAAGCAATAGAGGATCTCATCGACGTTTTTATGAAGCACAGATCCATGATGAGTCGCCTCAAGCTTGCCCCCCTTGAGGGTCAGGCCATCGATGGTGAACAGGGACATGAACTTCAACCCCGAATACAACAGATAGACAGCACCAACGGCCACGCCAGCCAATGCCGCAGACTCGGGAAGAACCATCAATCCCTGGATCAGCCATTCCAGCGACACGGTTTTTATCATCGCAAGCTTGGGTACATAGAGCCTCATGGTGCAGACGGAAAGCAGAGTAAACCCGAGGGTGCGCATGCAGATACTGAAGGTTGAGGCTTGGGCTATCCGCTTCAGGCGAGTCTTGGGTACTTTCGCTGCGGGCACCGCGTAGAGCAGTTGCTGGACGATGGTCTCTTCAATGCGATTGACCAAATCGACATCGGTTTGTGTGTGCTCGGCCCCAGTAGCAGCCGGGCCCTCAGGTTCTGAGTCAGGGTCGGAAGGTTGACCACTCGGCTGAGGTGTCAAACCCGAGGTGGGTTTGCTGAAGGTCGCTAGGGACACATAGGTGTGGTTGAACTGTGGATGATTGCTGAAGAACGTCTTCAACACGCTGCTCTTACCCGCGCCATAGCTACCTGTGAGCGCGATGTTCAGAACATCGGGGTTTTCCAGTGCATGAAGCAGCTCGCGCTCATACCGGGCCGATCGGCCATCCGTCACAATTACGGGAGTCAAGGGCTCAAAGAAGGGGTCAACGTTGTCCCCCCGGTGACGGGTAGAAAGCACCCTCCATGCAGCTCTCCCTCCAAAAACAAGTGCTTTCCACGCCACGCCTAGACGACTTTTGCTAGCTGCCAGCATCTACCCCGATCTCATGCAATGGCCTTCCGTGTCCCGCTGAGCAGGGAATGACCGCTAATAGTCCAGTCGATGCAGCTTTGACGCTGCAACAAATCCATAAAGGCTATATGCCACATTCGGTCACGAAACACCACGTAAGCGCACCTCTTGCTGAGGTGGACCCAGCTGAACCATGCCTGGAGGGACGGGCGACGAAATGAACGGGAGAGCTAGATCTATGAACACCTATCGATGAACAAAAGATTCCATTTCAGGAGCACTGAGCTAGTAACAGAGGGCTTTGAGGCGTTTATGAACATTCGACATCGCCCACTTGTTAAATCTAGAAGTAACAGGTGAGGCGAACATGAAACGATTCAAAGCTTTTGAACACTGGCGGCTCGTCGAGCACCCGCTTTCCTTCCTCGAGCAACTCTGGAAATTTGCATGAACTTTGGATCGCCGCCCTGGTGAAGCGCGGCATGATTCGTCGCGACCCCACACGCAAGGTCTACCGCTTGGGCTTCAACTACTGGAGATGGTCCGCAATGCCTATCTGGAGCCGGACCTGGTGGCCGCCGCCAGCGCCGAGCTGCGAGACCTGCGCGACCTGACCGGCGAAACCTCCTGCCTGGCGGTGCTCGATGGCAACCAGGTACTGTCGCTGGAGCGCTGCGAAGGCGCCCACACCCAGCGCTCGGCCGCCAGCCTTGGCCACGGCAAGCCGGTGTACTGCACCGGCCAGGGCAAGGCGATCCTCTGCGCCCTCTCCCCTTCGGCCCGCGACGAAATCCTCAAGGGCCTGGTGCTGGCGCCAATTTTGAAGCCAGCCGTGGTCTGAACACGGTGTTTGAGAAGCCGGCCTGGCCGGCCACCATCAGGGGCACCCTTCACTCCGTCAAAACTGCGCACAACCATCAAAAACGATACGTTGCCTGAACGGATGCTCCATGTGCGTGGTTTTCATATTCAGCCGAGTATTCAGGCTGTAATCCGCTCTTGTTTTCCTGCCTTACAGAAACCTTGGCATCCCACAGGTAACCGTAGGCAAAATCAATGGTCAGGTCAGTGGTGGGTGTGTAGGCGCCGCCCACTGTCACAGCTTGACGATCTCCGACCGGAATCCGCACGCCGTGATCATTGTTCCCTACTGGGGAAGGGTCATAAGCATAGCCAGCCCTCAATACCCACCGAGGCGTCAATTGATTGGACACCCCTATCGCCGCGGACCATGTGTCATGCCAATTCAGCGCCTCACCCACCCTCCCGAAACCGAGCAGTTGGCCGGTAGACGACACGCCGCTGTTGACCGCCTCGAATTTCTGAAGGCGGCTCCAACGGGTCCAAGTGGTGCCCAGGTATCCGGTCCAACGGCTGTTGAATGTGTGGGTAATGGAGGTATCCAGCGACTCTGGCATGGTGAGATCCACCGAGGCGGCATACTTTCCGTTCAGCGGCAGTGAAGCAGGCGCCCCGGATACTTCGGTATGTCCTTCGAGGTGATAACTCACTTTTGAATGATACGTCACCCCCCAACGCGTCGATGCGTTGAAGTCGACAAGCGCCCCGACGTTATAACCAATCGCCATATCATCGCCTTTGATGGTCACCCGCGTGTCCTGGCCATTGTTCAAGGGGCCTGTAGCCAGATAGTTCTCAAGCTTGGCATTGAACCGATTGATCGTCGGTCCGCCACCCACCGATAAGACGTCATTGATGCGATAGGCGATGGTCGGTTGCAGGGTCATTTCCTTGGTGGTGCTGTAGCTGCCGTGGTAACGCCCTTGAAAGGAACGTTCATAATCGTTGACCAGCCCACTGGGCGCATAAAAACCCAGGCCAATCGATAACCGCTCACTCAAGGGTGTGGATGCATAGCCGAAGGGGATAACCGCCAGAGGTACAGAATCGCCTTTATTTGTCCCTGAGGCATTGCTCCGGGCATGGCTGATATCATCGCTCACTGCCAGTGAGGCGAATCCAGCGGAAAGTTCACTGCGCTTCAGTTCCGTCAACCCGGCAGGGTTCCCATAGATGGTACTTGCATCCAGTGCAGAAGATGACCTGCCTGCGTACGCTGTTCCGGCACTGCTGGCGCTTTGCTCGTTAAGCGCAATGCCATTGGCGCTTGCAACGCCAGAGGCACCCAGTATCAGTAACGTACCGAAGCGCTTGATCGAAAAGCTCAATAACGCATGGCCACCGATAAGGACTGAACGGTTTTCCAGCTTCATTTTCCACCTCTTTGTTATTGTTTTTGTTGCACGCAGACAAGGCTTCGCCTACCAGGACGAGTTCCGCCCGGGGCAAGTGATTACATCTGCATAGAGATACGATCTTTTTTCTGCCCGCGAACCGCTGAGCGTTCAGGTGGCGCTTTTAATGGCTAAGCCACTCCACCTGGAAGTTGTAACGACCGAGAAGTTGCGCCAGGGTTTCCTTGTGTTCACCGGCTTGAATATGCGCGACCAGCCCACGCCGCTCGTCCTGGATGACTTCAACGGCGACAGGCCCGAGCCCCGCATGAACCACTTCACGCCCGATCACCCTGCTGATTTCTCGCTGATGCAAAGCCGGCTTGAAGATTTTCCCGACCGCCGTCAACGGCATGGTCTCGAGTATTTCAATGCGCTTGGGTATTGCCGCCCGCTCGCTGATGTTCAGCTGGGCAAATGCTTCAAGCGTCTTGGCATCGCAGCAGTGACCAGGGCGCAACTGGACAAAGGCCACCGGCACCTCACCGGAATAGGCATCCGGGCTGCCGATCGCTGCAGCCAGTGCCACGGCAGGATGTGCCTGCAAGGCTTCCTCGATCTGTTTCGGATCGATGTTGTGGCCCCCGCGAATGATCAGTTCCTTCTTGCGCCCCGTCAGCCAGAAGTAGCCCTCGGCGTCCTGGCGGCCCAGATCCCCGGTGTTAAGCCATCGTTGCCCCTCGATCTCGATCCACAAGCCCCGGTTGTGGCCTTTTTCGAGGTATCCGTTGAAGACATTCGGGCCTGACAGCGAAATGACGCCAACCTCGTCTACATTGGCATCACGCAGGTACTGCCCCGCCTCATCAAGCAGCACCGAGCGCATTTGCTGATGAGCGATCCGAATGCCGATGGAGCCGATACGGCGTTCACCATGGGGCGGGTTGACCGAGGAAATGCAGGTGCCCTCGGTGAGCCCATACCCCTCGAGTATCTTCACGCCGGTGCTACGTTCAAACTCACGGAACAGTTCCGCCGGCATGGGGGCGGCACCACACACGGCATAGCGCAGCGTAGAAAGGTCGCGCCCCTTCGATTCATGTTGCAGCAGGGCCGCACACACCGTTGGAACGCATGAAAAGAAGTTGATGCCGAAGCGCTCCACCAATTCCCAGAATCGCGCGATCACGCCCTCGCCACGATAGCCGTTCGGTGTACCGAGGATCACATGCCCACCCTGGGTCCAGGGCATCAGCCCGGTGACCATCTGAGCGTTCACGTGAAACAGCGGAAGGCCGCAGAAGAAGACATCGCCTTCATGATGCGGTTGCAGATGTGCCGCTGCCGCCCAGGCATTGAACACTTCCGAGCCATGGGTTCGCGCGGCGATCTTGGGCAGGCCGGTGGTCCCCCCCGTGCAGATGTAGGAAGACAGGTCCTCCGGGCGGATTTGCCGCCCGCTTTTCAAGTGTGTGGCGGGCTGCCCGTCCATGAGCGCGTGCCATTCATGAATCGCGATGTTGCCGTGGCCCGCCCGCTGCTGCAGCGTCACCGCATCAAGTGGAGCGCGCATGGGTTCGCTGGAATAGTGGTCCATGCTGACCCACACGACGAATTTAAGCGAATGCAGGTGCTCCAGTTGCGATGCAAGCTTCGGCCACAGGTCGTCGCCGGTGGGCGCCAGGGTAACGACCACGCAAGCGTTCGCCGCGTTCAACAACCCGGCAACCTGCCTGGCCTCCAGCAGCGGATTGACCGCCATGACGATGCCTGCTGCCTCGGCGCCCCAGATCGTGAAGTGGGTTTCGGGTAGGTTGGGGAGCAGAAAGGCGATCACATCATCGGGTTTTACGCCAAGGTCATGAAATGCGTTGGCTGCACGGGTAACCTCCGCGAAGAGCTGGGCGTAGCTCCATTGGCGGGTGCCCGACAAGTGAGCCACGTCGGGCAAGAAGCTGAGCGCCGGGGCCTGGGGCCTGCGCTCAGCGGCGAGGCGCAACGCTTCATACGTACTCGCAGCCAATCCCCGTTCCGCTAACGGAACCTGTTCGAGGTCGACGACGTCCTGCAGGGACCGGACCCGCATCACGCTTCCCCCACCACACGGTTGCGCTGTACGCCGAGGTCAATCACGCCATCGGCACTGCGAATGCGCGCTTCGACCACATCACCGTGCTTGAGGTACTGGGTGCGGCCCTCTTGCGCCTTGAGGAAGAGTTTCCACTTCGTGGCTTCGGGCATCAGTGCAGCGATACGCTGCTTGGCGGGGGATGGGATCGACAAGGCGCAGCCCGCCGGCGTGCCCGTGGCAATCAGGTCGCCTGGAGCCAGGTCCTGCACGCCAGACAGCTCGGTCAATGTTTCAGCGGGGCCATATACCAGGTTGGCAGTGCTGTCACTCTGGCGCACTTCGTCATTCACCGTAAGGCGCAGGTTCAGTGCCTTGAGGTAATGCATGTCCTCGGGCCCCAGCAGGCAAAGGTAAGGGCCGACCGGCCCGAACGTGCGGAAACTCTTGCCTTTGTAGAACTGCATCTGCGGGATCTGGATGTCTCGAGCCGAGTAATCGTTGACGATGACGACCCCAGCAATGAACGCGTGCAGATTGGCCTCGGTAACAGAAACCGCGCCGGTGATAGCACGTTTCATGACCAGGCCCAGTTCGATTTCGTAATCCAGGAAGCGCACCGATTTCGGCTTTATGAGGAGGCTGTCTACTGGCACCAGGCAGCTGGTCGCCTTGGTGAAGATCATGTTGTACTTTTTTGCGTCAGGGTCCATGCCCGACTCGATCATGTGCTGCCGGTAATTTGCCCCTTGGCAAACGAACTGCTGGTTACGGGTGAGAGGCGATAACAGCTTCACCTTATTCTCGTCCAGCTCCTGGCCTTTGAGCTGTGCAAGCGCCTCGACGCTATTGTTGCTGATGAAATCGCCCGTGGTAGCGAACGTGCCTGGCACAGGCGTGATACGTCCTCGGCGGATCACGCCCCAATGGATACCGTTCTCGAACTCAAAACGAACTACGTGCACGACAGACATGGATGGTACTCCTGAAGCAGCGTTTGTCCCGGGCTCAGTGGCGCGAGCACTTTGGTGTTGTTCCAATGAAGCGTTGGCCAGGCTATGAATCAACTACCCGAACATCCGCATGAGCGTGATCAATTTGCGTAGCGTCAGGTCAGGGGTGCGCCGAAGGTTGCGCAATAGTGTGACCAGGTTGGGCAGGCTGAGCCTGGGCTTGGTAAAGCTCCTGGGCATGCGCTGGCCCCATTGGGCCATCGCTTGGGGGCTTACGGGATGGATGCCGGTAGCATATGTGGCGGTGAAGATATCGCCGTCGCAGTAATGCTCGTGCTTGTCGCCCCAAGGGTCCTGCCAGTAATCGAAGATCTGACTGCCGAGGATGTGCCGGCCGATCCCCCAGGAATGCGTCCAGCCGCGATCGCGCATAACGCGCTGCCCCATGCCTACCGCATCGGCATCAACCACTTCATAGGCGCTGTGGCTGTAGGTGGCCATGAAGCCTTGTGCGATGGCCAGGGTATGATGATCGGCCGGAATGTCACCGAGGTCCAGACGCATGAAGGCGACAATGGGTGAGCCGTCAGGCAACACCTGGATATCGCTTGGGATAAAACCGAAATGCTGCGTGTACCAGGCGCAAGTCGCTTGGTAGGCGGCCACCTCAAGCACGATATGGCCCAGCTTCAGCACCTCGGGAGGCGCGATGGATGGGCGTTGCGTGGCGTTGATTCGCTGCTGCGCAGTGGCCAGGTTCCACGAAAGCGGAGCCCTGCTCGGCAATGCCTGGCTGGGACGCTGTCCGTACACCGCCTCGACAATGAAGCCCGAGGGGTCGGACAGGCTGACGAAATACCCGCCACCCGGATGGGGCGCAGGGTGTACCGCGGACGCGCCAGGGATTTGCGCAAGTTTTTCCAGGTCCGCACGCGATTGCACGGCCAGGCCAAACCCGACGAAGCGGGCTTCGTCCGCCTGGTGGATTCGGTAACAGTAGGGGCTGGGTTCGGTTGCGCGCAGATACAGCGTATCGGCGCTGCGCTGACTGACGATCAGGCCGAAGTCCACCAGAAACCCCGATGCCTTGTCCAGGTCGGGCCGTTGGAAGATCAGGTGGGTCAGCGCCTTGGCCTTGACGGTGGGATGCAGATGGCGTGACGGCTGCGGCGTGGCCAACCGGAGTGTCTCGTTGTGCTGATTCATTGTTGTTGTTTTCCAGTTTCTTGAGGCTGAGCGCTCCCGGACCCCGGAATGAACAGGGGTCGAGAATCTTCAAACAACGCGACTGCGTTTAGTCCAGAGGTGGCAGTACCGGCAATTCCCGGGTCGACAGCTGCGCGGCTTCTTGCGCAGGTACACCCAATGCGCGGAGCACCAGTTCGGCGGTGTCAGCCCCCGCTTCGCGCCAGGTCCGGTGCCCCTCGAGGACCAGGAACATGGCACCGAGCACGCTGCTCGAGATCAGGCCGAGCACGCTTAGCAGCTGATCCTGACGAAAGCTGTAGCGGCCAGCGGCAAGGCCGTTCAGCAGGTCGGTTGTCGCCTGGCTGGTAAACATTTCGCGTAGCGAGGCGTTGTGCATGGAGAACTTGTGGATGAACGCTCCCCACTGTGCGTCCTCATGGGCACGCCGTATGAAGAAGCGGATGCCATTCGCCAGCCGCTGAGCCGGGTCGGCAAGGTCCGCGAAACTTTTTTCCACTCGCCCGTGCATTTCTGCACTCAGCTGGGCCGCCACGGCGCTGAACAGTTGCTCGGTGCTCTGCACATGGCTGTAGATGGTGCCGCGCGCAACGCCGGCCTCCTGCGCGAGATCGCTGATGCTGACGTCGACCGAACCGCGTTGAGTGAATAAGCGGACGGCCGCTTGATGGATTCGCCGCTGTACTGGATTCAGGCTATGCACAAAAAATCTCCAGACTCATCTGAATTAGGATTGAACACTTGTGTTCAATATTCGTCAACGGATTTCTTATTGAACACACATGTTCAATGCCAGACGACAATCCACCACCGACTGGAGGCTCCCCCAGTGCAGCAGTGGTGACAAAGCAGGCGACTCAGACAGGCAGAGGTTTTGCGGCAATCTTGCTGGCTTTGGCAAGCGATACACCGAGCGCCCGAAGAACCATTTTGGTGACCTGCACATCGTGCCCTTCCACCGCTCGACCATCGACAATCGAGCGCATCGCACCGGTTGTGCAAGAGAGCACCAGGTCCAAGGCAACGCCTTCATCCTCGTAGCAGAACATGCCCGAGCGAAGACCTTCACGCAGATCGCCCAGAACATGTGTGGCCAGCCGTGAGCGCATGGCCTGATCGAAGTGGATGATCCGCAGCAAGGCGTTGGCCCACTGATGGTCAACTGCGGCGCGGCAAAGGAACATGCGCACACCGATGGCAAGCCGCTGCGCGCCGCAGCTGACATCGGCACTCAGGTCGGAAATGGCATCGGAGAACTCGGCGGCCATGGCAATGCCCACGGCCTCCAGGACTTCCTCTCGCGTGCGAAAGTAGTTGTAGATCGTACCGTTGGAAACCGCCGCCTCCGTGGCGACTTCCAGCAGGGCGATTTCTCCGACTTCCTTGCGCGCGATAAGCCTCAATGCCGCGTCCACCAGGCCACGGCGGGTGCGTTCACGCTTTTTATGGCCCCTCGTCAGAGGCGGCGTGGCAGTATCTGGAAGCGGAAGTGGCGGTAGCATCATCAAACTCGTAGGCCGACAGGATCTTTCAGGCTAAAGGACTCGCTCGCCGAGGGAGACCATTCGCCGAACAGCAACGTCCGGCAATCTCGAAGCAGGCGTTGCGCTGCTGCACCCGGTGCATGGCCCATGATAACGCGGTCTGGGCGCACTGCGACGATGGTTCCCTTTTCGGCCAAGGGAAGAATCTCATGGTTCAGGTCTTCAATGAAGTCGCATGTGCCCTCAGAAACCTGGCCGCGGGCGCTGATCTGCAGAAATTGCCCACCGTGACTGACCCACGCAGCAACTTGCTCGCTGCTCAGTAACGACTTTGGATTCACACCGAAGCCAACCAGGGTAAGGTTGTTTCGCAAGGCATCATCGCTAAGCACGACATGTTTTTGCATGTTCCGCACCCACACCTGTGGAAACAGGCCACCCTGCACCAGCTTTTCACCCCTGACAGGCGCCATGAACAGCCCGTGCCTGAACGTGTTCTTAGGTTTGATATCGAGTTGCTCGAAGTACCGTCTGGTGGCGGGTGTCAGTGCCAGCAGGCGCATCAGACCATGGGTCGCGAAGGCGGCAATCTTGTTCTTGGGCATGACCAGTCGCCCCATGAGTTTGGCCAGATTGATCATGGCCTGTGCATGGGGGCGACGCTCGACGTCATAGGTGTCGAGAATGGCGGGCGCTGCTTGACCGCGCAGCACCCAGGCCAGCTTCCAGGCAAGGTTGGCTGCGTCCCGCAAGCCGGCCACCAGGCCCTGGCCGACGAATGGCGGGGTGATATGTGCTGCATCGCCCGCCAGAAACACCCGCCCCTTGCTGAACCGTGTGCAGCAGCGGGCGTGGAAGCGGTAAACCGCCTTGCGTTCGATTTCCAGTTCCTTGGGGTCGATCCAGGGGGCGATCAGCCGGGCAATGCTCTGCTCGCTTTCCAGCGACTCGCGAGACTCACCCGGGCGCAGCATGAACTCCCAACGTTCCCTGCCGCCGGGGGCAGGCATATGCGGCGTGGGGCGCTGCGGGTCGCAAATGAATTCAACGTGGTCGATAGCCGAGGCATGACGATTCTTGACATCCACGATCAGCCAGTCCTCGGCATAGGTCTGGCCCTCGAACTCCTGACCGATCAATGCCCTGACCCTTGAACTGGCGCCATCCGCACCGACCAGGTAGCGGGAGCGAACAGTCTGGGCCTGCCCTCCTTGGTCACGGACCGTAGCGACCACGCAGTCCTTTTCGTAGGCCAGGTGCTCAAGCGTGAAGCCACCCAGGCTGGTCACCGACTTCAGGCGGGAAACCTGGTTGCGCAGCGCATGCTCCAGGTCAGGTTGGTAGAACGTCACGAGCTTGGGATGGCCATCGATGCATCCCTGCGTATCGGCACGGCCAAACTGCCCAAGCACCGGTGAATGCATCTTGACCTGAGGAATAACGATCTTGGCGAAGGCATCTTCGGCAAGGCCGGCCAATTGCAGAATCCGTAAAGCCTCGTTGTCCAGGGCGATCGCCCTGGGCATCAACATCACCTCGTGTGCCTTGTCCAGCACCAGGGTAGACACGCCGTATCGGCCCAGCAGCGCTGCAATGGTCGCACCTACCGGGCCGTAGCCGACCACCAGTACGTCTACGTCAGCGGGAAGCAATTCGATCTCATTGTTGTTCTTGTTCATCTCGAGCCCTTGTTGTGATTGGGGTCATGAAGGCGCACCGGCCTCATCGTCAGGCAAGATGAAGGTATGCAAAATTGAGAGAGTTTTCAATATTGATGTTTTTGTCACTGTTTTCTGCGATCATGCCCTTCCCGCATCCACTCCCCTTTTGCGCCGTAGGTATGAATCGTGGCACGCCAGCAGTCTCAGCCGGCACCGGTCCGGCTCCGCTTCGCCGAGTTCGAGCTAGATGAAGCCAATGCCAGCTTGTGGCGCGATGGCGAGGCCGTTTCGCTAGCGCCGACCCCCTTTTCGCTGTTGTGCGAACTTGCGCGTCAGACCGGTTCGCTGGTCACGAAAAATGCGTTGCTGGATGCTGTCTGGGGGCACCGGTTTGTCAGCGAATCGGTTCTGAAAACGGCTGTCAGCGATGTGCGCAAGGTATTGGCCGATGATCCTCGCCGCCCTCGCTTCATTGAGACAGTATCGCGGCGCGGCTATCGCTTCCTGGCTGCGCCACCCCGTGCATCGGCGCTACCCGCTGTAGCGAACCTGGCGGTTCAGAACTGCCTGGGCCCGGCCCCCTCCTTCATCGGTCGTACCGCTGAAATGGCCAGCTTGGAGCAGGCCTGGAGACGCGCACATGCTGGCGAGCGTGCAGTGGTCTGGCTCGCCGGAGAACCCGGGATCGGCAAGACGACCCTGATCGAGCAATTTCTGGCAAGCCTGGGCGATGTGGCGTGCGCCCGTGGCCAATGCGTGGAGCACTACGGAACAGGCGAGCCCTACCTTCCTGTGCTGGAGGCTTTGGCAGAATTGTGCCGGGGCGATACGGCGTTACCCGCACTGCTTCGCGACGTGGCACCGACCTGGCTTTTGCAGCTACCGTGGTTGAGCAATGCCGAGCAACGCGAGGCCTTACGACATGAAGTAGCCGGCAACGGTCCGCAACGGATGCTGCGGGAAATGGGCGAACTGCTGGACCGCTATACCGAACAGCGTCCCTTGCTGCTGGTAACCGAAGACTTGCACTGGGCGGATCGATCGACGGTCCAGCTCATCAACTACATCGCCCGTCGCCGCGGCAGAACCCGGCTGATGTGGCTTTCGAGCTTTCGCCTTGCCGAGGTGGTGGCGCTGGACCATCCGCTCAACTCGATTCGTCATGAACTTCGTCTGCAGCGCCTTTGTGAGGAGGTGCTGCTGGATCCGTTTTCGGAAACCGAGGTGGCAGCCTTTGTTGCGCGCCGCTGCGCGTCGTTGGCACGGGATGAAACATTCGTCCGTGCACTGCACACGCGAACCGACGGGGTTCCTTTGTTCGTGTCGTCAATGTTCACTGAACTCATGGTCCCCGCTGAAAATGCAGCGCATACCGAGACCAGGCTGGCGCAAATGGCGGTCCCCGAGAGCTTGGCTGCCATTATCCACCACTACATTGCCAAGCTTGAGCCAGAGCAACGCACCCTCCTGTCGATGGCGGCAGTTTGTGGAACCAGTTTCAGGGTAGAGACGGTTTCGCTGGCGCTGAACCTCGATCTGACGTTGGTCTCGCGCCAGTGCGAGGCGTTGATGCGTGAGCAGCTATGGCTTGCTCAATCACCGCTCAGAGCAGAGAACGAGGCCAGCGAGCCGCCCTACACTTTCAGGCATGCGCTGTTTCGCCAGGTGCTCTACGAGCGCACCCCACGGTCGCTGCGCGCCACGCTCCACCGCCAGGTGGGTGAAGCGCTCGAGCGCGAGCGTTCGGCAGGTATCGCGGTGGCGCCCTCGGAACTGGCGATGCATTTCGATCGGGCTCATCTGCCCATGACTGCAGTGCAATACTATGCCGAGGCGGCGCAAGCTGCATTGCTGCATTTCTCTCCCGAACTGTGCCTGGGCCTTGCCGAACGGGCGCGGGCGTTGCTTGCGCTGTCTGCGCAAGACCCCGAGTCCGATGCCCTCGGATTCACCCTTGCCACGCTGCAAGGCGTTGCGGCCTTCCATTCATCGGGCGTTGGCGACGACGCCAAAGCGGCCTTCGAGCATGCATACCGATTGCTCGACAAGGTGCCGATGCACCCCGTGCGCGCCCGCCTGTTGCATGGCTTCGGCTACTTGCTGAGTTTACGCGGCGATTATCCGATGGCCCTGGCGGTAGCGGAGCGTGCCGAAGCCCTCTCCCGCGCCAACGGCGATTCAATGCTTATGCTGGCGGCCTGTATCGTTCACGGCGAGATCCACCACTTGCAAGGCCGCACCCAGTCGGCCCGGGCCTGGCTGGAGCGCGCGCTGGCCATTGCACAAACCTTGAAAGTGGGTGCGAACGACGTTTTCGCCGCAGACCCGCAGGTCATGCTGCACGGCATGCTCGCCATCGAACTGTTGCGCTCTGGCTTGTGTAAACAGGCACAGGCGCACATCGAACTCGCACGCGTGCGTGCCCAGGCGTCAAGCCACCCCATGACACGCCTGGTTTGTACCTGGCACCAGGTGCTGATGGCGGTGAGGATGGGAAATCACTTGCAGGTGGCAACGCTCGCGAGCGACATGCAGGCGCTGGTTGACGAATTTTCCCTGGCCCTGGGGCGTAGCGCTTGTCGTTGGTGGCGTGGCTGGGCCCAGGCACGTAGCGGTGCCGCCATCGATGGCTACCGGCACATACGCGAAGCCTTTGAGCATCACATTGCCCTGGGAATGCGCTCGGGGGCGAGTGAGGTGCTGGGCTATGCGGCTGAAGCGTTGTTGCTGGCGGGCGATTGCGAGGCAGCGCAGACCCAATTGCAGGAAGCACTGCGGATGGGAGAGGCGCTGGGCGAACGCGTCTACCTGCCTCAGCTCTTGCTGCTGGAGGCCGCTATTGCGCGCAAGCTTGGTCGTTTCGACCGGGGCGCTGCGGCAGTGCGCAGGGCCATGGCTGAAGCCCGTGCCCAACAAGCGGCGTGGCTGGAGCTTCAGGTGATGGTGGAGCTGTGCGAGTACCACGATGCGACGCCTGCCGAGCACGACGCGTTGCTCATGCTGACCATGGCATTGCCCGAGGCGGACGGCACCGCGCTGATCACGCGGGCGCGGCATATTGCAGGCGCCAAAGCCCGTTTGCTCAAGTGACGGTGCAAGCAAAGCGGGCGCGTTCAGACGCAAACGCGACCTTTCGCTGACCACTTGCGGGTCGCAGCTCCCTAGGCTGTCGGGCAACTTTCCCACCCGTGGTGTGCGATGACCCTCAACGATAAATCCAAATACCCGACGCGCCGTACCTATGTGCTGAAACTGCGTGACGACGCGACGCCGGGGAACCTGGCAGGCCGGCTCGAGAGCCTGGTGACCGGCCGTCAACACGCGTTTTCCTCTGCCGAAGAACTGCTGCAGTCGCTCGCCCTGGAACTTGCAACGGCGCATGGCCTGCACGAGCACGCGCCACAGGCAGACTGACCAGGTTGTGAACGTCAAACGTCCCGCAATGGCGACCGAGTGGCGACGCCTCGCTGACAACTCCGACGGCACTGCGCCTTAACCTGAAGCCACTTCACATTTGCACGAATCCATCCCATGCCGCGATCGCCAACTTCACTTTCCGATTTACTGCCCCGCCTGCGCATCGTCCTGCTGCGCGCCATCCGCCCCGTGGGGCTGGCTGCCGGGGGCGCGCTCGCTACGTCGATCACGCTCGTGCTGGGCGGCTGCTCGACGCCTGTTCTAGCACCTGCTGTCGAGCTACCGAGTCATTTCGCCGCAGACACAAGCGCCGAGCCAGAGCCCGAAGCCGCGTGGTGGGAGGTCTATCACGACCCCGTATTGACGGATCTGGTACGCCGCGCCGCGCTGCGCAACCGCGATGTCAGGATCGCTGCCGAGCGTTTGCGTGCGGCACGCGCCGGCGAAACGATCAGCCAGTCCTGGCTGCTGCCTGCCGTCGGGGCCGCCGTTTCCGGAAGCGACCGCAGTAGCGGTTACAGCTCAAGCACAAAACAGGGCTATCCCGATACGCGAACCGGCAGCGTGGGCCTGGACGTCTCGTGGGAAGTGGACTTGAGCGGCCGCTTGCGCGCCGGGGCAGCAGCGTCCGAAGCTGAAGCAATGGCCACGCAACACACCCTGCGCGGCGTCCGGCTGCTGGTAATAAGCGATGTGGTCAGCAACTATTTCACGCTGACAGGTACGCAACGCCAGGTTGCGACGTTGCGTGCCATTTCCGCCATGCAGGACGAAACGCTTCGTCTGGTCGCCGCTCGCCACCAGGCAGGGCTGGCATCGGCCTTCGATGTGGAGCGGGCGCAGACCGATGCGCTGTCTGCACGGGCGCAGATACCGCCGCTGGAAACGCTGGCAGCGGTATCGCGACACCGGATTGCCGTACTGATCGGCGAACCGTCGTTCACCACTGCGGACCTGGCGTCTTCGGATGGCGACGGGTTGAGCGTGCCCGAGGCCAAACCAGGCCAACCTGCTGCATTGTTGCAGCGCCGGCCTGACGTGCTGGCGTTGATGGCCCAGCTGGACGCCGCCAATGCGCGCCGTCGCCAGGCTGCCGCCGAATGGTTCCCGCAGCTGTTCCTGGGCGCCTCATTTGGCCGTCAGGGCCTGGCGCTCAATGGCGTCGACCTTGGCGCAGCGCGTTTCACCAATGTCGCGGGCCTGTTGGCAATGCCGATATTCAATGCCGGACGCACCCAGGCCATCAATGAGGTCGCCGAAAGCGCGCAGAGGGAAGCGTTACTGCGTGCTGAAGACGGCATTGCACGCGCGCTGGAAGATGTGGAGAACGCCCTTGTGACACAGGCGCAGGAACGCCGCCGTGCGGGGACGCTGCAATTGGCTGCCGCCTCTGCTGAAGCTGCGCAAAACCGTGCGCAGTCACTCTACAACCGTGGCCAGATCGACCTGTTGCCGCTGCTGGACTCGCAGCGGGCACGCTTGGCAGCGCGTCTGAACGCCAACGAAAGCAACACTCGCCTGCTGCTCGACAGTGTGCAGCTCTACAAAGCCTTGGGAGGCGGCTGGCAAGTCTTTGACCAGCCCTCCTCCGCACCTGCTGCCGCCATTGATACCGACCGGGCGCCGCTCTCCTGAGCATGCGGTCGCACCCCAACGAGGAAACGTCTTGAAAAACACACTCCCTGCAGCCAGCGTCCTGGCGGCTGCTCTGTTGCTGTGCGCGTGCAGCCCGCAAGCGCCAACCACACAATCACCGCGCCCGGTCCGAGTCACCGAAATCAACTATGACAGCGTGCGTGAGACGCATCGGTACGTCGGCAGCGTGCAATCGCGGCATGAAGTCGAGCAAGCGTTCCGGGTTGCCGGCAAAGTCATCCAGCGCAAGGTTGATGTCGGCCAACGTGTGCGTGAAGGCGAGATCCTGGCCGTGTTGGACGACAGCGACTATCGGCTCGCCGAGCAGGCAGCGCAGCAGCAGTGGAAAGTGGCTGTCGAGCAGATGCGCTTTGCACAGTCCGACCACCAACGCCTCCAGGCGTTGAAAGCCGATGGCTCGGTCAGTGCGGCCGACGATGAGCGCGCCAGCACCCTTGCGCAGACCGCACAGGCCACCGCCCAGGCCGAAGCGCGCAAACTGGAAATCGCACGCAACACACTCGAATACACCATACTGCGGGCAACCCGCTCTGGTGTCGTCACTGCCGTGCGTGTTGAGGTCGGCCAGGTGGTGGCGCAAGGCCAGCCAGCGGTGTCGATTGCAGACCCAGGAGAGCCGGAGATCGTGGTCGATGTCCCGGAAGATCATCTGGCGTCCTTCAATGACGCACACTTTGTCGTTTCGCTTGCCAGCGCCCCGGACAACAGCTTCGAAGCTGTCATACGTGAGCTATCACCGCAGGCCGCTTCACAGACCCGTACCTTCCGTGCGCGACTGAAGCCGAAAACCCTCCTCGCGCTGCCCTTGGGGGCCACCGCGACCGTCATGGCCGAGCGTGTGACGACAGGCTTGTCAGTGGCAGTGGTACCCGCCACGGCATTGACCCAACAGGCTGGCAACCCGGTGGTATGGGTCGTCACGCCTACCGGCAAGGACCATGCAGGCAACGCCGAACCGGTGCCCGTACAAGTGTGGGGCTACCGCAAAAATGAGGTACTGATCTCCGGCCCGCAGGCGGGGGCACTGGTGGTAACCGCCGGGGTACAAAAGATGGCCTCGGGGCTCAGTGTCAGCCTGCCGGACTCAGCGATCGTTCACTCAACCTCCACACAGCAGGCCTCCCGATGAACGCTTTCAATCTGACCGGCTGGGCGCTGCGCCATCGCGCCATGGTCTTGTTCATGCTGATTGTCGTCGCCCTGGCCGGCCTGTTCAGCTTCACCAGGCTCGGTCAGCTCGAAGACCCGAACTTCTCGGTACCCTCGATGACCGCCATCGTTGTCTGGCCAGGCGCCACGGCTCAGCAGTTGCAGGACCAGGTGCTCAACCGTATGGAGAAAAAGTTCGAGCAGATAGACCACTTCGAGAAAGTGGTGACCTACGCCCGTCAGGGTTACGCAGGCATGACCCTCACCGTGCGCGGAGGCACCGCCAAAGCGGACCAGAACGAGGCGTGGTATCAGGCGCGCAAGAAACTCAAGGACCTCAGCCTCGAGATGCCCGATGGCGTTATCGGGCCGATCGTCAACGATGAGTATGGCGACGTCTATGGCCTGATGTACGCCGTCAAGAGTGACGGCATCGGCCAGGGCGAGCTTGCCGACATCGCTGAAGATATCAAGCGCCGCATGCTCAAGGTACCGATGGTCAAAAAGGTGGATGTCATTGGCAAGCAGGCCAAACGGGTCTATGTGGAGTTCTCGCACGAACGCCTGGCCGCGCTCGGAATATCCCCTCTGACGATTGCTGACAGCCTGAAAAGCCGCAATGCGATGCTGCCTGCGGGTCAGTTCGATACGGACGGGGACCGGGTCATGGTCCGCGTGAGTGGGCAGTTCGAAAGTGCAGATGCCATTCGGGATCTGCCGCTTTCGGTCGGCGGAAGGCAAATCAAACTCGGCGATATTGCAACCATCACCCGTGGCTTCGAGGAACCACCGACCTACACGGTACGCCACAACGGCCAGCCTGTGCTGATGCTTGGTATCACCATGACCCGCGATGGCAACATTGTCGACCTCGGCAAGGCCATGGACGCGAGCGTCGCGCAGATTCAGTCAGAACTTCCTCATGGTGTCGAACTGGAGCTCGTGGCTGACCAGCCGACCACGGTTAAAGATGCCATCCTGGACTTCGGGCGTGCATTGGCCGAGGCGCTGGTCATTGTCATCGCGGTGAGCCTGGCCAGCCTGGGCTGGCGGGCGGGCCTGGTGGTCGCAGCGACGGTACCGCTGGTGTTGGGCGGTGTAGCACTGGTGATGCTGGCGATGGGCTGGAACCTGGAACGCATCTCGCTGGGGTCGCTGATCATCGCCTTGGGCCTGCTGGTGGATGACGCCATCATCGCCATCGAGATGATGGTGGCGAAAATGGAAACTGGCATGAATAGAATCGAGGCGGCCGCCTTTTCCTACAGCGCTACGGCGATGCCACGCCTTACCGGCGCATTGATCACGGTCGCAGGTTTTCTGCCGATCGGTCTGTCGCAATCCACCACAGGGGAATATGCCGGCGGCATCTTCTGGATCGTCGGTGCTGCGGTGCTGTTCTCGTGGATCTGCTCCGGCATCTTCACCCCGTACCTGGCGGTGAAGATGTTACCCGGCGATTTTGCCGGACACCACCAGGGGGACGCGTATGACTCCCGGTTCTACCGGAGCCTGCGCCGTCTGATCGACGCAGCCATTGAGCATCGCTGGAGAGTGATCGGCGCCACGATGGGTGGCTTGGCCCTGGCGCTTGCCTGTATGAAGTTTGTGCCACAACAATTCTTCCCGAGCAGTTCCCGGCCCGAACTGGTCATCGACCTGCGGGTAAAGGAAGGGGCCTCGTTTGCCGAGACGACCGAACAGGTCAAACGCATGGAGGCGATCCTGGCGAAAGACACCGATGTGCGTTTCTATACCGCCTACACCGGTGCTGGCGCTCCACGTTTCTACCTCTCGCTCAACCCGGAATTGCCCAACCCCGGCTTCGCGCAGTTCGTCGTGATGACCAAAGACCTGCAGGCGCGTGAACGTGTCCGGAGCAAGCTGATGGGCATGGTCGACCAGGCGTTCCCCGAGGCCTGGGTCCGCGTGACCCGCCTGGAGCTGGGTCCACCCGTGGGCTACCCGGTGCAGTTTCGCATCGTAGGCCCGGATACCCAGGTGGTACGGCAGATCGCTCGGCAAGTGGAGAAGGTGGTCGCCGCCAACGCGAAAGTGCGTGATGTGCAACTCGACTGGAACGACCCGGTGCGCACCTTGAAGCTCGAACTGGACCAGGACAAGGCGAACCTGCTGGGTTTGACCCCGGCAGATGTAGCACTGGCCACCCAGACCGTCACCAACGGGGCCACCTTGTCGCAGCTGCGCGAACGTGAGGACCTGATCGATATCGTGGCCCGCGCCGTCCCTGCAGAGCGCCTGACGCTCGACACACTGAAGTACATCAATCTGTACACGCGTGAGGGCACCGTCGTGCCGCTGTCCCAGGTGGCAAAGGTGCGCACCGAACTGGAGGAGCCCGTGCTGTGGCGACGCAACCGGGACATGGCAATCACCGTGCGTGCAGATGTGAAGGATGGTGAGCAGGGAGTATCCGTGACCCAGGAACTCCAGCCGTTGTTGACCGACATTCAAGCAAAGCTGCCGTCGGGCTACCGGATCGACGTCGGGGGGGCTGTCGAAGAAAGCGACAAGGCCAACAAGGCCCTGCTGGCGGTCGCGCCGCTGATGCTTGTCAGCATCCTGTTGCTGCTGATGTTGCAGCTTCAGAATTTCTCGCGCATGTGGATGGTGGTGCTCACCGCCCCCCTCGGCCTGATCGGTGTCGTGCCCGCACTGCTGGTTTTCCAGTCGCCACTGGGCTTCGTTGCAATTCTGGGAATCATCGCCTTGGGTGGGATGATCATGCGTAACTCGGTGATCTTGATCGATCAGGTTCAAACAGAGATTGAACAGGGGCGCGATCCCTGGAGCGCAGTGCTTGATGCGGCCATTCACCGGGCGCGCCCGGTGATGCTCACAGCGCTGGCGACAGTGCTCGCGATGATTCCCCTGACACGCAGTGTTTTCTGGGGGCCGATGGCGATCGCGATCATGGGTGGGCTTACCGTGGCGACGGTACTGACGATTTTCTTCGTTCCCGCTCTTTACGCAGCCTGGTTCAAGGTAGAACGCATTGAACCAGGTGTCAGTCATTCGCAGACCGGCGAGATTAATCAGGTCTCTGGCTAACAAGTGCTTTTGCAGAAGCTGTGAATCGCCTGGCATGCAGCGCGAAGCGACTCATCATCGAGCGCATAGGCGATTCGCAAGTAGCCCGGCAGGCCAAACGCACTGCCTTGCACAACGGCCACGTTGGCTTCTTCAAGCAATGCCATCGCAACCGCCTCGTCGTCAACCAGATCACGGCCGCCTGGCGAACGCTTGCCAATCAGGCCAGAACAGTCAGCGAAGGCGTAGAAGGCACCGCCCGGGACTTCGCAGCTGAACCCGGCGCCTGGTCGAGCAATTCGACCATGAAATCGCGGCGCCGCTGGAATACTTCGCGGCTGTGCACGATGAAGTCTTTCGGACCGTCCAGGGCAGCGATTGCAGCGTGCTGCGAGATGGAACAGGCGCCCGAGGTCTGCTGACCTTGAAGCTTTTCCATGGCGTCGAGCAGCCAGCGAGGGCCCGTGGCGAACCCGATGCGCCAGCCGGTCATGGCGTAGGCCTTCGATACGCCGTTCATGGTGAGTGTACGTGCAGCCAGTCGTGGTTCGACCTGGGCAAGCGTGAGGAACTCGCGACCGTCGAAGATCAGGTGCTCATAGATGTCGTCCGCCAGAATCAGTACCTGCGGATGGGCCAGCAACACCTCCGCCAGCGCCAGCAGCTCGTCGGCGTCGTACACGGCGCCCGTGGGGTTGGACGGCGAATTCAGGATCAGCCAGCGGGTTCTCGGCCCGATGGCCTCGGCCAACGCTTGCGGGGTGAGCTTGAAGCTGGACGCGGCGCCACAGGCAACAATGCGCGACTCGCCACCGCACAGCTCGACCATTTCTGGATAGCTGACCCAGTACGGCGCCGGAATCACCACTTCGTCGCCTTCGTTCAGGGTCGCGGCCAAAGCATTGAAGATGACCTGCTTGCCACCGCTGCACACCAGCGTGTCCTGCCAGCTGACATCCAGACCATTTTCACGCTGATACTTGCGGGCAATCGCTTCACGCAACGCCCGAAGGCCAGCCACCTGGGTGTAGCGAGTGTGGCCATTGTTGATCGCACTGATGGCCGCAGCACGGATGTGCTCCGGCGTATCGAAGTCGGGCTCACCCGCACAGAGCGAAATGATCGTCGCCCCTTCTGCGCGGCGCGCAGCGACGCGGTCGATGATCTTGTAGGTTGCCGAAGGCTTGGCAGCCTCCAGTCGGCGATTCAGTGTTTCCAGGCTCACGCGTGCGCCTCCGGGAGGGAAAGGCCCATCAGGTCCATGGTGGTTTTACCTTCACGCAGCCTGGCCATGAACACGGCCTCTTTGTCGGCGCGCTTCTGGCCTTCGCGCAATGTGCTTTCAACGGCATCGGCCGGGATGATGATGACGCCGTCCTCGTCCGCGACTACCAGGTCGCCGACGCTGACGTGCGCACCGCTGAAGTCGAATGGCTTGCCCACCGAAGGCGTGGTCGCCTTGACGGTACCTTTGACCGAGATGCCTCGCGCAAACACCGGGAAGCCGTGGGCTTCGAGCGCGGCGATATCGCGCACGCCGCCGTTGATCACCAGGCCGACAATGCCTGCGGCCTCAGCCGCCACAGTGAGCACTTCACCCCAGTAGCCGGCAACGAAATCGGCAGTGTCACAAACCAGTACGCTACCGCGCGGCGCTTTCGCCACCGCCAGGTGCAGGCCCAGGTTGTCACCTGGCGAGCATTGCAGCGGGTAGGCGGATGCCGCGATGAACGCGCCTTTCCAGACTGCGCGAATTTCGCGATCGACCGCGCACGGTAGCCCAGAGGCCTCGTACAGAGTGGAACTGCCGAGGACTCTTGCGATGTTCTGATAGTCGTGTGGAAGGCTCATGGCTGTTTACTCTGCAGGGCGTGGTAACCGAGGGCGGCGCGGGCTTCTTTCAGGCGCTTGCCAGTGGCGATCTGTTCGCGGATCTGCGCTTCGACGTGTTCGATACGACGTGCCGTTTCAGCGACTTCCCGGGCACGATCACGCGGGACGATGACGACGCCATTGGCGTCAGCGACGACGATGTCGCGGGCACAAACACGGGCTTGGCCAACCGATACCGGCTGGTTGACGGCCATGACTTCAACACGGTCCTTGCCGGTACGCATGAAGCGGCCCTTGCTGAATAGCGGGTAGCCCTCGCCCAGTGCCTTGTTCACATCGCGACAGACGCCATCAATGACCGTGCCGGCGATACCGCGAGCCAGCGCGTACTGGGTCATGATGTCGCCCCACACCGTGCAATCGGTACGGCCTTCGTTGGCAATGACCACAACGTCACCGGGGGCTACTTCATCAATGAAATCACCCACAGTGCCGGGTGGCGTGCTCGCACTGACGTACTGAACCGTAAAGGCCGGACCGACCACCACCTGGCTGTAGTTAGCCAGTGGCGCGATACCGAAGGCCTGGCCTGGAAGGCCCAGCTTGTCCATCGCATCGGACACACCAGGGGTATCCAGGCCCTCGAACAAAGCAACGATCTCTTTGTCGGTAAGGCTCATATCAGTGCTCCACCTTGATGGCTTCGAATTGGCTGTCGTGCATCACTTCCTCGACCGAGCGGCCCGCACGGACGGCATCGACCATGCCGGCCTGGCGGCGATCGATACGCTCTGCCAGGTCGAGCACCTTTTCGATAGCGTGGGCTGGAACGAAAACGGTGCCGCATTCATCGGCGATCACGTAGTCGCCCTCCTCCACCTCAACGCCGGCCATGCGAACTTTCACGGCCGCGTCGAGCTGGATGAGCCGGTTACGTGCGCTGATCATGGTCACGCCGCGGCCGAAAACCGGATAGCCGATATCGGCGCTGCCGCGGATGTCACGACTGAAGCCATCGATGATCGAGCCCCGAATGCCTTTGCGCTGGGCTGCGTTGGCCAGAATGTCGCCCCAGCTGGAGATGCCGTCGACGCCACCGGCGATCACCAGCACGCGGTCATCAGTGGTGACCTGCTCCACGACCGGGGTAATCAGGTGAACGGTGGGCGCCACGTCCTGCTTTGGCCCCAGCTGCACAGTGCTGGCACGGCCAACGATTTTCGGGCAATTCCACAGCGGCATCAGGCCGTTGGTGGCGCCAGGCAGCTGGAGGAAGTCCAGCGCGTCCGACACCGTGTTGGTATCGAACGCAGCCAGGCGATCAAGTGGGGCTTTCAAGCTCATCGGTTGCAGGCCTCTTGTAGGTGAGGCTTGAGTATCTGCGCCGAGGTTTGATACGTATATTACGAAGAAGCTAAGCTTGTCATACTCCAAACCTATGGAAGAGCGCCGTGATCAACTTTCGCTTGATACGCCATCTCTGGCTGTTCCTGGCAGTTGCCGAGGACCAGAATTTCAGCCGTGCGGCCAAGCGACTGGGCATGTCCCAGCCACCCTTGACCGAGCAGATCCAGGCCCTCGAACAGTCCCTTCGCGTTCAACTGTTCACCCGCTCTCGTCGGGGCGCTCAACTGACCCCCGCCGGGGCTGCCATCCTCCCTGCGGTCCGAAAGTTCGCGGATCAGTTGGAGCGTCTGGAGTTGGCGGTCCACGAGGCGGTGACCGGTCACGCCGGTGTGCTGACCCTCGGGGCGATCACATCGGCCATGATCGATGTGCTGCCCCCGCTTATTTCGCGATTCAAGCAAGACCATCCGTTGATCACGGTTTCGGTTCGAGAAATCGACAGCGCGGAAGCGATTCCGGCGCTTGAGGCCGGCGACATCGACATTGCGTTCGCGCGCCTCGAAGGCAGCCTCGGCCGACACCTGCAGTCGATGCCTCTGTCAGAGGACCGCCTGGCCGTCGCCATGCCCAAGGACCACCCTCTGGTCGCCCGTGAAGCCATCGATCTGAAAGCGCTTGCCGATGAAACGCTGGTGATGGCGTCACGAGACGTAAGCCCAGTCTATTTCGATTATCTGGTAGGGCTATGCAAAACCAGCGGCTTCGCGCCACGCATCGTGCATCAGGTCCGCTCGGTCTCGTCGCAGGTAGCGTTCGTCAGTTGTGGCCAGGGCATCGCCCTGGTGCCAACGTCCATGGACAAACTGGCGCCGGAGAATGTGCTGGTGCGGCCTTTGCAGCCGGAAGTGAAGGTTGTCACCACCGCCATGGCATGGCATGGGGTCAACCGTAATCCACTGGTGGATGCGCTGATCGACCAGGCCAAACAGATGTTTCCATCATAGGCTGGGCATATGGCTGGGTTCGCGGCTTCGTATTTTACAAAAGGCGGCGCTGGGCCGACATTGAGGCCTCTGTAGAAGGAGTTCCCACCGTGGCAAACCCTGCTCGTTTCACTCACGAGAAATGGCCGTTGAACATCGACGGCGTGTTGCTGGATCTGGCAGTGATCCATCGATCCGGTCCTAAAACCCCTATTCTGTTCCTGCACGGGTTCGGTTCGACCAAAGAAGACTATGCCGACATCACCCTGCAGCCTGCATTCGAAGGCCACCCCTTCATTGCCTACGATGCGCCTGGTTGCGGTGAAACCGAGTGCAGCGATCTCTCTCGCATCAATATCCCCTTGCTGGTGAAAACAGCCCAGGCCGTACTGGCACATTTCGGCGTCGACAGATTCCATCTGGTCGGTCACTCCATGGGGGGCCTGACCGGGCTGATGCTTGCTGACGCAGCTCCAGAGCGCGTGCTGAGTTTCGTCGACATCGAGGGCAATATCGCGCCCGAGGATTGCTTCCTCAGCCGACAGATCCATAATCACCAACGCGAGGATGATGCACGCTTCTTCCGCGACTTCGTCGAACGCACCCGGCTTGCTGCTGATCCTGCCAGCGCGCTGTATGCGGCCAGCCTGGCGCACAAGGTGCGCACCGGGGCGGTCCGCGGCATCTTCGAGTCCATGGTCGAGCTGTCGGATAACGGCGGGCTGATGGAGAAATTCCTGGCGCTGCCTTGCCCGCGCCAGTACATGTACGGCGTCACCAACTCACACCTTTCCTATCTGGACGACATCGCGGCCCAAGGGGTGCAACTGGCTTGCATCCCCGATTGCGGCCACTTCCCGATGTATTCCAATCCGGCGCTGATGTGGCAGCACATCAAGGCATTGCAAGACCGCACCTGATACGGAATTTCAGCTTCCGGGGGGGATCTGTTCAGTTCTCAGGATTTCGTACAGAACTAGACAATTCGCCGATCTTCTCCAGTCGTGCCCTGACGATGTTTCGACTGATGTCCAGCAATCGTCCCGTTTGCAGTTGGTTGCCGTGACAGTAGCGATACGCTTCTCGAAAAACGACTTCCTCGATGTGATCAAACAGGTTGGGAAGATTCTGTTCAAACAACGCCAATAACGCACTTTCCAAGCTGGGCGCTGTATTGACAGGCGATGTCAGGCCAGGCTGCGACACTGCCAAGGCCGCCGAACTCTGTGGCCGCATGTCCACCAGATGCAAGTCTTGAGGTGCGACCTTTTGTTGGCGACACACCAGCAATGCATGGTGAATGGCATTTTCCAGCTCACGGATGTTGCCCGGCCAACTGTGCGCCAGCAACTTGCGCTCAGCATCCGGGCTCAGCGACGCACGCTCGTAACCCAGGCGCCGGCAATGCTCCTCAATGAAGAACTCCGCCAATGGCAGGATATCCCCCGGCCGCTCGCGCAGCGGCGGCAGGCGGATGGTTGCAACGTGCAGGCGGTAGAACAGGTCTTCACGAAAATGCCCTGCCACCACCGCATCGGCCAGGTTGACGTTGGTCGCCGCCACCAGCCGCACGTTGATCGGGATCGGTGTGCGTGACCCCAGGCGCACGACTTCGCGTTCCTGCAGTACTCGCAACAACTTCACCTGCATGTTCAGCGGCAAATCACCAATCTCGTCGAGGAACAGCGTGCCGCCATTGGCCGCCTCGAACCAGCCGGCCTTGTTTGCCGTTGCGCCGGTGAAGGCACCTTTTTCGTGGCCGAACAGCTCGCTCTCCACCAGGGTTTCGGCAAAGGCACCGCAGTTGACCGCCACGAATGGCTCACGCCCACGACGGCTAAGGTGATGGATATGCCGGGCGACCAGTTCCTTGCCGGTGCCGGTTTCGCCAATGATCAGTGTGTTGGCCTCGCTGGGCGCCAAGCGCTCGATACGGCTAAGCAGTTCCTGCGAGCGCGGGTCCTTGAACACGAGCACGGTGGCACGCACCGACTTGGTCAGCTCGCGGGCGTTGGGGTGGGTGATCAGCGACATAGGGGCATTCCTGGCAGTTGACGCGCTGGCCAATAGTGCATGAAACAAATTAGATCAAATAATTATTAATTAATCTTTATATATTCTATTTATGAATATCTGATCTTTTCAGCAACCGAGTGCTGCTGGAGCAGCAACCCGTCAGCACTCACCTGCCCGCCTATCAGCAGGCCTATCGGGTCTCGCCCTTGCCACAGCTGACCGAAAGCCCCGCCAATCATGGCGTGCAGCCAGTTTTCACCGGGCTGGCATGCATTTCGCTCCTGGCCTGACAAACCTTTGCCTGGAGCTGCACATGAACAATCCCTGGCGTCATGCCCTCGCCCTGCTGGGCGGCCTGTTCCTCAGCCTGGCTGCACTGGCAGCCGAGCCACCGGCGGCGGTGCGCATCGCCATCGTCGCCTTCACCCAGGGCGGTGCCCCGGTGTTCGGCGGCATTCCCGGGCGGGTGATCGAAGAAGGCTGGCTGGAACAGCAACTGGCCGCCCGCGGCGTGAAACTGCAGTGGACCGCCCTGCCGCATGCCGGGGCAGGGCCGCAGATCAACGAAGGCTTCAGCAACGACAGCCTGGACTTTGCCGTGCGCGGCGACCTGCCCTCGGTCATCGCCGGCGCCGGCCAGGTGCCGGGCAAGCTGGTGGTGCCGGGCGGCAGCGGCAACAACATCTACCTGGTCGTGCCCAGTGACTCCAGCGTGCGCAGCATCCACGACCTCAAGGGCAAGCGCCTGGCCATTCACCGTGGCCGGCCATGGGAGTTCGCCTTCAGCAACTTCCTGCAAAGCCAGGGCCTGCAGCTGAGCGATTTCAAGATCGCCAACCTCAACCCGCAAGTGGGCGCAGCCGCAGTGTCCGCCGGCAAAGTCGATGCCGCCGTGCTGCTCAACGAAGCCTATGCCCTTGAAGACAAGGGTGTGGCGCGCATTCTCTGGTCGAGCAAACAGGGCGCCAACGACTGGCGGCTGGTTTCAGACCTGTGGGGCACCGACCGCTTCGTGCAACAGCACGCCGACCTCACGCAACTGGTAGCAACCGCCTGGGTGCGCGCGGCCTGGTGGATTTCCCAGGAACAGCACCGCGACGCCTACTACGCGCTGTCATCGCGTGCCGGCGTCAGCGAGAGCGTACTGCGCCGTGACGATCAGGACGACCCGGTGGCGTGGCAGGCGCGCTGGGCGCCGAAAAGCGATGCCCAGCTCAAGGCCCACTACGCCGCCCTCGCCCAGTACGCCCTGGCCAATCGGCTGATACGCACGCCCTACGACATCACCCATGACCTGGCCACCGGCTTTACCCGCCAGGCGCTGATCGACCTGCAACTGACCCACTACTGGCCGTCCCTCGACGCCCAGATCAGCCAACAACCTTGAGAGCCTTACCCATGAAACTGCCTGCTTCGCTCGTCTTCGGCATCAGCGCCCTGGCCCTGTCCATCGGCGCCCTGGCTGCCGAAACCTATGCCCCCAAGCCCGATCCGCAACAAGGCGATGGCCGCGTCTCGGCCTTCTACACCTGGAGCAAGGCCATCCCCGCCACGCCCGGCAAGCTGCTGCGCAGCGAACCGCTGGAGCAGGCGCTGAGCCTGCCCAACGCGGCCAGTGCGCAACGCATCCTCTACACCTCGCTGGATGGCATCGACGGCAAGACGCCGATCGTGGTCTCCGGCGCGCTGTTCATCCCCAAAGGCAAGGCGCCGGCAGGCGGCTGGCCGGTCGCCAGCTGGGGCCATGGCACCGTCGGCGTGGCAGACATCTGCGCACCGTCGTGGGCCGGGCGCAGCTACCGCGATGTGCAGTACCTCAACCGCTGGCTGGACGAGGGCTATGCCATTGTCGCCACCGATTACCAGGGCCTGGGTGTGCCGGGCGGTCACCCGCTACTGAACAACCGCATGGCCGCCTACGGCATTCTCGATGCCGCCAAGGCCGTGGTCGCCGGCATACCGGGGCTGGCCGACAAGGTGCTGATCATCGGCCAGTCCCAGGGCGGTGCCGGCGCCTTCGCCGCCGGGGCCTATGCGGCCACGTATGCACCAAAACTCGGGGTCAAGGGCAGCATCGGCACTGGGGTGATCTACACCGTGGGTTCAAAGAACGTTGGCGAACAGGATCAGGACAAGGTCGACCCCGCCCTCGCCTACGGCTTCTACACCCTGCTCGCGGCTCAACAGTACGACCCGAGCATCGACCCACGCGACTTCTACACCGACAAGGCCCTGCCGCTGTTCGAGCAGGCGCGCAGCAGCTGCCTGTCGGCGCTGGTCAGCGATGTGGTCGGTACCGGCCTGACCCCGGCCAACGCCAAGAAAGACTACCAGGGCGACCAGCTCAAGCCATGGCTGGCGCAGGTTTCGTACCCGACCCTGAAACTGGCCCAGCCGATCTTCATCGGCACCGGAGCCGAGGACAAGACCCCCGCTGCCGCCACCCAGGTAGCGCTGATGCAGGACGCCTGCAAGGCCGGCTCGGTGGTACAGGGCCACCTGTACAAGGGCCTGGGCCACAGCGAAACGGTGAATGCCTCACTCAAGGACTCCATCCCCTTCGCCCGCCAGGTCATCAGCGGCCAGCCGGTCACCCCCAATTGCAGCCCTAGCGTTCAGTAAGGAGCACAGGCCATGAGCATCGAATTCTTCACCCGCCTGCCCCTGCACGGCGAAACCCAGTTCCTTCCCGGCGACCCGCGCAACCGTGGCGACTGGCACGCCGGTGGCCCCAGTACCGGCGCCGTATCAGGCTTTGCCGTCGGCGATCATTTCACCTACATCGACTACCTCGGGCAAATCGCCCGTGCTGCTGAAATCAACGGCTTCGGCGGCGCGCTGATGGTCAACGCGCCCACCGGCGAAGAGCCCTGGACTGTATGCTCGCTGCTGGCCCGGGAAACCCGCACGCTGAAGTTCGTCACCGCCTTCCAGCCCTACCACTACACGCCCTGGGTGGCCGTGCAGCAAGCCGCGACCTACCAGCGCGCCACCGGCAACCGCCTGGTGTGGAACATCATCAATGGCGGCTCGGATGCCCTCCAGCGCCAGGTCGGCGACTTTGAAGACCACGACCAGCGCTACGCACGCGCCACCGAGTTCATGGACGTGGTGCGCGGCTATTGGGACAACGAGCAGTTCCACTATGAAGGCGCCTATTACCGGGCCGAAGGCGGCGGCCTGCGTGGCCCGCTGAAAAAGGCCGAGTTGCCGCTGATCTGCACGGCCGGCTCGTCGGTGGCGGCGCGCGAGTTTGCCGCCAAGCATGCCGACTATTACCTGATGCGCGCCGAACACCCGGACGAGATCGCTGCGTTGATCGCCGACATCCGTGCCCGCGCGCTGAAGTGGGGGCGCAGCGATATCCGCTTTGGCCTGTCCATCGACGTGATCACCCGCGACAGCGAAGAGGCGGCGCTGGCCGAGGCCAAGCGTTTCTTCGACGAAGGCGTGGCCAAAGGTACGGTCAAGGCCCGCGCCGCCCACGCCGGCCTGCGCACGGCGCGCAAGCTGAGCTACGAGCACGGCTACGGCGACCAGAACGAGGCGAAGGCCTTCGACGATTTCTTCATCCACCCCAACGTGTGGACCGGTTTCGGCTACATCGGCATCCCGCCGGGCTGTGCGCTGGTGGGCAGCTACGCCAATGTGGTTGCGCGCATCCGCGAGTACCAGGGCGTCGGTGTCGACCTGTTCTTCCTGGCCGGCTACCCACACCTGGAAGAGGCCTACCGCATTGGCGAACACATCCTGCCGCACTTCCGCGAGCAGCGTGCCCCCCTTGCCCGTCAGCCCGTAGCACCTGTGCAACTGCACGCCAGCAACGGAGCCTGACGCCATGGCCTGGGACGGATACCCATTGAGCCGGCGCAGCTTCCTCGGCCACGCGGGCGTACTGGCTGGCGCTGCGCTGGTCGGCTGCGGCCCGGCCGACAGCCCGAACCCTGGCGCAGCCGACCAGCCGCGCCATGGCGGGCGCCTGCGGCTGGGCATCATCGACGGTAACCAGAGCGGCAACCTCGATGCTCACAAACCCGTCGGTAGCGGCATCGTCCGTGGCTTTGCCCTGTACAGCAAACTGTGGGAATGGGACGAGCAGATGCAACCGCGTCTGGCCTTGGCCGAGTTCGCCGAGCCCAATGCCGATGCCAGCAGTTGGACGCTGCGGCTCAAGCCAGGCCTTGAGTTCCACCATGGCAAGACCATCGACGCCGACGACCTGATCTTCTCCATCCGCCGCCTGACCGACCCGCAACTGGCCTCGCCCTACGCGGCGCTGCTGCACTGGGTCGACCGCGACAACCTGGTCAAGCTCGATGAGCGCACCGTGCGCCTGGGCTTCCGTGAAGGGCGCAGCTACCTGCCCCTGCCGGAAACCTGGGTCAACTTCGGCGGGATCGTGCCAGTGGACTACCACCCGGTGACCAACCCGGTCGGTGCCGGGCCTTACAAAATGAAGAGCTTTACCCCCGGCCAGCGTTCGCTGTTCACCCGCTTTGACAACTACTACAAGCCCGGCAAACCCTACGCCGATGAACTGGAGATCATCGATTTCAAGGACCAGACCGGCCGCCTGGCGGCATTGCGTGCCGGGCAGATCGACATGGCCAACGTGATGTCCACCGAACACCTGCAGGTGCTGCAGGCCGACCCACGTTTGCGCCTGCTGAAGTCGGTAAGCGGTAACTGGTTGTCGTTCGACATGAACACGGCCAAGCCGCCGTTCGACGACCCACGGGTGCGTCAGGCATTGCGCCTGCTGGCCGACCGTGACCAGCTGGTGCGCCGTGCGCTGAACGGCCAGGGCCGGGTGGCCAACGACCTGTATGCACCGTTCGACCCCACCTTCGACCACAGCATCGGCCCGCGCCCGCATGACCCGCAGCGCGCTGCGCAGTTGCTGCGCGACGCCGGCCACGCGCAGTTGCAGGTGGAACTGGTGACCACGCCAGGGCCGGGGCTGGCTTCAGCGCTGGTGCTGGCCGAACAGGCGCGGCGCATCGGTGTCACCCTCAACGTGCGCCAGGTCGACCTGGCGACCTTCCAGGGCCCGCAGCGCGACGACTGGACCTTGAGTACCGGTGGCAGCATCGGTGCACCGTTCCTGGCCAGTGCCATCCATACCGACGCGCCGTTTGCCGTGGCCAACAAGACCCACTTCCACGACCGCGAATTCAGCGAGGCCTTCCTTGGCGCCATGGCCCAGCCGGACCTGAAACAACGCAAGGCGCTGGTGCACCGCGCGCAACGTATCCAGTACGAACGGGGCGGCATGTTGATCTGGGGTTTTGCCGACCTGCTCGACAGCGTCAGCACCCGCGTGGGTGGCGCGCAGGCCGAGCAGTCACTGTTCAGTACCTGGCGGTTCGAGAGCTTGTGGCTAAAGAGCTGACCGCGGGCCAACACACTCTTCTGTGGGAGCGGGCACGCCCGCGAACCAGGGCGAAGCCCTGGCCACCTACCGCGGTGGATTCTTCGCGGGCACGCCCGCTCCCACAGGGGCCCAGCAACCCATAACCGCAGGCGCGGCTGCGCCCTCGCTTCTCCCCAATACCTTATCCAACGAGGCCCAGCCAATGCCCCGCGTTACCTTGCTGCACCCCAAATTCCAGCCCAGCGCCCTGGCGCTGGCCATCCTCACCGCCAGCGCACCGCTGGCGCAGGCCGAAGACACCCAGCTGCAAACCGTCACCGTGCAAGCCGAACAGGCCGACGACGACGCCCTGCCCACGCGCCCACCCGCCTCGATCTACGGAGGCCTGGAAGCCAAGGTGCTCGACACCCCACGCTCGGTCACGCAGATCAACGCCGAGCAACTGGCCCGTGACCCGATCCGCAGTTCCGATGACCTGGTCAAGTACGCCCCCGGCATTACCCGTGGCGGCGGCCAGAACGCCGGCATCGCCCCGCAGATGCGCGGGCAGAACAGCGAAGTGTTCCAGGACGGCCAGCGCGCCTATGGCGTACGCCACCCGGCCAACTTCAATGCCTACGAGGGCGCCGACATCGTCGCGGGGCCATCGTCGGTCACCTACGGCTCGGTCAGTGGCAGCGGCGGCTACATCAACTACCTGAGCAAGAAACCCGATTTCAACCGCTTCCGGACCAAACTCAGTGGGGAGATCGGCAGCTGGATCCCCGACGGCGAATCGCGCGATGCCCGCAAGTTCAGCATCGACAACACCGGCCCGCTGAGCGACAACCTGGCCTACCGGGTGAGCATCACCCGCCAGCGCCAGGAGGACTTCTACGATAACGTCGAGAACAATTTCGATGCCTTCTATGGCGCCCTCGCCTGGCGCAACGACAACCTGCGGGTGGACTGGAACGCCGCCTATGACGACTACTACGACTACAACATCACCCATGGCTGGAACCGCGCTACACAGGACCTGGTCGACCACGGCAAGTACGCTGCCGGGCGCGCCACGCCGATCATTCAGAACGGCAACACGCTGTGGTCGCCGGTGCTGTCCTCCGGTGCCGCCGACGCGCAGGTGCTGGGCTGGGTGCAACGCCAGCGCAATGCCCAGGGCCAGTACGCGGTGGTCGATGGCAGTTTCCAGGGCGCTTCGCCCAACACCCAGGCCAACCCCGGCAGCCTGCGTGGCTGGGTCTACGACCCGTCACTGGCGGGCAACGGCCAGACCTCGCTGTCGTCACAGACCGGCCAGCGCGCGCAGGATGAAAACCGCTCGCGGCGCTTTACCACGCAACTGCGCGTCGAAGGCGACCTGAGCCCGTCGATCACCCTGGCCAACAGCACCTTCTTCCAGCACTCCACCGACACCACCGATGCGGTGGGCGCGTTCCAGGTGCAAGGCAAAGACGACATCTTCGACAACCGCTTCGAGTTCCGCGCCCGCGGTCAGTGGCAGCTGGGCGACCTGGCCTTGGTCGACGATAGCAACAGCGGGCTGATCTACCGCCGCGAGCGCAACGAATCGATCGCTGCCAACAACAACTTCGGCAGCACCATCAACGCCTATGACCTGACCCTCGACCCGACCTTGAAAAACCCTGGCGACCTCCTTGGCCTGGCCGGGCGCAACCCGGCCGGCGGCAACGCTGCGTGGATCGGCCAACCCGGCGTGCCGCAATTTTCCAGCTACTACGGCTGGCTCAACCTGCCTGCCATGTACCCGGCCGGCCATGGCCTGTACGCCGAATCGGTGGCGCCGTACACCGCCGACAGCACCTGGACCACCAAAACCCTGTTCAGCCAGCACAACCTGCGCCTTGGCGAGCATGTGGGCCTGAACATCGGCGCGAGCCGCAGCTGGATCGACGCGCGTATCGAGAACCCCTTCGTGCTGCCGGGCGGCAACCCGCGCAAGGACTCGAACAACTACCGGTTGTTCTCGGTGCAGGTCAGTCCCTACGTCAAACCCACCGAAAACAGCACCCTGTACTACACCTTCGACCGCTCTCTGGCGGTGAACACTGGTTTTTTCACCAACGGCCTGGGCTGGGGTAGCGGCACGGGGGCCAACCTGCTCAACCCGCTGGCCTTCGAGAGCCTGAGCGTGCTGCATGAAGTGGGCGTGAAAGTGGAAGCCGTGCCCGACCAGCTGTTCCTGACCCTGGCGGCCTACCGCCAAGCCCGCGACCAGGCACCGGACAGCAACAACAACATTGCCCGGTTGATCGTCAAAGGCTGGGAAGCGACCTTGCGCTATCAGGACCAGAACCTGCGCAGTGGCCTCAACCTCAGCCGCATCAGCGCGTACAACGAGTTCACCAGCCAGTCCGGGTTCGCCTCGGCCGGCTTCGTCCCTGACAACGGCACCGTTTTCGGCGACAACAACAGCCTCAACCAGCGCCCGTCGGGCAAGTTCGATGCCGTGCAGATCCCCGAGTACAACGCCGGTGGGTATGTCGACTACCGCTTTGACTCAGGGTTTGGCGTCGAGCTTTCCGGCTGGTGGACCAGCAGTTGGTACCTGAACCTGAGCAAGACGGTGAAAGTGCCAGACGAATACAACCTTGACCTTGCCGTGTATTACCGCCAGCCGCAGTGGGGCGTGACGGTGCGCATGCTCAACGTCACCGACGAGCTGAATTTTGTCAGTGGCCTGGCAGGTTCCACCAATACCTTCCTGCAACCGATGCCGGGCCGCACGCTGCTGGCCCAGGTCGATTACCAGTTCTGACCCCCTCAACCTGAAAGGCCTTTGCCATGTCCATTGAATTTGTCGGCATGATCTTCCCCCGCCAATGGTCCGAAACCCGTGGCGTACGCACGCCGGACTTCGACCTGCCGTTCATCCGTCACCACGCCCGTGCCCATGAGCATGCCGGCTTCGACCGCGTACTGATTGCCAGCGGCCCCGGCAGCGCCGACAGCCTGCAGATTGCCGCTTACGCTGCGGCGCACACCGAACGCCTTGGTTTCATGATCGCCCACCGCCCGGCCCTGACCGCGCCGACGGTGGCTGCACGGGCATTCGCCACCCTCGACCACACCACCGGCGGTGGGCGCATCCGCCTGCATGCGATCACCGGAATCACCGCCGAACCGCAAGAGGGGGACACCCTGCTCGACAAGACCGAGCGCTACCGGCGTGCCGACGAGTACCTTGAGATTGTCCGTCGTACCTGGACTGCCGAAGAACCGTTCGACTTCGAGGGCCGCTACTTCAACATCAAAGACGCCTTTTCACCGGTGAAGCCGCTGCAGCAGCCGCATATACCGATTTCCTTCGGCGGCTCGTCCGACATCGCCTACCAGATTGCCGTCAAGCATGCGGATCTGTATGCCCTGTGGGGTGAGCCGCTGAGCGGCGTTGCCGAACAGATCGGCAAACTCAAGGCTGCTGCGCACGCTGCGGGCGTGGCAGCGCCAAGGGTCAGTTTGTCGGTGCGGCTGATTTTGGCGGCCACCGAGGACCAGGCCTGGCAGCGTGCCGAACAGATCCTCGCGCAGATCAAGGCCAACCCACAGTTTGCCGCAGATAGCCCTTGGCAGAAGCGCATCAAGGGCACCGGTTCCGAACGTTTGCTCGCCGCCGCCGCCCGCGCCGACCGGCATGATCGGGCGCTGTGGATGCCGACGGCGACTGCGGTGGGGGCCTATGGCGATACCACCGCGTTGGTAGGCACGCCGGAAACCGTGGCCCAGGCATTGCTCGATTATGTCGACCTGGGAGTGACTACTTTTCTCAACCGAGGCTATGACCCGCTGTATGACACGGTGGATTATGGCCGCTGGGTAATTCCCGCGGTGCGTGAGGAAGTACGGCGGCGGCAGGCCCGGTTCGTGGACTGAGGGTGCGGTAAAGCCTTGGGGTTGCATCTGGGTTGCCAGGTGCAACCCCAAGGCATGCATTTAGAGGCCGACACGCAACCTGGGCGAATGCTCCACCAGCGTGCGGGTATACGCGTCAACCGGTTGCCCAAGCACCTGCCCGGCAGCGCCCTGCTCCACCACCCGCCCCTGACGCAGTACCAATACCCGGTCGGCAATTGCCCGCACCACACCGAGGTCATGGGTGACGAATAGCAAGGTCAGCCCCTCTTGCTGCAGCCGCTGCAGCAACGCCAGAATCGATGCTTGCACCGACACATCCAGCGCCGAGGTGATTTCGTCACACACCAGCAACTTCGGCTCGCAGATCAACGCTCGGGCAATCGCCACCCGCTGGCGCTCACCGCCCGACAAGCTATGCGGGTACAAATCGGCTACGCGTGCCGGCAGCGACACCCGCTCCAGCACGGCCTCGACCCGCTGACGTGCTTCAGCACCACGCACCCCGAAAAAGTGCGCCAACGGCGCGCTGAGGGTTTGCCCGACTGTCTGTCTTGGGTTCAGGGCCCGGTACGGGTTCTGGAACACATACTGGATCTGGTGACGCAGCCGGGCATCACGTTCGCGCGCGGCAAACGCCAGAGGCTCGCCGGCGTAGCTCATTTGCCCTTGAACGTTGTCGCCGAGCCCGGCAATGGCCCGGGCCAGGCTGGTCTTGCCCGAACCCGACTCGCCCACCAGCGCCAGGCACTCGCCTTGCCCAACCCGCAGGGAAACATCGAACAGCACCTGGCGATCGTAGGCGACATCCAGGCCCCGAACTTCCAGCAACATCGCTTCGCCCGGCGCAGCAGCCGCCTCGATAGCCACACCTCCAATGGGCAGCGGCTCGCGGTGCGGCACCAGGCACGCCACCTGATGCCCGCCGTCGTGTGCCTGCAACGACGGCTCGATCACTGAACACTCTGCGCGACGCCTGCCGCAGCGCGGCGCAAAGGCACAGCCGGCCGGGCGCTGCCCCGGTGCCGGGGCGTGCCCGGCAATCGCCTGCAACGGCTGGCGCCGGGCGATGTCGGGAATGGCCGCAAGCAATGCGCGCGTGTAGGGGTGCCGCGGTGCGCGAAACATCGCCTCGCGCCCCGCCACTTCCACCAGGCGCCCGGCGTACATCACCATCACCCGGTCAACCAGGTCACGTACCACCGCCAGGTCATGGGTAACGTACAGTGCCGCTACACCTTGGTCACGGCACAGGCGCTTGAGGGTCTGCAGCACATGGGCCTGGGTGGTCACGTCCAGTGCAGTGGTGGGCTCATCGAGCACGATAAGTCGGGGCCGCAAGACGAACGCAAGCGCGAGCATCATGCGCTGTTGCTGCCCGCCAGACAGTTGATGCGGGAACCGCCGCAGGAAGGCGTCGTCATCGGGCAGCCCAACCTCCAGCAGGGTTTGGCCGATGCGCTGGCGCACCGCATCACGCGACAGCGCGGGCTGGTGCGCCAACAGCGCTTCACGCAGCAAGGGCCCCAGACGCAACGCCGGGTTCAGTGCGGTGGCCGGGTCCTGGGCCACATAGCCGACCAGCCCGCCACGGGCCAGGCGCAAGGCCTCGCCCTCGAGTTCGAGCAGCGATTGCCCGGTCACCACCACGTGCCCGCCAACAATGTGTGCACCCTGCCGGGCATGGCGCAGCAATGCCGTGGCCAAGGTGGTCTTGCCCGAACCGGACTCACCGACCAGGCCGACAATCTCGCCAGCTGCCAGGCTGAAGGAAACCCCGGCCAACACATCGACCTGCCCGGCCAGCTCTACCCGCAGGTCACTGACCCGCAACACTTCACTCACGGCATTCAGCGGTGCATTCATGACGCTTTCTCCCCAATCCGCGCACTGGCCCGGCCAATGCCCTCGGCCAGGATGTTGGTGCCATAGGCAAACACCCCGATCAGCAGCGCCGGCGCCAGCACGGCCCACGGCTGCACCAGCAGCCCGGCCTGGTTTTCATTGATCATCAAGCCCCAGTCGGCAGCCGGTGGCGCCACCCCGTAACCGAGAAAACTCAAGCCCGACAACATGCCTACCGCCCAGGTCAGCATGTTGCCGAAGTGCACCAGCAACGGCGTGAGGATGTTCGGCAGGATCTCCAGGAACAGAATGCGCCAGCGCGGGTACCCCATCATCTGTGCCGCCTCGACAAACTCCTGCCCGGCCACCGCCACCGCGCTGCCCCGGGCCAGGCGAATCACCCCGGGGGTGAAGGCAATGGCCACCGTCAGCACGATCAGCCACGGCGCCCGGCCGAGCATGGACACGATCAGCAGCACCAGAATCAGGTCAGGAAACGCCAGCGACACATCCGCCGCCCAGCTGATTGCCTGGTCCAGGCGCCGCCGCGAGAACCCGGCCAGCAGGCCCAGGCTACCGCCTGCCAGCAAGGCCAGGGTGGCTGCCGCCACGGACATCCACAGTACCGACAGGCCACCACTGAGCAGCCGCGACAGCAGGTCATGGCCGAGAAAATCATGCCCCAGCGGCGCCCCGGCAGCCGGCGGGCCATACACAGGCCCGACCATGGCCGTGGGCGCATGCGGCGCCAGCCAGGGGCCCAGCACCGCCAGCAGCGCCACCAGCACGGTAATCACCGCGCCACGGCGGATCTGCGGCTCGGCCAGCCAACGGGAATCAGTCATGGGTTGCCTCCTGGGCAGGGGTGCTGCGCACACGTCGCCACCACGGGCGGATGCCGCGGCGGATACGGCGGATCATCCGCACGCGGCGGGCGGTACGCAGTTTGGGGGTCAGCAATACGGTCAGCAGGTCGGCCAGCAGGTTGATCAGCACCACCGCCAGGGTGATGACCAGCACCACGCCCTGGATCATCGGCAGGTCGCGCATCTGGATCGCCGCGTTCAGTGCGGTGCCGATGCCCGGGTAACTGAAAATCACCTCGGCCAGCAACGCGCCACCGACCAAGGTGCGCAGGGTCAGGGCTACACCCTGGATCGCCGGGGTCAGGGCATTGGGCAAAGTGTGCCGCCAGATGATGCGCCGCTCGGGAATGCCACGCAGGCGCGCGGCTATTACAAAGTCGGACTCCAGCGCCTCGATCATCGACGCCCGCACCATGCGCGTGAGGTACGGCAGCGCCGACAGGCTCAGCGCCACCACCGGCAGCACCAGCGACGGCCACTGGCGCCACAACGGCAATTGCGGGTCAAGGATCGACACCGCCGGCAGCCAGCCCATGCCCGGCATGGAAAACAGCATCACCAGGCCGATGGCCAGCAGAAAACCCGGGGTGGCCTTGAGCAGGATCAACGCCGACAGCCCCCAGCGGTCCAGCCGGCTGTCGCGGCGCAGGGCCAGGCTCACCCCCAGCAGCAGCGCCAATGGCACCACCAGCGCCAGCACCCCGGCCAGCAAGGCCAGGGTATGGCCGAGGCGGCCGAACAGCAGCTGCGCCACCGGCAGCTGGGAGTCCAGCGAAACACCCAGGTCGCCGCGCAAGGCCGCGCCCAGCCAACGCAGGTACTGCAGCAGGATCGGCTGGTCGAGGCCCAGTTGCCGTTGCAGGGTGAGGATGCTTTCCAGTGGCGCATCCGGGCCAAGAATCACCCGTGCCGGGTCCGATGGCAGCGCCTGGGTGGCGATGAACACCACCAGGCTGATCACCCAGGCGGTGAGCACCCCGTAACCGAGGCGCCCGAGGAACCAGGCCAGCCAGGCCGGCGTGCGGGGGGTGTGCTGAGTGTCAGGCATTGGGGTTCAACCAGAGTTCGTCAAAGCGCCAGGAGGCGAAAGTGGTCTGTTCCGGGGCGAACCCGCCGACCTTGGCGGACGCTGCGTCGAGCACGTCGGAGAAGCCCCAGATCAGCAACCCGCCACGTTCGTGCTGGATGGCCTGGGCTTCGTGCACCAAGGCCTTGCGCTGCGCAAGGTCGGGCTGGGCCAAGGCCTGCTGGAACAGTTCGGTAAAGCGCGGGTCATGGAAATTGCTGCGGTTGTAGATGGCCTGCGGCGCGTCGTTATGCAGCGCCGAGGCCAGAAAGCCGCGTGCTGGGGTCGAGCCCGGCGACAACTGCCATTGCTCGCGTTGCGGCCCATTGAACACCGAGCCATCGACCTGATTGACCTTCACCTGCACCCCGGCTTTCAAGGCCTGCTGGGCGAAGACCAGCGCGGCGTTGACACCCGGCCCGGGTGGGGTGGTGAGCTCGACGCGCAGGTCGCTGTGCCCGGCCTGGCGCAGCAGCGAACGGGCCTGGTCCAGGTCGTACGGGCGCTGGGCGATGCTGTGGTTGTAGGTAGGGTCATGCGGCGAATACAGGTCGTTGGCGACGCGGCCAAAGCCGTTCAACCCACGCGCTATCAGTTCCTGGCGGTCGGCGAGCAGGCGAAACGCCTGGCGCACGCGCACATCCTGGAACGGCGCCTTGGCCACGTTCAGGTTGAAGCCGGTGAACGACGTGGTGGGCGAGGCATACAGGCGCAACCGTGGGTCGGCCTTGAGCAGCGCGCTGTGCTCGGCCTGCACGCCACTGGCCACGTCGATCTGCCCGGCGCGCAGGGCTGCTGCCCGCGACACCTGGTCCTTGAACTCGATGATTTCCAGCTCATCGGCATAGGGCCGGTTGGGCTTGTAGTAGTTTTCGAAGCGGCTGTAGAGCGAGCGCTGGCCGGGAATGAAGCTTTTCAGCCGGTAAGGCCCGGCACCGACCGGGTTGGTCAGCGGGTGGTAGTCGGTAGGCACGATGCCGCCGAAACTGATCAGCGTTTCATCCAGCGGGTAGAAACTCTGCCCCTGCTTGAAACGGATTTCGATGGTGCGCTCATCCAGCTTGCGCAACGCCTGCCGGTCGATGGCGCCGACCAGCCCGGCGAACGGCGAGGCCAGTTGCGGGTCGGTCAGGCGCAGGATCGAGAACAGCATGTCGTCGGCGCCGATGGTTTTGCCATGGTGGAACTCCAGCCCAGGCTTCAGGCGGATGGTCCAGGCGCTGGCATCGGCGTTCGGCTCGGCAAATTCGGCCAGGGCCAGGCGTGTGCTGACATCGGCGTTCCATTCCCAGAACTTGGCGTACAGCGCCCAGCCGCGGATGATCCCGCCGCCAACCGGCTTATGTGCATCGAGGTTGCCGGCCTGGTCGCCATCGATAATACCCACCCGCAGGCGCCCACCACGCACGGGCGTGCCCGGCAGCTGCGCGCTGGCGGCGGCCGGCGCGCTGGCGTCACAGCCACTGAGCAGCCCGCCGCCGAGCAGCAGGCTGCCACCCACGGCCAGGCTGTTGCCGAGAAACACCCGGCGCGAAAACAGCTCGCTCATTGCCCTCTCCTTACGCCGGTTGCGCCACGCGCGGCTTGCTCGCCGCGCCTAGCTGCGGCACGTCGAAACCGTGGTCCAGGTCCAGCAGCGGGAACAGCAGGTCGGCCACCCGGTGCGCTTCGTCGATCAGCGGGAAGCCCGAGAGGATGAACGCAGAGGTGCCCTGGGCTTCGTACTCGCGGATGCGCTCAGCTACCTGTTCGGCGCTGCCGACCAGATAGGTGCCGGCGGCCGGGCCGAGGAGGTTGAAGCCGAACAGGCTGGGGCCCAGCCAAACGTTGGGGTAGATCTCCAGTTCACGCGCCGTGGGCAGCCGCCCGGCCCGGATGCTGTCGAGGTTGCGCTGGATGCGCGGGTCATCGCTGACGTAGCTTTCCAGCGTTTGTCCCCGTGGCAGCTGGCGCTCGATGGCAGCGCGTGCAGTGGCCAGCGAGGTGCGCTGCAACAGGCGCTCGGCGTGGGCCCAGGCTTCTTCCTCGGTTTCGCGCACAATGACCTGCAGGCGGGTGCCATAGGTCAGTTCGCGGCCAATCTTCGCCGCCTCGGCCGCTACTCGGCGGAACTTGTCGCCAAGCTTTTGCGGGGTGTCGGCGAAGCTCAGGTAGACGTCCAGCAATTGCACCGAGTGCGCAACGCCGGGTGCCGACGTGCCGGCGCCCCACAGCGGGATGCCAGGCTTTTGCTGCGGGGGATGCCAGCCGCCCAGCGGGTGGCTGGCAGCGGCTGGCGAGCGCGGCGAAAGCTTGATGTAGCGGCCGTCATAGCCAGCGGTTTCACCGGCATAGAAGCTTTGGAAAGCGCGCCAGTATTCCAGGCTGAAGTCATAGCGTTCATCGTGCGGGTAATGCACGCCCAGGGTGGCCAGGCCAGCATCGTTGCCGTTGACCACGTTAAACAGCAGGCGACCGTTGGAAAACTGGTCGAAAGTGAGCGCCCACTTGGCCAGTACCGCCGGCGACAGTTCGCCCGGGTGTTGCGCGACCAGGAAGCGCAAGCGCGAGGTAGCATCGATCAGTGCAGCCGATACCGCCAGGCTTTCGTTGGGGCTCGAGCCGAGCAGCGAGCCGTAGAAACCCAGGCGGTCAGCGGCGATAGCCAGTTGCTTGAGGTGTTCGAAATCGGTGTGCCAGCGGCCCTCGGGCTCCCAAGGGTGGGGGCCATCAGGGGTGGTGAGGTACCAGAGGATTTTGACTGCCATGGGGAAATGTCCAGTTCATGAGCGATGTACGTGGGTTGTGGCCTTGTTTGGCGAAAGGGGCGCCAGCGCCCCCCGGTGATCGGCTCAGCTACGCCGGTCGATGCCTGGGACCAGGCCCAGCTCGTTCGCCCGCTCATACAGCCCGCTCATCTTCCACTGCTGGGTCAGCACCCCCGGGCCATAAGGCCGCGACCCACCAAGGGCATCTGCCAGCAACTGGATCTGCGCGCCCTCCTCCAGCAACAGAATGAACTCCGCCGTAGCCCGCAGCCCTTGCTTGCCCCACACGGTGGCGCCGCCGTTGGCTTCGAGAATGGCCAGGTTGAAGGGGTTCTCGGCGATCTTGTCGAGGATGAAATCGACCTCGGCCTGGCGCCGGTCGATGTACACCGGCAGCTCGCGCGCCAGCTGGTAGCGCTGCACCGGCACATAATGGAACGGCAAGGTGCGATGGGTCTGTGCCCAGGCGCCGAGGTACGGGCTGTGCACGTGTGACACGGTGGTGATGTCGGCGTGGGTCTGGAACAGCTTGGTGTAGCGGCCCAGGCCACCTTTGCCCTTGCCGACGATGACGTTGCCGGAAAAATCGGTAACGGTGGCCTGCAGCGGCTTGCGGTGGTTCCACGGGCCGCCGTAGTTCACCGACACCAGCAGCTCTTCACCGGGCACGCGCTCGATGAAACCGACGGTTCCGTTGGCCGTGATGGTGTTGGTTTCGCGGAACACGCTGAACGCGGCTTCGGCTTCGGCCACTACCTGGTCGACGAAGGTTTGCAGTTCGGCGGTCACGGGGCGTTCGTTGATCAGTACGGTCATGGTCAGTCTCCAGGAAGATCAGGCGCGGCGCTGGGCCAGCAGTTGGTGGGCAGCTTGCAGAGGCCGCGGGTCGACCCAGTCGGCGATGGCGAAATCGGCTTCGAGGAAGCCATGCAGGTAAAGGAAGTCTTTTTGCGTCCAGAGGAATGCCAGGCGTTGTTCGGACAGGTCTGGCGCCAAGGTGGTGTGGAAATCACCACGGTAGGCCTCGGCCACGCCCTGGCTGCCGGCGCGGGTCTCTTCTTCGAGGATGCTGTTCAGCGCGTCGCGGTTGCTGGCGGCCCACTCGGCGGCACGCAAGGTCTGGGCGAGGAAGCGCACCACCAGGTCGAAGTGGTCGTCGAGCAGGCGCTGGTGCACGGTGATCGGCCGCGGCGTGCCGTTGTTGATGCGATGCCGTGGATCGGCCAGCAGGTCGAGGTCGACGCCGACCACCAGGCCCAGGCGGCGGGCCGCATCGGCCGCTGCCGCGCCTTTCACGTACACGGCATCGACTTCGCCACGGGCCAGGTAGTCCAGCCCCGACCACAGCCGTTGCAGGCCCAGCTGCGGGGTGGCCGCGTCGCCCTGATCGAGCAGGGCCACTTCCACCAGCTGCACGTCATCCAGGTGCAACCCAGCCGATGTCAAGGCGCCTTTGTAGCCGTGCAGGCTCATGGCGCGGGCAATGCTGCCGGGGCGGCTGTCACCCCAGGCCGGCAGCGCCAGGCGCTTGCCGCGCAGGTCGGCAGCGCTGCGGATGCCGGAGTCCGGGCGCACCAGGATGGTTTGCCATTCCTCGATCCAGGTCAGGCCGATCAGCCGGCTGGGCGAGCCTGCCGCCCGTGCGGCCAGCGCCGGTACGTTGCCGCCTTCGCGGAACAGCCCGGGCAGTTGGTGATCGTAGTGGTGGTGGCCCAACTGACGGGCCTCCTGCAAGGTCGAGACCGGCAGGCCATCGCTGGCGAATTCCTCCTCAAGCCAGCCGAGCTTGTAGGCGATGCCCGAGGCGGTGGGCACCGGACAGCGGGTGAACCAGATGCGCTCCAGGGCTGACGAGTCGTCTGCCGAGCGTTGTGCGGTAGCGGTTGCGAAGGTCATGAAGTGGCTCCTTGGGCGTCGTGCAAGCAGCATTGCAGTGTGCGTGCCAACCGCTGGAGGCCTTGAATTCCGTGGGATTGGCAGCATCGGCAAGGGGCCGGGTGCTGAACGGGGAGCAGGATTGCGGGTGGGGTGTTGCCAGATCAGCAAGGCGGCTGCTGCTGGGGCAGCAAAAGGTTGTGTAAACCGCGCAGGACGGGCCTTGAAGAGGAGTGGCAAAGATATTGCTCAAGGGCTTTGGACCGAGGTGTGGCCATCCGCAGGTTTACCCGCGACGCAGGCGCACTGGCCCTCAGACCAACCGAGACTCCTTCATGAGCGCGATAGAACCCTCCCCCGCCCGCCGCTTGACCAGCGAAGCCGAAGCCATCGAAACCGCCCGCCAGGTCGCCGCGCAAATCGCCGAACTGGCCGCCGACCCGCGCAACAATGGGCAACTGCCGCGCCGCCAGGCCGAGCTGCTGTCCAGCAGCGGCCTGACCGCCATTGCTGTCCCTCGCCAGTTCGGCGGCCTCGGCGCTTCGGTGCAGACCGTGGTCGAAACCGTGCGCCTGATCTCCACCGCCGACGGCGGCGTCGGCCAGTTGCTGCAGATTCACAATGTGATGCTGCGTGGCATTTTCACCGGCTACCCCGACGACGTGCGTGACAGGCTGATCACCGACGTGCTCGCGGGCAAGCGCTTCGGCAATGCCCTGGCCGAGGTCGGCGGCAAGAACAAGTTCGCGCTCAAGACCCGCGTCGAGCGCGGTGCCGATGGCCAGTGGTTGCTCAATGGCAGCAAGTTCTACTCCACCGGCTCCTACCTGGCCGAGTGGATTTCGCTGACCGCCGCCAGCGAGGACGGTGGCGTCGGCGTACTGCTGCACCGTGACACCCCCGGGCTGACCCTGGTCGATGACTGGCAGGCCTTCGGCCAGCAGAACTCGGTGAGTGGCACCGTCAACTTCGACAACATCGTGCTTGACGAGCGCTACCTGACCCGCCGCAGCGGGCCGATGAAACGCACTGGCCTGACCTTTCCGCAAATTCTCCACGCCGCTATCGACACCGGCATCGCTGCGGGCGCCTTGCAAGCCGCCGTCGAGTACCTGCGCGAGCACGCCCGTGCCTGGGTGGAGAGCGGCGTCGAACGCGCCAGTGACGAGCCCCATGTGATTCGCCAGGTTGGCGAGTACGCGGTGGCATTGCGCGGTGCCGAGTCGGTGCTGCGTGACGCGGCGCGGGTGTTCGACGAACACGAGCACGACCCGGAGAACAAAGCCTTGCAGGATGAGCTGATCTTGTCGGTGGCCACCGCCCGGGCGCATTCCGATGCGGCGTCGCTGAAGATTTCCAGCGACCTGTTCTCGTTGCTGGGGGCCAGCGCTTCGCTGAGCAAGTGGAACCTGGATCGGTTCTGGCGCAATGCCCGGGTGCACACCACCCACGACCCGATTCGCTGGCGGCTGCACAACGTAGGCAACTACTACCTGAACGGGGCTGATCCGGGGGAGTACACCGCAGTACTCAATGCCAAGGAAAACCAAGGCGCTACCCGCCGTTGATACGGGGGTTGGACGGGGGCGCTTTGCGCCCCTATCGCGACACAAGGCCGCGCCTACAGGGGCGCAGGCGCATTCTGATCGAGCATTTACATGAATCACCCTCTTCTTCGGGCTTTGGCCATTTATCGCGAAATGCCCTGGCGCTTCGCCTTGGTCACGGCCCTGTATGTCGCCGGCAACCTCGGCCTGGCCTGGCAACAATGGCTGATCGGCCATGCCGTCGACGACGTCAGCAGCGGCCGCGCTGTGCAGCGCCTGGCCGACGGCAGCCTGGACGCCAGCCTGGCATGGCACTGGCTGTGGCTGCTACTGGCCATCGCCTTTGGCCGCGGCCTGCTGCAATACGCCGCTGCCGTGCTGTCGCTGGTACTCAGCCAGGCCCTGCTCACGCGCCTGCGTGAACGTATCCTCGACCAGGTGCAGCGCTTGCACCTGGGCTACCACTGGCGCCATGGCATGGGCGAACTGGTCACCCGCACCACTCGCGATGCCGACAAGGTACGCGACGCACTGATCACCTTTTGGCGGCAGATCATCGAAACCCCGCTGGTGGTGATCGCCGCCGTCGGCCTGCTGAGCTGGTACGACCCGCTGCTGGGCCTGGTGCCGCTGCTGCTGACCGGAGCCGGGCTGTGGCTGTTCGTGCTGCAGACTGACCGCCTGGTTACCCTGGATCGTGCAGTGGGCGCGGCCTACGACCAGGTCAGCCAGGACCTCGCCGAAGGCATCGGCGGGGTGCGTGTGATCAAGGCCTTCGGCCTGGAAAACCAGCGCATCACCCGCTTCGCCAGCCAGGTCGAGGTTTTCACCGACCACGCCCGTGCCGCCCTCGCCTACGCCAGCTCGCGCATCCCGCTGCCACAGGCCGTGGTTGCGCTGGGGCATGTGTGGATCCTGGTCTATGGTGCCCACCGGGTGGCTGCCGGGGCGCTGGGTATCGGCGAGCTGGTCACTTCGCTGCTGGTAGCCACCACGCTGGTGTTCCGCATCGAAGGCATTGGCCGGGTGATGCAGACCTTCGCCGACGCCCGTGCCAGCGCCGAACGCATCTGGCAGCTGCTGGACGAGCGCCCGGCCATCGTCGGCGGTCCTGGTACGCTGCCTGCGGGGCCCCTGGGGCTGAAGTTGAATCAGGTAGAGGTCAGCGCAGCAGACGGCGCTCGGCCTATCCTGCAGCGCTGTTCTCTGACCTTGCAGCCCGGTGAAGTCGTAGCGCTGGTCGGCGCCACGGGCACCGGCAAAAGCCTGCTGGCCAGCCTTTTACCGCGCCTGGCAGATGTGCAGCACGGCAGCGTGCAGGTCGGTAGCGATGCCAACGGCTGGCACGATGTACGTGACCTCGACCTGGCCGACCTGCGCCGCCGCGTGCAGGTGCTGCCGCAAGAAAGCTTTCTGTTCTCCGACAGCCTGGCCGCCAACTTGCGCCTGGCCGCACCACAGGCCAGCGACGCTCAGCTACGTGAAGCGCTGCGCCTGGCCGCCGCCGAGGATGTGCTGGAACGCCTGGCCCACGGCCTCGATACGCCACTGGGTGACCGCGGCGTGACCCTGTCTGGCGGCCAGCGCCAGCGCCTGTGCCTGGCCCGGGCGCTGCTGGGCGCGCCCGACATCCTCTGCCTGGACGACGCCACCAGCGCCCTGGATGCGCTGGGCGAACGCCAGGTATTGCACAACATCCGTCGCCTGCACCGCGCAGGCGGCCAAGGCCCAACCTTGCTGCTGATTACTAGCCGGCTGTCCACCCTGCTGCTGGCCGACCGCGTGCTGATGCTGGAAAACGGCCGCATCAGCGCCAGTGGCAGCCATGCCGAGCTGAGCGCCAACAACACTCATTACCGCGACCTGCTGGGGATCGACCATGACTGATGTGCCGCACACCCCCGCCAGCGATCTCGCCATCGAACAACACCTGGCCCGCCAGGCACTGGACCGCGGCATGTTCCAGCGTCTGCTACCCCTGTTACGGCCGATTCGCCGGCAGATCCTGGCGGTGATCGGCATTGAGGTGCTGCTGGTGTTTACCGTGTTCCTGCGGCCATGGTTCGTCCGCGAGCTACTGGACAAGGGCCTGGTGCCCAGTGCCGGGCACTGGCTGCTCGACGAGCGCCTGGTGCTGTGGCTGGGCCTGGGGCTGGCGGCGAGCTGGCTGGGGCGCTTCCTGCTAGCCGGGGTATCGCAGTTCATTGCCGGGCGCGCAGCGATCCGTGTGCTGAATGATTTGCGGGTGAAGGTGTTCGCCCATGTCCAGGCGCTGTCGGTGAGCTACTTCGATCAGACCCGGGCCGGGCGCATCATCTCCCGCGCCGACCGCGACGTCGATGCGCTGGAGCCGCTGCTGGTACAAGGCCCGCCGGAGTTGCTGGGTGCCTTGCTGCGCTGCGGCCTGGCGGCGGTGATGCTGTGGCGTATCGAACCCGGCTTCTTTTACAGCCTGGCCGCCACCGTGCCACTGCTGGCCGTTGCCACCTGGCGCTTCAAGCGGGTATCACAGCGTAACTGGGCGAAGGTGGCCGAGCAACGCAGCCGGTTCACCGCACACCTGGTGGAAAGCGTCAGTGGCGTGCGGCTGATCCAGCAATGCGGGCAGCAACAGCGCAACCAGGCACGCTACCGGCGCCTGCTGGAAGACTTCAACCAGGCGCTGATCCACGGCAGCCTGCGCGCCGGCTGGTTTGCCCCGTTCACCGCGCTGCTGAGCACCACCGGCATGGCCGTGCTGTTGCTGGTCGGCGCCCATGGCCTGGCCGAAGGCAAGGTCAGCGTGGGCCAGGTGGCCGAGAGCCTGTTCTACGTGTTCCTGTTCCTTGGCCCGCTGCAGGAACTGTCGGACCTGTTCGAACGCTACGCCACCGGCAGCGCTTCGGCGCAACGTATCTTCCTGCTGCTCGACACCCGCCCGCACGTGCTCGACCCGCCAGCGCCACAACGGCTGGCCAGGGCGCGTGGCCAGGTCGAATTCGATCGCGTCGGTTTTGCCTATGCAGCGAACAGCCCACGGCCGGTGATCGACGGGCTCGACCTGCACATCCGGGCCGGCGAGGTAGTGGCCATTGTCGGCCCCTCCGGGCATGGCAAGAGCACCCTGGTGCAGTTGCTGACGCGCTTCTACGAAGTGCAGCAGGGCGCCGTAAAGCTGGACGGCATCGACCTGCGCGCACTGGCCCAGCATGACCTGCGGCGCAACGTAGGCGTGGTGCTGCAGGACAACGTGCTGTTCAGCGGCAGCATCCTCGACAACCTGCGCCTGGCCGCCCCGGCTGCCAGCGAGGCCCAGCTGATCGCCGCCGCCCGCGAGCTGGGCGCCGACGAGGTGCTGGAACGCCTGCCGCAGGGCTACCACAGCGAAGTCGGACCTTTGGGCGCACACCTGAGCCATGGCCAGCGTCAGCTGGTGTGCCTGGTGCGCGCCTACCTGGCCGACCCGGCGGTGTTGGTGCTGGACGAGGCCACCTCGGCGGTGGACGTGCACACCGAGCGGCGCATCCAGCGCGCCCTGCGCCGGCTGTGCCAGGGGCGTACGGCGATCATCATTGCCCATCGCCTGGCGACTATTCGCGATGCTGACCGGATTGCCGTGGTCAAGCACGGACGGGTGGTGGAGCAAGGGGCGCATGCCGAGCTGATGAGCCGGGGTGGGGCGTATTCAGCACTCTATGAAGCGTACCTGCGCAGTGCCGGGCAGGCGACAACGGCCAATACCGAAGCCTGACTTGCCGGCCCTTTCGCGGGTTCACTCGCGAAAGGGCCGCAACGGGAGCACGCCACACCCTGCTGCTGCCCCAACATCCATTGCTGCCCGATTGCTGCCACAGCAGCACCCCCCTTTCACCTTACCCCGCAGCCCCCCGTCCCATGGGCCTTGCATCCCCATGGCACAGCCGTTGCACCACCCTCCTCACACGCACATCCACTCCTTCAGGAGCCCCCATGACCACCGAATTTTTCTGGCGCCTGCCACTGGGCACCGACGGCCCGCAACTGTCGACCGATCGTCACAACCGCGGCAACCCCGTGCACCGTCCCGGCAACATCGCCCCCGGCCGCCTGCCGGATGGCAAGGCCGATGGCTTCACCTACATCGACTACATCGCCCAGGTGGCCAAGGCCGCCGAGCTGGCCGGTTTCGAGGGCGCGCTGCTGCCCACTGGCCCGGAACCCTGGATTGCCGCCGCCGCGCTGGCTCGCGAAACCCGGCGCATCCGCTTTCTGATCGCGTTTCAGGCCACCTGGACCCTGCCCGCCTACGCTGCCCAGCAGGCGGCCATCCTGCAGAACCTCAGCGGTGGCCGGCTGGACTGGAACATCATCACCGGCGGCAACCCGGCCAGCCAGCGCGCCAATGGCGACTTCCTCGAGCATGACCTGCGCTACAAGCGCACCGGCGAATTCCTGGACGTGATCCAAGGTCTCTGGACGCAGGACAGGTTCAGCTACGAGGGCGAGGTCTACCGCCTGGAAAACGGCAGCTTGCCGCCTGGCCTGCAGCACGAACGCAAGCCAGGTGTGTACTTTTCCGGCTTTTCCGATGCGGCGCTGGAAGTCGCCGCGCGCCATGCCGACGTCTACCTCAACTGGGCCGAACCGATCGACAAGCTCAAGCCGCATATCGAACGGGTGCGCGAGCTGGCCGACAAGCAAGGCCGCACGGTGCGCTTCGGCCTGCGCGTCGACCTTTTTGCCCGTGAAACCGAAGAGCAGGCATGGCGCGAGCTGCGCCAGCAGTTCGAGCGACTGGAAGGCAAGGCCAGCACCACCGCCAAGCAGTTCGTGACCGGCTCCGACTCGGTTGGCGGTGCGCGTCAGGCGGCGTACCACCAGCACCTGCAAGGCTTCGACGAGCTGGTGCTGGCGCGCAACCTGTGGGCGGGTTTCGCCAAGGCCAAGCCTGGCCCTACGGTCGGCCTGGTGGGCAGCCACCAGCACATCGCCGAACGCTTGGCCGAGTACCGCGATGCCGGTTTCACTACCTTCATTCTGGCAGCCAACCCGCACCTCGAAGAGGCCCTGCGCATCGGCCAAGAGGTGCTGCCACTGGTGCAGCAGGCAGCCACCGTGACCCCTTTGAAGACCAGCGCCTGACCCCGACCGGAGCCCGAACATGAGCCAACCCCTCGATACCCTGTGGTACACCCGCTGTCCGGTACCCACCGGCCTGGGCATTGCCGTGCAGCAAGGCTGGCTGCAGGATGACCTGGCCAGCCTCGGCACCCGGGTGCAGTCACTGCGCGAAGCCGACCAGCAGGCCGTGCGCGAATCGCACTTCGATCACAGTTTGCGCAACTCGGTGCGCCACGGCGGCAGCATCCCGGCCATCTGGGCCCGCGCCCAGGGCCGCGAAACCCGTGTGATAGGCCTGTCCTGGGCGGATGAAGCACAGTTGATCCTGACCCGCCCAGACAGCGGCATCCATACCGTCAAGGACCTCAAGGGCCGGCGCTTCGGCCTGCCCGACTGGGCGGCGGCGCAGATCGACTTCACCCGTGCCCAGGCCCTGCGCGGGCTGGAAAACGCGCTCAAGCTCGAAGGGCTGCAGGTGGGTGACCTGGAGCTGGTCAACTACCGCTACGACGGCACCTTCAGCGACCGCCCGGTGCGCAACGTGGCCGGCACGCCAGTGTCCAGTACCCAGACCGAAGGCCGCAACCTGGAGCTGACCGGCCTGCTGCGCGGCGAAGTCGACGCGATCTTCCTCAAGGGCGCCAGTGCCGTTCAACTGGCCCACGCCTTCGCCCTGCACACGGTGATCGATACGGGCAGCCACCCCGACCCGCTGATCCGCAGCAACAACGGCACTCCGCGCACCCTGGCCGTGGACAACCACCTGCTGACGCAGCACCCGCAGGTGGTGCACGCCCTACTCGGCTCGGTGCTTCGCGCCGAGCGCTGGGCCCACCAGCACCCCTATGAAACCCGTCGTTACCTGGCGCGGGAAACCAACAGCAGCGAATATTGGGTGCAAGTGGCGTATGGCATTGATGCCCACCTACGCTTAAGCACCCGCCTGGAGGACCAGGCCATCAATGCCTTGCAGGACTTTGTCGAGTTTCTCACACGCTGGCGCTTCATCCCGGCCCGCTTTGAGGTGCGTGACTGGATCGCCGAGCAACCCCTGGAGCAACTACTGGCCGCCGTGCCTATGGACAGGAAGACCGTTAACCCATGACCAAGCCCCTGGAAACCCTCTGGTACACCCACAGCCCGGTGCCCACCGGCCTCGGCATTGCCGTGCAGTCAGGGCGCCTGGCAGAAGCCTTTGCGCCGTTCGGCACCAATATCCAGTCGCTTCGCGAGTCCAGCGAACGTGAAGTGCGCGAGGCTCACTACGATCACCACCTGCAGAACTCGGTGCGCCACGGCGGTAACATCCCGGCAATCTGGGCCTACGCCAGCGGCGTCGAAACCCGCGTGCTGGGCCTGTCCTGGAGCGACGAGGTTCAGTTGATCCTCACCACCGAAGAAAGCGGTGTGCGCAGCATCCGCGACCTGAAAAACCGCCGCTTTGGCCTACCCAAGTGGGCCAACGTCCAGATCGACTTCACCCGCGCCCAGGCCCTGCGCGGGCTGGAAAACGCCCTCAAGCTGGAAGGCCTGGCGGTGGCCGATGTCGAGCTGGTCGACTACCCCTATGGCGGCACCTACAGCGATGATGCCAAACAACACCTGTATGGCGCCGAAGTCAGCCTGGACACCAGCCGCTTCAGCCGCCGCAACAACGAGCTGATCGGCCTGCTGCGCGGTGACATCGATGCCATCTTTCTCAAGGGCGCGCACGCCGTGCATCTGGCCCACGAATTCGGCCTGCGCGTGGTGGTGGACACGGGCAGCCACCCGGACCCACTGATCCGCAGCAACAACGGCACGCCGCGCACATTGACCGTGGACCGCCACCTGCTCGAGCAGCATTTCGAGGCCAGCTGCACGCTGGTCGACACGGTGTTGCGCACCGAGCAATGGGCGTGGGCCAACCCTGAGGAGACCCGACGTTTTCTCGCCCGTGAGCTGAACACCAGCGAGTACTGGGTGGCGGCGGCGTACGGTGAAGATGCACACCGGCGCCTGCGCACGACCCTGGACAGCCGCTCGCTCGAGGCGTTGCAGGACCTTACCGAGTTCCTGTACCGCTGGGGGTTCATACCACGGCGCTTCGATGTGCGTGAGTGGATTGACTTTCGCGTGCTGGAACGGGTGATAGGCTCGACTTCGCGTTTGGCCGTTTGAGATTTTGGGGCCGCTTTGCGGCCCCAGCAGTTTCAGCCACCCCACTGCTGCCCCAGCAGCACCCGCCCAGCACACCACTGCTGCGCAATCTGCAACAACCCCTTCAGAAACCCATAAAACCCATAAATATCAATAGCCTACAAACATGGCACAGTCCCTGCTCTAACCCTCCCCAACAACGCTTTACATACGGGGAGATCCACCATGCACCAGCTCAATCCACTCGCCCGGCAGATCAGCCTCGCGCTGCTGCTGACCGGAACCGGCAGCCAGGCCATTGCCGCCAACGAAGAAAACAACAACGAAGCGGCCCTGGAAACCGTCACTGTCACCGCCCAGCACCGCGAGCAGACCCTGCAGGAGGTGCCGGTCGCCGTGTCAGCGATCAAGGGCACCAGCATCACCGCCGATGGCGTGCGCGCCATGGGCGACATCACCACCTTCGTGCCCAACGCCTCGGCCAAGAACCCCGATGGCGACGGCCGCCCGCGCTGGTACATCCGTGGCCTGGGCACCGGCGACACCGGCGCAGCCACGGTGTATCCGGTGGGCATCTACGCCGATGACGTCTACCTCAACGCCCCGGTCGCCGGCGGCGGTCCGCTGTTCGACCTGGAGCGCATCGAGATCCTGCGCGGGCCGCAAGGCACCCTGTATGGCAAGAACACCACGGCGGGTGCGGTCAATGTGATCTCTAAAAAGCCGGCCTTCGATACCGACGGCTACGGCACCGTCGGCTTCGGCAGCAAGAACGAGCGCATCGTCACCGGCGCCATCGGTGGCGCCTTGGTCGATGAAAAACTGGCCGGGCGGGTGGCGCTGTATTCGGAGGAGCGTGACGGCTTCCAGAACAATGACTTCGACGGCAACACTTACGGCGACGTGAACAAGAAGGCCATCCGCCTGCAGTTCCTGGCCCAGCTCAACCCTGACCTGGATGCCTTGCTCAAGCTGCACAGCCGCCAGTTCAAAGGTGATGGCAGCAACGGCTCGCTGCCGGTGGGCCGCTACTACAACGTTGGCTATCAGCGCCCGAATGGCCGTGACATCTCGTTGAACGTCAACGAAGACTACCGCCTGGACCACGATGGCGCGTCGCTGACTTTCAATTGGTACCTGGGCGACTACACGCTGACTTCGATCAGCGCCTACGACTACATCCGCAACCGCTCCACCAGCGACGCCGACTACACCCCCTATGAAGTCAACGGCGCAGCCATTACCGACAACAGCTACCGCCAGTGGTCGCAGGAGCTGCGCCTGGCCTCGCCGGAAGACCGCCCGCTGCACTGGCTGCTGGGCGCGCACTACTTCCACGAAGACCTCGACAGCTCGGCGCAGCGCATCGTCACCCCCGGGCCAACACCCAATGGCACCGGCTCCAACCAGGTGGGCACCACCGCGCTGCGCGACCTAGGCTATGACCACCGCACCAACAGTTATGCGCTATTCGGTAACCTGACCTACGACTTTACCGACGACTTCAGCGTCACCGGGGGGCTGCGCTGGACCCAGGAGAAAAAGGACATCGACCTCGACCTGGTGCAACTGACCCGTGCCACGGCCAACGGCCCGCTGATCCCGCTGGGCGGCGTGGGCAGCAATGGCAATCGCCAGGAAGACAAGACCTGGGAAGCCTGGACCTACGACCTGACCCCCGAGTACCGCATCAACGACAACCTGCGGGTGTTCTTCCGCTACGCCCATGGCTTCCGCTCGGGGGGCTTCAACACCGGGCTGTCGACCAGCCTGGCGCAGCTGACCACGGTCGACCCGGAAAAACTCGATGCCTACGAAATCGGACTGAAGTCGGAGTGGTTCGACCGCCGCCTGATCGTCAACGCCAACGTGTTTTACTACGACTACTCCGACATCCAGGTGAACCTGCTGACGGTGAACAACGGCGTGCTCACCACCGCGCTGACCAACGGCGCCAAGGGCAAGGTCAAGGGCGCCGAGCTGGAGATCGAAGGCCAGCCGACCGAGCGCCTGCACTTGCGTGCGGCGGTGTCGTTCCTCGACACCGAATACACCGATTTCAAGAACACCAACCCCACCACCGGCGCGGTGACGGGTGACTACAGCGGCAACAGTTTCGTGCGCTCACCGCGCAACGTGGTGTCGCTGGGTGCCGACTACACCATCCCGCTGGAAGTGGGCGGCAAACTGGTGGCCGGCGGCGACGTGAGCTTCCGCGACAAGGAGTACTTCCTCGCCGACCGCCAGAGCAGCGCCGACGCCACACTCAGCCAGCCCCACTACACCCTGGCCAATGCGCGCCTGAGCTGGTTCAGCCACGACGACAAGCTGAGCGTGACCGGCTTCGTCAACAACCTCACCGACCGCCGCTACCAGGTGCACGGCCGGCCCAACGGCACCGCCGGGCAGTACGTGATCACCTACGGCGACCCGCGCACCGTCGGGCTTAGCGTTACCAGTCGGTTCTGAACATGCTGCGGCCGCTTTGCGGCGCATAGGCCCTACGCCTTCCATAAGGAATATCCATGCCCCACCACACCCCCTTGGCCAGCGCCATCGCCCTGGCCATCGCCGGCATCGCCGTGCCCGCCTTCGCCACCGAGGCCAACGAACCGCTCGACACCGTGGTCGTGGTCGGTACCCACCGAAGCGACGTCACCGCCTTGCAAAGTGCCGTCCCGGTCGATGTGCTAAGCGGTGAAAAACTGCAGGAAACCGGTGCCAGCGACCTATCGGCGGCGCTCACCGCGCTGTCACCTTCGTTCAGCTTCCCGCAATCGCCACAAGGCGCCTTTGCCGGCTCCATCGCCCAAGGCGCCTCGCTGCGCGGCCTGGCCTCCGACCAGGTACTGGTGCTGGTCAATGGCAAGCGCCGCCACACCAGCGCCAACATCACCCGCCAGGGCCTGGTCAACGCCCGGGGCGCGGCAGCGGTAGACCTCAGCCTGATCCCGCTGTCGGCCATCGAACGGGTCGAAATCCTGCGCGACGGCGCCGCGGCCCAGTACGGCTCGGACGCCATTGCCGGGGTGATCAACATCGTGCTCAAGGAACGCGACGAGGGCGGCAATGCCGGCTACCGCTTCGGTGGCTACAAGAAAGGTGATGGCCTGCAACGCAAGCTCAGCGGCTGGAAGGGCTTTGCCCTGCCCAACGACGGCTTCCTGACCCTGGCCTTCGACGCCGGCAGCCAGGACCCGGCCAGCGATACCCGCGACGACAACCGCCTGTTCTACCCCGGCTCCACCAGCATCAACACCCCGCGCGAACAAAACAACCGCTACCGCAACTGGCGCTGGGGCTCGGGCAATGTCTCCGACCAGTACAACTTCACCGCCAATGCCGAAATGGGCGTGGGCGAAGGCCTGAGTGCCTACGGCTTCGCCACCTACGCGCACAAGAATACCGACGCCGAGAACTTCTTTGACCCGCCCACTACGCTGCGCAGCAACTACGGCAGCGTGGCGCTGGCGCGCTATCCGGACGGCCGCCTGCCCGTCACCCGCTACGGGCTGGAAGACTTTGCCGTCACCGGCGGCCTGCGCTTCGAGGACCAGACGCTGGGCAAATTCGACCTGGCACTGAACTACGGCGACAACCGCGTCGACTCCACCGACCGCAATGCCATCAACCCCAGCTGGGGCACGGCCAGCCCGTCGACCATCTATACCGGCCGCCGCGAGGCCGACCAGACCAACCTGACCCTGGATTGGACCCGCGACTTTGCCAACGACTGGTTGTTCAAGCCCTTGACCGTGTCTGCCGGGCTGGCCTGGCGCCAGGAAAACTATGACCTCAGCGCAGGCGACGCGGCCGGCTGGTCCAACGGGCCATTGTTCAACACCCTCGACCCCGTCACTCGCCGGCGCATTCCGGGTTACTACTCGGGCATCACCCAGGTCGATGCGGTATCGCTGGATCGCCGGGTAATCGGCGCCTACTTTGACGTCGAAGCCCAGCTGACCGAGAAATTCCAGGCGGGTGTGGCAGTGCGCAGCGAGCATTACTCGGACTTCGGCGACACCACCAACGGCAAACTGTCGCTGCGCTACGACTTCACGCCCGAAATTGCCGCCCGGGCCAGTGCCAGCACCGGCTACCGCGCACCGTCGCTGGTGCAGAGCGGGCTGTCGTCGTTCAGCGTGCAAGTGGTGGAGCAGCCGCCAGGCAGCGGCAACTGGGTTGAAGTGCAGCAACGTACGCTGCGTGCCGACAGCCCGGAGGCCGCGTTGCTGGGCGGCAAGGCGTTGAAGCCTGAAGAGTCGACCAACTTCTCCGTGGGCCTGGTGTGGCAGCCGCTGCCCAATGCCTCGGTCACGCTCGACGCCTACCGCATCGACATCGACAACCGCATCACCCTGTCCGACCAGCTGCCCGCCGCAGTGGTCGGGCCGATCTTTGCCGGCACGCCCTACGCCAACATCCAGAGCGCGGCGTTCTACACCAACATCGCCGACACCCGTACCGATGGCTTCGAACTGGCCGGCCACTACCAACTGGACCTGGCCGGCTGGGGGCGGCTGGATTTGAACGGTGGCTATGCGCGCAACAACACCCGAATCACCGGGCTTGACGACGTGGGCGGCATCCCTGGCAACCAGATCATCGGCCGCAACACCCAGGGCCTGATCGAAGACGGCACACCCAAGGACAAACTGACCCTCAGCGCCAACTGGTTGTATGAGGGCTGGCGTGTCACCGTGGCCCAGCGCCGCTATGGCGAGTGGCAGAACCGCAATGCGGCCAACCCGGCGCTGGACCAGACCTTCAGCCCGCAGTGGGTGACCGACCTCGACGTGTCATACCGCTTCGACCTGGGCCTGACCCTGTCGGCGGGGGCGATCAACCTGTTCGATAGCCACCCGGACAAGCTGGAGGGCGCGCAGTTGTATGGCGTGCCGAAGTATTCCATTACCAGCCCGGAGGGGGCCCAGGGGGCGTTCTACTACACCAGTGTGAGTTACGACTTCTGATCTGAAAACAGGCGGGTTTCTTCACAGGTAAAACTGCGAAGAAGCCCGCGCCGCTTCTGCTGACGGGTTGTTGCTCCAGCAGCACCCCGTTGCTGCTCCAGCACCACCGCTCTCCTCCGGGCCCGCAATCCGGGGCCGATCACACCTGGCACAGCTCTTGCCATACCTCCTCTACCCCTGTTTTCCCAAGGCCAGCCATGCGCGTGCTCTCATCCCTTTCCTGGTTCATCTCTCCCCTGGCCCTGCTCACGCTCTGGGCCGTGGTGGCCAACGCCGGGCTGTTCCCGACCAACCTGTTGATCCCGCCACAAGAGGTATGGCTCAGCTTTAACGACCTGCTGGCCAGCGGCGAACTTGGGGAGCATCTGGCCAGCAGCCTGTCGCGGCTGGCACTGGGATTTACCGGCGGCGCGCTGGCCGGCCTTGGGTTTGGCGCGATGCTGGCCTTGTCGAAGACCGTGGAGGCCTACTGCGCCCCGCTGTTCCATACCCTGCGGCAGGTGCCGAGCATCGCCCTGATCCCGATGTTCGTGCTGCTGTTTGGCGTCGATGAGACGTTCAAAGTGGTGATTGTCGCCAAGACTGCTTTCTTCCCGGTGGCGTTGGCCACCTGCGAAGGCATCCGCGCCATCCCGCATAGCCATTTCGAAGTGGCGGCGGTATACCGCCTGCGCTGGCCAACGCTGGTGACCCAGATTGCCCTGCCCGCTGCAGTGCCGGCGATCGTCACCGGGATACGCGTGGCCCTGACCCGCGCCTGGGTGGTGCTGGTGGCCTGCGAGCTGCTTGCCGCCGACAGCGGCCTGGGCCAGATGATCGAGATGGGCCGGCAGATGCTGCGCATCGATGTGGTGATGGTCGGCGTGGTGCTGACCGGGCTGATCGGCTTTGCCCTGGACTTCACCCTGCGCCGCCTGGAGCGGCGCCTGTCGGCCTGGCAAGGCCGCTAAGGAGGTTGTGATGAAACTGCACGACTTGCGTGGTGTGGTACTGCCGCTGTTGTTACTCGCTGCCTGGGAATACGCCTCTGGTCAAGGCGCGACCGGCGCCTACGCTTTTGTGCCGCTGGCACAGGTGGGTACGGCACTGGCCGAACTGCTGGGCAGCGGCGAGTTGCTGATCAACCTGTGGGCGAGCCTGCTGCGAACCTGCAGCGGCCTGGCCATTGGCATTGTTTGCGGCATTGGGCTGGGTGCGCTGATGGGCTTGTCCACACCGGCCAATCGCCTTATTGCACCGCTGTTCCATGCGCTGCGTCAGGTGCCGATGCTGGGCTGGATCCCGCTGATTGCCTTGTGGCTGGGTAACGGCGAAGGCGCCAAGCTGTTGATCGTCAGCCTGGCGGCTTTGTACCCGATGGTCCTGAACACCTTCGAAAGCCTGCGTCAGGTGGCAAGCCAGCACCGTGAAGCCGCACAAGTCCTGATGTTGAACCGTTGGCAGACACTGTGGCTGATCCTGCTGCCGGCGGCATTGCCAGGCATTGCCGCCGGGGTGTTGCAAGCCCTGGCCTTCGCCTGGGTGACCTCGGTGGGCAGCGAGCTGTTCCTGTCCGCCGGGGCTGGCCTTGGCAGCCTGATGATGAACGCCGAAGCCGCTGCGCGCATGGAGATCATCGTCGTCTGCGTGATGTGCATTGGCCTGTGTGGCTACCTGATGTCGTGGTTATGTTCCCTGCTGACCCGCCGCCTGCTGCGCTGGCGCCCTACCCGTTGAAGGCCCCGACCATGAACGCCATCGCCCATGCTCCAACCACCAGCGCCAGCACTGGCGCCGTGACCATTCGCGGCCTACGCAAGGCCTACCCGCTCAAGGGCAAGCCGGTGACGGTGCTCGAGGGCATCGACCTGGACATCCGCCCGGGGGAATTTGTCAGCATTGTCGGCGCCAGCGGCTGCGGCAAATCGACATTGCTGCGCTTGATCGTCGGGCTGGACCAGGACTACCAGGGGCAGATCCTGCTAGACCAGGAAACCGTGCACGGGCCAGGCCTTGAGCGCGGTATCGTGTTCCAGGACCACCGCCTGTTCCCATGGATGACCCTGCAGCAGAACATTGCCCTGGCCTTGAAGAACCATGCGCTGCCAGCAGCCGAGAAGTACCGCCTGGTGGCCGAACATATCGCCCTGGTAGGCCTGCACGGCTACGAGCAGGCCTACCCGCACCAGCTCTCGGGCGGCATGGCCCAACGCGCGGCGATTGCCCGGGCGCTGGTGAACAAGCCCAAGGTGCTGTTGCTGGACGAACCGCTGGGGGCGCTGGATGCCCTGACCCGGGTTCGCCTGCAACAGGAGTTGCAGCGCATCTGGGTGCAAGAGCGCTGCACGGTAATCATGGTGACCCATGACATCGAGGAAGCGCTGTACCTTGGCGACCGGGTGATCGTGATGGATGCACACCCAGGGCGGATTCGGGAGGACCTGCGAATCGATCTTCCACACCCGCGCCAGCGTGAGAGTGAGCGGTTGAGCGGTTACAAGCAGAGGTTGTTGAAAGAGTTGCTCGGTGAATGAATAGATACCCCTTCCACGCACCTGGCTTTTCCTCCTGTTCCACCGGTGCCACCGACTGCGCCGGCCCAGCTTCCCAGCCCTCTCCATTGACCCGTTATAGGGTGCGGTAAACCCGAACCTGGGCACCCTGAGCTGTTGCACAGAAACATGACAATGGCCATTGCATCCACGGCTTGCACGGTTACGGCGAGCTGAAACAGGAAGCAGTGGCTTTCAATGAACATGGCCGCGTTACCCACGTTGTGGCGTCTTGCAGGCTTACAGCAATTCCTGTTCCAAACCGGGCGCCTCGAATCAGCGAATCAGGGCAGCGGCAGCCAGCCCAGTCGGGCCGGCGTAGATCTGCTTACCCGCGAACCAGGTCTGCTCTACCTGGGTGTCGCGCAGTGCTTCGGGTGGAACGGTCAACACATCGCGATCGAGAACGATCATGTCGGCCAGCTTGCCGACCTTGAGTGAGCCCACCTGCTGGTCCAGGCGCATGGCCTTGGCGGAGTTGAGGGTGTAGGCCTGGAACATCTGCTCACGGTCGATGGCTTCGCCCGCGTTGAGCACGCCCTTCGGCCCCTTGCGGGTTACCGCCTGGTAAATGGCTTTCCACGGTTCCGGCGTGGTGATCGGCCAGTCGCTCGCGCCCGAAAGGGTCGCTCCCTGCTTGAGCAACGAGCGCGCCGGGTAGGTATGCATGAAGGCCATGGCGTCGACATAAGGCTTGACCAGCGTCATGTTCGATTCATCGGCCGCAGCCCAGTACAGCTGCATCGCTGCAATCACGTTCAACGCTTTGAAGCGTGGATAATCTTGCGGGCTGACCATCTGCAGGTGGGTGATCGAGTGCGCGATACCGCTGTTGCGGTCACGGCGGGCCTGGGCGATGCCATTGAGCGCTTCACGCACCGCACGGTTGCCGATGGCATGCACGTGCACCAGCCAGCCACGGGCGTCGGCCGCGCTGACCAGTTCACCGAAGGTCGCCGGGTCCAGCAGCAGCTCGCCGCGCAGGCCCGAATTCTTGTAGGGTTCGAGCATCGCTGCCGTTTGCGCGGGGGCTTCGGCCACGCCGTCGGCAAATACCTTGATGCCCGGTAACGTGAGGTTATGCACGCCGAGAAATTGCTGGCGTACCTTGTCCAGCTCATCCAGGTCCGACGGGCGCGCTTTGGCGTTGGCCATCAGCAGCGCCGCGACGTGGACGGTCAGCTCGCCCCGCTCGGAAAGGTCCTTGTACACCGGCAGCAAGCCGAGCGAGTCGTTTTTCACGTCGGCCCCGGGCAGCTCGTTGGCCAGCGGATCCATCCAGCCGGTAATGCCCAGCGCCTTGTAGTAGTTCACCGCCAGGCGCCCTGCGGTCATCAGCACTTCATGGCTCAAGGGCGGCAGCAGGTCGGTGGCCGGGTAGTAACTGGCATCGGCAAGAAAGCCGTTGGGCGTGCCGTCGGGGTGCTGGCCGATGGTGTTGCGCGCGTCAGCCGGCAACGCGGCAATGGTGCTGGCATCGATCCCGGCGCGCTTGAGCATGGCCTGGTTGGCCCAGCCGGTGTGCATGTCGTTGGCGGCGAAAAGGATCGGCTGATCGGCCCATTCGCCATGGTTGAAGCGTTGCTCGAGCGCGGCGATGTCGTCCCAGTAGGTGCCTGGCAGGCCCCCGACAGAAAGGAACTCGCCACGCCGGGCTTTACCGTTGTCGCGCCACTCGCGCAGGCGCTGCTCCAGTGCATCGAGCGGAATCTGCTCGCCCGCGAGGTTGGCCAACTCCAGTTGCAGCCCACCCTTGATGGCATGGGAATGGGAATCGAGCATGCCCGGCATCAGCACCTTGCCGCCGAGGTCGATCACCTGGGTGGCATTGGTCTTCAGGCGCAGCACGTCCTGGTTGGAGCCCACTGCGACAATCTTCTCGCCTTCCACTGCGACGGCCTGCTGCAAGGGTTGGCCTGGCTCGGCGGTATAGACCTTGGCGTTGTGCAGGATCACATCCACTGCGGCCAAACCGGGTAGAGAGGTGCACGCGAGTCCCGCAGTGATCGCCATGCTCAGGAGCTGCTTGTTCATTCGATGCCTCGTTCTTGTTTTGATCGAGGCGCAGCCTAGCCAAGCCGCCAGGCCGGTTAAACGGGGCGGCAGGCACAACTTTTTTTGCAATCAGGAAAGAATCGCCGAAGGGCGCAGCAGCTGAAGCACGCGCTGGATTTCGCCGACCACCTGGCTCGTCGCGTCGGCGATTGTGCCTTCATTGCGGCACAGCACCCAGCCGTGATCGGCAACCGCCCGTTCGAAGGCTTGGGTACAGGCGATCTGCTCAGCCAGCTTGTGGATGACCGTACTGCCCAGCCCGCGGTTACGAGCCGCCGCCCTTGCCCACGACGTTTCAGGCGAGGTGACCACCCCGACATGCAGGTCTGGCACTTGCACGTCGCGCTCGTGGTTCATCTGCAGAATGTCGACAAACGGGACTGACCGGCGAAACGCGGCATCGGAGGGGTACCAGCGATCGATCAGGATGATGCTGTCCGCGGGTTGCCTGGGCAGCACATTGCGGGAAATCCAGGCGCGGCTATCGGCTAGGCGCGCACAGACCTTCAACTCCAGATCCCGACAGGGGTTTCTCACCAGCTGGTTGACCAGTGCCATGGTTTCCCCTCTGAAGGGGTCGCTCTTTTTCTCGCACAGCCGGATCACCTTTTTGTTGTCTGCCCTCAAGGCGTGGGTAACGGCCTCCAGCAGCGTGGTCTTGCCGGTGCCCTTCGGGCCATCTAGCGCAACAAATAGCGGACGGTTCATTTCAGTACTGCTTGCACGTTGACTGGATATCGAGACGACCATGATGCACGGAAAGAGGGCCACGGTCTCGCCCGTCAGCTTAATGGCCGTTTACGGGCAGGAGTACATGTGTACTCCACCCGTATTTGGCCGTCATGATGCTCAGACCTGCGCCTGGCCACCATCCACGAACAGCTCGGCACCGTTGACGAAACTGGAGTCATCGCTGGCCAGGAACACCGCCGCGTTGGCGATCTCGACCGGCTCGCCTACCCGTCCCAGTGGCACCTGAGCGGCCAGGTAATCCAGCAGGCCCTGCTGTTGCCCGGCATCCGGGCCGGCAAGGTCGACCAACCCTGGTGTACGCGTTGCGCCTGGGCTGAGGGTGTTGACCCGGATTGCCCGATCCTTCAGGTCCAGGATCCAGCTACGGGCAAAGGCCCGCACGGCGGCCTTGGACGCCGAATACACGCTGAACGCCGCAGTGCCGGAGCTGCCGGCCGTGGAGCCGGTCAGAATGATCGAGGCGTTCTGCGCCAGCAGCGGCAGTGCCTTCTGCACCGTGAACAGCACGCCCTTCACGTTACGGTCGAAGGTGTCGTCATAGTGGGCCTCGGTGATGTCGCCCAAAGGCAGCATGGAGCCACCCCCAGCGTTGGCGAACAGCACATCCAGGCGCCCCTTTTCCTTGCCGATGCGGGCATACAGTTCATCCAGCTGCTCCAGCCGGGTGGAGTCGACCGCTATACCGGTGGCATTGCCAACCAGCGCCACGGCTTTGTCCAGCTCAGCTTGACGGCGCCCGGTGATAAAGACATGGGCACCCTCCTCGGCAAAGCGTTTTGCCGTGGCCAGGCCGATGCCAGTGGTGCCGCCAGTGACCAGTGCGATCTTGCCTTCGAGTTTCTTGCTCATGGTGTTTCTCCGTTGAGGGGGTGAGTGGCTGTTGGGAGAAGCGTATCGACTGGCGGATGATTTCAAAATAGAATCATTTGAAAGCCATCATTGCAGAAATGAAATGCCAAGAATCCCGGATTTCGAAGGCTTGGCGATGTTCGCCAAAGTGGCCGAAGAAGGCTCCTACGCCGCCGCCTCACGGGCCATGGGCGTTTCCGTGCCCACGGTTTCGCGTGCGGTCGCGCGCCTTGAAGCGCGCCTGGGGGCACGCCTGTTCAACCGCACCTCGCGCCAGCTCGCCCTGACCGAGTTCGGCCAGCGCATGGTCGAGCAAGCCGGTGCGCTGTATCGCCAGGCCGAAGAAATGGAAAGCGAGGCCCAGGAGCTGTCGGTGCAGCCACGTGGCCTGGTGCGCCTGGCCGTGCCGATGGCGTTCGGCTTGCGCTGGGTTGCGCCGCTGCTGCCCGAGCTCTTGGCGCAATACCCCGGCCTGGAACTCGACTTGCACCTGTCCGACGCTACCGTCGACCTGGTCGCGGAGGGTTTCGATGCCGCCTTGCGCATCGCCGCCCTGCCCGATTCATCGCTGGTGGCGCGGCGCATCTGTCCGGTTAGCCAGTTCTTGGTGGCGGCCCCCGCCTACCTTGCCCGCCATGGCCAGCCCACGCACCCGCGTGAGCTGGCCGACCACGCCTGCATGAGCTACGCCTATCGCGCCCGTAGCCAGGTGTGGCGCTTCAGCCACGCTGATGGCAGCGAGCACGACGTGGTGCCCCATGGGCCGCTGCGGGTGACCAACTCGGATGCGCTGATCGCGCCCTTGCTGGCAGGCATGGGGATTGCCGAATTACCGGAATTCATCGCTGCCCAATACCTGGCCGATGGCCGCCTTGCACAGCTGCTGCCCGAATGGCGAATGACCCAGGGCGGGCTGTACTTCGTGACCCCCTCCGCGCGCACACGGCCGCGCAAGGTCCAGGCACTGGCCGACTTCTTCGTCGAACGGTTGGCGAATCCGCAGTGGCAATTGCAGCCGTCCGGGTAGCGTCCGCGCTTTCTACGGTACTGTACGCGACGTGTTTCTCTCTCTTTCCCAGGCACGGGCCCAATGACCACCCACCCCGAAATAAACCTGACCAACTGCGATCGCGAGCCGATCCAGGTTCCAGGCAGCATTCAACCCCACGGCTGCCTGCTCGCCTGCGATGCGTCAGCCACTGTGGTGCTGCGCCATTCGGTGAATCTGCCAGAGATGCTGGGCGTGACTGGCCAGATCAATGGCCAGAAGCTGCACGCCATGCTGGGTGATGAAGTGGCGCACACCCTGCGCAACGCCCTTGCCCGTACCCGTGAAGGCTCGCGGCCCTCGCAGACGTTCAGCGTGCAGTTGCCTTCAGGCCAGGCATTCGATATCTCGGCCCATGTGTTCAAGGGCAGCGCAATCATCGAGTTCGAGCCCGCCGGCGCCAGCATTGCCGAGCCCATCGAACTGACGCGCACGCTGATCGCCCAGCTGCGCGACGTCGACCAGCCCCACAAGCTGTTCCGCGACGCCGCCCGTTTCGTGCGGGCGGTGCTCGGTTATGACCGGGTGATGATCTACCAGCTGGGTAGCGACGGCGCCGGCAAGGTCGTGGCAGAAGCCAAGCGGGGTGACCTGGAAAGCTTCCTTGGCCAGTACTTCCCGGCCTCCGACATCCCCCAGCAGGCCCGCGCCCTGTACCTGCGCAACCCAATCCGGATCATTGCCGACGCCACGTTCAAGACCGTCGCCATCGACCCGGTACTGGACCCGTCAGGCGAACCCCTGGACCTCTCCTACGCCCACTTGCGCAGCGTCTCGCCGATCCATTGCGAATACCTGACCAACATGGGCGTGGGCGCCTCGATGTCGATCTCGGTCATCGTCGATGGCGCGCTGTGGGGGCTGATCGCCTGCCACCATTACGCGCCGCGCACCCTGGCCATGGGGCAGCGGGTGGCCGCGCAAATGTTCGGCGAGTTCTTCTCGCTGCACATCGAAACCCTGCGAACCCGGCAGAACCTCGAAGCGGCCGTCAACGTGCACAAGGCACTGGACTCGCTGCTACGCGACGCCAGCCATGCCACCGACATCGAGGCGTTCTTCCATTCGCGCCTGGGCGAATTCCAGTCGCTGATCCCCTGCGACGGCATCGGCATGTCCATACAGGGGCGCTGGACCTCGACCGGTCTGACCCCGCCAAAAATGGCCATCCCTGACCTGCTGGGCCTGGCGCAAGGCGTCACCGAAGGCAAAACCTGGGCGTCCAACCGGCTGTCGATGGCGCACCCGGTGGCAAAGGACTACTCCACCGACGTCTCCGGCGTGCTGATCATCCCGATGTCGCAGCAGCCCAGGGATTACCTCATGCTGTTCCGTAAGGAAGTGGTCGAGACACTCGACTGGGCCGGCGACCCGAACAAGACCTACGACAGCGGCGCGCTGGGCGACCGCCTGACGCCGCGCAAGAGCTTCGCGATCTGGAAAGAGACGGTGCGCCAGCAGTCACTGCCCTGGAACGAACAGGACCGGCAGTTCGGCGAGGCCATTCGCACAGCCATCGTCGAAGTGGCCTTGCACAACAGCGAACTGCTGGCCAACGAGCGCTCCAAGGCCGAAGTGCGCCAGCGCATCCTCAATGAAGAGCTCAACCACCGGGTCAAGAACATCCTGTCGCCGATCGGTGCACTGGTGGCCCACCCGACGTCCGAGAGCCAGACGCTCAAGGACTATGTGACCACGCTCAAAGGCCGCATCCACGCGCTGTCCCTGGCCCACGACCAGGTCGTGCGCGGCGACGGCGGCGGTCGCCTTGCGACGTTGCTCGAAGCCGAGCTATCGCCCTATCGCACCTCGGCCGAGGCCATCGAGCTGGCCGGGCCGAATGTGATCCTCGACGCCCGCGCCTATTCGGTGATGGCCCTGGTGCTGCACGAACTGGCCACCAACGCGGCCAAGTACGGTGCGCTGTCGCAGGCCAGCGGCAGGCTCTGCGTGAGCTGGACAGTGGACGCGGGCAATGCCTGTGACATCATCTGGCGCGAAAGCAACGGACCAACGGTTCGCCCGCCAAGCCGCAGTGGCTTCGGTACGGTGCTGATCGACCGCAGCATCCCCTTCGACCTGGGCGGCACCAGTTGCGTCGAATACCTGCCCGAGGGGCTTCGGGGTTTGCTCAGAATCCCCGCCAGGCATCTCTCGGTGGCTGCGGCGCCAGAAGCGCCAAGCCCTGCCACGGCATTGGCGCAGCCGAGCAACCTGCCGGCTGCGCGCACGGATGCCTGTGTGCTGATTCTCGAGGACCAACTGGTGATTGCCGTGGGGCTGGAGCAGATACTCAACGACGCCCGGGTCACCGATGTCATCACGGCCGGCTCCGAGGATGAAGCCATGAGGCTGCTGGGTATCCGCAGGCCAGATGCCGCGATTCTGGATATCAACCTGGGCACCGGCACTTCGATGTGCGTGGCCGATGAACTGGTGCGGCGCGGTATTCCGTTCCTGTTCGCCACCGGGTATGGCGATGGCGTCAACATTGCGCAGCATCTGCAGCAGGTGACGGTAATCCGCAAGCCCTACGATGCCAATACCATTCTGGCCAACCTGCACACTCTGCTGCAGCCTTGATCACCGGGCAATGAACGCCGAGAACGCCAGGTTGGCGGCGAGTCTGCGCCTGCCGCAGGCCCACTGTGTGCGCAGCCGCTTAGCCCAACGGCGTTCCGCTGCGGCGGATCATTTGCGGGGTCTGGCCAATCGTACGCAGGAACGCCCGCCTCATCCGTTCCCGGTCGGCAAAGCCTGCCTCCCTGGCTACAACCTCAATAGAATGCCCGCTGTCTTCGAGCAGCATCCGCGCCGCCTCGACCCGCAAGTGCTCCACCGCCTTGGCCGGCGACTGGCCCGTTTCCGCGGTGAATGCGCGGCTGAACTGCCTGGGGCTCAGGTGCGAGACCTCGGCCAGCTCCTCTACGCTCAAGGTGCTCCTCAGGTTGCGCCGGGCGTAATCCAGTGCCTTCTGGATACGATCGGACTTCGGTTCGAGGTCCAGCAGCACCGAGAACTGCGACTGCCCGCCGGCGCGGCGGTGATAAACCACCAGTTTGCGCGCAACGACCCTGGCGGTTTCCAGGCCATGGTCCTTCTCGATCATGGCCAGCGCCAGGTCGATGCTTGCGGTCATGCCTGCTGAGGTCCACACCGGGCCGTCGATGATGTAGATCCGGTCCGGCTCGACCTTGACCTTGGGGTAGCGCTCCTGCAGTTGCTTGGCAAACAGCCAATGGGTGGTTGCCCGCCGGCCATCGAGCACACCGCTTTCTGCGAGGACGAAGGCGCCGACACACGGCGCGGCAACCCGGCGAGCGGTCTGCATCGACGCGCGCACGAAACTGGCAAGGCCGGCCGTGACCGGCATCACCGATGTCCCGGAGCCGAACATCACGGTATCGAACACCTGACCGCTGACGAAAGCGCGGGTGTCAACGCGAAAACCCGCCGAAGACATGACCAGCCCGCCCTCCTCCGACAGCAGTGTGACTTCATAGGCAGGCTTGCCCAAGGTCAGGTTGGCGATCTCGAATGCCGTGATCGCCGTAAGCCCCATCAGCTGAAAGCCAGGAAGGACCACAAAACCGAGGGTGTGCATCGCAATTCACCATGTCCTAAAAGGTGTCTTATATGACATTTAAGGCATGATCACAAGGCCATAGGATGTCTTCCATACCCGGCGCACAACCCGTGTACGGGCAACCCCTGGAGACAGCCATGAACAAGCAGATGGGCACCGCACTTATCACCGGCGCTTCCTCCGGCATCGGGGCGATCTATGCCGATCGGCTCAGCCGCCGCGGTTACGACCTGATCCTGGTCGCCCGCAGCGAAGCGCCCCTCAATACACTGGCCAAGCGCCTGACCGACGCCACCGGGCGGTCCATCGAGGTGGTGGTGGCAGACCTTGGCAACCAGGCCGGCCTGTCGCGGGTTGAAACTATCCTGCGCACCGATGCCAGCATCACGATGCTGGTCAACAACGCCGGCATGGGGGCCATCCAGCCACTGCTCGAATCCGACATCGACACCCTGGATGACCTGCTCACACTCAACGTGCAGGCGCTCACTCGCCTGACCTACGCAGCCATTCCCGGGCTGGTGGCACGCGGCGGCGGTACCTTGATCAACATCGCTTCGATCGTCGCCATCGCCCCGGAAGTCCTGAACGGCGTTTACGGGGCCTCGAAGGCCTATGTCTACGCCTTCAGCCAGTCGCTGCGCAGCGAACTCAAGGACCTCGGCGTGCAGGTGCAAGTGGTGCTGCCTGGCGCGACGGCCACCGACTTCTGGGCCACATCCGGCAAACCTGTCGAAGAACTGCCCAGCGCGATCGTCATGTCTGCGGCCGACATGGTCGATGCCGCCCTGGTCGGCCTCGACCTTGGCGAGTTCGCCACCGTTCCGGCGCTACCGGACATTGCCGACCTGGATGCCTATGAAGCCGCACGGCAAAAGCTGTTGCCGCAGCTGTCGTCGCGAGTACCTGCAGCGCGCTACAGGGTGTGAGCCCATCCACTTCCTGACCCAGCGCAGACAGAGGACTGACCGTCATGAACGCTCAGGTGGATATTGAACCCGGCGCGGTCCAGCACAGCGACACCGCGCTCGGCAAACCCATTGGCCGAGCCACCAGCCTGCGTCTGGGCGCCCTGGCGCTGGCAATCGTCGCCGGCATGGCCTACGCCAGCCACTGGTGGGCCAGCGGCCGCTTCATCGAAGACACCGATGATGCCTACGTGGGCGCCGAGGTGACCGTGATCAGTGCCAAGGTCCCCGGCTACATCAGCGAAGTCGCCGTCGTCGACAACCAGTTCGTCAAGGCCGGCGACCTGTTGGCGCGGATCGACGTGCGCGACTACAACGCCGCCTTGGCCAAAGCCGACGGCGCCGTGGCAGCGCAGCGTGCGCGCCTGGCCAATCTCGACGCCGTCGAACTGCTGCAACAGGCGGTCATCAGCCAGGCCAAAGCCCAGATCGACGCCCGCAGCGCCGAAGCCCAGCGGGCCATGGACGACAGGGCACGTTATCAAAGCCTGGTGCAAAGCCAGGCGGTCTCGGTGCAAAGCGCCCAGCGCGTCGACACGGCCTGGAAAACCGCGCAAGCTGACCGCGTGCACGCGCAAGCCGGCCTGCTGGCCGCACGCCAGCAGCTGGTGGTGATCGACACCCAACGCCAGCAGACACGGGCGGCACTGGCCCAGGCCGAAGCCGACCGGGAACAGGCCCGGCTCAATGTCGGGTACACCGAACTGCGTGCGCCGGTCGACGGCTATGTCGGCAATCGCCGAGCCAAGGTCGGCGCCTATGCTGCGGCAGGCAGCCAACTGATTTCGGTGGTACCGGCCCACGGGTTGTGGGTCGACGCCAACTTCAAGGAAGACCAGCTGGCACGCATGCAAGTGGGCCAGGCCGTCAGCATTACCGCCGACATCCTGCCGGGCCGTACCTTCCATGGCCGCGTCGAGAGCATTGCGCCAGCCACCGGCGCGCAGTTCAGTGTGTTGCCGCCGGAGAACGCCACCGGCAACTTCACCAAGATCGTGCAGCGCGTGCCGGTGCGTGTCCGCCTGGCAGAGACCGATGCCGACTTCGGCGCCCTGCGCCCTGGCCTTTCGGTGCTTGCCGAAGTCGATACCAGGGCCTTGCCGGCGCCGCCAGCGGACGTTGCCATGGCAGGCCGGCCATGAACAGTGCACGGCCAGCCCTTACCTCCCGCCAGAAGGTAATGGCCTTCGCCTGCATGTGTGTGGGGATGTTCATTGCCCTGATCGATATCCAGATTGTCTCGGCGTCGCTCAAGGACATCGGCGGTGGGCTTTCTGCGGGGGCGGATGACACCGCCTGGGTGCAAACGGCCTACCTGATTGCCGAGATCATCGTGATCCCGTTGTCTGGCTGGCTATCGCGGGTGATGAGCACGCGCTGGTTGTTTGCCGCCTCGGCCGCCGGCTTTACCCTGACCAGCCTGCTCTGCGCAGTGGCCTGGAACATCCAGAGCATGATCGCGTTCCGCGCACTGCAAGGTTTTCTGGGTGGTTCGATGATCCCGCTGGTGTTCACCACGGCATTCATCTACTTCAGCGGCCCGCAACGGGTGATCGCCGCCTCGGTGATTGGCGCCATCGCCTCGCTCGCGCCCACGCTCGGCCCCGCAGTCGGCGGCTGGATCACCGATGTTTCTTCCTGGCACTGGTTGTTCTACATCAACCTGGCGCCCGGCATTTTCGTCACCGTCGCCGTCCCCCTGTTGGTTAGGGTCGACCAGCCCAACCTGGGGTTGCTCAAAGGTGCCGATTACCTGGGGATGGGCTTGATGGCGGTGTTTCTCGGTTGCCTGGAGTACACCCTGGAAGAAGGCCCGCGCTGGAACTGGTTCAGCGACCGTACGATAGCCACCACGGCCTGGCTGGCAGGCCTGTGTGGCGTACTGTTCGTCTGGCGCAGCCTGAGGGTCGCAGAACCCATCGTCGACCTGCATGCTTTGCGCGATCGCAACTTTGCCCTGGGCTGCCTGTTTTCGTTCATCACGGGCATTGGCATCTTCGCCACCATCTACCTGACGCCCTTGTTCCTCGGCCGTGTGCGCGGCTACGGTGCCCTGGATATCGGCCTGGCAGTGTTCTCTACCGGCGTGTTCCAGCTACTGGCCATCCCGGTTTACGCCTTTCTCGCCAACCGTGTGGACTTGCGCTGGATACTGATGCTGGGCCTGGCGCTGTTCGGCATCTCGATGTGGGACTTTTCGCCGATTACCCATGACTGGGGCGCCAGGGAGCTGCTGTTGCCCCAGGCCATTCGGGGTTTCGCTCAGCAGATGGCGGTGCCGCCGACAGTCACGCTGACCCTGGGTGCGCTGTCGCCGGCACGGCTGAAACTCGCCTCGGGCCTGTTCAACCTGATGCGCAACCTGGGCGGCGCGCTGGGCATCGCGGCCTGCGCCACGATACTCAACGACCGCACCAACCTGCATTTTCTGCGCCTGGCTGAGCACCTGAACGTGCGCAACGAAACCATGAACACCTGGCTCGAGCAATGGCGTGGCGATGCCCAGGCACTGGGCCAGAACAGTCTGGATGCTGGCCAGACTGCGCTGCATCAGCTCTTGGCACTGACCTGGCGTGAAGCGCAGACGCTGACCTACGCCGACGCCTTCCTGGTGATCATGGTGTGCTTCGCGATCGCCACGTTACTGGTACCGTTGATGCGCAAGGTCCAGCCACCGCGGCAACCGTCGGCTGACGCCCATTGATCGCGCCTGGGCATCTGTCAGGCGGGTGGCGAAGGCCTGGTGGGCTGAATCAGCGCACCACGGCCAGCAGGCTCTGCGCATCGCTGACCTCGAACTTGCCAGGTGCTTCGACGGCCAGGTGCTTGACCACGCCATCGTCGACCAGCATGGCATAGCGCTGCGAACGCCGCCCCAGGCCACGGGCCGAAAGGTCCTGGCTCAGCCCCAGCGCCTCGCTGAACTCGCCATTGCCGTCGCCGATCATTTTTACCGCATCGCCCACCTGCAGGCTGTTGCCCCAGGCGCTCATGACGAAGGCATCGTTGACCGAAACGCAGAGAATCTCGTCAACGCCCGCCGCGAACAGCTCTGGCGCCGCGGCGACATAACCTGGGACGTGACGCTCGGAACAGGTGGGCGTGAACGCGCCTGGCAAAGCGAAAATCACTACTTTCTTCTGCTTGCAGCGTTCACGCACCGAAAAGGCATTCGGGCCGATCGGGCAGGTGCCTTCGTCGTGGTTGTACTCGTAGAGCTTGATGTCGGGCAGTCGGTCGCCGGGCTTGATCATCGCTGTCTCCTGATTAGGCAAGGGTCGAGGCTGGTATGATGCAGCAACCCACCCCCTCTGGTACATGATGCTCAGCCGCGCAGCTGATACCAGGTGGTCTTCAGCTGCGAGTACTTGTCAAACGAATGCAACGACAGGTCGCGACCGAACCCGGACTGCTTGCCACCGCCAAACGGCACGGTCACGTCCAGCGCATCGACCGTGTTGACCGACACCGTACCGGCCTTGAGTGCACGGGCAACCCGGTGCGCACGGTTCAGGTCATCGCTCCACACCGACGCCGCCAGGCCATAGATGCTGTCATTGGCCAGGCGGATCGCCTCTTCTTCGGTATCGAATGCACTGACCGCCAGCACCGGGCCGAAGACTTCCTCCCGGGACAGGCTCATGCGGTTGTCGACGCCGGCGAAGATGGTCGGCTCGATGAAGTTGTCCGAAGCCCCGATGGTCAGGCGCTGCCCGCCACAGACCAGGCGTGCACCCTCCTCGCGGGCCTGGCCGATGGCCCGGGCAATGCGCGTGGCCTGCTCGGCATCGACGATGGCACCCGCGCGACTGGCCGGGTCCAGCGGGTTGCCAGGCTGCCACTGGCGGGCCTTGGCCTGCAGCCGCTCGATGAATTCGTCGTGGATCGAGCGCTGCACATACAGCCGCGAGTTGGCCGAGCACACTTCGCCCTGGTTGAAGAAGATGCCAAAGGCGGCTTTCTCGGCCGCCAGGTCCAGGTCCTGGCAGTCGGCGAACACCAGGTTCGGGCTCTTGCCGCCGCATTCCAGCCACACTTGCTTGAGGTTGGACTGTGCCGAGTACTGCATGAAGTACTTGCCGACCTGGGTGGAGCCGGTGAACACCAGGCAGTCGACGTCCGGGTGCAGGCCCAGCTCGCGGCCCGCCGTTTCGCCAAGGCCCGGGACCACGTTGAGCACGCCTTCCGGCAGGCCGGCTTCCAGCGCCAGTTCGGCCAGGCGCAAGGCCGAGAACGGTGATTGTTCGGCGGGCTTGAGCACCACGCTGTTGCCCGCTGCCAGTGCCGGGGCAAGCTTCCAGGCGGCCATGTCGAGCGGGAAGTTCCACGGTACCACTGCGGCAACCACGCCCAGCGCTTCGCGGGTGATGGTGGCCAAGGCGTTGGCCGCGGTCGGTGCGACCTGGTCGTACAGCTTGTCGAGCGCCTCGCCATACCAGGCGAAGACGTGGGCCGAACCCGGTACGTCGATGTTGTAGGCGTCCATGACCGGCTTGCCCATGTTCAGCGAGTCCAGCAGCGCCAGCTCTTCGCGGTGGGCCATGATCAGCTCGGCCAGGCGCAGCAGCACCTTCTTGCGCTCCACCGGCGCCATGCGCGGCCACGGCCCTTGCTCGAATGCCTTGCGCGCCGTGCTGACGGCGAGGTCGACGTCGGCCTGGTCACAGGCGGCGACGCGGGCGAGCACCTGATGGGTTGCCGGGTTGATGGCGTCGAACGTTGCACCCCTGGCGGCACCGACCTGGCGCCCGCCGATCAAGGCCTTGTCTCGCAAACTCAGGCCTGCCGCGCGCTGTTGCCAGTATCCGAGATCGTACATACACACTCCTGACGACCGTCCGTGCGGTCCGATTGTTATGGGTCTGGCAACTATTCTTGGCCCAGCCGCGGACCTGGCGAAACCAGCTTTTTATTGCCCCTTGCAGAGGAAAATACTCGCCAGTGCCGCGCACCAGGGATTACGCGACTGGCGCAGCATGGTCCCCCCAAAGGGTGATTTCGAGGCCTCCCCGAGTGTGGGAGCATTCGAGCCGCGCCATTCCAAGCGCCCTCCCAAGCCTCATCCCAATGCCTTCGCCAGTAGCGAGCCCGCTCGCCTACTGCAGCTTCCTGCATCCCCTTTCAGGAGTCAGCCATGCATACAACAACAAATACAGCTCAGCCCCATCCCCATCAGCCTGCGCCCCCCGGCAACACTTCAGGTCGTTTCAGAAAGTCCATGGGCATGACCGCACTGGTGCTGTTCGGCCTCGCCTACATGGTCCCGCTTGCCGTCTTCACCACCTACGGGCTGGTCACCCAGATGACCAAGGGCCACCTGCCCATCGCCTACCTGCTCACCCTCGCCGCCATGCTGCTGACCGCCTACAGCTACGGCCGCATGGTCCAGGCCCATCCCTACTCCGGCTCCGTGTACACCTACACGCGCAAGGCGTTCGGCAGCCACTTCGGCTTCATCGCCGGCTGGACCTTGCTGCTCGACTACATCTTCTTGCCGCTGCTCAGCTACCTGCTGATCGGCATTTACATGTCCGAGTACTTCCCGGCCATCCATGCCTGGGTGTGGGTGGCCGGGTCGATTGCCCTGGTGACCTTCCTCAACCTGATCGGCATCGAGTCGATCACCCGGGTCAACTGGATCCTGGTGGTGGCACAACTGGTGTTCATCGTGGTGTTCGTCGCCCTGTCGGTGCGCCACATGAGCGGCCAGGCCGCGCCGGTCTCGCTGCTGGCGCCGTTCCACCACGAAGGCTTCAGCGTGCCGCTGATCATGACCGGGGCGGCAGTGCTGTGCCTGTCGTTCCTCGGCTTCGATGCGGTGTCGACCATGGCCGAGGAAACCAGCAACCCGACCCGGCGCATTCCGCAGGCGATCATGGCGGTCTCGGTGATCGGTGGCCTGTTGTTCCTGGTGGTGTCGTACTTTGCCCAGATGGTCTTCCCCGACTGGGCGAGCTTTGCCGACCCGGACTCGGCCTCGGTGGACGTGATGCGCCGGGTCGGCGGCGAGATGCTGGTGACGGCCTTCACCGCGACCTATGTGGCCGGCTGCTTCGCTTCGGCAATGGTGTCCCAGGCCAGCGTGTCGCGGGTGCTGTTCGCCATGGGGCGTGATGGCGCACTGCCCCGGGTGTTTGGCCAACTGGTGACGAAAAAGCGCGTGCCGGCGACAGCGATCATGCTGGTCAGCCTGCTGTCGCTGGTGGCGCTGTTCATCACCCTGGACACCGTGGCCAACATGATCAGCTTCGGCGCCCTGTTCGCCTTCTCGGCGGTGAACCTGGCGGTGGTCAAGCACTACCTGGTGGACCAACAGTTGCGAGGGATGCGCAACTGCCTGATGTATGGCGCCATTCCCGCGCTCGGGTTCCTCAGCACGATCTGGTTGTGGACCAGCCTGTCGAGCATGTCCTTCACCATTGGCCTGTGCTGGATGGGCGTGGGCTTCCTTTGCCTGCTGGGGCTGACCAAGGCGTTCCGGGTGAAGTTGCCCGAGCTGCAGATGGCCGAGTAGTCGGTTGAGCCAGAGATGGCTGCATGCCCATCGCCGCCCAACCGCCCCAACGTGGCAATTCTGAATGGTATGATCCCTCGTTAAACGTTTCAGTATGTTTCAACGTGTTTAAAAAGGGACCGTAATGTCTGTTCAGGAATTACCGCCGCTCGCCGTATCCAAAGGCGACGTCGGCAAGATGGAAGCTGCCATGGCGCTGGGCAGCTTCGCCATCGGCACCGGCGAATTCGCCATCATGGGCCTGATGCCCGATATCGCCAGCAACCTGCACTTGAGCGAGCCGCAAGTCGGCCATGCCATCAGCGCCTACGCGCTGGGCGTGGTGGTCGGCGCCCCAACCCTGGCCATCCTCGGTGCCAAGCTGCTGCGCAAGCACATGCTGCTGTTGCTGATGGCGCTGTATGCCATCGGCAACCTGGCCACTGCCTTTGCCCCATCGTTTTCCAGCATGGTCGCCTTCCGCTTCATCAGCGGCCTGCCCCATGGTGCCTACTTCGGGATTGCCGCCGTGGTGGCGTCGAGCATGGTGCCCAGCAACCAGCGCGCCGGCGCCGTGGCCCGGGTGATGATGGGCCTGACCCTGGCGATGCTGCTGGGCAACCCGGTAGCGACGTTCCTTGGCCAGTTCTTCGGCTGGCGTTCGGCATTCCTGCTGGTTGGTGCCATCGCCCTGTGCACCATTGCGCTGGTCTGGCGCTACGTGCCGCAGCCCCATGACGAACCGCGCAGTGACCCCCGCAAGGAGCTGCAAGCCTTCACCCTGCCGCAGGTGTGGATGGCGCTGAGCATTGCCGCGATCGGTTTTGCCGGCATGTTCTGCGTGTTCAGCTACCTGGCACCGACCATGCTGCAAGTGACCCAGGTGTCGCCGGAGTGGATCCCCTTCGGCCTGGCTGCGTTCGGCGCTGGCGGCATCATCGGCAACATTGCCGGCGGCAAGCTGTTCGACCGCCTGCAGTTCCGCGCCGTGGGTATCGTCCTGGTCTGGTCGGCGGCCGTGCTGCTGTTCTTCAGCTTCGCCGCCCACGCGCTGTGGTCGGTGCTGCTGGGGATCGGCCTGGTCGGTACCATGATTGCCCTGGCGGCACCGCTGCAGATCCGCCTGATGGACATCGCCCATGAAGCGCCAAGCCTGGCGGCCGCTTCCAATCACGCCGCCTTCAACCTGGCCAATGCCCTGGGACCCTGGTTTGGCGGCATGGCCATCAGCGCCGGTATGGGCTGGACCAGTACCGGTTACATCGGTGCGGCCACCGCACTGGCAGGCTTGGTGATCTACCTGGTGGCACGCCGCATGAAAGACGGGCACTGACCGCTTGCTCGGCCTCTTCGCGGGCATGCCGCGACGGGGCCGGGATCAAGGCTGGGCACAACCCAGCAAGCGCTGCAACGAAACCCTGGTCGAGGGCGCCAGCTCCACCGCCTCCCCCGTACTGCCGTGCAATGCCTTGCCCATCATGTACATCGCCGTGACGCTGTGCGGCGGCAGGTAGCCCTCGTTGCTCCAGGCGCGCAGCTGATAGGCAAAAAAGGCCGTCGCCTGAGGCTTTTTGGCAACCATGTCTTCGATGCGTGCCAACAGGGTTTCCGAAAGTTCTTCACGCTCGCAAGCCGCCGGGTTTTCCGACAAGGCTTCATTCATCCGTGCGAACAGTTCACCCGCCCGCGGGCACAGCACCTGCATTACGCAGGCCCTCAGCTGTTGTTGTGGCGTAAACGTCAGTGGCATTTTTCTGGCCCCTACCCTGCGAAAGAGATAGCTCGTAAGGGTGGGAGTGTCGTGATGTCGAAAAAGTGGCATCGACGCGAAAAATAAATTCTTACGGGGGGGGCTTGCGGGTAGCCCTCGGCCGAGGCGCTGCCGCGCCGCTAGAATGACGAGAAACGGGAAACCGGCTGGCAATGGCAACCTCCGACATCGGCTTGTCGGTGTGCTGTGGCAGCTGCCGCGCATGCCCCAGGCGCAGCTGACCGAAGGTATTTTTCACATCTGTCTCACTGGTTGATAACAACCGCTGTGTCATGGTTGCATGGCGCATCACTTAATTAATGAAGCCTCAAACTTTCATTAACTTTTGTTTCACATGAAACCCGCATTTCGTTAATTGCAACTTCCCTCCCAACGCCCTGACAATCGGCCACGCTCCGAGCTGAACGCCAGTCCCTGCGCGCTCCCGGCACGAGCTCAAACCTCGATATAAGCCAATAAACTTTTCAGAGGAAGTTTATGAACGCGCCTGCCCCACACATCAACTTCGAACTTCACGAACATCTGCTATTGACGGGCGCCACCGGATTTCTCGGTGGTTCGGTAACGGCCCAATTGATTGCCAGTGGCCGCAGCGCCAACTTGTGTTTCCTGGTACGCGCCGACAGCCGTGAGCAAGGCCTGGAACGCCTGCGTGACAACCTGCGCCAACACGGTGTTGACGAGCGCGACTGCCTGGCCCTGCGCGCCGACCAGATCATTTGCGGCGACTTCCTCGACACCGGCTGGCTGGCCGAGGCCACACCGCGGCTGATGCAGATCGACCGGGTGATCAACTGCGCGGCGGTGGCTTCGTTCTCGAAGAACCCGAACATCTGGCCGGTCAATGTCGAAGGCACCTACGCCTTTGCCGAAGTGATGAGCCGCTCGACGCGCCTCAAGCGCTTCCTGCACGTGGGCACGGCGATGAGCTGCGGGCCACAACGCGAGTCGCCGATCAGCGAGTCGTGGGACTTCCCGGCCGCCGAGCAGCAACTGGTCGACTACACCGCCTCCAAAGCCGAGATCGAACGGCGCATGAGCGAGCAGCTGCCGCAATTGCCGCTGGTGGTGGCGCGCCCGTCCATCGTGGTGGGCCACCGCACCCTCGGTTGCCAGGCGTCGGCGAGCATCTTCTGGGTGTTCCGCATGGGCTTTGCGCTGGAGAGCTTCACCTGCGAGCTGGACGAGCAGATCGATGTGATCCCGGTCGACTACTGCGCCGAAGCGCTGATCGGCCTGACCCTCAAACCACGGCTGGAGCACAACCTGTACCACATCTCCGCCGGCCACCAGGCGGCCTGCACCTTTGGCGAGATCGACCAGGCCTTTGCCCACGCCAACGGCGCGGAGCCAGTGGGCGAGCGCTACCGCAAGGTCGATGTGGATGACCTGAAGAGCCTGGCCCAGGACTTTGAAGCGCGCATCGGCCCGGCCAACCCGCGCCTGGTGCTGCGCGCCCTGCGCTTGTACAGCGGCTTTGCCGACCTCAACTACCTGTTCGACAACAGCCGCCTGCTTGAAGAAGGCATCGCCGTACCGCCGCGGTTCACCGATTACCTGGATGTGTGCGTGAAATCGTCCAGCGGCGTGAGTATCGCCACCCAGATGCAGTGGGATTTCAAGTAAGCCACCCTGCCAACGCATGACCCGCCTTCCCTGTGGGAGCGGGCGTGCCCGCGAAGAAAGCGACTCGGTGCATGGCACCGGCTTCGCCGGTGTTCGCGGGCAAGCCCGCTCCCACAGGTTTCGGCGTTACTGCTCGTTGACCAGGTTCGGCGGGCGCTGGCCTGCCAAGGCGCTTAGCAGATTGACCACTGCACAGCGCGCCATGGCCTCCCGCGTCTCGTAGGTCGCCGAACCGATATGCGGTGTCGCCACCACGTTTTCGAGCTGCAACAACGGCGAGTCGACGGCCAACGGCTCTTGCACGAACACATCCAGCCCTGCCCCGCGAATCCGCTTCGCCTGCAACGCATCAATCAACGCAGCTTCATCCACCACCCGCCCACGGGCAATGTTCACCAGGATCGCCTCGGGCTTCATCAAGCCCAGCTCACGGGCGCCGATCAAGCCCTCGGTGCTGGCACTGAGCGGCACCGTGAGGCACACATAATCCGCCTCGGCCAGCAGCGCATCCAGGCTGCTGTAGCGCGCATCGTAACGCGCCTCGACCTCGGGCTTGGCCCGCGAACTGTGGTACAGCACTCGCATGCCGAACCCGGCAGCGCCACGCCGCGCCAGCGCTTCACCAATGCGCCCCATACCGACGATGCCCAAGGTCTTGCCATGCACATCGGTACCGAAGTGCGCCGGCCCCAGGCTGGCCTGCCAGTTCCCCTCACGAACCCAATCGGCCAGTTCCACTACCCGCCGCGCGGTGGCCAGGATCAAGGCAAAGCCGGTATCGGCCGTGGTCTCGGTGAGTACGTCAGGGGTGTTGGTCAGCATCACCCCGCGCTGTGTCAGGTCGGCGATATCGTAGTTGTCGACGCCCACCGACACGCTGGAGATCACCTCCAGCTGCGGTGCCAGGTCGAGCAGCTCGCTGTCCAGGCGCAAACTGGCGCCCAACAAGCCATGCGCCCCCGGCAGGGCGTCACGCAGGCGCGCCAGGCCATCGGCGGCGGCGGTGTCCACCCAGGTCACCTCCACCTGCTCCTCCAGCTTCGCCAGCAAGGCGTCGGACAGGCGTTTGTACAAGACGATGCGTTTCTTCATGGCTGTTTCCTATTGGCTCATGGCCAGGCGCGGGCCGCCGCGCTTGGCCCGGCCTGAGGTCTGTGAGGTTTTCAATACGGCGGTCAACGCCACTGCAGTCAGCAGCGCCCCCGACATGAACAGGTAAGAGGCGCCCGGGCCGCCAGTGGCGCCATTGAGATAGCCCACCAGCCACGAGCCACCGAACGAACCCAGCGCGCCCATGCTGTTGATCAGCGCCATGGCCCCACCGGCCACGTTGCTCGGCAGGATCTCCGGCACGATGGCGAAGAACGGGCCATAAGGGGCATACATGCACGCGCCGGCAATCACCAGCAGTGCATAGGACAGCCAGAAGTGCTCGGCGCCCAAGGCGTAGGAGCCGTAGAACGCGACGGCAGCGATCAGCAGCGGGGGCCAGACGAAGCGCTTGCGCTTCTGCAGCCGGTCCGAGGCCCACGACACACCGATCATGCCCAGCACGGCCGCCATGTACGGCACCGAGGCCAGCCAGCCGGCCTCGACGATATCGACATTGGCCGCCTGCTTGAGGATCGACGGCAACCACAGCACGAAGCCATACACCCCGATGCTCCAGCAGAAGTACTGCAGCGACAGCACGATCACCTGTGGCGAGCGGAACGCCTCGCGGTAATTCTTCACGGGCTTGATGCCTTGCTGCTCAGCGGCCAGGGCCTGCTGCAGTTCGGCCTTTTCCTGTTCGCTCAGCCACTTCACCTGGGCTGGCCGGTCATCCACCAGGCGCCACCAGATGAAGGCCCAGAGCACCGCCGGCAAGCCCTCGATGATGAACATCCAGCGCCAGTCGAAGTGCTTGATCAGGTAGCCCGAGACCACCGACATCCACAGGATGGTCACCGGGTTGCCGAGCATCAGGAAGGTATTGGCCCGCGAGCGCTCGGCGCGGGTGAACCAGTGGCACAGGTACACCAGCATGGCCGGCATCACCGCTGCTTCCACCACGCCGAGCAGAAAACGAATGGCGATCAGCAGGTAGACGTTGCTGATCATCCCGGTCAGGGTTGCCAGCCCGCCCCAGAGGATCAGGCTCACGAAGATCAATTTCTTCACGCTGCGCTTTTCGGCGTAGATCGCGCCCGGTACCTGGAAGAAGAAGTAGCCAAGGAAGAACAACGCCCCCAGCAGCGAGGACAACACAGGGGTGATCTTCAGGTCGTCGGCCATGCCCGAGGCTGCGGCAAAGCCGTAGTTGGCGCGGTCAAGGTAGGCCAGGCTGTAGGTGATGAAGACGATCGGGATGATGTACCACCAGCGGCGTGGTGCGAGGCGAGTCGGTTGCATGAAACGTTCTCCTGAGCTTGTTGTTTTTGTCGCAACAGGGCCGGCAGGCCGGCGTTCAGCGGTTCAGGCACTTCTGCGCAGTTCGTGCGCCTGCAGTTCATGACGGTGTGGCAGGCCTTCCATGTCGCCACGCGATTGCACGGCGCGGCTGCCGCACCAGTTGCCGCGCGCCACGGCGTCGGCCAGCGGGCGGCCTTCGAGCAGCGCGCTGACCACGCCGACGGCAAAGGCATCACCGGCGCCCACGGTGTCCACCACCTTGGCCACCGGCACCGGGGCAACCTGCCCCGCGCCACGGCCATTGTGGTAGTAGGCCCCCGCATCACCGAGCTTGATCACCACGTGCTCTACGCCCTGGTCGAGGTAGAAGGCAGCGATATCGGCGGGTGTGTGCTGGCCGGTCAGCAAACGGCCCTCTTCCAGGCCGGGCAGCACCCAGTGGGCCTTCACCGCCAGGGCGTTGATTTCACGGATCATGGTCATGCGGTCCGGCCAGAGCGACGGGCGTAGGTTCGGGTCGAAGGAAACACTGCGCCCGGCCGCGCGCATGCCGTCGATCAACGCATGGGACAGTGCCCGGCAGCTGGCCGACAGCGCAGGCGGAATGCCTGTGGCATGCAGGTGGCGGGCCTGCAGCAGCGCCGGGTCGAGCAGCGCGGTGGACAGGCGACTGGCGGCGGAGTCGCTGCGGAAGTACTCCACAACCGGGTCGCTGCCATCATCGCAGCGGCTTTTCAGCTGAAAGCCGGTTGGCCGGCTGGCATCAACCTCGACACTGCTGCAATCCAGACCCTCTTGGCGCAAGCTTTCGAGCACGAACCGCCCCAGCGAGTCGGCACCGACCCGGCTCAGCCAGCGCACGCGAAAGCCCAGGCGGGCCAGGCCGATGGCAACGTTGCTATCGGCGCCGGCGATGCGTTTGCCGAAGGCGCCGACACTGGCCAGGTCGCCGGCCTGCTCGGCGACGAACATGGCCATGGTTTCGCCGAAACACAGCACGTCATGCTCAAGCATGGCTCACCTCCTCGCCCAGCCCCAGCCGCGCCAGGTCATGCACCTGGGCGCGGGTCAGCGCCAACAGGTCATCGCTGACCAGGGGGTATTCCACCGCGCGCACCAGGCCGGGGCTGAATTCATCGAACAGCGCCTCCCAGGCCAGCAGGTCGCCAGCCTTGGGCGGCACGGCGTGCAAGCGGCCATCTGCACCTTGCTGCACGGCCTTGCAGTGCACGTAGCGCACCCAGCGGCCGAGCTGGCGAGCGGCCTGCAAAGCGGACTCGCCCTGCCATTGCCAGTTGCCGATGTCGAAGGTCATGCCCAGCGGCATCCCCCAGCCCTGCGCATGCTGGAAGAAACGCAGCAGTGGCTCGATGCGCCCGCCTTGCGGGGTCTGGTCATTCTCCACCAGCAACACAGGATCACCCTCGCGCAGCAGTGCCTGCAAGGCGCTGAGATCGCATTGCTCATGGTAATGCCCCAGTGAAACCTTCAGCGCCACGGCGCCCAGGGCCTTGGCCAGCGCCAGCTTCGCCGGCAGTTGCGGGGCTGGCTCGCCTTGCGCCGTCCACAACTCCAGCGGCGAGGAATACAGGCATTCCAGACCAGAGGCTGCGATCGCTGCCGAAAGCGCGACCGTGTCGGGCGCTGCATCGAACAACTCTTCGCGCAGTTCGATGCGACTGACGCCGGCAGCCGCCAGCAGTTCGACAAAACTCTGCTGGCCACGCTGGCGCACGAGACCGGCGCCGTAGCTGGAGAGACTGATGGAAACGGGGTTCGCATGCATTGTTGTTATCCTTATGAAACCGGTTTCATTTTTAGTTGCATCAAAGCGGGCAGCGTTGCTGACCGCAGGTTATTCCTGTGCTTGAGTGGAACCGCGGGTAATCAGCTGTGCCTTGAAGTCGATGCGTCGAGGCACGTCGTTGCTGCCGCGCAGGCGTTCGAGCAGGCACTCGAATGCGGCCACGCCAATGCGCTCGGTTGGCTGGGCCAGTGCAGTGATGCCGCTGCCGACCAGGGGGTACCAGTCCAGTTCGTCGAGGGCGATCAGGCCCACGTCGCTGAACAGATTGCAGCCCGCATCGTGCAGTACCCGGCTAACCGCCAATGTGGCCACGCCGTTGAAGGTGAAGATCGCCTGCGGGCCATGGCCGTTGCTGGCAAGGAAGGCGCCAAGCTTGGCCGGCAAACCGGGGTCGACCTCCAGCAATTGCTGGCGCATGCCGTTGCGATTGCTGATGGAGGCGGTAAAGGCCTGCACCCGCTCCAGGCGCGAGCTGGTGCCGTCGAGCGGTTCGGTGACCGCGAGAATGTCGCGGTAGCCCCGCGCCTGCAGATGGTCCAGCGCCTGCTCGATGGCATCGGTGTTGTCCAGGCCCACCAGGTCGACCTTGAGCTCCGGCAGTTGTCGGTCGACCAGCACCATGGGGATGTCGCGCTGCAGGTTCAGCAGTTCGCCCGGGTGGCGGCCAAGGGTGTTCACGATAAGCCCTTCGACGTTATAGGACTGCAGGGCCTTCAGGTGGTGGCGCTCCTGCTCGTCGTCGCGGTTGGTGTTGCATACCACCAGGCTGTAGCCGTGCTGGCGGCAGGCGGTTTCCACGCCGTGCATCACGGCCACAGAATAGGGGTTGAGTATGTCGGCCACGAGCATGCCGATCAGGCGTGTCTGGCCACGCTTCAGGCCGCGGGCCATCTGGTTGGGCCGGTAGCCCAGCCGTTCGATGACCGCTTCCAGGCGCTTGGCGGTGGCTTCGGCCAGCAGCTGACGATCGCCGCCAATGTAGCGCGAGACCGTGGCCTTGGACACACCGGCCACACGTGCCACTTCGCTGATGGTCACCCGCTCGCGGGGATTGGAGGGTGAATCGGTCATTGCGGAGCCCTTGTGATTGTTGTCGGGTGACGGCCAATGAAACCGGTTTCAATACAGCAAAACCTTGCGCGTTCGTCAACCTACCATTGATTGTAGGAGCGGCCTTGTGTCGCGAAAGGGCTGCGCAGCAGCCCCAGAATTCACCGACGATGCTGATTATTGGGGCCGCTTTGCGGCCCTTTCGCGACACAAGGCCGCTCCTACAAATTCATGCGCCGGGCCTAACGGAGGCTCTTCACCTCAGCGGCGCTCACCGCGTTGCCTTGGTTCCCCCAGCTGCTGCGAATGAAGTTCACCACATCGGCCACTTCCTGGTCGCTCAAGCGCCAGCCGAACGCCGGCATGGTGAAGTTCGACGGCGCGGTATGGGTCGCCGGCACGGTCCCGCCTGCCAGTACCACATGGATCAGCGAGGTGGCATCGGCCGTCTGCACCACCGGGTTGCCCGCCAGCGCCGGAAACACCCGGGTGTAGCCATGGCCATCGGTACGGTGGCAGGCCGCGCAGTTGTCGATGTACACCGACGCTCCGGGCTTGCTGTCGTCACCCTGCCACAAGGCATCGGCCACCTGCTTGTCATACACGTGCGGCGTGTCGTTCGGATCGCTTGGCGGCAGGGTCTTGAGGTAACGGGCAATGGCGGTCAGGTCGGCGTCGCTCAGGTGCTGCATGCTGTGCTCGACCACGTCGCTCATGCCGCCGAACACCGCGCTGCGGTCGCTGCGGCCGGTCTTGAGGAACTGCACCAGCTGCTCCTCGCTCCAGCTGCCCAGGCCGTCCTTGTGGTCGCCGCGCAGGTTCTTGGCGATCCAGCCTTCCAGCGGCGCACTGCCGGCGAGGAACTGCTCGCCATCGGCCGGGCTCAGGGCCTTTTCCTGCATGGTCAGGGCGCGTGGGGTATGGCACGCGCCACAGTGGCCCAGCCCTTCGACCAGGTACGCACCACGGCTGACCACCGGGTCTGCGCCGGCTGGTGCCTGCCAGGCCTTCACCTCGGGGGCGAACAGCCCGCGCCAGATTGACAGCGGCCAGCGCATGCTCAGGGGCCAGGGGATATCGGTCGGCTTGTTGGGTTGCACGACCGGCTCGACGCCCTGCATGAAGTACGCATACAGCGCCTGCATGTCGTCATCACTGACCCGCGCATAGGACGGGTACGGCATGGCCGGGTACAAGGTGCTGCCGTCCTTGGCGATGCCTTTGCGCACGGCCTGGTCGAAGTCGGTGAAGCTGTACTGGCCGATGCCACTGGCGTCCGGGGTGATGTTGGTGGAGTACACCGTGCCGATCGGGGTTTCCATCGGCAAGCCGCCGGCAAAGGGTTTGCCGCCCTTGGCCGTATGGCACGCCACGCAGTCACCTGCACGGGCCAGGTACTCGCCCTTCTTCACCAGGGCATCGTCGGCCTGGGCTGCCGTGGCGCCCAGCAACAAGGTTGCGATCAACAGGTTCTTCATGTTCATCGCTCCTCAAGCCTTGACCAGCGGGCCGGGGTTCTTCAGGTACTGCTCGCGGATCGCCCGGGCCGACCAGTAGGTCAGCGCGGCTACCAGACCCGTGGGGTTGTAACCCAAGCCCTGGGGGAACGCCGAAGCCCCAGGGACGAACACGTTGTGCACGTCCCAGCTCTGCAGGTAGCGGTTGAGCGCACTGGTCTTCGGGTCGCTGCCCATGATCGCGCCACCGTTGAGGTGGGTGGTCTGGTAGCTGGCGGTGTTGAAGTGCTCCTTGACCTTCTTGCCGAGGATGGCGATGGACTTAGGGTTCATCGCCTGGGCGATCTTGCTCAGCTTGTCGACCATGAACTGGTTCATCCTGATGTCGTTTTCCTGCCAGTCGAAGGTCATGCGCAGCAGCGGCTGGCCGTAGGCATCGCGGTAGGTCGGGTCGAGGTCGAGGTAGTTGCCGCGGTACGACTGGTGCGCACCGTGGGCGTCCATCGATACCTGATGGGTGTAATAGTCGGCGGTGGCCTTTTTCCAGGCGCTGCCCCAGGCCGGGGTGCCCGGTGGCGTGCCGCCCCCGGCAATCGGCCGGGTACCGGCCTGGTTGACCCACATCGGTGAGCCGCCGACGAAGCCGTGCGGCCCATGATCGAAGTTGTCGGCGTTGAAGTCGTCGATGGCCACGCCGTTGCCGCCAGCGCCGATGAAGTTGTTGGTGTAGGTGTCCTTGTCGAAAAACGCCTTGACCGTGCCCATGTTCTGGTAGGCGAAGTTACGGCCGACCACGCCTTCGTTCTTGATCGGGTCATAAGGCTTGCCGATGCCGGACAGCAGCATCAGGCGCACGTTGTTGAACTGGAAGGCGGCGAGGATGACGATATCCGCCGGCTGCTCCACTTCGCGGCCCTGGGCATCGATGTAGGTCACGCCGGTGGCCTTGCGCTTGCTGTCGTCCAGGTTCACCCGCAGCACATGGGCGTTGGCGCGCAGCTCGAAATTCGGCACCTGGCGCAGCGCTGGCAGGATGTTCACGTTCGGCGAAGCCTTGGAGTACATGTAGCAGACGTAGCCGCTGCAGAAGCCGCAGAAGTTGCACGGCCCCATCTGCGCGCCGTACGGGTTGGTGTACGGCCCGGAGGTGTTGGCCGACGGCAGGTTGTAGGGCTTGTAGCCAAGGCTGGCCGCGGCCTTTTCGAACAACTTGGCCGACACCACGTTCTTTTGCGATGCCAGCGGGAACGGGTTGGAACGGTCAGGGGCGTAGGGGTTGCCGCCCTTCCCTTCGCCCACTCGTTTGCCGTTCACGGTCCAGGCCTGGCCCGAGGTGCCGAACACCTTCTCGGCGAAGTCGAAGTGCGGCTCCAGTTCCTCGTAGCTGACGCCGAAGTCCTGGATGGTCATGTCTTCGGGGATGAAGCGCTTGCCGTAGCGCTCCTCATAGTGGCTGCGCATGCGCAGCTCGATCGGGTCGACCCGAAAGTGCACGCCCGACCAGTGCAGGCCGGCACCGCCAACGCCCTTGCCCGGCAGGAAGGCGCCGAGCTGGCGGTTGGGCAGCGCGACATCGTTGACGCTGTGGCGGATGGTGACGGTTTCTTTCGACACATCGACGAACAGCTTCTTGCGCACGCTGTAGGTCAGTTCATCAATCACCTGCGGGTAACTGCCGTCCGGGTAAGTGTCCTGCATCGGCCCGCGCTCCAGCGCCACCACCTGCAGCCCGGCTTCGGTGAGCTCCTTGGCCATGATCGCGCCGGCCCAGCCGAAACCGACGATCACCACGTCAGCCTTTTTCATTGCATTGGCCATGTCTTATGCCCTCTCGCCACGAATCGAAACGGCCGGGAACGGGTAAGGCTCGTTGCGCTCGGCCCAATCCATGAAATCTGCCCGGGCGCCCGGGAAGCCAATCTGCGTCCAGCCGACCATGCCCTTGTTGCCGCCGTGGATCGGGTCGCAGAAGAAGCCTTCACGGGTGTTCTGCACCAGCAAACTGAAGAACACCTTGGCCGGCAACTGCTCGAAGACGATCTCACCGGCTTCGATCTTGGCGAGAATCTTGTCTCGGGTAGCGCTATCTTGCTCGGCAAAGGTTTTACCGCTGGCGTTCTTGCACCAAGCCTCCGTGGCAGCGATGCCCAGGCGGTAAATCTGTTGCGGGCTGAGTTGCAGCTGGTAGCCGAGCTCCGGGGCCGCATCGGCCTTGAACGGGCCTTGCATGTACCACTGGGCGCCGGTGGCGTAAGGGGTGTTCATCTGGCGGTCGATGAATTCGGCGGCGCCCGCTTCCAGCGCACCCGGGCCGAGTTCGTCGGCGGGGATGATGCGCGACACGGCCGCTTGCACGAAGGCCCACTCTTCGGCGGTGAAGAAGGTCGGCTGATAGTGGCCCGCAGGCGGGGTGGCCGGCACCTTGGGCTCGCGTACCGGCTCGGCCAGCAGCTGACCGGCACCGAGGCCGGTACTGGCCACGGTGACCACCGGTATGAAGGTCAAGGTCTTGCGCAGGAAGTCCCGGCGCGGGTTGTCGGGGGCATGCTCAGACATTTCGAATCCTCATCAGCATTAGGGCGGCCTTGGGTTGCGCCATCTGGTGTCCGGCCAGGGCCGGAAAAGCCGCGTAATCTAGCGGGTTTGGACATCTTTTGAAACCGGTTTCACTGGATGCGTCGATTTGGCGATTGACATACCCATCCTGATAAAGCAGCACTGCTCTACGACTGTCAATCGCGCAAAGGCCGTATCATGCCGCTCTACTTCAGAGGCCTGCCATGTTCGATTGGGAAGATCTGCGCCATTTCTCCGCCTTCATCAGTACCGGATCGCTGTCAGCTGCGGCCAGGCAACTGAATGTCGACCACGCCACCGTGGCCCGGCGCATCGCCGCGCTGGAAGCCGCCTTGAACCTCAAGCTGGTCGACCGCCGTCCCAGGGCCTACGCGCTGACCGAGGAAGGCCGCCGGGTGGGCGAATACGCCGAGCAGATGACCCAGTCGTCATTTGCCCTGGAGCACTTTGCCAATGCCGGCCAGCAGCACGTGGAAGGCGAAGTGGTGATGGCCGCCCCGCCCGCGCTGCTTGGCAGCATCATTGCCCGGCGCCTGGGCGCGCTGCTGCAGCGCTACCCGCAACTGCGCCTGAAGCTGGTCGGCAGCAAGTCGCGGGCCTCGCTGGCCCGGCGTGAAGCCGATATCAGCATCACCCTGGCCAGGCCCACCGAACCGACGCTGGTCGCCAGCCTGCTGGGCTACCTGGATTACCGGCTGTATGCCGCAACCGCCTACCTGCGCAGCGCTGGCACGCCGCGTTACATCGGCTACGACGAATCCCAGGCCAAGTCACCTCAGCAACAGTGGCTGCTCAGCCAGAGCGGCAACCAGCCCTTCGTGCTGCAGAGCAACGACTTGCGCATCCAGGCCCAAGCGGCGGCTGGCGGCGTCGGTATCGCCTGCCTGCCGGCATTCATCGCGCAGGAGCATGGCCTGGAGGTCGCCGGCAAGGACGAACAGACCATGAGCATCGAGATCTGGCTGGCGGTACACGAGGATGTGCGCAACACACCCCGCATCAAGGCCGTCACCGACTTCTTGCAGCAACAGGTCAAGCCGCTGCTGCGCTTGTGAATTTATGCAGAATGCGCCTGCACCGATTCGGGATTTTCGCAGGCACCCATCACCGCTAAGCTGCCCTGCATCGCACAACCGATCACTGAGGAGCCGCGGATGCAATACGTCAAACTGGGCAACACCGGCCTGGACATCTCGAAACTGTGCCTGGGCTGCATGACCTTCGGCGAGCCGGACGCCGGCACCCATCCCTGGACCCTGGGCGAAGCCGACAGCCGCCCGATCATCCGCCACGCCGTCGAGCAAGGCATCAACTTCTTCGACACCGCCAACAGCTACTCGGCCGGCACCTCGGAAATCATCCTTGGCAAGCTGCTGAAGGCATTCACCCGCCGCGACGAAACAGTGATCGCCACCAAGGTGTTCTTCCCCGCCAACATGTGGGAAGGCAGCACCCGCCCTAACGAACAGGGCCTGTCACGCAAGGCGATCATGGCCAGCATCGACGCCAGCCTGACCCGCCTGGGCACCGATTACGTCGACCTGTACCAGATCCACCGCTGGGACTACCACACGCCCATCGAAGAGACCATGGAAGCCCTGCACGATGTGGTCAAGGCCGGCAAGGCACGCTATATCGGCGCCTCGTCGATGTATGCCTGGCAGTTCGCCAAGGCCCAGCAGGTGGCGACCAGCAACGGCTGGAGCCGCTTCGTGTCGATGCAGAACTACCTCAACCTGATCTACCGCGAGGAAGAGCGCGAGATGATCCCGCTGTGCCTCGACCAGGGTGTCGGCCTGATGCCTTGGAGCCCGATGGCCCGCGGCCGGCTGACCCGCCCCCATGGGCAGCAGACCGAACGCACCCGCACTGATATTTCCGGGCAGTCGTTCTATGAAAAGACCGAAGCGGAAGATGGCCGGGTGATCGATGTGGTCGAGCAGGTCGCTGGCGAGCGCGGCGTGCCGATGGCCCAGGTGGCGCTGGCCTGGGTGCTGGCCAAGCGTGGGGTGTCGGCGCCGATTGTCGGAGCCTCGAAGGTGACACAGCTGGATGATGCGATCGGGGCGCTGGCGTTCCAGCTGAGCGCCGAGGAAATCGCCCGGCTGGAAGCGCCTTATGTGCCGCATGCGGTGACAGGCTTCAAGTAAAACACCTGGGCGATAATCCAGACCTGCCGGCACCCGTAGATGACGGCGCTAATACCCCGTCATCTCCAGATACCCGCGCCCTTGTGCGCTGCCACTCACCCGCACCGGCCCCTCCCAATACGGGAACCGCGTGCCCATCCAGGCCCTGGTTTGCACCGCTTCGACTTGCACATCCACTTGCACGGCGGGCACTTGAACCCGCCAACGGGTCGGTACGCGCTTGCCGTTGTCCTGATCAGCCCAGGCCAGCGGCGTCAGCGCGACCTCTGCACCCTGTAGCGCCCGTACCTGCCCGTCAGGGCCAACCCAAGTCCCGGCCCGGTACGGTTGCCCCTGGTCTTCCCGTACCTGAAACAGCATCAACTTGGCACCACTGCCCAGGTGCAGCGAGAACCAGTCCCAGCCGCTCTGCCCGGCCGCCAGCGGCTGGCTGCTCCACTCCCGGTCCAGCCAGGCCTGCCCGGTTACCGGAATGCGTTGCCCGTCCCGCTCGACTTCGCCGCTGACCTGGTAGAACGGCTGGCTGTAATAGTACGAAGCCTGGCCCTTGCCGGACTTTTCGCTGTAACCCCGATCACCGTGCAGCACCAGTGGCTGGTCGCTGGCCAGGGTCAGGTCGTAGGCAAAACCCTGGCCGCTGGCATGCATCTGCAAACGGTGGATGCTGTCATCGCCTTGCAGCGACCAGTTGTTGATCCACGCCCGAAACGGCCCGGTTTCAACGCCAGCCTGGCCAATGCCGCCACGTGCCAGCGTTTCGCTGACCTGATGGCCGCGCGGATCGGTCAGGGCAGCGTGGCCCATCCACAGGTTGGGGCTGTTCCAGCCGTGGGTTTCGGGACCGGGACGCAAAGCCGAGCGGAACAGCGTCCACTGCACGCCCCAGTCACGCCCCTTGGCATCACGCAGGTTTGCCGTGACGTACCACCACTCGATGCGATAGCCGTCGTGGGCGCCATGGTCGCGGGGGAACAACAGCGCGGTGTCGCGGGTGACCTGCTTGAACGCTGCCGCCTCGGCACCAAGGCCGGCATAACTCCTGGCCGGTGGCGCAGGCGCATCACACCCGGCCAGCAGCAGGCAGGCCAGCAACAGCCAGGCCTCAACCTTCATCGGCGAACCTGCGCAACAGCTCGCTCGGCTGGCGCCGCGCCAGTTGCCACAACGGCCACGCGCTGGCCAGCAGGCTGGTCAGCACACCGAGCGCGGCCAGTTGTACCAGTTGGCTGGCAAACACATGCCAGGGCAACCGCCAGCCGAATGCCTGCACGTTCACCACCGCCACCAGGCACCAGGCCAGCAGCAGCCCGAGGGGGATCGCCAGCAACACGGTGAAACCGCTGAGCATCAGCGTCTGGCCCAGGCTCAGCCAGGCCAGCCAGCGGCGCGGCACACCCAACGCCCACAGGGGGGCCAACTGCCCCAGGCGCTGCTGGCCCAAGGTCAGCTGGCTGATGAACAGCGCTACACCAGCGACACCGAGGGTGAGGCTGTTCAGCGCGGCGGTGACGGCGAAAGTACGGCTGAATATCTGCGTCGACCAGGCTTTGAGGCTGGCCTGTTCGACCAGTTGCGATCCGTCCAGGCCATAGCGTTGCTGCAAATCCTCCTTCACCCGCGCAACCTGCCCAGGCCGAATCAGCAGGCTCAGGCCGCTCAGGCTCGCTGTCGCCGCGTGCTGGCGCAGCCAGTCGGCGTTGACCAGCACATGCCCTTTCGGGTTGCCGTAGTCGGCGTAGATGCCTACCACCCGCATGCCTTGCGGCGGCTCGCCCGGCAGCTGCACGGTAGCCCCGACCCCCACCCCAAGGCGCCGTGCCAGCTGTTCGCTGAGCATGGCGCCCTGCCCGATCGCCACCTGCTCCCATGCCTTTGGCGCCTGTTCGAGCAATGGCCAGTGGCTGCTGTAGAACGGATGATCAATCACCCCTTGTACCTGCACCGGCCAGTGCTGCAGGCGCCATTCCACGCGCCAGCTGGGCAGCGCGGCGTTGACGTCGGGGTCATGCTGCAATTGCTGGTAAATCTGCAACGCCTGCGCGCTGTCGCGGGGTGTGACATACAGGTCCGCGGCCAGGCGCTGGTCGAGCCAGCCAACGAAGGTTCGGCGGAAACCTTCGGTCATGCCGCCAACGCCAACGCTAGCAGCCAATGCCAGTAACAAGGCCATCAGCGCCAGGCTCAGCGCTGGCAATTGCTGGCGGCTGTCGGCGACGAACCACTGCGCCAGTGGTCGCCGGGTGTGCCGCGCCAGGCCAGCGAGCAACACGGCCAACGCGCCCGGCAACAACAAGGCGGCCGTCAGCAACAGCGTGGCAAGCAGGCTGAAGGCACTGGGCAGGCTGTTGCCGTAGTAGCCGCAACCCAGGGCAATGACCGCAAGCCCTGCGGCGGCCATAGCCTGGCGCTTCAACCAGGGCACCTGTGCCAAGCGCCAAGCCTGAGGTTGGGCCAACGCCAGCAGCGGTAGCCGTGCTGCGCGCAGCAGGCTGTCGATGCCGGCCAGCAAGGCACCCAGCAGGCTCACCCCTATGCCCATCAGCCACCCGTACGGCGGCAGATGCAGGTGCCCAGAGACCTGGGCGCCATACAGGCCACGCAGGCTGGAGGCAAAATCGGGCAGCAACAGTGCTGCCAGCAGATAACCCGCCGCCACACCGGCCAGGCCACCGGCCACAGCGAACAAGCCCAGCTCCAGGGCTAAAGCCGCCAGCAACACCTTCAGGCTGACGCCACACGCGCGCAACGTGCGCATCAGGCCCCGTCGTTGCTCCAACGCCAGGCCGATGGCCGCATGGGCGATGAACAGACCGACCACGAACGCCAGCAGGCCGAGCGCTGTCAGGTTCAGATGAAAGCTGGCGGTCAGGCGTTGCAGATCGGTGTCATCGTCCGCTGGCTGCACTTTCAAACGGTCGGCAAGCGCCTGCGGCAACGGCTGGTCGCTATCACTGATCAGCCGTGACAGCTGGCCCGGCGCATCGAGCAAGGCCTGGGCCACGCCGATATCGACCAGCATCACCCCGGGCGCCAGCTGTTCGTTGAGCATCAGTGGCGGCAACGCCTGGCCATCGAGCGTGCGCAGCCTGCCCGCCAATTGGCGCAAGGTGTCCGGCCCGACCCAGGCTTGCCCCGGGGTGTCGATGAAGCCCTGCAAGTCGAAGCTTGCCGGGTCGGCACCGGCGACCGCCATGCCCGGCAGCAGGCTCAGCGGCTCGATGCCGATCAGCCTGACGGCAACGGCGGGTTCACCGGCAAGGCGCAAGCGCCCCTCCAGCACCGGCGTCACCTGCCAGCCTTGCCGGCGCAGTTGCACATACAGCGCCTGGTCGAAACGCTGCCCGTCGCGGGGGGTGATCTGCAGGTGCGCCGGCCCGCTCAGTACGGCGCTGGCCCGGGCATAGTCGCTGCGCGCCTGGGCGTTGAGGGCCTGCACACCGGTCCACAAGGCCGTCGCCAGCCACAGGCCGGTGAAGATGCTGAGGCACTGCAGGCGGTGGCGCCACCAGTGGCTGCCCAGTGCCTGCAGGGCGATCAGCAGGTTGTTCATGACCCTTGCACCCGGCCCTGGTGCAGCACGCAACGGTGCTGCAGGCGAGCGGCCAGGCGCGGGCTGTGGGTCACCATCAGCACGCTGCTGCCGGCCTCGCCGACCAGTTGCAGGAGCAAGGCCAGCACCTCGTCGCTGCTGGCTTCGTCGAGGCTGCCGGTGGGCTCGTCGGCGAGCAACAGCGCCGGCCGGCTGGCCAACGCCCGGCCAATGGCGACCCGTTGCTGCTGGCCGCCGGACAGCTGCTCTGGATAGCGGTCCAGCAAAGCCGCCAAACCCAGGCGTTCGGCCAGGTAGGCCAGCCACTGCGGGTTGTGGCGCTTGGCCAGGCGCGCCTGGAAGGCCAGGTTGGCTGCCACGTCGAGGCTGCTGATCAGGTTGTATTGCTGGAACACCAGGCCGATGCCCTCGCGCCGCCAACGGGCCAGGGCGGTTTCACCGTGGCCGTGCAGGGGTTCGCCGTCGATGAGGATGCGCCCGCTGTCGGCGCGGTCCAGGCCGGCGACCAGGTGCAGCAGGGTGCTCTTGCCACTGCCGGATTCGCCCATCAGGGCCAGGCTGCTGCCGCGCGCCAGGGTCAGGTCGATGCCGCGCAGGACCTGGAGCGGCCCCTGGGCGGTGGGGAATGACTTGTGCAGTTGCTCGATGACCAGCATGGGGGCTTTGGCCTTTTGTGAGGTCAGACCTTAGGCATAGCTGCATATAGCGCTTGTTGGCAACCTAGTTCACCAACGCATGCTGCACTTCCCCCACCGTCGCCGCCAGGCTGTTCAGGTGCAGGCTCAACACCTGCTCCACCGGCGCCTGGTCCAACGGCCAGTGCAAGGCAATGCTCCCGGCCAGTTGCCCCTGCACCCGCACCGGCAAGGCAATCGCCCGGATCAGGAACGGCAAGCGCACCGGATACTCCCAATACCCCTCGGTACGCTGCCCGAAGCCCTTGAGCGCATCCCCTTCCAGGCCACGCAGCAACTCTTCGCCGCCGACCCGCTCATGCCGGGCCAGGCGCTGCACCTCATCCACCGCCAACTCCTTCAGGCACGCCCGGCCCATCGCCGAATGGAACAGGCTGGCATGCTGGCCGACGATCTGGCAGTTGTTTGGATAGCGCTTGCGCAACACCTGCGGAATGGCGCTTTCCATCACCTCCAGTCGCTCGCCGTCGAAGCACGACAGGTCGACCACCAGCCCGGTGCGCTCGCTCAGCTCCAGCAACAGCGGCGCAGCGCTTTCCACCAGCTGACGCTTGAAGCGCTGCTGGCGGTCGCCAAACAGGCGGCGGGCACACAGCCGGTATCGCCGGTCGCTGAGCCCGCGGTAGACCCAGCCCTGCTCCTGCAAGGTGGCGAGCATGCGCGAGGCCGTGGCCTTGGGCAGGCCGGTGAGGTAATGCAGTTCCTCCAGCCCCAGGGCCTGATGCTCGCCAAGCAGTTCGACGATGGCCAGCGCACGCTCCACTGAGCGCACGCCGCCGCTGTCTGTTGCTGTGCCCATGTATCCGACCTCCCTGTCTGTGCGTGGATGGTCATCATGCCCAGCAAGATACGGGCCGGGCCAGCCCCTTCAACGCACCAACAGGCTCGGCGGCGGGCGCCGCTCCACCCAACGGGTCAATTGCTCATGGGCATAGGCCAGCTGCAGCACGGCGTGGTCGGCCTGGGCCGGGCCTATGATCTGCAGGCCCGTCGGCAACCCGGCGGCATTGAAACCGACCGGCACGCTCATGCTCGGCAAGCCGGCCAGGGTCGGCCCGATCACCACCTCCATCCAGCGGTGGTAGGTGTCCATGTGCCGCCCCCCGACCACCTTCGGCCACGCCTCGGCTGCGTCGAAAGGGAACACCTGGGCCGAAGGCAACAGCAGGAAATCGTAACGCTCGAACAGTGTGTGCAGGGCCTGGTACCACGCACTGCGGTCCAGCGATGCCTGATAGACAGCGGCGGCACTGAGCTGCAGGCCACCCTCCACTTCCCATTGCGCCTCGGGCTTGAGCAGCGCCCGCTTGCCGGGGTCGGCATAGGCCGCTGCCAGGTTGCCGTGCACCAGGAAGTGGCGGTGAGTCAGCCAGCATTGCCACAACCGGGCCTGATCGAACGCGGGCTGGCAAGCCTCGACTTCACAGCCAAGCTCAGCGAAATCCGCCAGTGCCGCTTCGCACAGGCCCAGCACGCCATCTTCCATCGGCAGGTAACCGTCGTAGTCACCCAACCAGCCGATCCGCGCGCCCGTGAAGTCACGTTGCAGCCCGGCCGCAAAGTCCCGCCCGCCGTCATTGAGCGACAACGGCACCCGCGCATCATACCCGGCCTGCACCGTCAGCAAACGGGCGACATCGGTGACGCTGCGCCCCATCGGCCCCTCGGTGGCCAGTTGCTGGACGAACAGTTCCGGCGTCGGCCCATAGGGTACCCGCCCCTGCGACGGGCGCAGGCCGAACACGTTGTTGAACGCCGCCGGGTTGCGCAGCGACCCCATCATGTCGCTGCCATCGGCCACCGGCAGCAGGCGCATGGCCAGCGCCGCCGCCGCACCACCGCTGCTGCCACCGGCCACGCGGCGGTGGTCGTAGGCATTGGTGGTGGTGCCGAACAGCGTGTTGTAGCTCTGCGAACCCAGGCCGAACTCCGGCACGTTGCTCTTGCCGACGATGATCGCCCCACTAACCCGCACCCGCGCCACGCTGATGGCGTCGTGCGCCGGCACCTGCTCGGCGAACAGCGGCGAGCCCAACGTGGTACGCAACCCGGCGGTGGCGGCCAGGTCCTTGATCGCCTGGGGCATGCCATGCATCCAGCCACGAGACTTGCCACGCGCCAGTTCGCGGTCGCAGGCATCGGCCTCGGCCAGCAGGTCTTCAGCCGAGCGCAGCGACACCAGCGCATTGACCTGTGGGTTGCAGCGCTCGATATGGCCCAGGTAAGCCTGCATCACCTCGCGGCACGCCACCTGGCGAGCATGAATGGCCCGGGACAAGGCCTCGGCATCGAGGGCGACGATCGGGTCGATAGCTAACGCATTCACGGTTTCACTCCAAGGTTGTAGGCGGCGGGCTTGCCAGCGCGCGGTGCTTCTTTCAGGCAATAGGTGCCAAGCAGTGTCAGCAGGCAGGCGAACAGTACGTAGAAGGACGGCGCCACCGGGGTGCCGAGCACCTTGCTCAGCCAGGTGACGATCAGCGGGGCGAAACCGCCGAAGACCATCACCGCCACGTTGTAGGCCACCGACACGCCGGTGGAACGCACCTCGACCGGGAACTGCTCGGCCAGGGCGGTGGGCGCCGGGCCAAAGAAGCCACCGATGGCGCTGCACAGCAGCAGCTGCATCACCAGCAGGCGCTCGATCGACGGCGCCGCCGCCACCCACACATACAGCGGGTACACCATGACGAAGAACGCCAGGGTGAAGGCCATCAGCACCGGCCGCCGACCGAGGCGGTCAGACAGCGCGCCGGACAGCGGGATTACCACGGTCATCAGGCCCACGGCGAGCATCTGCACCAGTAGCACCTGGTCCAGCGGCAGGCCGAGGTTCTTGTGGGCGAAGGTCGGCATGTTCACCAGCACCACGTAGAACGACACCGTCGCGCCACAGGCCAGGCCCATCGACACCAGCAGGCTGCGGCGGTGTTCACGTAGCACCTGCAGCAGGCTCGGCGCCTGGCCCTTGGCCTGCTTGCGCGCTTGCAGAAACTCCTCGGGCTCTTCCATGTGCTTGCGAATCCACAGCCCCACCGGGCCGATCAGCAAGCCGAGCACGAACGGGATCCGCCAGCCCCAGCTGTCCAGCGCCTCAGGCGTGCACAGGTGGGTGACCAGCGCGACCATCGCCGCCCCGGAAAACACCGCCAGGCACTGCCCCACCAGCTGCCACGAACCATACAGGCCCTTGCGGTTGGCCGGTGCGCTCTCCACCAGAAACGCCGTGGCGCTGGCGTACTCGCCGCCAGTAGCAAAACCCTGCAGCATGCGTGCGACCACGATCAGCAACGGCGCGCCCATGCCGATGGCCAGGTAACCGGGGGCGAAGGCGATCATCGCGATCGACACCGTCATCAGGCGGATGATCAGCTGCATTGCCGCCTTGCGCCCCTTGCGGTCGGCATACACGCCCAGCAAAACCCCACCCACCGGGCGCATGAAAAAGCCCACGCCAAAGGTGGCCAGGGCCATCAACAGCGAGCTGTATTCGTCGTCCGAGGGGAAGAACTGGCGGGCGATGATGCTCGCCAGAAAGCCGTACACGATAAAGTCATACCACTCCAGCGCATTGCCGATGACCGCCGCGACCACTTGCCGGGTACGCGACGCGCCTGTATTGGAAATCTGCATGCGGAACACTCCATCTACTGTTCAAGTGATCACCCAGGCGCAGCCGCGCCCGGGTTCCAGCGGCAGTCGTCAATACAGGGTCGATCAGGCCGGCTTGAGCCAGCTCTCGGTCAGCGCGCCCCAGTAGGCGGCGCCGGTCAGCAGGATGTCGTCGTTGAAGTCGTAGGCCGGGTTGTGCACCATCGGCCGCTGCAGGCCATTGCCGATAAACAGGTAGGCACCCGGGCAGCGCTGCAGCATCCAGGCGAAGTCTTCGCTGCCCATCAGCTTGCGGGTGTTGCCATCGACCTTGTCGGCGCCCAGCAGCGCCTCACCGACCTGCTGGGCAAACGCATTCTCCGCCGCATGGTTGACCAGCACCGGGTACGCCGGCCGATGCTCGATGCTGGCCTTGCAGCCAAAGCTCTCGGCCTGGCTGACGATGATCGCCCGCACCCGCTCCAGGGTCTGCGCCCGCACCTGGGCATCCAGCGCACGCAGGCTCAGGCGCAGCAGCGCCTGCTGCGGAATCACGTTGGCCGCCTCGCCTGCCTGCAGCGCACCGACCGTGACCACCGCCGCCTCCTGGGCATCGATGTTACGCGCCACCACCGTCTGCAACGCCATCACCACACTGGCCGCCGCCACCAGCGGGTCGACCGTCAGGTGCGGCATCGAGCCATGCCCGCCGACGCCCTCGAGGGTGACCGTCAGCAGGTCCTGCGAAGCCATCATCGGCCCCTCCCGGAAGCCCAACTGCCCTGCCGGCAGCCCCGGCATGTTGTGCATGCCGAACAGCGCATCACAGGGGAAGCGCTCCAGTAGCCCATCGGCGAGCATCGCCTCGGCGCCACCCTGGCCCTCCTCGGCCGGCTGGAAGATCAGCGTCAGCGTGCCATCGAACTGCCGCGTCGCCGCCAGGTAGCGCGCCGCGCCCAGCAGCATGGTGGTGTGCCCGTCGTGGCCGCAGGCGTGCATGCAGCCCTGGTGGCGGCTGCTGTACGCGGCGCCGGTGGCCTCATGGATCGGCAGCGCATCCATGTCGGCGCGCAGGCCCAGCTTGCGCGGGCTGCTGCCGTTGCGCAGTACACCGACCACACCGGTTTTGCCGATGCCGGTGTGCACCTCGTAACCCCACTGCTGCAGTAACGCGGCGACCAGGGATGAGGTGCGGCTTTCTTCGAAACCGAGTTCAGGATGGGCGTGGATATCGTGGCGGATGGCGTGCAGGTCGCTGGCCACGTCGTTGAGCCAGGCCAGGATGTGCTGGTGTTGCTGCATGGGGAATCTCCTCGCGCGGGTGGGGCCCGTTCTTGTTGTTCGCCTTGAGATCACGACGGGGAAGGCAGGTCGTGCTTGGCGACAGATAAGCGCGAGTGGCGAGGGAGTACAAACGAATGTGGTTCCGCGTAGTGGAACAGGTCTGGGGAACAGGCGGCCAGACAGTGGAGAGGTCTCGGAACCCGCACTTGCGAATGGCAGTCTTGATCACAAGGTAATGCCCAGCTTCCAGAGACTGGCGCGACTCCTGTGGGAGGAACTGTCTTGCTGAATTTCTAGAACCCAGCGCGCGCCCTGTGGGAGCGGGCTTGCCCCGCGAACACGGGCGCAGCCCGTGCCATCCAGCACCAAGCCTACCAGCCGTTCAACGGTGCGGCTGAACACTCAATCAGTTGAGTACCGCTGCACAAACTCCAGAAAAACAGCCTCACTGTTCAACACCCTTGCCGAACGATCCTTAAGTCCCTCCGCTCCGTCGTCATCAGTGATGGTGACAAACAATACCGGAACCTCTGAAAACACAGCCTCGAAGAACCCTTCCCTCCTCAGCCCCGCCAATACATCGATCATCAACTGATTCAGGCGCTCGCTGAATACTCCGAAGTCCCCGGTCGGTTCGGCCGATGCCAGGTCCTTGCACACAGCCTGGAAACATTCGCCCCGCCAGGCTTCATAAGTCCACTCCGATGAACACCAGGTGTAATACGGCCGCAGCTCCGAGCGCTCCGCTTCAGCTTCGCTGTCGAGCTTCCGGTCAAGGGCTTGCTGTGAGTTGGCAGCTACCCCCAGCGTCATTGCCCCGCTGTCCGTGTAGACTGCGCAGGCGTAGAACACTTCATCAGGGTGAGTAGCGCGCAAGTCAGACAGCACGGTTTTTACTGCGGCGGCAGTGCGGGATTCAAGTGCTTTCCAATCCATTGTGTATTTCCTATGTTTCCGCATGCCAGCAAATAAATATCTTCTCGAAAAACTTAAGCCATTAGAAGATGGCTTCGGAATTCACCACACTCTGCGATCACAATATTTCACATAATCTACCCCAGCGAGGCGAAATACTCTAACATCGGAAACAACAAATCAGAAAACAAGACAACATCATTTTTACGAACTGAATTCAAACATAAGTTTTGTGCCACTTTTGCCCACTTTTTAAATCCCGTCCTTCAACCATAAATACACCATCAATCATGACAAAGCTCAATCGAAACACTGCGATCAAGCCCTTCGTCTTTTTTATAATAACCGAGACCTTTTTCTCATCACGGTTAATTATTTCGACCTCATCATTATCTTCATCGTAATCAGGATTTCTGCCACATACCAAATTTTCTAATCTTTCGTAATTTCTACCCTCTTCAACTACGTACTGCCGAAAGATTTTCAAGAGATCTTTACGCATAACTTCTTCAAGATCCACTTCTGACAAGTCACTTCCAAAGGCATTGATGCTTTTTTGATAGTACGACACCTCCCAATTATACATTTCATGCATAAAGCCCTTAAGCGTCATGGCAAATTCACCACGAAGATCAGTTGCTGAGTATTTTTCCATCTATAATCCTCCATTCATAGATACCTCAAAATGTACTTTTGTTGACCTTGCCGCCCGCGACGTAATCAAAATACGAGGTCAACAGCTTCTGCCCTTCCCCTTCCGCCTGGTCGACTCACGCCACTGGCGCATCGCTAGCTTACGCCAGGGACTCATAAAGGCGCGCGACGCCACTTCTCATCAAAGTCCAATATCTCCTTCTTTTTTATTTTCCACTCACCTTTTTGGCACACGACGTAAATTCGTGAAGCCGTTTCAGCGCCCCCGACTTGCTGCACTTGGACAGTCAAGCCCTTTTCATCACTCCCCACAACTTGAATTTCGTCCGTATCAGGATCATAGGTTGCGGGCTTTGTGCAGCCTAAATCTATCAAGCGCCCATAATTAGACTTATCCTTTATGGCGTACTCACAAAGAATCACCTCTAATGACTGCGCATATTCACCCTTTAATTCTGAATCATCAACCCCTTTGCTAAGGGCTTGTTTTCGCCTATCAAAAAATTCGACCTCCCATACCTTCATCTTCGCCATGAACGCGATAAGCGCACCCGGCACATTCTCTGAAATATTTCTTCTCGCCATATTAATTTCCAAACGTGCCATGAAGAATTTACATGCCTTTATGGTAGGCTTCATAGATTACATGATGTGCGGTGCGTATCACCATTACCCTTTATGGGTTTCAGTTAACCCCCAAAAAACCTCCTCTTATAAGTCACAATTGAGACTGCAGATTCGATTCTCAACTCGCCTCGATTAATGCCACATCAATTGAGGAAAATCTCATCTCCCCCTCAGCAAGCAGTGGATCAGCACTTGGACGAGGGCGCACACCAAAGACTCTAAACTATACAATTCTCAATCCAGTATGCTCTACAAGAGATAAGCCAACACAAAAAGTCTAGACATTTAATATTGCTGTAAAAAATTTTCGATCAAAGCAAAGCCAGAAACCGCCATCAACCTATGATTCTGATATTCATCAATAGGCAAGACCCTAACTGGAACTCCCCGTCGATAGAGAGTGCCCGCCATATTAAATTCCAACTCTTCAAGCGAGGCATCATAAACTACGCCACGCTGCAGGACAGGCCATTCTCCAGCCTTTAACTTATCCACAGCTGCAAATATCACCGTAAAGTTTTCTCGGCAATCTTTGAATACCAAATACTCTTCACTCTCAGAAACTCGCTCATCATTACCTATTGCCAACACCCCAAAAGCAAAGATTTTCTTAAATTTCTGCTCCTTACTTTCTGTCCCAAGCCAAATTATTTGGCTAATTGCGAACCTTCCATCTTCCATTCGAATAAAAAAAGGTCACCTACTTGCATAGATCCCATTCCGCTCAAAAGCCGAGCCTCTTTATTTTCGCTAACGCTTTAAAGTGATTTCTGGCCAAGCATTAATAGCCGAAATGCAACATACATCGACCAAGAATTATCCCCAAGGGGCATACCTGAAATCACTATCAATTTTCTTAAATTTCAATCCAACAAGTTTTCTTTCGAAGTAACCGTGCCTGAACTCTGAAGAGCAAACCATTTGTTTCAACTCTTCGCAATAAAAAAGATCCTCGCCAACGCCGGCCCTTATAACGAATTCTTCGATTCGGTCATAGATCAAAGGCATGCCCTGGCGTTCTGCTTCAGGCCTTAAAAGCCCCTCATCCATGAGAGTGAATTTTGACTTACTTGAATCTAGTATTGAACACCTGCTGTGGGCAAAAAATAGATTATAGCCTTTATCTACCGTACCCCCTTTGCACAACTCAATTATCAAAGGCAGACTAAAGTACTTGCAGCCATACAACTCACAAAGATTCAGGAAATCTGAAGACACGATGTACTGCTCAAAAAACGCATCTCCACTTAATGTATCAAGATCGATTTTAGCCTTATAAAAATTGCTAAACATATCACTATCGGGGCTCTCTAAAACCAAATTAAACTCTGGCAAACGAGGCGCCCACTCAATATCAAAAAAAGCGGCACCCCAAGAATCTCATCAGCATCAATCACGTAAAATTCTTTCATGACACCTCACAATAAACTGGCGAGGCGGAGCGCGGGAGCCCAACCTAGCACTGATTCATTAGTCGTTTTACCCAGCGCCGACTTCACCGCCTTAACTTAATTCCAGATCAGATAACAACGATTCGGCCATTCATGAACCCAACTGGCCACCTGCCGGACAAGTACAACCTCACAATCTCCGACCAAACCGCGCCATTTCCAAAAAAATCCTCAGTCACATATTGACGAAATGCGAAGCAGGCTGCATTTCGAGCAGCGAGACTGAAATCATGCGCACCTGCTATGAATGGAGATTTAGGTGCTTGTCTGATTGACTGCATAACTGCTTTGCTGACCTTCAGCCGGAGGGCTGTCAGCTCCGCGGGGAATGCAGGAAAGTGGTAGAACGGATCGTCTTGAGTGGAGGATGTTGGCAGCCACACAAGATCTTCAATTCCACCTGGCAGATCCAAATCATGCGGGAATATGAATACTCTTGATACGTTTTCAACATAGATCACACCCTCCGCGACCTCTCCAACTTTACCCATCGCACAGAAGAAGGAAGCCTCTGTTATATCATCAATAATCTTCTCGACGTCCGGCATGAAAAACCCATGTCTGTGACAGTAAAATTCTTGATGCGCACCGGGCGCTCACCGCTTTCACCGTAGCCGATTTCATCAAGCCAGACCAGCTGCCCGCCGGCGTCGTAGCTGAAGCGTCGGGTCAGGTTGTCGACCCGCACTTCTTCGCTCAGGCGGTCCGATGCGTCGTAGGCGAAGCGGTACGCCGCACTGTTCTCGTTGACCAGCGCGGTCAGGCGCAGGGCCTTGTCGTACTCATAGCGAACCCACTCACCCTTGGCATCCTGACGGCTGCTCGGCAGGCCGCGCGACGTGCGTTGCAGGCGGGTGGTCTGGCCTTTGCCGTCGGTATGAGTCAGCACCTGGCCCAGGGTGTTGTAGGTGAAGGTCTCTGCAGTGCCGTCCGGGTGCTTGATACGCAGTACCTCGCCGTCCGGCTTGCGTTCCAGCGAGGTGGTCTGGTTCAGCGCATCGGTCACTGCGACGAGGTGCTGACGCTCGTCATACCGGCAGCAGGTGCTTTTGCCGGAGCAGTCCTGGAAACGTTCGACCTGGGCATGGGCGTTCCACCACAGGTACTTGGACTTGAAGTTGGCATCGATGATCGTGTGCGGCAGGCCGTCATCGCTGTTGAGGTACTGGGTCTTGTGGCCCAGCGGGTCGATCTCGGTGATCAGGTTGCCCTTGTCGTCGTAACGCGCCGACCAGGTGCTCCCATCCGGGTATGTGACTTTGGTCACTAGCGCCGTCAGGTAGTGATACTCATAGGCGATCTTGCGGCCCAGCGGGTCGGTCTCTTCGAGCAGGCGGGCGAACTCGTCGTACTTGAAGGTCAGGCGATTGCCGTCCGGCAGGTCGAGGCCGACCATGTTGCCCTGCTCGTCCAGTTCAACGGCGTAACGTTCGCCACCGTAGTCTCGGCTGGCGACCACGCGATGGTCGTCGTTGTACTGCACTTCCAGTTCACGGCCGAGCACGTCGGTGGCCCAGCTGGTGTGGGCGTCGAGGTCGTAGCGGAAATGGTAGTGCTCACCGTCGCTGGTCCAGTGCTCGACCACCCGGGGTTTGCCGCCCTGGGTTTCCCAACGGTAGTGGCAGCCCAGGCCCAAGGCGTTGCTGTGGGTGACCATCAGGCCTTCGGCGTCGCTGAAGCTGCGCACGGTGTCACCGTTGCGGTTAATTACTGCGCTCAGTTGGCCGTGTTCGTCGTAGCGGTACTGGGTGAGCGTTTCGACGGCCTGGTTGTCGACCACGCGCTTGATGTCTGTCTGGACGCAGTGGGGCGTGTGGCTGAGGTGCAGGAAATGGCCAAAGGCGTTTTCGGCGCGGTGCAGCGGCACCTCAGCGTTGATGTCTTGTACTTCGTCAATAGGGCTGAGGTTGGCGGCTCAGCCCTTCACTCTGGATTTTTAAAGATCAATTTAATATAAACAGTTGCCCTAACAGTATTAATCACACTGTCTTAACTTCCTTGAAATCTAACCCCTTCAAGCCAACCCCCTTTGCCGCCTCCAGAAACCTACCGGACACATAGATGGAAAGTGGATTTTCTGCTACGCGAAACACATCGTGCCCCTGCACCGCCAGCTGATTCAAAACAGCTTTGTAAACAACAAAGCCATTAGGGTATTCATCAAATTCTGACAACCCCCTATTAAGCGCTCCATCAACTTTCGCTTCAATTACCACACCTAAATGATCTGAATCTGGGGATCGAATATCTATATCCGCAAAAGATTCAGGAGCTATAGATTGAAGCAATTGTTTAGCCTTGGATGTCAAAATAAGAACGGGGCTAAAAAAAGTAAACACATCAGCGCCATTCTTTTTTTTCTTATCGTCAGAGTTAAACTCCAACTCATACTGCCTGGAAAATACAGCGCTAGGGTCTTTACCAAAGGCATACTGCTGCGCGGCATCATGCAAGCTTAGCTCGTCGCCCTTGCCGACAAGCGTCTTAAATTCATCACCCTGGGTTATATAATAATATTTCATAATCATCCAAAAATATCTTTCCAGTTGGAATTTCTAGGAGCATCCAATAGTTTCTGGCGGATATTCCCTATTGCTTTTAGCACCGCATCTTTACCACCTGCGGCATCGGCACTTGCTATAATTTTATTGACGGATTCAAAGTAACTATTAGGATGCTTTCCGTTGTGCAGAATCCCTGGCACGCCGACGTCATTATTAAATCTATTAGGCAAGAACACCCCGTTAGCCGCGCCATCAACGTCAATTCCATGTTTATTCAAAATTGCTCTAGCAGGGGCGGCGAGTTTTGCGCTATCTCCGACAATATGGTGGGCCGCAGTGTTCTGAGGTCGAGCCACGCCGCTACTTTCCAGATTTTTCCCCAACGCTTTTGAGCACCAGCCCAAAGGATCTACCCAACCAATTGAGTTTGGCGCGTAGCTGTATAAGTTTCTCCCACCAGACAATCCAATTGGATCCTGAGTGATAAACCTGCCAACTTCTGGATCGAAATACCTAAAGGTGTTGTAATGCAGCTGCGTTTCACCATCTAGATACTGCCCCTGGAAGCGCAAGTTCTGCTGAACCTGATTAACTATCAGGCTTTCAATCGCCCCCCAAGTCCGGTATGTCGCTTGCCAAACAATCCTGCCATCGCTATCCGTTAGCTCCAGCGGCGTACCAATCTGGTCGGTGTGGAAGTAGTAGATCTTCTGCCCTTCTCCTTCGACCTGATCAACCCGCGCCAACGGGGCGTAGCTATCCGGCTCGTACACATACAAGATGCTCTGGCCAGGCGTTTCCTCACGCAGCATCCTCAAGCCCTGCCAGAGGAAGCGCTTCTGCTCGACTACACCCTTGATCTCAGCCCGCTTGGCCACCCGCCGCCCAAGACTGTCGTACCGGTACTGCCCGGTACTCTCCAGCTTGCCATTGACCACTGTTTCAGCCCGAACCAACCGGTTCTCGCAGTCATAGGCAAAGCTCTGCAGCTTGCTGTGCCCCGAGCGCTTCTCGATCAGGTTGCCCCAAGGGTCGTAGCGGTACTCCTGGTCCCGCCACTGCTTGATCCGGTTGTCCTTGACCTTGGCAAACTGCCGCGCATTGAAGTCCAGGCGGTTGGCGGCCGCGTCGTAGCGGAATTCTTCGCTGCCCACCAGCGAACCGGTATCGCGGCTGCGCAACTGGCCGTTGGCTTCGTACTCGTACTTGATCTCGCCCCGCAGCTTGTCGAGGGTACGCACCAACTCACCTGCCGGGTCGTACTGATAACGACGGTGAATCGGGTTATAGGCATGCTCCACCAGTAACGAGGTATTGATACCAGTGTTATGCACTTGCGAAAGCTTGTCCGCAGGCAAGGTCGAAGCAAACTGCCAAGCCTTGCGCCCCATTGCATCGTAGCCAAAGCAGCTGGTGAGCTTGCCCTGGGTGCGGTAGACCTCGCGGTGCAGGTCATCGCGCTCCATGTCGCTGATCACCTGGCCGTCCAGGTTCAACTGATGCAAATGGCCGCTGCCGTAGTACAGGTGGTTCAGCTTGCGGCCATCCGGCAGGGTCAGTGTGGTCAGGTTGCTGAGGGCATCGTACTCATAGTCCAGTGCGCCACTTGGGGTCAGTTCCTGTGTCAGTCGACCTAGCAGGTCGTAGCTGTAACCGAGCCTCTCATCGGTGATGCCGAGCTGCTTGCCTGTAGACGTCGGCCGGCGCTGAATGCTCAGCAAGCGATCAGCATCGTCGTAGGCGAAGTCTTGCCGCGCATCGCGGTTGACCTTGGCCAGTAACCGGCCAATGGCATCGCGCTCGAACAACGTGCTGCGCTCAGGGCGCTCACCGCTTTCGCCGTAGCCGATTTCGTCCAGCCGGACCAGATGCCCGCCAGCGTCGTAGCTGAAGCGTCGGGTCAGATTATCGACCCGCACTTCTTCGCTCAGGCGGTCCGATGCGTCGTAGGCGAAGCGGTACGCCGCGCTGTTCTCGTTGACCAGTGCAGTCAGGCGCAAAGCCTTGTCGTACTCATAGCGTACCCACTCGCCCTTGGCATCCTGACGACTGCTCGGCAGGCCGCGCGAGGTGCGTTGCAGGCGGGTGGTCTGGCCTTTGCCATCGGTATGGGTCAGCACCTGGCCGAGGGTATTGTAGGTAAAGGTCTCCGCGGTGCCGTCCGGGTGGTCGATGCGCAGTACTTCGCCATCCGGTTTGCGTTCAAGCGTGGTGGTCTGGTTCAGTGCATCGGTCACCGCGACGAGGTGCTGACGCTCGTCATAACGGTAATAGGTGCTTTTGCCCGAGCAGTCCTGGAAACGTTCGACCTGGGCATAGGCGTTCCACCACAGATACTTGGACTTGAAGTTGGCATCAAGGATCGTGTGCGGCAAGCCGTCATCACTGTTGAAGTACTGAGTCTTGTGGCCCAGCGGATCAATCTCGGTGATCAGGTTGCCTTTGTCGTCGTAACGGGACTGCCAGACGCTACCGTCGGGGAAGCGGGTTTCGGTGACCAGCGGCGTGGCGAGGTGGTGCTTGTAGCTGATCTTGCGGCCCAGCGGGTCGGTTTCTTCGATCAGCCGGGAGAATTCGTCGTACTTGAGCGCCAGGTGGTTGCCATCGGGCAGATCGATGCCGATCAGATTCCCGGTGGCGTCGAAATCCATGCCGTAACGCTCGCCACCAAAGTCGCGGCTGGCGATGACGCGTTTGTCTTCGTTGTACCGGATCTCCAGTTCACGGCCCAGCACGTCGGTCGCCCAACTGGTGCGTTTGGCCGGGTCGTATCGGAAGTGATAATGCTCGCCGTCGCTGGTCCAGTGCTCGACCACCCGTGGCTTGCCATCCTGGGATTCCCAACGGTACTCGCAGATCAGGCCCAAGGCATTGCTGTGCCGGGTCATCAGGTGCTCTGCGTAGCTGAAATGACGAACAGAATCGCCATTGCGGTTGATCACTTCAGTGAGCTGGCCGTTATCGTCATAGCGGTAACGCACCAGCGTTTCGACAGCGGTGTCATCGACCACTCGCTTGACGTCCGTCAAACGCCCAAGCGGGTTGTCATAGTGCAGGTGGACACGCACGGCTCCTGGCGCGGTGATGTCCGTGAGCCGACCTTCGGCACTGTAGGTAAAGTGCAGGTAATGGCCCAGCGCATTTTCCAGGCGCTGCAAAGGCACACGGGTATTGCCGTCCGGTACTTCACCAAAGTAGAAGAACAGGTTGTCGAGCGTTTGCAGAAGATAGTGGCCGCCCTCGGTACGCACGAGGTAGATGCGCTCGTTGGGGTTGTAGATGCTTTCGCCTGGCTCCAGATCGACGAACGGGACGCTGCGGCCCTGGTTGTCGGTCAGATAGACGAACCCACCACTACGACGCAGGCTTTGCTCCCAAGGCAGGATCCAGCCCTGGCCCAATGCACTGTCGACGGTAAGGTCGCTGGCATAGAACCGCGACCACTCGATAGGCATCAGGCCAGGCAAAACGAAGTCTGTTTCGTTGGCCAGCAGTTTGCGGCCGGTGGTCATGTCCACCGGATTACCGGTAAAGCCCTCGATCGCTCGACCAACAGCTGGGCCGATGATGAAGCGCCCTGCAAGATAGCTGGCTGCAATGGTAGCGCCTGTCTGAAGTGCACACGGACCAGCGGCCTTGAGGCCAGCCTGAAGCCCCAGGCGGCCGACCGCCAGTACCGATCGCCCCATCGAGGCAACGATCATCAACACATCGACCGTGACGCGCAGCCATTCCGGTACTTCATCATCCACGGGCAGGTACCGCTGAGTACCGCCACCGATGTACACGTTGTTCGAACCGCCCGAAATCTTTGCGCCGCACGTCAGCTTGTCACCTTTGCGGGCCGCTGCAACGCCATTGATGAATACGTTGGTGGAGCCTTCTGCAACCAGTACCGGCGCCGGATGCTTGTCACATTTGGCGGTACTCAATGTGGCGTGGGCCGCATTGCGATTGTTGATGAATACGTCTGTCGAACAACCGGGCAGCTCGATCTGTCCAGCGGGCGAACTGAACATCGAGCCAAACTTCTCGCCCAACATTGGCAGCACGCCCGCACCGATACCGATCACTGCCCCCAGCAAGAAGCCGCCGAGGCCGGCGGTGCAGATGGTGAAGGCAGCAGCCGTAGCGATCGCCAGGCCAATCACTGCGCCAGCAAGAAAACCTGCCAGGGCACTGGTGTGTTCAATCTCGTCGTGCAGCCGCGCAGCCTCGAACATAGGTTCAACCCTGCGTGGTGTTTTCTGGGGAGCTTGGTTGGCGTGGCTCGAAGCTGTTCAACAGCCCAAGCCAACTGTCGTTCTGCTTGCCATCGAAGTCGGCCTGACTGGTCGTGGAGAAAACCAGAATGCGCCCAGGCGCGACCTCGAAAGCCGCCTGCCGTTGATAGACCGGCCGGCCATCCTTGAGGTAGTAGCCATCGACCTGAATACCTGCCTGGGGCTGGCTGGAAGACAGGCTGGCGGGCTTCTTGCCGAGGATGGTGTAGCCGCGCAATTTGGATGCGATCAGCTTCACCTGACGCTCGATATAGGCCTTGAGGTCCTCGCCGGGCATCAGGTTGTCACGCGAGAGCGTAATGTTCAGCGGGGCTGGGATACTGTCCCCCAGGATAAACATGTTGACTGTGCGATCCTGGAAGCCTTCCGGCAACGTGATAGATCCTTCCTGCAGCTGATAGTCCATTGTCTGAGTGTTCCATGAAAACGTGAAAAGATTTGAGCCTTACTGAGCGGTCATACCAGCCAGCATGGCGTCGAACGCGATCAGCCAATCGGCCAGTTGCGATTGGTCCGGGTTGATTACCGTAGACACGTTCAGCCACTGCCGTTTGTTGCCGTCCGCAGAAGCGATGATCGTGCACACGGCGCGACCGTGCCGGCGCTCCTGGCCTGCATTGAACTGGTAGTCGAGGCTGATCGCAGGGTGGCCAGCCAACAAGGCTTCGGCTTTACGCACCGGGATCAGCTCTGCATGTCGCTCGCACAGTTTTTTGATAAACAACTCGACCGCATTATCAAGTTCAAGCCCATCAGGCGCAGGGCGGCGGCGCGCGCTGAACTGCACATGGCAACCGGCAAATTCCAGCGTGGTGTCGATATCACGAAAAGCGAAACCTTGAGGCATGAGCATATTCAAGCCTGCAATGCGCAATGCGTTCTGCTCTGAATCCATCAGCAGTGGCTGTGGCGGTTGCGCAGCCTCTACCGTAGCTTGCGCCTCAATGCGTGCTTCCTCAGCCTGCTGCCGGGCAAGCGCCTCGGCGGCCTCTCGCCTCTGCGAGAGCCTGTCGTAGATGTTTCCCCTGATCATCACGCTACGCCCTACTCGTTGATGTCGACCCGGTCACCTTTGACAAAGGTGTTCTTGCCCAGAATGTCGATGCTGTCTGCTTCGATGGTGATGCCATCCGGTTTGAGGGTTATCTTGCTGGTGCCGACTTGCAGCAGGATGCTCTCTTTGGCGCTTACCTGGATGAACTTGTTGTCCACCTGCAAGGTGTAAGCCCCCTCCTTGACGTTCACCACCGTATCTTTCTTGATGATTTCCGTGTGCGCCCCACCGACGGTGATCGTCCGGTTGTTCCCCACGTCATGGGTCTCATCCAGCTCGATCTCGGTGTCCATGTTGCGCTCGGCATGCATGATGATCTGCTCGGCGCCGGCCTTGTCCTCGAAGCGGAAGAAGTTGGCGGTACCGCCGTCGCCCTTCATCGAACGGGTCAGGAAGCCGCTCTGGGTCTTGTTCGCCGGCAGCGACCATGGCGGGGTGTTGGTGCTGTTGTAGAGGCTGCCCATGATCAGCGGGCGGTCCGGGTTGCCGTCGAGGAACACCACCACCACTTCGTCGCCAACGCGGGGGATCAGAATACTGCCGAAGCCGCCGCTGGCACCGGATTGGGCGACGCGCACCCAGCAGGAGCTCTGGTCGTTGAACTCGCCGTTGCGGTCCCAGTGGAACTGCAACTTCACTCGGCCCAGTTCATCGGTGTAGATCTCTTCGCCCGGGGGACCGACGACGATGGCAGTCTGCGGCCCGCTGATACCCGCCCTGGGCGTATGCAAGGCGGGGCGGAACGGGATTTTCCGGCGAATGCAGCTGAAGCTGTTGCGGTAGCCCGCCTCACCGTCGTTGGCGTAGTTGTTCTGCCCCCAGTGGGTAACCGACAGCAGCAGAAACTGCCGGTCGTCCGGGGCGTCATTGTCGTGATCGTAATGCTGGCTCAGTTCGAAGTAGTGGCCAGGCTCCATGGCGCGACAGTTGCTCTCGCCATGGAAGGTCTTGCCGTCCACTTCCATCGCCTCCAGCCGACGCCGTGCCTTGCGCACGCCTTCATCGGCGTCGGCATAGCCGTAGAGGCCTTCGTATTCGAAGACTTCATACTGGCCGACCTCGCCCTGCTGGTTGACGGAATTCAACTGCACCAGGTGCGGGTTGCCCGGTTGCTTGTAGTCGAACGACTTCAAGGCCAGGCGCGTTGGTTGCATCCGCCGCGCCGAAGACCATTTGGTGATCGAGTCTGCGGTTTCGGTGACTGAGGCACTGTGGTAACGAATCAGCGGTTGGCGCTCGAGCTGCGGAAGCATGCTGCTGTCATCGCTGATGATCATGCGATGGCCTTCCTGGGTGTGCTCGAAGGTGAAAAACAGCCCTTCTTGCTCGAGCAGGCGCAACACGAAGTTCAGGTCCGACTCCTGATACTGGGTGCAGTAGCTGATCGGTTTGAGCGGTTGGCTCAGGCGGAACTCGTACTCGGCCAGGGTCAGGTAGTACGCAAAGACGTCCTTGACGATCTGCTCGGTGGTCTTGTCCTGGAATATCCGCGAATCGCGGCGACGGCTGAGGATCCATATCCACGGCACGAGCTCGGCGGTGTAGTTGGCAATGCCGCCGTCGGCACCAGCATGGACGAAGTCCGACACATGCGCGCTGATGTAGCGTGTGCTGCCATCAGCCAGCGCGATGCCTACCGTCACTTTCTTGCCGATGAGCTTCTTGAGTTCGATGCGCGCATCCTGGGAGATGAGCTGCACCTGGAAACTGAACAGCTCCGAAATCGCCTCGCGGCCGCTGAAACTCAGCAGTTGCAGTTCTTGTTCGGGAGGCAACGGCGAGTCGAAGGTAAACAGACGTTGATGCTGCGTGAGGATCGATTCGAGGGCGTCCGTAATCATGTCAATGCATCCTGCACCAAGCTGGAAATCTTCCAATGAAAACGCGCTTAACAGAGGCTGTCAAATGATGGCGATAAGCCAGATGCCATCAAGCTGACGCCAAAATGCCTCTACGCGAAGGCGTATCGCGGGCTGTGGAGCAGTAGACGGTTTGTTGATTAATTACATCGTATTGTGTCCATCGGTTTGATCTGTCGGACATCGGGGGTGTAGGCTCCTTGCGCCCAGCCGAGAGGCACTACACTGCGAATTTCAGGGAGAATCGCCATGAGCGTGAGTGAAAACCAACTCAGCCAACTGGACCGGGAGATGGATCAGAACCACCGTGAAATGGTGATCATGTCGATCGAGGACTTCCAGGCACAAGCCCAGTTCGCCCAGAGAACTCACGGTGCAACGCAGGCTCCACAAGTGTGCACACGCACCCAGGGCGACATGCTCACCGGTACCTGGCAGGGCGTGAAATCCACCTACAACGGCCTACCCCACACCTTCGTCAACACGACCTGGGGCGTGCCTACGGCCATGGCCGCATGGGACGTAAAAAACACTGCCGGCTTCATTCGCGACATGAACGGGCTGGGCACGAAAGTGCGCTACACCGTGCGCAACGGCAAGCAGTACGTGATCCTCACCGGCTACCCAGGCCTGCGCAAGACGCTCAATGCGCCCCGTTATGGTATCCAGAACGCCAAGCTGGTCAGCATGGGCATCGGCAAATACGGGGTGCGCGGTTCGTCGATCAAAGGCTTCAAGCTTTCCTGCTATGTGGCGGTAGCCATCGAAGTCGCCGAATGGGTATTTGCCGACGAGCATGTGATGAGCGACCTGTTTGGCGGTATTGGCGTTGAGCTGATCAAAGCCGGTATCGCCTCGGCGCTGGGCTATGCCGCTGCACTGGCAGCCGGGGCCCTGTTCACGGCAGCCGCCGCTCCGGTCATTGCGGGTGCGCTTGTGGTCTTCGCCGTGGGCCTCGGGCTGAACGCACTGGACAACCATTACGGCATCAAGAACGCGGTAAAGGCCGGCTTGCGTTATGCCGTGGATCATATCGAGGCAATCCACAAGACGATCACTGAGATCAAACCGGGCGACCTGCAGCGCTACGCCGAGAAAACCGCCGCAAACATCGCTGGCCGAATCGCCGACGAACTCTACGACGAGGCCAAGTCATGGGTCATCCGCAAACTACGCCCCGACGGGCTCGATCTGCCAAGCTGGCCGAGCGCCCCCAAGCTGCCATCGATGCCCTCCTTGCCATCGCTGCCCACGTTCAACCTGCCTAAATTCTGACGATGAATACACGCTCTTCACAGATGTCCGCTGGGCTTTCGCCCCTCAAGATCAGGCTGCTGGCTGTCGGCATGATCATCGCCATGCTGTTGGTCGCGGCCTTCTCGGTCTACGCCTACATCAACTACCTGTTCCCGCTGTACGGCCGGCTGCTGCGTGACGCGCCTGTCGTGGAAACACCTTACCTCGCGTTCGGCCTGCTCATGGCACCGCCGGCAGTGGCAATTCTGCTGGTTGGCTGTGCGATATGTATCTGGACCGGGAAAAAATTCGACCCCCCCGCAGGTTCACGCCTGCACCGCTTCCAGACACTGATGTTCGGGCTTTCGCTGAAGACGCTGCTCTACATCGTCCCTGCCGTGATGATTCTGACGACCCTCGTGCTGCTTGGCCGAGGCTACTCGCCCTGCCCGAAGCTGCTGATATCAGGCTCTGCCTGGCAACTGTTCTGGGTCAACGATGAGCGCGTGTGCTTCAAGCCGGACCACTACATCAACGACAACTGGCCATGCAAGGTCATCGACGGCAAGGACGTTTGTGTACAGGTCGATGGTCGCTGACCTTGACCTGGTGAGCGGGTGCTGCACTCAGCCTTTGAAGCCGCCCAACCACGGTTGAACATGGACACAGAAACCCTCAAACAGAAGTCTCTGAAGCTTCGCCTGATCATCGACAGCCTGAAGGCGCAGGTTCCTGCCGCGATGAAGCTGAGCGTCGAACTGGAGCCACTGCTGAAAGCCGCAGACCAGGAACGCATCCGCACCCCCATGGAGTGGCGCGACATCCCTGGGCGCTACCTGTTCACCGAAGAAGGGCTGCAGCGGTATGCCGATCTCGAGCACGCCTTTGCTGAGTTCCGCATCGAGCTGACGGGGGGCGAGTCACCTACCCTGCGCAAGCTCAAGGCGCGCATGGGGGAGAAGCCTTCGCAGGAGTAAAGGAAATGCTAGCGCGCATGATACTGTCATCCTGGAGTCTCAGTGATCAATAACGAGCCGTTGCCCGCTGTCGAGGCCTCGCGATTGCCCATCCACCCAAGCCCTTGCGCTTCCCACCCTTCCAGGGCTCGGCGGGTGACATTGCCAATGTCGAAGCAGCGGCCATTGACGCTGTTTTCGCCCTGCCGGTACCAGCGCACCATGGCATCGGCAAAGGTCGCGAAATCGAACTTGCCTTGGCTTGCGTAGGTGTCCGCCAGGCACAGAGCCATGGTGGTATCGTCGGTCCATTCTCCCGGCGCCAGGTGGAAGGGGCCACCACCGACCATATCGTTAACCTGCCCCTGATCGCGCCGCTGAAACTCCAAGGTGGTGCCTACCGCATCACCAATCGCCAAGCCCAACAGCGCCCCTTGCGCGCGGTCCAGCGCCTGTTCCGGTGATAAGCTGCAGGGTCTGTCGCTCAACCAGTCGGGCTTGATACGCGGCAGCCTGGGGGCATCGGGCTCCACCGTATAGTTCATGCGCTGCTGCAACTGCGCGACCACTCGGGTAGCAGGTCCATATAACGCCGGACGTACTCGCTCAGTGTTGGATCCGAGCTTCGCAGGTCGATCATGCTCATTCCTTGCTGTGGGTTGCGTTCATCCATACGAACATTCTGCTGAACCTGCCGCTCACTGGCAACGACCCCTGCAGCTCGCGCAGCGCTGCTGCAGCCACCGTACAAACCCGATTTGATGCGGCATATTCCGTCGCATTGCCATCATTGAAACCCGCCGCGATGGAAGTCGAATCCCCGCGGCTTGGCCGCAAAAAATGAGACCCACTTCACTTTTTGAAAAAAACTTTTCAGGTCAATTTTTACCGCTCCCTAAGCACTTAAGACCCCTGACTTTAGGGGCCAAACCCCCCATTTCCCGCACTCGAAACCGATGACCAATGGCATGACGCCATCATTGCGCCGCATCACAAAACAGGGAAAAAATCGCGCCCCTCGCCGGAACTTCTTCCGCAGCGGGGTGCCCTACTCGGCATTGCTGGCAACACGATATTCATGTGCCAGTACTCAAATGTGCCGTAGCCGAGAGGCGCGATTTTCAGGTCCACGCCATTGGCGTTTCAGGACGATCAAGCAGGCTCATGGACGATGTACCGATGACACAGACATTCGATGTCGAAGCACTGATCAAACTGCGTAGCCAGACGCGGGCGATCTCCGATGCGCTGAAAGCGCAGGCGGCGGATTACCTTGCCACCGTGGCACCGCTGATCCGTCCGCAGACCCTGTTTGGCGAGTACCTGCAAGGCGCCCAGCGCAGCAGCGGCCGCGAAACCCAGGGCCATTTCCAGTCGTTGATCGAACTCTACGAGCGCATTGGCTCGGCCGCGCCGTTCCAGCTGGTCAGCGAACTGGAAGTGCCGCTGAACCTGATCAGCACCACCCCCGAACTGTTCCCGCTGGAATACGACAAGGTCCTCGAACAGAGCGGCCAGGTCATCCGCATCACCAGCCCGACGCGCTGGGTGGTGGGCTTCCACGCCTTCGACTTGGCGCAGTTCCGCAATGTCATCAAAGACCCCAACCGCAGCAGCGCCGAGCTGTACCGCTTCGTGGTGCACTACCTGGTGCTGTTCTACTGCCTGAGCAAGTCGCCAGGCCTGGGCCGGCTGTTCGAAGGCTTGCGCTACGGGCTGAGTTTCGAGCGCCTGAAGGGCTTTGGCGACCTGCCGTTCTGCGTCATCAGCTCGCCGGTACGTTCGGAACTTCCCGACGATTCGGTCATCCGTAGCAGCACGCAAATTGCCGGCAACACCAGCTTCGAAGAACTGGTGGGGCGCGACAACATTCTGGAAATGAACGACGAAATCCGTCAGCGCCTGCTGCTGACGATCGAAGGACTGTAACGCGCAGGGCCCGCTGGCGGGCCGCGCAATGATTCGCAGCGAATTGCTCGCACTGGAGAACACGATGGCGAAGAAGGAAAGCACCCAGCATAAACTCGACCGCGTTCGCGCGCCTCGGGTCCATATCACCTACGACGTGGACATCGGCGATGCCATCGAGAAAAAGGAGCTGCCCTTTGTCGTCGGCGTGCTGGGCGATTTCTCCGGCAACCCGCTGGAGCCGCTGCCCAAGCTCAAGGACCGCAAGTTCGTCTTCATCGACCGCGACAACTTCAACGGCGTGCTCAAGGGCATCAAGCCGCGCCTGACCTACCGCGTCGACAACACCCTTGCCAAGAACGGCACCCAGCTGGGCGTCGAGCTGAACTTCAACAGCCTGGAAGACTTCGAGCCACAGAACGTGGTCAAGCAGGTCGAGCCGCTGCGCAAGCTGCTGGAAGTGCGCAACAAGCTGGCCGACCTGCGCAACAAGATGGGCGGCAACGACAAGCTCGAAGAGCTGCTGATGGACGTGCTGCAGAACACCGAAAAGCTCAAGACATTGGGCCAGGAATTCGGCCGTGAAGCCGAAGTGAAAGACCCGTCCAGCGACGATCGCGCCTGAGCAGGAGCACCAACATGACTGACAAGCAAACCGCACCGCAACAGGCCGGCGACCTGGTCGAAGTGGAAAACTTCGCCCCGCAGCCTTCGCTGCTCGACAGCATCATTTCGCAAAGCCGCGTGGCCCGCTCCGACACCGAGCGCAACCGCACCCGCGACCTGATCGGCGAACTGGTGAACCAGGTGCTCGAGGGCGAGATGACCCCGAGCAAGGACCTGATCGCCGTGCTCGACGCACGTATCGCCGAAATCGATTCGATGCTCTCCGAGCAGATGAACGAGATCATGCACGCCCGTGAGTTCCAGCAGCTGGAAGCCTCCTGGCGCGGCCTGAAGTACCAGGTCGACCAGACCGAGACCAGCACCACGCTGAAAATCCACCTGCTCAACGCTTCGAAGAAAGACCTGGTGCGCGACCTCAAGGCCGCCAGCGAATTCGACCAGAGCGCGCTGTTCAAGAAGGTCTACGAAGAAGAGTACGGCACCTTCGGTGGCGCCCCGTTCGGCATGCTGATCGGTGACTACGAGTTCAAGCGCAGCCCCGAAGACATGTACCTGCTCGAAGAGATCTCGCACGTCGCCGCCGCGGCCCACGCGCCGTTCATTTCGGCGGCTTCGCCGGAGCTGTTCGGCTGGGACTCGTTCACCGAGATGTCCGGCCCGCGTGACCTGGCGAAGATCTTCGACACCGTCGAATACGCCAAGTGGAAGTCGTTCCGCGCCTCGGAAGATTCGCGCTACGTCGGCCTCACCCTGCCCCACGTGCTCGGCCGCCTGCCGTATGGCCCGGATACCACGCCGGTGGAAGAATTCAACTTCGTCGAAAGCGTCGACGGCCGCGACCACAACAAATACCTGTGGATGAACGCCGCCTACGCCCTTGGCACCCGCGTCACCGATGCCTTCTCCCGCTACGGCTGGTGCGTGGCGATTCGCGGCGTGGAAGGTGGCGGCCTGGTCGAAGGCCTGCCAACCCACACCTTCAAGACCGACGACGGCGAAATCGCCCTCAAGTGCCCGACCGAGATCGCCATCACCGACCGCCGCGAAAAAGAGCTGTCGGACCTCGGCTTCATCCCGCTCGTGCACTGCAAAGGTACCGACTACGCCGCCTTCTTCGGCACCCAGTCGGCGCAGAAGCAGAAGCAGTACAACACCGACATCGCCAACGCCAACGCACGCCTGTCGGCGCAGCTGCAGTACATCTTCGCCACCTCGCGCATCGCCCACTACATGAAGGCGATCATGCGCGACAAGATCGGCAGCTTCGCCTCGCGCATGGATGTGGAACGTTTCCTCAACCAGTGGCTGGCCAGCTACGTGCTGCTCGACGACACCGCCAGCCAGGAGGCCAAGGCCAAGTTCCCGCTGCGCGAAGCCCGCGCCGAGGTGTTCGAAGTGCCCGGCAAACCAGGTGTCTACAAGGCCGTGACCTACCTGCGCCCGCACTACCAGCTCGACGAACTGACCGCCTCGCTGCGCCTGGTCGCCGAACTGCCGCAAGGCGCCCGCGGCTGACCGGCCGCTGTGTACAGGGATGACACATGAGTAATCAGGCCCGCCTGCTGCCCTCGCTGCTCGACCGACTGCTGGACGACCGTCCGTACCAGTCGGCCGAAGCGGCCGTGCAGCGCACCTGTTCGCTGGCCGAGTACAAGGCCAGCATCGTCCGCGACCTCGAGGTACTGGTGAATACCCGCCAGTCCCTGGTCGCGGAGGAGCTCGACGGCTTCAGCCAGCTTGGTGGTTCCATCCTTGAATACGGCATGCCCGACTTCATCAGCCGCAGCGTGCTCGACCCCCATGATCGCCGGCTCATCCAGCAACAGCTGGAGCGGGCGATCAGCACCGGCGACCGGCGTTTCCGCCGGGTGCGGGTGCAACTGCTGGCCCAGGAAAACGGCCACCGCATGTTGACCTTCCGCGTGGACGCCGTGCTGCGTCTGCAGGACATCAGCCGCCAGGTGTCGTTCGACGCCGTGCTGCAGGTCAACACCCAGGAATACAAAGTGCAGAACCTCAACTGATGCTCGACGAACTGCTGCCCTACTACGAAAAGGAACTGTCGCACCTGCGCTTCCTCGGCCAGGAGTTTGCCGCGCAGTACCCGAAGATTGCTTCGCGGCTGCTGATCGAGGGCGACAACTGCGAAGACCCGCACACCGAGCGCCTGATCGAGGCGTTCTCGTTCCTGTCTGCGCGGGTGCACAAGAAGCTCGATGACGAGTTTCCGGAAATCGTCGAATCCTTCCTTGAGGTGCTGTACCCGCATTACCTGCGCCCTACCCCGTCGATGTCGATCGCCGAGATGAGCCTGGGCAAGCACGAGAAGGTCACCGAAGCCTACCGTGTGGCGCGCCACACTGAAATGCATGCCAATGCCGTGGAAGGTGTGGTGTGCAAGTTCCGCACCTGCTACCCGGTGGAGCTGTGGCCGATCAGTGTGCAACAGGCGTCGTTCGCGGAAATGGAGCGGTCGGCGTTCAACGGCCACAGCGCCGACCTGGTGGCACGCCTGCGCATCCGTCTGCAGGCCACCAGCGATGTGCTGTTCGGCCAGATGGAAGTCGACCGCCTGCGGTTCTTCCTCGACGGTGAAGCGACGCTGATGCTGCAGCTGTACGAGCTGCTGTTCAACAACCTGGCCAAAGCCACCCTGAGCTTCCAGGACGAAGGCCGCAGCCGCGAAGTCGCACTGCCGGCCACTGCCCTGAAGGCCGTGGGGTATGCCCGTGACGAAGGCCTGGTGGACTACTCCGAGCGCTCGTTCCTGGGCTATCGCCTGCTGCACGAGTACTTCACCTTCCCCGACAAATTCATGTTCTTCGACCTCAGTGGCTTTGCCCGCATCCTGCAGGGCAAGGCGATCGAGCAGGTCGAGATCAACTTCTATTTCTCCGACTACGACCTCAGCGAGCGCCTGGCGCGGCTGACCCAGAACATCGGGCGCAACAACTTCAAGCTCAACTGCACGCCGATCATCAACCTGTTCCGCCAGCAGGCCGAGCCGATCAAGCTGACCCACACCCAGCACGAATACCCGGTCACCCCCGATACCCGGCTGCACAATGCCGCCGAAGTGGTGTCGATCGACCGCGTGCGGCGGGTGCGCAAGCTCGGTGGCATCGATCAGGTCGCCACCTGCCAGCCGTTCTTCGAGCCGCGTGGCGAGCAAGACCCGCACACCAGCTTCTGGATCGCCCGTCGGCGTAACCAGGGCGATGCCACGGCCATGAGCATCCGCGTGGTCGACCGCGACCTGGAACTGATCGACGCCAGCAGCGACACCCTGAGCATCGGCCTGACCTGCAGCAACCGCGATGTGCCGTTGATGCTGCCATTCGGTGGCGAGCGCGGCGACTTCATCATCCCGGCCAACTCGGTGATCAAGGACATTCGCTGTCTGCGCAAGCCCACCGCCACCGTGCGCGTGCCGCTGGGCAAGGGCCTGATCTGGCGGTTGATCGCACACCTGTCGCTGAACCACCTGTCGCTGGTCAGCCAGGGCCGCGAAGTGCTGCTCGAGCTGCTGTCGCTGTACAACTACCGCAACGTCTCGGCCATTCGCAAACAGATCAACGGCATCAAGGCGATCAGCAGCGAGCCGGTGGTCGCGCGCATTGGCCACCCGCGGCCGAACTTCGTGCGGGGTGTGGGCATCACCCTGACCCTCGACGAAAGCCAGTTCACCGGCAGCGGCGTGTTCCTGTTCGGCATGGTGCTGGACCACTTCTTCGGCCAGTACTGCTCGATGAACAGCTTCACCCGACTGAGCCTGCGCTCCCAACAACGAGAAAAGAGAATCGTCCAATGGCCAGCACGCACTGGCGATCAGCCCCTGGTCTGATCGATCAGGCCCGAGCCGAGCCGCACCGATTCGAATTCTTTCAATTGGTGCGCCTGCTCCGCCTGCACTACAGCCGAACCGGGCGCATGGACCTGGCAACCCGGCCGCACGAAGACCCGCTGCGTTTTCGCACCCAGCTGTCGCTGGCGTTCCCGGCCAGCGAGGTCAGCGACCTGCACTTCGAGCGCGAAGGCAAGGTGTCCACGGCCGGCCTGCCGCTTTCGGAGGTGCAGATCACGTTCATGGGCCTGGTCGGGCCATCGGGTGTGCTGCCGCGCCCGTACACCGAGCTGTTGCTCGAACGCCACGTGCAGTACCGCGACGATGCCGCCCATGCGTTTCTCGACATCTTTTCGCACCGCATGACCACGCTGTTCTACGAGGCGTGGCAGAAATACAAATTCCATATCGAGCACGAGCGCAATGGCACCTCGGGCTTCGATGGTTACCTGCTCAACCTGGTCGGCCTGGGCCCGCGCGCGCAAAAGCTCAAGTTCGAAGAACAACCCTCGGCGCTGCGCCGCGAGCTGTTCAGCTACTTCGCCGGGCTGCTCAGCCAGAAGCCGCGCAACGCACTCAACCTTGAAGTGATGCTCGGCTTCTATTTCTCGCTGCCGATCAAGGTCAAGCAGTTCGCCGGGCGCTGGCTGAATCTGGAGCCTGAGCAATGCACCCAGCTAGGGCGCAAGAACGCGCAGCTGGGCCACAGTGCCGTCGCCGGCAATCGGGTCTGGGACTACCAGTCGAGCATCCGTATCGAACTGGGGCCGCTGAGCCTGGCCGATTACCAGCGCTTCCAGCCGGGCACCGCGTGCTATCGCAAGCTGGTCGAGCTGGTGCGCTTCTATATAGGTGCCGAACTGGACTTCGAAATCGCCCCGCGCCTCAAGCGCGAGGCCGTACCACGTGCCCAACTGGGCCGCAGCGGCAATGTCGCCCTCGGCTGGCTGGGCTGGCTCAAACGCCCTGGCCGTGACGCGGAGCCTTCGCGTTGCGCCGTTTTCCACATTCCTTACGATGGGGTCGCCTTGTGAACCTGAAGTCTCTGTTCGCCAAGCTCAACGAAACCAGCCGCACAGCCACTGAAACCGCGGCGGCCCTGTGCCTGTCGGAGCACCACTACGACGTCGAGGTGGAGCACCTGCTGCTGCAGCTGCTGGACAACGGCGACAGCGACCTGGCGCCGATCCTGCGCCACTACGACGTGGTCGCCGAGCGCCTCCAGGCGCAGCTGGTCACCGCCCTGGGTACTTTCAAGAAAGGCAACACCCGCACCCCGGCGCTGTCACCGCACATCACCCGCATGATCGAGCAGGCCTGGCTGCTGGCCTCGATCGAGTACGGCGTTGCCCAGGTGCGCAGCGGCCACCTGCTGCAGGCCTTGCTCGACGACGCCGAGCTGCGCCGTGTGGTGGTCGCTTCGGCACCTGAGCTGGAGAAGATCAACGCCGACGACCTGCGCCTGAACCTCACCGCCCTGGTCGAAGGCAGCGCCGAGTCGAAACAGGCCAGTGCCCTGGCCAGCCCGGCCGCACCGGTCGCCGGCAATGCCAAGGCCGGCGGCAAGACCCCGGCGCTGGACCAGTACACCGTCAACCTCACCCAGAGCGCCCGCGAAGGCCGCATCGACCCGGTGCTGGGCCGCGAGTTCGAGGTGCGGCAGATGGTCGACATCCTCACCCGCCGCCGGCAGAACAACCCGATCCTCACCGGTGAAGCCGGTGTCGGCAAAACGGCCGTGGTCGAAGGCCTGGCCCTGCGCATCGCCCAGGGCGATGTGCCGGCGGTCCTCAAGGGCGTCGCCCTGCACACCCTCGACCTGGGCCTGCTGCAGGCCGGTGCCGGGGTCAAGGGCGAGTTCGAGAACCGCCTCAAGGCCGTGATCGAAGAGGTCAAGCGCAGCCTGCACCCGATCATCCTGTTCATCGACGAAGCCCACACCCTGATCGGCTCCGGTGGCCAGGCCGGGCAGAACGATGCCGCCAACCTGCTCAAGCCAGCCCTGGCCCGTGGCGAGCTGCGCACCATCGCCGCCACCACTTGGGCCGAGTACAAGAAGTACTTCGAGAAGGACGCCGCCCTCGCCCGCCGCTTCCAGGTGGTCAAGGTCGAAGAGCCTGACGAAGACAAGGCCATCTACATGCTCCGCGGTCTGCTCGGCAAGATGCGCGAGCACCACAAGGTGGCGGTGATGGACGAAGCCCTGGTGCAGGCGGTGCGCCTGTCCAACCGTTACATCACTGGCCGCCAGCTGCCCGACAAGGCCGTCAGCGTGCTCGACACCGCCTGCGCGCGCATCGCCCTGGCGCAATCGTCGCAGCCCGGCGCCCTGGAAGACTGCCGCCGGCAGATCGACAACCTGCAGGCCGAAATCGCCGTGCTCGGCCACGAGGCCGGCAAAGGCCACGACCACGCCCGCCGCCTTGCTGAGCTGCAGGCAGCCCTGCAGGCCGAACAGCAACAGGAACAGCAACTGAACGGGCAGTGGCAGCAGGAGCTGGCGCTGGTCGAGCAGCTCAAGGCGCTGGACGCCGCCAACGACGCCGATGCCGCTCAGCTCAACGCCCTGCGCGCCGAACTGGCCCAGGTGCAGGGTGACCAGCCACTGGTCCACGCGCTGGTCGACAGCGGCGCCATCGCCCAGGTCATCAGCGGCTGGACCGGCATCCCGCTGGGCAAGATGCTGCGTGACGAGATCGACACCGTACAGCGCCTGCCGGCCCTGCTCGGCGAACGCGTGCTGGGCCAGGACCACGCCCTGCACGAGATCGGCAAGCGCATCAAGATTTCCCGTGCGCGCATGGAAGACCCGAACAAACCGATCGGCGTATTCCTGCTGCTCGGCCCCAGCGGCGTCGGCAAGACCGAAACCGCACTGGCCCTGGCCGACACCCTGTACGGCGGCGAGCGCAACCTGATCACCATCAATATGTCCGAGTATCAGGAAGCGCACACCGTGTCGAGCCTCAAGGGCTCGCCACCCGGCTACGTTGGTTACGGCGAAGGCGGTGTGCTGACCGAAGCCGTGCGCCGCAAGCCGTATAGCGTGGTGTTGCTCGACGAGGTGGAAAAGGCCCACCCCGACGTGCTCGAACTGTTCTTCCAAGTATTCGACAAGGGCGTGCTGGATGATGGCGAAGGCCGGGAGATCAACTTCCGCAACACGGTGATCATCCTCACCTCCAACACCGGCACCGAGCGCATCATGCAGACCTGCCTGAATGCCAGCGAACTGCCGACGCCGGCTGCCATCGTCGAAGGCCTGCGCGACGAGCTCAACCAGGTGTTCAAGCCGGCCTTCCTCGGCCGCCTGAGCATCGTGCCGTTCTACCCGGTGCAGGACCAGATCCTCGAGCGCATCGTCGCCCTCAAGCTCGAGCGCATCGCCAAACGTTTCGCCCGCAACCACCAGGCCGAACTGAGCTACGACGACGCGCTGATCAAGGCCATCGCCGCACGCTGCACCGAGGTCGACAGCGGTGCGCGCAACATCGACAACATTTTGTCCCAGACCCTGATGCCCGAACTCGCCCAGCGCGTACTGGAGCGCATGGCCCAGGACGCGCCGATCGAGCGCCTGGTGATCGAGCTGGGCAGCGATGGCGATTTCGCCTATCGCCTGGCCTGACCTGGACAAGGAGGTATAGCCGTCATGCTACACAAGCACACCGCCCTCAAACGCCTGACCACCGCCGCCCTGCTGCTGGCGCTGGCCGGCTGCGGGGTCACCGACCGCATCGGCAAACGCATGGATGACAGCTGGGCGGCCGACATGCTGGCCGACAGCGAAAAGGTCATCCTGACTTCCGACGGCGGCAACCAGCTCAACCCCGATGTCGAGGGCAAACCGCTGTCGGTGGTGATGCGCGTGTATCAGCTGACCGACCTCGAACGCTTCGCCGCCACCGATGCCGAGACCCTCTGGGACACCCCGGAAAAGGCCCTCGGCAATACCCTCGTGGAAGCCCGCGAGATCACCCTGCTGCCGGGCATCGGCCAGATCGACCAGTGGCCACTGGCCAAGAGCGCCCGCTACGTCGGCGTGGCGGCGTTCTTCCGTGACGAACAGGACGCACGCTGGAAAGTCGCCTTCGACGCCAACTCGCTGCGCAAGGACGGCATCTGGTTCTCCTCCGACGGCTTGCGGATTCTGGTGGACAAGACCGAGATCAGCGCCACGCGTGGCGTCGATGTGCTGAACAAACCGCCGACCGCAGACCAGCTGGCGGCCGCCGAGAAAGCCAAGAAAGCCGCACCGACCCTCACCGACAAAGTGCAGGACGCGGTGCTCGACAAGGCGACCGATGTTGCCGGCCAATCGGCACAGAACGCCGCAGACAAAACCCTCAACTCTTTAGTGGATAGCGTCAAATGAGCAAGCAGAGCCGGGTGATGTGGTCGGAAGGGATGTTCCTGCTGCCCCAACACTTCCAGTACCAGGATGAGTTCCACCAGCACCAGCTGGCCGAGGCGACCCTGCGCGGCACCCCGTTCCATTGGGGCGTGCAGCTGCTGCAGGTGGACGAGGATGCCTTGGCCAACGGTTCGCTGCAGCTCAAGCGCCTGAAGCTGGTGTTTCCCGACGGCAGCCTGTACGACGCACCGCAGCACGACCCGTTGCCGGCCGCACGCGACCTCAAGGACCTGCTCAAGGCCAACGAGCTGAAAGTCTATGCCGCGCTCAAGCTACCCGAGCCGTTCGGCCTGAACTACGTCGAGGATGGCCAGGAGCACAAGGCCGCCCGGCGTTTTCGCAAGCAGTTCGCCACCCTGCCCGACCTCAACGAAGGCGAGCTGGAAAACGAAATCACCAGCCTGCGCCTGAACGTGGTGCTGCTGGTCGACGGTGACAACCTGGACGGCTACAGCCACTGCCCGCTGGCCAAGCTCACGCGCAACAGCATGGGCGGCTTCAACCTCGACCCGCATTTCGTCCACCCGACCCTGCACCTGGGCAACCACGAGACCCTGGCCGGGATCGGCAAGCGTTTGCTCGGCGCACTGCAGGCCAAGAGCAAGGCGTTGTCCGGCCGGCGCCGCGAGCGTGCCGACCAGATCGCCGAGTTCGGCTCCAGCGACGTCACCCTGTTCTGGCTGCTGAACACGGTCAACCGCGCTCATCCGCAGCTGGCCCACCTGCTGGCCCACCCCCGCCTGCACCCGGAGCGCCTGTACCTGTTCCTCGCCGACCTGGCTGGCGGCCTGCTGACCTTTACCCTGGACACCCAGCTCAGCGATATCCCCGACTACGACCATCTCGACCCGGCAGCATCGCTGGTCAAGCTCGACGAGATGATCCGGGTGATGCTCGACAACGTCGTGCCCAACCAGTGCATCGTCATCAACCTCACCCAGACCAAACCGTCGTACTGGCAAGGCCAGCTGCGCGACCCGCGCCTGGCCGAGGCCGACTTCTATGTCTCGGTGCACGCCGACATGCCCGGTGCCAGCCTGCTGGAACTGGTGCCACGGGCATTCAAGATCGGCTCGCCGGAAGACATCGAAGTGGTGGTCAACAGCGCCATGCCCGGCGTCACCCTCAACCACGCCGCGCGGCTGCCCAACGCGATCCCGGTGCGCCTGGACAACCAGTACTTCGCCATCGAGCCGCACGGCCATGTGTATGAGCGAATGATGAATGCCCAGACCATCTGCTTCTACGCGCCCAGTGCCTTTACCAACCTCAAGCTTGAACTGATGGCGGTGCTCAAATGACCGAAGCCGTACTGCAACAGGGCGCCGTCGCGGCCGCCAACGACAAACCGACACTCAAGGACCTGGTCCAGGACTTCATCAGCATGGCGCTGATCGTGCGCCGTGGCCGTCAGGTCACCTCGGTGCAGGCCTTCGAAGGCAGTGTCGAGCGCTTCTTCGCCAACCTCGAACGTGATGCCCGCGCCGCCAACTACAGCGTCGAGCAGGTCAAGGACACCCAATACGCGCTGTGCGCGTTCCTTGACGAAAGCGTGCTGCGCTCGGGTGACAACGAACTGCGCCGGCACTTCGAACTGCAGCCGCTGCAGTTCCGCTATTTCGGTGTGCACCTGGCGGGTGAAGGCTTCTTCGAGAAAATCGACACGCTGCGCGCTGACGTCAAGCAGAACATCGACGTGCTCGAGGTGTATCACCTGTGCCTGGCCCTGGGTTTCGAAGGCAAGTTCAGCATCGGCCAGAAGGACCAACTGCGCTACCTGGCCAACACCCTCGGCCAGGATATTGCCCGCTACCGCAAGGCCCCCAAGGCCCTGTCCCCCGACTGGGCGCTGCCCGACCAGGTGTCGCAGATGCTGCGCCATGAGGTGCCGCTGTGGGTGTACCTGGCGCTGATCGCGCTGGTCTGCGTTGCGGTGTACCTGACGCTCGACTGGTTGCTGGACAAGGACGTTGCCGCCCTTTCCGAACAAATCCGCCAGCTGTTCAGTGCCTGAACACACTTCAGGTAGCCGAGTCAGGAAGACATGAAAACATTACTGCGTTTGTTGAAGAGTTTCTGGATTCTCCTGCCACTGCTGTGGCTGGCGAGCCTGTTGATCTGCTGGCTGGCCGCACCGCTGGTGCCCTGGCTGCGCCATCACGTACCCGAAGCGCTGGCGATCATCAGCGCCTGTTTCCTGCTGGTCATCGTGCTGCGCCAGTACCAGCGCATCCGCGCCGAGCACAACCTGGAGAACCTGCTGCAGATCGAGGTCGACCGCTCGTTGAATGCCGCTGGCGAGTTCCGCGACCAGCAAGTGCTGCGCGAGCGCCTCAAGCACGCCATCGCCATGCTGCGCACCGACCGTTCGGCCGGTGGCGGCGGCAAGGCGGCGCTATCCGACCTGCCGTGGTACCTGGTGGTGGGCATGTCGGCCGCTGGCAAGACCTCGCTGCTGACCCATTCGGGCCTGTCGGCGACCATCGCCACGGCCAACGACAGCGAAAGCGGCACCCAGCACTGTGACTGGTACTTCAGCCCTGACGCGGTGATGATCGACACCGCTGGCCGCTACCTGCGCGACGACCAGTCGGCCAGTGAGTTTTCGGCGTTCCTGCGCATGCTGCGCAAGCAGCGGGGCAAGGCCGCCATCAATGGCCTGGTGCTGGTGGTCAGCCTGCCCGAACTGCTGGCGGCCAACAGCGATGAACGCAACGCCCTGGCTGCCCAGCTGGTCGCGCGGGTGGAAGAATACGCCGAGTGCCTGGGCGCCAACCCGCCGGTCTACCTCATGCTGACCAAGACCGACCAGTTGCCTGGCTTCAACCAGGCATTCGACGGCCTTGACCTGCACCAACGCCAGCAGCCGCTGGGCATGACCTTCGGCTTGTCGGAAATCCGCAACAATGGCCTGCACGCCGTGCTGCAAACGCGGCTGAGGAACCTGCAGGGTCACATCCGCCAGCACGTTGATGCGCAAATGATCGCCCTCGGTGCCGAGGCTGACAGCGCCCTGCTGAACTTCCCGCAATACTTCGCCGCCCTCAGCGGTGTGCTCGAGCAGTTCCTCGAACACTTCACCCGTGGCCACCGCGGCGGTGCCCCGCTGCTGCTGCGCGGCCTGTACTTCACCAGTGCACTGCAGACCGACCAGCACCTGGGGCAGGTCTACGAAGACGCCATCGCCGACGAGTTCGCCCTGAAGGCCGCCTACGACGACGGCAGTCAGAGCGCCAGCAAGGCCGTGGTCAACCGCAGTTACTTCATCACCGACACCTTCCGCCGGGTGATCTTCCCTGACCGCGACCTGACCCTGTTCCATTCGCGCCTGGGCCGCCAGGCCGGCTTCAGCCCGCTGCTGCTGGGCCTGGCCGCCGCCACCGGGGTGCTGTTCATTGGCTGGCAGGCGCTGTCGTTCGCCAACAACCGCCAGTGGCTGGACAGCCTGCGCGGGCAACTGGCCCAGATCGAGCAGGCGGAAGACCGCGAGCAGTTGCTGGCCGCTGGCAAGGGCCTGGAAGTGCTGCGCGAACAGATGGCAACCGTCGAAGCTCATCGCCTGCAGGGTGTGCCGCTGAAACTCGGTGCCGGCCTGTACCATGGCGAGGCAATCCACCAGGTGACTCGCACGGCGTACTTGACGCAACTGCGCAGTCAGGCGCTGGAGCCGATCGCCCGCAGCCTGCAAGTGCAGATGCGCGCGTTCAATACCTTTGCCAGCGGCATCAACCAGGAACTGGAATTCACCCCGGCACCGCAGAAGAAGCGCGGTGGCAAGCCATTGGCACCGGCGGTTGCGGCCAAGGCCCAGGCCGCGTTGAGCAATACCCGCATGGGTGGCTATGCCGCCAAGGTCAACCTGGCCACCGCCAGCGATGCCGCCGAACTGTCGGCGACCACCGGCGGCCTGTCGCTGTCCGAGGAAATGCTCGGGCGCCTCGACGAGCAGCAGGTGGCGTCGATCATCGATGCCTACAACACCCTCAAGCTGTACCTGCTGCTGACCGAGCCCCAAACCCACCCCGATGCAGCCTTCGTTGCCGCCAGCCTGCCCCAGGCCTGGGCCAGCGCTGCCGGTGAAGGCACCCCGGCCGATGCTGGCGTGATCGAAGAAAATGCCCCACTGTACGTGCAGCTGCTGGAACAGGGCGAAGCACCGTCGTTGCCACGCAACGAGCAGCTGATCAACGCAACCCGGGAAAACCTCAAGTCGTTCATGATCTCCAGCTCGCTGGTCGATCGCGAATACCTGCGCCTGCAACTCGAATCGAGCCGTCAGTTCCCAGCCCTGAGCCTCAACGACCTGGTGCCGCAACCGGGCCGCGCGCTGCTGTATGGCTCCGCCGGCGTGCCGGCGATCTACACCCGCCAGGGCTGGGACACCTTCGTCAAGCCTGAGCTGATCAAGCTGGTGTCGGGCAACCTGCGCAACGAGTCGGACTGGGTACTGGATGGCGAAGGTGGCGATGCCATCGTGCAGAAAGCCAACTTCGTCCGCGAGTTCATGACCCGCTACAAGCGTGACTACACCCAGGCCTGGTACAAGATGGTGAGCAGCGTCGGCGTGCGTCACTTCACCGACCTGGCAACGGCTACTGAGCAACTGGGCCTGCTCAGCGACGTGCAGAACTCGCCGGTGAAGAACCTACTGGCAGCGGTCAACGACAACACCCAGTGGGACCTGCCGGTCAAGCACGCCATCCCGACCCCGGGTGTCGCCCGCGAGGACGGCTTCTGGAGCAAGGTCTCCGGCATCTTCGACAGCAAGGACGCCCTGCCCGACAATGTCGGTCCGGTGCTGCCGGCAGTCGACGACGGTAGCCTGGCCAAGCGTTTCGAGCCGGTGGCGCGGGTATTTGCCGAGAACAACGCCGAAGGCGCCGACAGCACCATCATGGACCGCTACCTGGCGGCGCTGCGCAAGCTCAAGGTGCGCATGAACAACATCCAGCGCTCGCAGGATGTCGGCAAGAGCAGCAAACAGCTGATCAGCGAAACCCTGGAAGGCCAGCCGAGCGAAGTCACCACCGTACGCAACTACGTGGAAAGCAGCGTCGACACCAGCCAGGACGGCCTGTCGCGCTCGTTGCAGGGCTTGTTCAGCCTGCCCATCCAGTACGCCTGGGCGACCCTGCGCGACCCAGCCGGCCAGCAGATCGCCAAGGCCTGGGCACAGCAGATCGCCAAGCCGTGGGAACAGGTCATGGCGCACCGCTACCCCATTGCTGGCGGCAGCCGCAACGAAGCCTCGGTGAAAGACCTGCAGCGCTTCGTCGACCCTGACAGCGGCCTGCTGCCGGCCTTCAAACGCAACGAGATCGGTAACCTGGCCGGCGGTGAAGGCCTTGGCGCGGGTGACGGCAAGGGGCCAGCGCTGGTCAACCCGCGCATGCTCAACAGCATCGACAAGGCCAGCTCCGTAGGCCAGGTGATCGCCAGCCTGTCGGACCGTGACAACGGCTTTGAGATCATGCTGGAACCTTCGGCCAACTTCACCGACATCGTGTTCACCCTGGATGGCCAGGAGCAGCACTACCGCAACGGCCGCAGCAGCTGGAACCGCTTTGCCTGGCCGGGCACCAGCAATGCACCGGGCGCTCGCCTGGACGTTGTCACCCTGAGTGGCGCACGGGTTACCGTGTTCGACTTCCCAGGGCGCTGGGGCCTGCTGCGCATGAACGAAAGCGCCCGGGTCGAAGACCTCGACGGCATCCAGCAGCGCTTCAGCTGGAACACCGCCAATGGCCGGGTGAGCCTGGTGGTGCGCAACTTCGGTGGGGTCAAGCTGACCGATCTGGGTGACGTCAAGGCCCTCAGCGCCCTCAACGACAGGGGCGCGCAATGATCGGTTGCTTCGGCAAGCTGCCGTCGAGCGCGGACTTCGTCAGCCTGCATGGTGCGGCGGAAGAAGTCTGCGAGTTCGACGCCTGGCTGCAGTCCTCGCTGGCGGCCATGCGCCACCGCGAAGACTGGCAGGCGTTGTTCGACGCGCTGCCGATATGCTTCTTCAACTACCGAGCGCGCAATGGCAACTGGTTGCTCGGAGGCCTGCTGAGCTCGCGTGACGCCAGCCAGCGGCGCTACCCGTTCTTCATCTTCCAGCTGCTCAAGGGCGAGGACGGTGCGGCACTGCTCAACCCGTTCACCCTCGGTGAACTGTTCAGCGCGCAGATCAAGCCGTTGCTGCACCAGGCGGTGCAAGGCGCCGACTGCGCCAGCCTGTTCGAGCGGATCAAGGCCCTACGCCCGTTGCAGGCGCAGGACCTCGACCTGTTCCGCCGGGTGCACGCCAAGTTCCTCCACGACTTCAGCTTTGCCGATGTCGCTCGCGCCCTGCACGGGTCCTGGCCGAATTTCGACAGTGCCACAGCGCTGGCGCGGCTGCAGGCCAGCCGGGCCACGCTGCACGGCGACTTCACAGGCGGCATCGAACTGCCGCTGCCGGCCGAACGCGGGCTGAAAAACCCCACGGCCGACCTCTGGCTGACCTGGCTGACGCGCATGAGCGGGCACCCGAGCGTGCCGGCGGTGAGCCTGCTGGCCGACGACTTCATGCTCCCGCGGCTGTACTGCTTCCCCTCACGCCATGCCAGCAGCGCCTATCGCCTGCTCAGTGGCTGCGCCGAAGCCCAGCAGCACCTGGAGCTGCTCAGCCCGTTGGCAACGGCGCCGCGTGCACACGACTACGACCGACCTCTTGAACACGTAATCGACCAGTTTGTCGATGCGTTGGATGCGACGCCTGTATGAACAAGATCAAGTACTACTGCCTGCGTTACCAACCCTACCTGCTGGGGGTGGCGTTCTTCCTGGCGATCTTCCTGGTCTGGGCCTGCGGCCGTGCCCTGGGCTTCGCCTCGCTGCACAGCCTGCTGGCGGGTATCGGTGTGTTCCTGCTGTTGTCGGCGGGCTATGTGCTGCTGCTGTACCGCGGCGCCGGCCAGCACCACAACCTCGAAGGCCTGCTGCGCGAGGACGCCGACCAGGCAGTGCTCAATGCCACCCCGGCCGACCGTGAGGAAATCAGCCTGCTGCGCGAGCGCCTGCTGCAAAGCATCGAACGCCTGCACAGCAACAAGCCGCGCGGCACCGCCGCCAAGGATGCGCTGTACGCCCTGCCCTGGTACCTGGTGATCGGCCAGCCGGCCGCTGGCAAAAGCACCATGATCCTGCAATCGGGCCTGAACTTCCCCTATGCCGAGCGCGAAGGCGCGCGGGTCTCGGGCCTGGGCGGCACGCGTAATTGCGACTGGTTCTTCAGCTCCGAAGCGGTATTGTTGGACACCGCCGGGCGCTACATGAACAGCCCCGAAGAAGCCGGCAAATGGCGCGGCTTCCTGCAGCTGCTGCGCCAGCACCGTCAACGTCGCCCGCTCAATGGCCTGATCGTCAGCGTCAGCATCGCCGACATCCTGCATGGCTCGGCCGAAGACCAGGAACGCGTGGCCAAGCGCCTGCGCGAACGCATCCAGGAAAGCTGCGCGTTGCTGGAAGTGCGCCTGCCGATCTACCTGGTGTTCACCAAGTGCGACCTGATCCCCGGCTTCACCCCGTTCTACCGCCAGCTGGATGATGCCGCGCGCGGCGAGGTGATGGGCAAGACCTTCTCGCACAAGGGCTACGAGCAGGCCGACTGGGGCCAGCGCTTTGGCAAGGCGATGGACGAGCTGACCGGTTACTGGCAGCACGTGGCGAGCCAGCAGCTGGTGCAGCAGGACATCCAGGTGACCCGGCAGAACGACGCTGCCTACCGTTTCCCGCTGGAACTGGCCGCGCTCAAGCCGCGCCTGCAACAGTTCGTCGACAGCCTGCTGCGTGCCAACCCTTATCAGAATGCCGAGATGCTGCGTGGCTTCTATTTCACCGCGGCACTGGAGGCTGACGAAGCCCAATGGGGCAGCCACGGCCAGCATGTGGCCGAACGCTTCGCCCTCGAACAGGGCGCGGACGCCGCCGGTGCTGGCAGCCAACCCGCGCCCCTGTTCATCAACAGCCTGTTCCGCAAGGTGATCATCCCTGACCAGCACCTGGTCGCGCTGTACACCAGCAACCGTCGCGAACGTCGGCGCAAGGGCGCCTGGGTGGGCGCTGCCAGCCTGGCGGGCCTGGTGCTGTGCAGCCTGTGGGGCTGGTCGTACCTGAACAACCGCGCCACGTTGGCCAGCATCTCCGGCGAACTGGCCCAGGCCAAGGCCGAAGACAAGGCCGCCAGCGGCCAATACACCGCCTGGCGTAGCCTCGACCGCCTGCGTTTCTGGACTGCGCACTACTATCAGCAGCACCACGAACAGGGCGTGCCACTGGGCATGCGCCTGGGCCTGTACCAAGGCCATGAGGTGGAGCCTGTCCTGCGCACGCGCTACTTCGCCACCCTGCAGAACGTGATGCTCAAGCCCACGGCCGACAACCTGACCCGTACCCTGTACCTGCTGACCACGCTCAAGGTCTACCAGCGCAACGCCCGCGAGCTGCAGCCGGTGAGCGGTGTCGACAGCGTCCAGGCCGAGGCCCTGCCCCATGACAACCGCGCCCAGTCGATCGCCGACTTCGGCAAGGCGACCCTGGACACCTACGTGATGCTGTCGCCGGCCCAGCGCGAGAAGGCCGACCCGGCCTTCCTCAAGGCGCGCCTGCCGGACTACTGGTACCCGGCCATCGCCCGCCAGATCGGCAAGAGCATGGCGGCGGCCGGCAGCGAAGGTGGCAACCAGGATTACCTGTATGCCAGCCGCCAGATCACCTTCTACAGCGACCAGATCCGTGAGCCGGACGTGCCACGCATCCTCGACAACGCGTTCCTGATGTCGAGTTCTCGCAACTACATCGACAGCCTGCGGGCGCAGTCGCTGCGTTCGATCGAAACCATCACGCTGGAGTCCGACACGCTGTTCGCCTTTGGCCGCGCCGACTTCCAGAGCCTGAAGAACGAAGGCCAGAACCAGTTGAGCGCGATCGCCAGCAAACTGCTGAACACGCCCAATATTGGCAAGATCGTCATCTCCGGCCATGCCGACCAGCTCGGCGACAGCCAGGGCAACCTGCAGGTGTCAAAACAACGGGCGCAGACCATCCGCACCTACCTGGTCGGCAAGGGCGTGCCCGCCGAACTGGTGGTCGCCCAGGGTGAAGGCAGCCGCAAGCCGCTGGTCAACTGCGACATGCAACAACCACGGGCACAGCTGATCAAGTGCCTGGAGCCCAACAGAAGGGTGGAGATCGAAGTGCGCGGGCTGAACTGAGGCCGCGCCGCAAGAACCGGCCAGCCGGGCCTCACAGGAGGAGGCCTGGCTGGCGGCAAGCTACCTCTGCCGACCCGTTCGGCGAGGTCAAAACCAAGGGGTGCATGAGCAACCCTTCAAATGATGTTAATGGAGAGTTTCACAATGGCTTTTGACGCGTATATCCAAATCGACGGCATCCCAGGCGAAGTACTGGACGACAAGCACAAGGACTGGATCGAAGTGCTGGGCTACGAGTACGGCGCCACCCAGGCCACCTCGGCTACCGCCAGCTCCTCGGGCGGTGCGTCCTCCGAGCGTGTTGCCCTGAGCGACTTCAAGATCCGCAAGGCAGTCGACAAGGCTTCGGCCAAGCTGTTCGAACACTGCTGCACCGGCAAGCACATCGCCAAGCTGAAGCTGAACGTCAACCGTGCCGGTGGCGACAAGGTCACCTACCTGACCATCGACATGGAAGAAGTCGTGGTGTCGTCGGTCAAGTTCGTCGCCGGTGGCAACCAGAACGGTGAAGACAAGACGGTGAGCGACCTGCCGATCGAAGAGATCAGCTTCAACTTCGCTCGTATCAAGACCACCTACACCCAGCAGAACCGCACCGACGGCCAAGCTGGCGGCAACATCGTCGGTGGCTGGGACCGCACCGCGAACAAAGTGTTCGCCTAAGCACTTGCTTGCCCATGGGCCGCGCAGGCGGCCCATGTTCCGCAGTGTGCCGGGTTACCCGGCACACCGCTCCCCTCCCCTGATCAGAGTGTTTTATGCCTGAAATCCTCAACGACCTTTCGCTGGCCGAGCTGGCCGCACCGATCGACGGTGGCAGTGGCGAAGACTTGAGCTTCTCTGCCTTGTTCGACCAGATCAAGGAGGCGCGCCGGGCAGACCCTGACTACCTGACCCAAGGCGACTGGCAGACCGACCTGAAAACTGCCGACTGGGAACAGGTCATCCAGCTTGCGGCCCAGGGGCTGGCGCAACAGAGCAAGGACCTGATGCTGGTCGCCTGGCTCAGCGAAGGCCTGGCCCAACGCGAGCATTTCGAAGGCATCAGTTTCGGCCTGGCGCTGACCGAGCGCATCCTCGACACGTTCTGGGACAGCGCTTACCCGTCGCTCGAAGACGGCCTGGACGAGCGCGCCGCGCGCCTTTCCTGGCTCAAGACCACACTCACCGACATTGCCGGTGGCTTGCCCATTACCCAAGGGCAGAATTTCGGCGTGCTGCGCTATGACGAATCACGCCATGTAGAAAACCTCGCCTTGCAAAACCCCAAGGCGATGCAGACCGCGCTGAACGAAGGCAAGATCAACGCCGAGATCTTCCAGCGCTCGGTGGCCCTCAGCGACACCGAGCACCTGCGCGCCAAGGCCTTGCAGATTGCCGCCTGCCTGCAGGCCTGCAACCGCCTGCAGGCCACTGCCGACCGCCTGTTCGGCCACGAAGCGCCAAGCTTTGCCAGCCTCGCCGACATGCTGTCGCGGGCCAGCCAGCTGGCCGAGAAACTGCTCAAGGACCGCGGCGTCGAACTGCACCCGTTGGCCGTGCCGGTAGCAGAACCCGTCGCCACCGTTGCCCCCTCCAGCGAAGCAGGTGAACCGATGAACACGCCCGTCCAGGCCACCGCGCCTGCGCCCCTGCGCACTACGCCACTGACCCGCGACGAGGCGTTCACCATGCTCGCGGGCATCGCTCAGTTCTTCAAGCAGAGCGAGCCGCAAAGCCCGGTGCCCTACCTGATTGAACGCGCCATCAAGTGGGGCAACATGCCGCTGGAAGGCTGGCTGAGCGATGTGATCAAGGACAGCAATGTGGTGGACAACATCCGCGATGTACTGGGTACCCGCGAACAGAGGTCCTGAGGCTGGCGAGCCTTTTCGCGGGCACGCCCGCTCCCACAGAGACCGCACTGAACTCCAGGGCGGTTGATATCCCTGTGGGAGCGGGTTTACCGCGAAGAGGCCGGCACAGCCGACAAGAATGCTGCTACCTTGAGCACTCTTCCCAGCCAAGGACCGCCCCATGCCGCACACTCCCACCGGCTTCATCCGCGTCCGTGGCGCCCGCGAGCACAACCTCAAGAACATCGACGTCGATATCCCCCGCGACGCCCTGGTGGTATTCACCGGAGTGTCCGGCTCGGGCAAGTCGTCGCTGGCCTTCTCCACGCTCTACGCCGAAGCGCAGCGCCGCTACTTCGAGTCGGTCGCTCCCTATGCCCGGCGCCTGATCGACCAGGTCGGCGTGCCGGACGTCGATGCCATCGAGGGCCTGCCCCCGGCCGTGGCCCTGCAGCAGCAACGTGGCACGCCCAGTGCGCGCTCGTCGGTGGGCAGTGTCACCACCCTGTCCAGCTCGATCCGAATGCTTTACTCCCGCGCCGGCAGCTACCCGGCCGGGCAGCCGATGCTGTACGCCGAGGACTTTTCGCCCAATACCCCGCAAGGCGCCTGCCCTGAGTGCCATGGGTTGGGCCGGGTCTATGAGGTGACCGAGGCGACCATGGTTCCCGACCCGTCGCTGACCATCCGCGAACGCGCCGTGGCGGCCTGGCCGATGGCCTGGCAGGGGCAGAACCAGCGCGACATCCTGGTGACACTGGGTTATGACGTCGACATTCCCTGGCGCGACCTGCCGCAGGAGCAGCGTGACTGGATTCTCTACACCGATGAGACGCCGACCGTGCCAGTGTACGCAGGCCTGACGCCAGCGCAGACCCGCGCCGCGCTCAAGCGCAAGCTCGAACCGAGCTATCAGGGCACCTTCAGCGGCGCCCGGCGCTACGTGCTGCATACCTTCATGCACTCGCAGAGCGCACAGATGCGCAAGCGCGTGTCGCAATACATGCGCCCCAGCCCGTGCCCGCTGTGCCAGGGCAAGCGGCTCAAGCGTGCGGCCCTTGATGTGACCTTCGCCGGCCGCGATATCGGTGAACTGTCGCGGCTGCCGTTGCAGGCGCTGGCCGAGGTGTTCCGCCAGGTTGCCGCACCGGGTTACCTGGAGCAGCACGACGACAACCTGACCCTGGAAAAGCGCCTGGCCGCGCAACGCATTGCCAATGAACTGCTTGAGCGTATCGACACCCTGATCGACCTGGGCCTGGGCTACCTGGCGCTGGAGCGCAGCACGCCGACGCTGTCGTTCGGCGAACTGCAGCGCCTGCGCCTGGCCACCCAGCTCAACTCGCAGCTGTTCGGCGTGATCTACGTGCTCGACGAGCCTTCCGCCGGCCTGCACCCGGCCGACAGTGAAGCGTTGTTTGAGGCCTTGCAGCGGCTCAAGCAGGCGGGCAACTCGGTGTATGTGGTGGAGCACGACCTCGACACCATGCGCCGCGCCGACTGGCTGGTCGACGTCGGCCCCGCTGCCGGCGAGCATGGCGGGCAGGTCCTCTACAGTGGCCCGCCGGCTGGCCTGGCGCAGGTCGAGGCGTCGCGCACTGCCGCCTACCTGTTCGCCGAGCAGCAGCGTAACGCGCGCGCGCCCCGCCAGCCGCACGACTGGCTGGCGCTGGAAGGCATTACCCGCAACAACCTCGACAATCTCAGCGCCCGTTTCCCGCTGGGTTGCTTCACGTCGGTCACCGGCATTTCCGGTTCGGGCAAGTCGAGCCTGGTCAGCCAGGCCCTGCTGGAACTGGTCGGCGCCCACCTCGGTCATGCCGAACAGAAGGCCGAGGCTGAAGAGCAAAGCCTTGAAGATGAACCTGAGCAATCCAGCGCCGGGCGTGTGGTCGCAGGGCTGGGCAGCATCAAGCGTCTGGTACAGGTGGACCAGAAACCCATTGGTCGTACCCCGCGCTCCAACCTGGCCACCTACACCGGGCTGTTCGACCATGTACGCAAGCTGTTCGCCGCCACCGAACAGGCCAAGGCCCGCGGCTTCGATGCCGGGCGTTTCTCGTTCAACGTGGCAAAGGGCCGTTGCGAGAACTGCGAGGGTGAAGGCTTCGTCAGCGTCGAATTGCTGTTCATGCCCAGCGTCTATGCGCCCTGCCCGACCTGTCATGGCGCACGTTACAACCCCGAGACACTGGCGGTGAGCTGGCAGGGCATGAACATCGCCCAGGTACTGCAGCTGACGGTCGAGCAGGCGCTAGAAGTGTTTGCCGAGCAGCCAGCGGCGCGGCGTTGCCTGCAGGTGTTGCAGGATATCGGCCTGGGCTACTTGCGCCTGGGGCAGCCGGCCACCGAGCTGTCCGGTGGCGAGGCGCAGCGGATCAAGCTGGCCACCGAGCTGCAACGCGTGGCCCGTGGGGCGACCTTGTATGTGCTGGATGAGCCCACCAACGGCTTGCATCCGCAAGATATCGACCGCTTGCTGGTGCAGCTCAATCGGTTGGTCGAGGCCGG
>NZ_BCBA01000044.1 GCF_001320245.1 Pseudomonas sp. NBRC 111124
CACAGGAGAAAAATTCCTTCCTATACTCCCCTTGGCATCCCTGCATGCCGTCTGCCCAAAAATCGCGATACCTCACATAACAACAATCGAGGTGGCAAATGGTCTGGCAGCAAATCTACGATCCGTTCGCAAGCCCCGTACTCTCTACACTGATGGCCGCCGTGCCGGTGGTGGTGATGCTGGCGGCGCTGGCCTTCTTTCATATCAAAGCGCATATCGCCGCCCTGCTCGCCCTGGGCTCGGCGCTGCTGATCTCGATCTTCGCCTTCGGCATGCCGGCCAACATGGCCGGCTCCGCGGCGTTGTACGGCGCGGCCAACGGGCTGCTGCCAATCGGCTGGATCGTGCTGAACATCATCTTCATGCACCGGCTGACCACCGAGAACGGCTCGTTCAAGGTATTGCAGGACTCGCTGGCGCGCATCACCGACGACCGCCGCCTGCAGCTGCTGCTGATCGCCTTCTGCTTCGGCGCCTTCTTCGAGGGCGCGGCGGGCTTCGGTACGCCGGTGGCGGTGACCGGGGCAATCCTGATTGGCCTGGGCTTCTCGCCGCTGGCGGCTTCCGGGCTGGCGCTGATCGCCAACACCGCGCCAGTGGCGTTCGGCGCACTGGGCACGCCGATCATCACCCTGGCCAAGGTCACGGGGCTGGATGAGATGGAGCTGTCGGCCATGGTCGGTCGGCAACTGCCGTTCTTCTCGGTGATCGTGCCGTTCTGGCTGATCTGGGCCTTTGCCGGCTGGCGCAAGATGCTCGAGGTGTGGCCGGCGATCCTGGTGGCCGGGGTCACGTTCGCGGTGCCGCAGTTCCTGGTGTCGAACTTCCATGGGCCGATGCTCGTGGACGTGATCGCCGCGCTGATCTCCATGGCCTGCCTGACCGCCTTCCTGCGGGTGTGGAAGCCGGCTTCCGTGCACACTTCGGCGGCCCTCACCGGTCGGGTGGATGACTCCAAGGTCGAGGACGACGGCAAGGCCGGCGCCGCGACCACCTTTACCCAGAGCGACCAGCGCAGCGTGTTCAAGGCCTGGTTGCCGTGGATCATCCTGACCGTGTTCGTGTTCGCCTGGGGCACGGCGAGCTTCAAAAACCTGTTCGACACCCGCCCGTCGCTCGACCCGGCCAGTGGCGCGGCGATGCTCGACCCGCAAGGCAAGCCGCTGCGTGAAGGCAACCCGGTGTTTGCCCCGGTGTTCACCTTCGACTCGATCCACCAGCAGATCGAGAAAGTGCCGCCCGTGGTGCCCTCGCCGAAGAAAGAAGATGCTCAGTACAAGTTCACCTGGTTTACCGCCACCGGCAGCGGCATCTTCCTCGCGGCGATCCTCGGCGGGTTATTGATGGGTTATTCGCCACTGGAACTGGGGCGGCAATACCTGCGCACGCTGTGGGTGGTGCGCTACTCGCTGATTACCATCGTCGCCATGCTGGCGCTGGGCTTCCTCACGCGCTACTCGGGGCTGGACGCGACCATGGGCCTGGCGTTTGCCGCCACGGGCATCTTCTACCCGATGTTCGGCACCCTGCTCGGCTGGCTGGGTGTGGCGCTGACCGGCTCGGACACGGCCTCCAACGTGCTGTTCGGCGGGTTGCAGCGGGTGACGGCGGAGCAGCTGGGGCTGAGCCCGGTGCTGATGGCAGCAGCCAACAGCTCGGGCGGGGTGATGGGCAAGATGGTCGATGCGCAGTCGATCGTCGTGGCCTCTACCGCGACGCGCTGGTATGGGCATGAGGGTGAGATCCTGCGTTATGTGTTCTTCCACTCCATCGTGCTGGCGGTGCTGGTGGGTTGCCTGGTGACCTTGCAGGCGTATGTAGCGCCGTTCACCGCCATGGTGGTGGGCTTGTAGGAGCGGCCTTGTGTCGCGAAAGGGCTGCGCAGCAGCCCCAACAATCTCCGCTTCGATGCTGAAACCCTCAGGGGCCGCTTTGCGGCCCTTTCGCGACACAAGGCCGCTCCTACAAAAAACGCGTGAGGCAGTGTTACAGTCAGCTCCATGGACAAATACACCCCGCGCCAGTGGCTCCCGCACGAGAAGCCCAGCCTCCCCGGTTCCCCTTCCACACCCCTGCACTCCCCGGCCAAGCGCCTGGCGTTCGGCGTGGTCGGCCTGCTGGTGGCGATCACTGGCGGCCTGGGTAACGCGCTGGTCACCGCCAACCTGATCTTCCTGCAAGGCGCGCTGGGCGCGACCAGCGCCGAAATGGCCTGGCTGCCGGCGGCCTATGTGATGACCAACGTGTCGATGAACCTGCTGCTGGTCAAATTCCGCCAGCAGTTCGGCCTGCGCGCCTTCACCGAAGTGTTCCTGGTGCTGTATGCCCTGGTCACCTTCGCCCACCTGCTGGTCAACGACCTCCACTCGGCCATCGCCGTGCGCGCGGCCCACGGCATGGTCGGCGCGGCGCTCAGCTCGCTGGGCCTGTACTACATGATCCAGGCCTTCCCTGAGCGCTGGCGGCTCAAGGCCATGGTGCTGGGCCTGGGGGCCTCGCAGCTGGCCCTGCCGCTGGCGCGGATCTTCTCCGAGGACCTGCTGCAGATCGCCGAATGGCGTGGCCTGTACCTGTTCGAACTGGGCCTGGCGCTGGCCGCTCTGGGCTGCGTGCTACTGCTGAAGCTGCCGCCCGGCGACCGCTTCAAGACCTTCGAGCCGCTGGACTTTCTCACCTTTACCCTCATGGCCAGCGGCGTCGCCCTGCTCTGCGCCGCGCTGTCGCTGGGGCGCATCGACTGGTGGCTGGAAGCGCCATGGATCGGCGTGGCCCTGGCCGCGTCCATCGGTTTGATATTGGCGGGGCTGGCCATCGAACACAACCGCCAGAATCCGCTGCTGATGACGCGCTGGCTGGGCAGTGGCGCGATCATCCGCCTGGGCCTGTGCGTCATCCTGATCCGCATGGTCACTTCCGAGCAGTCCACCGGCGCGGTGGGCTTTCTGCAGGTGCTGAACATGGGCAGCGAACAGATGCGCTCGCTGTACTGGATCATGCTGCTTGGTGCCGTGGCGGGCCTGGCCACCAGCGCAATGACCATTGACCCCAAGCACCTGGTGATCCCGCTGTTCATCTCGCTGCTGGCGATGGCCACCGGGGCGTTCATGGACAGCAGTTCGAGCAACCTCACGCGCCCGGCACAGATGTACCTCAGCCAGTTCCTGCTGGCCTTCGGCAGCACCTTCTTTCTCGGCCCGTCGATGGCCCTGGGCATCAGCCACGTGCGGGCCAACCCGCGCAACCTGGTGAGCTTCTCGGTGCTGTTCGGCATCTGCAACAACCTCGGCGGGCTGATCGGCGCGGCACTGCTGGGCACCTTCCAGACCTGGCGTGAGAAATTTCATTCCAGCCACCTGATGGACCGCCTCAGCTACCTTGAACCGCTGGTCAACGCCCGCGTGCAAAGTGGTGGCGGTGCCTATGCCGGGATCCTCGCCGACCCGGCACTGCGCAGCGAAGCCGGCCTGCGGGTGCTGGCCAGCGCCGCCACCCGCGAGGCCAACGTGATGGCCTACAACGATGTGTTCGTGCTGATCGGCAGCATCGCCGTGCTGACCATGATCTGGATTACCATTCGCGGCTCCTGGCTGTGGTATGTCGCCCGCCAGGCTGCTTCATCCGACTCCACCAGCGGTACTGCCAGCCGATGACCGAAGAAACCCGCACCACAACCACCACCGCCATCGCCGAAACCCCGGAAGGCAGCACACCGCCCAGCGAACCGACCAGCCCGGTGCGCACGCGGCGGGTGCGCATCCTGTCTTCGATCAGCTTCGCCTGCGTGGCCCTGGCCGGCATCCTGCTGGTGCTTTACGCCTGGAACCTGCCGCCATTCAGCAGCGCCATCGAAAGCACCGAGAACGCCTTGGTCCGCGGCCAGGTGACGATCATCGGCCCACAGCTGAGCGGCTACATCGTCGATGTGCCGGTGCATGACTTCCAGTTCGTCAAGGCCGGCGACCTGCTGGTGCAGCTGGACGATCGCATCTACAAGCAGCGCCTGGCCCAGGCCATCGCCCAGCTGCAACAGCAGCAGGCGGCGCTGGCCAACAACCTGCAGCAGCGCAACAGCGCCGAAGCCACCATCGCCCAGCGCCAGGCGGCGATCGGCGATGCCTCGGCCCAGGCGACCAAGGCCAAGGCCGACCTCAGCCGCAACCAGGCGCTGGTCAGCGATGGTTCGGTGTCGCGCAGCTCGCTGGACCTGGCCCGTGCCAACGAGGCCGCGACCGTCGCCAGCCTGGCCCAGGCCAAGGCCGCGCTGGAGATCGCCCGCCAGGACCGCGAAACGGTGATCGTCAACCGCGCCTCGCTGGAGGCTTCGGTGGAAAACGCCAAGGCTGCCGTCGAACTGGCCCGCATCGACCTCGACAACACCCGCGTCACCGCCCCGCGGGACGGCCAGCTGGGGCAGATCGGCACGCGCCTGGGCGCCTACGTCAACTCCGGTGCTCAGCTGATGGCACTGGTGCCCGATACCCTGTGGGTGATCGCCAACATGAAGGAAACCCAGATGGCTGACGTGCGCATCGGCCAGCCCGTGACTTTCACCGTCGATGCCCTGAACCACCTCAAGCTCTACGGCCATGTGCAGCAGATCTCGCCCGCTACCGGCTCGGAGTTCGCCTTGCTGCAGGCCGACAATGCCACGGGCAACTTCGTCAAGATCGCCCAGCGCATTCCGGTTCGGATCACCGTCGACCCCGATCAGCCCGATGCCGTGCGCTTGCGCCCGGGGATGTCGGTGGTGGTGAGCATCGATACCCGGGAACCGCAAGGGCACCATTGACGGGCGCTTTGTGAACCCTGTCCAGATGCCGTACTGCCACGATTGCGCCGCTCTAACCCGTGGGTTTTAATGCCGACCCACCGGTTTAACATCGCCACCCAAGGACGTTTCATCATGCACAGGAAGCTCGTACCGCTGGCGCTGCTGGCCGCCCTGGCCGGCTGCTCGGACACAAAAGACGCCAACGAGGCCAATTTCCAGAAGGCGGCCCAGGCTTACCTCGACACGCAGTATCCCCATTGCTTCGTGGTCACCGACTTCCCCACCAAGACCCAGGACTTCGACGTCACGGGCACCAACAAGGCCCTGCATGCCCTGGCCCGAGTCGGCATCGTCAGCGAGAAGGAAATCGCCCGCGTCGAAGTGCCGGAGCGCCTGTGGCAGCCAGCCCGTACCGACATCTACTACGCCTACGACCTGACGGATGCGGGGCGCAAGTACTACAAGGTCGATGCCCAGAAGATGCTCAATGGCCAGACCCGCGGCGGGCTGTGCTTCGGCAAGGCCGAAGTGACCGCCATCGAGCAGTTCAGCGAGCCGGGGCAGATGATGGGCCGGACGATTTCCGATGTGACTTATGCCTACAAGGTCACCGGGTTGCCGGACTGGGCGGCGAACGATGAGGTCAGGGCCAATATCGGTGACCTGGGCAAGGCGGTGGCAACCCATGACACCCCGGCGCGGGAAAAGCGAGTGATGGTGCTGACCCACAACGGTTGGGTGCATGAGCGGCTGTTCGACAAATAGTGCTTTGCTGCATCGGCCCATTCGCGCGAATGGGCCGCGTAGCAGCCCCGGCAATGTCGGGTCCGGGCACAAAGCTGTCGCACCCCGCCCTGCGTCGTCTCGTCGCAGGCCTTAGCCTCTTGGGCAAATCGATCACAACCCGTAGAATCGCGCTTCCTTTTCGCCCGTCGCCTTGAACGGTGGCAACCGGCAGCAACGACAGAGTCCAGGCCTGAACACATGACGCCCATGTGAAATAGGCTCAACCGAACCCGCCAGGCCCTGCTCTTCCAGGGGCCAGCGGTTGAGTCTTGCCCAGGTCGCATCCAGCCCAGGCACACCCGTGCAGCTTTCTCGGCCCTTGATGGGTCCGTTTGGCGTGCGCGTTCGAAGAGGCGTTTTCTGACCGCCACTCCAACTTGAGGTACGTATGTCTCCGCGTTTGCTGGCCATGGCGCTGGCGCCCCTGCTCGGGCTGTTCATCATTGCTCTGGGCAACGGCTTCATGTCTTCCCTTACCACCCTGCGCCTGGACGCTGCCGGCGAATCGGCAACGACCATCGGTATCGTCTCGTCGACCTACTTCATCGGCCTGACCCTCGGCGCCATCTTCAACGACCGGCTGATCCTGCGCATCGGCCATATCCGCGCCTACACCAGCTTCGCCTCGCTGATCGCCGCGACCATCCTGCTGCAGGGGCTGTTCTACGACACCACCTGGTGGTCGGTGCTGCGCCTGATCAATGGCTGGGCCGCGGTCGGCGTGTTCCTGGTGATCGAAAGCTGGCTGCTGCTGGCCGGTGACGCAAAAATCCGCGGGCGCCTGCTGGCGCTGTACATGATCGCCTTCTACGGCGCAGGCGTGATCGCTCAGGCCGGCCTCGGCGTGATCACCCAGCTGGGCGACAGCGCCCCGTTCATGCTGGCCGGCATGCTCGCCGCGCTGTCGGTACTGCCGATCGTGATCCTGCCGCGGGTGTCGCCGCTGCTGGACCAGGTCGAGCCGCTCAAGCCACGGCAACTGCTGGGTGTGGCGCCGTCGGGGCTGGTTGGCTGCTTCGGCTCCGGTGTGGTCATTGCCGGTATCTACGCCCTGCTGCCGCTGTACCTGCAGCGCATCGGCCTGGATGTGGGTGAAGTCGGCAACATGATGGCCTGGGTGATCCTCGGCGCCATGCTGCTGCAATACCCGGTGGGGCGCTGGTCCGACCGCAAGGACCGCCAGGATGTGCTGATCGCCCTGGCCGCGCTGTGCATGGTGCTGTCGCTGATCACGGTGTTCCTGCCCTCGGACTCGTCCCTGCTGCCGGCAATGCTGTTCCTGCTCGGTGGCGGCGTGTTCGCGCTGTACCCGGTGGCGGTCAGCCATGCTGCCGACCGGGCGCCGTCCGATGCGCTGGTGCCGATGATCCAGGGCCTGTTGCTGATCAATTCGCTGGGCTCGGCCATGGCGCCACTGGCGATATCGCCAGCGATGACCGAATTTGGCGAGGTAGGGCTGTTCTGGGCCTTTGCCGTGGTCAACCTGGGCATGGTGTGCTTCTTCCTTTGGCGCCGTGGCAAGCGCCCGGCAGCGGAGCACCCGGCGCCGTTCACCGCGTCGACCACTTTCTCGCCGACCGGCGCGGAGCTGCGGGTGACCGAGGACCTGATGCATGCAGCACAGGAGCATCCGCCGCTGGAGCCAACGGAGGCTGCTGCGCCGACAGCGCAGCCAGACGCCAAGTAAATCAAAGGGCCGCTGTAGCGGCCCTTCTTTCGACCGCTCGTCGCCCATGGGGCACCCCGGCACCCTCCGCCAGCCAAACGAATGACAGATCATCCTCCCAGGAGACTTGCCATGACCCGCATTCACTCGCTGTTGCTCGCCCTCGCCTTGGGTATCGCCTCCACTACCAGCTTCGCCGCCAGCGACACTACCCACACCGACAGCAAACCGCAAACCGACCAGCAAGGTGGCAAGACCGCCGGTGACGGCAGCAGCATCAACAGCCCGGGCAGCGGCCAGGACAATGACAGCAGCGATACCGGCAGCAACTCGGACGCGGCCGATGGCGCCGCTGGTGGGTCCAACAGCACCGGTGAGGCCACAGGCTCGGGCGCCGGGCACAGCGGTGGCACCGCAGAAGACCAGGACAGCCACTGACGGGCCGCTGGGCTACACTGCGGCGCATAGCCCTGCCGAGGAATCGCCATGAACCTCAACCCCTGGCTGCTCGCCGCTTTGCTGCCCTGCACTGCCCTGGCTGCCGGCGGTGATTCCGCCGCGCTGTCAATCAGCTCGTCGTCGTTCACCGATGGCGGTGTCATCGGCCTGCAGCAGGTCGGGCCCGACCCGGCCTGCGGTGCCGGCGAGGGGCGCACGCCGCAGTTGAGCTGGAAGAACCTGCCTTATGGCACGCAGTCGTTGGCCCTGGTGATGTTCGACCCGGACGGTGCCAAGGGCTTGGGTGTGGTGCACTGGATTGCTTACGACATCGACCCGGCGCTCGGCGCGCTGGAGGAAGGCGCTGGCTGGCAGACCAGTCAGGCGCTGATCGTCGGGCGCAATTCGCACGGTGCAATGACCTATCGCGGCCCTTGCCCGCCGGCCGGGGACAAGCCGCACCACTATGCGCTGACCTTGATTGCCACCGATCTGCCGCTGGGTACCCTGCCGGAAGAGCTGGATCGCAACGGCCTGATGGAATTGCTCAAAGACCATGCACTTGGGGCGCAGAGCCTGGTCGGCCGTTACGGCCACTGACTCAGCGCCAGAACTGCGCGTCGTCGACAATCCGTTCATGGCGGGCAAACAAGCCTGGCAGCTGCTCCTTGAGGTAGTCGATCCAAGTCCGCACCTTGGCATCCAGATAATGCCGCGACGGGTAGATCGCATAGAGCGCACTCTCACGTAGCCGGTACGGCGCCAGCAACCGCCGCAGCCGCCCCTGCTCGATGGCCTGGCTGGCGGTGTAGAACGGCAGCAGGCCAATGCCCATGCCCAGTTCGCTGGCCACCAGCATGGCGTCGGCGACATTGGTCAGGAAGCTGTCGCGCGGGGCGATCACGCAGTGGTCAACCCCCTGTGGGAATACCCAGTCACCTTCATGCATCGGGTAGGCCATGCGCAGGCAACGGTGCTCGTGCAGGTCTTCCGGCCGCTCGGGCACACCATGGCTTTCAAGGTAGCCGGGTGCCGCGCAGGGGATGCTGAAGATGGTGCCCAGCGGCACGGCAATCAGTTGCGAATCGGGCAAGGCCTGGTCCACGGTGATCACCACGTCGTGCCCCTCGGCCAACGGGTCGGGGTTGCGCTGGGACAGCGTCAGCTCGATCGCCACTTCCGGGCACAGGGCGTTGTAGCCGGCCACCAGCGGCATCAGCAACATGCCCAGGCCATGCGGGCAATGCAGGCGCAAGCGGCCACGCGGGGTGAGGTGAGCGCCGCGGGCTTCGTCCATGGCCTCGTCGGTCAGGGCCATGATCTGCCGCGCCCGCTCAAGAAAGCGCTCGCCCGCTTCGCTCATGCGCAAGCGCCGGGTGGTGCGGTGCAGCAGGCGGGTCTGCAGCTGGTTCTCAAGCTCAGCGACGATCCGCGACACCTGCGCGGCGGAAATGTCGAGGGCATTGGCGGCTGCAGCAAAACTGCCGCACTCCACTACCCGGGCAAAAGTGCGCATGGCGTGCAGCATGTCCATGGGGGCTGGCTCCTTGATCGGTCTTATTCGTACGTTCCAGGCAGGAATCTATCACGACTTAGCCCATTTATTGAGGATCACCAATGAATACATCATTGGTAAAACATTGAAAAAGGAGCCTGCCATGAAACGTTCGATCGCTTTTATCGCCCTGTCTGCCGCCCTTGCCTCGTTCGGCGCCTTCGCCGATGCACCGGCCAGCCAGCCAGCCGCCAGCCAATATGAGTACGGCATGCCGCTGGATGTGGCCAAGGTCATCTCGATCACCCCGGCCAGCAACGCCGCCGACTGCCAGGTCGGTACCGCGCACATGGTGTATGTCGACCACCAAGGCCAGAAGCGCGAAATCGACTACCGCGAAATGGGTAATTGCTCGCAGCAGTGAGTCAACCCAGCACCTCATTGATCCAACCAATCTGCCGGGCGAAGTCACGCCGTTTTTCCTGCGGGATGGCATCGCGGGCACGCTCGAAGTTGGCCAGGCTTTGCTGCTTCTGCCGCAGCATGCGCTGCCACTTGGTCACGAACGCCAGGCTTTTCTCACGCATCAGCACCGGGCCGAAATACAGCTCTTCGGCGCTGTAGGCCACCGCCTCGTCGGGTTCGGCGACAATGATCTCGTAGTCGAAACGGTTTTCGCGCAGCAGCTCTTCGTTGACGATCCGGTAGCCGTTTTCCATCAGCCAACCGCGCAATTCGCGCTCATCGCCATTGGGCTGCAGGATCAGGCGCTCGGTGCCGTTCAGGCGCGCCTTGCCACGCTCGAGAATTTCGCACATGGTCTTGCCACCCATGCCGCACAGGCTGATGGCCGTGATGCGGTCGCCAGCTTCGATGGCCTCCAGGCCGTCGGCCAGGCGCACGGTGACGGTTTCCGTCAGGCCGTTACGGCGCACGTTGCGCTGGGCTGACGCGTAAGGCGTCTGTGCCACTTCGCCGGCCACCCCGGCTTCGATCACCCCACGCAGCGCCAGTGCCACCGGCAGGTAACCGTGGTCCGAGCCGATATCGGCCAGGCGCGCGCCCTGGGGCACATGCGCCGCCACACGTTCCAGGCGCATCGATAGTGTCTGTTCGTTCAACTCCAACCCCTTGCTAACAATCGGCGGCGATTCTGACCGTCGGGGCGCGGTATTTCAATGCATAAGCGCCCATCGGCTCGACCCTTGCGGCCGGCTCGCGTAGGCTTGCCGCTTTCCTTCCGTTGCAAGGCAAACGCTCATGGCAGATCTTATCTACACACCGGATTCCGACGCCGAGTCCATTTCCTCCGATGTCGCCGAGTACAACGGTATCCTCGTGACTACGCAGATCCCGGCCGACCTCGATGCCGACATCACCGGCCAGAGCGAGAGCACCCTGCAGGCACTCAAGGACGCCCTGGAAAAGGCCGGCAGCGGCATGGACCGGGTCATGCACCTGACCATCTACCTGACCGACATGACTGACCGCGCTGCCTTCAACGCGGTGTACCAGCGCTTCTTCAGCAAGCCGTGGCCGGTGCGAGCTGCGGTTGGCGTGGCTGCGCTAGCCTTCCCGCAAATGCGCGTCGAAGTGACCGCCATGGCCGCCAAACGCTAACCCGAGTCGATCTTTGGTTGGGCCAGGGGCTGCTTTGCAGCCCCCGTTATCCAACCTTCAAAGCAGGACGCTGCATGCAACTCCCCCCTTTTCGCCGCAAGGCGCTGATCGCCTTGCTGCCCGGCCTGGGCTTGTACCCGCTGGCCCAGGCCGAACCCGCCACCCCCTTCAACCTGCTGGAACCGGTGGTGGTCACCGGCACCTACGCGCCCAACCCGAGCTTCGACCTGCCCTACTCCATCGACACCGTCGACCGCCAGCAGATCGCCGATGGCCAGCTGGGCGTCAACCTGTCCGAAGCGCTCAACCGCGTGCCCGGCCTGGTGGTACAGAACCGCCAGAACTACGCCCAGGACCTGCAGATTTCCTCGCGTGGCTATGGCGCCCGCTCGGCGTTCGGCATCCGCGGCATCAAGCTGCTCAGTGACGGTATCCCGGCCAGCACCCCGGATGGCCAAGGCCAGGCGGCCTCGTTGAACCTGGACGTGGCTGACCGCATCGAAGTGCTGCGCGGCCCAGCATCGGCCATCTACGGCAGCAATGCCGGAGGTGTGATCCAGATGTTCTCCCGTGACGGATCGGGGCCGCCCAAGGTGGGTGCCGAAACCACGTTTGGCAGCGATGGCTTCAACAAGAACCACGTCTACAGCGAAGGCGGCAGTGATCAGGCCGGCTTCCTGGTCGATGCCTCACGCATGGACACCGACGGCTACCGCGACCACAGCGCCGCCCGCCGCGACCAGACCTTTGCCAAGGTGCACATCAAGCCGGATGAAGACAGCCGCCTGGCGCTGATCTTCAGCACCCTGGAGCAGAACGGCACCGAAGACCCGCTGGGCCAGACCTGGGATGCCTACAAGCACGACCCGCGCTCGGTGTCGTCGCGCGCCGAGGAATACGACACGCGCAAGAGCATCCACCACCAGCAGGTGGGCATGAACTATGAGCGCTACTTCGGCGAGGCGACCCTGCAGTTCAACCTGTATGGCGGCAAGCGCAGCGTCATCCAGTACCTGTCGATTCCCAAGGGCACGCCCGCGAACAACCGTGGCGGTGGTGTGGTCGACTTCGACCGCGAATTCCATGGCGGTACCCTGCGCTGGATCCAGCCGGTCAGCGCCGCCCCCGGCAACCTGACCCTGACCTTCGGTGCCGACTACGACCGCAGCCGCGACGACCGCCGTGGTTTCCAGAACTTCAGCGGCGACACCCTGGGTGTGAAAGGCGACCTGCGCCGTGATGAAAAAGACACCGCCACCAGCCTCGACCCGTATGTGCAGGCCCACTGGGAACTGGACCGCTGGACCGTCGATGCCGGCTTGCGCCACAGCAGCATCGAGATGGAGGTCGACGACCACTTCCTGGCCAATGGCGATGCCAGCGGTTCGAAGAAGTACCAGCGCACGACCCCGACCCTGTCGGTCATGTACGCCTTCACCCCCGACCTGCACGGTTACATCAGCGCCGGCAAGGCCTTCGAAACCCCGACCCAGGCTGAAATGGCTTACGCCCCTGGTGCCCTGGAAGGCTTCAACTTCGGCCTGGAACCGGCCACCAGCACCCAGTACGAACTGGGTCTGAAGATGCGCCCGGATGAACGTACGCGGATCAACGCGGCGATCTTCGAGATCCGCACCAAAGATGAGATCGTGGTTGCCGCTTCGACCGATGGCCGCACCAGCTACCGCAACGCCGGCAAGACCCTGCGCCGCGGCTTCGAGCTGAGCGTGCAGCGCGAGCTGAGCGCGCAGTGGCAGGCCAACCTGGCCTATACCCTGCTCGACGCCACCTATGATGAGGCCTTTACCCAGGGCACCACGACCATCGACAAAGGCAACCAGCTGCCCGGCGTGCCGCGCAGCAGCCTGTTCGGCGAGCTGGTATGGAAACCGCGCGATGGCATCAGCATGGGCCTGGAGGGGCAGTACCGCAGCAAGGTGTATGTCGAGGACACCAACGACCAGCATGCTGCCCCGGGTTATGCCGTGTTCAACTGGCGCACGCAGTTCCAGCAGCATTTCGGGCCGTGGACGTTCCATCAGCTGGTGCGCCTGGACAACTTGCTGGACCGGCAGTATGTGGGGTCGGTGATCGTCGGTGATGGCAATGGCCGGTATTACGAAGCGGCGCCGGGCCGGTCGTGGTATGCCGGTGCCGGGCTGGAATACCAGTTCTGAGCCTTTGGGGCTGCCTTGCAGCCCTTCGCGGGCTTGCCCGCTCCCACACAAGCCCAAGGCCCGAGGAAACCCTGTGGGAGCGGGCTTGCCCGCGAAAGGGCCGGTACTGGCCTCGCACCTCTCGGCACTCAAAGGTGTCACCAGCCCATTTCACCGCTACAATGCCGCCCTAAACCGTGACAGCCCGAACCTATAACGACATGTCCCTTCCAAAGAACCACCTGGAACTGCTCAGCCCTGCCCGTGACGTGGCCATCGCCCGCGAGGCGATCCTGCATGGCGCTGATGCCATCTACATCGGCGGCCCGAGCTTCGGCGCGCGCCACAACGCTTGCAACGAAGTCAGCGATATCGCCGAACTGGTCGAGTTCGCACGTCGCTACCATGCACGCGTGTTCACCACCATCAACACCATCCTCCACGACAACGAGCTGGAGCCGGCACGCAAGCTGATTCACCAGCTCTATGACGCCGGCGTCGACGCGCTGATCGTGCAGGACCTGGGGGTGATGGAGCTGGATATCCCGCCGATCGAGCTGCACGCCAGCACCCAGACCGACATCCGGACCCTGGAGCGGGCCAAGTTCCTCGACCAGGCCGGTTTCTCCCAGCTGGTACTGGCCCGCGAGCTGAACCTGCAGCAGATCCGCGCCATCGCCAGCGAAACCGACGCGGCCATCGAGTTCTTCATCCACGGTGCGCTGTGCGTGGCCTTCTCCGGCCAGTGCAACATCTCCCACGCCCAGACCGGGCGCAGCGCCAACCGTGGTGACTGCTCCCAGGCCTGCCGCCTGCCATACACCCTGAAAGACGACCAGGGCCGCGTGGTTGCGTTCGAGAAGCACCTGCTGTCGATGAAGGACAACAACCAGACCGCCAACCTGGCCGATCTGGTCGATGCTGGCGTGCGCTCGTTCAAGATCGAGGGCCGCTACAAGGACATGGGCTATGTGAAGAACATCACCGCCCACTACCGCAAGGAACTCGACGCCATCCTCGAAGGCCGCCCGGAACTGGCCCGCGCCTCCAGCGGCCGTACCGAGCACTTCTTCCTGCCCGACCCGGACAAGACCTTCCACCGCGGCAGCACCGACTACTTCGTCACCGACCGCAAGGTCGACATCGGCGCCTTCGATTCCCCGACCTTCACCGGCCTTGCGGTCGGCGTGGTGGAGAAAGTCGGCAAGCGCGACATGCAGGTCGTCACCGAAGTACCGCTGACCAACGGCGACGGCCTCAACGTGCTGGTCAAGCGTGAGGTGGTGGGCTTCCGCGCCAACATCGCCGAGCCCCGTGGCGAGTTCGAGGAAGATGGCCAGAAGCGCTACCGCTACCGCGTCGAGCCCAACGAGATGCCGGAAGGCCTGCACAAGCTGCGGCCGAACCACCCGCTATCGCGCAACCTCGACCACAACTGGCAGCAGGCCCTGCTGCGCACCTCGTCCGAGCGCCGGGTCGGCGTGGAATGGCACGCGGTGCTGCGCGAGCAGCGCCTGATGCTGACCCTCAGCAGCGAGGAAGGCGTCAGTGTGCAGGTGGCCCTGGACGGCCCGTTCGGCGCTGCCAACAAGCCACAGCAGGCACTGGACCAGTTGCACGACCTGCTCGGCCAACTGGGTACCACGATGTACCACGCCAACAGCATCGAGCTGGATGCACCGCAGGCGTACTTCATCCCCAACTCGCAGCTCAAGGCCCTGCGCCGTGAAGCCATCGAGGCGCTGACCGAAGCCCGCGTCAAGGCTCACCCGCGCGGTTCGCGCAAGGCCGAGACCACGCCGCCGCCGGTGTACCCGGAGTCGCACCTGTCGTTCCTGGCCAACGTCTACAACCAGAAGGCACGCGACTTCTACCACCGCCATGGCGTGCAGCTGATCGACGCCGCGTACGAAGCCCACGAGGAACACGGCGAAGTGCCGGTGATGATCACCAAGCACTGCCTGCGCTTTTCGTTCAACCTGTGCCCCAAGCAGGCCAAGGGCGTGACCGGCGTGCGCACCAAAGTGGCGCCGATGCAGCTGATCCAGGGTGATGAAGTGCTGACCTTGAAGTTCGATTGCAAGCCGTGCGAGATGCATGTGATCGGCAAGATGAAGGGTCATATCATCGACCTGCCGACGCCGGGCAGCGCAGTGGCTCAGGTGGTTGGGCACATCAGCCCGGAAGACCTGCTCAAGACCATCCCGCGTGGGCCGCATTGATCAATAGCCATTAAGGTCGATTCGCGGCTAACGCCGTTCCTGCAGGCCGGCGCAACCCCTGTAGGAGCGGCTCAAGCCGCGAAGAGGCCGGCACAGAAACAAAACTGTCTCAGACGAGACATCAAGGCTTGATCCCCCTCCTGTTTTCTGCACAATGCCAAGCATGCCACCCATGCGAGGCCCTTCGATGCAAACCACGCCCCACGACGAACGCCTGCTCAAGGCCCTGGCCCACGCCATTGTGGTTCACCCACGCGCGACCCTGAAGGAACTGGCCGAAACCGCTGGCGTCAGCAAGGCCACCCTGCACCGTTTCTGCGGCACCCGCGACAATCTGCTGAAGATGCTCGAGGACCATGGCGAAGCGGTGCTTATCCAGGTCATCGCCAATGCGGCGCTGGACACCGCCGAACCGCTAACCGCCGTGCGCCACCTGATCGCCGAACACCTCAAGCATCGCGAGATGCTGGTGTTCCTGATGTTCCAATACCGCCCCGACACCTTGCTGGGCGACAGTGAGGACCGCCGCTGGTTGGCCTACACACGGGCCATGGACGCGTTCTTCCTGCGCGCCCAGCAGCTGGGCGTGCTGCGCATCGATATCAGTGCGGCAGTGTTTACCGAAATGTTCATTACCCAGATCTACGGCATGGTCGATGCAGAGCGGCGCGGACGTGCGGCCAGTGCCAACTCGGCATTGACGCTGGAACAGCTGTTCCTGCACGGCGCCTTGGCCACGGTTTGAAATCCGTGAAGTCCCAGTGGCAGCAACGTTGGCCGCGAAGGGGCCAGCAGCCCTGACATAAAAAAAGGCCCTTGAGAACAAGTCCCAAGGGCCAAAGCGGTTGGATCATCCAACCAAAGGAGCCTGTGCTCAGCCGCGTGTCGGCCACCCGCCGCCCAGGGCGCGGAACAGGTCGACCAACGCCAGCTGGCGCTGGGTACTTGCCTCGATGTAAGCCGCCTCGTTCACGAAGTCACTGCGTTGCGCATCCAGATAGCGCAGGTGGCTGTCGATCCCCCCTTCATAACGCGCCTTGGCCAAGGCCAAGGTCGCCCGGCTGGTGTCGACCAAGGCCTGGCGGGCAACTTCTTCACGCCGCAACGTGTCGGTCGCCGCCAAGGCATCGGCCACCTCGCGGAATGCCGACTGGATCGCCCCCTCATACGCCGCCACCGCCGAATCCTTGCGCGCTTCAGCCAGGCTCAGCCCCGCCTGGTTGCGCCCGGCATCGAACAGCGGCAAGGACAGCTGTGGCACGAAGCTCCAGCTACGCGAACCACCGTCGAACAGCCCGGACATCTGCGCACTTGAGGTGCCGAGGCTGCCCGTCAGGCTGATACGCGGGAAGAACGCGGCCCGTGCTGCGCCGATGTCGGCATTGCGCGCACGCAGTCGATGTTCGGCGGAGAGGATATCCGGCCGCCGCGCCAGCAATGCCGACGGCGCGCCCGGGGCGATGTCCTGCAATACGCTCGGCGCCGTCGGGCGAGCGGCCGGAATGCTATTGCCCGCATCCGCACGGCCCGCCAGTAGCACCAGGGTGTTGTAGGCCTGACGCTGTTGACGCAGGTTGCTTTCAAGCTCGGCACGGGCCTGTTCGACCAGGCCAAGCGCCTCCTGATGGTCCAGCGCGGTGGCGGCGCCTGCTGCACGGCGTTGGCCGATCAGGGCCAGCGAGTCCTCGCGGCTGGCCAGGGTCTGCCGGGTCAGCGCCAGGCGCCGCTCAGCGCCGTCCAGGCCCAGGTAGGCCTGGCTGACCTCGGCGATCAGGGCGATGCGTGCGGCGCGGCCAGCCTCCTCAGTGGCCAGGTATTGCTCCAGCGCGGCATCGCTAAGGCTTTTTACCCGGCCGAACAGGTCCACTTCGTATTCCGGCAGCGACACGCCCACTTGATACGTACTGCTCACTCCACCGAGTCCATCATTGGACAGGCTGGCCGGCAGTCGCTGGCGGTTATCCGAAGCAGTGGCGTTGACGCCGGGCACCCGGTCAGCCCGTTGAATCCGGTACTGCGCCCGGGCCTGCTCGATATCGAGCAAGGTCTGGCGCAGAGAACGGTTGTTGTCCAGCGCCGTAGCCACCAGCTGGCGCAACGCCGGGTCGAGGATGAACGCCTGCCAGGCCAGTTGATCCACCTGCTGCCCTGTGTGGCTGACAGCGTCATGCCACTGACTGGCCACAGGGGCCTCGGGACGTTCATAGGTCGGCGCCAGGGAGCAGCCGCTGGCCAGCAAGGCCAAGGCGAATGGCAGCACAAGATTACGCATGGCCATCAGTCACCTCGGCAGCTTGAGCGTGTGGCGCCGGCTTGCGCTTGAGCAGCGACAGCACCCAGACAAAACAGATCGGCACAAACACCACGCCCAGCAAGGTGGCGCTGAGCATGCCGCCGATCACCCCGGTACCAATGGCCCGCTGGCTGGCGGCGCCGGCGCCATTGGCGATGGCCAGCGGCACCACGCCGAGGATGAACGCCATGGACGTCATCACGATCGGCCGGAAGCGCAGGCGTGCGGCCTCGATGGCGGCGTCGCGCAGGCTGTAGCCCTTCTCCCACAGCTCCTTGGCGAATTCGACGATGAGGATCGCGTTCTTGGCTGCGAGGCCGATGATGGTGATCAGGCCGACCTTGAAGTACACATCGTTGGGCAGGCCGGTGACCATCACCGCAAGCACCGCACCCAAGGCACCAATGGGCACGATCAGCATGACCGTCAGCGGGATCGCCCAGCTTTCGTACAGTGCAACCAGCAGCAGGAACACCACTAGGATGGCCAGGGCGAACAGGCTGGTGGCCTGGCCGCTGGAGACCTTTTCCTGGTACGACAAGCCGGTCCAGGCATAATCGATACCCGCTGGCAGCTCGCTGACCAGTCGCTCCATTTCGACCATTGCCTGGCCGGTGCTGTAGCCCGGCGCGGCATCACCGGAAATACGGATAGACGGGTAGCCGTTGTAGCGCACAATCTGCACCGGCCCTTCTTCCCAACGGGTGCTGACGAAGCTGCTGAACGGCACCTGCTGGCCATCGGTGTTCGGTGCGTACAGGCGCAGCACGCTTTCCGGGGTCATCCGCTCACCCTGCTCGGCCTGTACCACCACGCGCTGCTGGCGGCCGGCATTGGTGAAGTCGTTGATTACCGCCGAACCGAAGGCGGTGGCCAAGGTACTGTTGATGGTTTCGAAGCTAACGCCCAGGGCACGGGCCTTCTCGCGGTCGATGGCGACCCGCAGCTGCGGTGCCTCGGCCAGGCCTTCCATCATCGCGTAGAGGATCACCGGGTTGCCGTTGGCCTGGCCAAGCAACTGGTCACGTGCCGCCAGCAGGGCTTCGCGGCCCAGGCCGCCACGGTCGAGCAGGCGCAAGGCAAAGCCGCCGGAGTTACCCAGGCCATCAATGGGCGGCGGGTTCACCGCCATGATCGCGCCATCGCTGTAGCCGGCGAACCGGGCGTTGATGGCGACGGTTTCGGCGTCTACCGACTGGTCCTTACCGCGCACTGACCAGTCCTTGTAGGTGGGGAACGCCAGCGCGGCGTTCTCGCCCATGCCGGAGAAGCTGAAGCCGCTGACCACGAACGCCGAGGCCAGCGCCTCGCGCGACATCAGGAACTGCTCCAGCGCCTGGCCGGTGGCATCGGTGCGCACGCGGCTGGCACCGGGCGGCAGTTGCACGTCGACGATGGCATAGCCCTGGTCTTCCACCGGCACGAACGATTCAGGCAGGCGCAGGTAGAAGTAGCCGAGCATCGCCAGGATGCCGGCGTACACCAGCATGTAGCGGCCGGCGCGCTTCACCAGGGCGTTGTTCATGCCCGAGTAGCGCTCGGTCAGGCGGACGAAACCGCGGTTGAAAGCGCCGAAGAAGCCGCGTTTTTCGTGGTGCCCATGGGCCACCGGCTTGAGCAGTGTGGCGCACAGGGCTGGGGTGAAGGTCAGCGCCAGGAAGCCGGAGAACAGGATCGACACCGCCAGCGACAGCGAGAACTGCTGGTAGATCACCCCCACCGAGCCCGCCATGAACGCCAGCGGCAGGAACACCGCCGCGAGGACCAAGGTGATGCCAATGATCGCCCCTGACACCTGGCCCATGGCCTTGGCCGTCGCCTGGACTGGCGACAACCCCTCCTCGGCCATGATTCGCTCGACGTTCTCCACCACCACGATAGCGTCGTCAACCAGGATGCCGATGGCCAAAACCATGCCGAACATGGTCATCATGTTCACCGAGAAGCCCAGCAGCTTCATCACCATCAGCGTGCCGAGCAGGCAAACCGGCACCACAATCGACGGGATCAGGGTGTAGCGAATGTTCTGCAGGAACAGGAACATCACCAGGAACACCAGGACCATGGCCTCGATCAGGGTATGGATGACCTTCTCGATGGCCACGTCGACAAAGCGCGAGGTGTCGTAAGGCACCGAATACTCGACGCCTTCGGGGAAGAATTCGCTCAGTTCGGCCAGGCGCTCCTTGACCAGCTCGGCGGTTTTCAATGCGTTGGCACCGGGCGCCAGCTGCACCGCGCCGGCCACCGCCGGCTTACCGTCCAGGCGCGAGGAGAAGTTGTAGCTTTCCAGGCCGACCTCCAGACGCGCGACATCGGCCAGGCGCACCAGCGAACCGTCAGGGCTGGCACGCAACACAACCTGGCCGAACGCCTGGGGGTTGTCCAGGGTGCCCTGCACCGCCAGGGTGGCGGTCAGTTCCTGATCGCTGCTACCCGGCGCACTGCCGAAGCTGCCAGCCGGCACCTGCACGTTCTGCCCGCGGATGGCGTTGCTCACGTCGTCGATCGACAGGCCATAGCCGACCAGCTTCTGTGGGTCGACCCACACGCGCATGGCCGCTTCCGAAGAGAAGTACTGCAGCTTGCCGACCCCGGGCACCCGGCCAGTTCGTTGTTGATGTTGCGCGCCGCATAGTCGCCCAGTGCGGTGATATCGGCCTTGCCCGCGCCATCCTTGTAGTTCAGGGCGTAGATCAGCAGGAAGCCCGCACTGGTCTGCTCGACCTGGATGCCTTGGGTCGTGACTGCCTGGGGCATACGTGCCTCGGCCTTTTTCAGGCGGTTCTGCACGTCCACCTGGGCCAGTTCCGGGTCGGTGCCCGGCTCGAAGGTGACCACCACTTCGGCCATGCCGTTGGAGTTGTTGGTGGACTCGAAGTACAGCAGGTTCTTGGCGCCGTTGAGCGACTCTTCGATGATGCTGGTCACCGACTCCACCAGCACCTTGGCCGACGCGCCCGGGTAAGTGGCGGTGATGGTGATCTGCGGCGGTGCCACGTTGGGGTACTGGGCGACCGGCAACAGCGGAATCACCAGTAACCCGCCCAAGGAAATGAACAGCGCCATGACCCAGGCAAAGTTCGGCCGTGTGATGAAGAACTTGGACATCTCGCTACCCTCGCCTTACCGCGCTGCGGCCTGTTGTGCCGATGACAGCGTTACCGGCATGCCGGCAGCCAGGCCCGCCGGGCTGCCGACGATCACCTGGTCGCCCGGTTGCAGCCCTTCGATGACCTGCCAGCGGGCACCCTGCATGGCACCGGTACGTACATTGCGAGCCTCGGCGATGCCACCCTTGCCGACCAAAAGCACCCGTGCCTCACCATCGTTGCCGCGCTGGATGGCGCGTTGCGGGACGAGGATCGCCCGGTTATCGATGCCCTGAGGGGTCAGCACGCGCACATACATGCCGGGCAGCAGGATGCCGTCGGCGTTGTCGAAGCGCCCACGCAGGGTCACCTGGCCGGTACCCCGGTCAACCGCGACGTCGGTGAACATCAGCGTGCCCTGCCGCTGGTAGTCGGTACCTTCCACGCGGGCGGTCAAGGCCGGATTTTCACCTGCAGCCAATGCGCCGTTCTTGAGCGCCTGGCGCAGACGCAGGGCGTCGGCAGCGGGCTGGGTAAAGTCGACGTAGATCGGGTCGAGTTGCTGGATACGCGCCATCAGCGTGGCGTCGCCCTGCCCGACCAAGGCGCCTTCGGTGATCAGCGCACGGCCAATGCGGCCGGAGATTGGTGCCTTGACCGTGGCGTATCCAAGGTACAGCTGCGCCGTCTCGACATCGGCCTGGGCCGAACGCACGGCCGCCTGGCCGCTGCGCAGGTCGGCGCTGGCAGTGTCGAAGTCTTGCTGGCTGACCGCTTCGATCTTCACCAGTGGCTGGTAGCGGCGCACCCGGGCCTGGGCCTCGAGCATCACCGAGCGGGCCCGCGCCAGTTCGGCTTCGGCACGCGACAGCGCCGCTTTGAACGGCGCTGGGTCGATCTGGAACAGCACATCACCGGCCTTGACGTCGGCGCCCTCTTCGAAGCGTTTGTGCAGGACGATGCCAGCCACCCGGGCGCGAACTTCCGCCACGCGCATGGGCTCCACCCGGCCAGGCAAGGTCGAGGCCAAGGCCAAGGGTTCGGCGGCGACCGTGACGGTCTGGACGGGAACGGAGGTATTGCCAGCGGACGGTGGCGCTTGCTGCTCGCCGCAGCCGGCTAAAGCGACGGCAGCGGCCAGATAGCTGGCCATGCCTAATGCACGCATGTGGCTCATGATTCACCCGAGCTTTAGATAAAAACGGCCCGAATGATATTTCCGAGGACTTAGTGAGTCAATTTTGTCTCATTTGAAACTTTGTGAATATTTGTGAAGCATCGGCTAACCCACAAGTACATTGCCTTGCACAGTACCTGCGGGAGCCGCGCTTGCCGGTGATGGGCCGCAGAGCGGCCCCGCTTTTACAGAATACCCAGGCTTCGAGCTGTACGATCAACCGCAATCCGGGTCTTCTCCACCAGCTCATCCAGCTCGCTGTGGTTGGCCACCAGCGCCGGCGCCATGATCATCCGCCCCAGGGTCGATCGAATGATCACCCCTTCCTCGAAACCATAGGTGCGGCACTGCCAGGCCAAGTCATTCTCGTTGGCATAGCGCTTGCGGCTGCCCTTGTCTTCGGCGAACTGCAGCGCCGCCACCAGGCCGGCACCTTGCACCTGGCCAATCAGCGGGTGATTGGCGAACACCTCTCGCAGGATGCGCTGCAGGTACGGCCCGGTGTCTTCCTTGACCTGGCGCACGATGCCTTCATCGCGCAGCGCCTTGAGGTTGGCAATGGCCACCGCCGCCGCCACCGGGTGCCCGGAATAGGTCAGGCCGTGGGCAAACACGCCGCCACGCTCGACCAGTGCCTCGGCAATGCGCTTGCTCAGCACCAGGCCCCCCATGGGCACATAACCCGAGGTCAGGCCTTTGGCAATCGACAGGGTGTCCGGCTCGAAGCCGAAGTATTCGTGAGCGAACCACTCGCCGGTGCGGCCAAAGCCACCGATCACTTCGTCGGCACACAGCAGCACATCGTACTGGCGGCAGATGCGCTGGATCTCCGGCCAGTAGCTTTCTGGCGGGAAGATCATGCCGCCGGCGCCCTGGAACGGCTCGGCGACGAAGCCGGCGACGTTCTCGGCGCCCAGTTCGAGGATTTTTTCTTCCAGCTGCAGGGCGCAGCGGCGGCCGAACTCGGCCGGGGTCAGCTCGCCGCCTTCGGCATACCAGTATGGCTCGTCGATGTGCGCCACATCCGGGATCATGCCGCCCATCTCGTGCATGAATTTCATGCCGCCCAGCGCAGTGGCTGCCAGGGTCGAGCCGTGGTAACCGTTCCAGCGGCCGATCATGATCTTCTTGCTCGGCTGGCCGACCACCTGCCAGTAGCGGCGCACGGTGCGGACCAGCACTTCGTTGGCTTCGGAGCCGGAGTTGGTGTAGATCGCGTGGCTGTAGTGGCCCGGCAGCAGGCTGAACAGCAGCTCGGACAGTTCGATCACCGCCGGGTGGGTGGTGTGGAAGAACATGTTGTAGTAGGCCAACTGGTCCATCTGCGCGGCGGCGGCGGCGGTCAGGTCCTTGCGGCCGTAGCCGAGCTGGGTGCACCACAGGCCTGACATGCCGTCCAGGTAGCGCTTGCCGTCGCTGTCCCACAGGTGCAGGCGCTCGCCGCCGACCATCACCCGCGGGCCTTCGGCGTTCAGTGCCTTCTGGTCGAGGAAGGCATGAATGTGGTGGGCGGCGTCGCCGGCCTGGTAGTCACGGGTATCGCGCTGGGCTTGCAGCTTGGCTTGGAACGGTGCGTTCATTGTTGTTCTCCAGGGTAAAACGCGGCGTGCAGTTGGCCCTGCCAGACCGCTGACAGTAAAAATCGGGTGAGGTGAAACGGCGCGATCAGCGCCTTCGCAGGTAGCTTTCCAGCGGGTCCTTGCTCAGGCCTTCCTGGGCCTGGGCGAGCGAGTCGATGAACAGCGAGAACAGCTCGGACTGCTTGGCGATATCGAGCTTGGTGTAGAGGTTCTTGCGGTGGGTCTTGACCGTGTCTTCGCTGATGCCCAGGCGCTCGGCCAGGGACCGGGTCGAGTGGCCGCGCAGCAGGTACTGGGCGATGCGACACTCGCGTTCGGTGAGCAGGGACGAGCCGAAGTTGTTGAGCGCGGCGTTGATCTGCCGGCCCAGGGCGCTCTCGAAACGCCCACCGAGGGCGTCGACATCAAGGTGGCTCCATTGCCGGCGTACTGTGGCGACGACCCACGGTGCCACGCACTTGAGGTCATTGACCTGCTGACGGTCCAGGCGGCAGGTGCTGGCCAGGGCCACGGCAATGGTCAGGTGCTCGTCGAGCGGCACGATGAAGTTGAGTTCGTCTTCCAGGTGGGCGTGCTGGTAGAACGCCAGGTAGTACTCGCTGCGCTTGAAGTGGTCGGGGGCGACGTCGCTGAGGCGGTAGCAACCGGGGGCGATGCCGTCCATGCACGCGCGGTAGAACGGGCACAGCAGGTAGTAACCTTCGAGGTACTTCTGGATGTTGCCTTCCGGCAGCCAGGGGCCTTCTTCGTCCTTTTCGAACAGCGCCGAGGGCAGGCCTTTGCGCGGGTAGAGGAACACGGTGATGGCCTGGCACGGGGCAATCAGCTTAAGTGCAGCGAACAGCGCCTCGACGAAGCCCGGCGAGCCCTGGGCGTCGACGACACGGGCCATTTGCGCGTACCAGTCGGGCGATTTCAGCCGGTCTTTGCTCATTGTCGTGGTCCCATGCCGGGGTTGTTGTGGTGGGGATTCTGGCATGGGGTATGGGGGGCAGGCCATCACCCTTCGGGGTGATGCATCCGTCCGCAGCTACACCTCGTGCTGACCTTACCTGCTGCTTCTGCATTTGCTTTTGCTCTGCTTTTGCTTCTAAGC
>NZ_BCBA01000045.1 GCF_001320245.1 Pseudomonas sp. NBRC 111124
GATCCAATGACTATCCTGGTTGTCGCTGACTTTCTACAAGGTCCTGAGAACGGTGCCGTAGCCCCGGCCACCCTGAACACCGTTGCCGCTGCCGCCAAGATCGGTGGTGATATCCACGTGCTGGTCGCAGGCGCAAATGTCGGTGGTGTTGCCCAAGCCGCTGCCAAGATCGCTGGCGTGGCCAAGGTACTGGTTGCCGATAACGCGGCCTACGCCAACGCCCTGCCGGAAAACGTCGCGCCGCTGATCGTTGCTCTTGTTGAACAAAGCGGGGCAGGCGGTTACAGCCACGTGCTGGCTCCGGCCACCACCAACGGCAAGAACATCCTGCCGCGCGTTGCCGCGCTGCTGGACGTCGACCAGATCTCCGAGATCATCTCGGTTGAATCGGCCGATACCTTCAAGCGCCCGATCTACGCCGGTAACGCCATTGCCACCGTGCAATCGAGCGCTTCGGTCAAGGTCATCACCGTGCGCACCACCGGCTTTGACGCCGTGGCCGCCGAAGGTGGCTCGGCTGCCGTCGAAGCTTTGGCTGCTGCGCACAACGCCGGCATTTCGGCCTTCGTTGGCGAAGCGCTGGCCAAGTCCGACCGCCCAGAGCTGACCGCTGCCAAGATCGTCGTTTCCGGCGGCCGCGGCATGGGCAACGGTGACAACTTCAAGCACCTGTACAGCCTGGCCGACAAGCTCGGCGCAGCCGTCGGTGCCTCGCGCGCCGCAGTCGACGCAGGCTTCGTGCCGAACGACATGCAGGTCGGCCAGACCGGCAAGATCGTTGCGCCACAGCTGTACATCGCCGTCGGTATCTCCGGCGCGATCCAGCACCTGGCCGGCATGAAGGATTCCAAGGTGATCGTTGCGATCAACAAGGATGAAGAAGCGCCGATCTTCCAGGTGGCCGATTACGGCCTGGTCGCTGACCTGTTCGAAGCCGTTCCAGAGCTCGAAAAGCTGGCTTGATCCACTGATGCAAACAAGCCCGACCCTCAAACCGAGGGCCGGGCTTGTTTGTGTCTGCACCGCTCAGCGAACCCCGGGGAACCCCTGAAAGCTCGGCAAAATACTCATGCAGCCCGGAATCTGCCGACACGCCCTGGCCCCGGCAGACTCAGGCGCAGCCGAGGCCAGCAGCGTCAGGCCGATGATCAGCACCACCGACAGCGGCACGCAGTACGCCAGAAATCGCTGTATCTTCATGACCCACCTCCCGATCTGCCGCCCTGCCAGGCTGGCTGGCAGGGCGCAGCCACTCAGCGTTCATCCACGGTGATGATCTCGCGGCGCTCGGCCATGCTCGCCGGCACCTGGTCTTCGTCGGTGAAAAACTGCTGATACCACTCGCGCAACTGGTACACCGGGCCGTCATTCTCGGCCAGCACCGGCTTGTCGATGCGCACCTTGTGCTTCCAGATGTCCACGTCCTGGTAGAACGACTCGCGGTTGCCCTGGACGTAGGCCTTGGCGATTTCGCCGTTCTGCTCGTCGGTCAGGCCCGGCACGCGCTTGACCATGCAACCGAAGCGCAGCACGAAGCTGTCCGGGGTCACCGGGACGTGGCTGTTGAGCAGGATCGCGTGCACCCGCACCTCGCCGAACATCGAGCTCAGCTCGGTGAAATGGGTGGCCGGGCCGTAGTACGCCGACGGTGCAATCAGGTCGCCGCCCAGGCGCTCGGAGTCGCCATGGAAGATCTGCCGGCCGATATGCCCCTCGAACTCGTTGGCGAAGTACTTGGTCGGGGTGCCATGCACCGGCCCGAAATGCTGGGCATCGACCAGGTTGTCGACCAGTTCGCGGGGGTTGGTTTCGATCAGCATGGTGTCGATGTTCCAGTCGTGGATCCATTCGGGGTCGTCCATCTGCGGCAGGTGTGGAATGACCACGCCCTCCTTCGGCGGGCGCCCTTCCGGGTTGTTCCAGACGAACAGCAGGTTGTTTTCCTCGCAGGTCAGCCAGCTGCGTGTCTTGGCCTTGGGCGGTATGCGCTTGCAGTACGGGATCTCCACGCACTTGCCGCTGGTGTCGTACTTCCAGTGATGGAACGGGCAGACCACGGTGTCGTTCTCGAGGGTGCCCTGGGACAGGTCGGCGCCCATGTGCGGGCAGAACGCGTCGAGAATGCTGATGGCGCCGACGCTGTTGGCGAAGGCCACCAGGCGCGTGCCGAATACATTCAGAGTGTGCAGCTTGCCATCACGGTAGTCATCGGCCACGCCCAGGCAATGCCAGCCCCGGGCGTAACGGTGGGTGCGCTGGGCGCTGTCGATGGAGAGTTCGGCGAGTTTGGTCATGTTCTTGTTATTCCTGTAGGGGGTACGCCAATCACCGGCAATACCCCTGCGGTGCCGGGGGAATTACCTGGCCGTTATCTTTGAGCAGCCGTGCCGGGCCCTCATCCTTCAATCGGACTAGGCCGGGCCTCATTGGCCAAAGCGCCGCGCCGCCTCCGGGCCGAAGTCGCGCGGGCTGAAGCCTGGTCGGTTGAGCAGGTAGCCGGTGCGCTGCTGGTTGATCAGGTTGAACGCCAGGTAGCTGCCGGCATTGAGGTCGTGGTACAGGCCCACGCCAGCCTGGGGCCGCTGCGACTCGTAGGCATAGAAGTAGTTGACCATCGAGGTCCGCCACAACTCGCCACGGTTGTCGTAGTTGTCGGCCAGCATCGGGAACCAGGTGTCTTCGTCGATGTACAGCTTGCGCTTGCCGTACAGGTGGCGATAACCCGGCTTCAGCGTGCCTTCCAGTTCCCACACCCGGTGGCGCTCGTAGCGCATGGCCTGGGGGTTGATGTGCCCGGGGGTGAGCAGGTCGGCGTACTTGAGGTCCGGGGCGTGCAGGCGGTAAGTGTCGTAGGGGATGAACATCTCCCGCTTGCCGACGATCTTCCAGTCGTAACGCTGGCCCGAGCCGTTGAACAGGCGCACCTCGTCGACGGTGATCGAGCCGCCACTGCCCGGGAACGACATGTCGAAGCCATAGCCGGGCGACTGCCGCACCCGCCGCGTGCCCGGGTCGTAGCGCCAGGCCTGGCGCGGCTCGGTCTTGTCGTTCCAGAACTCGGTGCCGGTGTTGATCTCGCCCTTGTCGCGCTGCGGCAACAGGGTCTCGTTGAGGTAGAACGACGAGTTGCCCAGCGTGTCACCGACCTTGCCCGGCTCCAGCGCCGGCGCCAGGTTGCGCGAATGCACGCGACCCCAGTTGATATTGCCGTCCTTGAGCACGTAGGCGTTGTCGGAGGTGTACTCCTCGGTCCACGCCCGCAGGGTGAAGGTCGAAGCGTTCTTCAGCAGCTCCAGGCCGCTACGCGGCACCGGGAATGGCGTGCCGCCGGTCTTGCCGACCACGCCCTCGCCATCGTCTACGAGTTTGGCCAGCTTGGCATTCTCGCGGGTTGCCTGGCACACCGCATCGTCGAAGCGGAAATCCCGGTGGCTGGGGTAGATCGGCATCTTGAAGGTGGCCGGGTACAACTTGAACAGTGCCTTCTGCCCGTCAGACAGGGCATCGGCGTATTGCCCCAGGTTGTCGGCAGTGATGACGAACAGGGGCTTTTCATCAGGGTACGGGTCGACCGGGTGCTGGCCGGTACCCTTGAACGCAACGTGCGGCGGCACGCCCAGCCACTTGCCGGAGAATGGCGGGATGCTCCCGTCGGCATTGCCGCTGGGGTCGGCGCCGATGCAGGTCAGGTCCTTGCCCAGGCGCTCGACATCCTCAGGCGCGGCCAGCGCCACACCGGGCGCTGCAGCCATCAGCAGCAGGCTCAGGGCCAGGCCGTGGCGCGCCAGAATACTCTCGGTCATTGTTGTTCTCCTTGGTTACCGATAGCGGTGGCCCAGTATCGGCAGGCCCTCGCGGCAGCAGCATCGTCCGCTCGGACTAACGCATCGGCGGCGTCAGGTTGCTGGGCTCGCCCAGCGCGACCACGCTGTTGAGCATGATCCGCACCAGCTCGGTCTGGCGCCGCACCCCGGTCTTCGAAAAGATCGAGCGCAAGTGCGCGCGCGCCGTGTTGCGGCGGATGTTGAGCCGCTCCGACGCCTCTTCCAGCGACAAGCCGTTGGCCAGTTCCAAGGCCAGGCCGGTTTCCGCCGGGGTGAGGTTGTACAGCTGCGCGGTCACCGTGTTGCTCGCCAGCGACTTGCCCACCGCGTCGCGTACGTACACCACCACGGTCGGCTTGCCCTTGCCCCCGACCAGTTCCTGGGACGGCACCAGCTCGACCACCACTCCAAGGTTGACCTGCCCGGACGGGCGCGACACCGACATCGCCTCGGCGCCCTGGGCGGCCAGGTTGCCTTGGCGGCTGCGCAGGAAGGCGCTGCGCACCAGCCGGCCCAGCTCGCGGTTGTCGCTCGGGTAGGTCGCCTCCAGGCGCCCGCCCACCAGCTTCAGCCCATCGTTGCTGTCGAGGATCTCGCGGGCCACCGGGTTCAGCTGCAGCACGCTGCCGGTTTCGTCGAGCATGATGGTGGCGACGGCCAGGCGGTTGATGGCCTGGGAATACAGCGTGCCCAGTGAAGCGCTGCGGTCGAGCAGTGCATGCATGTGCAGGGCCCGGCGCAGGTGCGGCACCAGCATCGCGCACAGCGCCCGTTCCAGCTCGCCGAAGCGTGCCTGCCCACGGGGGCGGTTGATACGCAGGCGCAGGGTGCCACCATCGGGCATGCTGATGTCGACGCCGAGCATGTGGAAACAGCCATACGGCGCGCAGTACAGCAGGTAGAACGACGAACAGGCCCACTCGGCATCGCTCAGCAGTTCGTCGATGGTGAACACCCTGTCCACCGGCAAGCGGTCGAACAGCGATGCCTTCTCGCAGTAGGCGAAATGATTGACGCCGCCCTCCCCCGGCTCGACATCGCCGGCGACCATCATCGGGGACAGCAACGGCTCGTCGAGCACCCGCAGGATCAGCGTCACATAGCTGGCCGCAAACAAACCGCGCAGCTGGCGCAGGGCCTCGTTGAGCCGCTGGGTGTCCAGCGCCGCATCGTACATGTTGCCGATCAGGCGCTCGTATTCGTCAAGTTCGATGCCCAGCTGGGCTAGCACCTGGGCGTTAGGCAGCGGCATGGGCGGGTACCCGGTCGGGCGCGCGGGCCACCAGCGGCCGGTCGCGATCGAACCAGGCCGCCAGCGCCGGCAGCAGGAAGATCGCGCCGAACACGTTCACCAGGAACATGAACGCCAGCAGGATGCCCATGTCGGCCTGCAGCTTGAGCGGCGCCAAGGCCCAGGTGCCAACCCCGATCGCCATGGTCACGGCGGTGAACACCGCCGCCGTGCCGCGCTGGCACATGGCGAGGTAGAAGGCGTTGCGCAGCGGCTGGCCGGCCGCCATCTCATGCTGGATACGCTCGTAGAGGTAGATGCCGTAGTCCACGCCCACCCCGACCCCGAGCGCCATCACCGGCAGGGTGGCGACCTTCAGGCCGATGCCCAGCAGCGCCATCAGCGCATTGCACAGGATCGCCACGATGCCCAGCGGCACCACGATGCACAGCACCGCGCGCAGCGAACGGAAGGTCAGCAGGCAGAACAGCCCCACCGAGCAGAACAGCGCCGCCAGCATCCACGCCTCGGCATGCTTGACCGCCTCGTTAGACGCCGCCATGACCCCGACATTGCCCCCGGCCAGGTGGAAGCTCGCCTGCGGCACCTGCACGCTGGCGATGATGCGCCGGGCCTCGTTGACCACATGGCCCACGGTCGCCCCCTCGTGATCGTTGAGAAACACCAGCACCTGCATACGCCGGCAGCCCTCGGTAACCAGCCCGGAGTCCGGGGTATAGGCCATCGAGCCTTGCTGCAGACCACGCGATGAACCGGGGATGGCTGCCCAGCGCGGGTTGCCTTCGTTGTTGCCGGCGATCATGGCCTTGCCCAAACCAGCGACGCTCTGCACCGACTGCACGCCAGCGACCTGGCGCATCTGGAAGTCGAACGCTTCCACCGCATGCATCACCGCCGGGTCCAGGCAGGCTTCGTCGCTGCCGTGGGTCTGCACGAACACCGCCAGCACATCCAGGCCGATGGCGTAGCTGCCGACGATGCGCTGGTTGTCCTCGTTGTAGCGAGAGTCGGCACGCAGTTCCGGAGCGCCGGGGCCGATATCGCCCACCGCCAGTTGCCGGGCCTTGTACACCCCCGCCCCGAGCAACAACAGGCTGACCGCGAACACCACCAGTGCCGGCCGCGGCTGCGCCAGAGCCGACAGGCGCCACCACAGCGGATGCTGGCGCGCCTGTGGCTGCACTGCCCGCCCCGGTGTGGCCGGCAGGTACGACAGCACCAGGGGCAACAGCATCTTGTTGGTGATGATCATCAGCATCACCCCCAGGCACGCGGTCACGCCCAGCTCGTGGACGATGGGGATGTCGATCAGCATGATCACCGCGAACCCCAGGGCATTCATCAGCAAGGCCAGCGAGCCCGGGATGAAGATCTTGCAGAACGCCGAATGCGCCGCCTGCGGCGCCGTCGCACCGGCCAGCACATCCTGCTTCCAGGCATTGGTCATCTGCACCGCATGGGACACGCCAATGGAAAAGATCAGGAACGGCACCAGCACCGACATCGGGTCGATGCCCAGCCCCAGCAACGGCAACAGGCCCAGCAGCCAGACCACCGGCAGCAGCGCCACCAGCAAGGCCACGAAGGTCAGTCGCAGCGAGCGCGAGTAGGCCCAGAGCAGTGCTGCGGTGATCAGGAAGGCGACAACGAAGAACAGCAGCACCGTGCCCAGGCCCTCCACTACATCGCCCACCAGCTTGGCAAAGCCCACCACGCTGATTTCGATGTCGGCGCTGTCATAGCGCGCACGGATGTCTTCCAGGCGCTTGGCGACCTCCACGTACGACACCGGCTGGCCGCTGCGCGGGTCACTGTCCTGCAGGTCGGCGCGCACCAGCGCCGCCCGCTGGTCGTTGGCCAGCAGGCGGCCGACCTGGCCGGCGCGGGCGGCATTGCTGCGCACCTTCTGCAAGTCCTCGGCGGTGCCGGCGTACTGCGGTGGCACCACCAGGTCGCCGACAAAGCCCTCTTCGGTGACCTCCACATAGCGCACGTTGGGGGTGAACAGCGACGTCACGCTCGGCCGGCTGACGCCGGGGATGAAGAACACGTCGTCGGTGACCTGCTGCAGTACCTTGAGAAACGTTGGGTTGTACAGGTCGCCCTCGCCCTTCCAGCGCACGCTCACCAGCAGCCGGTTGGCCCCGGTGAACACCCGGCCGAAGTCGAGAAAGTTGCGCATGTAGTCGTGGCGCACCGGGATCTGCTTGTTGAACCCGGGGTCAAGGCGCACCTGGGTAGCGCTGTAGCCCAACGCCAAGGTGACCAGCAGGAACAGCCCGAGCCAAGCAGACTTGTAGCCCAGCAACAGGTCCGCACAACGGCGCACCCAGCGCTCGCTATGGGTGCCGCTCATGGCCGCGCTTCCTGGCTCAGCGCCAGGCCAGGCTGTGCGCCCTGGAACACGCCGCGCTCACCGGCCACCAACAGGTGGCGGCCACTGAGCCCCACGGCCGAGGTCAAGGTACCCAGGCCACTGCGCTGGTCGATGCCAAGCAGATTGCCCTCGGCATCCAGGCTGATCAGCCGGCTGCCGCCCCCCACCAGCACCAGCCCGGCCTGCCCCGGCAAGCGGGCATGGCCGTAGATCGGCTGGCTACTGCCGACCTCGATGCGCTCCCAGCTCTCGCCGAAGTCGCGGCTGCGAAACACATGGCCACGCATGCCGTAGGCCAGCCAGGTGCTGGTCGAGAGGCGCACCACGCCGAACAGCGAGCCGTTGTAGAAGGCCGGCAGCTGCTGCCAGTGCTGGCCGCCATCGCTGGAGCGCAGCACCAGGCCCTGTTCGCCGACCAGTATCTGGCGGCCGTCGGCGCCGCCGTCCAGGCCGTTGAAGTGGGCACCGTCACCGGGCATCTCGCGCGCGGCCCAGTGCTCGCCGGCATCGTTCGAAAGCAGGAACTTGCCATAGCTGCCGTAGGCCACCACCTGCTTGCCGTCAGCGCTCCACACGCCCAGCAGCGGCTCGCCGAGGTCGGCGTCGTAGTGTTTTTCCTGCCAAGTCTGGCCGGCATCGTTCGAGCGCAGGATCCAGCCATCGTGGCCCACCGCGACCAGGACCTGCTCGTTCAGGGCGACCACGCCGGTCAGGGTCACCTCGCGCCCGGCGCCAGGCTGGCTGGCCTGCCAGCTGCGGCCGCTGTCGCGGCTGACCAGCAGCGTGCCACGCTCGCCGACGGCGATCAGCCGGTCACCGCTGCTGAGCAAGGCGTTGACCTGGACCCGGTCGGCCAGCACCTCGGTGACCGCCAGGGGGGCGGGTTGGCGCGGGGCGAAGGCAAAGACCACGGCGGCGATGACGATGGCGCTCATGACATAGCCGGTCAGCTGGCGCGAGGCAGGCTTCATTGGGGTACCCTCTTGGAATTATGGCTGGATGATCTGGGAGGGGGTGGGCGGGGGCATCGTCCAAATGGGGTAGCGCGGGTGTTCGCCTTGAGAAAAGACCTGGCTTCGCAGGTGCTTGCCTTGAGAAATGCAGCGCCTGTGAGATCGAGCGCCGCGCGGGCGGCGCTCGATCTCACAGGCGCTGAAGATCCCAAGCCGGCCTCAAGGCAACTCAAACAACCCCGCCGCCCCCATCCCGCCACCAATGCACATTGCCACCACCACATACCGCACCCCGCGCCGCCGTCCTTCGAGCAGCGCATGCCCCACCATCCGCGCCCCTGACATGCCAAACGGATGCCCAATGGCAATCGCCCCGCCATTAACATTCAACCGCTCCGGCGCAATCTCGAGTGCATCCCGGCAATGCAGCACCTGGCAGGCAAATGCCTCGTTGATCTCCCACAAACCAATGTCCGCCACCCCCAGGCCAAAGCGCTTGAGCAGTTTGGGCACCGCCAGCACCGGCCCGATGCCCATCTCCTGCGGCGCACACCCAGCCAAGGCGATACCGCGATAGATACCCAGCGGTGTCAGCCCACGCTTGCGCGCTTCAGCGCGGCTCATCAACAGGCTGGCCGACGCACCATCGGAAAACTGCGAGGCATTGCCCGCCGTGACGAACTCGCCGTGGCTTACCCACTTGCCGTCCTTCCACACCGGCTTCAGCGCAGCCAGGTCTTCCAGGCGGGTGCCCGGGCGGTTGCATTCGTCACGCTCGACGCGCACCCGCTGATGCCCGGCAGGCTGGCCGTCCTGGTCGAACAGCAGCTTGTCCACCTCCAGCGGCACCAGCTCTTCGTCGAACAACCCGTCACGCTGGGCAGCCGCAGTACGCAACTGGCTCTGCAGCGAATATTCGTCCTGCGCCGCGCGGCTGATGCCGTAACGGCGCGACACGATCTCGGCGGTCTCCAGCATCGGGATGTAGGCGTCCGGCATCACTGCCTGCACCGCCTGGGATTGGGCCCGGTAGCTGTTCTTGTGCTTGGTCTGGGTCAGCGACAGCGACTCCACGCCACCGCCGATGGCAATGTTCAGCTCGCCGGTGACGATACCCTTGGCGGCCATGCCGATGCTGATCAGGCCAGAGGCGCACATGCGGTCCACGGCCATGCCCGGTACCCCCTGGGGCAGCCCGCCGGTGTAGGCACACAGGCGGCCGATGTTGTAGCCCTGGGTGCCTTGCTGCACGGCGGCGCCCATGATCACATCGTCAATGGCTGCGGCGTCGACGCCGCTGCGCTCGACCACGGCACGCACCACGTGCCCGCCCAGTACAGGGGCCTCGGTGTCGTTGAACGACCCACGGAACGACTTGGCCAACGCGGTACGGGCGGTGGCTACGATGACGGCTTCATTCTGGTCCATGACGGCTCACTCGGTAACGGGGTTGAAGGTGTAACGGCTGATGGTGTCGATCACGCAGCCGGGGCGGCTTTCGCCTTCGATCTCGACGCTGACCCGCACCACCAGCTGCACGCTGTCGGCCAGCTGCTCGGCGCGCAGGATCTGCCCATGGCCACGCACCCGCGCACCGACGCGCACCGGCGCCGGGAAGCGCACCCGGTCGCTGCCGTAGTTCACGCCCATCGCCAGGTTGTCGATGGTCAGCAGCTGCGGCAGGAACAGGTTGACCAGTGACAGGGTCAGGTAGCCGTGGGCGATGCAGGCCCCGAACGGGCCTTGCGCAGCCCGCTGCGGGTCGACATGAATCCACTGGTGGTCGCCCGTGGCTTCGGCAAACAGGTCGATACGCGACTGGCTGATGGTCAGCCAGTCGCTGTGGCCAAGGTCCATGCCCTCGGCGGCAAGCAAGGCCTGGGCACTGTTGAAGACGTGACTCATGGGGGCGCTCCTCAGGCTTGCTGCGAACTGACCGACAACACTTCACCGACCATGTACGACGCATAGTCGCTGGCCAGGAACATCATCACGTTGGCGACCTCCCAGACCTCGGCGGCGCGGCCAAAGGCCTCGCGGCTGGCCAGGCTGGCCAACAACGCTTCGCTGGAGGCCTTCTTGAGGAAATCGTGCAAGGCAATCGACGGCGACACTGCGTTGATGCGCACGCCATGCTCGGCTGCCTCCAGCGCGCTGCAACGGGTCAGCGCCATCACCCCGGCCTTGGCCGCGGCATAGTGGGCCTGCTCCTTCTGCGCCCGCCAGCCGAGCACCGAGGCGTTGTTGACGATGGCCCCGGCGCCGCGCCGCTGCATGTGCGGCAGCATTGCCCGGGTCATGCGAAAGGTGCCGGTCAGGGTCACGTCCAGCACCCGCGACCATTCCTGGTCGGTCATCTCGACCACGGCCTTCTGGCCACCGAGCCCGGCGTTGTTGATCAACACATCGACGCCGCCCAGCAGGCCCTCGGCGCGGTCGACCAGGGCCTGCACATCAGCCTCTACAGTGACGTCGCACAGCTGGCCATGAATGGCCTGCAAGCCGGTTTCCGCCTTCAGGCGCTCCACGGCCTCTTCAAGGCGCCGTGGGTGCACATCGGAAATCATCAAGGCGCGGCAACCTTCCTCGGCACTGCGCCGGGCCGCCGAGTAACCGATACCGGCACCGGCAGCTGCGGTGATCAGCACCGACTTGCCGGCCAGCAACTGGTGGCCGGGTACATAAGGGGGAACGTGTTTCATAGGGGCTTTCCTCTGTTCGATGGTCTGCAGGCGCTGGTCAGCTGCCCCACACCCGTTGTGCCGCTGGCGCCTGGGCCAGGATCTGCGCCACGGCCGGGCCGATTTCCTCGACCTGCCAGCGCCCGCCCTTGTCCTGGGTGGTGCCGGTGCGCCAGCCATCGGCCAGCGAGATCCGCCCCCCCTGGCTTTCGAACACCTGCCCGGTCACCTGGGCGGACTCGACACTGCCCAACCACACCACCAGCGGGGCGACGTTTTCCGGCGCCCAGGCATCGAAACTGCCATCCTCCGGCGCCTTGACCACGTCCGGCATCGCGCTTTCGGTCATCGCCGTGCGCGCCGCCGGTGCCAGGGCATTGGCAGTAACGCCGTAGCGTGCCAGCTCCGCCGCCTGCACCAGGGTCAGCGCGGCAATGCCGCCCTTGGCCGCGGCATAGTTGGACTGGCCGATCGAACCCTGCAGGCCGGCCCCGGAGCTGGTGTTGATGATCCGCCCGGCCACCGGGATACCAGCCTTGGCCAGGTCGCGCCAGCGGCGCCCCAGCAGGTTGGCCAGGCAGTAATGGCCCTTGAGGTGCACGCGCATCACCAGGTCCCAGTCGTCCTCTTCCAGGCTGATGAACATGCGGTCACGCAGTACCCCGGCGTTGTTGACCAGCACATGCACCTCGCCGAACGCCGCCAGCGCGGCGTCGATGATGCGCTGGGCGCTGGCCAGGCTGGTGATGTCGTCGCTGTTGCCGATAGCCTGGCCACCGCTGGCGCGGATTTCTTCGGCCACCGCGTGGGCTGCCTCGGCACGGATGTCGTTGACCACCACCTGGGCGCCCTGCCCGGCAAATGCCAGTGCATAGGCACGGCCCAACCCGCCGCCGGCACCGGTGATGATCACGGTGCGCCCTTCACATATCGCCATGTCTGAATCCTTTTTCCTGGAATGAGAAGCGCAGCTCAAAGGCGCTCGATGATCGTCACGTTGGCCTGGCCGCCGCCCTCGCACATGGTCTGCAAGCCATAGCGGCCGCCGCTGCATTCCAGTTCGTTGAGCAACGTGGTGGTCAGCCGGGCGCCGGTCGCGCCCAGCGGGTGGCCGAGGGCGATGGCGCCGCCATTGACGTTGGTGCGTGCCGGGTCGTAGTCGAGTTCCTTGCTCCAGGCCATCACCACCGAGGCGAACGCTTCGTTGATTTCCACCCGGTCGATGTCGGCCATGCGCAGGCCGGTGCGTTGCAAGGCCCTGCGGGTGGCTGCGATGGGCGCGGTGAGGTGCCAGATCGGGTCGTCGCCGAGCACCGTCAAGTGGTGAATGCGCGCCCTTGGGGTCAGGTCGTAACGCTTGAGCGCGGCCTCGGACACCACCAGCAAGGCCGCCGACGCATCACAGGTCTGGCTCGACACCGCCGCCGTGATCGACGGGTACTGCGGGTCGACCGGCTGCAGCTCGGCCATTTTCGCCAGGCTGCTTTGGCGCGGGGTTTCATCCACGCTCAGCCCCTGATAACCGACGATCTCACGGGCAAAGCGCCCGCTGGCAATGGCTGCCAACGCCCGGCTGTGGCTTTGCAACGCGAATGCCTCCATCTGCTCACGGCTGATCTGCCAGTGATCGGCAATGCGCTGCGCGGCATAGAACTGGTTGACCGGTTGCGTGCCGAAGCGCGCACGCCAGCCCTCGCTGCCGCTGAACGGGTCAGCAAAGCCCAGCGGCTGGCCAGCCAGCATGGCCGACGAAATCGGAATGCGGGTCATGGTCTGTACGCCACCCACCGCCACCACATCCTGGGTGCCACTCATCACCGCCTGGGCGGCAAAGTGCAACGCCTGCTGCGACGAGCCGCACTGACGGTCGACCGTGGTCTCCGGCACCGACAGCGGCAGCCCGGCGGCCAGCCAGCTGGTGCGGGCGATGTCGCCGGCCTGGGCGCCAATGGTGTCGACGCAGCCAAAGATCACGTCGTCGTAATCCTCGGCCGGGATCGCATTACGTGCCACCAGGGCCTTGAGCACGTAGGCGCCCAGGTCGATGGCGTGCACCTCGGCCAGCGCGCCCTTGCGCTTGCCGGTGGGGCTGCGCAGCGCATCGACGATATATGCCTGAGCCATGCTCTACTCCTCGAAGGTATGCCCCGGCCCGAGCCGGGTGCTGTCGGCAAACAGGTAGGCGCCGACACGGGACTTGTGGAAACCGCGGTCGCCCCAGGACGCATCCAGCGCCCAGGCCCGCTTCATGAACATCTGCAGGTCGACTTCCCAGGTGTACCCCATCGCGCCATGCACCTGGATGCCCTGGCGCGCCGCCAGCCAGCTGGCCTCGCAGCAGGCCAGGCGCGCCTGCGAGACCCACACCGAGGCGTTCGCCTCGCCTTGGGCCAGGCCATGGGCGGCGCGGTACAGCACCGGTTTGGCCTGTTCGATCTGGCGCGCCACGTCGGCCAGGTGATGCTTGACCGCCTGGAAGCTGCCGATCGGCCGGCCGAACTGCTTGCGCTGGGCCACGTAGTCCACCGACAGGTCAAGCATGCGCTGGGCCAGGCCGAGCAACTGCCCGGCTACCGACAGTGCGCCGCGGTCGAGTAGCTGCGCCTGCAGGCGCCGGCCCTGCTCGCCACTGGCCAGCAATGTCTGCGGCGTTGGGTTCCAGCTCACCTGGCCGAGGCGCCGCGAGGCGTCGATGCTCGGGTTGGCCTGCACATCCACCGCCACCCGTGGCACAAGGTGCAGGTCGTCGCCAGCGGGCAGGATCAGCCCCTCGGCCAGCTGGGCATCGCTGACCAGCGGGTTGATGCCGTGGCTGATCGCCAGGCGCACGCTGCCCTCGGCAATGCGCGGCAGCAGCTCGGCCCGCGCCGGGTGGCCGGGGTCGAGGCTGGCCAGCAGGCCGGCGGCCACATAGGCGGTGTCGGCCAGCGAATCGGGGATGCCGTAGTAGCCCAGTTCCTGGGTCATCAGCGCCCAGGCCACGTCGTCCATGCCCAGCCCCCCTTCTGCCTCGGGCACCGACAACGCGGTCAGGCCCTGGGCGGCGATGCGGTTGCGCAGGTCCGGCGAGCGGCCGGCGTCGGTTTCCCAGATTTCCCGGAGCATCTCCGGGGCGGCTTCGGTCATCAGGAAACGGCTGATGGCTTCGCGAAACGACAGCTGGTCATCGGTAAAGGTGAAGTCCATGGCCTGATCCTTACTTGGGCAGGCCGAGCATGCGCTCGGCGATGATGTTGCGCTGGATCTCGTTGGTGCCGGCGTAGATCGGCCCGGCCTGGGCGAACAGGAAGCCTTCCAGCCAGGCCGCTGTGTCACCGGCCAGCAGCTCGCCACGAGCACCCAGCAGGCGCATGGCGGTTTCGTGCATCTTCAGGTCGAGCTCTGACCAGATGATCTTGTTGATGCTCGACTCGGCACCAATCTGCTCGCCCCGGGCCAGCCGCCCGACCGTGTGGTAAGCCGACAAGGCATAGGCTTCGGCGCCCATCCAGCAGTCGATCACCGCATCGCCCAATGCCGGGTCGAGCCTGGTGGCTTCAGGGTGGGCTTTGAACAGCTCCACCAGCTTGCGCGCGGTGTACTGAAAGCGCGCCGGCGAGCGCAGCAGCAGCCCGCGCTCAAAGCCGGCGGTGGCCATCGCCACATGCCAGCCCTGGCCCTCGGCGCCGATGCGGTTGGCCACTGGCACGCGGACGTCGTCGAAGAACACCTCGGCGAAGGCGTCCTTGCCGTTGAGCGCCCTGATCGGGCGAATGCTGACCCCGGGCGCATCCAGCGGCACCATCAGGAACGACAGGCCATGGTGGCGGCTGGAGCCGGGCTCGCTGCGGAACAGGCCGAACAGCCAGTCGGCGAAGATCGCCCGGGTCGACCAGGTCTTCTGGCCATTGAGCACGTAGTGGTCACCGTCGAGCAGCGCCTTGCTGGTGATCGCCGCCATGTCCGAGCCAGCATTGGGCTCCGACCAGCCCTGCGCCCACATGTCGACGCTGGCCGCCATGCGCGGCAGGAAGCGGCGCTTCTGCTCGGCCGTACCGAACTCCATCAGGGTCGGGCCGAGCAGCAGCTGGCCGTTCTGGTTGACCCGCATCGGCGCCCCGGCGCCGTAGTACTCTTCCTCGAAAATCAGCCATTCGATCAGGTCGCAGCCGCGCCCGCCGAGCTCGGCCGGCCACATCACCATCGACCAGCGGCTCTCGAACAGCCTGGCTTCCCAGGCCCGGTGCTGTTCAAAGCCCTCGCGGGTGTCGTAGCTGGCCAGCGGCTCGCGTGGCAGGTTGTCGGCGAGCCATGCCCGCACTTCGGCGCGGAAGGCCTGCTGCTTGGGGGTATAGGTCAGTTGCATGGCGTTCCCTCAGAACTTGGCGTCGCGTTTTTCGACAAACGCCCGGCGGGTTTCCGCCGAGTCGGGGCTGGTGTAGGCCTGTAAGGTGAAGCCCTGCTCCCAGCGGTACTTGTCTTCAAGGTTGCCGTCCTCGATGCCGTTCAACGCCTCCTTGGCGATGCGGATCATCCCCGGGCTCTTGGCGGCGATGCGCGCGGCAATCTCAAGGGCGGTTTCGCGCAGCTGCGCCCGCGGCACCACGCGCTCGATGAAGCCGTAGGCCTGGGCCTGGGTGGCGTCGATGCTGTCGCCGGTGAAGAACAGGTAGCGCACCTTCTGCACCGGGAACAGCCGCTGCAGGTGGGCGCCACCGCCCATGGCACCACGATCCACTTCCGGCAGGGCAAAGCGTGCGCAGTCGGCGGCCACGACGATGTCGGCGGCGCCGGTGATGCCGATGCCGCCGCCCAGCACGAAGCCGTGCACGGCGACAATCACCGGCACCGGGTTGCGATGCACGGCCTTGAAGGTTTGGTAATTGCCGGCGTTGACCTCGACGATGCGCTCGGGGTGGGCGTCCAACTCCTTGATGTCGACGCCGGCACAGAAGCCACGCCCTTCGGCGCGGATGACGATGACGCGCACCTCGGGGTCAGCGCCAAGGGCACTGATCTGCGCAGCCAGGGCGCGCCACTGCTGGCTGTCGAGGGCGTTGACCGGTGGTTTGTCGATGACCAGCTCGGCAATGCCCTGGTCGATCTGGGTGGTAAAGGCCGGGTTCATGAGTGTTCTCCGCTGTGGGCAAGTCTGTCGTTGGGGGTGGCCGACGGTTCGGCCGGGCAGCGGGCGAGCAAGGCGTCCAGGCACTGGTTGGCCTCGGCGACGATGCCTTCGATGACGTCGCGGCAGCTCAGCAGCTCGCTGATCGCCGCTGCCACCTGGCCGCTGGGCAGGATGCCGGCGTCCGGTTCGCCATCGACCATCGAGCGCTGCAGCAGCACTGGCTGGTTGGCGGCCATGACCACCTGCGACAGCGCTGCCGGGTCTTCGCGCAGGGCCCGCACGAACACCGTGCCCATGTGCGCCAGGCTCATGCCGGTCTGCTGCTTCCACTGCCAGGCACTGGCCAGGGCGATGCGCAGGCGGCCAAACGGCCCGGCCTGTTCAAGGCGATTGATGAAGCGGTTTTCGATCATGCGGTGGCGCATGCCGTCTACCGCTGTGGTCACTCGCACCTGCTGCGGGTCGTCGACCTTCAGGTAGCGCGCCAGGGTGCTGGCCGGGGTGGGCGATTCGCGGGTCATCAGGAACCGAGTGCCCATGGCGATGCCACTGGCACCGGCAGCCAGCACAGCGGCCAGGCCACGCCCGGTGGAGTGCCCACCTGCGGCGATCACTGGCACGCGCACCGCCGCCAGCACCTGCGGCAACAGGATCGAACCGGGCACGCCGCCGGTATGGCCACCGCCCTCGCCCGCCTGCAGGGTGATCAGGTCGGCGCCCAGCTGCTGCGCCTTGAGCGCATGCTTGAGGGCGCCGACGGTAGGAATGCACAGCACCCCGGCCGCCTTGAAGCGGGCGATGGTCTGCGCATCCGGCCCGCGTCCGTAACTGACGGCGCGCAGGCGATAACGGATGGCCAGGTCGACGCACTGCGCCGCGTTGTCCTGGAACATGTGGAAATTGAGGCCGAAGTTGCTGCCGTCGGTGGCATCGATCACCTTGCGGATCTCGCTCTCCAGCGCGTCGGCGGCAATCGTCGCCCCGGCCAGGAAGCCGAAGCCGCCGGCCAGGGTGGTGGCGGTCACCAGGTTGGCATCGGAGACCCAGCCCATGGCCGTCTGCACCACCGGGTAGCGGCAGCCCAGCGCCTCGGTCAGCGCGGTGTTCATCCAGCGGCTCACCGCTCGCCCCCTTCGGCGCGCAGCGCCTGTTTGTTGGCCTGGGCCATGCCCTTGGCATCAAAACCGCCAAGCTTGTCGCCCGACAGCAGCTCGTTGTGGGCATGGGCGAAGTGGTGCCAGGCGAATGCCGCATCCATGGCCGTGCGCTTGCCTTGCAGGTCTTCAACGTGGTTGATCGCCTGCTTGGTCAGGGCCAGGCCCATGCGCGGCTGGCGGGCGATGCTCGCCGCCAGGGCGTAGGTCGCCGCCTGCAGCTGGTCGCGTGGCACCACGCGGTTGACCATGCCCATCTGGTAGGCGCGCTCGGCGCTCATGCGCTCGCCGCAGAACAGAAATTCCTTGGCGATGCGCGGGTTCAACTCGTAGGGGTGGGCGAAGTACTCCACCCCCGGGATACCCATGCGCACCACCGGGTCCTGGAAGAACGCATCGTCGCTGGCGACGATCAGGTCGCAGACCCACGCCAGCATCAGCCCACCGGCCACGCAGGCGCCGTGGACCATGGCGATGGTCGGCTTGGGCAGCTCGCGCCAGCGCCGACACATGCCCAGGTAGACCTCCTGCTCGCGGGCATACAGCTGCTCGCCACCGGGCTTGTTGGTGTGGTCCCACCACAGGTGCGCACGCTCGAACGGCTTGTTGATGTCGCGCCCGGGGGTACCGATGTCGTGGCCGGCGGAAAAATGCCGGCCCTCGCCGCACAGCACGATGACCTTGACGCTGTCGTCGTCCACCGCCTGGCGCAAGGCCGCGTCCAGGGCGTAGGTCATCTGCGAGTTCTGCGCGTTGTTGAACGCCGGGCGGTTGAGGGTGAGCGTGGCGATACCGTCGGCCACGGCATACAGCACCGGGTCCTTGGTCTCGTACACCGCCGCGTCCTCGCGGCTGACGAATTGGCTGTCGCTGCTGTGCATGCGGGTGTCCTCAGGCGGCGCGGATGCCGGGCGGGTTGCCCTTGATCGCGCTGGCACGCAGACCATGGGGGTCGAGACGGCGGATCAGCGCCAGCTGCTCGGCAGTCGGGTGCACGGTCTCGCGCAGCTGCTTTGAGCGCAGCAACGGGAAGCCAGTCTTGTCCTGCACTTCGTCGAAGCTCACACCCGGGTGCAGGGTGCGCACCTGCGCGGCGCGGCCAGGGCCGTCGAAGTCCAGGGTGCACAGGTCGGTGATGACCTGGCGGATGTCCATCAGGTCGCGGCGCGCGCCCTCGGGCCAGCGCTCGGCCTTGAAGCCGACGCCAGAGACCATGTCCACCTCGCCACCGACGAACACCCGGGTGCTGTGGTTGGGCACGAAGAACGAATTGAGATGGTTGATGCTGTTGCCCGGCAACCCCCGCACGCCAAGCATCGCGGTGCGCGGCTTGTGGTAGTCGCCGACGCAGGACAGGTTGGTCTGGCCCCAGCGGTCGACCTGGGTCGGCCCGATCATGGCGTGGCGGCGGCCGCCCCAGACGCATTCGAACACCCGCTCGAAGCTCAGGTAGCCGCTGTAGCGCGGCGCCTGCGCGCCACGCGGGCCCAGCGGGATCGGCTCCTCGACCAGGAACGCCTCGCTGTCGGTCATCAGCAGCTCGGGGCTGTGAGTGAGCTTGGCCAGGCTGGCGCCCAGGCGCGGTATCACGCCCAGGCCCGAGGCAATCACCTCGCCATTGCCGCGCCAGGCTTCGGCGGCGGCCACGATCAGCAGTTCGGCAAGGGTGAATTCAGGGGTGGCAGTCATGCTGGAATCCTCAGAACACGGGAAGGGGCAAGGCGCCCATGCGCGCGGCACCGCCGTTGTGCGCTTGATAGGCCTGTTCGCCGCCGGCCACGCAAGCCTCGACATAGCGTTGCCAGCCGCCCTCTTCCTGGGCGCTGGCGACATAGCCCTTGAGGTGCTCCAGGTCCCAGCCGTAATCCGACGGGCAGGAGGTCGGGTGGGCGCCGAGCGGTGCATGCACCACGCCGGTCACCAGGTAGCGCTCGAACGTGTTGGCGCGGGCCTGCTCGGCATCGAGCTGCAGGCGCTCTTCCAGGCGCTCGCAAGAGACAAAGCACTGCTTGGCGGCGCGGGCGAACAGGTGGTCGAAATACGCGTCAGGGCCGGTCACCAGGCAGTTGCCCAGGCGGTCGGCGACGTTCACATGCAGAAACGCCACGTCCAGCGCCAGTGCCGGCATGGCCAGCAGCACCTCACCGTCGTCATAAGGCGAGCGGACGGTTTTCAGCGCCGGGTTCAGCCGTGTCACATCCGTGGCCAGGCCACAGCGGGTGGGCAGGAACGGCAGGCGCATGCCGGCGGCGCGCAGGCCCCACTGGAACATGCCTTCGTCCAGTTCCATCAGCTCCAGCTCGCCAGCCTCACGGGCCTTGCGGTAGTAAGGCTCAAGCGGGATGGCATCGAGGGTGACGAAGCCGAACACCAGCTTGCGCACCTTGCCGGCCGCACACAGCATGCCGACCTCCGGGCCGCCATAGGCGACCACGGTCAGGTCCTTGACCGGCGAGCGCAGGATCTCCCGGACAATGGCCATCGGCTTGCGCCGCGGGCCCCAGCCACCGAAACCGATGGTCATGCCGTCGCGCAGCTGGGCGACGGCGTCGGCACTGGTCATTTGCTTGTTCATGCTCAACTGCTCCTTACTGGCGGCCGACCGAGAAGTCGTGGCCCCAGATACTCACGCGGGTGAACTCGAAGGCCGAGTGCTCGGCCCAGTCGACCTGCAGCCCGCCATAGCCGTACTCCAGGTCGAAGCCGGACGGTGTCTTCATGTAGAAACTGGTCATGTGGTCGTTCAGGTGCTGGCCGAGGGTCGCGGACAGCTGCCCACCGTGGGCCTGCAGGCGGTCATGGGCACGGCCGACCTCGGTCATCGAGTCCACCTCGACCATCACGTGCACGCAGCCGGACGGCACCGGGTACTCGGCCAGCGCCAGGCTGTGGTGGCGGGCGTTGGCGCAATGCAGAAAGTGGATGCGCACCGGCGGCGCCGACGGGTCGGGGCGGAAGTTGAAGATGTCCGACAGGCCGAAGCCGAGCACCTCCTTGGCGAACGCCAGGGTGGCGTCGAAATCCGGTGCCGGCAGCACGGTGTGGCCAAGGCCCATGTCACCGGTGACGAAACGCGGCACCCCTTGTGGCGAAATGAACGGTTGGCAGTCGGAGCGGTGGCCCCAGCTCAACTCATGCTGGTTGCCGGACGGGTCGCTGACGGTGACCAGCGCCTGCACGCCACGTTGCTCGATGGCCTGCGCGCTGCCAACCTTCCAGGCCACGCCGCAGCGTTCCAGGTGCTGCAGGGCCTGCTCGTAGGCCTGCTCGCTGGCGAGCTCCCAGCCACTGGCCAGGTAGCGCGGCGCGTCGCCCTCGACCACCAGCATGCGGTAAGGCCGCTCGTCCATCTTCACGTACAGGCCGCCGCCGGGTGCGGCCTGCACCTGCATGCCGAGCACCTGTTCGGCATAGCGTTGCCACTGGCCAAGGTTCTCGATCTGCGCGACGAAGTAGCTCAAACCACGAATGTCGATCATGCCCATGTTCCTCCAGGCTCAAGGGGTTGCCTGGGGACCATTGTGCAAAGCGCCAACGCCGCGCTCATCGTCCGTTGAGACTAAGCGCAATGCGTGGCGCAGCCGGCCCGCAGCGGGCTGTGGGCCTAGTCCGTTTCAATGATTCGCTGTGCGTGGTCCGGCCCTAGATTCGAGGGCGTTGTCTACCTGAATCCAGGGGCCGCGCTGCAGCCCCGCCAGCCTAGAGATGCCCTTTATGGAGTTCGCTTTCACCGAGGAACAGTTGCTGATCCGCGACAGTGCCGAGCGTTTTCTCGCCCAGGCCAGCGATTCCCATGCGGTACGCGCAGGCATGAGCCGTGCTGCCGATTACGACCCTGAATTGTGCCGACGCATCGGCCAGGAGCTGTACTGGCCGGCGCTGCTGGTACCCGAGGCCCACGGTGGCATGGGCCTGGGCTTCGTCGAGCTGGCCGTGCTGCTGGAGCAATGCGGGCGCTTCCTGCTCGGCTCGCCGCTGTTCGCCACCACTTGCCTGGCCACTCCGGCCCTGCTGCTGGCCGACAACCCGGCACTGCAAGCCCGCTGGCTACCGGCCATCGCCAGCGGCCAGCTGCATGCCACCCTGGCCTGCCCGCTTGAGGCCGCGCAGCTGCAGGTCGAACTGCATCCCCATGGCGACGGCTACCGCCTCGATGGCTGTCACGCCCAGGTCGTCGATGGCGCCCAGGCCGACCTGCTGCTGATCGCCGCACGTCGCCCAGGCAGTGCAGGCGAACAAGACATTAGCCTGTTTGCCGTACCAGCTGACACACCTGGAATAGTACGTATTACATTACACACCCTCGACCAGACCCGACGCCTGGCGCGCATCGAACTGCACCAGGTGGAAGTCAGTGACCTACAGCGCCTGTGCCCCATCGATCAGGCCTGGCCGCTGCTCCAAGCCACCCAGCGTATCGCCGCCATCGGCCTGGCTGCCGAACAGCTCGGCGGTGCCCAGCAGGCGCTGGACCTGACCCTGGCCTATACCGCCGAGCGCCACCAGTTCGGCCGGCCGGTGGCCAGCTTCCAGGCCATCAAGCATCGCTGCGCCGACATGATGCTGCACATCGAATGCACCCGTTCGGCGGTGTGGTACGCGGCCTGCGTGGCCCGCGAATACCTGGCCGAAGACGGTGACCCGCTGGTGCGCGGCGAACTGCTCGCCGCTGCGGCCACCGCCAAGGCCCAGGCCAGCGAAACCTTTTTCCACTGCGCGGCCGAGTCGATCCAGCTGCACGGCGGGGTCGGCTTCACCTGGGAATACGACCCGCACCTGTACTTCAAACGCGCCAGGGCCAGCGAACAGCTGCTGGGCAACCCGGCCTGGCACCGTGAGCGCCTGGCCCGCAAACTGCTGGGAGAAAACCCATGAAGATCGGTTTCAGCAAGGCAGACGAAGCATTCCGTCAGGAGGTTGCCAGCTGGCTGGCAGCACACTTGCAAGGTGAATTTGCACAACTGCGCTTTCGTGGCGGCCCGGGCGACGAACACAGCTTCCCGGCCGAGCGCAAGGCCTGGGAGCGCGAGCTGGCAAGCGGTGGCTGGGTCGGTGTGGGCTGGCGGGCAGAAGACGGCGGGCGTGGCCTGAGCATCAGCCAGCAGGTGATTTTCCACGAGGAATACGCCCGCGCCGGCGGCCCCGGGCGCATGGGCCACATCGGCGAAGGGCTGGTCGGCCCAACCCTCGCCGCGTTCGGCACGCCCGAGCAACGCCAGCGCCTGCTGCCGGGCATTCTTCAGGGCGAGGCGTTCTGGTGCCAGGGCTATTCCGAGCCCGGCGCAGGCTCGGACCTGGCCAACGTACAGACTCGCGCGCGCCTCGACGCCAGCGGCGAACACTGGCTGATCAGCGGGCAGAAAGTCTGGACTTCGCTGGCCCACGAGGCCGACTGGTGCTTCGTGCTGGCCCGCACCGAGCCGGGCAGCGTCGGGCACCAGGGTTTGTCGTTCCTGCTGGTGCCGATGGCCCAGGCCAACATCCGCGTGCAGCCGATCCAGCAACTGACCGGCACCAGCGAGTTCAACGAGGTGTTCTTCGACCAGGCCGAAACCTCGGCAAGCAACCTGATCGGCCAGCCTGGCGAAGGCTGGAAGATCGCCATGGCCCTGCTGGGCTTCGAACGTGGCGTGTCGACCCTGGGCCAGCAAATGCAGTTTCACAACGAGCTCGAAGAGGTGCTGCGCATCGCCCGCACCAACGGCGCCGCCCGCGACCCGCTGCTGCGCCAGCGCCTGGCCCAAGCCTGGTCAGGGCTCAAGGTACTGCGCTACAACTCGCTGCGCATGCTCTCAGGGCCGCAGGATGGCAGCCTGGCGCGAGAGGCGATGATCTACAAGCTGGCTTGGTCGAACTGGCATGTAGAGCTGGGCAAGTTGGCAATGGATGTGCTGGGGGATGCGGCCGAGGTGCTGGAGAGTGCGCCGTATGGGTTGAGCCGGTTGCAGTCGTTGTTCCTGTTTACCCGGGCCGACACGATCTATGGGGGGAGTAACGAGATTCAGCGCAATGTGATTGCCGAACGGGCGTTGGGCATGCCGCGGGAGGTGAAGGGGCGCTGAAACCCTGGGGCTGCTTTGCAGCCCATCGCAGGCAAGCCAGCTCCCACACCGACAGCATCGACTTCAAGTCATGCGCTGTACCTGTGGGAGCTGGCTTGCCTGCGATGGGCCGCAGAGCGGCCCCTGATCAACCACTAGCGAACGCGAATCTTCGGGTCCCCCGCCCCACGCCGCATGCCCTGCAGAAAACCCTCCAGCGGCGCCGGCTCGGCAATCTGCGGCAAGGCATCCTTGTCCGGCCGCTGGGCCCAGAACGCATCCCACGACGGGAACAGCTCGTGGAAGCTCCCGGCATAAGGCTCACGCCCCGGCCAGCGCATCTTCAGGCCACCAATCGGCGGCTTGTTCAGGTCAGTGGCGTACCAATAGCACGGCAGCCGGCGGCGGAAGCACCAGCGCCCATCGATGCGCTCGTAGTCGTCCCAGTACAGCATCTGCATGATCACCCACTCCGGCCCGGTCTCATGCTCGTTCTTCGAATACACCACACCCGTGGCGTGGTCGGCATCGCTGAACTCGATGATGTGCTGGCCCAGGTGGTGCGAGGTACCGTGGAACTGCTTGCGCATGGTCTCGTCAAGCCAGGCCTTGAGGTGCGCACGGCCGAACTTGTCGCGGCCGACCCGCACGTCCTCGGCAAAGCAGTTGGCCATGGCGTCCATGTCGCGCATGTCCAGGGCCAGGGCGTACTTGCCGGCCAGCTGGCGGATCGCGTCCAGCGACTCCAGGCGGTCGATGCGCTGCAGCAGCGTGGTGCTGCTTTCCATGGCGGTCATTCCAGCACCGTATACAGGTCCGAGCCGCGCCCGCCGTCCACCGCCAGGCTCGCGCCGGTCACGTACGAGGCTTCGTCGCTGGCCAGGAACAGGATGGCATTGGCCAGCTCTTGCGGCAGGCCGACACGGCGCATCGGGATGACCTTCTCGGTGTTGGCGCGTGCCTTGGCGTCGCCGAGCATGCCCGCGGTTGCCGGTGTGTCGACCACCCCGGGGATGATCACGTTGCAACGGATATTGTCTGCCGCCCCTTCGCTGGCTGCGGCCCGACTGAAGTTGATCACCGCTGCCTTGGCGGCAGAATAACCCGCCATCCAGGCCGTGCCGAACAGGCCGCAGATCGAGGCGATGTTGACGATCGAGCCGCCCTTGCCCTTCATCAGCTGCATCGCCGTGCGCGTGCCCCAGAAGGTGCCATCCACGGTGGTGGCGAAGTTGGCGTGCCAGTCGGCAGTGCTCATGCCGTCGATGCCGCCCCAGGTGTAGGCCATGGCGTTGTTGACCAGGATATCGAGGCCGCCGTGGCGCTGCGCGGTGGCTTGCAGCGCGGCGACATAGGCCCGTTCGTCACTGACGTCGGCCACCGCCACCTCGGCGCAACCACCGCGGGCGAGGATCTGCTCGCGTACCCCTTCGAGCGGCTCGCGGCGCCGCCCACACAGCACCACCAGGGCGCCCTCTTCGGCGAAGCGCAGTGCGGTGGCCTCGCCAATGCCGGAGCCGGCCCCGGTGACGAAGGCGATCTTGCCTTGCAGACGTTTGCTCATCGGTCGCGCTCCTGTCAGATAAAGGCCATGCCGCCGTTGACGGCGATGTTCTGCCCGGTGATGAAGCTGGCGTCATCACTGGCCAGGAACACCGCCACCCGGGCGATCTCGTCGGTTTCGCACATCCGCCCCAGCGGCACGTTTTTCAGCAACGCCTGCATGTGTTCATCGGGAATGCCGGCCATCATCGGGGTGTTGGTCGGGCCCGGTACCAAGGTGTTGACGCGGATGCCCTGGGCCGCCAGTTCACGGGCGATCGAACGGGTCAGGCCCATCACTGCGGCTTTCGAAGCGCAATAGTGGCTTGGCCCTTCGCCAGTCAGCGCAGCGGTGCTCGACAAGTTGATCAGCACGCCCTGGCGCTGGCCCTTGAGCATCAGCCGGGCGCCTTCGCGGCAGCACAGGAAGGTGCCGCCGAGGTTGACCCCGATCACCCGCGCCCAGCTGTCGTCCGGCGTGTCGAGGAAGGCATCGAGGGCGCCGACACCGGCGTTGTTGACGACGATGTCCAGGCCGCCGAAATGCGCTTCGACCTGGCCCATGGCATCGGCCACCGACGCACCATCAGCGACGTTGCAGCCCAGCGCCAGCACCTGTTCGCCGAGGTCGGCAAGGCCGGCGGCGAGCGCGGCCTGGTTGAGGTCGACCGCCACCACCTTGGCCCCTTCGGCGACGAAGCGGCGCACGATGGCCTGGCCCATGCCCTGCCCGGCACCGGTAACGAAGGCCACTTTGTTCTGCAGTTTCATAGCGTTCTCCTCTGTTGACGCCTTTTGGTTTTCACCATCATTGGGCGCCAGCCGGTGCCGAACATCGTCCGATAGGACTAGCGCCCTGGGCGCGTCGTGGTCCGGATGGACGATGCCAGCCTGGCCTGGGCGACAGAGGATCGACCCTCACCCATTCGCGAACCGGAGAACCGGCATGAACCAACCCGTCGACCTGCCCCTGCCCACCGGCGATTACGCCACCCTGCCCAACGGCCTGCGCCTGCACTACCTGGACGAAGGCCAGGGCCCGGTGGTGCTGTGGCTGCACGGCAGCGGCCCGGGCGCCAGCGGTTTCAGCAACTTCAAGGGCAACTACCCGGAGCTGGTGGCGGCCGGTTACCGCAACATCCTGCTCGACCTGCCCGGCTTCGGCCGCTCGGACAAACCTGACGACGTGCGCTACGAGCTGGATTATTTCGTCGATTGCGTGGCGGCACTGCTCGATCAACTCGGTATCAACCGCTGCACCCTGCTGGGCAACTCATTGGGCGGCGCCATCGCCCTGGGCCTGGCCCTGCGCCAGCCGCAGCGGGTGGAACGGCTGATCCTGCTGGCACCCGGTGGTGTCGAAGAGCGCGAGACCTACTTCCAGATGCCCGGCATCCTGCGCATGGTCGGGTTGTTCAATGCCGGCCCCATCGGCCTTGAGGAGATGCGCAGCATGATGCGCCTGCAGCTGTTCGACGACTCGATCCTGCCCGAAGCGCTGTTGCTGGAACGGGTGGCGGTGGCGGTGACCCAGCCGAAGAACCTGTTCAGCACCATGCTGGTGCCGAACATGCGCGCGCGCCTGGGGGAGATCGAGTGCCCGATCCTCGGGTTCTGGGGCAGCAACGATAATTTCAACCCGGTCAGTGGCGCCCAGTACATCATCGACGGCGCCCGTCAGGCGCGGTTCATCGTGCTCAACCGTTGCGGGCACTGGGTGCAGGTGGAGCACCGCGAGCTGTTCAACCGTAGCTGCCTGGAGTTCCTGCAATACGGCTGATACAGCCCTGTAGGAGCGGCCTTGTGTCGCGAAAGGGCTGCGAAGCAGCCCCGCAATTTATGCAACATCCTTGAAAACGTGGGGCCGCTTCGCGGCCCTTTCGCGACACAAGGCCGCTCCTACAAACCGGCAGCGCGCTGGCTGTTGAGCTGGGCATCACCGGGCTGGCCGAGCACACAAGAAGTGCCACCCGGGGTATACATCATCGCCACACAGCGGTTGCATGCCGTGCAGATCGAGTTGCGGCTCGCGCCACTGGCCAGCTTGTTCACATAATCCGGCTCGGCAATCAGCACCCGCCCCATGGCCACCAGGTCGAAGCCCTCGGCCATCACCTGCTCGATGCTGGCCAGGCTCTTGGCCCCGCCCAGGTACGCCAGCGGCATCTTCACCGCCGCACGTACCTTGCGCGCATGCTCCAGCAGGTACAGCTCGCGAAACTCCACCACCGGGTCCATGCGCCGCTGCAGCGCCATCGCCAGGGCAATCAGCGGGTTCTTCTGCTGCACGCGGTTTTCCTTGGGGAACGACGAGCCGAACATGGTCGTGATCGACTCGGCGTTCATCCCGGCGCTGAGCACCAGCAGGTGGGCGCCCTCCTGCTCCAGCATGCGCGCGATCTGCGCGCCGTCTTCGGCACTGTTGCCGGCGCGCACGCCCTCGGTGATGCTGTATTTGCACACCACCGCAAGGTCCTGGCCGACCGCGTCCAGCACCGCCCGCAGCACCCGGCGCGGGAAGCGCAGGCGGTTTTCCAGGCTGCCGCCGTACTGGTCGCGGCGCTTGTTGTACAGCGGCGAGATGAACTGGCTGAGCAGGTAGCCGTGGCCCATGTGGATTTCCACGGCGTCGAAACCGGCTTCGCGGGCCAGCCGTGCGCCCTGGGCAAAGTCGCGCACCACCTGCTGCATGTCGGCTTCGTTCATCGCCTGCTTGAGGAACATGCCGCTCATCATGCCGATCTTGTTGAAGCCGCCACTGGCCGACAGCGGCCTGGGCGTGGCGCGCTCGCGGATGAAGGTGAAGCAGCCACCGTGAGTGATCTGCGCGCTGGCCAGGCCGCCTTGCGCGTGCACCGCATCGGTCAGGGCCTTGAAATGCGGCAGGCTGTCACGTTCCAGGATCAGCTGGTTGGGCAGCGTGCGGCCGTCGCGACTGACCGCGCAGTAGGCCACGGTGGTCAGCGCCACGCCGCCGCTGGCCAGGCCCGCATGCAGCTTGGCCAGTTGCCGGGACGGCACACCCTGGGCGCTCATGCCCTCGTTGGTGGCGGCCTTGATGAAGCGGTTTTTCAGGGTCAGCGGGCCAATGCTGACCGGGCTGAACGGCGATCGATCGGGGTTGTGGTGCATGTCAGGCCTCGTGCTGGTTGTACTGGGCTCAGAAGGTGTATTTGGCGTTGAACGACAGGTAGTCGCGGTCCGCCAGCAGGCGGCCTTGGGCGACATCTGGGGAGCTGAGGTAGGCGACGTAGGTCAGGCCGACCTGAAAGTTGCCCAGGTACTTGAAGTCGCCGCCAACGGTCAGGCGCTTCTCGGCACGGCCCAGGCCCTGGTAGGCGCTGCCGTCGACGTTCTGCTGCCAGACCACCCGGGTGGTCAGGTCCAGGCCGTCGGCAATCGACGGGTAGTCCAGGTAGGCACCGACGCCGAGCAGGGTCGAGCCGCGGGTCTGGGTCTTGGACTGGAAGTCGTCGAAGCGGCCGTCGACACCGGCACCGCCGCCGCTGATGACCAGGGTGTCGACGCCCTCGATGTACTGGTGCACCACTTCACCCATGAAGGTGGTTTGCTGGGCCAGCCAGCTCGGGCCGAGGATGTACGAGGCGTTGAGGTTGCCTTGCCAGATCTGCCCGGTGGTCGGTGCGCCATTGTTCAGGTACACCGAGGCGCCGTTGCGGTAGCTCAGGTCGCCGGCGTACTGCACCGAATCACCGACCTTGGAGCTGAAGCTCACCCCGGTCAGCTCGACGTCCTCGAAGTAGCCCAGGCGGTAGGCCGGCGCCGCGCCGGTGTTCGAGCGCGCACTGATGCGCGAGTTCGACGAGTACTGGGTCTGCCCGGTGAAGTCGAAGTACAGCGAGCCGACCCGCTCGTGGTAGCGGTAATGGAACAGCCCCAGCTCGGTGTTCTCGGTGACCCGGTAGCGCACGCCCATGCCCCACTGGCCGCCGTCACGGGGCTTGACCTCGCCGGCATAATTGACGCCGGTGAAAGTCTTGTCGGGCAAGCTGTCGATCACCCCGGCATTGAGCCGGAAGAACTCCGCGCCGGGGCCGAAGGTGTCGCTGCCAAAGTAGTCGCCAACCGGGTTGAGCTGGGTCTTTTCCCAGGCGTACTGGTAGAAGCCGACCAGCGCCAGGTCTTCGTTCAGCGACCACGAGGCCGACACCTGGCCCACCGGCAGGTAGGCGTCCTTGGCCTCGGTGCCCGGTACGTTGAACTTGGTCGCGTCTACTGGCGCCTGGCCCTGGCTGATGTTGGCCCAGAACAGGCTCTCGCCCCAGGCCACCAGGTGGCGGCCGGCCTTGAGCGACAGGTACTGGGTGTCGCCCAGCGTGTAGTTGCCGTACACGTAGGCATCGAGCAGGCGCGCCTTGCTGCCGCTCAGGCGCCGGGTGTCCTCGACGAAGCCGTCAGCGCGGCCGACCTTGTTCACCGTCTGTGGCGAGTCGTTGGCGTTGCGTTCGTGGTAGACATCGTCGTAGAAGTGGCTGCCGCGGACCACGGCGCCGACATTGTCATGGCGCAGGCGCAGTTCGCCGAACAGGCTGAGGCGGTTGGTGATCAGCGAGCCGCGCTTGAAGTTGCGCGTGCCGTCGTCGTTGTTGATGTCGTTGAGGTACTGGTTGGCCTGCTTGGCGGTACGCATCGACGCCGTGTAGTTGACCGTGAGCGACGAGTCGAGGGTGGTGTCCTCGCCCAGCTCCAGTGTCGGCCCGGCACTGGCTCCGCCACTGGCCAGGCCGATGGCCACGGCCAGCCAGCGGCGCCGGGCCAGGCCCGTGTTCGCGGTAATCATGCTGCTCTCCTTTGTTGTTATTGTTTTGGTCCGTTGGCTGACACTCAGGCCTGGGCCACGGCCTGCCTCAGGTCGTTCTTGGCGACCTTGTTCGACGGGTTCAGCGGCAGTTGCGCAAAGAACCGCACCTGGCGCGGCACCTTGTAGTTGGCCATGCGCTCGCGGCTCCAGCCGATCAGCGCCTGCTCGTCGAGCTGCTGCCCCTCGCGCAACACCACGCAGGCGCAACCCACCTCGCCCATGCGCGCATCGGCAATGCCGATCACCGCCACCTGGGCAATGGCCGGGTGGGCCAGCAGCGCCGCCTCGATTTCCGCCGGGTAGCAGTTGAAGCCGCCAACGATGTACATGTCCTTGAGGCGGTCGGTGATGGCCAGGTTGCCCTGCGGGTCCAGGCGCCCGACATCGCCGGTGTGCAACCAGCCCTGGGCGTCGATCGCCTCGGCGGTGGCGGCCGGGTCCTGGAAGTAGCCCTGCATGACGTGGAAACCGCGCAGGCAGATTTCCCCGGTTTCCCCCTCGGCCACGGCTTGGTTGGCGGCATCACGGATGCTCACTTCGGTGCCGGGCAACGGCCGCCCGCTGGTGCCGGCAATTACCTCGGCCGGCGCCTGCGGGTCACACAGGGTGGCCAGGCCACCGCACTCGGTCAGGCCATAGGCGGTGGTCACCACGCTGAAGCCCAGCTCGTTGCGCATGCGTTCGATCAGGCTCGGCGGGATGCTCGCCGAGCCGGTCACGGCGATGCGCAGGCTGGACAGGTCGGTTTCGGCCAGGCGTGGGTGGGCCAGCAGCGACAGGTACAGGGTCGGCGCACCGGGCAGCACGCTGATGCGCTCGCGGGCAATGCGCTGGAACACCGCCTCGGCATCGAACACTGCGTGCGGCAGGATGGTCGCCCCGGCGATCAGGCAGGTCAGCCAGCCGGCCTTGTAGCCAAAGGCGTGAAAGAACGGGTTGACGATCAGGTAGCGGTCGCCCGGCACCAGCCCCAGCACCCGCACGTACTCGGCAAAGGCCCGCAGATTCTGGCCATGGGCGCTCATCACGCCCTTGGGCTTGCCGGTGGTGCCCGAGGTGAACAGCAGGTCGCAGATCGACTCTGGCTGGATGCTCAGGGCCCGGCGCCTGGCCGTCAGCGGCTCGATGGTGGCGGCGCCGAGCAGAAAACGCTCATGGCTCAGGTCGTGAGCGGCGGCAGGCTGATCGCTGGCGAAGATCACCTGGTGCTCCAGGGTCGCCGGGCGATGGGGCGCCAGCAGCGCCGGGTAGTCGACGTCGAGGAAGCGCTGTTGCACGAACAGCACCCGGCAGCCACTGCGGGCCAGCACGTCGGCGGCCTCGGCGCCTTTCATGCGGGTGTTGACCGGCACCAGCACCGCGCCGGCGCAGTGGATGCCCAACGCAGCGAGGATCCACTCGCGGCTGTTGGGCGCCCACAGCCCGACCCGGTCGCCCGGCTGGATGCCCAGCGCCATCAGCCCGCGGGTCACCTGCAGCACCTGCTCCGGCAGGTCGGCGTAGTCCAGGCATTGGCCGTGCTCTTCGATGGCGACATGGCCGGCAAAGCGCTGTGCGCTGTCGAACAGCAGACGGGCGATGGTGGCCGGCGCAGCGGCCGACGCTTGGGGGATAGCGAAGTTCGGATTCATGCAAGGCTCACTCATCGGCATCACTCGGGAAAGCGGATACGCAGCACCGGGCTGGTGGGCACGGCCTGGCAGGCCAGGATCCAGCCTTCGGCCAGCTCGTCGGCATCCAGGGCATCGTTGTGCAGCAACTCGACTGCGCCGCTCTCCAGGGTGCACATGCACGAGGCGCAACCGCCCACTCGGCAGGCGCTGGGCGGTTCGAGGCCGGCGCGCTGCATGGCATCGAGCAGGGTCTCGCCGCTGGCGCAGTCCAGTTGGTGGTCTTCGCCGTCCAGGCGCACTGCCAGCTGCGCGGCCATCGCCGCCTCGCTGTGGCTGGCCTGGGGCAGCTCGCCTTCGCCTGGCAGCGAGACGAAGCGCTCCACATGCACACGGGCGCTGGGCATGCCGAGGCTGGCCAGCGCCTGCACGGCGGCGTCCATGAACGGGCCCGGGCCGCAGATGAACGCCTGGGCATCGACCATTGGCCGAGCCAGTTCGGCCAGCTGCGCCACGGCCGGCACGCCCTGCACCGAGTCGAGCCAGTGCACCACCTGCAGGCGCTGGGGGTGGGCCGCTGCGAGGAAGCGCAGTTCGTCGCGGAAGATCACTGACTGTTCGTCGCGGTTGGCATAGATCAGCAGCACCCGCCCCTGCCCGGCCAGCAGCGCCGAACGCAGGATCGACAGCACCGGCGTGACGCCGCTGCCGCCGCCGAACAGCAGCAGGTCGCCTTGCAGGTCGCGGGGCACGAACACCCCGGCCGGCGGCAGCACCTGCAGGGTCTGGCCTTCCTGCAGCTCTTCGCACAACCAGTTGGAGGCGCGCCCGTCACGCACCCGCTTCACGGTCACCCGCAGCGGTTCATCGAGCAGCGGCGTACTCGACAGCGAATAGCAGCGCGGCAGCCAGCCACCGTCATACGGCACACGCAGGGTCAGGAACTGGCCGGGTTTGTAGTGAAAGCGCTCGGCCAGCGACGCAGGCACGTCGAACACCAGTGACCGGGCATCGGCGGTTTCCTCGATCACCCGCGCCACACGCAAGGCAAGATAGTCATTCATGGTTCAGGTACTCGCTGTCACCTGGCTCAGACGAACGGGTCCGGGTTGGGCAGGCCCAGCTGCACCGCGCCGAAGCTGCGCCCGTAGGCCATGAAGTTGTTGGCGATATGCCCGCGCGCCTGGTGCAGGTCGCGGAACAGCCGCGCCACCGGGTTGCTGTTGTACAGGCCCGAGGCCGCCATGCTGCGCAGCAGGTCGCTGATGCGCTCGGCGCAGATGTTGGTGACGTAGGACGACTGGTAGCGGTACAGCAGGCGCGTTTCGGTGTCCGGGTATTCGCCGGCGCGGGCCAGTTGCATCAGGTGTTCGTAGTTGCGTTCCAGCACCAGCTTGAGGCTGTCGACGGTAATCACCGCCTCGGCCACTGCGGTTTGCGCGACCGGGTCGTCGGCGGTACGTGCACCGTGCTTGCCGATGTGCTGGGCGGCGTTGTCGCGGAAGGTATTGATCGCCCCTTGCAAGGCGCCGATGGCCGAGGTCGAGACCGCACGGGAGAACACCTGGGCGAAGGGGATCGCGTAGATCGGGTTGGTGTTCACCAGGCGCCCCGGGGTCGCCTCGATCTGCCAGTTGTTGGTGCGCTGCACGCGATGCGCCGGAACGAAGGCGTCCTCGACCACGATGTCGTGGCTGCCGGTGCCGCGCAGGCCGAGCACATCCCAGTTAGGCTCGATGCGGTAGTCGGCGCGTGGTAGCAGGAAGGTGCCGTGCTCGCTGGCAAAGTCACCGTGGGCCGGCAGGATGCCGCCGAGCAGCACCCACTGGCAGTGTTCGCTGCCGCTGGAGAAGCCCCAGCGCCCGCTGATGCGGTAGCCGCCCGGTACCACGCTGACCTTGGCTGCCGGCATATAGGTCGAGGAAATCAGCGCACCGTGGTCCTGCTCCCAGACCTCGCGCTGCGCCTCGATCGGGTAACGCGCCACCTGCCACGGGTGCACGCCCATCACGCCGTAAACCCAGGCGGTCGACATGCAGCCTTCACCGAGGATCATCTGGATTTCGAAGAAGGTCCGCGGGTCCACTTCGTAGCCGCCAAAGGCCCGGGGTTGCAGGGCGCGCAGCAGGCCGGCCGATTGCAGCTCAGCGATGGTCTGGTCGGGGATGCGCAGGTCGCGCTCGGCCTGCGCTGCACGTTCCTTGAGCTGCGGCAGCATGCGCCGCGCACGTTCGATCAGTTCGACTTCTTCCTGGGTCTTTTCTCGCAAGCTGTGCATCACTGGTCTCTCCCGGTCTCGCTGCGCCACTGCGCGAGCTGGGATCGATCATCGGGGCGGCCAGGCAATCGATCATCGTCAAAGCGGACTAGTGCCGACGCGCCCTGGGCGCTAGTCCGTTGAGACGATGCCGGTGGCCGGCGGCATGACCATAGTCGGTGCCATCGACAGCCCTGATAAGGAGAGACCGTCATGAGCATCCTGCAGCGATTCCGTCTCGACGGCGGCGTGGCCATCGTCACCGGCAGCGGCCGGGGTATAGGCCGGGCCATTGCCCTGGCCTATGCCGAAGCAGGCGCCGACGTGGTGTGCGCTGCCCGTTCGCTGGACGATGTCCAGGCCGTGGCTGAGGAAGTGCGTGCGCTGGGCCGCAACGGCCTGGCCTTCGCCTGCGATGTCAACGACGCCGAGCAGCGCCAGGCGCTGGTGCGCCAGAGCCACGAGCACCTCGGGTGCATCACCCACCTGGTCAACAATGTCGGCGGTGGTGGCCCCAATGACCCGCTGGGCCTGAGCCCGGAGCAGTTCGACGAGATCCTGCGCTTCAACGTGTCCAGCGCCTACGCGTTCTGCCAGCTGTGCGTGCCGCTGATGCGCGACGCCGGTGGCGGCAACATTGTCAACATAAGCTCCGTGGCGGCGCGCTATTCGCAACGCCACTTCAGCGCTTATGGCACGGCCAAGGCGGCGCTCAGCCACCTGACCCGCCTGCTGGCCCAGGACTTCGCGCCGCAGGTACGGGTCAACGCGGTGGCCCCCGGCCCGACCCTCACCGACGCGCTGAACAGCGTGATGCCGGCGGCCATGCGCCAGGCCATGGAGGCCAACACCCCGCTCAAGTGCCTGGGCAGCCCCGAAGACATCGCCGCCGCCGCGCTGTACCTGGCCTCGCCGGCTTCGGCCTGGGTCACCGGCAAGATCATCGACGTCGACGGCGGTGCCGACTCCAGCGTCTGGGTCGGCTGACCAGCCTTTTCTCAAGCCGGCCACCCTTTTGCTCGGGCCGGCTTTTTTTATTCCTGAAAGCAAGAGACTCCAGCCATGGACGCCCATCTGATCACCGCGCTCGGCGACGAGCTGTTCGCCGCCCTGCGTGGCCGCCATACCCTGCAACCGCTGACCCGCCGCTACCCTGAGCTGACCCTCGACCAGGCCTACCGTATCTCGCTGGCCTTCCTGCAGCGCCGCGAAGCCTTGGGCGAGCGTGTGGTCGGCAAGAAGATCGGCGTGACCAGCCGCGCCGTGCAGGAAATGCTCGACGTGCACCAGCCGGACTTCGGCTTTCTTACCGACGCCATGCAGGTCGAGGACGGCAGCGAGGTCAGCCTGGCCCGGCACCAGCTGATCCAGCCGCGTGCCGAAGGCGAAATCGCCTTCATCCTCGGCGAAGACCTGCACGGCCCTGGCATCAGCGCCGAGGATGTACTGGCCGCCACGCAGTGGGTGATGCCGTGCTTCGAGATCGTCGACTCGCGCATCGACAACTGGCAGATCCGCATCCAGGACACCGTGGCCGACAACGCCTCGTGCGGCGTGTTCGCCCTCGGCACGCAACGCCTCGACCCGCGCACGCTGGACCTGGCCAAGGTGCAGATGCAGCTGCTGAAGAACGGCGAGCCGGCCGGCAGCGGCCTCGGTTCGGCGGTCCAGGGCCACCCCTGCGCAGCGGTGGCCTGGCTGGCCAACACCCTGGGCGAACTGGGCATCCCGTTCCGCCGTGGCGAAATCATTCTTTCCGGCGCCCTGGCGCCGCTGGTGCCGGTGACCGCCGGCGACCGTATCAGCCTGAGCATGAGCGGGTTGGGCCAGTCCAGCCTGCGCTTCGTGCCCTGACCTTTGCGTGGAGCGTTGAACATGAGCAAGAAAATCCGATGTGCGTTGATCGGGCCGGGCAACATCGGCACCGACCTGCTGTACAAACTCAAGCGCAGCGACGTGCTGGAGCCGGTCTGGATGGTCGGCATCGATGCCAGCTCCGAAGGCCTGACACGGGCCCGCGAGCTGGGCCTTAAAACCACCGCCGACGGCGTCGATGGCCTGTTGCCGCACGTGCTGGACGACAACATCCAGATCGCCTTCGATGCTACCTCTGCCTACGTGCACGCGCAGAACAGCCAGAAGCTCAACGCCCTGGGCGTGCTGATGATCGACCTGACGCCGGCGGCCATTGGCCCCTACTGCGTGCCGCCGGTCAACCTCAAGGCCAACCTCGGGCGGGGGGTGATGAACGTCAACATGGTCACCTGCGGCGGCCAGGCGACCATCCCGCTGGTGGCGGCGGTGTCCAGCGTGCAGCCGGTGGCCTATGCCGAGATCATCGCCACCGCCGCATCGAAATCGGTAGGCCCGGGCACGCGCAAGAACATCGACGAATTCACCCGCACCACCGCCAGCGCCGTGGAGCAGGTCGGCGGCGCCCGCCAGGGCAAGGCGATCATCATCATCAACCCGGCCGAGCCGCCGCTGATCATGCGCGATACCGTGCACTGCCTGACCGACGACGAGCCGGACCAACCAGCGATCCGCGCCGCGATCGAGGCGATGATCGAACAGGTGCAGCGCTACGTGCCGGGCTACCGCCTGGTCAACGGCCCGGTGTTCGACGGCAAGCGCGTGTCGATCTTCATGGAGGTGGAAGGCCTGGGCGACTACCTGCCGCGCTACGCCGGCAACCTCGACATCATGACGGCAGCAGCGGCGCGTACCGCCGAGCTGTACGCCGAAGCAATCCTCAAGGGCGAGCTGGTGCTGCGCCCTGCCCCCACTGCCCTGGCCTAAGGAGCCGACCATGGACCTCAACGGCAAACGCATCACCGTACATGACATGTGCCTGCGCGACGGCATGCACCCCAAGCGCCACCAGATCAGCCTCGACGAAATGCAACGCATCGCCTGCGGCCTGGATGCCGCCGGGGTGCCGCTGATCGAAGTGACCCACGGCGATGGCCTGGGCGGCAGCTCGGTCAACTATGGCTTCCCCGCGCACAGTGACGAGGCCTACCTGTCGGCGGTGATCCCGCTGATGAAGCAGGCCAAGGTCTCGGCACTGCTGCTGCCGGGCATCGGCACGGTAGAGCACCTGAAGATGGCCCACGGCCTGGGCGTGAGCACCTTGCGGGTGGCCACCCACTGCACCGAGGCCGATGTCAGCGAACAGCACATTGCCCATGCCCGGCACTTGGGCATGGACACCGTGGGCTTCTTGATGATGGCGCACATGAACAGCCCCGAAGGCCTGGCCAGCCAGGGCAAGCTGATGGAGAGTTTTGGTGCCAACTGCATTTACCTGACCGATTCGGCGGGCTACCTGTTGCCGCACCAGGTCAGCGAGCGGGTGGCGGCGATGCGTGCCGCGCTGCGCCCGGAGACCGAGATCGGCTTCCATGGCCACCACAACCTGTCGATGGGCGTGGCCAACTCGATTGCCGCGATCGCCGCTGGGGCCAGCCGTATCGACGCGGCCTGCGCGGGGTTGGGTGCCGGCGCCGGGAATACGCCGATGGAGGTGCTGGTAGCGGTGTGCAAGCGCATGGGGATCGAGACTGGCGTGGATGTGTTCGCCATCCAGGACGTGGCCGAGGACCTGGTGGTACCGATCATGGACTTCCCCATCCGCAGTGACCGCGATGCGCTGACCATGGGGTATGCCGGGGTGTATGGCTCGTTCCTGCTGTTTGCCAAGCGGGCCGAGCAGAAGTATGGGGTTTCGGCGCGGGAGATCCTGGTGGAGATGGGCCGGCGCGGGATGGTCGGCGGGCAGGAAGACATGATTGAAGATACGGCGATGACCCTGGCCAAGCGCAGGGCCTGAAGCTACTCGGAGGATGGCACCGGCTTCGCCGGTGTTCGCGGCTAAAGCCGCTCCCACAGGATCCCTGCTAAATCAGCAAGTCATGTGCAGTTCTGTAGGAGCGGGCTTGCCCCGCGAACACCGGCGAAGCCGGTGCCATCCTCACCGCCAGTCGGCGACGATCTTATGTTCCAGGGCCAAGGACTGAGCTGCCACCGTCCGCCGCTGGTACTGCGGCGCCTGCGGATCCGTCGCCAGCCACACCATCACCGCCGCCGGCACCTCAGGCGGTGCACTGCCGGCGCGCAAGGCAATCACTCCCTGCTCGCCAATGGTCACCTTCAACGCCTCGGTGGTCACCACCCCAGGGTTCAGGGTATAGGCACGAATCCCCCGCTCGCCCAGCTCGGTCGACAGAATGCCCGACAACCGCGACACCGCTGCCTTGCCAGCACCATAGGCATAACCCCAGCCGCCCTTGTCCGCCGCCACTGGCGGGTCGCTCTCGCCGGCGCCGGAGGTGACGTTGATCACCACCCCGCCGCCCTGCCCCAACATTCGCTGCACCACCGCCTGGGTCAGCAGCAAGGGCGTGAGGATATAGCCCTTGAACATCCGCTCCAAGGTCTCCGGCTGCAGCGCCAGAAAGGTCGAATTGAGGTCGTTGCCCTGGTAGATGGCATTGTTCACCAGCACATCGATACGCCCGTACTCGGCCAGCACCGCCGCACAAGCCTGCTCGGCCGTGGCGCTGTCGAGCAGGTCCATCGGTACCACCAGGGCGCGTGCGCCCAGCGCCCGGATTGCCTCGGCAGTGCCATTGAGGCTGCCGGCCAGCGGAGCACCTGCGGCATCGCGCAGGGCGTGCTGATGCTGCTCGCCCTCCTCGAGCGTACGTGCGCTGATCGCCACGTCGTAACCGGCGCGGGCAAACGCCAGCGCCGCCGCACGGCCGATGCCACGGCTGGCACCGGTAATGAAGGCCACTTTGTTCATAGGGAGTCCTTGTCAGAAACGCGGCGCACGCACCATCGCGTCCATGCCGCCGTCGATGAATACCACGCTGCCATGGACGAACTGCGCTTGCTCGGACTGCAGGAACGCCACCAGCGCAGCGATCTCTTCCGGGCGCCCGGCGCGCCCCAGCGGCGCGACGAACTCGCGCACCGCCTTGCCAAAGCGCGCATCGTCCAGCGACGCCTGGTGCAGCGGGGTCTGCACCGCGCCCGGCGCCACCACGTTCAGGCGCATGCCACGCTGGCCCCAGGCCGACGCCAGGCTGCGGGCATGCTGGGTGATGGCATATTTGGAACAGGCATAGGCCACATGGGGCTGGCCCAGGCCATTGGCCAGGTCCAACGCCCGCGCTTCGTCGCCGTCGAGCATGGCGCCAGTCATCGCCTGCTGCTCGGCGCCTGGCTGGGTGGCGGCCACCGAGCCGATCACCAGTGCCGCCGGGTTGCGCCCGCGCGCCAGGGCGCCTTGCAAGCCTTCGAGCAACTGGCTCACGCCAAAGTAGTTGACCGCCAGGATCAACCCGCAGGACGGCGCGGTCACGCCAACCCCGGCGCAAGAGACCAGGCCATCGAGCACCCCGCCGCTGCGTTCGAGCACTTCGGCAATTGCCGCCGCCCGCCCTTGCTCGGTAGCAAGGTCGGCCACCACCTCGGCATCGGCACGGTCGATACCGATGACTTCATGACCCGCCGCGCGCAATGCCGCGGCAACGGCGGCACCAATGCCCGAGGCACTGCCGCTGATAGCTGTAACAGACATGATCGATCTCCAGGATAGGTCGGTGCAGTATCGGCAGAACGCCAGCGCGCCAGCATCGTCCTTGCGGACTACGGCTGGCGCCCTGGATGCACCTCAGGCTCGGCGCGCCACGGCCAGTTGCGGCAGCGGCACCTTGAGGCGCTCGGGCGCCTTCAGCACCACCTTGGGCTTGCCAAGGGCGACCACGCTGTTGAGCAGGATACGCACCAGCTCGGTCTGCCGGCGCACGCCGGTCTTGGAGAAGATCGAGCGCAAGTGCGCCCGCGCGGTGTTGCGGCGGATGTTCAGCGCCTCGGCGGCCTCCTCCAGAGACAGGCCGTTGGCCAGCTCCATGGCAAGCGCGGTTTCGGCGCGGGTCAGGTTGAACAGTTGCTTGGTCACCACTTCGCTGGCCAGCGACTTGCTCGCTGCATCACGGATGTACACCAGCGCCGCCGGCTTGCCGCGCTCGTCGGCCCAGTCCAGCGAGGGGATCGGCTCGACCACCAGGCCAAGGTTGACCAGGCCCGAGGGGCGGGTCACCGACATGGCTTCGGCGCCCTTGGGCGCATCCGCAGAAAAGGCCGCGCGAATCAACCGCTGCAGCTCGCGGTTGTCGCTCGGGTAGGTCGCCTCCAGACGCCCGCCCACCAGCTTCAGGCCGTCGGCGCTGGCGAGGATCTCCTGGGCCACCGGGTTGACCCGCAGTACGCTGCCGCTCTCGTCCAGCACCAGGGTGGCCACCGACAGGCGGCTGATGGCCTGGGAATAGAGCTCGCTGAGCGATTCGCTGCGGTCGAGCAGGTTGTGCACCTGCAGGGCCCGGCGCAGGTGCGGCAGGAACATCCCGCACAGGGCGCGCTCATCGGCCGAGAAATTCGGCTCGCGTTGGGAGCGGGTGATGCGAAAACGCAGCTTGCCGCCATCGGGTGTGGAAATGTCGGCGCCCATCACGTGGTACACGTCCTGCTGGCTGCAGAACATCTTGAAGTAGGCACTGCGCTCCCACTCGGCCGGGGTCATGACGTCGTCGACCGTGAACACATGGTCCGGCGGCTGGTTGGTGAAGGGCGTGTTGGTTTGCGGGTAAGTCATGTAGGTGACGTCACCGGCCCCTTCGATGTCGCCGGAGATGATCATCACGCCCATGTCCGGCTGGTCGGGCACGCGCAGGATCAGGGTGGCGTAGTTGGCGGCATACAGGGTGCGAAAGCTGGTCAGCGCACGGGCCATCAGCTTGGGGTCGAGGGCGCCTTCATAGACTTCACCGACCAGGCGATCGAAGGTTGTCAGGTCGCAGCCGAGTCGGGCCAGCGCATCATGGGTCAAGACAGCTCCACAGTCTTCTCCTCGCTCGGGCAGGCATTGGCCTACCCTTTCTTATTTTTATTTGGCGATGTGGCCGCGGCACAGTCTCGCTGGCCGCCCTGGCGCCGACAATAGGGGCGCCGGGGTTATTTTGTATTACCGGATATCTCCTGCGCCTTCGCCCACCAGCACCGCCCTGGGCGCCGCCTGCCGGGCGACCAACGGTCGCCCGCGGTTGAACCACGCCGCCAGTGCCGGGAGCAGGAAGATCGCCCCCAGCACGTTGACCAGAAACATGAACGACAGCAGCACGCCCATGTCGGCCTGGAATTTCAACGGTGCGAATGCCCAGGTGCACACGCCGATCGACATGGTCAGGGCAGTGAACACCGCCGCCGTGCCGCGCTGGCACATGGCCCGGTAGAACGCCTCGCGCAGGTCGGCGCCGGCGGTCATCTCGTGCTGGATGCGTTCGTACAGGTAGATGCCGTAGTCCACGCCGACCCCGACGCCCAGGGCCATCACCGGCAAGGTAGCCACTTTCAGGCCGATACCGAGCATGGCCATCAGCGCGTTGCACAGGATCGCGACGATGGCCAGGGGCACGAGGATGCACAGCACCGCCCGCAGCGAGAAGAAGGTCAGCCAGCAGAACAGCGCCACCGAGCCAAACAGCGCCGCCAGCATGGTCACTTCGGCGCGCTTGACCGCCTCGTTAGAGGCCGCCATGACTCCAACGTTGCCACCGGCCAGGAGGAAGTCGACCTTTGGCGTGCGCACGTCGGCGATGATCCGCCGCGCTTCGCCGATGGCGTGGCTGATGGTGGCGCCTTCGTGGTCGGCCAGAAACACCAGGATCTGCATCTGCTGGCAGCCTTCGGTGACCAGCCCGTCGTCCGGCATGTAGGCCCGTGCCCCCTGGCTCAGGCCACGGGCCGAGCCCGGGATGGCCGCCCAGCGCGGGTTGCCTTCGTTGTTGCCGGCGATCACCCGCTTGCCCATGCCGGCCACGCTCTGCACCGACTGCACGCCATTGACCGCACGCATGCGGAAGTCGAAGGCCTCGACCGCGCGCATCACCTCCGGCGACAGGCAGCCTTCCTCGACGCCCTTGACCTCGACGAACACCGACAGCACATCCAGGCCGATCGAATAACTGCCGATGATCCGCGCGTTGTCCTGGTTGTAACGCGAGTCGCCGCGCAGCTCTGGCGCCCCGGCGCCGATATCGCCCACCGCCAGCTCCCGGGCCTTCCAGGCGCCGCCCACCAGCAGCGCCAGGCTCACGGCGAACACCGCCAGCGCCGGGCCCGGCTCGGCCAGCGCCGACAGCCGCCACCACAGGCGATGGCGCCCGGCCTCACGGGCCTGGGCCCGCTGCAGCGCGGCAGGCTCCAGGCGCAGCCAGGAGAGGATGATCGGCAGCATCAGCTTGTTGGTGATGATCATCAACATCACCCCGATACAGGCAGTGACCCCCAGTTCATGCACGATGGGGATGTCGATCAGCATGATCACGGCAAAGCCCAGGGCGTTCATCAGCAAGGCCAGCGAACCGGGGATGAAGATCTTGCAGAACGCCGAGTGCGCCGCCTGCCGGGCACTGGCCCCGGCCACCACGTCCTGCTTCCAGGCATTGGTCATCTGCACCGCGTGGGACACACCGATGGAGAAGATCAGGAACGGCACCAGGATCGACATCGGGTCGATGCCCAGCCCCAGCAGCGGCAGCAGGCCCAGCAGCCACACCACCGGCAGCAGCGCCACCACCAGCGCGACCAGGGTCAGGCGCCAGGAACGGGCATACAGCCACAGCAGCAGCGCGGTGATGGCGAACGCGATGACGAAGAAACCGATCACCGTGTTCAGGCCTTCGACCACATCGCCGACCAGCTTGGCAAAGCCCACCACGCTGATCTCGATGTCGTCGCTGGCGTACTTCTGGCGCAGTGCCTCAAGGCGTTTGGCGACCTCGACATAGTCCACCGCCTTGCCGGTCTGCGGGTCGATGTCCTGCAGGTCGGCACGCACCATCGCCGACTTCAGGTCGTTGGCGATCAGCCGGCCGATCTGCCCGGAGGCCGCGGCGTTGCTGCGCACCTGGGCCAGGTCCGCGGCGCTGCCATTGAAGCGCGGCGGCACCACCACGTCGCCGTAGAAGCCTTCCTCGGTGATTTCGATGTAGCGCACGTTGGCGGTGAACAGCGAAGTGACACTGGCGCGGTTGACCCCGGAGATGAAGAACACGTCATCGGTGACCTTGCGCAGGGTGTCGAGGAACTGCGCGTTGTACAGGTCGCCCTCGCCCTTCCAGCGCACGCTGACCAGGAAGCGGTTGGCGCCGGTGAAGTACTGGCTGAAGCGCAGGAAATTCACCATATAGTCGTGGCGCACCGGGATCTGCTTGTTGAAGCCCGGGTCCAGCTGGGTGTGAGTCGCGCTGTAGCCCAGGCCCAGGGTCAACAGCACGAACAGCAACAGCAGGCCTTTGCGGCCCTTCATCAACGCCTGGGCAGTGGCCTCCACGCAGCGCGCGGTTCGGGTGTCTGCTCTTTTCATGGTTTGCCTCTCATTTGCCCAGCGTGGCGAGGTTGCCCGCGCTGGCGTCGAAAACCCCTTGCTCACCGCCCAGCAGCAGCCGTGAGCCCACCATTACCGCCGACGTCAGCGTGCCGTGCCCGGCCAGGCGCGTGGCGCTGGCCAGTTCACCGCGCCCGTCCAGGCGCACCAGCGAGCCACCGGCACCGACGATCAGCAGGCCACCGCCCGGCAGGCGGGTATGGCCGTACAGCGGCAGCGCATTGCCAAGCTCGAGCTGGCGCCAATGCCCACCGAAGTCGTGGCTGACGAACACATGCCCGCGCATGCCGTAGGTCACCCAGTCGTTGCTGCTCAGGCGCACGACGCCGAACAGCGAGCCGCTGTAGAACGCCGGCAGCGCTTGCCACTGCCCGCCGCCATCACGGCTGCGCAGCACCAGGCCCTGCTCGCCGACCAGCATGCGCCGGCCATCGTTGCCACCGTCCATGCCGTTGAGGTGGGCGCTGTCGACCTCCAGCGCCAACGGCTGCCAGGTCGCCCCGGCATCCATCGACTGGTAGAACTTGCCGAAGCTGCCATAGGCCAGCACCCGCTCGGCACCGGCCGCCCACACCCCCAGCAGCGGCTCGCCGAGCTGGTCGTCGTGGCGCACCTCGTGCCAGTGCTGGCCGGCGTCGTCGGAGCGCAGGATCCAGCCGTCATGGCCGACCGCAAGCAGGCGCTGGCGATCGAGAGCCACCAGGGCGGTCAGCGCGACCTCGCGCTGCGGCTCGACCACCGCCGGTTGCCAGCTGACGCCCTGGTCGTCGCTGAACAGGATGCTGCCGCGCTCGCCCACCGCCAGCACGCGGGTGTCGAGGTCGAGCAAGGCGTTGACCTGAACCCGGTCGGCGCGCAGCGGGTCGTCGGCGAAGGTAGCTTCGGGGCGTGGCAGGAAGGTAAAGACGATGGTCAGGCCGACGAACAGGCAGACCAGGTAGCCGATCACCGAGCGCATGGGCATCGCTCCTGATCGAGGGGCAGGTACAACGCAGCCATGAGCCGTTCCTCTTGTTCTTGTCAGGCGGGGGGCATGGGGGATAGTCCGGCGGGGACGGACGGGAAACATCGTCCAAATGGCTTAAGGTTTGTCGGAATCTCCAGCCGTGCGCTGTACCTTGTGGGAGCCGCGCTTGCCGGCGATGGGCCGCGAAGCGGCCCCGGCAATTTATGCAACAACCTTGAAATCGTGGGGCCGCTTCGCAGCCCATCGCCGGCAAGCGCGGCTCCCACAAGTACAGCGCGTTCCTTGAAGCCGAGATAATCCTGTAGGAGCGGCTTTAACCGCGAACACCGGCGCAGCCGGTGCCATCCACCGCGTGAGATTCTGCGCGGGCATGTGTCACTAAAGCCAGAAGCGGCCCCGGCTGCTCATGCGCCAGCGCCTTGGCTATCGCCCTCAAATAGTGCGAATTCGCGCACATCGCACTTCAGTTCGCAGGCCTGCTCGCGGGAACCCCGTCATGCTGATAGCAACGCCACAAGAACCAAATTCGTATGTTCGCAACTGACATTTTTGCCAGTTGCCCTCACTTCCATCCAGATGAACACTCAATCACCTCTGTTACCTACATCGGCTCAGCGGCGTGATCACGCACCCTGTTGGGACCTCCAACCGGAGAGGTTGAAATGAGTGCCAAGAAAACCTACAGCTATGAAATGGATGTGTTCAGATACTTGTCAGAAGGCGACCCCGTCACTGTCAACGGCTCTTCCTACTACTGGGATGACTACAACGATTGGTACGTTTGGTTGAAGCCAAAGCTCTCCGATGAAGAACCCAAGCGTCTTGGCTGGAGCGCTATCAAAAGCTTCGAATCCCTTGAACAAACAAAGCAAGAAATAGCGAACGAATTTTCCGAGTTTTTCAAGAGAGGCTGGCGGCTGGTGAAGGCCAGCTACCACGATAAACTCCATACCATCCCTCACCCACTCATGCTCGAAGAAAGGAGTAGTGATGTTTCTGTCGCATTTTTGATCGGCAAGGTTTCAACGCATGTAAACCCAACCGCGGTAGCGCTAAATCGCGATAAAGACACGGACGATTTGAAAGACGCTATTGGCAGCCCCAAGATTTCAAAGAAGATCTCCGAACGTAAAGCCACATACAAGCATGAGGTGAGCTGCGCCTTCTTTTTCTTCGACGGCAACACCCCAGCGCCTGACTTCGTGGACATGGAAGCCAACCGATACCAGGCTTTCGTGCATGCAATCGCACCTGATTATGTTCTTGAACTACCCGATCTCACCTCTGCACCTACGGTCCAACCTGCCGTAGCGCCCGAACCGTTGGCCGGGCTGCCCAGCATGACAGGCTTCGAGCACAGTACCCTGGGCACCGGTGATTGCGTTTGGGCAAGCCCCTGCCATGTGCTGGCGGACCGAGACCTGCAGCTGGACGAAACCGTTCACGTCTGGGCCGTCGACCCCGTCGACGGGCGCGTGCTGAAAACCGTCTCGCTGAAAGCAACCGAAGCCAACAAGGCCCGCGTGGCCTGGCCTGTTGCGTTGGTCAAGGCGATCCAGGCCGACCGCAGGCTGGTCGAGGGTTCCGTGCTGCTCCAGGCCGGGCATCTCTCGAACGACGCCGAACTGACCGAAAACACCGATGCCCCCACCTCGCACACCTTCACGGGTTACAACAACGTCGAGAAAAGCCAGATCGACCGTTTGTGGGCATTTGATTCGCATTGCAAGCTGCTCAGCAACCTGCCGTTCAAGGCCAATCAGGTCAGTGCACTCTCGCTTCCAGATGCAGCGCCGTCGTTGGCAGAGCGTGTATGCATTCAAGTACGCCACAGGACCAGTCAGCACCTGTACGAATCGCATTTTTTCCAGCCCGAAGCGAACAGCACCCGCGGTAGTTGGAGCAAACAGCTGTGCGAATTTCTCAACCCGCACAGTGCGATGCTAAGGGCCGGCAAACGCCAGGACGATGGCATCAGCATCACGCCTGCGGAGCAGGGAAATCAGCTGTGGATACCGCAACTGTCCGACCTTTCTGTTCAACTTGAATCCGTCAATTGGCTTGAGCATGCATCATTCACCGTGAACGCGGACCTGGCCTTGGATAACGAGGTGATGATTGCGGTACACGATGATGTAACGGGCGCACCGCTGCCAGGATCGCCGTTCACGTTCTGCCCAAGTGCTGCAACGAAGGCGCAGAACCAATGGCCGGACGCGTTGGCCAACCAGTTGGCTGGCAGTCCCTTGGCCCCCTACATCAAACTGGAACAGGCAAGCGGCATCGGCACGGCCCCTGCTTCGACATGGCGTTGCCTGCGCGCCGGCGTGCCACTGCGCATCTGGATGAGCGCGCCTTTGGCTTCACCTGCCTGGTCAAGCCGCACCGGCGAGGATATTGATGGCGTGCTTGACGCCTGCCTTGGCGACGAAAGTGCTCAGTTGGTCATTGAGAGCCGTGACACGCGCACGGGATACCTCTGCCACGCTTCCTCCTTTACTTTGTCGGCGATGGAGTCTTCGACAGACCAGGCAGAAAAGCGAGCCAAGCTAGAGGAAACGCTTGAAGAACACTTGAAAGAAAACGGGGTTGTTTGGCTTGGGCTCAGCATCGACCTCAACGATTCCGGCACTTCCCTGAATACGTGGACAATGCGTGGGGCAACTGCTTTCCAGTTACAAACAACACTGAGGAAAATAATACCAGCGCCCACAGCGACTGGCATCCAAGGTACTAATTCTTTGCCCTTTCTTATCAATGAAGACACTAGAAAAGGACCAATTCAGGCGCATAAATCCCACCTACTCAGCACCCAGGAAATCAAAAGAGACCACATAGTACCATATGTGCACGACATATATTTTCTATATGCTGAATTAATTCAAAAACCGTTTTATTCTTACAAGACAACAAATCTACTTTATAAAAAAATAATAAAAAACCCCACGCAAATCGATATAGGCATATTAGAAACACATTTACACCCCTTAGACCTGAGCTATCCCGGTCACCCCAAAATAAGAAAACTTCGCAGACTTATACCCTCACTCAATGATCTCTATGTCTTCGACACAGATGATACACGTGAATACGAAAATGATTTGGGACGCTCAATAGGTGCAAACCTCCTTGATATTGAAGCCCACTTCCAAGAGGCACTAGATTACTGCATATCTTATACAGAACATAGTCCGCTCACACCAATTCTTTCGAATATCTTCGATAACAGAGACCTCCTAAAAGATACCCTATCAAACCTAACAACCACCCAATGTCATCTCGCAACTATCGACACCCTCACCTCCTCATTACGTGAACAACTCCTCATTGCACTTGACGCTCAAGCTATCGACAAAGGCTTTTCTCTAGTCTCATGCACCCGAAATGACCATGGACTTACACTTGACTTAAACGCCCTTTTCGAACCAGATGAAAATAGCGCTTCAGCAGAGATCTTGATCGGCACCTCATCACCCAACTTTCTTTGGAGAAAAATTCAACGCTGCACAACAATGAAAGAAATAAATATAGAAATACCTGCGCACGACACACTGTGTGCCGACATGGCAAATACCAAAGGGGCTGAACTCTTTGCCTCTAGCGGCTCGCAGCTCCATGGCGTCTCGCCCCAGACAGGCCTGTTCCACTTCCATCACTCAGTTGCAACGCTCTCCAGCCTCTCCGGCAGTACGCCTGCGATCCCACTGGCGTTCAACTACTCGCCGTTACGTGCCAACGAAAGCGCCCTCGGCGATGGCTTCGCGTTCTCCGGTTTGTCTTCCTACGACAACCGCAAGCGGCGCCTGGTACTGAGCAACGGGACCGTAGATGAGCTTAGCATCGATGACATCAAGCAACTGATCAATGGTGAGCCAATAGTGCGCCTTGGCTATACCCTCAAAACGGCTCAAGGGACTACCGACGAGTTGAGCGCTGAAGGTGGTAAACGAAAGGTCTATCACCTGACGGCCTTCACGATCGAATATCTGAACGGCCACGAAGAAGTCCTTGGGCTCCCCCAGACCCATGACAACCTGGAAAGTGGCGGAGGGTACAAAGAAAATCTTAAAAACAAGATCGAGACGATTATCACGCAAATCAATAACGCATTGGAGGATCTTGAAACCCCATCAAAGGATGCACCGCCGATATGGAGCATTCTCGGCGGCTTGTTGACCGGAGGCAGTGGTTTTGTGGCAGGTTCAAACCTTGATGACTACGAAAAAACCCAATCCATACATCTCTATTCCATTGCTGCGAGCTTTATCAACACCACATGGAGCGCCGATTTATTAGGTAGGGATCGGGAAAAACTCAAACAGGTCATCGCGAATAGAACACAGCTGAACGAACTGAAAACCGAAATGGCGTTGGCACTCACCGATGTCGAGCGGAATGCCTTGATCTTGGTGCCCCTGCAACTCAAGGCCGACAGCCGAGCGCTGCAACTGGACTGGCAAGGCGTGAAGGGCCATGTGCGCCTGAATAGAATAAAGGACGGTGTTAACGTTCTGCTCAAGGCCGAATACTCCGCCGAGCCGGTGCTAAAGGGCAGCCAACAGAGCGTTTTCACCCTCTGGCCAGAGACTGATGAGCACTGTTGTATCACCCTGGACATCAAGGACTGCCTGCTCAGGCGTTTGACTCGATCCAGCGGCTCCCAGACTGACAAGCCCGACCAGCGCCTGCACTTCCAGTACACCGTAACGCCGGTACTGGACAATGTATTGTGCTGCGTTGCCGAGGACGATGGGGCACGGGAGGTGGCCGCCTACGACTGGCTACATTTCGTTTCACCACCTCGCGTCGCTTTGCACACCTTCGTCCCCGGTGGCCAACAACCCAATACCCACCACGCCTGGGCCTGGGAAGGTAGAGAGCAAATCACCGCAGCCACCCGCTACGCGCACGCCCCTGTCGGCAGCGACCTGGAACAGGTCCCCTCCACCCGCTGGGAATGGTCCCACAGCGCTGACGGTGCCACGCAACTGGCGCGCGTTATCGAGAAGGTCCCCGGCGAGCAGCAGCGCATCACCCGCTATGTCTATCAGACCGACAACACCGTGCCCGATTCGCTGCGCCAGCCGCAGCAAACAGAGCAGCACATCACTGTCGAAGATCTTCGCGTCGCCACCACTGCCGAGGAACCGCAGCCATGACCAGCACGGATCAGACCACCTCCAGCCCAGCGCCCACCCCTCCAGCGAATTCGCTCACGGAAACCACGCTGACCCGTTACCGCCCAGGCGGCCTGGAACCTATAGAGTTCATCACTGACGATGGCTTGCACACACGCCTCTGGTACTACGAAGCCGACGCCCACCCCCTGAATATCAGCACACTGGTTGCAGGGCTGACACTGGCAAAGGTCACCACCGGTACCAATGCCACTGTGGGCAGCACCGGCAGGACGCTGGCCGATGCCACCCAGCTCACCTGCACCGAGCGCCCAGCGGCGGGTAAAGGCCTGCTGCCCCTATGCGCCCAATACCAGTACCTGCTGCTGCCCGACGGTACCCGCCAGGCCCCGGTACTGACCCTGTTCGGCTACGCCCTGAACCAGCGCGACGAGCACGGCACCCTGCTGCCCAACACCGTGTTGACCTTCGATGGCTTCGAAGCCTTTGACGACAGCGACACCCTGGCCTTGGCGAACGTGACGCTGGCCAAACCGACAACGTTGTCCGTATCCCTGGTGCAGGCCAACCACCAGCACAAGGCCGGCGTAGTCCGCAGCAGCGAACGCATCGCCACCCAGTGGTACCAGAACGATAACGCCCGCAGCACCCAGACCGTGACCGAAGTGGTGACCATCGGCAAAGAAGCCGCAACTTACGAACTGCTGCGCACCACGCCCTACTCGACAGCAACAGCCATCCTGCAGCGCCAGATCGTGTCGGCGCGCACCGGTCGCCTGCTGCGTGAAACCCAGCAAGACAGCGAGGGCAACCCCATTGCATTCACTTGCCATCAGTACGACAGCCTGGGCCGAGGCGTGCGCAGTGACACCTACGCGTTCAATGAAGAGGCCTTCACCTCAGGCGTGGTGGCCTGGCTATTCCCCACCGGCTCGCAATCCATCCACTACGCGCAAGACGGCAAGGGCAAGCGGGTCAGGAGTTGCGACGCCCAAGGGCGTCACCAGCAGTGCTATTACGATGGCCAGCAACGCATCGTGCGCCGTGAGCTGCAACGCGTGCCAGGGCCTGACCACAGTGCCGACAATTACTGCATGGTGGAACAAACCTCCTGGGACAGCGATGGCCAAATGGCCAGCCAAGTGATGTTCGACTACCTGCCGGGTGGCCTGCGCATCGACAATGTCCAAGCCGTGCCCGAGCAGAGCAAGGACTGGTTCTGGCAGGCCCACGGGCAAGACCCGGTGGTTACCGACGCAAACCACAATGTGTCGCTGACCACCCGTTCCACTTTGGGGCTGATCTCACAAGGCGCACTGAGCACCCAACAAACCACCCAACGCAACCTGCGGGACGGGTCGGTCACTCTGACGCACGAAGCGTGGAACGGCCTGGACAGACCTGCCGCCGGTGCTGCCATCATGACCACCCAGACCCTCAACCAGAAAGGCCAGCGCACCCAGGTGACCGAGGACATTCCCGGCTATGCGAAGCAAGCCAGAACCTGGAACATCACCTACGACGGCCTGGGGCGCCCAGAGACACTGACCCAACCGGACAAATCGATCATTGCTTGGGCCTATGAAGGCTTGAACGAATCCCCGACCCGCATGAGCGTCAAGAAGTCGGCGAGCGCGCCGGAACGGGTACTGGCCAGCCGCACGTTCAAAGACGGCGCCGTGTCGACGCTGGTCAGGGGCAGCGATACCAGCCAGACGCTGCAAACCCGGCCAGACGGTTACTTAAAGCCAGATGGCACCAGCCTTTACCATGCACGCAACGCCGATGGCAGCCTGTCCTGGTATGCACAAACAGGCAGCAGCACCGCTAGCAGGACACCTTTGGTCACCTTCAAGTTGAGCCCCGTCACACAGGCCATGCAGGCCGAACGCCCGGTGCAGGGTGATCATCAAAGCCTGGTCACCAGCGAAACCTTGCAACCGCTGCTGCTGGGCACTTGGCGCTTCAACCGGACAGTGCATGGGCAACAGCAGCGCGATGAGGGTTCGGCCTCCCTGCGCGGCGTCTTGACCGGCACATGGAACAGCAACGACCTGCCCCTGCAGGCCTGGGAGAATGCCCAAGGCTACCGCAGCCGGTTGCGCCGCGGATCACTCGAATACCATTACACGTACACTGCACTGGGCCAGTTGGCCTGCCTCACGGTGCAGGACATGCGCAGCGGCCAGCACCTGCAGGTGCTGCACGACTACGATGCCTTCGGCCGCGAGACCAAGCGCAGCTATGCGCTGAACGGCCAGGAAAAGGTGCGCTACGAGCAAACCTGGTCACCGGCCAGCCAGCTGCTTAGCAAAACGCTGTACCGTGACGGCACGCGGGCAAGAAGCGAGACATTCGTCTACTACACCAGCGTGACCGGCACCAGCGATGAGTTGCAGCAATGGACGGTGGACGCTGTGGCGGGCGAGCAGGTCAAGGATGACGAAGGGCATGCCATCAAGGAAGAGACGTACCAATACGACGAACTGGGCAGCATGACCCAATGCTCGACCACGCGTAGCAACAACGACACGCTGGTACGCAACTATGCCTACGGCGATGCGATGCATCCCACTCGGCGTACCGCGATGACCTGCATCACGACCCTTGCCGGCACGGCCAGTACCCGCACGGTCACACTGACGTACGACGCCAACGGCAACTTGGCGACCAACGAGCGGGAACAGTCCCTGGCCTACACCGACAGCGGCCGCCTGAGGTCAGTGACTGCCAAGAATGGCACGACGCCGCTGACCTATTACGAGTACGACGAACATGACCGGCTGATCGCCCAGTGTGATGTCGTCAACAACCAGCGGCGCATCCTCAACTATGGTGCCAATGGCCTGAGTGGGGAAACCTGGCTGGATGGTGCAGGTACCGTGCTCAAGCGCCTGACGCTGGATGACCAGGCAGGCCTTGCGGTTGCCTTGGACGATCAATGGCTGTTCGTGCTCGGCGACCCGCAGACCGGTGGGGGTGATGAATACCAGTTCAAGGACGGCGCCTGGGTTCGCCATTCGGTCACGTTCACACCCTGGGGCGTCACCCATCTGGCCACCCTCAACGCGCAATCGGTAGGCGTCGGTTACAACCGCCAGCGGGTGGATCCGGTGACCGGTGGTTTCCACTTGGGCGACGGCTACCGCTTCTACGACGCCCAGCACCAAGTGTTCTGCCAACCCGACGACTGGAGCCCCCTGGGTGCAGCCGGCCCGAATGACCGTGCCTACTGCCCGAAAGCCGACCCGGTCAACTTCGAGGACCCCAGTGGCCACATCATGCTCAACCGCCAGGGCCAGGCAGCCAACCTGGCAAGGCTCGATACCATTATTGCCTCGCTGACGCCCATCACGGCGACGGAGACGGCGCCGCCCCAGGCTGCCAGCATGGGGGAATGGCTGTTGTTTGCTGGCCTGACGATTTTGGGCGCAGTGATGATCGTAGCCTCGGCGGGCACCCTGAGTGCGCCGGTGATCGCCGGGCTGATGATCGCCTACACAGCAGGTGCCGCAGTCACGGCAACGGGGATGGCATTGCGGCAGTCGGACCCGGAGCTTTCGCGGATATTGGAACCTGTGGGGCAAGTGATGATGGCACTGGCCAGTGCGCCGGCATTCGGCTCGCAGATGGCCGGGGTGGCGAAGGCGGTGATGTATGGATCGACGCTGGCGTATGCCGGTTTGACCATCGCTCAGGTGTCGGTGCAGCAGAGCAACCCTGAACTGGCGGAGAAGCTGGGATGGGCGGCGATGGCTGCTGGCCTGTTTGACCTGGCGTACGCCGGAGCAAAAAAACTGGGGAGCGTCATGGCCAAGCTGGGTTCAAAATCGCTGACTGCCCTGCGCGGACTCCGCAGAACTGTGAGGTTACATGGTATTTCGTCATTGCTGCAGCGAAGCAGGCGCAGTCAATATCTACTTAACGGTACACCCAACATTGCACTTCCGGCCCTTGGTTCGAAGGACATGCACCTTGGCGGAATCCGAAGTAACGGACATGTGATGTCCGTAGAGGAGGACTTCCAGGGCATCCATCTCTTTGATGATCAAGTGGGATTCCGGCATGCCGTAGCTGAAAATCGTAAATTAATGACCCCCTTTATCGAGAGCGAACTCAAGAAAATAGAGAACGCGCAAAAAAACGGGGTGGTGACCGCCATGCAGTCCCGCTATCAGGCATCACTGAACAACGCCAATGCCGAGCTCGCAAAACTGGAGAACGAAGTTAGTACGCTCAAGAGCCTGAAAAAAAGCTTCCAAGCTGGAACGGAAAAAGAATATCGCTCAGCACAATCCGCTTCGACGGAATTGGACGACCTTATCAGTGGAAAAAACAACGCTGAATTCTCGCTTGGCAAAGCAAAAGACGGCGATGAAATCAGCGGCATTTTTAACGATTTTGAGTATAAATATCAGGACGAGCAATTCAGTGGCATAACAGAGGCCATTGACGCGGCAAGAAATCGCGCAGGTGCTATATCCGACGGTGAAGCGAGCCTTGCCTACTGGAAACGCCTGCTGACAGATCTGCAAACAAATCTTAAAAACAGGTACGGCACGCTGCAAAAGGTTCATCATACACAACTGGACAAGATTCAAAAAGCTGAACATCAGCTTAGCTTGAATTTCCATGCTTATGAAGACCGTGTATTGGCTTCGCTAAGAAAAACGCACGCCTCTTATGGAACTAGCTTGAAGGGCCGCACTGGCGCAACATTATTCAAACCCTCGGTTATTCCTGATCATACTGCCCCTGAATCGAGGCTGAATGCTATCGGCCATGGATACGTAGATGACACCGGGATGGCACACATAGGCCGTTATGAACGTAGGGGCGGCAGGACAGTAGCGATAAGGACATCACCCCAAAAATTCTACGGGATGCTGATCAACGACTTCAAGGCGAGGATGAAAGCCACGCCAGCAGAACTGCGTAAGCTCACCACAACCCAGCACAAATCCATCACTGCCACCCAATGGCATGATTTATTCAAGAAGAAGTACGGAAACATCCGCCTCATTAGCTGCAATTTGGCTTTAGAAGTAAACAATACCTCATTCGCTCGACAACTGCATACAATTAGCGGCCTTCCTGTCAAAGCCTCAACAGTACGGATTTTTGCCTCGATCTCGGACAGCAAAGCACTTTACGTAAAATACAAGTCCGCGCGACTACTAGGAAAGACTAAAGGTAATTACAGCCAATTCTTCAACGCTACACTTTCGGAACCACGACATACACTACACCTCCCCAAACTTGACATGCCTGAATTTTACCGTTCTCCCACGACACAGGGGAGTAATGGACTGTGGGAGCCACTTCCGGGAATTTGCTATGACATGCCTACCTACCGGTAACAATTTGACGCAGCTGAACTAGTCAGTTTGTTGCAACCGGCATAGCCCCTTTCGCGATTGAAAGGTCGCGAAAGGGGCGTCACAGTTTTACACCGCAATCCGCTCAAACCAGCGAGGGCGCGCAGCCGGCAAATGTGGCACTGCCTCGAGCAGGGCCCGGGCAATTGCGATGCGCTGGCGTTGCCCATCTGTTCCATCCATGCATCAACGCTGGTAGAGGATCACCAGGTCATTGATCACCGACGGCCGCTCCTGCCCTACCACATGGGTGTTGATCTCCAGCGTCAGCTGGGTCCCACGCTGGTTCAGCTCGACCGCCTTGACCCGTGCCCGGGCATGAATACGCGAGCCAGCCGGCACCGGCGCCGGGAAGCGCAGGCGATCGGAGCCGTAGTTGATCTGCGTGGTGAAGCCGGTGATCTCGAAGCCCAGCGCCAGCTTCAGCCGCGATTGCAGCACCTGCACCAGCGCGCCGTGGGCGATGGTGCCGCCGAACGGGCTGCTGCGCCGGGCCCGCTCAGGGTCGGTGTGGATCCAGTAGTCGTCACCCGAAAGCTCGGCAAAGGCATCGATCAGCGCCTGGTCCACCAACAGGCTGTTGCTCCAGTCGCTGTACTGTTCGCTGACCAGGGCCTGCAGTGCGGCCCCGTCCTGGCAGTCGACCTGCAGGCGGTTGTCGGGCACCTCGACAGGCGCCACCACCTCGACCACGTGGGCTGATTCCAGTGCTGCGGCGTTCTGATCCAGGCCGGTGAAGCGCAACAGCCGGGTGCCCTTGCCATCGACCTGGGCAAATACCGGCTGCAACGGCATGCCGATGCGGATCTGCTCTTCCTCCAGGCCCACCAGGGTGGTGTTGACCCGCACCCCTTCGGCCAGCTCCACCACCGCCAGTTTCTGCGGCATTTCATCGATGAAGTCCGGCAGGGTCGGAATGCGCGTGAGGGTGTAGCTGTAGAGCGTCGCCTGGCCGCTCACCTCGTGCCACGCCGGGTCCGGCGCCAGGCAGGCCGGGCAGTGCCGGCGCGGGTAGAACAGCCACTGGGCGCAGGCGCCACACTGCTGGACCAGCAGGCGACGGGCCTTGAGCCCTTCCCAGAACGGCGCGGAGATTTCGGTCGCCACGGGCATCGGTTTGTTGTTCGACATGATCGTCATGCTCCCTGAAGAATCAATGCGCCCTGCTCGCTCATCACGCCGCCGGTACCGGAGACGTAGACGCTGTCGCAGCGCTGCAACTGGCGTTCGCCCGCGGCTCCGGCGATCTGCGTGACCGCCTCGATGACTTGGGACATGCCGCCGGCCGAGCCGGCCTGGCCAAAGCTGAGCTGGCCGCCATGGGTGTTCATGGGGAAGTCGCCGCGCCAGGTCAAGTCGTGCTCGCGGACGAACGCCATGCCCTCGCCCTTGCCGCAGAAACCGGCGTCTTCCAGGGTCAGCAAGGCGGTGATGGTGTAGCAGTCATAGATCTGCGCGGCATCGACGTCAGCAGGCTTGAGCCCGGCCATGGTGAAGGCGCGGCGCGAGGCTGGGCCGATCGGTGTGTGCACCATGTCTTCAGCGTAGGTCGGCGACTTGAACGCCAGGTGCTCGCCAAAGCCTGTGATGTATGCCGGGCGTTTGCGCGCACGCGCGGCCAGTTCCTTGTTGGCGATGATCAGCGCCGCGCCACCGGCCACCGGCATGACGATCTCCAGCACGTGCAGCGGGTCGGCAACCATGCGGCTGGCAAGCACCTGTTCCACGGTCAGCGGCTGGCCGTAGAACATCGCCTGCGGGTTGGCCTGGGCGTTGGTGCGCTGGTCCACGGCGATTTTCGCCAGGGCCCGCGGGTCGTAGCCGAACTGCGAGGCATAACGTTGGGCGATCATCGCGTAACCGGTGTTCTGGCCCATGTGCCCATAAGGGAGGTCGAACTCCGCTTCCGGTGCGCCGAACGCCGTGCTGTGCCCACCAAAACGCATGGCCCGGGCCATCCAGCCCGCGTCTTCATCCGGCCCCAAGGGCGCCATGCGCGCCGGCAGCACGCACAGCACCGCCTGGCACAGGCCCAGTTCGATGGCGGCAGCGGCGCGCCAGACCATGCCGACCGAGGTGCATCCCCCCAGGTCGACCACTTCGGCAAAGTTCAGGCGCAGGCCCAGGTATTCGGCGGCCATGGCCGGGACGAACACCGAGGCTTCGTGGAACTGCGGCCCGTTGATCACCAGGCCGTCCAGGTCCGAGGCTTGCAGGCCGGCATCGCGCAGGGCCTGGGCGGCCAGGTCGGCGACCTGTTCGAGGTGGAACATCTTCGGTGCCGTGGCGTACTTCTCCGGCTTGTACTGCGCGGTACCGACTATTGCTGCGTGGCCTTTGAGCCCCATGGTGCCTCCCTGCCAGCGCCCGCAGGCGCCAGCGTTGTCAGGTGATCGGTCAGAAGGTGTATTTCAACGAGAAGGTCGCGTAGTCACGGTCGGCGTACGGCCGCTTGATCGCGTCGGGCGAGCCGAGGTAGCCGACATAGGTCAACGCGGCTTCCAGGTTGCCGAGGTACTTGAAGGTGGTGCCCACGCTGAGGCGGCGGTCACCCTGCACACCGGAAATGCTCCCGGCCATGGGCGTCGCGCCGCTGAACACGTTGGAGAAGCGCACCGGCACCTCCAGGTCCCAGCCTTGGAACACCCCCGGGTAGCTGAACGATGCGCCCACGGTGTAGGCACTGGCATCGCGCGTGCGCCAGCCGGTCGCGGTCTTGTAGGTGTAGTCATCGGACGCCGCGACCATCGGTGCCAGGCTCGGCAGCAGCGCCACGCCCTGCAGGTTGCCGGCCGCGGAGGTGGCGTCGACGCTGTCGACCTTGACGTGGATGATTTCGCCGGTGAGGGTGGTCTGGCTGGCCCAGGGCCGGTCGCCCAGCACGCGCATGGCCGAAAGCTGGAACTGCTGGCCCTTGCCGCGCGCCGGGGTCGGCCCGAGGCCGGTGTTGACCATGACCGGGGCGCCGTCGCGGTACGACCATTCGCCGCCGATCTGGGTCTCGCCGAGCTTGGTCGAGGCGCTGATGCCGGTGAGCTTGATGTCCTCGAAGTACTTCACCCGGTAGCCGTTGGCGGCGAAGGCGAACAGGCCGCCACCCACCGGCACCGGGCTGTAGCCGACCAGCGCGGTGGCCGGGTTCTTGTCGTGGTAGTTGACGTGGAACAACGACAGTTCAAGCGCTGGCACCGGCCGGTAGCGCAGCTGCACGCCCCACTGGCCACTGTCGCGGGGCTCGTCGGTACCACGGTAAGGCACGTTGCCGGTCGGCGTGATGAGGAACTCGCGGCCCGGGCCGATCACGTCGGTGCCCGACAGGTAGCTGCCCACCGGGGCCAGCTCGGTGCCCTTCCACTCGTACTGCATATAGGCGCCGAAGGTGAACTGCGGATTGAAGCGGTACGAGGCCGAGACCTGGCCCACCGGCAACAGTACTTCCTTGACCTCGACGCCGGGTTGCGCAGCCTTGACCGCGTCGGAGGGGTTCTGCACGCCGTTGACCCCGGGGTAGTACAGGCTCTCGCCCCAGGACTCGATATGGCGCCCGGCCTTGACGTCGAGCATCGAGTCGTTGTCGAACCGCCACCCGCCGAACACGTAGGCATCCAGCAGGCGGGTACGGCCACCGCTGTAGTACTTGGCATCGCTGGTGAATTCATCGTTGTCACCGTCCTTGTTGACGGTGGCTGGCGAGTTGTTGTCGTTCTTGCGGTGGTAGACGTCGTCGTAGAAAGTACTGGCACGCACCACGGCGCCGTAGTTGTCCATGCGCATGATCATCTCGCCCAGTGCACCCAGGCGGTTGGTGGTCAGGCTGCCCTGGTTGAAGTTGCGGTCGCCGTCGTCGGCGTTGACCCCCATCAGGCGGTCGCTGGGCTTGGCCAGGCGCACGCCGATGCCATAGCTGGTGGTCACCGACCAGTCGATGGTGGCGCCATTGTCGAACTCGATGGTCTCCCCCGCCCAGGCCGACGCCGATGCCAGGGCAATCGCCGCCGTCAGGCCGGCCAGCGGCAAGCCGCGGTTCGCAAGGCCAGTATCGTTATTGTTGTTCTTGTCGATCACACGGACTCTCCTGAAGGGCAACCGGCTGGCTGCCTGGAATGGTCAACGTTGCCGTCGGGCCGGCCGCGGCCGCGGGTTGCCCCGGCGTGCCACGGCGGTAGCGGTAGTGCGCCTGGTGCAGTTCGCGTACCAGCAGCCCTTCGGTCATGAGGTAGTTGGCATGGGCCAACGTTTCGCCAAGCGCCATCAGTTCGTCGAAACGCCCTGACAGCTTGGGGAACAGCACGGCCATCAGCTCGAGCGCGCTGCGGGGCGCGTCGCAGCTGGCCAGCAGCTTGGCCAGCTGGGCCTGGTGATGCGCCTGCAACTGGTCCAGGCGCGCATGCAGGTGGTAGAACGGCCGCTCGTGGGCCGGCAGCACCAGCACGCTGTCGGGCAGCATCCGCAGGTGTTCGAGCGAAGCCAGCCAGTCGCGCAGCGGGTCGGCCTCGGGTTCGGTGGCATGCACGCCCACCGTCGGGGTGATGCGTGGCAGCACCTGGTCACCGGCAATCAGCAGGCTGCCGTCTTCGGCATACAGGCAGGCATGCTCGGGGGAATGGCCGCGCCCTATGACCACGCGCCACAGGCGATTGCCAATGGGCAGGCGATCGCCGTCGCGCAGGCGCCGGTAGCTGTTGAAATGCAGCGGGCGGAAGTGGCCGCTCTGGATCAGCCGGTACAGCTCGTCGATCTGCTCGTCGCTGAAGCCCGCCTTGGCATGGAAGTCGTGGAAGTCCCAACCCGGCGCCTGCCCCGCGGGCACCGTGACGTACAGCGAGCGGTACTCGCTGGCGGTCATGTAGATCGGGCAGCGGTAGCGTTCGGCGAGCCAGGCGGCGACGCCGGCATGGTCGGAGTGGTAGTGGGTGCAGATCACCGCCAGTAACGGCTGGCCGGCGAACAGCCCGGTAAACACCTGCTCCCAGGCGGCTCGGGTCTGCTCGGTGTTCATGCCGGTGTCCACTACCACCCAGCCGTCGCCATGGCGCAGCAGGTACAGGTTGATGTGGTCGAGGCGGTACGGCAGCGGCATGCGCAGCCACCACACGCCATCGGCAACCTCGCGCCATTCGCCGCTGCCTTGCGCCTGCGGCCAGGGGTAGCGCAGGCCACTGGCCAGTTCGTGCCCATCCGCGTTGAGCTCAGCCATGCTGGCCACCGACGAATGCAGGCAAACCAACCTGGGCCAGCATCTCCAGCGAATAGGGCTGATACGTGGCACTGCTTTCGTCACGGATGAACAACGGATCGGCGCAGGCCTGCGGGCAGTAGCCCTGGCGCTGCAGGTCGACCTTGCGCAGCTTGAAGGTGCTGGTCAGGTCCGCCGCCGCACTCACCCGCACGAACAGCGGCGCGGCATAGCGCGGCAGGCGTGCTTCGGTCAGTTGGTACAACGCCTGCGGGTCGAACACCTTGCCAGGCTGCATCAGCACCGCGGCCATGCCCGCCCTGCCCTCGTGCTCCGGCACCTGCACGCCGTAGACGTTGATCAATTCAAGGCCCGGCAAGTCGCTGAGGGCGTCGGCTACTTCCTGGGTGGAGACGTTCTCGCTTTTCCAGCGGAAGGTATCGCCAATGCGGTCGACGAAATAGCAGTAGCCATCGGCATCCTGGCGCAGCAGGTCGCCCGAGCTCCACCAGGCATCGCCGGCCTGCAGCACATCGCGGCGGATCTTGCTCTCGGTGGCAGCCGCGCAGGTATAGCCCTCGAAGCGGCCGCCGCCAATGTCGGGATGGTCGATGATAAAGCCCATGGCCTCGCCGACCTCACCGACTTCGCACAGCTGGTAAAAACCGTTCGCGTCACGCGGGTGGCAATCGTTTTCCACGTCGTAGCGCACCAGGCGCAGGTTGGTGCGGTTCCAGTCCGGCACCCGGCCGCAGGAACCGAGGTAGTTGTCGACGTTGATCAGGTTGGTGTTGGCTTCGGTGGCACCCCAGCCCTCGAATACCTGGATCGGGCCGAACCGCTCGACCCAGCGTTGCCAGGCCTCCGCCGACAGGCCGGCGCCTAGCATGCAGCGCAGGCTGTGCTCACGTTCCCCTGCCTGGACCGGGCGGTTGAGCAGGTAGCGGCAGATTTCGCCGATGTACTGGAACACGCTGATGCGATGGCGTAGTACGTCGTGCCAGAACTCGCGCACGCTGAACTTGCGCCGCACCACGATGCTCGCGCCTACGCGCAGGGCCGTGGAGGTGACCGAAGTGGCGGCCGCGCCGTGGTACAGCGGCAGGCAGCAATAGAACACATCGGCGGCCGTGGCCTGCAAGGTCACTTCCATCACATCGCCCGAGGACATCCAGCGCATGTGGCTGTAGCGCGCCGCTTTCGGCAGGCCGGTAGTGCCCGAGGTGAAGATCAGCAGCGTCGGCGACTGGGCCTCGATGTCCGCACGCAGCGCCCGTGGGAAGCGGCTGCGCGGTGCGGCGGCGAGGTCCTCGGTAAAGGTGGTGTCGATACCGGTCGGCAGCTCACCGGCCCATGGCTGTTCGGCGTCATTGACCAGCCACAGCGGCAGTTGCGGCAAGCCTTCGGTGGCCTGCAGGTTGCCCAGGCACTCCTCGCCGACCACCAAGGCCTTGGCGTTGGTCGTTTGCAGTGCATGGATCAAGGGTTTGCCGGCCACCTGGGTGTTGATGAACGCCACCACCACGCCGAGCTTGACCAGGCCAAACCAGCACGCGAAGAACGCCGGGCGGTTCTCCATGGCCAGGGCGCACACGTCGCCGGGGCGCAGGCCGCGGGCCAGGCAGGCATGGGCCATCTGGTCGGCCAGGCGGTCGACTTCGGCGTAGCTCAGCACCTGTTCGCCGTATATCAGGAACGGACGTTCGCCTTGAAGGTCGGCCTGCGACTCCAGGCGGTCGGCCAGGGTGTAGAAATCGCGTGGTTTGATCTGCGCGCTGGCAGCGCTGCGCAGGTCGAGCAAGGCCTGGGTCTGCTCGCGGCTCACCGGCTGCTGCGCCGGGCTGTGCAACTGTTGCGGCAGGTTCATTGCGCCACCTCCGCGCTGGCCTGCCAGCTGGGGTAGTCGCTGTAGCCGCGTGCCCCCACGGTGTACAACGTCTTGCGGTCGAAGCCGGCCAACGGCCGCCCATGCCGCAGGCGTTCGACCAGGTCCGGGTTGCCGATGAAGTGGCGGCCGAAGGACACTGCCGCGCCCTCCCCGGCCGCCAGCGCAGCCTGCGCCGCGGCACCGTCGAAGCCATCGTTGAGGATCAGCGGCTGGGTGCTGTTACTGCGCGCCAAGGCGAAGGCATCGAGCCCCGGCACCGGCGAACGCATGACATGCAGGTAGGCCAGGTTCAAGGGCGCCACCGCCGCACAAAGCGCCACACTGGTTACCGCCGGCTCGTAGTCGTCGATGTCGTTGTACGGGTTGCCGGGGCACAGGCGCAGGCCGACTCGCCCCGCACCAATGGCGGCGGCCATGGTTTCGAGCACTTCCCCTGCGAAACGCACGCGGTTCTGCGCACTGCCGCCGTAGGCGTCGTCGCGCTGGTTGCTGCCGGCCGCCATGAACTGCATGGGCAGGTAACCGCTGGTGCAGTGCAGTTCGACGCCATCGAAGCCCGCCTCGCGGGCATTCAGCGCGGCCTGGCGGTAGTCGTCGATCACTCCGGCGATGCCCTCGAGGGTCAGCGCCTCAGGCATGTCGGTGTCGACCATGCCGGCCGCGTCGCTGAACAGCTGGGTGCGCGCACGGATCGCCGAGGGCGCCACCGTGGCGGCGCCGAGCGGCTTGTTGTGGTGGCTGGCGGCACGCCCGACGTGCATCAGTTGCAGCACGATGCGCCCCCCTTCGCCGTGCACGGCGCGGGTCACCTGGCGCCAGGCGGCGACCTGTTCGGCGCTGTAGATGGCCGGGGTGCGGCAGTAGCCCAGGCCGCTGGCCGACGGTGCGGTGCCCTCGGCGACGATCAGCCCGGCGCTGGCCCGCTGGCGGTAGTAGGCGACCATGTCGCTGCCCGGCACACCTTGGCGGTCGGCGCGGCTGCGGGTCATCGGGGCCATGACGATGCGGTTGGCCAACTGCAGGTCACCCAGCCGCACAGGCTCGAACAAGATGCTCATTTCAGCTCCTTCACGGTTCTTGTTGCCGGTGCGCAAGGGGCGCGCAGCACCGGAGATGAGCTGAATGATTCACCCTGGCCAGGTGCGAAACATCGTCCGTCGAGACTAGTCCTGCAGTGCCCGCAGCAAGGCTGGCCAAAGCCGTATGCCAGCAGCGAAACTGGTCTGAACAGACGATGAAATCGCACCAGGATGCGCCGAGCATCGTGCGCACCTAAAACAAGAAGCGGAGCTGTGCTGTGAACCCATCCCCTCCCGTGACCTGGCGTACTCACTACGCCTTGCTGGTGCTGGCCAGCATCTATGTTTTCAACTACATCGACCGCCAGCTGATGGCGATCCTGATCGAGCCGGTCAAGCTCGAATTCGGCATCTCCGACACCGGCATCGGCCTGCTGTCCGGGGTCACTTTCGCGGTGTTCTACACGGTGTTCGGCCTGCCCCTGGGGCGGCTGTCGGACCGCATCGGGCGCAAGCCGGTGATCGCCTTCAGCTGCATGGCCTGGAGCCTGATGACCATGCTCTGCGGCATGGCCGGCAGTTTCTTTACCCTGGTGCTGGCGCGGATCGGCGTGGCCATCGGCGAAGCCGGCGGCACCGCGCCTTCGGTGGCGATGGTCTCTGACCTGTACCCGCCACAGCGCCGCTCCACCGCCTTGGCAGTACTGATGCTCGGTTCGAGCCTGGGCGCTATTGTCGGCCTCGGCCTGGGGGGCTGGATTGCCCAGCAGCATGGCTGGCGCTATGCGTTCCTGCTGATCGGCGCGCCGGGCATTGTGCTTGGCCTGTTGCTGTTGCTGACCGTGCGCGCACCCAAGCCGGTGCGCCTGCAGCAAGCCAGCGCCGCGCCGGCGCAAAGCTGGCTGCAGACCCTGGGCGAGCTGCTGCGCATGCCGTCGTTTGCGTGGCTGGTGCTGACCGGTGGCGCAGCGGCGATTGCCGGCTATGCGATCGGCACCTGGAGCCCGAGTTTCCTGATCCGTTCACATGGCTTGAACATGCAGCAGGCGGGCTTTCTGGTGGGGGTGATCGGTGGCAGCGGGTCGACCATCGGCACCCTGGTGTGCGGCGTGCTCACCGACCGCCTGGCCCGGCGTGATGTGGGTTGGCAGATCGGCGTGCCGCTGCTGGGTACGCTGCTGAGCATTCCGTTTGCCCTGGCCTACTTCCTGTGGCCGCAGGGTACTGCGTTTTACATGGGTGACACGCCGGTGCCACAGGCATTTCTGTTCTACAGCGCGTTCGGGTTCTTTGGGGTGTGGTGGGCGACGCCGTGCCTGGGCGCGATCACCCATCTGTTCCCGGCCAATCGCCTGGCCCAGGCTACGGCGATTTTCGTCATGGCCATGACCTTGCTGGGGGTTGGCGTGGGGCCTCTGTTGATCGGGATGCTGAGTGACCTGTTCCTGCCGAGTTTGCAGGGGGAATCGCTGCGGTATGCGCTGGCGGCATCGGTGGTGTTGCTGGTGCTGGCGGCGGTGTTTCTGGCGGTGGCTTTGCCGCGGTATCGGGCGCAGATCAAGGGGTTGGCTAGCGGGAAAGTGGTTGGCGCGGTGGTTGTGTAGGGGCCGGGGTGCCTGCCTCAGGAGATTCATCGCCTGTGAGATCGAGCGCCGCGCGCGGCGCT
>NZ_BCBA01000046.1 GCF_001320245.1 Pseudomonas sp. NBRC 111124
CGATCTGATAGGCGCTGCAAAACCCTAGACAGACACCTGGCAGCCCTCTCCCAATCTCCCACCCCCCATCGAAAAACAAGGCCCGGCAGGGTCGCCCCTGCCAGGCCTCGTTCACTTCCAGGATTTCAGCCCATCAACGCCCAATCGCCCGCGCCGCATCGGCGGTATACATGTCGGGCGTAAACTTGCTCTCGTTGAGAATCGGCCCCTTCTTGGCCTCGTTGGTCATCCCATACCCGGTGTACTGCCCCGAGTTCAGGTCCATGAAAAACTGCGACCCCGCCTGCCAGCCACTCATGTCCGGGTGGTAGTAGTAGTTGACCATCGCATGCTTCCACAGCTGCCCACGGGCATCGTAGTTGTCGGCCATCACCGCGTTCCAGGTGTCCTCATCGATGAACAGCACGCGCTTGCCATACACATGGCGGTAACCGTCCTTCAGGTCAGCCTCGACCACCCACACCCGGCGCAGCTCATAACGCATGAACTCGGGGTTGGGATGGTTCGGCGTCAGCAGCTCGGCGTACTTGACCGTACCGGCATTGGCCTTGAAGGCGTTGGCCGGGCTGTAGATCTCGCGCTTGCCCAGCAGCTTCCAGGTGTAGCGCTCCGGCGCACCGTTGAACAGGCGGTCCTCGTCCACCGTCATGGTGCCGTTGGTGCCGATCATCGGCTGGTCGTACCCATACCCCGGCATCTGCCGCACACGCCGGGTCGACGGGCTGTAGGACCAGGCCTGGCGCGCCGAGGTGACGAAGTTGTAGGGCTCGTGGGCAATGCTGATCACGCCGTTGTCCCGGGCCGGCTTGAGTGTGGTGTTGTAGCTCATCGCCTGAACCATGTCGGAGGTCTTCGGCTCCACCGTTGGCGAGTTGGCCTGCGACAGGTTGCGCGCATGGGCGCGGCCCCAGCCGATGCTGCCGTTGGGCAGTACCGAGGCGAGGTCGGAGATCTTCTCCTCGGTGTAGGCGCGCGCTGGCAGCTGGTGGTTCCACAACACCTCCATGCCGTTCTTCGGGATCGGGAACGGCACCTGGCCCAGGCCCTCGACACCCAGCCCGTCGTTGACCAGCTGCGCATGCAGGGCGTTGTCCATGACCCGGCGGCACACGTAGTCGGGGTAACGGAAGTCGCGGTGCCCCGGGTAGATGTTCATCTTGTAGCTGGTCGGGTACTTCTTCAGCAGCGCCTTCTGGCCATCGGTCAGGTGCGCGGCGTACTGGTCCATGTTCTGCGCAGTGATCACCAGGATCGGCTTTTCATTGGCATACGGGTCCACCGGCTGGTCACCGGAGAACTTGACGTGGTTCCAGCCCGGCACTTCGCCCAGGTACTTGCCGGTGTAGGGCGGGATGGTGCCCTCGGCATTGCCGGCCTGCTCGGCGCCGACGCAGGTCAGGTCCTTGCCCAGGCGGGCGGCCTCCGCAGGTGGCACGGCGGCGTGGGCGCTGGTGACAAGCCCGCTGTTGAGGGTCAGAGCGGCTGCGAGCATCACCGTTGTTGTTGTTTTCATGTACTGCCTCCTTCGCTGATAAGGCGTGTGGTATGGCTTCATTGTTCCGGTTCCTGCCAGTACGGCATCGTCCGGAGGGACTACGATTCAGGCGCTGGACAGGCGTGCCTTGAGTGCGGCCTTGAGCACCTTGCCGGTGGCGTTGCGCGGCAAGGGCTGGTCGACGCGGTAGACCTGGGCCGGCACCTTGTAGGCGGCCAGGCGCTGGGCGATGAACGCGCGCACCTGCTCGTCGCCCGGCAAGCTCGCCGGCGAGCCATGGATCGCCAGTGCCACCACTTCCCCGTGCAGCGGGTCGGCGACGGCGAACGCCGCCGCTTCCAGCACGCCGGGCATGTCGCTGACACAGGTTTCGATCTCGGCCGCGGAAATCTTCTCGCCACCGCGGTTGATCAGGTCCTTGACCCGGCCGCTGATGATCAGGAAGCCCTCGTCGTCCAGGTAGCCCAGGTCGCCGGTGTCCAGCCAGCCATCGCGCAAGGTCTGCCGGCTGGCTTCGGCGAGGTTCCAGTAGCCCTGCATCAGGGTTGGCGAGCGCAGCCAGATCAGCCCTTCGCGGCCGGCCGGCAATGGCTGCGAGGGGTCATCGCCGATGCACACCTCGACAATCGGCAACGGCCAGCCGGCCGTGGCCGGGCGATAGGCGAACAGATCACCGCCAATCGCCGCACCAATGCCGTTGCTTTCGGTCAGGCCGTAGCCGCTGCCGGCAATGACCTGGGGCTTGCGTACGAGCATCTCGTCCAGCAGCCCGGCCGACGAAGCGCCGCCGCCCAGGCCCAGGCCGAAAAGGCTGGCGGTGTCGGCGCCGTCATAGCGCGGCGAGGCCAGCAGTTGCTGCATCATCACCGGGGCGCCATTGAACTGGGTGCAGCGCTCGTCACGGATCAAATCCAACGCCTGCTCGGCATCCCACTTGTACATCAACAGCAGGCGCCGACCGCCGCGCAAGGCCGCCAGGAACTGCGCGTGCAGGCCACTGACATGGAACAGCGGCACCGCCATCAGGCTGGTCGAGGCAAAGCCGCTGCCAAGCATGCCGGCCACCCGCTCGGGCGAGGTCAGCGCGCAGAACGCGCCCTGGAACTCCAGCGCGGTCAGCGCCTGGCAGATCGCCCCATGGCTGGACAACACGCCCTTGGCGCGGCTGGTGGTGCCGGAGGTGTAGAGGATCAGCGCCGGGGCTTCGGGCGCCAGGTCGACCGGGGCCAGCGGCAGCGGTTCGGCCGCCAGCAGGTCCTCGTAACGCAGGCAGTGCACAGGCAGCCCGGCGTCGGCGGCGCGCCCGACCACGATGAAGGTCCGCCCGGCCGCCGCCAGGTCGTGCTGGAGCAAGGCCAGCCGTGCATCGTCGCCGATCAGCAGGCGTGCACCGCTGTCCTCCACGCCATGCAACAGTTCATCGTGCAGGCCCCAGCTGTTGAGCGGCACGCACACCGCGCCGCAGCGCTGAATGGCGGCAAACGCCACCAGCCAGGCCGGCTGGTTGCGCATGGCAATCGCCACCCGCTCGCCAGGGCGCAGGCCCAGGCGGCCTGCGAGCTGGCCGGCCAGCCGGTCGACCGCGTCGAAATAGTCGGCAAAGCTCAGGCGCTGCTGTTGCCAGACGACGAACTCCCTGTCGCCGTGCACCCGTGCGGCGTCGAACACCTGCAACAGGTTGCGCGGCGCATGGCGAAACTGGCGCGGGCCGCCCGCAGCCGGGGTCATCACTTCGAACGGCGAGCCGGGGGCGATCAGTTGCGCCCAGGCGTGCCGCCAATGGTCAATGTTCATCAGGGTTCTCCAGCCGCTGCGCTCAGGCGCAGGCCGCGTCGAGGGCGGCATAACGTTCGCAATGGAAGTCGCGGTCACCCAGGCAGGCCTGGGCCACCCGTACCCGCTTGAGGTACAGGCCGACATCCAGCTCGTCGGTGACGCCGATGCCGCCATGCATCTGCACCGCCTCGTTGGCGACCTGCAGCGCAGTGTCGCCGGCCTTCCACTTGGCCAGGCTGACCAGCCGCCCACGCCGGGCGGCGTCCAGCTGCGGGTCGTCGAGCGCCGCAAGGCCAGCCATCACCGCGCTGCGCGCCAGGGCCAGCTCGGTGTAAAGGTGCGCGGCGCGGTGCTGCAGGGCCTGGAACGAGCCGATCGGCACGTCGAACTGGACCCGGGTCTTGAGGTACTCCACGGTGGTCTCGAACAGCTGCTGCGCGGCGCCCAGCAGCTCCGCTGCCAGGCACGCACGCCCGCGGTCGAGCACCGCGTCGAGCACCGCCCAGGCTGCGCCCGGTTCTCCCAGCAGCGCCTCACTGCCCACACGCACCTGGTCCAGGCGCAGGCGCCCGCTGTTGCGCGAGTCGATCAATGGCAGCGCCGTGCATTGCACGCCCTGGCTGTCGGCGGGGACCAGGAACAGGCTGATGCCGGCTTCTTCGCCGGCTTGCCCGGCAGTGCGCGCCGCCACCACGTAGGCATCGGCACCAACGCCATCGATGACCCAGAACTTTTCCCCGCTCAGGCGGTAACCGTCGCCCTCGGCGACCGCCGCCATGGCCACGTCGCTGGGCCGGTGACGGGCACCCTCCTCCAGTGCCAGGGCCAGGCGCCTCTCACCGAGGATCGCCGCCTGCAGCCAGTCATTGTGCTGCTGCGCCGAGCCGGCCAAGGCCAGCAACGAGCCAGCCAGGACCACGCTGGACAGCAGCGGCGTCGCCGCCAGGTGTTGGCCCTTGGCCTCGAAGATCGGCCCCAGGCCCATGCAGCCGAAGTCCAGCCCACCGACGTGCTCGCCGAACGGGATGGCGCTCCAGCCCAGCTCGACCGCCTCGCGCCACAGCTGGGTGTCGAAGCCTTGCGCCACGCCCTGGTCGCGCAGGCGCCGTTGCGCCGCCACCGGGCTGCGCGCAGCGAGAAAGTCGCGGGCACTGTCGGCCAGCAGGCGTTGTTCTTCGTTGTAACGCAGGTTCATGCCAACACTCCTTTCTTGCCGTCGGGCAACCCAAGCACGCGCTTGGCAATCACATTGAGCTGCACTTCCGATGCGCCCCCGGAAATGGTCAGCGCGTAGCTGTTGAGCCAGGCGCGGGTCACCGCCAGCTCGCGCTCGCTGAAGCCCGGGGCCTGCCAGCCGAGGGCGTGTCCGCCCATGGCGTCGAGCAGTACCTCGAACTTGTCGCGCTCCTGCTCGGTGTGCAGCAGCTTCATGATCGCCATCAGGCCGCTGATGTCGTCGCCGGCACGCCCCTCCTGGGCCATGCGCTGCACCGTCAGGCCGTAGGCATGCTCGTCCATGGCGCAGGCCACCGCCCGCGCCTGCAAGGCCAGCTCGCCCTGACTGCGCGGCTGCGGCAGGTATTCGCGCAGCAGCGCCAGCAGGTCGAAGTGCGACGGCAGGCTGAACTCGCCGAACTTCGACATGGCCTTGCGCTCGTGCTGCAGCAGGTACTTGCCGAGGTTCCAGCCACCATTGAGCGGGCCGATCAGCTGGCGCTTGGGCACCTTCACGCCATCGAAGAACACCTGGCAGAACGCCGATTTGCCGCTGATCAGGTCGATCGGCACCGCCTTCACCCCAGGGCTGCGCATGTCCAGCACGATCAGGCTGATGCCTTCGTGCTTGGGCGCCTGGCTGTCGGTGCGCACCAGCGCGTACATCCAGTCGGACTTGTCGCCGTAGGAGGTCCAGATCTTGCTGCCATCAACCACGAAGTGATCGCCGGCGTCACGCGCAGCCATCTTCAGGCTGGCCAGGTCGGAGCCGGCGTTGGGTTCGGAGAAGCCCTGGCACCAGCGCACTTCACCGCGTGCCATGGGCGGCAGCAGGCTACGTTTCTGTTCTTCGCTGCCGTAGGCCAACAGCACCGGCCCGAGCATCCAGATGCCCAGGTTGATCTGCGGCGGCCGGCACTTGAGGCGGCGCATTTCGCTTTCCAGCACCGCCAGCTGCTCGGCATCCAGCCCGGCGCCGCCGTAGGCCTCGGGCCATTCGGGGCAGAACCAGCGCTTATCGCGCATGCGTTCGAACCACAGGCGCGCATCGTCATTGGCGAACTGCGGCTGGCTGGCGCCCCAGACCACATCGCCTTCGCCCATGGCGGTGCGCATCGACTGCGGGCAGTTGGCTTCCAGCCAGGCGCGGGTCTCGTGCCTGAATTGCTCTATCGTGCTCATCGGATGCAACCCTCGGCCCAGGCCCCGGGCGCTGCCGGGGCGGGGCCTGTTGTTGTGGTTGTGGTGGCTCAGCGCTGGGTGCGTGGCATGCCCAGGCCGAACTGGGCGATCAGCTCGCGCTGGATTTCATTGGTGCCGCCGCCAAAGGTCACGGTGACCGAGGCCCGCAGTTCGTACTCCAGGTCGCCATGCAGCGCCGCCGCCGCCGAGCCGCCGCGGACCACGCCATTGGCGCCAACGATGGCCGACAGCCTGCGCAGGATCTCGATCGCCGATTCCGAGCCGTACACCTTGGTGGTCGAGCTCAACGCCACGTCCATGTGCTCGTGTTCAAGGTTGGCGGCAATGCGCAGGTTGATCAGGCGCATCGCCTCCAGGCGCGCATAGCACTCGGCCAGCGAGCTGCGCACCCAGGCCTTGTCCATCGCCCGCCGGCCCTGCTCGTCACGGGCCTTGGCCCACAGGAAGACGCGGCGGAACAGCCCGACGACCTTGTCTGACCAGGAACCCAGGCCCAGGCGCTCGTGGTTGAGCTGCGAGGTGATCAGCTTCCAGCCGCCGTGCAGTTCGCCGACCAGCATGTCTTTTGGCACCTGCACGTTGTCGTAATAGGTGGCGGCGGTCGGGTTGCTGGTGGTCGGGATCACCGTGCTGGAGAAGCCCGGCAGGCGGGTGTCGAGGATCAGGATCGACACGCCCTTGTGCCGCGCCTGGCTCGGGTCGGTACGCGCCGCCAGCCAGATGAAGTCAGCCGACTCGGCGCCCGAGGTCCACAGCTTGTTGCCGTTGACCACGAAGTGCTCGCCGTCCAGCCGGGCGCTGGTGCGCAGCACCGCCAGGTCGCTGCCGGCATCGGGCTCGGAGTAGCCGATGGCGAACATGATTTCGCCGGCGGCGATGCCCGGCAGAAAGCGCTCTTTCTGCGCCGCGCTGCCGTGTTCCATCAGCGCCGGGCCCACCGTGCTGATGGTCACGAACGGCAGCGGCGCGCCGGCGATGTTGGCCTCTTCGAAGAAGATCAGCTGCTCGGTGGCCGCATAGCCCTGGCCGCCATGGGCCTTCGGCCAGCCCACCGCCAGCCAGCCGTCGCGGCCCATCTGGCGCACGGTCTGGCGATACAGCTCGCCGCCTTCCTGGCCGCGCAGGCGCTCGCGCAGCTCGGGGGTCATCAGTGCTTGGAAGTAGTCGCGCACCTGGCGGCGCAGCGCGTGTTGCTCGGGGGTGAGATCGACGAACATGCTGCGCTCCTCAGGCTGCGCCCAGAATCAGGCCGCTGGTGGGCACGCCGGTGCCGGCGGTGACCAGCACGTTTTCCACGTCCGCCACCTGGTTGACTGCCGTGCCGCGCACCTGGCGTACTGCCTCGGCAATGCCGTTCATGCCGTGGATGTAGGCCTCGCCCAGTTGCCCGCCGTGGGTGTTGATCGGCAGCTTGCCGCCGCGGGCGTGGTGCCCGGCGCGGATGAATTCCTTGGCCTCGCCACGCCGGGCGAAGCCGAATTCTTCGAGTTGCGGCAGCACGAACGGCGTGAAATGGTCGTAGATCACCGCCGTCTGCAGCGCCTCGGGGCCGAGCCCGGACTGGCGGTACAGCTCCTTGGCGACCACGCCCATTTCCGGCAGGCCGGTGATGTCGCCGCGGTAGAACGAGGTCATGCTCTGCTGGCCCTGGGTGATGCCCTGGGAGCCGGCCTTGATGGTCACCGGCTTCTGCCGCAGGTCGCGGGCACGCTCGGCCGAGGTGATGACCATGGCCACCGCCCCGTCGGACTCCTGGCAGCAGTCGAGCAGGTGCAGCGGTTCGCAGATCCAGCGCGAGGCCTGGTGCTCTTCGAGGGTGATCGGCTTGCCGTGGAAGAACGCCTTGGGGTTGCTGGCGGCAAAGTCCCGCGCGGCCACGGCCACCCGGCCGAAGTCTTGCGAAGTGGCGCCATAGGTGTGCATGTAGCGCTGGGCGAACATGCCGACCCAGGCGGCCGGGGTATGGAAGCCGTGGGGCATGTACCAGCCGTAGTTGACGTTGTCGAAGATCGGTGTGGCGGCAAAGCCGTAGCTGCCGCTGCCGAAGCGGTACCAGGAACGCTCGTTCATCGCCCGGTACACCACCACTACCTTAGCCACGCCGGTGGCTACCGCCATGGCCGCGTGCATCACCGGTGCGCAGGCGGCGCCGCCACCGTGGGGCACCTGGGAGAAGAACTTGACGTCCTTGCAGCCCAACAGGCGGGCGATTTCGTACTCCGGGACTTTGTCCACCGAGTAGGAGCTGAAGCCCTCCACTTCCGAGGGGTCGATGCCGGCGTCGCGCAGGGCTTCGAGGGTGGCTTCCAGGGCCAGGCGCAGTTCGGTGCGCCCGGAGTTCTTGGAGAATTCGGTCGCGCCCAAGCCGACGATTGCGGCGCGCCCGGAAATCGACATCGTGTTCATGCTGCTGCCTCCAAAGGTCATGGCAGCACCAGCGCGACCGTGCCGGTCACGTGGTTGCCCATTGAGTTCTTGCCGCTGAGGGTCACTTCCACCGTGCGGGTTTCGGGGTCAAGGCCGGTCACGCTGCCGCTGAAGGTCATGCTGTCGCCGGGGTAGTTGGGCACGCCCAGCTTGATCTTCAGCGCGGTGAAGCGCGCCAGCGGGCCGGCCCAGCCTTCGACGAAGCGCTGCACCAGGCCGTTGGTGGTGAGGATGTTCATGAACACATGGGGCGAACCCAGTTCACGGGCGGCATCCAGGTCGTGGTGGCCAGGGAAGTAGTCACGCGTGGCAATCGCGCCGCCGGCGATCAGCGCCACGGTGATCGGTACCTGCAGCGCTGGCAGGGTTTCGCCGGGGCGCACGTCGTCAAAGCGCTTGGTGTTCTTCGAGGTCATATTTCCATCCCAGCTTGTCGTTGTCGCTCAGCCAGTCGCCGAGCCGTTCCAGGCATGCCGCCGAACCACCGAGGGCGATGCCCAGGGCGCGGCTCCAGTAGAGGTAGCGGTGAATCGGGTACGTCAGGTCGACGCCAATGCCGCCATGCACGTGCTGGGCGACATGGCCGATGCGGTGGCCGGCCTCGCAGGCCAGGTAGGCGGTGGCCTGGGCCTCGGACGGCGCAGGCAGGCCAGCGTCCAGCCGATAGCACAGCTGCCACAGGGCGCTGCGCAGGGTCTCCAGGGCGATGTGCGCATCGGCCATGCTCATCTGCACCGCCTGGAAGCTGCCGATGCGCCGGTCGAACTGCTGGCGCTCGCTCACATAAGCCACGGTGCGCTGGATGTGCTCGGCACTGACCCCCAGTTGCAGCGCCGCCAGGGCGGCGATGGCGCGGGGTTCGAGCCAGGCCAGCGCAGCAGCGGGCAGCACGCGGTCGGCGCTGACCCGCAGGCCCTCGATGTGCAGGTTGGTGATCGCCTCACCGTGGGTCAGCACCCCCGGCACACGGCGGATGGCCGGGGTGTCGAGGTCGAGCAGCAGCAGCCGTGCCTGATCGTTGGCGAGTACTGGCAGCAGCGCCGCGTGGGCCTGCCCACCGAGTGGCAGTGCCGCCACCTGCCCGTTTACCTGCCAGCCCTCGGCGCAGGCCGTGGCCTGCAAGGCGATACCGTTTGCGCCGTGCAGGCCGTCCAGCGACAGGCTCAGCAAGCGCTCGCCAGTAGCCGCCTGGGCCGCCAGCTGCGCCAGGTCACCCAGGCCGAAGGCGGCCAGGGTCGCGGCCGCCAGCTGGTGCCGCCACAAGGGTACCTGGCCGAGGCTGCGCCCCTGCGCCTGCAGCACCAGCATCAGTTCGGTCATGCCCAGGCCGCTGCCGCCCTGCTGCTCGGGGATGGCCAAGGCGTGCAGGCCGGTTTCCTGGCACAGCGCCCAGAGTGGCGCCATCAGCGGCTCGCCGCTGGCATCCCAGTGGCGCAGGTAATCGTCGTGGCAGTGGTCGCTGAACAGGCTCTCGGCCATCTGCTCGATGGCCCGCTGGTCTTCGCTCAGTTGAAAGTCCATGGGCGCCCCTTACTCGGCCACAGGCCGGAACAACGGCAGGGTCTGCTGCGCGTCGAAGGTGTGGAATTCGACCTGCAGGCGCTGGCCGATCTGCAGTTGCTCACGCTGCACGCCGATCAACCCGGCGACCAGGCGCACGCCCTCCTCCAGCTCGATCAGGCCGATCGGGTTGGGGTGGTCGAACGGCGGCACTTCGGGGTAGTGCATGACCACGAATGAATACAGGCTGCCGCGCCCGCTGGCCTGGAGGCTGTCCCACTCGAAGCTGTGGCAGGCCATGCACACCGGTGCCGGGGGGTGGCGCAAGGTGGCGCAGGCGCTGCAGCGCTGGATCAGCAGCCGCCCTTCGGCGCAGCCTTCCCAGAAGAACCGGGTGTCGTCGCTTACCCCCGGCAGCGGGCGCTTGGCCTTGGCCGGCGCGGCCTCGGGCTTGGCCGCAGGTTGCGGGTTGGCCGGGCGGAACTTGAACACGCGGAACAGCAGTTCGCCCACCGGCTCGTCGCCTTCGGGCTTTTCGACGAAGTGGCTCATCACCAGGGTGACGAAGAAGCCGGTGCCCAGGGCGGTGGTCTTCTCGTCGCCCACCGCGTCCAGGCGGGTGGTGTAGTACAGCCGCTCACCCAAATGCAGCGGGCGGGTGAAGCTCAGCTCTGAGTTCACCGCCACCACCGAGGTGTAGCCGTATTCCTCGATCAGCTTGAGCACTTCGTACGGGTTCTGCTCGGTGGACCCTGGCGGGTAGTTGTTGGCGTGCAGCCCTTCCATGGTCCACACCTGGAGCATGGCCGGCGGGGCGATGATCGCCTGGTACGGGCTACTCTGGGCAAAGTCGGGGTCGCTGTAGAGCGGGTTGTCGATGCCCATGATCTCGCACCACTGGCGGATCATCGGCGCATTCACCGCATCCCAGGCATACACCCGGCCATATTCGCGGCCCACGAGGGCGCGCACGCTCGATAGCAATTGTGGGTCAGCCAAAGTCGTCTCCTGCTACGTGAGGGCGGCGCGCCGATACGGCCACCGCCAGGTGGTCGATCAAGTCGGTAGGGCCTGGGCCGCACTGAGAAACGCCGGGCGTTCGCCACCGCCGTGCAGCAGCAGGTTGCAACCGCTGGCATAGCTGGCCAGGGGTGAGGCGATGTACAGGCAGGCGTTGGCGATGTCGCTGGCAGCGGCCATGCGCCCGGCCGGGATGCCGGCGCTGACGGCGGCGATGCCGTGTTCGCTGCCGTAATGCAGGTGAGCCTGGTCGGTCAGCACCAGGCCGGGGCTGACCGCGACCACGCGCACTTTCGGCGCCCATTCCACGGCCAGCGATTGCACCAGCGCCAGCACCCCGGCCTTGGCCGCACCATAGGCAGCGGTGCCGGGCGAGGCACGCAGGGCGCTGATGCTGCCGATGAAGACGATGCAACCACCCTGCGCCTGCGCCTGCATCAGGCGGTTGGCGTGCTGGGCGGCATTGAGCGGGGCGATCAGGTTCAGCCGCAGCACGCCCTCATGAAAGCGTGGCGAGGCAGTGGCAGCCACTGCCGACGGGCTGCCACCGGCGTTGTTGACCAGCACGTCGAGGCGGCCAAAGTCGCGCTCAACGGTGTCGAACAACGCCTGCAGCGACTCGCCGTCGCGCACGTCGGCGGCGATGAACACCGCGCTGCGCCCCTCGGCGCTGGGCAGCTGTTCGGGCTGGCTGCGGGCACAGACGATCACCTGCGCCCCGGCTGCCAGAAACCCTTCGGCGATACCCGCGCCGATCCCTTTGCTGCCGCCGGTGACAAGCACCACCTTGCCGCTGTAATCAAAGCCCATTGCCTGTTCCTCGTTCTGCCATGGCAACCGACTCTAGAGGCTCGATGACGGGTGTACTTCGTCTGAACGGACGATGAATGGGCCAGGGTGCGAGGTGACACTGGCGGCCATCGCGCCCCTGCACACGAGGAACCCCATGCCTGATTCAGCCGCTCCACCGGTCCTGCTCGAACACCCGCTACCGGGCGTAGCGTTGCTGCGCCTGAACCGCCCGCACGCCACCAATGCCCTGAGCCTGGAGCTGCAAGCGCTGCTGTCACGCCACTTCACTGAACTGGGTGCAGACCCGCAGGTGCGCTGCATCCTGCTGACCGGCGGCGACAAGGTGTTTGCCGCTGGCGGTGACATCGGCAGCATGGCCGGGGTGGGTCCGATCGATATCTACCAGCGCCATACCGAGCGGGTCTGGGCGCCGATCCAGCACTGCCCGAAGCCGGTGATCGCCGCGGTCTGCGGTTATGCCTATGGCGGTGGTTGCGAACTGGCGATGCTCGCCGACCTGATCGTCGCCGGGCGCAGCGCGCGCTTCTGCCAGCCGGAGATCCGCATCGGCATCATGCCTGGCATCGGCGGCACCCAGCGGCTGGTGCGGGCGGTGGGCAAGGTCAAGGCCATGCGCATGGCGCTGACCGGGCAGCCGATCAGCGCCGAAGAGGCCTGGGTGGCGGGGTTGGTCAGTGACCTGGTTGACGATGACCAGGTGCAGGGCCATGCGCTGGAGCTGGCGTGGGTGATCGCAGGGATGCCGGCGCTGGCGGCCGAGCAGATCAAGGAGGTGATCCTGGCGGGAATGGATGCGCCGCTGGGGGCGGCCTTGGCGCTGGAGCGTAAGGCGAATGCGTTGTTGTTTGCTTCACGGGACCAGAAGGAAGGGATGCAGGCGTTTATCGAAAAGCGCCCGGCGCGGTTTGAGGGGTGCTGACTTACCTATTTTGCTGGGGCTGCTTCGCAGCCCTTCGCGGGCTTGCCCGCGAAGGGCCGCGCAGCGGCCCCAAATGGTCATTTCAGATCGACATCACCAACTGCCCACTATCAATCCGTAATTCCACCCCATTCACCGCCCGCGCCTCGTCACTGGCCAGGTACAACACACTGGCCGCCACATCCTCAGGCAAACACATGCGGTTCATCGGGTCACTGTCGATGGTCAACCGCGCCGGGTCGACCCCTTCAGGGAAACCGCCCCGGGTCATGTCGGTCAGCACGCCATCCGGGTGCAACGAATTGCAGCGAATGCGATAACGCCGCCGCCGGCAGAACGCCGCCACCGAGCGGGTCAAAGCCGCCACCGCACCTTTCGAGGCACTGTAGGCCAGGTAATCGTCACGGCCGGCCAGGGCCGCCACCGACGACAGGTTGATGATCGATCCACCCTGCTGCTTCATCAGCGCAATGCCCGCCCGGCACCCCAGGAACACACTGGCGGCATTCACCTGCATCAGCCGCTCCCAGTCGTGCAGCTCGGTGTCCTCGATATTGCCAGGCTGCAGCATGCCGGCATTGTTGAGCAGGATATCCAGCCGGCCATGGCGCTCGGCGACAGCCGCCATTACCCGCTGCCACTGCGGCTCATCGCTCGCATCATGGAGGATGAAGCTGGCCGAGCGGCCCAGTGCTTCGGCCAGGGCCAGCCCGGCCTGTTCATCGATATCGCTGATCAGCACCTGGGCGCCCTGCTCCACCAGCAGCCGCGCACTGGCAGCGCCGATACCCTTGGCGCCGCCGGTGATCAGCGCCACCTTGCCTGCTACCCGCCCCTTACCATGATTCATGACGCCACCTCGCAGTCCGTGTTCAAGCGAGCCCCGGCGACCACGGCGGCTCCGGCACGACGCCCGGAGAACACGCAGTCGGCCAGGGACAGGCCACTGATATAGAGATGAGAAGGAATGCCCAGCGCCGTGCGCCCGGCCGCGAACAACCCGGCGATCGCTTGGCCGTCGCCGTTCAGTACTGCACCACTGACCTCGTCCACCCGCAGGCCCCCGAGGGTCAACGCCCCCAGCGGGAAGATCGGATTGCCCACCGAGATATCGCAGGCATAGAACGGCGCCTGCTCCAGCACCGCGCGCCCACCCGCCGACTTGCCGAACGGGTCCGGCGCCTGGCCTCGGGCTGCGGCATTGTTGGCCAGCAACGCCTGGCGCAGGTTTTCTGCGGGCATGCCAGTGGCCTGCGCCAACTGCTGCAGGCCCTTGCCCTTGCGCGCGCCCAACAGCATCAGCACCAACGCTGGCAACGCCTGGAACCACCAGTAACCGCCAAACAGCGCCTCGCGCAGGGCTTGCTTGCGCAACGGCGCATCGAGCACCAGCCAGGCCTGCCCGCCCTGCTCTTCCATCAACGGCTGGCCGAGGGTGGCGCCGTACACCTCTTCGTTGCAGAAGCGCTCGCCGGCGCGGTTGACCACAATGCCCTTGTGCCAGCTGTACGGCGGGTTGATGAAGCGCCACGCCGATACCCGTTGCAGGCGATCGCTTGCGGCGCCGACGCTAAGGCCCAGGCGCAGGCCGCTGCCGTCGCAGCCGGTGGCACCGACCTTGAAGTTGCGGCGAAAAGCCGGTGCGTGTGTCTTGATCAGCTCGCGGTTGAAGATGAAGCCGCCGGTGCTCAGGACTACCCCGTTCATTGCCCGCACTAGCCAGGGCCGGGCGTGCTTGTGTTCAAGCGCGCTCAACCGGCGGCGCAGGCGGTCGCAGTAGCCTGGCATGAAGTTCTGCAGGCGTTCGGCACGGGCCGCCAGCCGTGCATGCTCACGTGCCGGCTTGCTGCCTGGCGCCAGGCGCCACAGCTCGGCACCGATCACCCGGCCCTGCCCGTCGAGCACCAGGCGCCGGGCTGCCGACTGCGGCAACGGCCGCACGCCGGCGCGCAGGCAGGCCGCCTGCAAGCGGCTGTACAGCACCGCGCCGCACTGGCCCTTGCCGACCGTGCGGTGCCCACGGGGCGCCGCCGGCTGCTGGCCCGCATAGGCCGGCACCAGCTCATTGCCCGAGTAGTAGAGAAAGGCGCCGTCGGGCGGGTACGACGTTTTGCCGCCAGGTGGCATCTGGTGGGCGAACGGCGCGCCGTGGCTTTCCAGCCATTGCAGGTTGGCGACGCTATCGCGGCAAAAGCGCCACAATGTGTCGTCGCTGACCACACCCTGGGTTTCATGCCGCAGGTAGTCAAACATCGCCTCGGGGCTGTCGTCGAACCCCGCCGCCTGTTGCTGGCGCGTACCACCGCCGGCATACACCACGCCCCCGCTGCGGGCACTGGCACCGCCGCCGGTGAAGCGGTCGGCGACCAGCACATCGGCGCCCTCGGCGCGCGCCTGCAGCGCCGCGCAGGCCCCGGCAGCCCCCCAACCGATGACCAGCACATCGCACTGCGCCTGCCATTGCAGTGCCGCCGCGTCGGCCACCTGCAACGGTTCGAGAATCGCGGTCACGGCGCTGCTCATGCCACCTCCCGGCGCGTTGCCGCCAGGTGGTTGGCGGCCACGTAGGCAAAGGTCATGGCCGGGCCCAGGGTGCCCCCGGCACCGGGGTAGCTGGTACCCATCACCGAGGCCGAGCAGTTGCCGATGGCATACAGGCCGGCGATGGTCGAGCCGTCCTCACGCAGCACCTGGGCCTGGGCATTGGTCAGCAGGCCGCCCTTGGTGCCGATGTCACCGGCATCCAGGCGCATGGCGTAGTACGGCCCCTTGCGCAGCGGCGCCAGACAGGGGTTGGGCTTGATGTTGCAGTCGCCGTAGTAACGGTCGAAGACGTTGCCGCCACGGCCGAAGTCCAGGTCCACCCCGGTGCGCGCATAGTCGTTGACCTTGGCCACGGTGCTGGCCAGGCCCTGCGCATCGATGCCGATCTTGTCGGCCAGGGCCTCCAGGCTGTCGGCCTTCCAGTACAAGGTGTCGCGCCACTCCGGGCGCAGGCGGCTGTCGGGCATGACCTGGGCCGGCATCAACGGGCCCATGGCGTAGTTGAAGCGGAAATGCCCGTCGAAGATCACCCAGGCCGGTACCGAACCACCGCCGGTGCGGGCGTTGTCGCGGTGCATGGCGTCGACGAACTCCAGGTACGGCGCCGCCTCGTTGACGAAGCGCTGGCCCTGGCCATTGACCACGATGGCGCCGGGGAAGGCACGCTCGGCGAAGATGCCCCGCGGTTTGTCTTCGCCGGGCACGGCGATGGTCGGCGCCCACCAGGCCCAGTCCATCAGCGCGGTGGCCGCGCCCTGGGCCAGGCCGGCCTGCAGCGCGGCGCCGGTGTTGTTGCCCGGTGGCGTGGCGCTCCAGGCCATGCGCGTGGGCTTGGGCAGGTACTGTTCACGCAGGGCCTGGTTCTGCTCGAAGCCGCCGGACGCCAGGATCACCCCGTGCCGGGCCAGCAGTGCGACCTCGCGGCCCTCGCGGTAGATGCGCACGCCACTGACCCGGCCCTGCTCGACGATCAGTTCACGGAAGTCGCTGTTCAGCCACAGCGGCACGTTGCGGTCCATCAGCGAGCGGCGCAGCGAACACACCAGCGAGCTGCCCAGGGCGGCGCGGCGGTCGAAGCGGCTTTTGCGGCGCCACTTGAAATCGAGCTTGTAGCGCAGCATCAGCCGCAGGATCAGCAGGCGCCAGCCGAAACCGCGGGCCATGGCCTTGTGCGCGTCGCGCGCGGTCCAGGCGATACGGCCCATCAGCAGGGTCGAGGGTGACGGCTTGCGCAGGTTGTCCAGTTCGGCGCCAAGCAGGCTGCTGTCGAACAGTTCCGGGTCGAGGGTGCGCCCGCCGGCCAAGGCGCCGGGCAGGTGCGGGTAGTAATCCGGGTATTTGGCCGCCACGGCATAACGCACGCGGCTGCAGCGGGTAAGCGCCTCGATCATCTTCGGCGCGTTGTCCAGGTAGGCCTGCAGGCGGGCCGGTTCGACCTGATCACCGGCGGCGGCATCGAGGTAGCGGCGCGCCTGCTCGACGCTGTCGTTACCGCCCTGGCGGGCGAAATAGTGGTTGTTGGGGATCCAGATGCCGCCCCCGGAAATGGCCGAGGTGCCGCCGAACTTGTCGCTCTTTTCCAGAACCAGCACGCTGAAGCCCTGGTCGGCAAGGAACACCGCCGAGGTCATCGCGCCGGCCCCCGAGCCGACCACTATCACGTCGTACTGGGTTTGAGACTGATCTTGAGCCGTCATTGTTGTTGTGCCATTCGCTAAGGTCAGGGAGGAGCCGCCAGCACCCTCGCGGTGCGGCTGGCGGCGTGCATCCCATGATCGGCGCTGGCCGACGGGCACTCATCGTCAAAGCGGACTAGGCACTACAGCTGCGCCCGGCGCCCAGCCCACGGGCGATCCTGCTCCAACTGGCTGGCCAGGCGCAGCAGCAGGTCTTCGCCGCCGAGCCGGGCGGTGAACAGCATGCCCACCGGCAAGCCGCTGTCGCTCTGCCCCAGTGGCAGCGACAACGACGGCTGGCCGCTGACGTTGGCCAAGACGGTGAAGCCGGCACTGCCCATCGCCCGTTGGGCGTAGCTGTCCCAGGGCTGGTCAAGGCTGAGCTGGCCGAGGGCCGGAGTGAGGTTGGCGGTGACCGGCGAAAGGATCACATCGAAGCGGGTGAACGGCTGCTCCATCGCCGCGCCGATGCGCTCGAAGCTCTGCCGGGCGCGGTACATCGCCTCGCCGTTGGTGGCGCGGGCCCGTTCCAGTACCACTTGGGTGATCTGCTCCAGGTCGCCTGGGCCGGCTGCACGGCCCAGGGCCTGCTCGCGTTCGTGCACCAGGCTCGACAGCGCGGTGCCGATCACCGTGCCATGGGCGCCGAACAGCTCGCGGGGGTCTACGGCCAGCTTCAATTCTTCGAGCTCGTGGCCCAGGCCCTGCAACTGCTTGATGGTCTGTTCCAGGGTGGCGGCAATCGCCGGGTCCAGCGGCGCGCCGGTCAGTGACTGGCGCACCACGGCCACGCGCAGCTTGCCCGGGGCACGCTGCAATTCGTCCACATAAGGGCGCTCCAGCGGCGCGCTCCAGTAAGCGCTGCCGGCTTCGTGGCCCTGCCCGGCATCGAGGAACAGTGCGGTGTCACGCACGGTGCGCGACACCACATTGCCGACGCTGGCACCGAACCAGCCTTCGAAATGTAACGGGCCACTGGGCGTGCGGTAACGGCTGGGCTTGAGCCCGACCAGCCCGCAGTACGACGCCGGGATGCGGATCGAGCCGCCGCCGTCGGTGGCATGCGCCACCGGGACGATGCCGGCAGCCACTGCGGCGGCGGCGCCACCGGATGAGCCGCCGGCGCTCATGGCCAGGTTCCACGGGTTATGGGTCTGGCCCCAGAGCAGTGATTCGGTGGTGGTGGTCAGGCCGAATTCCGGGCAGGTGGTCTTGCCGAACGGCACCGCGCCGGCCTGCTCGTAGCGGGCGATCAGGGTGCTGGTAACTGTGGCCGGCGGCGCGTCGCGGAACAGCCGGCAGCCGTGGCTGGTCGGCGTGCCTTGCAGGTAGGTGTTGAGGTCCTTGAGCAGCAGCGGCACCCCGGCCAGCGCGCCCTTGGCGCTGTCGCCAGCGGCGCGGCGACGGGCCAGCAGGGCCTGGGCATATGCCTCGTGCAGCATGTTCACAGCGCCGACCCTGGGGTTGACAGCGGCATGTCGGGCCAGCGCGGCGGCCAGCAGCTCTTCGCCACTGAGGCTGCCGGCGCGTACTGCCTCGGCCATGGCCCAGGCGTCCAGGCCCTGGTAATCGGCGGCAGACAAGCCCGTGGCTGCGGCGTCGGCAAAGCGCCCCAGCAGGCCAACGCCGAGGCCGACAGCCCCGGCCTTGAGCACGCCGCGGCGTGACCAGCTGGAGGTGGCAGTGGAATGCGGATCGTGGGTCTGATTACTCATGGCGTCCTGTTCTTCATTGTTGTAAGTACGCATCAGTCGGCGGTGACCTGGGCCAGCATGGCGGCGAGGTAGTGCTCGCCATAGGGTGGCAGCAGCCCCCATTCGCGGCGCGGGTCGTGTGCCGGGGCCTGGAACACAGTACGCAGGTGGCTGAACTGCAGGAACCCCTCACGGCCGTGATAATGCCCCATGCCCGAGGCGCCGACACCGCCGAACGGCGCGTCGTGCAGCGCGGCGTGCATCATCACGTCGTTGAGCGTCACCCCGCCCGACAGCGTGTGGTCGAGCACCCGCTGTTGCTCCTGCAGATCTTCACCGAAGTAGTACAGCGCCAGCGGCCTTGGCCGGCTGTTGATCTGGGCAATGACCGCGTCCAGCGCGTCATAGGCCAGCACCACCAGCGCCGGGCCGAAGATTTCTGCGTGCATGATCTGCGCCTGCTCGGGCGGGTTGACCACCACGCGCAAGGGCCGACGGCGTTCATCTGCGCTGCCGGGGGCCACCTCGGGCATCGTCTCGACACGCACACCAAGCTGCTGCGCATCCTGCACCAACGCCTCGACCCGCGCCAGGTGCTGGGCATTGACCACCGCGACCACGTCCGGGTTACCCATAACGCTCGGGTTGAGCGCGCAATAAGCGGCGCGCAGCTCGGCGATGAAGGGCTCCTGCATCGCCCGGGGCACATAGACCAGGTCCGGGTTGATGCAAATCTGCCCGGCATTGGTGGCCTTGGCCACGGCAATACTGTGCGCGGCCTTGGCCAGGTCGGCGCTGGCGGACACGATCACCGGCGACTTGCCGCCCAGCTCCAGGGTCACCGGCACCAGGTTCTGCGCAGCGTTGGCCATGACTTTGCGCCCCACCGCCGTGCTGCCGGTGAACACCAGATGGTCGAACGGCTGGGCGGTGAAGGCATCGGCCAGCTCCGGGCCGCCAGTCACCACCGCCACCTCCAGCGGGTCGAGGTGCGCGGCGCACAGCTCGGCGACCAGGGCCGCAGTGCGCGGCAGCACCTCGGAGGGTTTGAGGATGGCCCGGTTACCGGCGGCCAGGGCCGACGCCAGCGGGCTGAACAAGGTGTACAGCGGTGCATTCCAGGTGCCGATGATGCCCACCGAGCCCTTGGGCTGGTAACGCACCCAGGCCTTGGCGCCGAGCTGGTCGTAGGGCGCAAAGGGCGCCCTGGGCTCATCGGCCATCCACTGCTGCAGGTGGTCCCTGGCGTGCTTGAGGCTGGCCAGGGCACCGATCACGTCGTTCATCAGGGTGAAACCAGCGGGCCGGCCGCCGAAATCCTCGTCGATGGCTTGGGTCAGGCTCGGATGGTGGCGGACCAGCAGGTCGATCACCTGTTGCAGGCGCTGACGACGGCGATCGGCCGTGACGGCGCCCTCGCCTGCGAAGGCGCTTCGCTGGCGCGACAGCAGGCCGCTGAGGGCCTGGACCGATGACGAAACAGGTGGCATGGGTGTCTCCTCTGGCTGTTGACTGCGCCCGATGCGCATGGCGCCACACTAACCCTTCCGCGAGGGTCGGCGCCTCGTCCGATCGGACCAGAATCGAGCAACTGCGTTAGTCCGTTGAGACGATGCCCGGCAAGGCCTGCAGGCCAATACTGGCGCCACAAAAGCCACCCCGCATGAGGCCAGCCATGGCAACCCCACAGATCGGTTTCGACCCCCAGGCCTTCCGCGCCGCACTTGGCACCTTCACCACCGGTGTCACCATCATCACCTCCCAGGGCGAAGACGGCGCGCCCGTGGGCATCACCGCCAACAGTTTCAACTCGGTGTCGCTGAACCCGCCACTGGTGTTGTGGAGCCTGTCCAAGCAGGCGCGCAGCCTGCCGGTGTTCAGCAATGGCAAGCACTGGAACGTGCACGTGCTGTCGATCGAGCAAGAGAAGCTGTCCGGCCGCTTCGCCACCCAGGGCGAGGACAAGTTCGCCGAAATCGAGCTCGACAACGGCATCAGCGATGCCCCGCTGCTGCAGGACTGCACCGCACGCTTCCAGTGCCGCACGGCCTTCCAGTACGAAGGCGGCGACCATGTGATCTTCGTCGGCGAGGTGCTGGCGTTCGACCACAGCGACCGCGCACCGCTGGCCTTCCAGAGCGGCCAGTACGCCCTGGCCACGCGCAAGCCGCGCAGCGAGCTGCGCCTGGCCACCACGCCGCCGCCACCGGAATGCAGCTACACCGAAGACCTGCTCGGCTACCTGCTGGGTCGCGGCCACTATCAGGTGCTCAACCAGTTGCGCCAGCTGCTCAGTAACCAGCAACTGGATGAACAGGCATTTTTCGTGCTGGCGGTGCTGTCGATCCGCGACAACCTGACCCTGGGCGAACTCAACACCTTCGTCAGCTACACCGGCCACGTGGTCACCCTGGCCGGCATGCGCTTCCTCGAGCGCCAGGGCCTGGTGGCCATCGAGGGTGATGCCGCACAGTTGCGCTTCGTGCTCACCGCCAATGGCCGCGAACTGTCGCTGCAGCAGGTGGCCCTGGCCAAGGTGGTCGAGGAAGACCTCATCGGCAAGCTGGGCGAGGCCGATGCCCAGGCGCTGAAGGTGTTGCTCAAGCGCCTGATCGTGGTCAGCGACCCCGGCCTGCCGGACCTGTGGGCACCGCGATGAGCAGCGCCACGCCAACCCTGCCGGCGGCCACGGTCGGCTGGCGCAGCCATGGCCTGCTGTTGCTGTTGGCGGCCGTGTTCGCCGACAACTTCGTCGGCCGGCAGATCCTGGCGGTGATGTTCGAGCCGATCAAGGCCGAGTTCCAGGTCGGTGACAGCGCGCTGGGCCTGATCTCGGGCCTGGCCTTCGCCGCCGTCTATGCCCTGCTCGGCTTGCCGGCCGGGCGCCTGGTCGACCGCCTGCCGCGCCTGCGCCTGCTGGCGCTGGCCTGCCTGCTGTGGGCACTGGCCACCATGAGCTGCGGGCTGGCGGGCAGTTTCTTGGTGCTGGCCCTGGCGCGCATGCTGGTGGCGGTGAGCGAGGCGCCGACCACCTCGGCGTCGCTGTCGCTGATCGCCGACTTGTACCCGCCGCAGCGGCGCTCGTTCGCCATCAGCTGCTTCACCGCTGCACCGACCTTTTCGTCGATCATCGGCCTGAGCATCGGGGCCTGGGTGGTCGAGCAATACGGCTGGCGCACGGCGTTCATCGCCTTGGGGCTGCCGGCCCTGGCCTTCGCCGCCATCCTTGGGCTGCTGGTGCGCGAGCCGGCCCGTGGCCGCTGGGACCTGAGCCCTCACCCGGCCCCCTCCCCGCGCCTTGGCCTTGGCGCCGAAGCCCGCGCACTGTGGGCGCTGGCGCCCTACCGCTGGCTGATTCTCGCGGGCGGGCTGACCACCCTGGGTTCCTATGCCGTGGCCATGTGGAACACCAGCTTTCTGGTGCGCTCCCATGGCCTGTCGCTGCGCGAGGCTGGCATGCTCGCCGGCGTGGTCTGCGGCAGCGCTGCCGGCATTGGCGGGCTGTTCAGTGGCTGGCTGAGCGACCGCCTGGCCCGCCGGGGCGCGCACTGGCAACTGTCACTGCCGATAGTGGGCCACCTGGCAGCACTCTCGGCGCTGGCCAGTTACCTGCTGTGGCCCAGCGAGCGCCTGATGTACCTGGGCGCCCTGCCGGTGCCGGTGGCCATGCTGTGGTGCGCGTTGTACAGCTTCTTTGCCGTGTGGTGGGTGGCGCCTTCCTACAACCTGGTCACGCAACTGGTGGCGCCACAACAGCGCGGCACGGCCATGGCCCTGCAGACCATCGTCAGCACGCTACTAGGCGTGGGGGCCGGCCCGCTGCTGACGGGTTTGCTCAGCGACCTGCTGCAACCGCTGTTCGGCGTGCAGTCGCTGCGCTACGCGCTGCTGCTGGTGAGCCTGCCGGTGCTGGGCGCGGTGCTGCTGTTGCTGCGCACCTCGGTGCAGGTCAGCGGCCAGGCGCGCGCCGCAACCAGCTGATGAACTGGGCGAACAGTTCCGATTGCGAGTTGATGTCCAGCTTCAGGTAGAGGTTCTTGCGGTGCATCCGCACGGTCTCGGGTGAAATCCCCAGTTCATGGGCCGTGGATTTCACCGAGTGCCCCTGCAGCACCATCTGCGCCACCTGCCGCTCGCGCTCGGTGAGCACCCCGCAACCAAAGCTGTCGAACGCGGCCTGCACGCTCCCTTGGGCTTCTGGCTGCTGCTCCAGCCCATGCCGGGCAAAGCGCATCAACAGCTCGCGCACCATCGGTTCCACGGCCTGCAACAGGTGCAGTTGCGCAACCTCAAGGCGTGCCCCGCTGCAGCCCTGGAACAGGCTCAGGGAGATCTTGCTGTCGTTGCCCAGGTCGACGATGAAGTAGCTGTCTTCGCTGCAGCCGGTGCCGAGGTAGTAGGTCTTGTAGTAGTCGCTGTCGAAGAAGTTGTCCGGGGCGATGTCTTCCAGGTGGTAGAAGCCCTGCGCCAGGCCCTTCTGCACCGCCAGGCAGAACGGGTCGAGCAGGTAGCCCGCGGCGAAATAGCGTTCCAGCACCGCCTCGTGGTAACGGGCCGGAATGCCCTGCTGATACAACAGCTGCGGCGGCTGGCCCTTGCGTTCGAGGCTGATCAGCATCGATTCGGCGGCCACCAGCTGGCTGATGGCCGCGGCCAGCCAGGCCAGCGCGTCCGGGCCCTCGCTGTGGGCGAAGGCCTGTTGCAGGGCGCCGTGCCATTGCTGCAGGGCATGAAACGGCAGGTTTATTGTGGTGTTTTCGTGTGCTCGGCTCATGCCCCGCAGTCTACCGGCCGGGGCACGCGCGTGCATCTTTGGCAGAAGGTCGATCATTGGCCGTGGTACAGACCCTGCTCGGTCAATTCCTGCGCCGCTTCGAGAATGCAGCTGCGCAGGGTGTCGACGATCTCGTCCACCTGAGCGTGGGTGATGATCAACGGCGGCGACATCACGTTCAGGTGCATGATCGGCCGCACCAGCAACCCCTTGGCCTGGGCCCGCACATGGATGCGCTCGCCGATGTTCACCGCATCGGGGAACAGTGCCTTGGTCTGCTTGTTGGCGACGAATTCGACACAGGCCATCAGTTTCATGCAGCGCACCTGGCCGACCAGTGGCAGCTCAGCCAGGGTCTGCAAGCGTTGCTCCAGGTAACTGCCAACATCGTTGACATGGGCCAGCAGGTTTTCCCGCTCGATGATCTCGATGTTCTTCAGCGCCGCCACGCAGCACACCGGGTGCCCGCTGTAGGTGAAGCCGTGGGTGAAGCAGCGGCCCTTGCCCGGCTCGGCGATCACCTTCCAGATGCGCTCGGAGAAAATACACGCGCCCAGTGGCAGGTAGGCCGAGGTAAGGCCCTTGGCGGTGGTGATGATGTCCGGGGTGACGCCGAACAGCGCTTCGGAGGCGAAGAAGGTGCCCAAGCGGCCGAACGAGGTGACCACTTCATCGGCCACAAAAAGGATGTCGTAGGTCTGGCACACTTGCCACATACGCTGGAAGTAGCCCGTCGGCGGGATGATCACGCCGCCCGAGCCCATGATCGGCTCGGCGAAGAAGGCTGCGACGTTGTCTGCGCCCAAGGAGAGGATCTTGTCCTCGAACTCGGCCACCAGGAAGTCGAGGAATTCGGCCTCGTCCATGTCGTCGCCCGCCCGGTAGAAGTTGGGGTTGGAGACGTGGTGGATCAGCTCGTGGGCGTAGTCGAACTCCGGCACCCGGTCGGCGGCCTTGTTGCCGATCGACATGGTCAGACAGGTCGAGCCGTGGTAGGCGTTGTAGCGGGCGATCACGTGCTTCTTGTGCGGCTTGCCGCGGCAGTTCTGGTAGTACTGGATCAGCCGGTAGGCGGTGTCCACGGCAGTGGAGCCGCCGGTGGTGAGGAACACATGGTCGAGGTCGCCGGGCGCAAGGCTCGCGAGCTTCTGGCACAGCTCGATGGCTTTCGGGTTGGCCATGTCCGAGAACGGGTTGGAATAGGCCAGCTGGCGCACCTGGTCGGCGATGGCCAGGGCCATTTCCTCGCGGCCCAGGCCGATGTTGGTGCACCACATGCCGCCGACGGCGTCGAGGAAGCGGTTGCCCTGGGTGTCGTGGATGTAGGCGCCGTCACCGGCCTGGATGTTCAGCGCGCCCTGCTCGGCGTGCTCGTCGAACATGTGGTAGCCGTGCATGTAGTGGGCTTTGTCGGCTTTCACCAGCGGGTCGTTGTGCGGGGTGGCGGCCAATGGGCGAGTCGGGGTAGCCATAAGCAATTCCTTGTCGGATCGGTACGGTGAAAGGGGTCAGATGCCGGTCTTGACCGTGCTCCAGACCCGGGTGATGGCGCGCATGGCCTGCGGGTCCTGGGACTTCTGGGTGAACAGCCGCGCGCGGGTCTGCTCGTCGGGGTAGATCGCCGGGTCGTTGCGGATATCGGCCTGCACCAGGGCGGTGGCGGCCGCGTTGCTGTTGGCGTAGTGGATGTAGTTGGTAACCTCGGCCATGGTCTCGGGCTGCAGCAGGTATTCGATGAAGCGGTGGGCGTTGGCCACGTGCGGGGCGTCATTGGGCAGGTAGAGGCTGTCGAACCAGATCAGCGAGCCTTCTTTCGGGATGAAGAACGCCAGGTTGATGTCCTTCTTCGCCTCCACCGCGCGGGCCTGGGCGGTGGCGTAGTCGCCGGACCAGGTCAGGGCCATGCATACGTCGCCGTTGGGCAGGCTGGTGAGGTAGTTCACCGAGTCGAACTTCTTGATGTAGGGGCGGATGCCCATGAGCACGTCCTGGGCGGCCTTGAGGTCGGCCGGCTTGGCGCTCTGGGGGTCTTTGCCGAGGTACTTGAGGGCCAGCGGGATGACTTCGCTGGGCGCGTCCATCACGGTCACGCCGCAGTCGGCGAAGCGCGAGACGATCTTCGGGTCGAACAGCATGGCCAGCGAGCCGATGGGTGCGTCGGGCATGCGCTGTTTGATCTTGTCGACGTTGTAGGTGATACCCGAGCTGCCCCAGGTGTAAGGCGCCGAGTAGACCATGCCGGGGTCGAAGGCTTGCAGACTCTGCACCACTTGCGGGTCGAGGTTGGCCCAGCTGGGCAGTTTGCTCTTGTCCAGCGGCTGGAACACCCCGGCCTTGATCAGCGGCGGCACCAACGAGCCATTGAGCATCACCAGGTCGTAGCCGGAGCGGCCGGTGAGGAGTTTGGTCTGGACCGTCTCGTAGCCGTCGAAGGTGTCGTAGATCACCTTGATGCCGGTCTGCTTTTCGAAATCGGCGAGGGTGTTTTCGCCGATGTAGTCGGTCCAGTTGTACAACCTGAGCGTGTTGCTGGTGTCTGCCTCGCTGGCCAGGGCGGCCGTGGCGGTACAACACATCAGCAGACTGGAAATCACCTTCAATGCCTTGCGCATAGCAACTCCATCGTGTGATCAGGATCGGCTCGGGCGAGCTGATGGAGCCACTATCCGGGGGATTGGCCTACGGGACCATAACCCGAATGGGTGGGGTCGGCGTCCATAGGCTTAACTTATAAATGCATACGTTTAATCGATTTTATTTATGCACAGTGCACTGCAAGGATGCGTGGCACAGGGCACCCATTGCTCGGCGCCCTTTTCGGTCCCTTTCTGGAGAAGCACGATGCGCCCTTTCTGGCTGGAACAAGCCCTGAAACATCAGTCCGACGAACCCTGTCCGCCCCTGCGACAGGACACCCGCGCCGATGTCTGCATCGTCGGCGGCGGCTATACCGGCCTGTGGACCGCCATCATGCTCAAGGAACAGAACCCTGAACTCGATGTGGTCATCGTCGAAGCGGACATCTGCGGCGCGGGGGCCAGTGGGCGCAACGGCGGCTGTGCGCTGTCCTGGTCGGCGAAGTTCTTTACCCTGGAGCGACTTTTCGGGCTCGAGGAGGCCGTGCGCCTGGTCAAGGCGTCGGAGCAGAGCATTTACGCCATCGGCGACTTCTGCAAAAAGTACGGCGTGGAAGCCGACTATCGGCTCGACGGCACGCTTTATACCTCGACCAGCCAGGCTCAGGTCGGCTCCACCGACGCGGTGGTCGCGGCGCTTGAGCGCCATGGCATCAACACCTTCTGCAAACGCCCGCTTGCCGATGTGCAACGGATGGCGGGCTCGGCCCAGCACCTTGAGGGCTGGTACTCGCCCGCAGCGGCCAGCGTGCAGCCGGCCAAGCTGGTGCGTGGCCTGCGCCGCGTGGCACTGGGGCTGGGCGTGCGCATTCATGAAGGCTCGCCGATGGTCGGCCTGGACGAAGGGCAGCCCGCCACGGTCGTGACACCCCACGGCAAAGTCACCTGCGCCAACGTGGTGCTGGCGATCAATGCCTGGATGTCGCGAACCTTTCCGCAGTTCTCGCGTTCGGTGGCCATTGTTTCGAGCGACATGATCATTACCGAACCCCGGCCGGACCTGCTGCAGCGCATAGGCCTGACCAGCGGCGTGACCGTGCTCGACTCACGAATCTTCGTTCACTACTACCACAACACCCCCGACGGGCGAATCATGCTGGGCAAAGGCGGCAATACCTTCGCTTTCGGCGGGCGCATGCTGTCGGTGTTCGACCAGCCATCGCCGTATGCGAACCTGCTGCGCGATTCGCTGGAAAAATTCTTCCCGGCATTCACCGGCGTCGATATTGCGGCGACCTGGAACGGCCCTTCGGATCGGTCGGTCACCGGTTTGCCGTTCTTCGGCCGCATGGGCACCAAAGGCAATATTTTCTACGGTTTCGGGTATTCCGGAAGTGGTGTGGGCCCGTGCCACATGGGCGGTCAGATCCTGTCTTCGCTGGTGCTGGGGCTGGACAACCCATGGACACGCTCGCCATTGCTCAACGGCCCGCTCGGGCATTTCCCGCCGGAGCCCATCCGCTACCTGGGTTCATTGATGGTGCGCAATGCCATTCGCCGCAAGGAGCGCGCCGAGGACCTTGGCCGGCGCCCTCGCCGGCTGGACGTCCATCTGGCCAAGTTTGCTGCGGCTGCCGGCAAGGCGGACAAGGCGTGAGCGCTCGACAGCCCCGGGGCTGCTTCGCAGCCCATCGCCGGCAAGCGCGGCTCCCACCTTGATCGGCGTACGCAGGACCCTGTGGGAGCCGCGCTTGCCGGCGATGGGCCGTAAAGCGGCCCCGGCAATCCAAGCTGCCCTATGATCAGCGCGGCAGCGGATACAGCGCCTCATCGAACTGGTCCAGCCGTGGGAAGCTCAGCGGCAGGTCATCCGACAGATGCTGGAGGCGCTGTTCGTAACTGTGCAGGAACGCCTGGCGCGCCTCGTCGCTGATGTACGGCACATGCCAGGCCACGAACGGCTCCAGCACCTCGAAACCGACATAGGCCAGGGTGCCGCGCAGGATCGGCCGCAGCATGTCTTGCAGCGGCCCGTGGATCGCCCCTTCGCCGAACATGTGCTCGCGCCCGCCCAGGGTCACGGTCACCAATGCGCGCTTGCCGGCCAGGCCGCCCTGGTCGTAGAAACGCTTGCCGCCGTAGCACACCCCGGACACCAGCACGCGGTCGATCCAGCCCTTGAGCATCGCCGGCGCCGAGAACCAGAAGATCGGGAAGTTCAGCACCAGCAGGTCGGCCCACAGCAGCTTGTCCAGTTCTTGCTGGATATCCGCCGCGATGGAGCCGCTCTTCACGCCCAGACGCTGTTCCAGCGCATACACCAGGTACTCCGGGTTTTCCCGGTGGCTGAAGTCGTCGGCGCTGGCCACCGGGTTCCAGCCCATGGCGTACAGGTCGCTGACCTGCACCTCATGGCCCTGGGCGCGGAAGGTCTGTGCCGCCTGATCACGCAGTGCGGCGGTGAAGGACTGAGGCTCGGGGTGAGCGTGAACGATCAACACTTTCATGGGCAATCCTCAAACAGTTGCCAAAGGGGAATGGGCGTTGCGCGCCGCCAGCAGGCGGTCGAGCCAGTCGGGGTCCATCTCCGGTTCGCAGGAGAACAGCAGCCCGGTGTAGTCACGGTGCGGCGGCTGGAAGATCGCTTCGCGGCTGCCGTGGTCGACCACCCGCCCGCGCTGCATCACCAGCACCTCGTCGGCGATGGCGCGCACGGTGGCCACGTCATGGGTGATGAACAGGTAGGCCACGTCCAGCTCGCGCTGGATACGGTCGAGCAGTTTCAGCACGCCTTCGGCCACCAGCTGGTCGAGGGCCGAGGTCACTTCGTCGCAGATGATCAGCTGGGGCTCTGCGGCCAGGGCACGGGCGATGCAGATCCGCTGCTTCTGCCCGCCCGACAGCTCGCGTGGCAGGCGGTCCATGTACTTGGCCGGCTCCAGGTCGATCATTCGCAGCAGTTCGGCGACTCGCTCGCGCAGCGCCTTGCCCTTGAGCCCGAGGTAGAAGCCCAGTGGCCGGCCGATGATGTCGACGATGCGCTGGCGTGGGTTGAGCGCGGTGTCGGGGATCTGGTAGATCATCTGGATGCGCCGCAGCTGCTCCTTGCTGCGCTGGCGGTAGTCGGCCGGCAAGGCCTCACCGTCATACAGCACCTGGCCCGAGGTCGGCGGCAGCAGGCCGCTGATCAGGCGCGCGGTGGTGCTCTTGCCGCTGCCCGATTCGCCGATCACCGCCAGGGTCTGACCGCGATAGAGCTTCAGCGACACATCGTGCAGCACCGGATGCTGGCCATAGCGGGCATCGGCGTTGCGCACTTCGAGCAAGGGCTTCTCATCGAGTGGGCAGGGCTTGGCCGTGGTGTGGAAATTGCGCACCGCCCACAGCGACTGGGTGTAGGCCTGCTGCGGGGCGCTGAGCATGTGGCGGGTCTGCGCCTCTTCCACCAGGCTGCCGTGGCGCAGCACCATGATGCGGTCGGCCATCTGCGCCACCACCGCCAGGTCATGGCTGATGTACAGCGCAGCGCTGCCGAAGGTCTTCACCGCGTCACGGATCGCCGCCAGTACCTCAATCTGGGTGGTAACGTCCAGCGCCGTGGTCGGTTCGTCGAAGATGATCAGGTCCGGGTGGCAGGCCATGGCCATGGCGGTCATCACCCGCTGCAGCTGGCCGCCGGACAGCTGGTGCGGGTAGCGCTGGCCGATGTGTTCAGGGTCGGGCAGGCGCAGGATGCGGTACAGCTCCACCGCCTCGGCCTCGGCCTTGGCGCGGTCGAGGCCGCCGTTGACCACTGCCGTTTCCACATGCTGGTCGATCAGCCGGTGGGCCGGGTTGAACGAGGCCGCAGCGCTCTGCGCCACATAGGCGATGCGCAGGCCGCGCAGCTTGCGCAGAGTTTCGGTGTTGCAATCGAGCAACTGGATGCCATCGAAGCACACGCTGCCGCCGGTGATCCGGCAGCCGTCGCGCACGTAGCCCATCGCGGCCAGGCCCAAGGTCGACTTGCCGGCACCGGACTCGCCGATCAGGCCCAGCACCTCGCCGCGCTTGAGGGTCAGGTCGATGCCCTTGATCAGCGGGTGCCAGGCGTCGTCATGCTGGCCTTCGATGCGCAGGCCGCGGATTTCCAGCAAGGTGTCAGGGTTCATGCTCAGCACTCCTTCAGGCCACTGGACAGGTGCAGCACCCAGTCGACGACGAAGTTCACGCTCACCGTGATCAACGCCACCGCCAGGGCCGGAAGCAGCGGGCTGATGTCACCGAAGGTGATCAGCACCGCGTTGTCGCGCACCATGCTGCCCCAGTCGGCGGTCGGCGGCTGGATGCCGAGGCCGAGGAACGACAAGGCACTGATGAACAGGAAGACGAAACAGAAGCGCAGGCCGAACTCGGCAATCAGCGGCGCCGCCGCATTGGGTAGCACTTCGCGGGTGACCAGCCACCACAGCCCTTCGCCGCGCAACCGTGCGGCTTCGACGAAGTCCTGCACCACCACGTTCATCGCCACCGCCCGCGACAGGCGGAACACCCGGGTGGCGTCGAGCAAGGCGATCACCAGCACCAGCGAGGTGGCGGTGGTGCCGACCACGCTCAGGATCAGCAAGGCGAAGATCAGCTGCGGGATGGCCATCAGGATGTCCACCAGGCGCGACAGGCCCTGGTCGATCCAGCCGCCCTTGATGGCCGCCACCAACCCGCACAGGCCACCCAGCAGGAACGCCAGGCTGGTGGTCAGGAAGGCGATGCCGAGGGTGTTGCGAGCGCCGAACAGCAGGCGGCTCAAGGTGTCGCGGCCTAGGTTGTCGGTGCCCAGCAGGAACTGCGCGCTCCACGGCGCGAAGCCTTCGCCGACCACCTGGGTTTCGCCGTACGGCGCCAACAGCGGCGCAAACAGCGCCACCACGGTGTAGGCAACAATCACCAGCAGGCCGAACTTGGCGCTCAGGGGCGCACGCAGCACAGGTGTGATCAAGTTCATGGTCTACCCCTTCGGATGCATCAGGCGTGGGTTGCTGGCGATCGACAGCACGTCGGCGCCGGTATTGAGCAAGATGTAGGTGCCGGCGAAGATCAGGCTGCAGGCCTGCACCACCGGGATGTCGCGCTTGGCCACCGCGTCCACCAGCAACTGGCCGAGCCCCGGGTAGACGAACACCACCTCCACCACCACCACGCCCACCACCAGGTACGCCAGGTTCAGCGCCACCACGTTGACGATCGGTGCCAGGGCATTGGGTAAGGCATGCTTGAAGATCACCCGCGCCGGCGACACGCCCTTGAGCCGGGCCATTTCGATGTAGGGGCTGGCCAGCAGGTTGATCAGCGAGGCGCGGGTCATGCGCATCATCTGCGCGATCACCACCAGGCTCAGGGTCGCCACCGGCAGCACCGAGACTTCCAGCACCTCGCCCAGCGAGGCGTCGGCAGGCAGGCTGGAGATGCCCGGCAGCCATTCGAGCTTGACCGCGAACACCAGGATCAGCAGGTAGGCAACGAAGAACTCGGGGAACGACACGGCGCTCAAGGCGCCGGTATTGAGCAGGCGGTCGAACCAACTGTTGCGGTACAACGCCGCAAGCATGCCCAGCAGCAACGCCGTCGGCACCGAGAACAGCGCCGCCAGCAGGGCCAGGCTGAAGGTGTTGCCCAGCCGCGTGCCCACCAGTTCGATGATCGGCCGCTGGTTGGCCAGCGACACCCCCAGGTCACCGTGCAGCAGGCGCCACGCCCATTGCACGAAACGCTCCACGGGCGACAGGTCCAGCCCCAGCTGGGCGCGCAGGGCCGCCACGGTTTCCGGGGTGGCCGACTGGCCGAGCATGGCCTGGGCGATGTCGCCTGGCAGCAGGCTGACTGCCAGGAAGATCACCACCGAGACCGCAAACAGCGACAACAGGCCCAGGGCCAGCCGCTGCACAAGCAGTTTGCCAAGATTGTTCACCGCATCACTCCTTCACTGGACGCCTTCGCTGGATGCATCGACTGGATACCCCGACTGAATACAGGTTCAGCGGCTCAAGCCTGCCACCAGCGCTCGATCACCCGCAGGCCATCCAACTCGCCATAAGGCGCCGTGAGCGGGCCATGGGCCACGCGGCTGGAGCGGGCCGCGACAGAGCTGGCGAACAGCGGCACGATAGCCCCGCCTTCATCGCGGCACAGCGCCTGCATTTCGTTGTACATCTCGCGGCGCAGCGGCTCGTTCATCTCGCCACGGGCGGCGTTGAGCAGCTGGTTGAAGCGCGGGTTGTCCCAGTGGGTCTCGTTCCACGCCGCGCCCTTGGCGTAGCCGATGCTGAACATGCGGTCGGCGGTGAGGCTGGAGTACCAGAACGAGGTGGTGAACGGCTGCTTCATCCACACGTTGGTGAAGAAACCATCGGCCGGTTCGCGCACCACGTCGATGTCGATCCCGGCCTGGCGCGCCTGCTCCTTGAACAGCACCGAGGCATCCACCGCGCCGCTGTAGGCGGCATCGGAAGCCTGCAGGCGCACCTTGAGGCTGTCCATGCCGGCCTGGCGCAGGTAGAAACGGGCTTTGTCCGGGTCGTAGACGCGCTGCTCCAGCGCCGGGTTGATGAAGCGGTTGGCCGGCTGCAGCGGGTGGTCGTTGCCGACCTGGCCGTAGCCATAGAGCACCGAGGCCAGCAGGGTCTCGCGGTTGATCGCGTGCTTGAGGGCCATGCGCACGTTGTTGTCGCGGAACTGCTCGCTGTCGGTGAGCATCGGGAAGGTGTAGTGCTGAGCGCCCTTGGTTTCCTCGATCACCAGCTTGGGGTTGCGCTTGAGCAGGGACACGGTCTTGAGGTCGACCTTGTTGATCACATCGACCTTGCCGGTGACCAGGGCGTTGACCCGCGCGGCGCCGTCGGCGATGGCGATCAGCTCGGCACTGGCGAAGTGCGCCCTGCCCGGCTTCCAGTAGTCCGGGCTGCGCTCAAGGTCCATGCGCACGCCCGGCTCGAAGCCCTTGATGCGGTAGCCGCCGGTGCCGACGCCGGCCTGCCAGTCGGCCAAGCCGTCCTTGGCGGGCATGATCACCAGGTGGTAATCGGCGACCACGTAGGCGAAGTCGGCGTTACCCGAGTGCAGCTCGAACACCACGGTGTCGGGGGCGCTGGCGTGCACCTTGGCGACATCGCCCAGCACGGTCTTGGCCGCAGACGTGGACGTGTCGCCCAGGTGGTGCTGGATCGAAGCCACCACGTCATCGGCGCTCAGGGTCTTGCCGTTGTGGAAGGTCACGCCCTGGCGCAGGGCGAAGGTCCAGACCTTGGCGTCGGGGCTCGATTCCCAGCGCTCGGCCAGCTCGGGGATGGCAGTGCCGTCCACGGAAATTTCGGTGAGCGTGTTGTACACCGCCGAAAAACCGATGAAGGTAAAGGTGTCGACCCACGAGCCTGGGTCCCTGGAGTCGGTGGTGCTGCCCCCGGCCAGGCCCAGGCGCAAGGTGCCGCCCGGCTTTGGCGTGGCCTCTTCGGCATGGCCAGGCAGCGGCAGGCCGAGGGAGAACGCCCCGGCAATGGCCGCAGCGGCCGCGCTGTACTTGAGGAAATCCCGGCGCGGCAGGCCGCCGTCGAGAATGGCGTGAGGATTGTTCTTGTTGTTATCGCTCATGGCATTTGCCCCTGTTGAACCGCAAGGAATTGTTGTTCGGTCAAAGCGGATTGCGTAGAAGCTGTTTACAATTTGTAATTGTTACCGTAACAAATACATTAGCGGCAGGACAAGCTGATTTCCAGCGCCCGATACCGGGCTTTTTCACTGGTGTACCATTGACGTTTTCGCAGGGAGCCTTTGCCCCATGAGCCAGTCGACCCGACTCATCACCGCTTCGTACATCCTTTCGTTCGTGGCGGCCAATGCCCCGCAGAAGTTGCGCACCGAAACCATCGCCAAGTGGGTCAAGGTGCACCCGACCCGCGTGCGCTCGATGGTGTCGCAGATGGTCAAGGCCAACATTCTGACCTCGTTCCGCGGCGCACAGGGTGGTGTGACGTTGGCCCGCGCGCCGCAGGAGATCACCTTGCGCGAGGTGTATGACGCGGTGCAGGAAAGCTCGCTGATCGCCGAGAAGATCGACAACCCGTTTGCCGGGCTCGAAGATCACTGCAAGGTGTATGAAGTGTTCACCCAGTTGTTTGCGATGCTGGAACAGAACATGCGCCTGGACCTGGGGGCGATCACGGCGGATCAGCTGTTCGTGGCGTTCGATACGCCAAAGGAGCACACGGCCTGAACGACGTTTCTGAAAACTGTCGCGTTCCACCCTGTGGGAGCCGCGCTTGCCGGCGATGGGCCGCGAAGCGGCCCCACGATTTCAAGGTTGTTGCATAAATTGCCGGGGCCGCTTTGCGGCCCATCGCCGGCAAGCGCGGCTCCCACAGGGTGGATCGCGCATGACGGTTGCTCCGCCATTCAGAGCTGAATGGCCTTCACCTCGACAAACTCGTTCAGGCCCTCCTCCCCCCATTCGCGGCCATTGCCCGACTGCTTGTAGCCGCCGAACGGCGCCTGGTAGTTGAACGCCCCACCATTGACGAAGCACTGCCCCGCACGCAGCTGGCGCCCCAGTTGCAGCGCCTTGTCGCGGCTGCCCGCCCACACCGCGCTGGACAGCCCGAATGGCGAGTCGTTGGCCAGGGCAATACCCTCGGCCTCATCGGCATAAGGAATCAGGCACAGCACCGGCCCGAAGATTTCTTCCTGGGCAATGCGCATGCGGTTGTCGACGGCGGCGAACAGCGTCGGCGGTACATAGAACCCACGTTCGAAGCCTGGTGCTGTCTCCCCGCCACACAGCAATCGTGCGCCCTCTTCCTGGCCGACCCGGATGTAGTCCTGCACCGTGCGCCGCTGCCCGGCCGAACACATCGGCCCGAGAAAGCTACGCGGGTCCTGCGGGTCACCCATCACCAGGCTGCGGGCCTCGTCCACGGCGATGTCCAGGGCTTCGGCATAGCGCGAGGCCGGCAACAGCATGCGGGTCAGTGCGGTACAGGTCTGCCCCGAGTTGATCATCACGTCCTGTACGCCATGGCGCACCGCCGCTTCCAGCGGGGCGTCGGCGGTGATCAGGAACGGCGACTTGCCACCCAGCTCCAGGCACACGCGTTTAACCGACGGTGCCGCCGCCTGGGAGACCCGCACGCCCGCGCCGGTGGACCCGGTAAACGAAACCATGTCCACCTGCGGGTGCCGTGCCAGCGCCTCGCCGACCTTCGCCCCCGGCCCGCTGACCAGGTTGAACACCCCGGCCGGGAGCCCGATGGCCTCGATCATCTCGGCCAGCAAAAAGGCATGCAGCGGGGTTTCCTGGCTCGGCTTGACCACCACCGTGCAGCCTGCGGCCAAGGCTGGCGCGAGCTTGCCGATCAGCTGGTGCAGCGGGTAGTTCCAAGGGTTGATGAACGCGCACACGCCCACCGCCTCGCGGTACACCAACGAGTTGCCGACTTCGCGCACCTCCTCCATCAGGCCGGCCAGTTCGATGTACTGCTCAAGCCCGACGATGGGCCCGTCGACCTGTACCGACCGGCACCACTGCACCGGCATGCCCAGCTCGGTGGTGATCACCGCGGCCATCTCGTCGGCCCGGGCCTTGAGCTGTTCGGCCAGGGCGCGAATGTACCCGGCGCGCACGCTGGACGGCGTGCGCGACCAGTCAGCGAACGCCTTTCGCGCCGCGTTGACGGCGCGTTCCACATCCTCTTCGTTACCCAGCGGCACCTTACCGGCCACCGCCTCGCTGGCCGGGTCGATCACCTCGGCCATGCCCTGCCCCAGCGGCTGCTGCCAGCGGCCATCGATGAACAAGCGGCTGTATTCACCCATTGCGTTGCGCCTCCATCAGTTCGCTCGCGCACCGGGCTATGCGGCGGCAGGCTTCAGCCAGCGGCTCGGCGCCGAGCACCAGGCCCAGGCGGATATGCCCGGCCGCACTCGGGCCGAACGCTTCACCGGCCAACACCGACACCCCATGCTGGTCGAGCAGGCGGTCGGCGAATGCCTGTGCGCTGAGCCCGGTCTCGCGAATATCGACCATCACGAACATCCCGCCATCGGGTTTCAGTGCCCGTATGCCGGGGCAGTCGGCCAGGCGTGCACACACCAGGTCGCGGCGCTGGCGATAGGCCTCGCGCATGTGTTCGAGTTCCGGCAATGGCTGTACCAGCGCGGCCACTGCCGCATCCTGGATGAAATCGGGCGAGCCATACAGCATGCACAGCGCCAGGTTTTCCAGGTGCCCGGAAAGCGCCGCGGATCCAACCACCCAGCCGACCCGCCAGCCGGTCATGGCATGGGACTTGGACAGGCTGTTCAGCGTCGCCGTGCGCTCGGCCATGCCCGGCAGGCTGGCCGGGCTGATGTGTTCGCCTTCGAACAGCAGCTCGCTGTACACCTCGTCGCTGATCAGCCACAGGTCATGGGCGATGCACAGTTCGGCCAGGGCCTCCCAGGTACTGCGCGGCAGGCTGGCGCCGGAGGGGTTGTGCGGGCTGTTCAGTGCCAGGGCACGGGTGCGCGGGGTGATCCGGGCGGCAACGTCTTCGGGCTGCACGCGAAAGCCATGCTCAGGGCGCACCGGCACCGGCACCACGTTGGCGCCGCAGGCACCGAACACCGCCTCGTAGGTGACATACATCGGCTCGGCGACGATCACTTCATCGCCCGGCTCCAGCACGCATTGCGCGACGCAGAACAGCGCGCACTGCGCCCCCGCCAGCACCGTGACCTGGTCGGCCGTGACCGCCTGACCGCTGCGCTGCTGGTGGCGACGGGCGATGGCCTCGCGCAGGCTGCGCTTGCCGCGCACGTCGGCGTAATGGGTATTGCCGGCTTCGAGGCTGGCCACCGCGGCCTGGACGATCGGCGCCGGGGTGTCGAAGTCCGGGTCGCCGACCGACAGCAGCAGCACGTCGCGGCCCTCTTCGAGCATGGCCAGGGCGCGGTAGTGGATCTCCCAGGCGGCGGCGCCGTCGCCGGCGATCCGTTGGGTCAGTGAGGAAAATCGCATGGCTGGTTGTCCTGTTGTGCGGGGTGGGCTCAGCGCGCGCAGGCGTGCTTGAGCTCGATCAGGGTCACGCCGTTGCGGGCAAAGCCGCCGCGCAGGTCGCGTTGCAGTTCGTCCAGGCTCTGCGGCTGCGCGACCGTGCAACCGAAGGCACGGGCCAGGCCGGTGAAGTCCGGGTTGCGCGGCAGTACGCCGATGGGCTCGATATCGAGGTCGAGCATGTCGTCGCGGATCTGCCCCAGCGCATCGTTGTTCCACAGCAGCACCACCAGCGGGCGGTCCAGCTCCTCGACCGCAGTCGCCAGCTCCTGCGCGGTGTAGAGGAAGCCACCGTCACCCACCAGCACCAGGCCCGGGCGGTCGGCCGTGGCGAACATCGCGCCGATACCGGCCGGCAGGCCGTAGCCGAGGGTGCCGTAGCCGGTGGGGTGCAGCCAGCTGCGCGGCGCCCGGCTGTTGAAGACGTAGTTGCCGGTGTAGGCCAGCTGGGTCATGTCGGTGCTGACGAAGGCGTTGTCCGGCAGCTCGGCCGCGACCCGCTGCAGGATCGCTTGGTGAAGCGCCTGCAAGGGACCGTGGCCGGCCTGCACGGCAGCACGCAGCCGGGCCACTGCGGCGCTTGCCTGGGAGGCATCGCGCACGCCATCCGGCAACTGTTTGAGCAGCCCCGCCAGGGTCTGCCGGGCATCGCCGAGCAACGGCACCGCGCACGGGTAGAAGTCGTTGAACTTGCGCGGGTCGATATCCACCCGCAGCAGGTCGCCGGTCAGTGGCAGGCGCTCGCGCCAGAAGTCGGTGTCGGCCATCTCGGTGCCGACCGCCAGCACCACGTCGGCCTCGGCGATCAGTGCCCAGCCTGGTTCCACGCACAGGGTGGAACCGGCGTTGAGCGGCGAGCCCAGCGGTGCCAGGCCCTTGCCGGCGACGCTGGTGAACAGCGGCGCCGCCAGGCGTGTGCTCAACTGCTGCAGCTCGGCGCCTGCCTGCAGGGCGCCGCCGCCGGCGATGATCATCGGGCGCTTGGCCGCGGCCAGCCTGGCAGCTGCCTGTTGCAGGCTGTCGAGGCTGGCCGGGCCGCGACCAGGGCGGCGCACCACTTCATGGCTCCAGTCCCGCGCCACCGGCGCCGCCAGCACGTCCAGCGGCACCGAAATATGCACCGGCCGCGGGCGTTCGCTGTCGAACACGGCATAGGCGCGGGCGATCAGCTCCGGCAGGTCTTCGGCCTTCAGCGCCACGGCCGAGAAGGCCGTGATCGGCGCGGTCATCGCGCGTTGGTCCTGGGTTTCATGCAGGCAGCCCCAGCCTTTGCCCAGGCTGGCGGTATGATTGACGCTGGAAATCACCAGCAGCGGAATCGAGTCGGCGTAAGCCTGACCGATGGCGGTGGCCGCATTCGTCACGCCGGGGCCGGTGATGACAAAGCAGACGCCGGGCTTGCCGCTGACCCGGGCATAGCCGTCGGCCATGAAGCCGGCGCCCTGTTCGTGCCGGGTGAGCACGTGGCGAATGCCACTGCCGGGCAGGCCGCGGTACAGCTCAAGGGTATGCACGCCGGGGATACCGAAGACGGTATCGACGCCGTAGTTGGCCAGCAGGCGCACCAGCGCCTGGCCGCCTGTGAGTGTGGGGTTCGTCATGTTCATGTCCTTACACCTGGCCGAGGCGGATCAAGGCATCGACCGCAGTGGTGCCATTGGCACCGACCATCAATGGGTTCACATCCAGCTCCAGCAGCTGGCTGGCGTTTTCGCAGGCGTAGTCGGCCACTGCGCGGATGGCAGCGACCAGCGCGTCCAGGTCGGCCGCCGGCTTGCCACGGAAGCCCTGCAGCAAGGCTGCGCTGCGCAGGCTGAGCACGGCCTTGCGGATGGCGCCGTCGGTGGTCGGCAGCAGCAGGCTGGTGCTGTCCTTGAGCAGCTCGACGAGGATGCCGCCGGCACCGATCACCAGCGCCAGGCCGAAATCCGCCTCGCGCTTGATGCCGACGATCAGCTCGGCCAGTGGCGCGCTGGCCATGGGTTCGAGCAGCACCTGGTCGAAGCCGACGCCTGGCGCGTAAGCGGCAATGCGTGTGCGCATCTGCTCAAGCGCCCGGCCGAGGGCGGCCTCATCGGCCAGGTTCAGCGCCACCGCGCCGGCCTCGGTCTTGTGCGGCAACTGCGCGCTGACGGCCTTGAGCACCAGCGGATAGCCCACTTTGCCGGCATCGGCCAGTGCGCTCTGCGGGCTGCTCAGCACGCCACTCGGGATGGGCAGGCCGAAGCCGCGCAGGGCCTGCTTGGATTCCCACTCGTTGAGCAGGCGGCTGTCACCGGACAGCGGCTGCGGGCACAGCGGCACCCGCGCCGATTCGCCCAGCGCCAGCAAGGCCGGGCGCTGCTGTGCGTAACGGGCAACCCGGCCCCAGGCGGCGAGGCCATCCTCTACCCCTTGCAGCGCTGGCACGCCGGCCGCGTGCAAGCGTTCACGGGCGCTGGCTGGCAGCAGTTCCGGGAAGGCCGAGGTGACGAAACCGGTCTTGCCATGGCGCTTGAGCGCCGCACAGTACAGTTCCAGCAGCAGGTCGCATTCCTTGCGCTCGCCGGTGAACTCGGCGGGGTAATCGAGCACCAGCATCGCCGCGTCGGCGTCGCTGCGCAGGGCGCTGTCGAGCATGCGCGCCTTGGCCGGGCCGTCGCCCCAGATCGCCGTGGTGAAGTCCAGCGGGTTGACCAGGTTGGCGTAGGCCGGCAGTACCTGGGCCAGCTCCTCGACCTGGCGGGCGTCCAGCGCCGGCAGGCTCAACTGGTTGCTTTCGCTGTAGTCGGCGATCAGCCCGGCATCGCCGCCCGAGCAGGCCAACGCGATCAGGCTGGCGCCTTTGGGCAGGTTGCCGCAGGCAGCGGCCTTGAGGGTTTCGACGAAGCTCACCGGGCCGCTGACCCGGATCACCCCCAGGCGCTCGAACAGGCTGTCGTAGAGGGCATCGGAGCCGGACAGCGAACTGGTGTGGCTCAGCGCCAGCTCGGCGCCGATCTGCGACACGCCAGTCTTCAGCGCGACGATGGGGATGCCCTTTTCCAGTGCCTTGTGCGCGGCGCGGGCAAAGCCCGGCACGTTCTTCAAACCTTCGAGGTGCAGGCCAATGGCGGTGACCCGGGGTTCGTCAAGCAGCACGTCCATCAGTTCGGCGATGCCCAGTTGCGCCTGGTTGCCGACCGACGCCATGTAGGCCACCGGCAGCGAGCGGTCGCTCATCGACAGGTTGTAGGCGAAGTTGCCGCTCTGGGTGAGCACCGCCACGCCCTTCTCCACCGCCTTGCCACCGTGAGCCACCGGCCACAGCGCGGCGCTGTGCAGGTAGTCGAGCAGGCCGTAGCAGTTGGGCCCGAGCAGCGCCATGTCACCGGCGGCGTCGAGCAGCTGCTGTTGCAGTGCCTGGCCTTCAGCGCCGCTTTCGGCAAAGCCCGAGGCATAGCAGATCGCCCCGCCCGCCCCTTTTTTGGCAAGTTCGGCGACGCAGGCGAGGGTCAGTTCGCGGTTAGTGGCGATGAACACCGCGTCAGGCGCGCAGGGCAGCTCGGCCACGCTGCGCACACAAGGCACGCCGTCGATGCTGTCGTGTTGCGGGTTGACCAGCCACATCTGGCCCGGGTAGCCGCCGTCAGCGCAGCGCTTGAGCGCCCGGGCCATGCTGCGGCCACCGACGAAGGCCAGGTGCTGCGGCGCCAGCAGGCGTTTGAGGTTGTCACGAATGGCTTGCGACATGGTGAGGCTCCGGTCAGCGCAGCAGTGGGCGCAGCAGTTCGCGCGAAATGATGTGCCGCTGGATTTCCGAAGTGCCTTCCCAGATCCGCTCGATGCGCGCGTTGCGCCAGATCCGCTCGACCGGCCCTTCGTCCATCAGGCCCATGCCGCCGTAGATCTGCACCGCTTCGTCGGCGACCTTGCCGAGCACTTCGCTGGCGAACAGCTTGGCCATGCCGGCCTCGCCGTCGGTCATGCTGCCCTGGTCCATCTTCCAGGCGGTGTGCAACGTCAGCAGCTCGGCGGCGCGGATCTGCGTGGCCATGTCGGCGAGCTTGAACGACACGCCCTGGTAGGTGCCGATCGGCTGGCCGAACTGCTTGCGGTCGGCCGCCCACTGCAGCGACACGTCCAGCGCGCGCTGAGCCTGGCCGACGCAGTTGGCGGCAACCATGACCCGGCCTGCGGTCAGCCAGGCGTTGGCCACTTCCCAGCCCTTGCCGACTTCGCCGAGCACCTTGGCAGCCGGCACCTTGCAGTCATCGAAGAACAGTTCGTAGGTGTGGTAGCCGCGGTTGCTCACGCATTTCGGGCCACGGCGGATGGTCATGCCCGGTGTGCCGCGATCGACCAGGAACGCGGTGACGGCATTGCGCTTGCGGCCGTTGTGCTCGTAGGTGTCGGTGACGGCAAAGACGATGGCGAAGTCTGCGTGCCCGGCATGGCTGATGAAGTGCTTGCTGCCATTGATCACGAAGTCATCGCCCTCGCGCACGGCGCGGGTCTTGATCGAATTGGCGTCGGAGCCGGCGCCCGGTTCGGTCAGGGCGAAGCAGTCGGTCTTCTCGCCACGGATGCATGGCAGCAGGTAGTCCTCGACCTGCTGGCCGGTACAGGCCATGAGGATCTTCGAAGGCCGGGCGACGAACACATGCAGCGCCCACGAGACCTTGGACAGCTCGCGCTCGATCAGGGCCTGGGACAGGTAGTCGAGGCCGCCGCCACCGACTTCCTCGGGCATGTTGAAGGCGTAGAAGCCGGCGGCGATAGCCTTGCCGCGAATCTGCGCGGCGAGCTCCGGGGACACTTCGTCGGCACGGTCCACGGCTTCTTCATGGGGCAACAGCTCCTTGGCGACGAAGCTGCGTACGGCATCCACCAACATTTCTTGTTCTTGGGTGAGTTGGAAATTCATGGCCTGTTCCTGGGTAACCGGGGGAAGAGTGAGTGCTTATTGGCCGCTGAAGCGTGGCGCGCGTTTTTCCGTGGCGGCGCGCAAGGCCTCGGCGCCGTCCTCGCTGCGCCCGCAGAGCAGGCCGGCGGCCAGTTCGGCCGTGAGCTGCTCGGCGAGGCTGCGCGAGGCGCCTTCGCGCATCAGGCGCTTGGTCTGGGCGTAGGCAAAAGTCGGGCCTTGGGCCAGGCGCGCGGCCAGTTCGGCAGTAGCGGCGAGCAGTTGGTCGTCGGCGACCACTTCACCGACCAGGCCGGCCGCCAGGGCGCGTTCGGCGCCCCACAGTTCATCGAGGAACAGCAGGCGCTTGGCCTGCTCGCTGCCGATCAGCCGTGGCAAGTGCCAGCTGGCGCCGGCGTCCGGCGAGTAGGCCATGCTGGTGTAGCCGGCCTTGAAGCGGGCCGACTGGGCAGCCAGGCGCAGGTCGCAGCACAGCGACAGGTCCATGCCGGCGCCGACGGCGGTGCCGTTGATGGCGGCGAGGGTGGGTTTGTCCAGGTTGTGCAGGCAGTGCATCAGCGCGTGGGCGGTTTCGGTCCAGCCGTAGGTTTCCAGTGCGCCACGGGCTTCGGCTTCGGCCCATTCGGCAAGGTCGGCGCCGGCGCAGAAGCTGCGGCCGGTGCCGGTCAGCACGACCACGCGCACGGCGGGGTCGGTGTTGAAGGCTTCGAGGGTGGCGTGCAGCTGCTTCAGGGTGGGGATGTCCAGCGCGTTGCGCTGTTCGGGGCGGTTCAGGGTGATCCAGGCAACGCCGGCTTCAACCTGGGTGATTAGGGACGACGGAGCGGTCATGACGGGCCTCGGATTATTGTGATTGCTGTGGGAGGTGAGGCTCATGCTAAACGAGTGTTCAACAAGGAGGCAATTGGGGTTATCGCGGTGTTACAACTTCGAACAAGTGGGGGGAATCAGGGGATGGAGCGGGGTTGCGTTTGGGCCAACAGGTGTACGACGAAAAGTTTTTGGCGCCGATGAGATCGAGCGCCGCCCGCGCGGCG
>NZ_BCBA01000047.1 GCF_001320245.1 Pseudomonas sp. NBRC 111124
CTCGATCTCACTCACCCTGCAAAAACATCGGCGAACACCTGGCAGCCCTCACCCGATACCCACCCTGCACCTACCAAACCCTTCTCAAGCCACCGGCACTTCCAGCCCCACCCCCTGGCGCTTGCGCTGCACCAGGAAGTACGCCGCATAACACAGCGCAATGAAGCCAAACCCCCAGTACAGCGAAGGCCGCTGCGTCTCATCCATGGCCAGGAACACAAACAGCGAACTGCACAGCGTGATGCACAGCAACGGCACCAGCGGGTACAGCGGCGCGCGGTACTTGAGATCGCTCAGCTGGCCACCCTCACGCAGGAACTGCTTGCGAAAGCGATACTGCGCCAAGGCGATGACAATCCAGGTCACCGTGCCAGACATGCCGCTCACCGCCATCAGCACCATGAACAGGGTGTCGGCGGCAACGAAGCTGGTCATCAGCGACACCAAGGCAAAGCACAGGGTGATGAACAGGGCACGCAATGGCACGCCACGGCTGCTCAGCGGCGACAGGCTGCGCGGTGCCATGCCGGTCTTGGACATCGCCCAGAGGATGCGGGTAGAGGCATACAGGCCAGAGTTGCCCACCGACAGAATCGCGGTAAGGATCACGAAGTTCATCAGGTCTGCGGCGTAAGGAATGCCGACCATGTCGAACACCTGCACGAACGGGCTTTCCATCAGCCCGGCCTGCTGCCACGGCACGATCGCCGACAGCACCACGATCGCCAGCACATAGAAGATCAGCACGCGGAACACCACGTTGCGCACGGCCCGCGGGATGCTCTTTTCCGGCTGGTCGGTTTCGCCCGCGGCCACGCCCATGATCTCGCAGCCCTGGAACGCGTAGACCACGGTCATCATCACGGCGAACACCGCCGACAGGCCATTGGGGAACAGCGAATCGCCGATCAGGTTGCTCATCATCGGCGCCGGCGCCCCGCTGTTCAGCGAAATGCCACCGAAGATCACCAGCACACCGACGATGATGAAGCCGAGGATCGCCGCCACCTTGATCCCGGAGAACCAGTATTCCGCCTCACCGAAGGCGCGGGTGGCCAAGGCGTTGATGCCGAACAGCACCGCCACGAACAGCGCCGACCAGTACCAGATCGGCACCTCCGGGAACCAGCGCGTCATCAGCATGCCGGCGGCGGTGAATTCCAGGCCCACGGTGGTGGCCCAGCTCATCCAGTACACCCAGCCGATCATGAAGCCGGTGGCCGGGCCGATGAATTTCGTCGCATGGGCCTGGAACGAACCGGACACCGGCATCTGCACCGACAGTTCACCCAGGCAGACCATCACCAGGTACATCAGGAAACCGGCAACTAGGTAGGCCAGGATCGCGCCCACCGGCCCGCCCTGGTTGATGGTCACGCCCGAGCCCATGAACAGCCCGGTGCCGATCACGCCACCGAGCGAGAGCATGAAGATGTGCCGGCTTTTCAATGCCCGTGTAAGGTGGATACCTTCAGCTTTACGGCCTTTCATTATTATTATCTCCAATAAGCGTCGAAGACCGCGTGTGCAGCGGTTGGGTCCGATTATTGGAAAGCGATGTAAGGCCCGGTTGATCGTAAAGATCAAAGATGTAAAAAGTCGTAAGGATTTTGTCGCTCAGGCGACCAGCAGTTCGGTCAGGGTATTTTCGGCACGCTGCAACTGCTCGCCCAGCGTCGGCGCCATGGCCCGCACGCCCGTCTTGTCGCGGGCCAGGGCATGCTCCTCGAGCTGGCGCAAGGTCGACGCCAGGCCGCACAACCCCATGGAATCACTGCCGCCGGCCAGCTGATGGGCCAGGTGGGTCACCTCGGTGCAGTCGCCCGCTTCGACCGCCTCGAGCAAGGGCTGACGTTGCTGCGCCAAGGCGTCTCGCAAGCCAGCCAACAGGCCTTGCAGCTTTTGCTCGCCAAGCAGCATGCGGTGCGTGCCCAGCAACTCATGGTCGACCCAGGCAGGCGCTTGCGTTTGCTGCTGTTGGATTTGCCCCGCCAGCGCCTGACGCAGGTTGGCAAGCTTCAACGGCTTGCCCAGCACCCCTTGCATGCCGGCATCCAGGTAGGCACGCACCAGCCCCGGCTGAACGCTGGCGGTCAGCGCCAGGATGCGCGTGTCGCGGTTTGGGGTGACGCCGGCACGCAGCTGTCGGCACAGCTCCACACCACTGATGCCGGGCAAATGGACATCCAGCAAGAGCAGGTCGAAGCGCTGCTGTGCACACAGCTGCAAGCCCTGTTCGGCATCCTCGGCCAGCCACACCTGGTGGCCGTCGCGCTCCAGCAGCCCGCGCACCACTTCACGGTTCAGCGCCACGTCTTCCACCACCAGGATGTGCAGCGGCGGAGCAGCGTGGTCAGCCTGCGCCATGGCCTGCGGCGCCTGCGCCGTTTCCAGTTCCAGCTCCAGCCAGAAACAGCTGCCCTCGCCCTCGCGGCTGCGCACGCCGATCTGCCCGCCCATCTGCTCGACCAGGTGCTTGCTGATCGCCAGCCCCAGGCCAGTGCCGCCATAGCGCCGTGCGACCGCCTCGCTGGCCTGGACGAAACGTTCGAAAATCTTCGGCTGCATCGCCTCGCAGATGCCGATGCCGTCGTCGGTGACGCTCAGGCGTAGGCGCTGCCGGCCGGGTTGCCCTTGCACCACCTGCACTTCGACCAGGATCTCGCCGCCTTCGGTGAATTTGATGGCGTTGGCCAACAGGTTACTCAGCACCTGGCGCAGGTACTGCTCGGCGCCGCGCTGGTAGGCGGCCAGCTGCGGGTCGATGCGGCACAGCACCAGGCTGTCGTTGGCCAGCGCACGGGGTTCGAGCAGGGTCACGACCTCGGCGCACAACTGGCGCAAGGAGAAGTCCACGGCCTCGGGGCGGCTTTCGCCCTCTTCCAGGCGGGCAAAATACAGCACCTCGTTGAGGATGCTCAGCAGCCCGTCGCCCGCCTTGTACAAGGCTTCCAGGCGCTCACGGTCGGGCGCCGCAAGCCCAGCGCCGCGCAGCAGTTCGGCCATGCCGAGGATGCCGTTGAGCGGCGTGCGCAGTTCATGGCTCATGGTGGCGAGGAAGCGCGACTTGGCCAGGTTGGCCGCCTCGGCATCGTCCTTGGCGCGCATCAGGCTGGCCGTGCGCCGCTCGACCTGCTTCTGCAGTTCGTCGCGCTTGTCCTGCAAGGCCAGGCGATCGGTTTCGCGGCGTTCGCTGTCACTGAGGATGGCCCGGCGCATGTCCTCCAGTGCCAGCGCCACGCTGTCGATTTCGTCGCGGTGCGGCGAGCGGCGCTTGTTCAACCGCAGCGGCTCGTGCCACTGGCCGGCCCCGATGCGCCGGGCAAAGTCGGCCATGACCTGCAGGTGACGGGTCACCAGGCGATAGAACAACCCCGACAACGCCAGCGCCAGGCCGCAGAGGAACACGCTCATCCACAACAGGCTGGTCAGGCCGGTGGCGAACAGCCGCCGATGCACCGCACCCAGGTCAGTGCTCACTTCCAGCTCGCCCAGGTGACGCACAGGCCCGGAAGGTGGCTGGTAGTCCAGCGGGAAACGCTCGATGCGCAGCGGTCCCTGCGGGTTCGGCTCACCTTGCTGCAAGGTGAAGTCGGTACTGTTCAGGCGCACCCGCGCCACATCGGAAAAATCCACCAGCCCGCGCAGTTGCACGTTCAGCTGGTCCTGGTTCAGGTCCCACAGGCTGCGCTCCAGGCTGGCCAGGTAGCCGGCGCGGATCAGCGCCATGCGCGCATCGATCTCGCGCATTTCGCGGCGGTATTCGAAATACAGCTGCACGCTGCTGGCCAGCACCGTGAAGCACAGGCTGAACAGCAGGATGAACAGCAACAGCCGCCGCAGCAGGCCACCCGGTTGCAGGCGGTTCATGGCTGGCTGACCATGTCGCGGTAGGTGACCTCGCTTTCATGCAGCCAACGCTCAAGCTCGCCTGCGTCGGCCATCTTCTGCAACTGCGCGTCGATGTCGCCCATGCGCTCGCTTAACGGCGAGTGGCGCGACACCGCCACGCGCAGGTAGTCGACGCTCAGTGCCGGTGGCAGCGCGACGATGTCCTGGGCGCCGGGCAGATGCTCGACGTACAGCTGCCCGGTGCGCCGCTCCTGGACCACGAAGTCGATACGCCCGCGAATCAGCTTGCCGAAGTTCTGCCCGCTGTCCGACACCCACTCGATGTTTTGGTGCTGCGCCACGAAGCGGTCGAACGCCGGGCCGTAGCTTTCGCCGAACAACAGCCCGCCACGGTACTTGGCCAGGTCTTCGAGCTGGTTGAACTGCAGCGGATGCTGGCGGTTGGCGAACACCGCCACCTCCTCGCGCAGCACCGGCACCTGGGAAAAGCGCATGGTTTTGGCACGCTGCTCCGAGGTGTAGGCCAGCACCACATCCACCCGCCCTTCGGCAGCGTCGAGCAGGCAGCGTTGCCAGTTGCCCAGCACGACCATCTCGACCTGATAACCAAGGCGCCCGAACAGCTCGCGCACCACCGTCGGCGCCAGCCCGCGCGGCTGCTTGCCATCGCTCCAGGACACCGGTGGGTAGACGGGGTAATCGCAGTAACGCACGGTGCCGGCGGCCTGCAGCGTACCGCTGGCCAACAGCACCAGCAGGCCGAGCAGGTAACGGCTCACGCGGCCACGCTGGCGGTGAACAGGTAGCCGGCGCCGTGGATGGTGATGATCAGTTCAGGCTCGGCCGGGTCGTCGTGCAGTTTGCGCCGCAGGCGGCCGACCAACACGTCGATGGAGCGGTCGTTGGGCACCCACTCACGGTTGCGGATCTGGTCCATCAGCTGGTCGCGGCTCAGGGTATGGCCGCTGTTGCGCAGGAACACGCTGAGCAACTGGAACTCACCGTGGGTCAGCAAGGTTTCGCCGCCCTGCGCATCGACCAGACGGCGGCGGTCGCAGTCCAGCGACCAGTCGCCGAACTGCTTGAGGGTGACATTGGCCACGCTGGCCGGCCGCGCACCCTGGGCGTGGCGCACGCGGCGGATCAGGTTCTTGGCGCGGGACACCAGTTCGCGGGGGTTGAGCGGTTTGCTGACATAATCGTCAGCGCCACACTCCAGGCCGACGATACGGTCGATCTCGTCGTTGCGCCCGGTGATCAGGATGATCCCCACTTCCGAGCGTACCCGCAGCTCGCGGGTCAGGGTCAGGCCGTCCTTGCCGGGCAGGCGGATGTCCAGCATCACCAGTTCCACCGGCTGCTCGGCCAGCACTGTTTCGGCCTGTTCCGCCGTGGCGGCGCAGTGGACGGTATAGCCTTCCTGGGACAGGTAGGCCTGGAGCAAGTCACGAATCAGCGGATCGTCATCGACGATCAGTACCTGAGAGGTCATTGCGGGTAGTCCTGAAGCGCCCGAAGGCGATTTTCTTATTAGAGTGGGCCAAGACTAGCGATTGTTGAACAGTCGATCAACAGCCCTCGGGGGCTGTACTGAAACGTTGCCGACCGCCGGCTTGCAGGCCATCGACCCAGGCCTCGCAGATCTGCACGCCCTGGGCCGGGGTGAAGGTGCCCGGGTTCAGCCCCGACTCCAGCCACAGGCCATCGAGCAAGGCGCTGAGGCTGATGGCGGCAAGGTCGGCATCGAAGTGTTCCCAGCCCTCCTCCTGCGCCAGGTCGGCCAGCAGCGAGCGCAGTTCGCGGCGGTACTCGCCGTAGGAGTGGTCATGCACCTGATTGATCGCCTCGGCGGTCTTCACCGCGCCCCAGAACGCCAGCCAGGCATCGAGCAGCTGTGGATCGAGCAGCTCGGCGCTGAACGAGCCACGGAAGAACGCCGACAGCCGTTCGCGGGCATTGGGCGCGACCTGGGCCATGGCCTCGCGCAGCAGTTGCATGACCCGGCCGGTGACGGCCATGTAGGCTTCGGCGACCAGCTCGTCCTTGCCCGAATAGTGGTGGCTGATCAGGCCTACCGAGACGCCGGCTTCGGCAGATATCTTGCGGATCGAGGCGCCCTGGAAACCATGGCGCTTCAGGCAGGCCAGCGTGGCCTCGACCAGATTGGCCTTGCGCAGTTCGGGCAGCATGCGGCTGAAGCGGGCTTCCTGGGTCATCGTTGGCTCTCGTGGATCGCACAGTTGAACGACTGTATAGCAACTCGCCTCGGTCGCGATACCCTGTTTATACTCGGCCACGATAACAACAACAGAGGCACCGCCCATGACCGACCTGATCCACTCGCACCTCGACGAAGGCCTGCTGACCCTGCGCCTGAACCGCGCAGACAAACTCAACGCCCTGACCAACGCCATGTACACCCGGCTGGCGGAGCTGTTCGAGGCCGCCAACAGCGACCCGCAGGTCGAAGTGATCCTGATCACCGGCAGCACCGAGTGCTTCACCGCCGGCAACGACTTGCCGGACTTTCTCGAGCAGCCCCCGACCGACCTGCAAAGCCCGGTGTTCCGCATGATGTGGGCAGTGCTGGCGCTGGACAAACCGCTGATTGCTGCGGTCGCCGGCCCTGCGATCGGCATCGGCACTACCCTGTTGCTGCACTGCGACCAGGTGCTGATCAGCCGTGAAGCCAAACTGCGCACACCGTTCGTGGCCCTGGGCGTGTGCCCGGAGTTTGGCGCAAGCCTGCTGCTGCCACAGTTGCTGGGGCATGCGCGGGCTGCGCAGCTGTTGTTGTGCAACCAGGCGCTCGATGGTGAACAGGCGGTGCAGTGGGGGCTGGCGACCGAGCTGTTCGACGATGGCACGCAATGCCTGGCCGCCGCCATCAAGCTGGCACGACGCCTGCAGCAGCTGCCTGCCGAAGCGCTGCGCATCAGCAAGCGTCTGCTCAAGGATGGGCAACGCGAAGCATTGGCCGCCACGGTGGCCAAGGAAGGCCTGCTGTTCATCGAGCGGCTCAACAGTGATGAGGCCCAGGCGGCCCTGACCGCGATGGTATCGCGCAAGCATGCCTGAGGCGTTGAGGTGATTGCGGCCACCTCGGTGGCCGCAATGCCCGTCACGTGCGCAAGACTTGCTCGCCGGCATTGACCGGCAGGCGCACGGCATCAGCCAGTGCCACGCAGGCAATCAGCGCCACACCGAGCAGCGCCCAGTGGAAGTCGCTGACCGTCATCCCGCCCTCCCCGCCGCGCACCATCATCGCCATCCGCAACAACAGCGCCACCACGGCAACACCCAGCGCCATCGCCAGCTGGAAGAACATGCTGAACAAGGTCGACGCCTCGCCCATCTGCGGTTTGGGCACCTCGGCGAAACCGACGGCGTTGTAGGTGGTGAACTGCATCGAACGCGACAGCCCGCCAATGAACAGCACCAGCGCCATCCAGTACCACGGCATGCCCTGCTGCAAGCCCAGGCAGGCGAGGATACAGCCGACACCGATCACGCCATTGACCAACAGTACGCGACGGAACCCATAGCGGCGCAGCAAGCCGGTGGTGAACGGCTTCATTGCCAGGTTGCCGGCGAAGATCGCCAGCACCAGCAAGCCGGCATCCACCGGTTACCGCCCAAAGCCGACCTGCAGCAACAGCGGAATCAGGAACGGCAAGGCACTGATCGACAGGCGGAACAGCGTGCCACCGACGATGCTGGCCCTGAACGTGGCAATGCCCAGGGGCGATAACGGCAACAGCGGAGCCGGGTGGCGCTGGCAATGGCGGATTGCAAGCCAGGTCAGCAGGCCGCCCAAGGCCACCAGTGCCGCCCCGCTAAGCAGGCTGCCAGCGACCAGCGAACCGAGCATTTCCAGGCCGATCAGCCACGCGGCGCAGGCCGATGCGAGGAGCACGAAGCCGAGCAGGTCGAAGCGGCGTGCCTCGCTGGGGCGGCCAGCGGGAATCAGCCACCAGGCTGCCACGATGGCCAGCACGCCGAGCGGGATGTTCAGGTAGAAGATCCATGGCCACGACAGGTGGGTGACAATCAGCCCGCCGATGGGAGGCCCCAGTACCGGCGCCACCAGCCCGGGCCAGGTGATCACCGCGAGCATCTTCACCAGGTCGTGCTTCTCGGTGGTACGCAGCACCACCAGCCGCCCGACTGGCACCATCAGCGCGCCGCCGATGCCCTGCAGCACCCGCGCGGCGACAAAGGTCTCCAGGTTTGGAGCCAGGCCGCAGAGCCACGACGCCAGGGTGAACAGGCCGATGGCACCAGCGAACACCTGGCGGGCACCAAAACGGTCGGCCACCCAGCCACTGAGCGGGATGAACACCGCCACCGCCAGCAGGTAGGCGCTGATGCCGATGTTCAGGCTGACCGGGCTCTCGGCGAAGTCGCTGGCCATCTGCGGCAGCGCCGTGGCGATGACGGTGGCGTCGAGGTTTTCCATGAAGAAAGTTATGGCCACCAGCAAGGCGATGAAGGTGGTTTGCCGAGACGCGTTCACAAGTCCCTCCGGTGATTGATGGGTACAGACCTGCGCCCTTTGTGCAGGCCATCAGATCATGTTCACGGCCGCACGCAATGCCAGCAGGTAGGTCTCGACACCAAACCCACAGATCTGCCCGCGCACCACTTCGGCAAATACCGAGTGATGGCGGAACGGCTCTCTAGCATGGATGTTCGACATGTGCACTTCAACCACCGGCACCTCGACAATGGCCAGTGCGTCACGGATGCCGTAGCTGTAATGGGTCCAGGCCCCGGCATTGATCAGCACTGCATCCACCCGCTCCTCGTAGGCCCGATGGATGCGCTCGCACATTGCGCCCTCGTAGTTGGTCTGGAAGCTCTCGATCCGCGCGCCGAGTTGTTCGCCCAGCGCCTGCAGGGCCTGGTCGATATCGGCCAGGGTGGCCGTGCCGTACTGGCGCGGGTCGCGTTTGCCGAACATGTTGTGGTTGATGCCGTGCAGCATCAGGACATTGGCGGCCATCGCTCACTCCAGGGGTATGCTCAGGCGGTCGATCACCGCACGGGTTTCAGGACGCACCCCGCGCCACCAGGCGAATGCCTCGGCAGCCTGCTCGACCAGCATGCCGACGCCATCGGCCAGGCGCGCCACACCCTGTTCGCGCGCCATGCGCAGGAAGGGTGTGAGGCCTTTGCCATACGCCAGCTCATACGCAAGGCTGGCCTCACCCAGCACACCCGCAGGCAGCGGCGGCAACTCACCAGTCAGGCTCGCGGAGGTGGCGTTGACCACGATGTCGAAGGCTTGCCCCTCCAATTCCTCATAACGGCTGATGCGCAGCCGCGGGTGATCCAGTTCGTTGCGCAAGGTCAGCGCCTTGGCCATGTCGCGGTTGGCGATCACCACTTCGCGCGGCCCCGCCTGCAGGAACGGCAACAAGGCGCCACGCACGGCGCCACCGGCACCGAGCAACAGCACCCGGCGATTGCGCAACGGCTCAGCGAGGTTGTCTTCGATATCCCGTAGCAGCCCGATGCCGTCGAAATTCTCGGCGAAGATGCGACCCTCCTCGAATTTCAGCGCGTTGGCCGCCCGTGCCAGCTGCGCGCGTTCGCTGCGCCGGTCGGCCAGCTCGAAGGCACGAACTTTGAAGGGTGCAGTGATGTTCATGCCCAGCCCGCCGTCACGGCGGAAGCGCAGCACCTGGTTTTCGAAGTCGTCGAGCACGCCCTCGATGGCGCCATACTCCAGCGCCTGGCCACTGGCCTGGGCGAACAGGCCATGGATCATGGGGGACTTGGTATGGCTGATCGGTCGGCCGATCACTGCGTAACTGTCGCTCATCGTGCATTTCCTTGGGTGAACAGCACACCGTCTGCCTGCATCGCGTTGATTTCTTCAGGGCTGAAGCCAAGCCCGGCGGCCACTTCGACATTGTGCTGGCCGAGGTCCGGGGCCACCTTGTAAAGGGTGGTGTCGCAGTCGGAAAAGCGGAACGGCAGATTGGGCAGCCGCAAGGTGCCATAGCGCGGGTGCTGCTGTTCGATGACCATGTTGCGCGCCTGGATCTGCGGATCGGCCAATACCTCGTCAATGCGCTGGACCTTGGCGCTGGGGATGTCGATGCCATCGAGCAGCGCTAGGATCTCGGCCACCCGACGCGCGCCAACCCAGTCACGGACAACCGCCAGGATCGCCTCACGATGGGCGTTGCGGCCATTGAGGTGGTGATAGCGGCGGTCGCTGCCAAAGCCTGGCGGGCCTCCATTGGCTTCGAGCATGACGGCAAAGCGCTGCCAGGCATCGTCGACTTGGGCGGCGATCACCAGGTCGCCGTCGGCGGCGCGGAACACGCCGTACAGGGTCGAGGTGGGCATGTCGTGGCCAGTCTGTTCCGGCAGCACGGTGCCATCGGACAACGTGTAGCACTGCACCGCATACTCATGCATCGACACCAGTGTGTCGTAGAGGGCCATGTCGATGTGCTGGCCGCGGCCACTGCTGACCCGGCCGAGCAGCGCGGCGTTGATTGCCGCCACCGCGTGAATGCCGGTGTACATGTCGCCCAGGGAAATGCGCAGCAGCGGCGGTGCTTCGCCGGGCACGCCGACCATCTGCATGATCCCGCTCTTGGCCTCGGCGATCAGCCCGAAGCCTGCGCGGTGGGCATCCGGCCCGGTATGGCCGTAGGCGGAAATCGAGCAGTACACCAGGCGCGGATTGCGCGCCGCCAGCTCGGCATAGCCCAGGCCCAGCTTGTCCAGGGCGCCGGGGCGGTAGTTTTCGATGAACACGTCGGCCGAGTCGGTCAGGCGCTGCATGAAGGCTTTGCCGCGCGGGTCCTTCATGTTCACGCTGACGCCCTGCTTGCCCATGTTCAGCTGCAGGAAGTATCCGCTCTGCTGATCGTCCAGGGTGAACGCGTGCTGGCGGCCGGCGTCACCGCTGCCCGGCCGTTCGACCTTGATCACCTCGGCGCCCAGCGCCGCCAGGCAGCGCCCCACATAAGGGCCGGCGAGGAAGTGGCTGTAGTCGATGACCCGGATACCCGCCAATGGCAATGCCTGGCTCATGCTTGTACCCTCCGCGGCACCATCAGCCGGTGCTCACCACGTTGCACGACTTCGCCGTGCTGGTTGATCAGCTCCGATGGCAGTACCACGATGCCCCAGCCCGGGCGGCTGTTGCTCGGGCGCATCGCGCCGACGCGCATGCGCACATGGAGCACGTCGTTGACCTTGATCGGCAGCACGAAGTCCCAGGTCCAACCCAGCGACATGCCCGGCAGAAAGCGATACTCGCACTGGGTTTTCAGGCCATCGGCGATCGACAGGCCGAACAGGCCATGGGCGACCAGGCAGCCAAAGTGGCTGGCGTTGGCGTAGGCCTCGTCGACATGCACCGGGGTGTGGTCACCGGTGAGGTCGGCGTAGGCCAGGATGCGCTCGCGGGTCACGGTGTAGGTCGGGCTGGTGCATTCGTCGCCTTCGCGCGCATCGTCCCAGTACTTTTCAATCACGCTCATGCCTGCACCTCTGCCCGTGGGTCGATGGCCAGTGCCTGGGCCACGCATTTGGCCGGCAGCGCCTGGATAAACTCCACTGCCAGGCCGTCGGGCAGACGCAGCCAGTTGCGGCCCTGAGGCATTTCGCTGACACCGAAGCGCTGGGCGGCGGTCAGTGCCGCTTCCAGGTCCTCGCACATGATGCCCAGGTGGGCCATGCGCCCTTCAGGCCCGGCGAAGTCCGGCTGATGGATGAACTGCAAGCCGCCAAGGGTCCAATACTGTGCAGGCTGCTCGACGTCACCCTGCACTTCGCGCATGGTCATGCCGCACACCTCGCTGAAAAAGCGGATATGCCACTGGATGTCCTGCACCCAGAACGCGACATGTTCGAGGTAGGCTTTTGGCTGGCTCATGGGTTTTCCCTCTTCTGGTGATCGGCCATGGCGCGTTCGATGCCCTTGATGCAGGCCACCAGGGTCGCGTTGACCGGCGTGGCCACGCCATGGCGCTGGCCCCAGCGCACGACGGAGCCGTTGATGAAGTCGATTTCGGTGATCGAGCCCTTTTCCAGGCTCTGCAGCATCGACGTGCGGAAACTCGCCGGCAGGCCTTCGGCGGCCAGCTGCCAGGCGGCGTCGGGGCTGGCCAGGCTCAGGCGGATGCCGGCGCGCTCGGCGACGGCAATGGCCTCGGCGACTGCGGCCTTGGCGGTGTGCTCCAGCAGTGGCTCGCTGTACAGCTGGCCGTAGCTGAGCATGGTGATGCCGCTCAGCGCGCCGGTGGCGACGTTGACCAACAGCTTGTCCCACATGGTGCCAAGGATGTTGTCGCTGACCGTTGTGGCCAGCCCGGCGCCGTTGAAGGCTGCGGCAATGGCTTGCAGGCGCGGCGTCAGCTGGCCATCGAGCTCGCCAATGATGGTCTGCTTGCCCGCCACACCGACGCGAATCGAGCCCGGCGCCAGCAGCACGCCGCCGACGTAGGTCTTGCCAGCCAGCACCCGCTCGCGGCCCACCGCCTCAGCCAGGATGTCCTCGTGGCCGAGGCCGTTCTGCAGCGACAACACCAGCGTCTGCGGCCCGATCAGCGCGCTGGCGCCGGCGATGGCCTCGGCGGTGTGGAACGATTTGACCAGCACCACCACCAGGTCAGCCTCGCCGACGTCTTCGGCTTCGATCGCGGCATTGACCCGCACGTGGCGCTCGCCCCTTTCATCCTGAACCTGCAATCCGTGCAGCTTCATCGCCTCGACATGTGCACGGCCGCGATTCAACAGCCAGGTTTCATGCCCGGCCTCACTCAACGCCGCACCAATGGCGCAACCCAGGGCACCGGCCCCCAGAATGCAGATTTTCACGTCGCAGACCTCCTGTGGTTTGCGACTACCTTATGCAGCGGGGTTTAATTGGGCTATACAATGACTTCAATAGGACCATTGAGATTTACAATAATGACCACGCTGGAGTCCCTGCCGGAACCTAAGCTTCTGCAATTGTTCGAGGCGCTTTACCAGTGCCGCAGCGTGACCCGCGTCGCCGAGCAGCTAGGCCAGAGCCAACCGACCATCAGCATCTGGCTGGGGCGCCTGCGCGAGCAGTTGAACGACCCGTTGTTCGTGCGCACGCCGGGTGGCATGGCCCCTACCCCGCGGGCCGACCAGCTGATCGGGCCGTGCCGGGAAGTGCTGGAATCGCTGCGCCGCCTGACCGCCTGGGAACCGCAGTTCATGCCAGCCACCGCGCAGCGGCGTTTTCGCCTGTGTGTCAGCGATGCCAGCCATATCACCTTGCTGCCCAGCATCCTCAACCATCTGCGCAACCATGCCCCGGGCATTCGCCTGGAGGCGGCGCGGATCGATGGCAATACCGAGCGTGCGCTGGAGTCCGGTGAAGCGGACCTGGCCATCGGTTTTGTGCCCTGGCTGGGTGGCGGGATGTATCAGCAAGTCCTGTTCGAACAGGATTGGGTGTGCCTGAGCAACCTGCACCATCCACGCCTGGTCAACGGCATGAGCGCGGCGCAGTACCGTGCTGAAGGGCATGTGCAGATCAGTGCCGGGACCGGGCAGAAGCTGCTGGAGGCCGGCCTGGCGCGGGCCGGGATCGAGCGCCGGATCATGCTCGAACTGCCGGCATTTCTAGGCTTGGGTATGATTGTCGGGTCGACCGACCTGGTGGCGACCCTGCCGCGGCATATCGGCCAGACCCTCGCCGATATGCATGGGCTACAAGTGCATGACTGCCCGTTTGCGGTGGAAGGGTTCACGGTCAAGCAGCATTGGCATGCACGCTATCACCAGGACAGCGGCAATCGCTGGCTGAGAGAGGTCGTTCGAACCTTGTTCCAGTCAGGGCAGGCCTGACGTTCAAGCCTGCCCTAGGAAATCGGGCTGCCCATCAGTTTGGCCTGCAATTCCTCGATCTGCAGCAGCAGTTTCTGCTGCTCGACCTTGGCCGCGTGGATGTCTTCGAAAACGCTGATGAGGTAGTCGGCAGCGCCATCGACCTGGCGCTGGATGGAGGTCCGGACCCTGACCCACTTGTAGCTGCCATCACCGCAACGAACGCGTTTTTCGACAACGTAGCGGTTGATCGACCCAGCCAGCAGCTGGACCAGCAGGCTCAGGTTGGTCTGCAGGTCATCGGGGTGGGTGATCTGTTGGAAATTCAGCGCGCACAGATCCTGCTGGCTGTAGCCGAGCAACTCACACAAGCTGTCATTGACGCGCTGCAAGCGACCATCCAGATGAATGAAGGCGAGCGCGCCTTCGCTCAGTTCGAAGATCGAGCGGAACCGCTCTTCGCTGGTGCGCAGCGCCTCCTCCATCAGCTTGCGGGCGGTGTTGTCCATGCTGATGCCGACGATCTTGATCGGCCGGCCAGCAGCGTCGTGCACCACCGTCGCGCGCGACGAAATCCAGCGTACGCTGCCATCGGGCTGGGACATGCGGTAATCGTAATCGCAGTTTTCACCCGAGCGGATGATGCGGTCATACATTGCCTGCATCGCCTCGACATCCTCGTCGGGCAGGTGGCTCCAGAAGTCTTCGTTGGAGCTGATGGTCCAGCCGTAAACGTCCTGCACGTTCGGCGAGTAGGTCAGTTCGTCGCTGATCAGGTTCCATTCCCAGGTCACGATGCGCGCGGCTTCCTGGGCAAGCTTCATGCGTGCTTCGTTTTCCATGATCTCGGCGGCGTAACGTCGGCGCAGGTCGGTCATTGGCAGCTCGACGGGCTCCGCGTGCTGCACGCTGCTCAAGGCCTCTTGGCCATAGCGCAGCCAGATCCAGTTCACCCGCAGAAAGTCGGCCAGCTTGCGCAGGTTGTCGTAGTCGATTTCCCCGCCCTTGGTCCATTTGTGCACCGCGGTGCGGGAGATACCCAGGGCGGTACCGACTGCCTGTAGCGTCAGCTTGTTGTGTTCCAGCAATTCCTTGAGACGAAAGGCGAAGCTGTTTTCCTGCATGAGTAGGCGGTCCTGGGAGGGCTTGGCTGCCAGTATACACATCTGTCAACCGATGGATGACAGACGTGCCTGGCAGGCCCTCGGCCAGCATCCGGACTCAGAGGTCGATGACCAACCTTGAGCCACGTGCCCTGGAGACGCAGATCATCAAGGTCTGCTGGGACGCTTTCTCTTCATCGGAGAGGTACTGGTCGAAGTGCTCGGCTTCGCCCTCGAGGATGGCCGTTTCGCAGGTACCGCACACGCCTTCGCGGCACAGGCATTCGACCTGGGCGGCTTTGACGTTCTCGATGGCCTGGATGATGGTCATGCCCTCTTCGACCTGCAACTCGCGGCCGGACTTGCCGAGCACCAGGGTAAAGGCACCGCCGGTAGCCGGGGTGGCCGCGAACTGCTCGAAATGCACCCGGGCATCGGCGATGCCTGCGGCTTTGGCCCCCTCCACTACTGCATCAATCAAGGGCTTGGGGCCGCACACATAAACGTGTGCGTCGTCGCCCATGCCGGCAAACAGCGCCTGCAAGTCCAGACGACGCCCCAGGCTGTCGACGTAGACATTGACACTGGCCGCATGCGGGCCATCCACCAGTTGCCCGTGGAACGCGCCGTGATCGGGGCTGCGGAAGGCGTAGTGGAGCTCGTAAGGCGTGTCCCCGCCTTCCAGTTCGTGCAATTGCGAAAGGAAGGGCGTGATGCCGATGCCGCCGGCGATCATCACATGCCTGCCGGCCGCGGCATCGAGGCCGAACAGGTTGTTCGGCGTCGAGATGGTCAGTTCGCTGCCGACCTCTACCTGGCCATGCATGAAGGCCGAGCCGCCCTTCGATTGCTCTTCCAGGCGCACGCCGATCTGGTAGTGCGACAGGTCGCGCGGATCGCTCATCAAGGAATAGGCGTTGCTGAGGCCATCGGCCATCTTCACGATCACGTGGCTACCCCCGGTGAAGGCCGGCATGGGCTGGCCATCGGCGCGTGCAAGGGTGAAGCGCTTTATTTGTGGCGTCGCCTGTTCGACCTCGAGCACCCGCACACTGAACATCTCGTAAACACTGGCCATCTTGCACCTCAACTGCGCCTTGGGCGGCGGCCCCGCCGCCCGGGCATTGCTGCTTCGGATCAACTGTCCGAAATGAACGATAGGTTTGAACGACCCCGGCCTGCATGGCCGGGCCTGGGTCAGTCCAGGTGGGCAACTGCAATCAGGTTGTGGAAGTGAGCGATACCGTGCTCACTGATGCCGGAGCGCTCCTTGTCGACCATGATCCGCCCCTGGCCACGGTAGCCACGCGATTTCAGGCCTTTCTGCACGCTCTCGACCAGGCGCAGGTCTTCAGGGCGGAACACATCGCGGTACCAGTCGACCAGGACTTGCTGCTCCGGGGTGATGTCCTTGTTCAGGAAATAGATGTCGTAGTGCTGCAACGTGGTCTCGGCATCGACCGGGAATTCATAGATGCAGGTCATGAAGTTGGCTCCCGGCGGCACGTTGAACATGGTGCACGGCCACGCCCAGAAACCTGCAAAGGAAGGGTCGGTGACCGATTCGTCGACCTTGAACGACTGCTCGGACGACTTGGCGATGCCGTACTGCAGGGTCCAGTTGCCATGCAGCGTGTGCCCGTACTGGCCAACGTCTACCGAGTCGGCGAAGCTTGGGTGCGCCGGGCCGCAGTGGTAGCACTCCAGGTAGTTGTCGACGATCGACTTCCAGTTCGCCGGGGTGTGGCTGACAAAACGTGCCGCCAGTTGCAGGTCGTCGATGACGCTGCAGGCTTCGCGCATACGCTGCTGCAGGCCGGGCAGCTGGTCTTCCACGGAGCCGGCAGCATTGTCCATGTTGATGAAGATGAAGCCTGCATATTCCTCGACGCGCAGCTGGACCAGGCTGTAGTCCCCCTTGTCGAACGCCTCGACCTGATCGCAATTGCGCACATGGGTGAGGTCGCCGTCGAGCTTGAAGGTCCAGGCGTGGTACGGGCAGGCGATCACGTTCTTGGCCTTGCCGCTGCCTTCGAGCAACTGGTGGCCGCGGTGCGGGCACACGTTGTAGAAGGCGCGCAGCACGCTGTCGCGGCCACGGATGACGATGATGCTCTCGCCAATCACCTCGCGGGTGATGTAGGCGTTGTTCTCGGCCACTTCGCTGCGATGGCCGACGCAGATCCAGCTCTTGGCGAAGATCTGCTCCTTCTCGTGCTCGAAGACCTCCTTGTGGGTGTAAAACGTGGCCGGAATCGTGAACGCGTTCTCATGGTCGCGGCAGAAATCAGCGGGTAGGCGTTGGAACTTGGTCATCTCTTGTCTCCAGGCTGCGCATTGCGCATCTTGTAATTCATGGTTAACTGGCATCCGACAGTTAACAGGTCAGGCAAAAAAAAGCTGCAGCGGTGCCAACCGAGGGGCAAGGCGACACCGTGCAGGAAAGCATCAGGCCAACTCGGCGGCTGCAGGGGCTGGCGAGTCCACGTGACGGCCAGTTAAGACGTGCTCTTCGCGCAACAGGGCAGCGGCTTCTTCCTCGATACGGTGCGCCGGTACCGGGCCGTAGTCGGCCAGCATCCATTTGAAGAAGCCATAGACCTTGATCAGCAGGATCACGGTGAACGGAATGGCGGTGAGCACCACGGCCGTCTTCATGGTCGACAGCGACGCCTTGGCAAACAGCATGGCCAGCGGCACCAGGGTCAGGGTCACGCACCAGAACAGACGGTGGGTGGGCGACGGGTCCTCACCGTCCTGCAGGTTGCGGGTGCTGGTCGCGGCAACGGCATAGGCGGCAGCGTCCATGTGCGATGCGCAGAACACCGCCATGATGAACAGGTACACCGCCATGAACACCTTGCCCCATGGCAGGCCCATGATCACTGCTTCAACGGCACTTTCACCGCCGTGTTCGGTAAGGATCTTCGGCACATCGATGGCGCCGGTGATGAACTGGTGCATGCTGTAGCTTTCCAGCGCACCGAAGAAGAACCAGCAGCCGACGCTGCCGCCCATGATCAGCGCGAGCACCACTTCCTTGATCTGCCGACCGCGCGATACGCGGGTAACGAACATGGCCACGCCCGGTGCATACGACACCCACCACAGCCAGTAGAACACCGTCCAGTTGCGGGTGAATTCGCCTTCGCCGGCCGGGTCGGTGAACAGGCTCATGTGCACATAGTTCTGGATCATCAGGCCAATACCGTTGGCCGTGTTGTTGATGCTGAACTGGGTCGGGCCGACCAGCAGCACTACTGCGGCGAACACCAGCGCGCCATAGCAGACGATCTTGCTGAGTTTCTGCAGCCCGCCGTCGATGCCGATGTACGAGCTGAGCGAGAACAGCACCGCAATCACGCCAATCAGCATGACCTGGACGGTGAAGGTGTCAGGCGTACCCACCAGCCCCGACAGGCCGCGGGTCAGCGTCGATGCGGTGAGTGCCAGGGACACCGTCAGCGCGCCCATCATGGTCAGCAGAAAGATCAGGTCGACCAGCCGGCCCACAGGCCCGGTGGCCTTGAGCCCGGTGACCGCTTCGACCACCGAGGCCAGGTTCAGGCCGCTCTTCTTGCGTACATGGAAGTGGTAAGCCATGGCCAGCGAGGCCAGCGCATAGATCGACCAAGCGCTGATGCCCCAGTGGAAGAATGAATAGCCGACGCTGTATTCCAGCGCTTCACGCGACTGCGCGGCAATGTTCAGCCCAGGGGTCTGGTAGTAGTAGGCCCATTCCATCACGCCCCAGTAGAGGGTCGAGGAGCCCATGCCTGCGCAAATGAACATGAACACCCACGTCAGTGTTGCGTATTCCGGCTTGCCGGCGCCGAGGCGGATGTTGCCGTATTTGCTGAAGGCGATGCACAGCACGGCAATGGTGCTGGCGAAGATGAGCAATTGCACCGCAGTGCCAAAGGACCGGGTGGACCATTCGAACAGCTGATTGGCAGCAATGCCGGCCTGCTCGGGGAAGGCGGCCAGGCCGACCACCGTCAGCAGGACCGCGATCAGGCTCATGCTGATGAGGAACACATCAACCTTTTTGTTGAGGTAAGACATCAAGTGACTCCCAGGACGTTTTTGTTTTTTTGTCACATCCAACGCAGGCTCGGGATGACGATACTGTCCTTAGCAGTTTAACCACTGGTTAACTGAAATCCCTTGGTTAACAGTCTGCGGACAATTTTTACGTTTCGCAAGCGCCTTTCATCCTCGGCCGGGGTATGCGCCAGGAGGATGAAAACGAAGTCGAGCGGTCAGAAAAGGATAATCAGCGGATTTGCGCCGAAAAACAGCGAATAGATAGCAAACCGAGGCCGCCTCCGATCAGAAGCGGCCGCATAGGTTACTTGCTGGCGATCGACTGGCTCGCCAGCGGGCAGCTCTGGGCATTGAGAAAGCGCGATTTCTTCAGCCAGTCCTGTTGCGGGTAATAGGCAAACACATAGCTGCCGCGTTGCAGCGTGTCGATCAGCTTGCCGGCAATGGCCGGCCGCACGGCTGGGCAGCCCTGGCTGCGCCCCAGTCGACCAAGGCCCGGCACGACCTTGGGGTCGGCATAGGCAGCGGCATGCATCACGATCGCCCGCGACATGCTGTTGTCGTTGTAGCCCGGCTCCAGCCCCTGCAGGCGCAGCGATCGGCCGTGCTTGCCGCTGTAGGTCTGGCCGGTTTCATACAGGCCGATGGAAGACTGGTAGCTGTTCGGCGCGTTGGAGAACGTCGTCGGTCTATCGGCGCCGCTGTTCTTGCCGTGGGCGACCCACTCCTCGAACAACAGTTTGCGCGCGCGCAGGTCGAACACCCACAGGCGTTTGTCACGCGAGGCCTTGGAGTAATCGATCACCGTCAGTAACTTGTCCCCCTCGCTGTGGCTGGCACAGGCATAGGCAGTCAGTGCCAGGTCCAGGGTCGACAGGCTGGCATTGGGCGCCAGTTGCTGCAGCTCGGCGGCGGTGGGCAGGGCTTGCGCGTGGGCGGCTTGCCAGGCGCTGAGGAAAAACAGGCCAAAACTGGCCAGTGAGAGCCGAACGGCTCCCCGCAAGGGTTCGAACATCGACATGGTTACCCCAGTAAAGGCCTGTCAGCAAAAAGTCAGCTGGCTTGCGGCCAAAAGCCACCACTTTGCTTGAATTTTTCGGGATTGCCGATCATTTCTTGACCAATGGCTTAACTTCTTCACGCTCGTCAGTGCTGATCACCGTGAATTTGCCGTCGCTGCGGGTATCCCGGGTGGATGCCCAATCGGTGATCACCAGCATCGTGCCAACGTCCATCGCCGCACGCAGGTGATGCCGGAATTCCGGGTTGATGTTCAATTGCCCCAGTTGCTCATAGGGGGTATCCCCGTACTCCGGGTTGCTCACCCCCACCACCGACCAACGTAAGGGTAGTGCACCATCGAGCGCCAGGGCGGATGGCTTTTGCAGCAGCGAAAACACCGCCATGCCACTGCGATGCTTGCTGCTTTCAAGGGAGAGTGCCGGCGCCGAGCCAATCAGCTGGCCCCCGCGATACACGTAGGCGCGCAGGTCGGCGCGGCTGACCAGGATCGACAGCGGCCCTGCCGTCGGGTCTGGGTCGTTCCAGAACTGCTGGTTGCTCAAGACCAACGGGCCCTGGGCCTTGCCTGCGCTGACCGTAGGCGCCAGCACGCCGGGGTGGTTGACCTCCACCGGTGCACTGTGGGTATCGGAGACGATGACGGTGGTCGAACTGAAGCCGGTGACCTCATACAATTTCTTGGCAAACTCCAGCGGCAGCCGCACGCAACCATGGGAGGCCGGGTAACCCGGCAGATGGCCCGCGTGCAGGGCGATGCCGTCCCAGGTCAGGCGCTCCATGTAGGGCATCGGTGCGCTGTTGTAGAGGCTGGATTTGTGCTCGACCTTCTTCTGCAGAATGCTGAAGACCCCGGTGGGGGTTTCCCGCCCTGCCTTGCCGCTGCTCACGGTGCTGACGCCAATGGCGATGCCATTGCGGTAAACGTAGGCCCGTTGCTCGGTGAGGCTGACCACCACCGTCACCGGCCCTGCCGGCGAGACCTGCGGGTACCAGAGAAACTGGCCAGGCTTGAGGCTGTCGAGCTGGCTCCTGAGTGCGGCCGGGGTGGGCACCTGCAGCGGCGCCGCGTCGACCAGGGAGACGGCAAGCAACAGACCCAGCGCGAGCGGTACATGCAACATCGAACTCATCCTCATGGCATCCTGCGGTAACAACTGCGCACAAAAACGTGCACAAATTTCCCACTTCAAAGCGTAATCCACAACGCAAAAAACGGCGAAAAAACGCGGAGGCCGTGTAACTTGGTGCGTCCATGGGTTGGTACGAATCTTGTTTGTATACAAATACCAACAATAAAAGTACACAACCATCACGGAGTCCCGATGGCGTCGATTTCCCGTTCCGATGTTGGCCAGCTTGGCGATCGCCCCGCCGAGACCGCTGAATCCCGTCAGCTGCAGCTGAGCCCGCGCCTGTACAGTAGCGACCTCGCACCGACCCGCGCGGCCAACCGCACCTGGGGGCGCTACAGCCTGTTTGCGCTGTGGACCAACGATGTGCACAACATCGCCAACTATACCTTCGCCATCGGCCTGTTCGCCCTGGGCATGAGCGGCGCGCAGATTCTTGCCGCCTTCGCCCTCGGTGCGTTGCTGATCTACGGCTTGATGAACCTGTCCGGCTACATGGGGCAGAAGACCGGCCTGCCCTACCCCGTCATGTGCCGGATCAGCTTCGGCATCCACGGCGCACAGATCCCGGCATTGATCCGCGCGGTGATCGCCATCGCCTGGTTCGGCATTCAGACTTACCTCGCTTCAGTCGTACTGCGTGTGCTGCTCACCGCCATCGCCCCGGACCTCAAGCCTTACGACCAGGATTCGTTCCTCGGCCTGTCAACCCTGGGCTGGGTCACCTTCCTCGGCATCTGGTGCGTGCAGGTGGCGATCTTCGCCTACGGCATGGAGATGGTGCGCCGCTTCGAATCCATCGCCGGGCCGATCATCCTGGTCGCCTTCAGCGGCCTGGCGGGCTGGATGTACTGGCGCAGCGGCCTGTCGATTGCCTGGTCCAGCGGCAACGCCCCAACCGGCTCCGGCATGTGGCTGAAAGTGCTCGGCGCCGCCGCGCTGTGGGTCTCGCTGTACGGCACCATGATCCTCAACTTCTGCGATTTCACGCGTAACTGCCCGGACCGACGCACCATCAGCGTTGGCAACTTCTGGGGCCTGCCGGTGAACATGCTCGGCTTCGCACTGATCGCCGTGGTGCTCGCCGGTGCGCAGTTCAGCATCGACGGCAAGCTGGTGCAGAGCCCGAGCGAAATCGTCGCCGCCATCCCCAACACCGCCGGCCTGGTGCTGGCCTGCCTGGCCTTCCTGCTGGTGACCGTGGCGGTGAACATCATGGCCAACTTCGTCGCCCCAGCCTTCGTGCTGACCAACCTGGCGCCGAAGGTCCTGAACTTCCGCCGCGCGGGCCTGCTGAGCGCGACCATCGCGGTGCTGATCCTGCCCTGGCACCTGTACAACAGCCCGTCGGTGATCGTGTACTTCCTCGGCGGCCTGGGCGCCCTGCTCGGCCCGCTGTACGGCATCATGGTCACCGACTATTACCTGGTACGCCGCAGCCGGGTGAACCTCCCGGAGCTGTACAGCGAAAGCCCGCAGGCCGCCTACCATTATCAGGGTGGGGTAAACCTGCGTGCCGTGGCGGCGTTCATCCCGGCCTCGCTGATCGCCATCCTGCTGGCGCTGGTGCCGGCATTCGAGACGCTGTCGCAGTTCTCCTGGTTCTTCGGCGCGGGCCTTGGCGGGTTGATCCACTATGCTATCGCCAACCGCAGTGCCCGGTATCAGGACGTGTCTGGCGAAAGCATCGCCGTGGACGCTGCGCACCATTGATCAGGGCCGGTGAAGCAGGTGGCTGCCTTGAGTTTAGAGGTGAGGCTTAGATCGAGCGCCGCGCGGGCGGCGCTCGGTCATACAGGCGCTGCGAACTCAATGGCGAAAAGAGACGATCAGGAAGCCAGCACCTGCTCTCGCCGCCGCACCGGTACCTCGAACCGCTGCGGTTGCTGCCAGGCCAGCTGCGCCTGCACCTGTTCAGCGGCGTCCATCACCTTCTGTGCCCAGCTGTCATCTTCCGGGTTGACCACCACCACGCGGAAGCCGTGGTCATAGCCCTCGATGCCGACCCCTTCGGAGTCATCGACGTGCAAGTCGATATCGAAGGCCGGTGGGTACTTCGAGGGGGCATTCTCAAGCGAGTGCAGCGACAGGACGTGCTGGTGACGGTCGCTGTTGACCACACCGTCGACGTGAATACCGTAGAGCATCAGCCAGCGGCGGATGTAGGCCGGCGTGCGGCCCGACGAGGTATAGATCCAGATGCTGCAGCCCTGGCGGCGCAGGTCGCGGATCAGCGAACGCGTGCCGCTGCGCAGCGGTTCGCCCAGCCAGCGGTGGACGAACGCCGGCAGCTTGCTGTGTTCTTCATCGGCGTGGTGCGGCAGGCACGCGAGCGTGTCATCGATATCGAAGGAAATGCGCATCTGCGGGCGTTTGAATCTGCGCCCGATGGCCTGCCACGCACGTCGCCCGCCAGCCTTGCCTTGTTCCAGCATCGAATACCTTTCCATCATCGGCTCCCCTGACGGGCCCGTGCGCAGGTGCCGGGCAGGAAGAACTTTTCGGGTTCAGGCGCCTTCGCTTCAAGGAAGGCCGCGTACTTTTTCTTGATCTTGGGCAGTTCGTACAACGCTTTCACACCATGCTTGGCAGAGTTGCGAATGACCGACGACGGGTTGAAGTAGCCCTCGGCGTTGTCCAGCGTCAGCACGAACGGCGGCAGCCCGGCGCGCATCAGCAGATAGCTGACGATGAGCGACCCCGTTCGATTGTTCCCTTCGATGAACAACTGCGGCTTGCTGAGGATACGTACATAAACGCCGGCGGCGCGCTTCCAGATCGACTCGCTGCGGTACGAGCAATACCAGTTGTACAGGTCCTTGATGCCGCCTTCCACGTTGTTGAAAAAGCGTGCCTCGGTGGCCGCGAGGTGTGGGGCGAACTCGCGGCGGCGCGCCGGGTCGCTGCCGCACAGCACGGTGGCGTTGATCTCCAGCATCAGGTTCAGCTGCTGCAGGTCGAACAAGTCCACACCCCGCGCGACATAGTCGTCAATCAGGGCATAGCCTTCAAGCACATTGAGCAGCACCTCGTCGGTGAACGGATCACGCGGTTCGGTAAAATGCTGGCTGAGCTCGGCAAAACGGCCCTGCACCTCGCGCAGTGCGCGCTCTACCGCTTGCAGGTCAAGACGACATGTCGCATCCATTGGTAATCTCTTGAAACAGTACAACGGTGACAGCGCCCCACCCCGCTCGGCCTTCCTGGCCTGCGGGGCGGGGCACCTGGCGGGTGCCGGCTGTATCAGCTGAACTTGCCGCTGATGTAGTCACTGGTCAGTTGTTCACGCGGATTCTGGAAGATCTGCGTGGTCGGGCCCATCTCCACCAGGTAACCGGTACGGGTGCCCTGGGAGATGTCGACGGAAAAGAACGCGGTGGTGTCAGCCACACGGATCGCCTGCTGCATGTTGTGGGTCACCAGGGCGATGGTGTAGTCCTTCTTAAGCTCGACCATCAGCTCTTCCACACGGCGGGTGGCGATCGGGTCGAGTGCCGAGCACGGCTCGTCGAGCAGCAGTACTTCCGGCTCGGTGGCGATGGCGCGGGCGATGCACAGGCGTTGCTGCTGGCCGCCAGACAACGACAGGCCGCTGACCTTGAGCTTGTCCTTCACCTCATCCCACAGTGCCGCGCCTTGCAGGGCGTGCTTGACGCGGTCACCGATGTCGCCCTTGTAGCGGTTCAGGCGCAGGCCGAAGGCGACGTTGTCGAAGATGCTCATCGAGAACGGGTTCGGCTGCTGGAACACCATGCCGATGTAGCGGCGCACCACGACCGGGTCCACGCCTTTGCCGTAGACATCCTGACCAAGGAAGTGCACATGGCCTTCGAAGCGGAAGCCTTTGACCAGGTCGTTCATGCGGTTGAGGCTGCGCAGCACGGTACTCTTGCCGCAGCCCGACGGGCCGATGAAACCGGTAATCTCGTTCTTGCGGATCGGCACATGGCTGTCACGCACGGCCATGAAGTTGCCGTAGAAAATCTTGTCCAGCTTGCAGTCCATGACGATTGGCGCTTCGCTGACCATGGGAGCGGCTCTCTGTGCAGTTGATACGTTCACGGTCGAATGCTCCCTTTCTCAATACTTGGGCTTGCCGAAAATACGGCTCAGAATGTTGACTACCAGCACGATCATCACCAACACCAGCGAGGCCGCCCAGGCGAGCTCCAGCTGGTTGTCGAACGGCATGCCGGAGAAGTTGTAGATCAGTACGGCAAGCGATGCCGTGGGGTTCATGACGGCCAGGCTGCCGTCGTGGTAGATCCAGTAGTTGCTGAACAGTGCGGTGAACAGCAGCGGCGCGGTTTCGCCTGCGGCGCGGGCCACGGCCAGCATCACGCCAGTGAGGATGGCTGGCATGCCGGTTGGCAGGACGATCTTCCAGATCACCTGGGCGCGGGTGCAGCCCATGCCGTAGGCGGCGTCCTTCATGATCTTTGGCACCATCTTCATGGCTTCTTCAGCGGTCAGCACGACGATCGGCAGCATCAGTACCGCCAGCGCCACACCACCGGCCGGGGCCGAGTAGGTGCCAGTGGTCATCACCACCAGGGCGTAGGCGAATACACCGGCGAGGATCGACGGCAGGCCAGTGAGCATTTTTGCGGCAAAGCGCGAGGCGTTGGCCAGCTTGCTGTCAGGGCCGAGCTCGGCGAGGAACACCGCTGCCAGGATGCCGACCGGCACCGCGATGGCTGCAGCGATGCCGACCATGACGAAGGTACCGGCCAGGGCGTTACCGAAACCACCGCCCATCTCGAAACCGGTGGGTGGCAATTCGGTGAACACTTCCAGGCTCAGGCGCGCGCCGCCGCGGGTGATCAGCATGTACAGCACGGAAATCAGCGGCACGCTGGCCAGCAGGGCCACGCACCAGACCGTGGAGGTCAGCACCAGGCTGCGCAGGGCGCGGCCTTCGAAGCGACGCTGCAGGCTGGGCAAGGCAGTCGTTGCTGCAGAGAGGTCAGTCATTATTTGTTACCCCGCTGGGCGTAGAGCATGATCATCGAACCGAACACGTTCACCAGCAACGTGATGAACATCAGGACCAGGGCGGCGTACATCAGCACCTCGATCTCGTTCGGCCCGGCTTCCGGGAAGTTCAGCGCCAGCAAGGCTGCCAGGGTGTTGGCCGGGGCAAACAGGGACAGGGTGATGGTGTTGGCGTTACCCACCAGCATCGCCAGGGCCATGGTTTCGCCCAGTGCGCGGCCAAGGCCCAGCACCAGCGAGCCGAAAATGCCGGTAGCGGCCGACGGCACCATCACCTTGAGGATGGCTTCCCAATGGGTGGTGCCCATGCCGTAGGCCGCCTGCTTGGTCTTCATTGGTACGCTGGTCAGCGCATCCTGGGAAACCGCGGCAATGGTCGGCAGGATCATGATCGCCAGCACCAACGCCGCCGGCAGCAGGCCGGGGCCACTCAGGGAGGTGCCAAAGAACGGGATCCAGCCCAGCTCGCTGTTCAGCCAGGCGGTCAGCGGCCGGATGGCCGGAATCACCACATAGATGCCCCACAGGCCGTAGACGACGCTGGGGATAGCGGCAAGCAGCTCGACGATGGTGCGAAACACCGCGGCAAGCCTTGCCGGCAAGAAATCCTGGGTAAGGAAAATGGCCATGCTGACGCCGAAGAAACCGGCGATCAACAAGGCGATCAGGGCGCTGTAAAGCGTGCCCCAGATGGCGGGCAGAATGCCGTATTTGCCCTGATTGACGTCCCACACACTGCCGAACAGCACGTCGAAACCGTGCTTTTCCATTCCTGGAAGTGCCTTGCGTCCTACTTCGTATACCAACGCGAAAACCAGCGCGAGAATCAGCACCACACCGATGCGTGCAAGGGCACGGAAGGTGCGGTCGACTAGGATGTCCCTGGTGGACGGTGGCTGGCACGCGGAGTCTGGGTTATCCGGTATGGCAAAAGGTGTGTTCATTTAGCTGATTCCGGGACTGGGGGCAAACACCCCCGGCACGGTTGTCACACCATGCCGGGAGCGCCTGAAGGTATTACTGGATGCTTTGCGACGCTTTGCGCACTTCGGCAACAACCGATTCCGGCAGCGGGATGTAACCCATCGAGTCGGCGATCTTCTGACCGTGGGTCAGGCCGTACTCGACCATGTCACGCATGGCCTTGGCCTTTTCCGGGCTGCCGTTGTCCTTGCGGAAGATCATCCAGGTGTAGGAAGTGATCGGGTAGGACTTGGCACCTTCCGGGTCTGGCAGGTGAGCGATCAGGTTTTCCGGCATTTTCACCGCAGCCAGTGCTTCGGCACCGCTTTCGGCGTTCGGCACGACGTAGTGGCCGGCCTTGTTTTCCAGCTCGGCGAAGTCGACCTTGGCCAGCTTGGCGAAGCCGTATTCGATGTAGCCGATGGCGCCCGGGGTCTGGCGAACGGTGGCGGTCACGCCGTCGTTCTTCGGCGACTTGATGAACTTGTCGGTGGCTGGCCAGTTGACCGTGTTGCCTTCACCCAGGTCTTTCTTGAAGTCGGCGTTGATGGCCGACAGGTGCTTGGTGAACACAGCGTTGGTACCGCTGGAGTCGGCACGCACGACCACGGTGATCGGCAGCTCAGGCAGCTTCAGGCCTGGGTTGGCCTTGACGATCTGTGGGTCGTTCCACTGGGTGATCTTGCCCAGGAAGATGTTGGAGTACACATCGCGTGGCAGTTTCAGGCCTTTCGGGTTGCCCGGCAGGTTGTAGGCCAGGACGATTTCACCGGCGGTCATCGGCAGCAACTGCACGCCTTCACCGACCTTGGCAATGTCTGCTTCGCTCATGGCCGAGTCGCTGGCGGCGAAGTCGACGGTCTTGTTCAGGAAGTCCTGAACGCCTGCCCCGCTCCCCTTGGACTGGTAGTCGACGGTGACGCCAGCAGTGTTCTTGCTGAAGTCCTTGAACCAGGTCAGGTAGATCGGTGCAGGGAAACTGGCGCCGGAACCGGTCAGGCGAACGTTGTCTGCGGCAAAGGCCGAAGTGGCGCTAAGCGAGACGGCAACAGCGAGTGCAGCAGACTTCATCAGGCGTATCATGGAAAAAGCGCTCCGTGTGATGGCCGACACACTTTGCAGCAGCTGTGTTACAGCTTTGTGACTGTTGAATGGCAGTGAACCCTTCAACCCCCTCTAGAATGGGGCACACAGTCAGCGGGCTGTCATTCCTTGGTAACCAAATGTGAATGGCGACGTTGCCGCCACCCAGCCTGCCCTGATGATGAAGCGCTGCAACTGGCCGAGGTCAGAGCGCCATGACCATTTCATGCCAGGCCATGCCACCGTGGTCCGAGAGCGAAGGCCGCACATACTGGTAGCCCATCTTGCGGTACAGCTCGACGTGCTGTTCCTTGCACATGAGGTGGATGGTCTGTTTGCCCTGGGCCTGCATGCGGCTGATGAACTCGCTCATCAGCCGCTTGGCGTAACCCTTGCCCTGATGGGCCGTGTCCACCACCACCGACATGATCACCACGTTCGGCGCCTGCGGGTCGTGGCCGACCAGTTCCTTGAAGGCCTCGTCGGACATCACCACTTCATGGGCGCAGCCGCTATTGATGAAGCCGACAATGCCATGGGGGTCTTCGAGTAGCAGAAAGCCCTCAGGGTATTGGCTGATGCGCGTGCGGATCTTCTCCAGCGTGGCCGCTTCGTCACCCTCGTAGGCACCGATTTCAATCGCGAAGCAGCGCTCGGCGTCACCGATGACAGGTTGGCGGAAAGTCATGTTGCTCATAGGCAGGCCTGCGTAAATGAAAGGATGATGGCGATAGGGTAATTGAGTCAGGCCGCAAACCCCTCATGCTTTTCAAGGACTCTCACGGAACGCTTGCTGCGCCCTGCCCTCCCATGTTCACGCAGGGCGAACGGCGCACTGCCCATTCACATCCGCAGGAGTGGCTCTCGTGAAAAAGATCCTGATGGTGCTCACCTCGCACGACCAGCTGGGCGACACCGGCAAGAAAACCGGCTTCTGGCTGGAGGAATTCGCCGCACCCTACTACGTGTTCATCGACGCCGATATCGACGTCACCCTCGCTTCACCCAAAGGTGGCCAGCCTCCGCTGGACCCGAAAAGCGACGAACCGGAAGCGCAAACCGAAGCCACCCGGCGCTTCGCCAGCGACACCGAGGGGCAGATGGCACTGGCCGACACCGTGCCGCTGGGCGAAATCGACCCGTACCAGTTCGATGCAGTGTTCTACCCCGGTGGCCACGGGCCGCTGTGGGACCTGGCCGAAGACAAGGACTCGATCACCTTGCTCGAAGCCTTCTATGCGTCCAACAAGCCGATAGCTGCGGTGTGCCATGCACCCGGCGTGCTGAAGCACGTCAAGGCGCCAGATGGCCATTCGGTGGTCAAAGGCAAGCGAGTAACCGGGTTCACCAACAGTGAAGAAGAGGCGGTCGGGCTGACCCAGGTCGTGCCATTCCTGGTCGAAGACATGCTCAAGGCCACCGGCGCCGACTACGCCAAGGCGGCAGACTGGGCTAGCCATGTGATCGAGGACGGCCACCTGATCACCGGCCAGAACCCTGCCTCATCCGAGGCGGCGGCCAAGGCCTTGCTCAAGCGCCTGGCGCAAGAGCCAGGGGCTTGAGCCATCGGCGCAACCAGCCCGCTTCTGCATCGCAGAAGCGGGCCGGCAAGGGAGGGTGATGGCGATCACTGGGTGAAGCCCAACCCGGCGGACAGGTCGGCGCCCTCGGGTTTGCGTTCGGCCTGTGCCGACGCGGGCCCTCCCGCCTCGTCCAGCGCCTGCCCGACCGCCGCCTTCACCTCGTTGCCCTTGCCTTTCAGGGTGTCGGTCAAGCGGTCACTGCTGGGTCCCATCAGCTCATCCTCCTTACGTGTACTCGGCAATGCCGCCCCCAACGCCGCGCCCAGCGCGATCCCCAAGGCCGCCATCACCAGCGGTTGCTCGCGCAGCAGCTGATCGACCTGCCCCTTCAACGCCGTGGTCTGGTCGGCCACCTTGTGCGCAGAATCGCGCAACCTGTCGCTGGAGGCCCCCAGGGTCGCGCGCGCCCCGCTGCCAAGTTCACTGGCCCGGTCACGTGCGTCATGGGCCTTCATGCGGGCCGTCTGGCTGGCATCGTGCACCGCCTCTGCGGCATGCGCGAACGCACCTTTGAGCGTGTCGACCGCCTCGCCGACCTTGTCACCCAAACCCGGGCCTTGATGGGCAGGCCCAGGGTTGAACGGGCGGTTCTGGTTCAGCCCCAGCCAGGCCAGGCCGAGTACCGTGAGGGAAGCGGGAACGGGGTTGTTCTTGAGGGTGGTGCCGAGGTTCTGGAAAAATTCGCCGCCATTGCCCTTGGCATAGGCCAACACCCGGTCGACCATCTGCCCAGGGCTCAAGCGCTGCTCCAGGGCATCTACCAGGTCGCTGATGTGCTCGCGCCTGGCATTGATTTCCTGCTCGAGCAGGTCGGGGTCCTTTTGCGCATCATGTTCGAAGGACGTGGTCATGGCAATTTCCTCTTCAATGTTTCCTGGTCCTGCTGCATGGCATGCATGGCACGGTCAGGGGCCAGGTGGGCAGGCTCGAACTGCTTCTTGCCCGACTGCAGCATGATGAAGCCGATCACCACCGTCACCGCGCCCACGATCAGTGCCGCCAGCCACGGCTGCACGACCAGTGCCAAGGCGTATACCGCGGCCAGCAGAAGGATGATGAAGCCTGCCAGCACCACGATTGCGCCTGCCGCCACGGCAGCCGTGCCGGCCTTCAGGGTCGCCAGGTTCTGCTGCAACTCGGCCTTGGCCAGGGCCAGTTCCTGGGTGAACAGCGCTGGCACCTCGCGCATCAGCTGGCGCAACAGGCCTCCGACGCCGACCGCCTCCTCTTCCGGTGTGTGCAAGCCCGGGGTGGTATGGAAAGGATCCTTGTTCATCATTCGCCTCCTTTGAGCGGGTCACGCTCGAACGGGCCACCGGCGACCGGCGTGCCGGCACCGACGCCGATGGGATCGACCGGGGTAAAAGGTTCGCGAGTGGATACATCGCTGCCCTTGTCTGGGGTTACCCCTTGCGCCGGGCGGGGTTCGCTGACGTTGCCAGACGGCGCATCAGCGGCGGTAGCTGCGCTGGCACTGGCGCGTATGAAGCGCGACATGGCAAAGCCGATCGCAACGCTGCCGGCGAGAAACAGCGCCGGGTTGTCGCGGGCCAGTTGCGCGCCCCGGTGCAGCAGTGTTTCGGCGCTTTCATGGCGCACCTGCTCGGCAAAGTTGCCTACGCATTCGGCCGCCTGGCTCAGGTAATGCGAAAGGCCGAGGCTGTCGTTGCCTTCCAGCGCCGACGCCGCCGAGCGGGCGCCCTCCTTCAGCGAGTCGAGCTGATCGGCTGCGCTATCACGGTAGTGCTCGAACTGCTCGCCGCCCTTTTGCCTGGCCTCGCCAAGCAACGCGCCCGCGTCGTCGGCAATGGCATGCACAGGGTCTTGGCCAGGTGGCGATGTGGCACTCTGATCGGTCTTGTCCATCGTTACGCCCTCGAAGCTGGGTGATTGAGCGAATGCCGCTTTGTCGGGCATTCATTCGAGGGACGCGGCCAGTTCGGCGGGAGTTCAGCCTGAGTGATCTATAACATTCGCCTTGCGGTCTAAACAAACCAGCCCCTCTGAACATCGCGTCAACAACCCCAGCAGCGGCTTTGTGCGCCCGCGAACCCGCGGTTCACAGCGGCCAGGCGGGCGCTGTCGGTGGGCTGGCGTGACACAATCTGAACTTTACCTCTCGATTTTGCCTACCTTGCATAGACTGTGTAGACCACCTTCCTGTACAGGAGTTGAATCGATGAGAGCTTTGACTTATCACGGTCCCCAGGATGTCAGGGTCGACAACGTGCCTGATCCGGTCATCCAGCAGGATGACGACATGATTCTGCGGGTGACGACTACGTCCATCTGCGGGTCCGATCTGCACCTTTACCACGGTAAGATCTCGCAGACCGAACCCGGCGACATCTTTGGCCACGAGTTCATGGGCATCGTCGAGGAAACCGGCCCCGGGGTCAGCAACGTGCAGGTGGGTGATCGCGTGGTGATTCCTTTCGTGATCGCCTGCGGCAGTTGTTACTTCTGCCAGCTCAAACTGTTCGCCGCCTGTGAAACCACCAACACCGACCGGGGCGCCATCGTCAACAGGAACGGCATGCCGCCTGGGGCCGCGCTGTTTGGCTTCAGCCATCTGTATGGCGGTGTGCAGGGCAGCCAGGCCGAGTATGTGCGCGTACCCAAGGCCAACTTCGGCCCGTTCAAGGTGCCTGCGGCCATCAGCGACGAAAAAGCGCTGTTCCTTTCCAATACCCTGCCCACCGCGTGGCAGGCGGTCATCAATGCGCAGGTCGGCCCGGGCTCGACGGTCGCCATCTACGGCGCCGGGCCGGTCGGCCTGCTGAGCGCCGCGTGCGCGCGCATGCTCGGCGCGCAGACGATCTTCATGGTCGACGGCAACGACTACCGCCTGGACTTCGCCCGCGACGCCTACGGCGTGGTGCCGATCAACATCGACCAGGATGATGACCCAGCCGTCAGCATCATTCACCTCACACCTGGCAGGCGCGGGGTGGATGCGGTGATTGATGCAGTGGGGTTCGAAGCCAAGGGCAGCACCGCTGAATCGCTGTTGACCACGTTCAAGATCGAAGGCAGCAGGGACAAGGCGCTGCGCCAGAGCATCACCGCGGTGCGCCGGGGCGGGGTGGTCAGCGTGCCCGGCGTTTACTCCGGCTTCATCCATGGCCTGCAGTTCGGTGATGCCTTCGACAAGGGCCTGACCTTCAAGATGGGCCAGACCCACGTGCACAAATACCTCCCCGAACTGCTCGAACACATCGAAGCCGGGCGCTTGCAGCCTGAGCTGATCACCAGTCACCGCCTGGCCCTGGAAGAAGCTCCAATGGGCTACAAGATGTTCGACCAGAAGCGCGACGAATGCCGCAAGGTCATCCTGGTACCTGGCGCCGCGCCTGGCACGCTGGGCAACGACGCTCACCTGGCGAGGTAGTGCGCCGGTACACCCTGCAGCCGGGCTGAATGCCCGGCTACAGGGGCAGGTATTCAGCGCCGGGTTTTCGCTTCGGCGTCGTCCAGGCGCTGGTTGATCTGGCGGGTCTGTTCTTCCTGCTCCTTGACGGAGGTGGGCGTGATGGCCTTGTCCACCGCTTCGGTATCCGGGTCCGGGCGCTCGAGCACCGGGCCCGACACCTGCTCCCCATGCTGCGCCTCTTCAGAAGAAAGCGACCGCGGGACTTTATCGCCGGTCTTGCCGTCATCAGCTTTCATGGGCCTCTCCTCGCTTCACTGTGTGTTCTTTAATGAGCCCGACGGCGGCAAAAAAGTTTGATCCGATTGATCGTAGTGCCACTGGCGCAATCAGATTGAACAGCCACTGCGCAGCCGCTGCCTGAACGGGACAACGCCTGCAGAGGACCCCGCCATGATCGACCCGACACACCCCGACCCTTACGTCGACGAAATACCCCACAACCCGGGCGAACCCGTGCCCAAACCGGAACCGGAGCAAGAGGCGCCTGAATGGCCCGAAGGCCAGGTGCCGCCGGAGGAGCAGTCCGACGGTTGACACCAGGATGACCACCCAAGCCCTGCAGCCGCCAAGCGATGCCTCGGCACGGGAGCGCCGGTACAGCACCGATATCCCGGCCCGCCTCGACCGCCTGGCGTGGACGCGATTTCATACGCTGCTGGTCCTGGCACTGGGCATCACCTGGCTGCTCGACGGCCTTGAAGTCACCCTGGCGGGCTCGGTAGCCGGCGCGCTGAAAGCCAGCCCGGCCCTGGCCATGAGCACGACCGAGATCGGCCTGGCGGGTGCCACCTACATCGCCGGTGCGGTACTCGGCGCGCTGTTCTTCGGCTGGCTGACCGACCGCCTGGGGCGGCGCAAGCTGTTCTTCATCACCCTGTTCCTGTACGTCGGCGCCACAGCGGCCACCGCGTTTTCCTGGAGCCTGTGGAGCTTTCTGCTGTTCCGCTTCTTCACCGGCGCCGGCATCGGCGGCGAGTACACGGCAATCAACTCAACCATCCAGGAGTTCACCCCGGCGCGTTATCGCGGCTGGGTCGACCTGACCATCAACGGTACCTTCTGGCTCGGCGCCGCACTGGGCGCGGTGGGCGCCGTGATTCTGCTCGACCCGGCAGTAGCCGGCGGCGACCTGGGCTGGCGCCTGTGCTTCGGCATCGGCGCGCTGCTCGGCCTGTTGATCATGCTGATGCGCCTGTGGATCCCGGAGAGCCCACGCTGGCTGATGATCCACAACCAGCCGCAAGCAGCCGAGCGCATCGTCGCCGACATCGAACGCCACTACCACGAACGCGGGGTCGAGCTACCTCCCTTGCGGGCAACGCCCCTGCGCCTGCGCGCACGCGACCATACGCCGCTTCGCGAAGTGTTCCACAGCCTGTTTGTCGAGCATCGCCGCCGCGCACTGGTTGGCCTGACCCTGCTCAGCGCACAGGCATTCTTCTACAACGCCATCTTCTTCACCTATGCACTGGTACTCACCGATTTCTACGGCGTGCCGCCTGGCAAGGTGGGTTGGTACATCCTGCCCTTCGCGCTTGGCAACTTCTGCGGCCCGCTGCTGCTGGGCAGGCTGTTCGATGTGGTCGGCCGACGCATCATGATCAGCTCGACCTACCTGGTTTCAGGCGTGCTGCTGGCCGTCAGCGGCTACCTGTTCCAGCAGCAGCTGATCGACGTGACCCAGCAGACCCTGGCCTGGATGGTGATTTTCTTTTTCGCCTCGGCGGCGGCCAGTTCGGCCTACCTCACCGTGGCAGAAACCTTCCCGCTGGAAATCCGCGCACTCGCCATCGCCGTGTTCTACGCATTCGGCACTGGCCTGGGTGGCTTGATCGGGCCGACCTTGTTCGGCGCACTGATCGCAAGCGGCCAGCGCATCAATGTGCTGTACGGTTACCTGATCGGCGCCGCCCTGATGATCATTGCTTCCCTGGTCCAAGCCTTGTGGGGCGTGGCGGCCGAGCGGCGTTCACTGGAACACGTGGCCAGGCCGCTGTCGCAGGTCGATGATCGGTGAGTCACCGCCTGTCCGATCAATGGCACTCCAGGGGTCATTGAGCCTTCCACCGTTCATGCACATCACGCAGGAGTACGTGCCATGCCACGCGGCGACAAGGACAAATACACTGAGAAGCAGAAGCGCAAAGCCGAACACATCGAGGAAAGCTACGAGCACAAAGGTGTTTCGAAGGACGAAGCCGAGGCGCGCGCCTGGGCCACCGTGAACAAGCAGTCCGGTGGCGGCGACAAGTCAGGTGGGTCGGGCAGCAAGACCGCGTCTGCCGAGAAGAAAACTGCCCGTTCCGATTCGGCCAAACGTGCAGCGAAGACACGCGAGGGGCATGCACGGACATCGAACGCGTCGCTGGAAAGCCAGACCAAGCAAAGCCTGCTCAAGGAGGCGCGCAGCAAGAACATCAAGGGCCGCTCGACCATGACCAAGGCAGAGTTGGTGCAAGCACTGCGCAACTGAACCTGACGTTGTCGGCCACGACACTGTTGCCGGGCAAACACCTGGGCAACAGTTGGCGTGCATACACACAGGCAAATTTTTGCTGAACGGCTGCAAGCCCCGGATTAGCGGGGCCTCAAGGGCTGGCACAACAGCTGCAATGTGAAGTCGTCCGACTACACATCGAGTTGCCCATGCCTAGCGAAATTGTCTCTGCTGCCTACGAAATCCGCCGCCCCGCAGCCCATATCATCCGCGATGACGCTGAAGCGATCGCTGTCGCCCACCAGGTCGCCGCCCTGCTGCGTGAAGGCGCAGCCGAGCGCGATCGCCAGCGGGAAGTGCCGGCAGACATTGTCGACGCGTTCTCCAACAGCGGGCTGTGGGGCATCACCGTGCCACGGGCACACGGCGGTGCGGAGGTCTCGTTTGCCACACTCGCCCAGGTCATCGCCATCGTCTCCGCCGCGGACCCGTCGCTGGGGCAAATTCCGCAGAACCATTACTGCCTGCTCGAAGACATCCGCCTGCAAGGCACGCCCGAACAGCAACGCCACTTCTTCGGCCTGGTGCTGCAGGGCCATCGCTTTGCCAATGCCCTGTCGGAAACCGGCGGCAAGACCGTCCAGGACATCCGCACCCGTTTAGTGGCTGAAGGCGACGGCTTTCGCATCGATGGGCGCAAAGGCTACTGCACCGGTTCCTTGTACGCCCACTGGATCGGGGTACTGGCGCTGGATGAGCAGAACCGTGCTCAGCTTGCCTTCGTCGAGCGCGGCACGCCTGGCCTGGTGATCGTCGATGACTGGAGCAGCATGGGCCAGCGCACCACCTCCAGTGGCACGGTACTGCTCGATGGCCTGCGGGTATCGGCGTTCAACCTGTTCCCCAGCTACCGCTCCTACGAGCGCCCGACCCTGGCAGGCCCCTTCGCCCAACTGACCACCGCCGCCATCGATGCCGGCATCGGCCGCGCGGCACTGGACGACACCATTGCCTTCGTGCGCCAGTACGCCCGCCCCTGGATCGACGCCCAGGTCGAAAAGGCCAGCGAAGATCCGTTGACCATCATCCAGATCGGCTCACTGGAAATCCGCCAGGAAGCCGCCGAGGCGTTGCTTGAGCGTGCCGGTCTGGCACTGGATGCGGCCAAACCAGCCCCCGATGAAGACAATGTGGCCTTGGCTTCGGTCGCCGTGGCCAAGGCCAAGGTGCTCACCACCGAGGTGGCCATCGAGGCCAGCAACCGCTTGTTCGAACTGGGCGGCACACGCTCGTCGCTGACCCAGCACAACTTTGACCGCCACTGGCGCAATGCCCGGGTGCATACCCTGCACGACCCGGTGCGCTGGAAATATCACCTGGTCGGCAACTGGGCGTTGAACGGCATCAAGCCCGCCCGTCATGACTGGAACTGAGGCCGAGCGACCATGACCAAGCACATCCGCCTCAATGCCTTTGCCATGAACACCGTCGGCCACCTTTCGCCCGGGCTCTGGCGCCACCCCAGGGACCAGTCCACCCGCTACACCGACATCCACTATTGGGTGGAGCTGGCGAAAACCCTGGAACGGGGCTGCATCGACGGCCTATTCATCGCCGACGTGCTGGGCGTCTATGACGTGTATGGCGGCAACGCCGACGCGGCCTTGCGCAACGCTGCCCAGGTGCCGGTCAACGACCCGCTGCAACTGGTACCAGCCATGGCGGCTGCCACCCGCCACTTGGGTTTCGGCGTGACCGCGTCGGTGTCGTTCGAACACCCCTACCCGTTCGCCCGCCGCATGAGCACCCTCGATCACCTGACCCAGGGGCGTGCCGGCTGGAACATCGTCACCTCCTACCTGGCCAGCGGTGCGCGCAACCTGGGGCAGCCGCCACTGAGCCACGATCAACGCTATGCACTGGCCGAGGAATACCTGCAGGTCTGCTACAAGCTCTGGGAAACCAGCTGGGACGACGATGCGATCCAGGCCGACCGGGCAAGCGGGGTGTATGCCGACCCGCGCAAGGTGCACGGCATCGAGCACCAGGGCACCTGGTTCAAGGTGCCGGGCTTTCACCTGAGCGAACCCTCGCCCCAACGCTCGCCGGTGATCTACCAGGCCGGCGCATCGAGCCGCGGCCGCGCCTTCGCCGCCGCCAATGCCGAGTGTGTGTTCGTTGCCGCACCCAGCAAGGCGGTACTGCGCAAACAGGTGGCCGAACTGCGCGCGGCGGTAGCTGCCGCCGGCCGTGCAGCGGATGAGGTACAGATCCTCGAACAACTGACGGTCATCGTCGCACCCACCGACCAGCAGGCCCTGGCGCTGCTCGACGAGTATCGCCAGTACGCCAGCGCCAGCGGCGCCTTGGCGCTGATGGCCGGCTGGACCGGTATCGACTTCGCCGAATACGCGCCCGACCAGGTGCTGCGCGACGTGCCCAGCGACGCCATCCAGTCCGCCGTCGAAGCCTTCACCCGCGCCGACCCGACCCGCACCTGGACCACGGCCGAAATTGCCGATTACTGCGCCATCGGCGGTGACGGCCCGGTGCTGGTGGGCTCGGCACAGACCGTGGCCGATCAATTGCAGGAGTGGGTGGATGAAACCGGGGTCGACGGTTTCAACCTGGCCAGCGTGGTTGCGCCGGAAACCTTCGAGGCAGTGGTCGACCTGCTGGTGCCGGAGCTGCAGGCCCGCGGGGTGTTCAAACGTGCCTACCAACCCGGCACCTTGCGCAACAAGCTGTTCGGCCGCGGCGACCGTCTGGGCGGAGCGCACCCGGTCGTCGCCCTGCGCCGTGAGGCACGCCGATGAACGAACTGCTGGCCAATCTCGACTGGGCCGAAATCGCCCAGGCCTGCCTCGACACCTTGAGCATGCTGGGCGCGGCACTGGGCTTTACCGTGCTGTTCGGCCTGCCCCTGGGGGTGTTGCTGTACCTCACCGGGCAGCGCCAGCTGCTGGCCAACGGGCCGCTCTACCGTGCCCTTTCCGTCGTGGTCAACGTGCTGCGCTCGCTGCCGTTCATCATCCTGCTGATCGTGCTGATCCCATTGACCACGCTGCTGACCGGTACCTCCCTCGGGGTCAAGGGCACCATTCCGCCGTTGGTGGTCGGTTGCACGCCGTTCTTCGCGCGCCTGGTAGAAACCGCGCTGCGCGAGGTCGACCGCGGCCTGGTGGAGGCCAGCCAGGCCATGGGCGGCAGCATTGCCCAGATCATCCGCTACACCCTGCTGCCCGAAGCGCGCACCGGGCTGATCGCGGCCGTCACGGTTACCGCCATCGTGCTGGTCGACTACACCGCCATGGCCGGTGTGATCGGCGGCGGCGGCCTCGGTGACCTGGCGATCCGCTTCGGCTACCAGCGCTTCCAGACCGATGTAATGGTGGTCACCGTGCTGCTGCTGATCCTGCTGGTGCAGGTGCTGCAGATGAGCGGTGACCGCCTGGTACGCCATTTCACCCGACGCTGACTTCCTTCAAGGTATGCCCATCATGAGAAAGACCCTCACTGCCCTCGCCGCCTTCATCGCCTTCAGTGCACACGCCGCTGAACACTTGGTAGTCGGTGCCACGCCGGTACCCCACGCCGAGATCCTTGAATTCGTCAAACCGGCCCTGGCCAAGGAAGGCGTGGACCTGGACATCAAGGTGTTCAACGACTTCATCCAGCCCAACCTGCAACTGGCGCAAAAGCACCTGGATGCCAACTACTACCAGTACCGCCCGTTCCTCAATGATTTCAACAAGACCCGGCATACCGACCTGGTCCCGGTGGTGGGCGTGCACATCGAGCCGTTCGGTGCCTATTCGGCCAAGTACAAGACCCTGGCCGAGCTACCGGACGGCGCCAGCGTGGCCATCCCCAATGACCCGGTGAACACCGGCCGCGCCCTGGTGCTGCTGGCCGAGGCCGGGTTGCTCAAGCTCAAGGACCCGAGCAACCCGCAGTCCACCCAGCGTGACATCACCGACAACCCGCACCACCTGAAGATCCGCGAGCTGGAAGGCGCCATGCTGGCCCGCTCGGTGAAACAAGTGGACCTGGCCTTCGTCTTCGCCAACTACGCACTGGAGGCCGGTATCGATACCAACAGCGCGCTGATCGTCGAGAAAGGCAAGGACCTGTATGTGGAATACCTGGTTGCCCGCCCCGACAACCTGCAAGACCCGGGTATCCAGAAGCTGGCCAAGGCACTCAACTCGCCAGAAGTGCGTAACTTCATCCTGACCCGCTACAAGGGCCAGATCGCCCCAGGGTTCTGAGCCATGAGCCGCTTCCAGCAGCAGATCCAGTCTGCCCACGCCCACTTGCAACTACAGGGCATCCACAAGCGCTACGGCAGTGTCAGCGCACTGGACACCATCGACCTGGAGATACGCCGCGGCGAGGTATTCGGCATCATCGGCCGCAGCGGCGCGGGCAAGTCCTCGCTGCTGCGCCTGCTCAACCGCCTGGAATCTCCCAGCGCTGGCCAGGTGCTGATCGACGGCCAGGACATCGCCGGGTTCCAGGGCAAGCAACTGCAAGCCTTGCGACGCAACGTGGCGATGATCTTCCAGCACTTCAACCTGCTGGCCAATCGTACCGTCGGGGAGAATGTCGAACTGCCCCTGCGCATGGCCGGGGTACCCCGCACGCAGCGGGCCGCCCGGGTGCAGGAACTGCTGCAACTGGTCGGCCTGGCAGATCGCGCCGGGCACTACCCGGCGCAGCTGTCGGGCGGCCAGAAGCAGCGCGTGGGCATCGCCCGGGCGCTGGTGCTGCAGCCGCAGATCCTGTTGTGCGACGAAGCCACCTCGGCGCTCGACCCGCAAAGCACCCAGTCGGTGCTTGAACTGCTGCGCGACATCAACCAGCGGCTGGGCCTGACCATCGTCCTGATCACCCACGAAATGCAGGTGATACGCGACCTGTGTGACCGCGTGGTGGTGCTGGAGCAAGGCCGTGTCGTCGAGGCCGGTGAGGTATGGCAAGTGTTCGGCAACCCCCGCCACCCGGTCAGCCGTATCCTGCTGAGCGATGCCGCACTGCCGCGCAAGGCTAGCCACCCCGGGCAGCGCTACATCGACCTGCATTACACCGGTGATCGGCAATTGCAGCCCGACCTGCAGGCTATCGGCGCTGCACTGGGCGAAGGCGTGAGCCTGTATTCAGGCACCCTCGAACCCATTCAAGGCCGCTACCTCGGGCGCCTGCGCCTGGCGATCAGCAACTCGACCCCGGCCGATGTACTGATGCAGCGGGCCAGCCGGCTGGCCGACCGGGTCGAGTGGGTGTGAGAACACCCGGCCACACCGACCAGGCTGGCGAGGTTACCGCGTCATTGGCATCTTCAGCCACTTGATCTTGGGTCATGCCAGTGGCTCATCTGCGCACCGGTGGTCGGGTCCTGCGCGGGGACGGGTACTGCAGCGATGCGCGCCAGCGCCTCTTGGTGCCGCGCACGCTCCGGACGCTGGATGTCGTACTGTTCCTGCCCCTGCGGGTAGGCGCCGACCACCAGAAAGTCATCGCTGGCTTCGACGCAGCGATGACCGGTGCCCGCCGGCAATACCAGCACATCGCCCGCTTTGACGCTCAGCGTCTGCCCCGCTTCGCCGCCCAGGGTGACCTGGGCATGGCCACTGGCAACGCCCAAGGCCTCATGGGCATTGGGATGAAAATGGTGGTAGTCGAAAATGCCGGCACGCCATAGCGGCGTCCACTGGTGTGCCGAGAACAGCGCTTCGAACGCACTGGCATTGTCATCTGCAGGGTCCAGCTGAAAGCGATACAGCAGTACCGGAAAACGGTTGTTGGGCGTGGCCCCGTCATCGTCGAAAAGCAAGGTCTGCAAGTTGCCGTTGGTGGTATCGATATCACTCATCTGCGTTCATCCTCATCCGGTAGTCGATGTGCCTCGGAAGCCCGCGAGCCTGACGAGGTTCCGGTCAGCCGACAGACGCGAACACCGTTGAAACTTTCCCGAAGCCGGCCAAGTCCAGACCCCTATCAAGGACATTGCGGGAGAAGACGATGACTGGCACGGTAGGCGACTTTCTGGTGGAGCGCTTGTATCAGTGGGGGGTGCGGCGCATCTTTGGCTACCCCGGCGATGGCATCAATGGCGTGTTCGGCGCCCTGAGCCGGGCCAACGGCAAGATCGAATTCATCCAGGCCCGCCACGAAGAAATGGCCGCGTTCATGGCCAGCGCCCACGCCAAGTTCACCGGCGAACTGGGCGTGTGCATCGCCACCTCCGGCCCCGGTGCCTCGCACCTGCTCACCGGCCTGTACGATGCGCGCATGGACCACCAGCCGGTGCTGGCCATCGTCGGCCAGCAGGCACGCGCGGCACTTGGCGGGCACTATCAGCAGGAACTCGACCTGCTGTCGATGTTCAAGGACGTGGCCGGTGCCTTCGTCCAGCAGGCCTCCACGCCCGAGCAAGTCCGCCACCTGCTTGACCGTGCCGTGCGCACGGCCGTCGGCGAGCGCCGCGTGACTGCGATCATCCTGCCCAACGACCTGCAGGACCTGCCCTACAGCGAGCCACCCAGGGCCCACGGCACGGTGCATTCCGGCATCGGCTACAGCAAGCCCAAGGTCGTGCCGTTCGACGAGGACCTGCAGCGCGCTGCCGACGTGCTCAACGCCGGGCGCAAGGTGGCGATCCTGGTCGGTGCAGGCGCGCTGCAGGCCACCGAACAGGTCATTGCGGTGGCCGAAAAGCTCGGCGCGGGGGTGGCCAAGGCCCTGCTGGGCAAGGCGGTGCTGCCTGACGACCTGCCCTGGGTTACCGGCTCGATCGGCTTGCTCGGCACCGAACCCAGCTACCAGCTGATGAGCGAATGCGACACCTTGCTGATGATTGGCTCAGGCTTCCCCTATTCCGAATTCCTGCCCAAGGAAGGCCAGGCCCGTGGCGTGCAGATCGACCTGCAACCCGACATGCTAAGCCTGCGCTACCCGATGGAGGTCAACCTGGTCGGCGATGCCGCGCAAACCCTGCATGCGCTGTTGCCACTGCTGGAGCACAAGGCTGACCGGCGCTGGCGTGACAAGGTCGAGGGCTGGCGGGCGCGCTGGGACAAGACCCTGGCAAAACGCGCCTTGGTCAAGGCCGAGCCGATCAACCCGCAGCGCGTGGTGCACGAGCTTTCTCCGCGCTTGCCTGAGCATGCCATCATCAGCAGCGACTCCGGCTCCTGCGCCAACTGGTTCGCCCGTGATCTGCAAATCCGCCAGGGCATGCAGTGTTCGCTGTCCGGCGGCCTGGCCAGCATGGGCGCAGCAGTGCCCTATGCGATCGCCGCCAAGTTCGCTCACCCGCAACGCGCGGTGGTCGCCCTGGTCGGCGACGGCGCCATGCAGATGAGCAACCTGGCCGAGCTGATCACCGTGGCCAAGTACTGGCAGCAGTGGGACAACCCGCAGTGGATCTGCGCGGTGTTCAACAACGAGGACCTCAACCAGGTCACCTGGGAGCAGCGGGTCATGGAGGGCGACCCGAAGTTCGAAGCTTCGCAATCGATACCCGATGTGCCCTATCACCTGTTCGCCATTTCCATCGGCCTGCAAGGCATCTACGTAGAGCGCGAAGAGGATATCGCAGGCGCCTGGGAACGGGCCTTGGCCGCCGACCGCCCGGTGCTGATCGAATTCAAGACCGACCCCAACGTGCCGCCGCTGCCGCCGCATATCAAGCTGGAGCAGGCGAAGAAGTTCGCCAGCACCTTGCTGCAAGGTGACCCGGACCAGGCCGGGGTCATCGTGCAGACCGCCAAACAAGTGCTCAGCTCGGTATTGCCCGGCAAAAAATGACCCACCGTGAGGACCTCCCATGCGTGCAATCACTCCCGAAGACGCCCAGGCGCACCCCATAAGCCTGACATTGAACGGGCAGGCCCGCTCGCTGCAGGTCCTGCCCTGGACGACGCTGCTGGACCTGCTGCGCGAACAGCTGGACCTGACCGGCACCAAGAAAGGCTGCGACCACGGCCAGTGCGGCGCGTGTACCGTGTTGCGGGACGGCCGGCGGGTGAATGCCTGCCTGACCCTGGCGGTCATGTGCGACGGCGCCGAGCTGGTCACCATCGAAGGGCTGGCCAATGGCGATCAGCTGCACCCCATGCAACGTGCCTTCATCACCCACGACGCGTTCCAGTGCGGCTATTGCACCCCCGGGCAAATCTGCTCGGCCATCGGCCTTGCCCACGAAGGGCGGGCCAGCAGCCGCGAAGCCATACGCGAGCAAATGAGTGGCAACCTGTGCCGCTGCGGCGCCTACGGCAATATCGTCGCCGCCGTTGAAGAAGCCCTGCCGCTGATACCGGGGGTGCCCAAATGAGCCCGTTCAGTTACCACAAACCTGCCTCCGTGAGCGAAGCCATCAACCTCGCCGGACCGTCGACACGGTTCATTGCCGGTGGCACCAATCTGCTCGACCTGATGAAAGAGAACGTGGTGCGTCCGCAGCACCTGGTCGACATCACAGGCTTGGCGCTCAAGGCCATCGAAGCGACGGCAACCGGCGGCTTGCGCATCGGCGCACTGGTCAGCAATGCCGAGCTGGCCTGGCACCCGCTGATCGAGCAAGGCTACCCACTGCTGTCGCAGGCGATCCTGGCCGGTGCCTCGCCGCAATTGCGGAACATGGCCAGCACCGCTGGCAACTTGCTTCAGCGCACACGCTGCTATTACTTCTACGACACTGGCACCCCCTGCAACAAACGCGAGCCCGGCAGTGGTTGCCCGGCGCGAACGGGCCTGAACCGGATCCACGCGATCCTCGGCGCCAGCGATGCCTGTGTCGCTACCCACCCTTCTGACATGTGCGTCGCCTTGGCGGCACTGGAGGCCGTGGTGCATGTGCAGGGCCGGGGCGGTGAGCGCCAGATCGCTTTCGCAGACTTCCACCGGCTGCCCGGTAACGCACCGGAACGCGATAACCAGCTGGCCGATGACGAGCTGATCACCGCCGTCGAGTTGCCGCCGCCCACGTTCGCGGCGCACTGCAAGTACCTGAAGATCCGTGACCGTGCGTCCTATGCCTTCGCCTTGGTATCGGTCGCGGCAGCCCTGCAGATCGAGGGCGGCATGATTAAGGACGCCCGCCTTGCGCTCGGCGGCGTGGCGCACAAGCCGTGGCGGCAACCCGCCGCTGAGCAGGCATTGCAAGGCCAGAGGCCTTCGCAGGCAGTGTTCACGCAGGCGGCCGATGCGTTGCTGCAAGGCGCGCGTCCGCTCAGTCAAAACGCTTTCAAGGTTGCCCTCGCGCACCGAGCCATCATCCGTGCGCTCAGCGAGGCAGCCTTGGGTACAGCACACGTTGGAGCCCTGCCATGAACAGCCTGACACCCCTTGTCGGCCAACCCCTGGACCGCGTGGATGGCGTGGCCAAGGTCACCGGCCAGGCGCGCTATGCCGGTGAATATCCCGGCGCTGGGCTGCTGCACGGCAGCGTCGTGTGCAGCACCATCGCCCGCGGTCGAGTGCTCGCCATCGACAGCAGCGAAGCCATGAAAGTACCCGGCGTCATAGCTGTGCTGGACCACCTCCATCGCCCGCGGGTGTCCAGCTATGACGACGACTACAGCGACGCAGACTCTGCAGAGGGCGCGCCCTTTCGTCCATTGTTCAATGATCGCGTGCTGTACAGCGGGCAACCGCTGGCGCTGGTCGTTGCCGAGAACCTTGAACTGGCCCGCTACGCAGGCTCGCGGGTCAAGATCACCTACAGCGAAGAGCCGCACCAGACAGACCTGCTGGCCGCACTCGAACAGAGCCATGAGGCCCCAGCCGAAACACCAGCGCCGCGTGGCGACTTCGCCGGGCAATTCGCCCTGGCGCCCGTGAAAGTCGATGCGACCTACCAGACCGCCAATGAGCATCACAACCCCATGGAACCCCATGCGTCGACCGTCTTTTACAAGGCCGGCGATACCTTGGAGATTCACGACAAGACCCAGGGCACGCAAAACTGCCAGGATTATGTGCACAAAGTGTTCGGCCTGCCCAAGGACAAGGTCCGGGTACTGGCTGCTTACGTCGGCGGCGCCTTCGGCTCCGGGTTGCGCCCGCAATATCAGCTGCCCCTGGCCGTGATGGCGGCACTGCAATTGAAACGGTCGGTGCGGGTGACGCTTACCCGCCAGCAGATGTTCACCTTTGGCTACCGGCCACGCACGCAGCAGCGCCTGCGTCTGGGTGCGAGCGCCGATGGCCGGTTGCTGGCGATCGCCCATGACGCCATCGGCCAGACATCACGCTTCGAGGATTTCACAGAGCACCTGGTGGAATGGAGCGGCATGCTTTACCGCTGCGACAACGTCGCGCTGAGCTATCGCCTTACGCCCCTGGACGTATACACCCCGCTGGACATGCGTGCGCCCGGTGCAGGCTCCGGCGTACTTGCGTTGGAATGCGCGATGGATGAACTGGCCTGTGCGCTGGAACTTGACCCTGTGCAACTGCGCCGGGTCAATTTCACCGACGAAAACGGTAATGAAGGCAAGCCCTACTCCAGCAAGGAACTGCTTGCCTGCTACGACCAGGGCGCCGCGCGCTTCGGTTGGGAGAAACGCGATGCCACACCGCGCAGCATGCGCAAGGGCAGGCAACTGACCGGGTGGGGCATGGCGGGCGGGGTCTGGGAAGCCATGCAGATGAAAGCCAGCGCCAAGGCACGGCTGGACGCGCAAGGTCACCTGACCGTCAGCAGCGCGACGACCGATATCGGCACCGGCACCTACACCGTCATGACCCAGATCGCTGCCGACGCCATTGGCCTGCCGGTGGCGGACGTCACCTTCCTGCTGGGCGACTCCTCATTGCCCACCGCGCCGCTGCAGGGTGGCTCGTTTACCGTCTCATCGGTGGGTTCGGCAGTCCAGCAAGCGTGCCAGATCCTGCGCAGCAAGATACTGGAGCGTGCACGCCTGGCCTATCCAGCGCTGGCCGGGCTGCCTGGCGAAGCCATCAGCTTCGCCGACGGTCACCTTCAATTCGGCAATCAGCGCATCGCACTTCGCGACATTGCCGCCAACGCTGCCGAGGGCTTTTTGGAGGTTCAGATCGAGGCTCAACCCAGCGCCAAGCGTGAGCCGTTCTCAAGCGCGACCCATTCGGCAGTCTTTGTCGAAGTGCAAGTAGATGAGGATCTGGGTTCGATCAGCGTCACCCGGGTAGTCACTGCCGTGGCAGCAGGACGCGTGGTCAATCCAAAAACGGCTCGCAGCCAGATACTGGGCGGTGTGGTGTGGGGGGTGGGCATGGCCCTGCATGAACAGGCGCAAGCTGACCACGCGCTAGGCCGGATCCTCAATCACAACTTGGCCGAGTACCACATACCGGTGAACGCCGATGTCGCTGATATCGAGGTGATTTTCGTCGACGAACAGGACGATATCGTCAATGAACTCGGTTCAAAAGGCGTCGGCGAGATCGGCGTGGTCGGCGTGGCGGCGGCTGTCGCCAATGCGATCTACCACGCCACGGGTAAACGCGTGCGGGAGTTCCCGATAACCCTCGACAAGCTGCTGTAATTCAACGTTTGCGGCTACTCAGCTCGATCCATACCGGCGCGTGGTCACTGGCCTTGGCTTCGTTACGCACCCAGGCGTCGACGCCGGCCCGCTTCAGGTAAGGGGCAAGTTCCGGGTTAAGCAACAGGTGGTCGATGCGCAACCCGGCGTTGCGCGCCCAGTGATTACGGAAGTAATCCCAGAACGTGTACACGCGCTCGTCGGGGTGCAGATGGCGAATGGCATCGACCCAGCCTTGGTCAAGCAGCTGCTGGTAGCACGCCCGCGACTCGGGCTGCAGCAGCGCGTCCTTCAGCCAAGAGCGTGGGTTGTAGATGTCCATGTCGGTGGGGACCACGTTGAAGTCGCCCGCCAGCAGCGTCGGGTGGCCGCTGGCGTATAGCCCTTTGGCATGCTCGATCAGGCATTCGAACCAACGCAGCTTGTAGTCGAACTTCGGCCCTGGCTGCGGGTTGCCGTTGGGCAGGTACAGGCAGGCCACCAGCACGCCATGCACGGCGGCTTCCAGATAGCGGCTCTGGGGGTCGTCCTCCATGCCCGGCAAATCCCGGCGTACCTCCAGCGGTTCGCTGCCACGGGCCAGGATCGCCACGCCGTTCCATGACGGCTGCCCCTGGTACAGGCAGCCATAGCCTGCCGCCTCCAGGTCCTGGCGAGGGAACTGCGCGTCGGGCGCCTTGAGTTCCTGAAGGCAGGCGATGTCCGGCTGCTCGCGCTCAAGCCAGGCCAGCAGTGCCGGCAAGCGGCTGCGGATGCCGTTGATATTGAACGTGGCGATCTTCAGCGCTTTCATGCGTCCGGGTCGCTCACGTGGGCTTGCACGGCATCCTCCAGCGCATGGACATGGGCGTCATCGGCCAGCGCCTTGAGCGCCAGCCAGTCGTCCCAGTCGATGGCGCCATCGTCGCGCAGCGCCTCGGCGGTGCGAACCAGTTCATGGTGGTAGGCATCCGGCGACTCGCGGCGATAGCTGATGTCGTCGTACTGCGCGTACCAGGCCTCAAGCTCGGGGATGCTGCGTTCGATGCTCATGGGTGACGCTCCTCGCTGTGCCCTTTGCATGTATGAGCCCTGCCGTATGGCAACGTTCAACCGCAGCGTCGCTGTCATCCTTTTCATCGATCTGCGCCATGCTCAAGCCTGATGTTTCACGCAGCATCAGCGAACACACCGCGACCAGCGCCAGCGCCGCTGCCCCGTACAGCGCCACGCCCGACGGGTTGTGGTCGGTGAGGATCAGGATCGCCGTGGCGATGCTCGACGCCGTGCCGCCGCCCAGTGCTGCGCCAATCTGGTAGCTGGCGGAAATCCCCGAATAGCGCATGCTGCGCGGGAACTGCTCGCCCAGGAAAGCCGGGATCGGGCCCTGGGTGGCGCCCATCAGCAGGCCGGTCAGGCAATAGGCGCACAAAGCGATGGCGAAGCTCTTCAAACCCACCAGCGCGAAGAACGCGAACAACCCCATGGCCATGACCACCGCGCCAAAAACCATCACCACGCGCCGGCCCAGGCAGTCCGACAGGTAGCCGAACAGCGGCGCCGAGAACACGATGGCCACCGACAGCGCCAGGTCGAACATCAGCGCCTGGGTACTGCCAAACCCGACCTGCGTGGCATAAGTGAGGAAAAAGGTGCTGCCGATATAGGCGATGGTGCAGTAACCAAAGGCGATCCCGGTGCACAGCAGCAGCTGCCGTGGGCGCCGGCGCAGGGCCTCGGCCAGCGGTGCGCGCGCAGGTTTGGCCTCAGCTGCAATGGCCGTTGCCGGCGCCTTCAGCCGGGCGTACAGGCCGATCAGCACCAGGGTGCCGCCCAGCCAGAACGGAATGCGCCAGGCAAAATCGACCAGGTTGTCGTTGAAGGCCGCGCTGACGATGGCGAACACCGCAGCCCCGAAAATGCCGCCGACGCCGATGCCCATGCTGGTGAAACTGCCCCACAGGCCGCGCAGCCCAGGGGGTGCCGACTCGATGCCGAACAGCGCGGCGCCGCCCCACTCGCCACCCGCGGCAAAGCCCTGGATCAGGCGCAGCAGCACCAGCAGGATCGGTGCGGCCACGCCGACGCTGGCATGCCCGGGCAGGCAGCCGATGAGGAAGGTGCTCAGGCCCATCAGCAGCAAGGTGCTGACCAGCACCTTCTGCCGGCCGATGCGGTCACCGAAGTGGCCGAATACCAGGCCGCCCAGCGGGCGGGCGAGAAAGCCCGCGCCGAAGGCACTGAACGCCACCAGGGTAGCGGTCAGGGGGTCCATCTGCGGGAAGAACACCTGGGGAAACACCAGCGCGGCGGCGGTGCCATAGATGATGAAGTCGTAGAACTCTAGCGCTGTACCCATGCCGGAAACACAGAAGGTACGGAACGCCGAGCGGGAGGACGCAGGCTGAGTCTGTTGCGAATGCATTGTTGTTGTTCTCGTTCAGCGGGCGCAGCCAGCCTGGGCAGGCTGCAGCCGGTGTGGCTCAGAAGGTTTGGAAGCCGGCCCGGGCCAGGTGCACGGGGGTGCCGGCGACGTACTCCAGCAGGCAACGTTCGGTATCGATGCCGACGCTGAGCAGGGTTTCCCAGCGCTCGGTGTCGGGCATGGCCATGTCCGGGTGGAAGCAGATCGGCGCGCTGTCGCCCGCAGCGCCGCACATGGCCTCGGCACGGGCGCGCAGGTCGGCGCTGCCCATCTGGCCGATGACCTGCTCCAGGTGGCCAAGGCGGCACTGGGTATCGGCGCGGTCGGCGACCTGCTCGCCCTGGCTCAGCTGCGGGTCGAGGAAGTGGTTGGTGTGCAGCAGCCAGCCGTCTTCACGGGGCAGCACCAGCGCCGTGCGTTCGGGGCTCAGCTCGATGCTGACCGCGCGCGGGCTGCTGTCGAGGCGGGAGAACACGGTCAGCACGGTCGAGGCGCTGACCCGCGCCGAACGGGCCAGTTCGATGGCCTCCTCGACACTGCTGGCCTCCTCCAGCAGGCGCCGGGCGATGGCGTGCACCGGCACCCCGCCGCTGTCGTTATCGCTGCTGTGGTGCAGGATATTGAAGTGCAGGCCCAGGCCCTCGCTGTTCACGCCCAGCTTGGCCAGCATGCCGAACTCGCAGAACAGCTTGACCTGCATGCCGCGCTCGGTGTGCAGCGCCAGCATCAGGCCGTGGGGGCACAGGCTGTCGTGCCAGTCCCAGGTCTGCAGGGTCTGCGGCGCACGCGGCCCACGGGGGGCGTGCACGGTGGTTGAGCATTCGCTGTGGCGGGTACGGGCAGCGAGCACCTCGGTGCGGGCGTTGAGGCTCGCCAGTTGCCACAGTGGCAGGCCGGCGCCGTCGGCCATGCCGACCACTTCCGCGGCCAGGCTCGGGCTCCACGCCTCCAGGGCGGCCAGGCTGTTTTCACCGATGCGCTGCGCCTCGGCCAGCGACACCCCCACCCGTGGGAAGAAATCCAGGTACAGGGCCGTGGTGGCGCAGATCTGCTCGGCAAAGCGTTCGCCAATCTGGCGGCCGCGTTCGAGGGGGGTGCGGATATCGGTGACGAAGGTGTGGATCTTCACTGCGGGAACTCCTGGTACGCGGTGGTCAGGTGACCCGTGCAAGCCTAACCAGCGTTCCCGCACCGATCATTGCCACAATCCGCACAACTTTTGTGCCGCGGGGGAAAAACTCAGCCGCGACCCAGCACGGGTGCGCCTTGCCCGTGCAAGTGTTCATGCAGCATGGCGATGAACGCCTGGACCTTGCGGGTATTGCGCCGGTGCGGCAGGTACAGCACATGTACCCACGGCCCGAACGCGCTCAGCGCCCGCCAGTAGTCAGGCATCACCTCCACCAGCTGGCCGCTGGCCAGGTAGGGCGCGGCGCCCCAGGTCGGCACGAACTGCAGGCCCTGGCCATCGAGCAGGCAAGCCAGCAGGAAATCGAAGCTGTCACTCACCAGCTTCGGCGTGGGCTGACGCACGCGCAAGGTCTGGCCCTCGTGCTCGATCCACCAGAAACTGCGGTTGAGCAGCGGGTGGCGCAGCAGCAGCCAGTCGTGCTGGGCATAGTTGTCCAGGGTGATCACGTCGCCGCGGCGCGCCAAGTAGGCGGGGCTGGCGCAGAGCATGACGCGGTTCTCGATCAGCGGCTGGGCGATCAGCTCCGGCTGGTCGGTGGGGCCATCGCGCAAAGACAGGTCGTAACCGCCATCGATCAGGTCATCGTTGGCATCATTGAGGTTGACCTCCAGGCGCACCTGTGGGTGCTCACGCATGAAGCGGCAACACACCTGGTTGAGAAACGCCGGCCCGAACGACGGCGGCGCAGTAATGCGCAGGGTGCCGCGCAGCGCGTGCTGCAGCTGCTCCACCTCCTCGGTCACCCGTTGCAGGTGCATCAGCGCCTGACGGGCACCGTCCAGGTACAGATTACCGGCCTCGGTCAGCGCCATGCGCCGGGTGGTGCGCTCGAACAGGCGCACGCCCAGTTCGCTTTCCAGGTGCGCAACGGCCTTGGTGATCGCCGACGGCGTCTTGCCCAGTTGCTCGGCCGCACGGCTGAAGCTGCCGTGTTCGGCGGCTGCGACGAAGATGGTCAGGGCCATCATCTTGTCCATGGATTCTTCCTGTCAGGCACAAACGAAGAGGCGAAACGATTAACGCTCATGCCATCAAACCTCTAAATGCCGGCAAACTGAATAGGCATCGCCCGCGCCATTGCTTGCAGCAAGGCAATCGTGGAATAGAGATTGTTGCTCTGTAGCGAAGAAAACTACCCGCCACTGCGAGGTCTATTTGCAAATCTCGCGATCGTCGCTTCGACAGGTTTTTACCCGCTAATGGTTGGTCCGAGGTTGGTTAAAGCGTCTCGTCCGATTAAACGAAAGTTTTTGCAGAGCGCTGCAACCTTCGTCAGTCACACGTGAACACAGAACGTTCTGTGTCTGACTTGAGGTAAGCGATCATGGCTAACAATCAAGACAAAGATAGAAACCAAGGCGGCAGCAACCAGGCCGGTGCGGGGGATGCTGGCGGCAAGGGCGGCCAAGGCGACATGTCTGGTTCGCAGAAAGGCGGCCAGCAGTCCGGGCAGAAACCTGAAGACAAGATGAACAAGGATTGGGAAAAGTCAGGAGACACCGGCCGTCAGGGTGGCCAGGCTGGCGATAACCAGACTTCTGGCGATACCGGCCGCATGGGTGGGCAATCCACTCAGGGCGACACCCAGCAGAAAGACCAGGATCGTTGATACTGCCCCGTTTGCACCAGGGCGGCCCTGCCGCTCTGGTGCCTCAGATCTCAGCGGCACACCACCCCGAAAGCCCCCCGCAAGCGTCCTCATCACTTGTGTCCCGCAAGCCATTGCGGCAGGCACACGCGTGATCTGCTTCAGCGCGCGTAGGAAAATTCAGCGTCAGCCTCAGCTTGTCGAGCGTGTCATAAAGGTCGTAGCCCTTGCCCAATACCTTGGGAAAGCCTGCGCATCTCTGCAGATATTCCTTCTCTGGCGGTAAGGCGGGAACCACAACGAAGCGCGTCTGCATGATCATCCCTCTCTTGGCAGCCATTTAGTATTAGTCGCAATATATGAAAGCATCAAGTCTGCTCATGCTTAATCGCGCTTTACCGCTACATTTCCACTTGGGTGCCCAGTTCGATGACCCTGTTCAGCGGCAGCTGAAAGTATTTGAGGTTGCTGTTGGCGTTTTTCAGTAGGAAGGCGAACAGGTGCTCGCGCCAGCGGGCCATGCCCTGCTGCTTGCCGGCGATCACTGTCTCGCGGCTGAGGAAGTAGGTGGTGCGCATCGGGCCAAACTGCAGGTCCGCATGGGGATAACGGCTCAATGCCAACGGCACGTTGGGCTCTTCCATGAAGCCGAAGTGCAGGCTGACCCGGTAGAACCCATCACCGAACGCCTCGACTTCAAAGCGTTTGCCGACGCTGACCCGCGGCTCGTCCTCGAACACCACAGTCAGCAGCACCACCTGCTCATGCAGCACCTGGTTATGCAGCAGGTTGTGCAGCAGTGCGTGGGGCACCGCCTCAGGGCGCGCAGAGAGGAAAACGGCCGTACCACTCACCCGGTGCGGGGGCTGCGCCTGCAGGCTGGTGATGAACAGTTCCAGCGGCAGCGAATGCTCGTCCAGCCGTTCGACGATGATCTTGCGCCCGCGTTTCCAGGTGGTCATCAGCACGAACAGCGCCACCCCGGCAATCACCGGGAAGGCGCCGCCCTGGAAGATTTTCGGGGCATTGGCGGCAAAGAACAGGCTGTCGACCAGCAGGAAGGCCAGCAACATCGGCACCGCCAACCAACGCGGGGCCTTCCACAGTAACAGCACCACCGCCGATGCCAGCAGCGTGGTGATCAGCATGGTACCGGTCACCGCCACGCCATAGGCGGCCGCCAATGCCCCGGACGACTCGAAGCCGACCACCAGCAGTACCACGCCGACCATCAGCGCCCAGTTGACCATGCCGACGTAGATCTGCCCCTGCTCCTCGCTGGACGTGTGCTGGATGAACATGCGCGGCACATAGCCCAGCTGGATAGCCTGGCGGGTCATGGAGAACGCCCCGGAAATCACCGCCTGGGAGGCGATGATGGTGGCCAGGGTGGCCAGCCCGACCATGGGCAGCAGGGCCCATTCCGGCGCCAGCAGGTAGAACGGGTTGCGCACTGCCTCCGGGTTGCCGAGGATCAGCGCCCCCTGGCCGAAGTAGTTCAGCACCAGCCCCGGCAGCACCAGCAGGAACCAGGCGCGGGCAATCGGCTTGCGGCCAAAATGCCCCATGTCGGCGTACAGCGCTTCGGCGCCGGTCAGCGCCAGCACCACGGCGCCGAGAATGGCCACGCCCATGCCGGGGTGGAGGATGAAGAACTTCACCGCCCAGACTGGGCTGAGTGCCTGCAGCACTTCCGGCTGCTGGACGATCCCGTGGATGCCTAGGGCGCCTATCACCACGAACCACAACACCATGATCGGCCCGAACAGGATGCCGATGCGCGCGGTGCCGTGCTTCTGGATCAGGAACAGCGCCACCAGCAGGACCACCGCCAGCGGCACGACCCAATGCTCGATGCCATCGAAAGCCAGTTGCAGGCCTTCCACGGCCGACAACACCGACACCGCCGGGGTGATCATGCTGTCGCCGTAGAACAGCGCCGCGCCGAACAGGCCGAGCAGCACCAGTACCCTGCCCAACCGCTTGTAAGGCGCTGCCGCGCGGTGCGCCAGCGCGGTCAGGGCCATGATGCCGCCCTCGCCCTGGTTGTCGGCGCGCAAGATGAACAGCACGTACTTGAGCGACACCACCCACAGCAGTGACCAGAACACCAGCGACAGTACACCGAGCACGCCGACGGTGTTGGCCTGGACGCCGTAGTGCCCGGCGAAGACTTCTTTAAGGGTGTACAGCGGGCTGGTGCCGATGTCGCCATAGACCACGCCGACAGCAGCGACGAGCATGCCGACAGCGGTAGATTTGCTGGGTTGGGGTAGGTTTGCAGCGACGGCGGATTGGCTCACGAAAGGCTCTCTGGACTGGCAGTTGGAGATGCATGCCGTCCTTGAGCATCGCGCGGCCAGTATCCTTGCAGGCGGCCAGTTCAGTCGTAAAAAGAGCGTAAAAAAATAGGGGTTCGCCTTGGAAGGTGCAGCGGCTGTGAGACCGAGCGCCGCTTCCCACCTGAAATGTGCTGTATGGTTGTTGCTAGCGAGTAAACCCGGAGACCCTCATGTTTCGTGCCTTTGAACGCTGGCTCGACCCCTTCCCGCCCGACGAGGCACCGCCGCCCCCGGTCGGCCTGCTGCGTTTCCTGTGGGCCTGCACCCGCGGCGCGCGCGGCTACATCCTGGCGCTGGCACTGTTCAGTGCCGGGGTCTCGATTTACGAGGCCTGGCTGTTTTCCTTCCTCGGCCAGGTGGTGGACCTGCTCTCAAACTGGCAGGCCGGCGGTGGCGTAAGCGCGGAAGAAAGCCGTGTGCTGTGGGGCGTGGGCCTGCTGCTGATCGCCAGCATCGTGCTGGTGGCCCTGCGCACGCTGATGCAGCACCAGGTGCTGGCGATCAATCTGCCGCTGCGCCTGCGCTGGGACTTCCACCGGCTGATGCTGCGCCAGAGCCTGTCGTTCTTCTCCGACGAGTTCTCCGGCCGGGTCACCACCAAGGTGATGCAGACCGCGCTGGCCGTGCGCGAAGTGCTGTTCACGGTGATCGAGATCGTCCCGGGCATCGGTGTGTACTTCATCGCCATCATTGCCCTGGCCGGTGGTTTCGCGGCCAAGCTGATGCTGCCATTCATTGCCTGGCTGGCACTATTCGGCCTGGCCATGCTGTATTTCGTGCCGCGCCTGGGCAAGGTCGGCCAGGAACAGGCCCATGCGCGCTCGTCGATGACCGGGCGGGTGTCCGATGCCTACACCAACATCACCACGGTGAAGCTGTTTTCCCACTCCAAGCGCGAGGCGCATTTCGCCCGGGCGGCGATGGAAGACTTCAAGCAGACCGGCTTTCGCCAGATGCGCCTGGTCAGCCAGTTCGAGATCGTCAACCAGGCGCTGGTGGTCGGGTTGATCTTCGGTGCCGGCGGCTACGCCCTGTGGCTGTGGCACCAGGGCCAGGTCGGTACCGGTGCAGTGGCCGCGATCACGGCCATGGCCCTGCGCATCAACGGCATGTCGCACTGGATCATGTGGCAGATGACCTCGCTGTTCGAGAACATCGGCACCGTGCAGGACGGCATGGCCACCCTCACCCGCGGCCCCAAGGTCCAGGACGTGCCGAATGCCGGCGTGCTGGAAACCCGCGGCGGCGCGGTGACCTTCGACAACGTCAGCTTCAACTACAACGGCGAGCGCCAGGTGCTCGATGGCCTGAGCCTGACCATCCGCCCCGGCGAAAAGGTCGGCCTGGTGGGCCGCTCCGGTGCGGGCAAGTCGACGCTGATCAACCTGCTGCTGCGCTTCTATGACGTGGACCACGGCGAGATCCGCATCGACGGGCAGAACATCGCCCAGGTCACCCAGGACAGCCTGCGCAGCGCCATCGGCATGGTCACCCAGGACACCTCGCTGTTGCACCGCTCGATCCGCGACAACATCGCCTACGGCCGCCCGGACGCCACCGAGGCGCAGATCCAGCGGGCCGCTGCCAACGCTCAGGCCGATGGCTTCATCCGCCAGCTCAGCGACCGCGACGGCCACAGCGGCTACGACACCCTGGTCGGCGAGCGCGGCATCAAGCTGTCCGGCGGCCAGCGGCAGCGCATCGCCATCGCCCGGGTGATGCTCAAGAACGCCCCGATCCTGCTGCTGGACGAGGCTACCAGCGCCCTGGACTCGGAAGTCGAGGTCGCCATCCAGGAGAGCCTCGACGAGATGATGCAGGGCAAGACCGTGATCGCCATCGCCCACCGGCTGTCCACCATCGCCGCCATGGACCGGCTGATCGTCATGGACGAGGGGCGCATCATCGAGCAAGGCAGCCACAGCGAACTGCTGGCGAAGAACGGTACCTATGCGCGGCTGTGGCAGCACCAGAGCGGTGGGTTCCTCGGTGAGGATCAGGGGGTGGTTGAGGCGCTGGAGTAACCACGCACTGTCAGGACTTCTGACATGCTCAATACCCGAAGGCGGATGCAATCCTTGTGGGAGCGGCTTCAGCCGCGAAAACCGGCGAAGCCGGTGCCATCCACCGCGGTGGCTTCTTCGCGGCTAAAGCCGCTCCCACAGGGTCACCGCTAACATCACTCATCGCGCTGAGACATCTGTGTCGGTTTTCAGGTGATATCTGTGCATTGAGTTCCCTTTTTACGGCTCGATAATCAGGACATCACTGGCCACATGTCGAGATGAGACACTGATGAGCACGCATATCCGCAACAGACGACTGACGATCCCACAGCTGGTGGCCATGAAAGGCCGGCAAAAGATCGTTTCGCTGACGGCATACTCCAGCGCGATCGCCAAGGTGATCGACCCTTTGGTCGATTTCATCCTGGTCGGTGACTCCACCGCCATGGTCGGCTACGGCCGCCCATCCACCCTGGGCATGCGCCTGGATGAAACCATCGCCCACACCCGGGCGGTGGTCGACAGCACACGGCTGGCCTGCGTGATTGCCGACATGCCCTTCGGCAGCTACCAGGAATCCCATGAGCAGGCGTTTCGCAACTGTGCCCAAGTGCTCGCCAGTACCGGCTGCGACGCCGTCAAGCTGGAGGCCAATCAGGCCTTGGCCAGTACCGTGGACTTTCTCGTCGCGCGCGGCATACCGGTCATGGCTCACATCGGCCTGATGCCCCAGTTCGTCAATGTCATGGGCGGCTACAAGGCCCAGGGGCTGTGCCCCGAAAGCAGCGCGGCCTTGCGCGCCGATGCCCGGGCCAACCTGCAGGCCGGCGCTTTCGGCCTGTTGCTGGAGGGGGTCGCGGAACCCGTGGCCAAGGCAATCACCGACGCCAGCGACAAGCCCACCATCGGTATTGGTGCGTCACCGGCTTGCGATGGCCAGGTTCTGGTCACCGAGGACCTGTTGGGTTTGGGTGGCGACCATGTGCCTCGCTTCGTCAAGCAATATGCCGACGTGGCCCAGATAATCCGCGAGGCGTGTGCCCGCTTCGGTGACGAAGTGCGCGACGGGACCTTTCCCGAGATGCGCCACTGCTATGGCGTCTGAACTCTGTCCTGAATGGCTTCGTCCTGGATCGCCTTGACCAGGCATAGCAGCGCCTGGGGAATGTCCTTGCTCCAATCCAGCGTGTAGCACAGCCGCAGGTGACAGCGCCAAAGGCCACTCTGGCTGAAGATTTCCCCAGGCGCGATGACGATACGCTGCGCCAGCAACCGCTCGAAGACCCGGCGCATTTCCACCGGCCGGGTCGATTCCAGCCAGAAGCTCGCGCCACCTTGCGGTTCGATAATGCGCAGGTAGCCCTGGCCGTGAGCTTCCAGAAGGGCTTTCATATGCTGCATGCGCTCACGCAGCATGGCGCGCAGCGTTTGCACATGTTGCTCGACCCGACGTGAGGTGAAGAGCTTGGCAATGGCCTTCTGGCGGATAGGCGACAGGCGAAAGGCACGCTCCAGGAACAAGTGTTGCAGCCGCTCGATATGGCGCCGGCATAGCAGGTAGCCATAGGGTGCTTCCGAACCGATCACCTTGTCGAAGGTGGAGAACACCAACAGCCGGTCAGGGTCTGCGAAATCGCGATAGCGCGGTGCCCCGGCCTGGAAACAGAACTCACCATAGCCATCGTTCTCGAACAGCCACACATCCTGCTCAGCCAACCAACGGCATATCTGCTGCTTGTCCGCCGCCGGCATCAGGCCGCCATGCGGCACGCTGGTCGCCGACGACAACACGGCAAGGTGCACCGGCTCACTCCTCAGCACCTGCCGAAGTTGCGCCAAGTCGAAGCGGCCATCCTCGCCCAGCGGCACTTCGATGATGGTCATGCGCGCAGCCAGCAGCTGCCTGAGCACCGCCCAGCTACAGGGAGACTCGACCAACGCGACCTTGCCTTCGAGGCCCAGCGCGCGCAACGAAAGCTCCAGGATGCTGCGCAGGTCGGAGCCGACGAACACATGTTCGGCCTGCCAGCAGCGATGCGCTGAACGGGTGTAAAGGTCTGCCAGCACGCTGCGCAACTCCATCTCGCCGAACGGTTGGTACAGCGGCGCGTGTGATCGCGGATACTGGCGCGCGAGTTCGCGCTCGATCATCAGCAACGGTTTTTCCAGCGACAGCAGCATGGCCGGGGCATCACTGCTCAGGGCCAGCATGCCGGGCTGACGAGCACTGGAGAACACGGTGTCGAGCAGGCTCGGTGAACGTTCGGCAAGCAATGGCGTGCTGCTGGCCCGGGTGAAATAGCCGAGCTTGGGGCGCGCATACACCCGCCCTTCATCCTCGAGCAGCGAATAGGCGTACTTGGTGCTGGATACGGAAACATTCAAGCGCAAGGCCAGTTGGCGCAGCGATGGCAAGCGCTGCTCGACGTCCGATGGTGCCGCTTCGATCCAGTCGAGCAGATAGCGGTATACCGCCTGGTAGGTGTAGCTGGATTGGGTGGTTTTCTTCGCATCCATACTTAAGCGTCACTTGGCAAATGCTGCCACAGGTTACACGGAGATACCGCGCATCACCTGACTGTGGCGGTGGCAGCCACCGCCACGCAAGCCTTGGGCTTGTTATGGATAGCCTGAATATGAATGCCTGCTCCGTCTCGCTGATGCGCAGCGACACGCCGAGACTAGAGCTCTGCACTTTTGACCGCAACGGATAAAGGATGCCAGTGTCAATTTGGGAAAGAGATTACAGCTGAGCGGAAAAATTCCGCTTCCCCTTTTTATGAAACAGACTTCTGCACAGCTCCTCCTAACGGCGCAGCAGGTCGGTCGAGAGGCCGTTCTCGTGGGCAGCACTCTCACTATTCGCTGATGTGCTTACCAGTTCATGTAATGACTCCTTTATCAAGCCAGGGCGTACCTGCCTCAGTTCTCACCGATGCAGTTGCTGGCAGTGGTGCGGTAGCTCAGCACCTGGGTCTGGTCGTGGGAGTCGAGGTAGGTTAGCCGGGCATTGACCACCCCGCAGGTCGGCGCTGCGTCTTGGCTGGTCGACAGCACTTTCTTGATGTCCAGCTGGGTACCATAGGTGTAGTCGCGGACCTTGTCGGCAGCTTCGGCGCGGGCGGCCAGGGTGCAGACGTTCAGGGCGGCAAACAGGCAGGCGGCGTAAACGGCTTTGCGGTTCATGGTAAGGTTCTCCGGGTTTCAAATGGGCGATTTGTTCGTTTGAACCGAGGCGTTACTGCTTCGCTTCGATGGAGCCCATTTAAAGCCCGGTACGTACCTGGCTTGTGTCTCGAAACCGGGTGGATCGACTCACAGCGTATCGGCAGCAGCGCTGGATACGCTGTGATACAAATCGACGCGGCGTTGCGCTGCAAACAACATTGAACGCATGCCCCAGACGCTCTACCCAGCGCGTCCTATCGATCACATTGATGAGTACTATCGAGCGGCTCGCCTGTCGACGTATCACTGCCGGCTTTTATAATCGCCTTCAATTTTCCCTCCCCCTTCGCCTGCAACAGGCGACCTCACCTTGGAATCAGGAACATGCCAAGCGTCAGTCAGGCCTCTCACGGCCGTCCCGAACATGATCAACAGAGCGTTAAACAGCAGTGGCTGGCGATACTCTCCGTCGCCGTGGGTGCCTTCGCCCTGGTGACCAGCGAGTTTCTGCCGGTGGGCGTGCTCAACGACGTTGCCAGCGACCTGGGCATCAGCGCCGGCCACGCCGGGCTGATGGTCACCCTGCCCGGCATCATGGCCGCCCTCGCCGCGCCGCTGCTGTCGGTGGGCATCGGCGCCATGGACCGGCGCTTCCTGCTGATCGGCCTGACGCTGATCATGATCATCGCCAACTCGGTGGTGGCCTACGCCAGCGACTTCAGCCTGCTGCTGTTCGGCCGCGTGCTGCTGGGCATCAGCATCGGTGGCTTCTGGGCCACCGCCATTGCCCTCAGCGGCCGCCTGGCGCCCAAGGGCGTGAGCGTGGCCCGGGCCACCTCGATCATCATGGCCGGTGTGACCCTGGCCACGGTGCTGGGCGTGCCCGTTGGGACCTGGCTGAGCGGCCTGCTGGGCTGGCGCATGACCTTCCTGGTCACCGCATTGGTCGGCGTACCGGTACTGCTGGCGCAGTTGTTCCTACTGCCGCGGCTCAACCCGGACAAGGCCATTCACATCCGTGACCTGCCGGCGCTGTTCATCAACCCGCAAGCCCGGGTTGGCCTGATCGCCGTATTGCTGATCGGCCTGGCGCACTTTGCCGCGTACACCTATGTGGCGCCGTTCTTCAAGCAGAGCTCCGGCTTCGACGGGTCGACCATCGGCTCACTGCTACTGCTCTACGGCGTGGCCGGGGTGATCGGCAACCTGTTCGCCGGCTACGCCGCCAACCAGAGCGTGCGCCACACACTGATGCTGGTGGCGGTGATGATCGGCGTCAGCACCGCGCTGTTCCCCTACTTCGCCACCGGCTTGACCGGCGCGGCGATGCTGATCGCGCTCTGGGGCTTCGCCTTTGGCGCGTTTCCGGCCTGCTCCAGCATCTGGATGTTCGTGGTGGCGCCCAAGGATGTTGAACGTGGCATGCCGCTGTTCGTGGCGATGTTCCAGGTGATTATCGCGCTGGGGTCGTTTTTTGGTGGGCGTATCGTCGACCAGATGGGCAGCTCGGTGCTGTTGAGCCTGGCTACGGCTCTGGTGGGCTGCGGGTTTGTCACAGTGCTGGTGCTCGGGCGGAACGTCAGCAACAGCCTGGCGACGCAGGCTGGCTGAGGGGAAGATCGTTCGTGATGGGTCGTAGGCTTCACCTTGCGGGTGGCCGCTAACGACCCAAAGCTGCCCTTCGCCATAGGGATCAGATGAGCAAGAGGATGTATTGCAATATGGGCAGCGGTCATCATTACACTACGATTTCCAGCCTGATTCCCAGCCCACTTGCGGTGTGACCATGACGCGACGGTTAAATGTAAGGCTCGCCTGCAGCAACGATATCGAAAGCTTGGTTGATCTCGATGCAATCGCCCACCGGGAGCCCAAGCGCCGGGCATTCATTGCACAAGCAGTGACTGCCAGCCAATGCTGGGTCGCAGTGGAGGCTCACGACGCAGCAAGTTTACTGGGATATGGCGTCGTTGATTTTTCGTTCTTTGGCCAAGCCTTCATCCCGCTCATCATGGTCAGGGACTCGCAGCGCCGCAGCGGTGTCGGCTCGGCAATACTAAGAGCCCTGGAGTTCCAGTGCGGGGCCGTAAAGCTTTTCACCTCGACGAATGCCTCCAATGAACCGATGCAAAAACTGCTTGGCAAACTCGGCTACATCCAAAGTGGCTATGTCGAAAATCTGGATGACGGCGACCCGGAGCTCATTTTCGTCAAGCGCCAGCCCGCCAGGCCAGCGGCAAGGTAGGCGTTGCCCCCGGCATCAAGCCACTTCACCCCGCCCACCCGCGCGCCAGAGATCGTAAGCCGCCATTAAGCTGCAACAATCAGCCTATCGAGATGCCCAAGTACATCACGTAGCTACTGCGATTCGATTCGACTCCCCTGTATCCTTGCGCTATGCCAGGAATGGCTAACTGCCATGGCCTTCAGCCAATGATCGCCAGCGTCGAAATCGGGATTTCTCTCAGGTACTAACGTGAAGCGCGACATCCACCTCGTTGTCCTTTTGCTATCGGTCATTGGTTGCTCACTCGCTTCGTTGACGCTATGGAAAGTCATGGCTTCTCGTGAACGCGCACTGGAAGACATCAACACCCATGGCCTGAACCTCACCCAGGCACTTTCCACCTACTCCGAAGGTATCGTGCGGCAAAGTTCGCTGATCCTGCTCGGCCTGGTGGAGCGCCTGGAAACCGAAGGCAGTGGGCCGGCACAGATCCTAAGGCTGAGCCAGCTGATCGACCGGCAACAGCCGCTGATGCCACAATTGAGCGGCATTACCGTCTACGCCCGGGACGGACGCTGGCTGATGTCGTCCAATCGCCCCATCCCGGCCGGTGCCAACAGCAGCGATCGGGCGTACTTCATCCATCACCGCGACGACCCTTCGCGCGAGTCGTTCATCGGCCTGCCCATCCGCAGCCGCGCCAACCAGGAATGGGTGATTACCATCAGTCGTCGCTTCAACGATGCCAAGGGCGAATTCGCCGGCGTGGTGGCGGTGACGCTGGGGATCGAGAACTTCCTGCACCTGTTCGGTCAGATCGACGTCGGCCGTGAGGGCGCCATCGGGCTGTCCTATACCGACGGCGCATTGCTGGTGCGCTACCCGTTTCGCGAGCAGGACATGGGGCGCAACTTCTCCCAGTCGCCGATCTACACCAAGTACCTGATCGACAAGTCGGTCGGCACCGCCTCGTTCACGTCCAGCCTGGACGGCGTCGAGCGCCTATATGCGTTTCGCAAGAGTGACCAGCTGCCGCTGGTGACCACCGTTGCCCTGGGGCAGCGTGAAGCACTGGCAGCCTGGCGGCTGGAGGCGCAACTGTCGCTGCTGGTGGTATGCGCGCTACTGGGCCTGACCGGCACCATCGGCTGGCTGCTGATCCGCGCCATGTGTCGGCGCAGCCTGGCAGAGGGTGACCTGAGGGTGGCCCAGCAACAGCTGCTCGACAGCAACCAGCAGCTCGAACGCCTGGCGATGCACGACGCACTGACCGGGTTGGCCAACCGCCGCAGTTTCGATCAGGCCCTGGCCCAGGAGGCTGGAAGGGCACAGCGCAGTGCAGGCACCTTGAGCCTGCTGATGATCGATATCGACCACTTCAAGCGTTACAACGACGCCTATGGCCATCCGGCCGGTGATGCCTGCCTGCACCGGGTGGCCAAGCGGCTATCGGCCTGCGTGCGTCGCCCTCCCGATCTGCTGGCCCGTTATGGCGGCGAGGAGCTGGCCGCGATCCTGCCCGGTACCGACATTGCCGGCGCGGCCATTGTCGCTCAGGCAATGCTCGATTGCCTGAGCAAGGAACCCATCGCCCACCAGGACAGCCCGTTTGCCCAGGTGACCGTGAGCATTGGCATCGCCTGCGCGACGGGTGATGAACTGAAGAGCGGCCAAGCCCTGCTCGCGCGCGCCGACCAGGCGCTCTATCGGGCCAAGGGCGCAGGGCGCAACTGTTTGCATATCGGCTGAAACCTGCAGTCAGGCCATCGGCGATTGCAAATCCGGACTAAGGTTGCTTAGCGCCTTCAGGAGACTGCACATTGGCCATAAGCGCTGACACCACCGATCATCATGCCGAGCAGCCGCAAGCTGCGGCGCAGAACGTGCTGCTGCTGGCCTGTGGCACAGGCAACCGTCTGGCATTCGAGGCACTGTACCGCACCACCTCGGCCAAGTTGTTCGGCATCTGCCTTCATTACCTGAACAACCGCGCCGAGGCAGAAGAAGTCCTTCAGGACATCTACACCAGTGTTTGGCTCAAGGCCGCAAGCTTCGATCCGGCGCTATCGAGTGCCGGCACCTGGATGGCTTCGATTGCCCGACACAAGGCAATCGACAGACGCCGTTCCCGGCACATCCACGAACCTCTCGAAACCCTCGCGCAGTGGCCCACGCAGGATTCGGTAGCGGACAGCGTCGAGCGGGATCACCAAGGCAGTGCGCTGGAACGCTGCCTTGCAACACTTGAGGAAGACCAGCAGCGATCCATTCGTGTGGCATTTTTCGAAGGCTATTCCTACGCTGAACTGGCTGAACGTCACAGCGTCCCCCTCGGGACCGTGAAAAGCTGGATTCGCCGTGGGCTCCTCAGACTGCGTGTGTGCCTTGGCCTATGAACGAACACGAACTTCCCCCGGGCGATGATCGCGATCTTCTGATCGCCGAGTACGTACTGGGCGTGCTGGGCCGCGAAGCCTGCGAAGAGGTGGAGGCGCTGGCCGCACGCGACCCAGCCGTGCAAGCGGCGGTGGCTGCGTGGCAGCGTCAGTTCGAAGGCTGGCTGAGTCAGGTTCCTGAAGCCACTCCACCTGAGCACACTTGGCAGCGGATCGAGGCGCAAGTATTCCCGAATGAACCTTTGATGCGCCCACCCCGCCGTAGCGGGTGGAACTCTGTCGACTTATGGCGCTGGACCACTGCGGCCCTGGCTGCGAGCTTGATCGTCGCCCTCATTACCCTTGGCATGCCCGAGCACAGCGTAACGACAACACTGCTCGCCCGCCTTGAGCAGCGTGACGGTGATGTCCTGTTCACCGTAACGGTCCAACCTGGCAACCGCGCCGTGCTGTTCGTACCCACACGTGCCTCGTACTGGAAGGACCTCAGCGCCCAGGCCTGGTTGATCGGCAAGGATGGCCAACCGCACTCGCTAGGGCTGCTTCGGGCGAATGCGGCCTCAGGCCTGGCCATTCCACCGGAACTGGCTGCATCACTTGGCGAGGGTGCAGTGCTAGCCGTATCGCTCGAGCCTGAAAACGGCTCGCCTACGGGCCTGCCCACCGGCCCCGTCATCGCTCAAGGAAAAATATCGTCGCTGTGATGCATCCGTTCGCCGGGCTGCTCCGTATATTCCTCACCTTCATTCGAAGGGTCGAAGAATCGAGGAGATGCATCATGCCCAGCTTTGCTCAACGCCTCGCAACAACCTGCCTGGTCGCCTTATGCCTTGTGGCATCCAATGGCTTTTCCGCAAACCTGCCACTGGTGGGCGGCGCACCGATGTACCCGGACAAGACCATCGTTGAAAATGCGGCCAACTCCAAGGATCACACGACACTGGTGGCAGCAGTCAAAGCCGCCGGCCTGGTGGATACCCTCAACGGCAAAGGCCCGTTCACCGTCTTCGCGCCCACCAACGAAGCCTTTGCCAAGCTCCCGTCAGGCACGGTGGACACCTTGGTAAAACCTGAACACAAGGCCGACCTCACGAAGATCCTGACCTACCACGTGGTAGCCGGTACTCATACGGCGAAGCAACTCATGGACGAGGTCAAGATGCATGGCGGCAAAGCCACGCTGACCACCGTCCAGGGTGAGCCGCTTACCGTAATGATGCATGGCAGCAAACTCTGGTTGATGGACGCCAAGGGAGGCAAGGCAGCGGTTACCCTCGTCGATGTGATGCAGTCCAACGGCGTGATCCACGTCATTGATACCGTGCTGATGCCCAAATAGCTTGGCCGACTTGCGACGGCCTGGGTTGGGCCGTCGCAAGCAAAGCACCTGGCTATGCAGATACATCACGCGCGGCTCAACCTGCACAACCTGCCCGAGGCCAACGAAGGCGTGACACGGCACGCCATTGAATCGTCCCGATGAGTCATATTGATGCCTTTCGTTCTTCAGGCTAATACTAAGGTATCTGCCTGGGGAGGCACGAATCATGCAATCAAGATTTGTTATCGTTCCCGCTGTGCCAATCGAAAAAGAATCCTTTCAGTCGGGATCTCGTTTCTATTCCGCTACCGTTTCAGGTGGCTTCGACATTTACGACAACCAGGAAAAATTACGGCTCAAGCCAAGCTACCCGACCAAGTCGCTGGCAGAAGCCGCGCGCTTGAAGCTCAATAGCGAATGCCGTAATCCAGACGAGCGTTTCCCCTTCTTGCGGGTGGAATGCACCGGCACCGAGACGTAAGGCTTCAAGCCTTTCTGACGACCTGCAGCGGCTTGACGCCCGGTAGACCAAGCCCGGCCAACGCCTGGCGCAACTGATCGGGGTCGATAAAGCGCAAGGCTTGCATGCCCTGCGCTTTCGCCGCATCCACGTTCTTCTGCACGTCATCGATGAACAGCGTGCGCGACGGGTCGAGCCCGTATCGACGAAGCAACAACTGGAAAATCTCCGGTTCGGGCTTCATCAGGTTTTCCTGGCCCGACACCAGTATCCCTTCGAACTTATCGAGGAAGCCGAAACGCTGCTCGGCATAGTGGAAAGTCTCTGCCGACCAGTTGGTCAGGGCAATCAGCCGCACGCCAGCAGCGTGCAGTTCATCCAGCACCTGAACCGTGCCCTCCAGTGCGCCGGCGAGCATTTCCTCCCAGCGTTCGCGATAGGCCCTGATGTTCGACGCGTGCGCCGGGTGCTCGGCAATGGCCTCATCGATCGCGGCCGCCCATGAGCGGCCGCGGTCCTGGCGCTCGTTCCAGGCTGTGTTGCAGACGTTGGCCAGAAACGCCTCCATCGCCGCCTCGTCATCCACGAAGATCTTGCGGAACAGGTGCCGTGGGTTCCAGTCGACCAGCACACCGCCAAGGTCGAACACCACCGCTTCGATAGCGTTGACACGTTTATGCATACATCGACTCCTCGCGGGTTGAGCCTGAATGACGTCAGGCAAAATGCCGAAGTGCGCTGTCATCCCATTCATGGCCCGCGTGCGACCAGCCATTGTCCATCGGCAGCGGGAACCCGGTGCGACAATGCCCCTGCTTGGCTTCGAAGTCGAAGACCGCATGGGGGTAGTCGTTGATCAGCAGCAGCGCCTTGCGGTGGTCCTCGGACCAGGCAATCTTGACCTGCGAGGGCTTGTCCCGATCGGAGACGTCTTCCACGTCGTAGATGTGCAGCGCATTCTGGATCGGGTTGCCGCTGTTTGAAGTATCCAGGGCGTAGAAATAGCCGGTTTCCTCATCGTCCTCGAACACCACGACGTAGGAACCTTCCCCGGCCGGCGCCTCGAGCACCAGGCCGTCCCCAACCAGCAATTCGTTCTGCGCAGCAAGATAGGCAGGCATGTTGGCATTCCTCTTCCTTGGTCTGGGAGACCGATCATGCCCAGCAACGGATGCCGGCTGCAAGCGAATCCGGACCGGGCCATAGCCTTGGGCAACACCACAGGCTGATACTTTGCATCAACGCCGATAAGCCACTGGCACACTCAGCCGATGGAGATTGCATGCCAGTGTGAATAAATCCGGCAACTTAACGCTGATAAAACTTCCTTCAATCCAGTATCGGCTTGAGCAACGCCTGCGCTTCATGCAGCGTCGCCAGGTAGCGCAGGCGCATCTCGTCGATGCTCAACCGCGACGCATGGGTGGTGATCGTCAAGGTCGCCTTCAGCTGGCCGCTGCGGTCGAGCAACGGCACGCCCAGCACCCGCATGCCGATTTCGTATTCCTGGTCGACGATGCTGTAGCCCTGCGCCCTCACCCGCTGCAACTCCGCCTCCAGCAGCGCCCTGTCGGTCTGGGTGTAAGGCGTCAGCGCATGCAGCGGGTTGCGTGTGAAGTACTCCCCGCGCTGCCCCTCCTCCAGCCACGCCAGCCACACCCTGCCACTGGCCGTGCAGTACATCGGCACCCGTGACCCGGGGCGGATCGAAAACGACGCAATGTGGCTGTAGCGGCTGCGCACCAGGTGAATGATCTCGTCCCCATCACGACTGCCTACCGACACATGTTCCTGGGTTTGCCGCGCCACCTGCTCGACGATCGGCCGCAGCATGCGCGGCAACTGCGCCGAATCGACATAGGCCTGGCCGATGCGCAAGGCCTTGGGCGTCAGCCAGTAATGGCGGTTGTCGGTTTCGGCAAAGCCCTCATGCACCAGCGTCAGCAGAAAGCGCCGTGCGGCGCTGGGGGTCAGGCCGGACAGCCTGGCCGCCTGGCGCACGCTGAGGCGTGGTTGCTCGGCATTGAACAGCTGCATCAGCGCCAGGCCTTTCTGCAGGCCGGCGATCAGGTCGCGGGGGTGAATCTCGGGCTGGGACATGAGTTCGGCTCGTGGAAAAGGGCAATTAATGCGATTACCGAAAGATGGCTGCGATTATCGCATCAAATGCCTGATAAGCGCGTTGTTGATGAAAACGCCTGGCTGCAAGCTTGCCTCCACAACAACAGTCATAACGGAGGTCAGCATGATCCGAGGTTCAACCGAACTGGTCGCCATTGTCGGTTCACCCATCGCCCAGGTGAAATCCCCGGAGAACTTCAACACCTGGTTCGCCAACAACGCCTGCGACCTGGCAATGATTCCCATCGACCTGCAGGAAACGGCGCTGGGAGCCTTTGTCGAAAACCTGCGCGGCTGGCGCAACCTGCGCGGCTGCGTGGTCACCGTGCCGTACAAGCAGGTCCTGGCCACGCGCCTTGACGGGCTCAGCGAGCGCGCCAAGGCACTGGGCTCGGTCAACGTGATCCGCCGCGAGCCCGACGGCCGCCTGCTGGGCGACAACGTCGATGGCGCAGGCTTCCTTGGCGCCGCCCGCCTGCAAGGCTTCGTGGCCAGTGGCAAGCGTGCGCTGGTGGTCGGCTGCGGCGGGGTCGGCAGTGCCATTGCCTATGCACTGGGTGAGGCCGGGCTTGGCCAGATTACCCTCAGCGACCCCAGCGCCGAACGCGTCGGTGCGCTGGGCGAAGTACTTGGTAAGGCCTTTGCGGAACTGGAAATCGCCACACAGTACCGCTCGCTGGAGGACTTCGACCTGGTGGTCAACGCCTCCCCCGTCGGCATGGGCAACAACGGGGAACTGCCTTTGCCAAGCACACTGCTGGAGACCCTGAAAACCACCACGCTGGTGGCCGATGTGGTCACTTCGCCGGAAATCACCCCGCTGCTGCACCAGGCGCGTGAACGCGGCTGCGCAATCCAGACCGGTGTGCAGATGGCTTTCGCTCAACTGGGCCACCTCGGCGCCTTCATGGGCGTCACGCCGCTGGAGATCTAAAATCATGAGCACTAGCGAACAAGCGGTGTTCGACCTGGTCGTCCTCGGCAGCGGTGCCGGGGGCTTCGCCACCGCAGCCACGGCAGCCCGCCGCGGGCTGAAAGTGCTGGTGGTGGAAAAGGCCGAGCGTTTCGGCGGCACCTCGGCGATTTCCGGCGGTGCGGTGTGGATCTACGGCAGCGATCAGGCCCGTGCGGCTGGGGCCAAGGACTCCCCCGAGGCCATGCGCACTTACCTGAGGACGATCATCGGCAAGGGTTACAACCCGGCGCTGGTGGACGCCTTCATCGAGCAGGGCCACCAGGCCCTGCGCTGGCTGGAGCACAACACCGAACTGCGCTATGCCCTGCGCCCGCATTCGCCGGACTACTACCCCGACGAACCCGGTGCCACCGAGTTCGGCCGCGCCCTGGAAATGGTCGAGTACGACGGCCGCCAGTTGGGTTCGCGCTTCGAGGACCTGAAGATGCCACCGCCGGGCATGCTGCTGTTTGGCGGCATGATGGTGAACCGCGTGGACATCCAGCACTTCCTCAACCTGCGCCGCTCGCCAGCCTCGCTGTGGCATTGCCTGAAGCTGATGGCACGGTATGCGCGGGACCGCCTGCAGCACCCGCGGGGGACCCGCCTGACCACCGGCAACGCGCTGATCGCGCGCCTGGCCAGCAGCGCCTTTGCCCACGGCACAGAACTGTGGCTGCGCAGCGAAGCACAAGCGCTGATCGTCGAACGCGGCGTGGTAACCGGCGTTATTGTGCAGCGTGAAGGCCGACGGATACGGGTGCAGGCGCACGGTGGCGTGGTCTGCGCCATGGGTGGTTTTGCCGCCGGGCAGCTGGCTGCCCGCAATCGCCCGCACGCCGCAGGGCCACACCTGAGCATGTCGCCGCCCACCAACGACGGCGCTGCCCTGCGCCTTGGCGAGGCGGTGGCGGCGGCCCAGGGCGAGGGCCTTGCAGCCAATTTCTTCTGGGCGCCGGTGTCCGAACTGCGCCACGCCAATGGCGAGCGCGAGCGCTTCCCGCATCTGGTCACCGACCGCGCCAAGCCGGGTGTGATCGCGGTCGACCCGACCGGGCGGCGCTTCGTCAACGAATCCAACTCCTACCACCACTTCGTGCAGACCATGTTCACCAACGGTATCGGCCATTGCTGGCTGATCTGCGACGCCGAAGCGATGAACCGCTATGGCCTGGGCCTGGCGCGGCCAAAGCCGGTGGACAACTCTGCGCTGATCGCCGCCGGCTACCTGCTGCGCGCCGACAGCGTGCCGGCCCTGGCGACGGCCATGGGGGTCGATTCGCAAGCCTTGCAGCAAACGCTGGCGCACTTCAACGCCGACGCTTGCAACGGCATCGACCGCGAGTTCGGCAAAGGCGGCAACAGCTACAACCGCTACATGGGCGACCCCCAGCACCAACCCAACCCGTGCCTGGCAGCGCTGACCAAGGCGCCGTTCTACGCCATCCGCATCCAAACCGGAGACCTTGGCTCGGCACGCGGCCTGGTGACCGACGCCAAGGCCAACGTGCTGAACCGCAGCGGCGCGCCGATTGCCGGGTTATATGCCGTGGGCAACGACATGAACTCGATGATGAACGGCACCTACCCAGGCCCGGGCATCACCCTGGGCCCTGCCCTCACCTTCGGCTGGATCGCTGCCAGTCATATCGCCGAGCGCCTGCAGGCGCCCGCCACCCACCAGGAGACCACCGCATGTACTACGAACTGCGAACCTACACCCTCGACCCGCTGAAGATGGCCGACTGGCTGGCGCTGTACCAAAGCCATGCACTGGAGGTGCAAACCGAGCACCTGGGCAAGCTGGTGGGCTTCTTCACCAGCGAATTCGGCGAGGTGAACCATGTCGTGCACCTGTGGGCCTACGCCAGCCTCGACGAGCGCATGGCGCGCCGCGCCGCGATGGCTGCAGACCCACGTTGGGCGGAGTTCTCGCGGCGCAATCGGGAACTGGGGGCGGTGCTGCAGTTGCACTCGCGACTGCTGCGGCCCACGGGCTTTTCACCGCTGCAATAAACGGCCCCTTCAATAATCCGAGCGGAATACCAGCATGCAACCCCTCGCGTGTGACGTACTTGTCATCGGCTCTGGCGCCTCGGGCCTGGCGGCCGCCGTTACTGCCGCGCATCATGGCCTGAAGGTGATCGTCGCGGAAAAGGCCAGCCAGCTTGGCGGCACCAGTGCCTGGTCGGGGGGCTGGCTGTGGATTCCGCGTAACCCGCTGGCCATCGCCGAAGGCATCATTGAAACCGACGATGCAGCCGAACGCTACCTGCGCGCCCAGACCCACGCTACCGAACTGGACACACGCCAGCGCGCCTTCCTGCGCCATGGCCCGGAGATGGTGGCGTTCTTCCAGCAACACACCGCCGTACAGTTCCAGTCGGGCAGCAAGATGCCCGACATGCGTGAAGGCGACGGCAGCGCGCGTGGCGGGCGCTCGCTGTGCGCGCTGCCGTTCGACGGTCGCTTGCTCGGCCCGTGGCTGCACATGCTGCGCCCGCCACTGGACATCGTCAGCCTGGCGGGCATGGGCATCGCCGGTGGCGCCGACATGGCCGCCTTCTTCAATGCGCGCCAATCGCCGAAAGCCGCCCTGCATGTCGGCAAGCGCTTGCTGCGCCATGGCCGCGACCTGCTGCTGCACCGCCGCGGCCTGCACTTGGTCAACGGCAATGCCCTGGTCGCGCGCCTGTTGCGCAGCGCCCTCGACCTCGGCGTAACAGTGCTCACCCACAAAGCAGCCACCCGCTTGCTCGGCGACGGGCGCATCGACGGTGCGCGGTTCGCCGATGGCCAGGTGGTGCGGGCACGCCGTGGCGTGGTCCTGGCCTGTGGCGGCTTTGCCCATGATCGCCAGCGCATTGCCGAGCTGATACCCCACGCGCCCGATGGCACGCAACATCACTCGGCCGCGCCGCCTGAAAATAGCGGCGATGGCTTGCGCCTGGGCGAACAGGTCGGTGCCCAGGTCGGCGCGCTGGATCAGGCAGGCGCCTGGGCGCCAGTTTCCCGCGTGCCTCGGCGCGACGGCAGCGTTGGCCACTTCCCGCACCTGATCGACCGCGCCAAGCCGGGTTTTATTGCCGTGCGCCGCGATGGCCGACGCTTCGTCAACGAAGCCGACTGCTACCACGACTTCATGAACGCGCTGTTCGCCGCCACACCAGCGGGCGAAGCGCACGAGGCCTGGTTGATCTGCGACCATGCTGCACAACGCCGCTACGGCATCGGTTGGGCCAAGCCGTTCCCATTCCCGACCGGCTTCTATCAGCGCTGCGGTTACCTGTTGAGCGGCCAGTCCCTGGCAGCACTGGCGCAGCGCTGCGGGATCGATGCCGAACAGCTGCAGCGCACCGTGGCCGACTTCAATCGGCACGCCGCCAACGGCGAAGACCCGGCCTTCCAGCGCGGCAGCTCGGCTTACAACAAGGCCCAAGGCGAGTCGCTGCACGAACCTAACCCCTCCTTGCGGCCCTTGCTGCACGGCCCTTTCCATGCAGTGAAACTGCTGCCCGGCAGCCTTGGCACCTTCGCCGGCCTGCACACCGATGCTGCCGCACGCGTGCTCGATCACGCACAACAGCCAATACCCGGCCTGTTCGCGGTCGGCAACGACATGCACAGCGTGATGGCCGGGCATTACCCTAGCGGTGGGATCACCCTGGGGCCGGGCATGACGTTCGGCTATCTGGCCGGCAAGGCGCTGAGCGCTCCGTAAGCGTGGCGCTATCGTTCGATTATCGAACAGTAGCCCCTCCAGCGAATTGACGGTCGCCGATTCACTGCTCACCATGCAACGGCCTTGCGTGTAGCCCCTGCCTGGGGCCAGGTCACGTTCGAGAAAAAGCCGTTCATTACAATTTCAAGAAACGACCAGACTATGAACCACTCCAAGCTCACTACCGCCAGCCCACGGCTGCCCTCCGCCGGTATCGGCGACAAGATCCGTGACGCCTTCGCCGTCGGCAAGACCCGTTGGGGCATGCTCGCCCTGGTCTTCTTCGCCACCACCCTGAACTACATCGACCGCGCCGCACTCGGCATCATGCAGCCCGAACTGGCCAAGGCCATGAGCTGGACGGCGATGGACTACGCCAACATCAACTTCTGGTTCCAGGTCGGCTACGCCGTCGGCTTCGTGCTGCAAGGCCGGTTGATCGACAAGGTCGGCGTCAAGCGCGCCTTCTTTGCCGCCGTGCTGCTGTGGAGCCTGGCCACCGGCGCCCACGGCCTGGCCACCTCGGCGGCTGGCTTCATGGTCTGCCGCTTCATCCTCGGCCTGACCGAAGCGGCCAACTACCCGGCCTGCGTGAAGACCGTGCGCCTGTGGTTCCCTGCCGGCGAGCGTGCCATCGCCACCGGCCTGTTCAACGCCGGCACCAACGTCGGCGCCATGGTCACCCCGGCCCTGCTGCCGCTGATCCTCACCGTCTGGGGCTGGCAGGCCGCGTTCATCGCCATGGGCTGCCTGGGCCTGGTCTGGCTGGTGTTTTGGGGCTTGAAGTACTTCAACCCGGAAGAGCACCCAAGTGTGCGCCAGAGCGAGCTCGACTACATCCAGCAGGACGTCGAGCCGCCGGTGGCGCGCCTGCCCTTCAGCCGCATCCTTGGCATGCGGGGCACCTGGGCGTTTGCCGTGGCCTACGCGATCACCGCGCCGGTGTTCTGGTTCTACCTGTACTGGCTGCCGCCGTTTCTCAACCAGCAGTACAACCTGGGCATCAGCGTGACCCAGATGGGCATCCCGCTGATGCTGATCTGGCTGACCGCCGACTTCGGCAGCATCGGTGGCGGCATCCTCTCCTCGTGGCTGATCGGCCGTGGCGTGCGCGCTACCACCGCGCGCCTGGTATCGATGCTGGTCTTCGCCTGCACCATGGTCAGCGTGACCTTCGCCGCCCATGCCAGCGGGCTGTGGATCGCGGTGCTGGCCATCGCCCTGGCGGTCGGCGCGCACCAGGCCTGGACGGCGAACATCTGGAGCTTGGTGATGGACTACACGCCCAAGCACCTGATCAGCACGGTCTTCGGCTTCGCCAGCATGTGCGCGGCGATTGGCGGCATGTTCATGACGCAGATCGTCGGCAGCGTGCTGATGGCGACGAACAACAACTATGCCGTGCTGTTCACCATGATCCCGGCCATGTACTTCCTGGCGTTGGTCTGGATGTACTTCATGGCGCCGCGCAAGATCGAAGCCTGATAAGCGCGGATTCCAGTTACCTCGATGGGGCCCTGACGGGCCCTTTTTTATGCCCGCCCGGTGGGCCTGTGCTGACCTCATCGCCGGCAAGCCGACCACGAAAGCAGTAGGTCGCGTCTGACCCGTATCGACCCATGGCAATCAATCACATCTGTCCGCCCAAGGTTATCTCCCTTCAAGGACGTACTTGGGATCAGACTCCGAGGCGTGCCTACTCGACGATGCTCCCGATTCAATCTGCCCTCGCACCCAGTCGACGAACGCCCGTATAGGCGGTTGCCCCAGCTTTTCCTTGCGGGCAACCAGGTAGTAAGCAAACCGCGAAGGCCATGGTCGGTCCACAGCCACCACCAGCCTGCCATGACGTATGTCTTCTTCGGCGTGCTGTGCCTGTACAAGCGCAATGCCCTGACTACTGACCGCCGCGCGCAACAACAGTAGATCTTCGTCAAAACTGGGGCCTCGGCGGCTACGGAGGTCGGGCTCGACGCCGTGGGCCTGCAGCCACAACGTCCAATCGGCGCGATCGGCGTCCTGCAACAGCGGGTAATGCAGGCAATCCTGCGGCTCATCCAGCGCTGGGCCGCAGGCCAGCAAGCCAGGGCTGGCAACTGGCAGCAATACGGGGGCGAATAGCGGTATCGACTCCACTCCAGGGTAATCACCCAAACCATGGCGTAGAGCAATGTCGACCGGGTCACGGTGCAGGTCGGCAAGTTCGGCTGTGGACTGCACGCGTACGTCGATATCAGGGTGCAGCGCGTTGAAATCAGCCAGGCGTGGTACCAGCCAACTGGAAGCGAACGAAGATTGGGTGCTGATATTAAGAGAATTGGCACGGGTCAGCACTTCTAGATCGAGTAGAGCGCTTTCGATTTGACCAAAGCCACGTGATAGCCCTGGGTAAAGACTTTCACCTGCCTCGGTGAGCTGCACGCCATAACGGTTTCGAGTCAGGAGGGTGACACCAAGACGGTCCTCCAGCAGGCGAATCTGCTGGCTGATAGCACCCGGCGTAACGCCCATGCGCTCGGCGGCGGACTTAAGGCTGCCTAGCCGAGTGGTTTCTGTGAAGGCGCGCAGCGCGAGCAAAGGCAAAACGGCACCCATTTAAAACCAACCTTAGAAAAACTGAAGTCATGACCAGGAATGATCGTTAGTTGGCCCGTAAAAGAGGATTTAGCATGGCCACCCTGCAAACCTACCATGGATCAGTTTTACTAAGGTGAACACATGCAAGATCCGGCACTTGTGCTTTACACCGACAGTTCCCCTAACGGTTTCAAGATCACCATTGCTCTTGAAGAGTTGGAACTGCCTTATCGCCTCGTCCATGTGAACATCGCTCTGGGCGAGCATCGGCAGGCTGACTTTTTGGCACTCAACCCAGCAGGGCGGATTCCGGTATTGGTCGATCACGAAGCGGGCATCGTGCTGTTCGAGTCGGCAGCGATTCTGTTGTACCTGGCGCAATACAGCGGCCAACTGCTCGAACAGGCCACGCAGCCGCGCTGGGAGGCGATTACCTGGTTGATGTACCACAGCGCGAGCATGGGCCCTTTGCTGGGGCAGCGTGTGCACTTCGAATGCTTCGAGGCCACACCTGATCTTGTCGCGCAAAAGCGGTATCGCACCCTTACTGAAGATGCCTTCGCCCTTCTCGACCAACAGCTTGCCACACGTGAATGGCTGGCCGGCGAAGCTTATTCGATTGCAGACATTGCCAGCTTCGCCTGGCTACACGTTGCCGCGATCGTGGGTTTCGACTTCAGCGTCTACGAGAACCTCCGTCGCTGGTACCGCCAAGTCGAGCAGCGCCCGGCTGTACAGCGCGGCATTCGTATTCCCGCTCCGGCCACTGGCCCTTGACCAAGGACTGTCCATGACGCTCAACAACATCAAAGGCGCAAGCGCTGATGCCTTCGCTCTGCATCCAGGTTACCGCCGCATGTTTGCCCAGGGTCAATTGACCCTGGGAATTTACCTGCCACTTCGCTTCTATGACGGTGACATGGGTGTGCTTAACGGACAGGCGCGACTGGTCAGCGAAGTCGACCACCTGGGTTTCGCCGCCGTGTGGGTACGTGATGTGCCCTTGTACGATCCGGCTTTCGGCGACGCAGGTCAGGTTTTCGATCCTTTCACCTACCTGGCCTACCTGACAGCCCATACACGCACCATCGCACTGGCAACCGGAAGTGCGATCTTCGCTCTGCGCCACCCCATCGACCTGGCCAAAGCTGCGGCCACTCTCGACTGCCTGTCAGGTGGCCGTCTGGTGTTGGGTATTGCCTCAGGCGACCGCCCTGTAGAGTTTCCCGCCTATGGCCTGGCCCATGACGAACGCGGGGAGCGTTTCGTGCAAAGCGTGGACTATTTCCGTCAGTTGCTGACAGACAGTTGCTTGCCAGTCGATACGCCGTTGGGGCAGTTGGAGAGGGCCCACCTGCTCCCCAAGCCCGTCACGGGACGTATCCCGTTGTTGGTGACCGGCTCATCACGTCAATCCATGCAGTGGCTCGGCGAGCAAGCCGATGGCTGGATTACATACCCCGACACCACCCACAATGCACTCGGTCCTCGGCGGCTCGCCGAAAAAATCCGAGGCTGGAGAGCGGCCATTCCTGGAGGCGGCTTCCGCCCTCATGTCACCAATGAATGGATCGATCTCGATGAAAACCCAGACTTCCCGCGGACACCGCTACAGGGCGGCTATGTATTGCGCACAGGCCGCAACGGATTGATCGAGCTGCTGCATGAGTGGCGCGAGGCAGGCGTCAACCACGCGGCGCTTGGCATTCAGATGGCACAGCGCCCAGCGCAGGAGGTCATCCGGGAGCTGGCGGAAGAAGTGCTGCCACTCTTTCCATCGTTAGCTGGGCCAGAGCCCCATGCGCAAAACTGGTAGCGGGTAATGGTGGTTGCCCGTTTCAACGGAACGCGAAGCCGCCTACGCTAGTGTCCGCTATGGGTCGGAAACAGACACAGGCTGTCCTTGCGCTGCGCCCGATGAAACGCCTCCTCGTGCCTAGTTCGCAGGCACGAGGATCACGAAGTTCTTTTTCATGTCCTCAAGCACGGTCCATTTGCCCTTGGCGCCCGGTTCGATAATGAACGTGTCGCCAGCGCCCAGTGTGACGGGGGCGCAACCCTCGAGCTCGATAACGCAGCGCCCACTCAGGACATGGCAGAACTCCCAGACCTTGTAGTCGATGCGCCACGCCCCGGTGCTGGCTTCCCATTCACCGGAAATGCGCCCTTGCTGTTCATCGTGATAATACTTGGAAGTCAGCGTATGCGGGGTACCTTCCACGACTTCTCCAAAAAAGGGCAGGTCGCGCACCGGTTGGATATCCAGTTCGCGGAACACGGTCAGTTGCTTGCTCATGGTTTTCTCTCGAGTACGTTGTGGCCAGGGCGATACATCAAATAGGCTTCACCGGTTACGCCCAGCATCGGGTGTGCAACGATCTGGCAGGTTTTAACAATCTGAAAGCCGTGACGTTCGTAGAAGCGGCGTGCACCGTGGTTTTCGGCATAATCGATCAGGCATAGCCCATTCAGGCCAGCGTCATCAGCGCGCTGCTGGGCGTGTCGGAGAAACTCGACGCCCAGCCCCTGGCTGCGCCAGGCCTCATCCAGTGCCAGGCTGGATATGTACAAGGTGTCGGGTATTTCCAGGTCGGAGTAAGGCGCGAGGACCGGGTCTGTTTCGGCAGGCCGGTCAGGGATCTCGCGCAAGGCGTAGCTGTGCATCATGCCGATGACGCGCCCCTCGAAAATGGCCATCAGGCAGTTCTTGTAGGAGAAGTCGCCCTGCTCCCTGGCATAGCGAGATGCACCGACACTCAGCAATGCTTCGCCAGGCGCGGCAAGCTTGCTCCAGATGTAATCGGCCATGCCCTCCGATGTCAGTTGAAAGAAGCGCGCAATATCGTGCGCGTCCGACGCTTGAGCGGGTCTGAAGTCGATAGGCATGTACAGTGCTCTGTTGGGACCAGGTGGCAGGGTAGCCGGGTTGAACGGTTGCCACCTTGCTCTGGGCGACACCGTCAGTACGGCGCGCGACGCCTGTCATCACCTGCTTGATCGAGCAAGGCATTTGCTCTCACAGGCGTGCCCCGTGCCATGAGCTCAGACGCTGGCGAGTACGGCCTTGGCCTTCTCCAGCGCCATGCGTGCGCGCTGCTCGGCGCTGATGCCCTGCTCCATCAGTTGCCGGGTGGGGATCTCCAGGCTCAACGGCACGGTCGCTGGCAAACCGCGCAACAGGCCCACCAGGTCGGCATCGCCCTCCCCCGGGAAACGCCGTTCGTTGCGCGCCTGGCGCAGGATCTCGTCCATGTCGGCCGGCACCGGCCCGGCGACGTCGCACAGCTGGGCATAGCGCATGCACTGCGCTGGCAACAGCGCGAGGTCGTCCAGCGAGGAACGCGAGCGGTTGAAGTGGAAGGCATCGACCAGCACGCAGCCATTGGCCCGGTCGGCGTTGGCCACCACGCGCATGGCCTGGCGCAGGTCGCGCACGTCGGTCCAGGGCATGAATTCCAGGTGCGGGTGGATGCCATAGCCAGCGGCCAGATCGCACAGTTCGGCAAAGCGCGCGGTGAGGCGCGCTTCAACCGGGTCGTTGCCAGCCACCAGCAGTTCGGTGCCGCCCAGTTCCGCACCGATCGCCAGGATCGGTTCGAAATCGGCCACGCAGGTGTCAGGTTTGAGCCGCAGGATTTCCAGGTCGAGCACCTTGATGCCGGTGTCGCGCAGGCGCGCTTGGGTCTGCCGGCGCAGGTCGGCGTTAGCCACCAGCGGGAAGTGCTGCTCCTGCTCGGTGGCCGGCACCAGGCGCAGGCCCACGTGGCTGTAACCGGCGCGTGCGGCGGCTTCCACCATGTCCGGCGGGGACAGTTCGAGCACCGTCAGGGCGGCGAGGGAAAAGATTCGGTCGGTCATGTCATTTACCTAAAGACGAGAAATCAGGCGATCAGTTCTGGCGCACAAGCCCGGCCGGTTTCGGCGGCCTGGCGGATCGCTTCGATCAGGGCCAGGGTGCGGCCACCGTCGGCGGCATCGATCAACGGCGCTTCAGTGCCTTGGGCGACGCGGATGAAGTGCTGCAGCTGCAAGGTCAGCGCCTCGCCTGCGGGTATGGCTTCCTCGCTTTGCAACAACGGCGTGTGCCAGCCGGAACCGGCCTCGGCGTAATGCCAGCGCTTGAGCTGCGGGATGCTCAGCGCGCCCTGGGTACCGGCCAGCAGGTAGCAGGGCTGACCGTCCTGGCGCGGATAGATCGGGCTTTCACCGGAGTCCAGTTCCCAGCTCCATGGCGCGGCCACCGCGTCGGAGCCGGTCAGGCTGCCCAGCGCACCGTTGGCGAACTGCAGCAGCACCGCCGCGCTGTCTTCGTTGGCGAAGCCGCGCACATCGTTGCGGGTAAAGGCCTGCACCTGCACCACCTCGCCGCACAGGTGGCGCAGAAGGTCGAGGTCGTGGATCAGGTTGGTGAGCAGAAAGCCCGCCCCCGGCTCGCGGCGCCACGGTGTTTCGAAGTAGCTGTCGGGCTTTTGCAGTTGCCACAGCGCGGTGACATTGATCAGCCGGCCCAGCTTGCCCTCGGCGATCACTTGGTGGGCCCTGGCGATCAGCGGGTTATGCCGCCGGTGGTGGCCGACCAGCACCGGCACGCCCCGGCGGCGCGAGGCTCGCACCAGCGCACGGACTTCATCGAGGTGCACACCGACCGGCTTTTCCACCAGCACCGGCACGCCAGCCTCGACGCAATCCAGGGCGCAGGCCACGTGCAGGTTGTTGGGGTTGGCGACGATCACCGCATCGGGGCGCGCTTGTTCGAGCATCTGCCGGTGATCGGCGAAACAGGCAACCCCGCACTCGGCGGCGAACGCTTCGGCCTGTGGGCTCGGGTCTGCCACGGCGCACAGCTGGGCTTGCGGCAGCCGGCGCAGGTGCTGGTAATGTTGACGGCCCATGATGCCGGCGCCGATCAAGGCGATTCGTAGGGGTGAGTTCAACGCACTGTCCTCTTGTCGTTATTGTGGAATCGATTGTGAAACCTTGTTCCAGAATCAACGCTACACAATGTAGAACCAAGTTCAGCTTTTCAGAACGCCACACCTCGCAGACTGTGCGATTACCGACCAGAAACGCATTCAGGCGAACAATTCGCTCGCCGGGCTGGCCGCCGACAGCTCTTCGGCCGCTGCCAGCAGCAGGGGCGCCAGCTCGGCCAGGCGCGCTTGCGCCAGGCGAGCGCTGGGGCCGGCAACGCTGAGCACGCCGATCACTTCGTCGCTCTGCGGGCGGCGCACTACAGCGGCCAGTGCAGAGGTACCGATGGCCGACGTCTGCTCGACCCAGGCGTAGCCGCGCTCACGGGCGCGATGCAGGTAGGCGAGCAACTCATCGGTTGATCGGGGCGCATTGGGGCCGAACTGGGACGGGTCGGCAATGCCCTGGCGCAACACCATCTGCAGCGCTTCTTCATCGCTGAGGCTGGCCAGCCAGGCATGGCCGGAGGCGGTATAGAACAGGGGGGCGTCACGACCCATGTCCGGGTCGTAGCGCAGCCCGGAACGGGCGCCCTGGGACTTGGCGATCCAGGTCTGGCGGTTGCCTTCTATCACGCCAAGGCGCACCAGCTCGCCGCTGTCCTGGGCCAGGCGGTCGAGAACTGGCTGAATGATGTCGGCGCCACTGCTGGACAGGTAGCGAAAGCCCATCGCCACCAACTTGGCGGACAGCTGATAGCGGCTGTTGTCACGGTTCTGCCGCACGTAACCCAGGCGCACCAGCTCGGTGAGCATGCGGTGGGCGGCGCTCTTGGGGATATCCAGGCGCTCGGCCAGCGTTTGCAGTGGCAAGCCGTGGGGTTCGCCGGTGAGGCTTTCTACAAGACTGAAGGCGCGTTCGATCTGACTACCAGCCATGACGTGTATCCCTGAAAATTTGCCGAATTCTAGAAGATGATTCCATGTCGTTGATAGCCAGCGCCGCCTGCACGCGCTGAAGTGTCCGGTTATCGACCAGAAATTGGCGCTTGGCCTTGCAGCACCATCACCTGAAAATGAATATTGTGGAATCTGGTTCCAATATAAATATAGGAGATAACACAATGCCCGCCGAATGCTTCCCAAGCGACTGCGATGTACTGGTCATCGGCTCTGGCGCGGCCGGGCTGGCAGCGGCGGTCACGGCTGCCTGGCATGGGCAGAAGGTGGTCCTGGTGGAGAAGGACCCGGTGCTCGGCGGCGCCACCGCCTGGTCCGGTGGCTGGGCCTGGCTGCCGCGCAACCCGCTGGCCCGGCGCGCCGGCATCATCGAGGACATCGAGCAGCCGCGCACCTACCTGCGCAACGAACTGGGCAGCCATTACAACGCAGAGCGCGTCGACGCCTTCCTTGAGGCCTGCCCGCACATGGTCGCCTTCTTCGAGCAGCACACGGCCCTGCAGTTCGCCGACGGCAACGGCATCCCCGACATGCACGGCGACACGCCCGGTGCCGCCCTTGGCGGCCACCAGGTGATTGCCGCCCCATACGATGCCAGTCAATTGGGCGCGTTGCTGCCGCGCCTGCGCAAGACCCTGCGCGAAACCTCGTTCATGGGCATGCCGATCATGGCCGGCGCCGACCTGGCGGCCTTCCTCAACATGACCCGCTCGCCGCGTGCCTTGCTGCACGTGTGCAAACGCTTCGCGCGCCACCTCTATCATCTGGCCCGTCATGGCCGGGCGATGCACCTGGTCAATGGTGTGGCGCTGGTGGCACGGCTGGCGAAGTCGGCTGACGACCTGGGCGTGCGGATGATCGAGTCGACAGCGGCCAAGGGCCTGCTGATGGAGGGCGGCAAGGTGCTGGGGGCCGTGGTTGCTGGCCCGCAAGGTGAACGGGCGATCCGTGCCAAGGCGGTGGTGCTGGCCGCCGGCGGCTTCCCCAATGACCCGGTACGGCGCCAGCAGCTGTTCCCGCGCGATGCCAGCGGCCACGACAACCTCGCCCTGCCCCCGCCATCCTGCTCCGGCGATGGCCTGCGCCTGGGTGAGTCAGCGGGCGGCGTGGTGGCCACTGACCTGAAGTCGCCGGTGGCCTGGGCGCCAGTGTCGAAGGTGCCACACCGCGACGGCAGCGTCGGCCACTTTCCGCATATCATCGAACGCGGCAAGCCGGGCATCATCGGCGTGCTGGCCAACGGCAAGCGCTTCGTCAACGAGGCGCACGGCTATTACGACTATGTGTCAGCCATGGTCGCTGCAGTGCCGCCGGGCGAGGAAGCTTGCTCGTGGCTGATCTGCGACCACCGCTTCCTGCGCCGTTTCGGCCTCGGCCATGCACGCCCCGCGCCGCTACCGGTAGGGCCGCACCTGCGCAGTGGCTACCTGAAGCGCGGCGCCACGCTGGAACAACTGGCCCAGGCGTGTGGGATCGACCCTGCCGGGCTGAGCACTACCGTCGCCGAATTCAATCGCCATGCACGCCAAGGTCAAGACCCGGCCTTCGGCCGTGGCTCGACGCCGTTCAACCGCAAACAGGGCGACCCGCTGCACAAGGGGCCGAACCCGTGCGTGGCGCCCATCGAGCAAGGGCCGTTCTATGCGGTGAAGGTGCAGCCCGGCTGCTTCGGCACCTTCGCTGGCCTGCGCACCGACGGCCATGCCCGCGTGCTGAACGACGCCGGCCAGCCAATCAGCGGCCTGTACGCGGCCGGCACCGACATGGCCAGCGTGTTCGGCGGCTGGTACCCGTCCGGCGGCATCAACCTGGGGCCGGCGCTGACCTTCGGCTATGTCGCCGGGCGGCATATCAGCGGCGTAACCGAGTACGAATAGCGTCAGCGGCTGGCAAACCATGGACATTGGCAGGGTTTGCCACTCAAACTGCGCCAGACGCGTGCCCACCGACCTTACCCGAGGAGGACGACTGCCCTTGAACAAGAACACCGAGCCCTCACGCGGCTGGCTGGCCAGCAAGCTCCTCGCCGACGGCCAGGAACCTGACCCTCGCTTCACCTTGGCCAACGAGCGTACCTTCCTCGCCTGGATCAGGACCGCGCTGGCACTGCTGGCCAGCGGCATCGCCGTGGACATGTTCACCGCCGAGATCTTCAGCCCCGGCACCCGCCGCCTGCTGGCCGTGGCGTTGATCAGCCTGGCCCTGCTGCTGAGCCTGCCGGCCTTTGTCCGCTGGCTTAATGTGGAACGGGCGATGCGCCAGAAACGGCCGCTGCCGTTCCCGCTGATCGCGCCGGCGCTGTCGATTGGCGTGTCGCTGGTGATGGCGTTCTTTGCCTATGCGGTGTTCTTCCATGCCTGACCCGCAGCGCGTCCACACCGATGACGGGCTGCAGCCGGAGCGCACGTTGCTGGCGTGGCGGCGGACCATCCTGGCGATGGTCGTGTGCAGCTGCTTTTTCCTGCGCTGGGTCCCGCACCATCGCTGGCTGGCCGTGGTGCCGGCCCTACTCTGCCTGCTGGCCGCGGGTGTCGCCTGGCTGCGTTTGCGGCGCAGCTATCATCGCCATGTGGTGGGCCTGCGCGCCGAAACCATCGCTTCGGGCGTCACCGTGAATCTGCTGCTGGCGGTGTGCGTGACTGCGCTGTGCGCGGTCGAGCTGGTCGCTATTGTGGCCTGGTAGTACCAGCGCCCTAGAACTGCGCCAGCCAGTACGGCACGTCCACCTCGTCGATCTGGTCATCACGCAGGAAGCGCTCGGCGTACTCTCTGTACACACCACTGCTGAGGAACAGCCGCAGCAGCTGACCATCGATGTGGTTGTCGCGGGCCATGGACACCAGGATCTTCACTGATTCGGACAAGGTTTTCGCCGCCTTGTACGGCCGGTCGGCGGCGGTCAGCGCCTCGAAGATATCGGCGATCGCCATCACCCGCTCGGCAATGCTCAGCTGGTGCTTGCCCAAGCGCCGCGGGTAGCCGCCGCCATCCATCCTCTCATGGTGGTTGCCGGCGATGTCCGGCACGCGCCGCAGCTGGCGCGGGAATGGCAGCGCGGTCAGCATGATGATGGTCTGCACGATGTGTTCGTTGATCTTGAAGCGTTCTTCATCGTTCAACGTGCCGCGGCGGATCGCCAGGTTGTACAGCTCGCCGTGGTTGCTGGCATGGGCCGGCAGGTGCATGTCGAAGCCCCAGGCGTTGCGCGGGTCACCCTTGACCACCGGCGGCTTGCGCGCCCCCCAGGGCTGCAGATGCTCGGGGCGGTCGGCCAGCAACGGCTCATCGACTGGCAAGGGTGCAGGCGCCACACCGGCAAAGCGCTGCTCTTCATCGCGGGAGATCCCCAGGCGGTTGTCGAAATGCCGTCGCCAGCGGCGCTGGCCGATACGCTGCAGGCGCTCGATATCCTCCTCCTGCATGAACTCGCCACCGATATTGGCCCTGGCGACGAACGCGAACTCTTCCTGCAGTTCGGCGCGGCACAGCTCCAGCGTGCGTTGCAGCACCGACGCGTCCTGGCCCGCCGCCAGGCCCTGCCAGTACGCAAGCTCCGCATCGCGCCAGAGCACCTCGAAGCGCATGCGGACTTCATGGATACGGTTGTACAGGGTCTCCAGCTTGGTCGCCTTGTCCACCACGTATTCGGGGCTGGTGACCTTGCCGCAATCGTGCAGCCAGGCGGCAATGCGAAACTCGTAGCGCTCGGCCTCGGTCATGCTGAAGTCGGCATAGGGGCCGCTGTCGGCCTGCATGGCCTTGTCGAGCAGCATCTGCGCCAGTTGCGGCACGCGCTCGCAGTGGCCGCCAGTGTAGGGGCTCTTGGCATCGATGGCGTCGGCCAACAGCTTGATCATCCCATCCAGCAAGCGTTGCTGGGCTTCGACCAGCTGGCGCGTCTCGATCGCCACGGCGGCGACGCCGGACAGTTCTTCGACGAAGCGGCGGAACGGCTCGCCGACTTCTGCGGGTGAGTGCTGCATCTCTAGAACGAGAATGCCAAGCAGCTCATGACCGCGGTCATTGAGCACCACTGCCAGGCTACGCCCGCCCAGCGCCAAAGCCTGAGTGACCGACCCCGCCAAGTCATGATAATCGGCCTCGCCGAGCGCCAGCTCCACGGGGTAGCCCGCGGCCCGGCAGGATGCAGCCAGGCGCAAGTGAGCATGCTGGTCATCGAACAGGTACACCGCCCCGGCACTGACCCCGGCGGCCGCCACCAGGTGCGTCAGCACGCCATCGAGCATGCGTTCGAGCTGGGTCTCGCGGCTGAGTGCCAGGGTGATCGCCTGAAAACTGCCGATGGTGCCGGACATGCGCCGCAGCACCCGACTCAGCTCACGCACTTCGGACACCCGCGAGATGACTCCCACTTCGCGGCTGAAATCGAAGTCGGCCAGGCCCCTCACCTGCTCGGCCAGCTGGTGCAGCGGGCGGCCGATGCGCCGGCCGATCAGGCCGCCGAGCAGCAAGAGCACAGCCATCAGCGCAGCCGTCCACAGCAGTTGCTCGAACAGTACCTTGCGCGCGCCCGCAAGCAGTTCATGGGCCGGCACCGCGATCAGCACCTGCAGGTCCTGCCCGGCCAGGTTAGTCAGCGGCACACGCATGCCGAACCACTTTGCGCCGTCTACCTGATAGAGCTGTGGTCGCGTGCCCTGGGGCAGACTGCCGTAGACCTGCTGCAAGCTGGGGATGCCCAGCTCGGCAATCCGCGACAAGCGCACCGCCTTGCCCTCGTGGATGATGGCCCGCTGCAGGTCCGGGTAGGCCACCACGTTGCCCTGACCGTCGACCACGGCGATTTCGGTGCCGGGGGTCATGCGCAGGTCGCGGGTTTCACTGGCCAGGTCATCGACCGAGACATCCATGCCCAGCACCGCCGCGCCGTCGACGCTGCGCAGGGCCATGCTCAAGCCGATTTCGCGGGTGGTGAAAAATACATAGGGGGGAGTCAGGACGGTGCCAGGTTGCGCAGAGGCATCGACAAACCAGGGGCGCGAGCGCGGGTCGTAGTGATAGTCCGGCATGGCCTGGGCCTTGAGCAGGGTCAGCGCACGGTCATAGAAGCGCCATTCGCCGCGCATCGCTCCGCCCTCACCCAGGCTCTCGCTCTGCACCAGGAAACGAGTGCCCACCGGCGCGGCAAAGCGCTCCAGTAACTGCGGGTCACGCAAGCGGCGCACCAGCAGGAACTCGCCGTTGGGGTAACCGATGTAAGCGGCGCTGAGCATCTTGTTGGCATTCAGGCTTTCGACCAGCTGCGGCAAGCGCTCCAGGCGCTGCGCCAGGTTGCCGGCTGAAGGGTTGAAGGCCATCAGGCGAATGCTGCTCTGTGCCGGATCGACCAGGCGCCGGGCCCGTTCGTCGATGGTCTTGCCGACTTGCTGGGCGGCGTCGCCAGCAGCAGCCACCAGGGCCTGTCTGATGCCGCGATAGCCCTGCCAGGCCAGGCCGGCGCCGAGCAGCAGCATGCCGATCATGATGGCCAGAGCGACCAGCCATTGCAGCGAGATGCCGCGCCCGGGCGTGTTCATGGCTGACTGCTCCATGAACGCCCGCTGCACGCTCTGTTCGCCCACAGGCGACCTGCCGACTTGGCAGCACGACCCAGCAACACGCAGACCATCCGCGGCATTCCTTGTGTGGCGACTTAAAGAGTGTAATCAGTCGAGACGAACATGCCGGGCGCAGAGAACACACTGGCCGCTTGGCATGCTGGATAGTGGCACGGCGACATTATCGAATTCAATGTTCATGCATGCCCGGCTTGGCCTTTTACAGCCGCCTTGCCGGGGCGCCAGACCACTTGGGAAGAGCAACACGGCGTCACCAGCAAACGTAAATAAAGCAGAAAGTACTGAAGCCAACCCAAACAGCGGTTTTTTTATTACCCCTTTACTGCTTGAACTATTCAGTTATGAAATATGCCGTTTCACACAACAGAACAGTTACTCTTTAGGCAACTTTTCCTACAACATTTTAGCCATAGGAATTGCCATCATATCAAGCGTGGCTGCATACTTATTCAACAAGATAGCCGAGAATAACGAGTCGACCGCACTGGAATTATGGGCTCGCCGTTGTTATTTCGGCCATGCTGGTTAAACACCTCGCACACGCTGGAATTCGCCAAACCACGAAGACATAGCGCTGGCAGCGCTAAACGCAGCGACACTGGGGGGCAACTGGCGGACTGAGGTTTGACACCGCCATTGCAAGTGAACTCAGCAACACGAAAATTGGAGTACCCATTGACCTGCAGAGTTTCTTGAAATTCCAGATAAAACTTCCCAATTTCAATAGTTCATCCGCTGGCTATCAATGGGCAGTCCTGATCCACAGACACGGCGTCGGTGCCCAAACCCGGCACCGACGAAGTAATCGACCGCGTCTTCTTTATCGACGATATAGAAGAAGGCGAGCAATACTGGGCCATCGTCAGGCTTTTCATGCAACAAGGCCCCGAAGCAATTCCCGACTTCCTCCATCCCTCCAGTAACACAGATGAGACCCCGAGTCCGAACAGTGAGGGAAAAATAGTGTTCCGTAACCCGTTCGACCGCCTGGCCCCCGAGGTCAATTGGCCCGCCGAAATGGACCTGGAATCCCGCACCGCCCCCGCTCAAGCCGAGCAACCATGAAACCCTCCGGCCCTGGCGGTATCGCTTGGCCTCCACGCCTGCACCCGCTAAAATCCCCCGCGGGTGCTAGCTGCAAGGTGCAGTGATGCAGGTTAAAGAACAGTGCAGGTCGGGCCGCCTGCAGGAATTCGTGCGCCTATGCAAAAAACCAAACTGACCCGCGCCCAGCGCCTGGCCCAGCGGGCCTTCGCCAATTTCGAGCGGTTCCTGCACATCGAGGCAGTGAGCGGCATCGTCCTGCTGATCACGGCCGTCGCGGCCCTGATCTGGGCCAACTCCCCCGCCGCTGCCAGCTACGACGCCCTTTGGCACACGCCGATCAGCTTCGGCATCGGTTCGCTGAGCTTCTCGCAATCGCTCCACTTCTGGATCAACGATGGCCTGATGACCATCTTCTTCCTGGTGGTCGGCATGGAAATCCGCCGCGAGATCCATGAAGGCGCCCTGGCCAGCCTGCGCCAGGCCACGCTGCCCATGGCCGCCGCGGTGGGTGGCGTCGCCGTCCCCGCACTGATCTACCTGGCCTTCGGCCATGCGCCGGCCGAGCAGCAAGGCTGGGCGGTGCCGACTGCCACCGACATCGCCTTTGCGGTCGGAGTGCTGGCCCTGCTGGGCAAGTCGATCCCGTCCAACATCCGTGTGTTCCTGCTGGCCCTGGCGATCATCGATGACATCATCGCCGTGCTGATCATTGCCGTCTTCTACTCCGGCGGCCTCGACTACAGCGGCTTCGGCGTGGCCGCCATTGGCCTGCTGTTGGTGATCGGACTGCAGAAGATCGGTGTCGGCTCGGCCTGGGCTTATGTCATCCCTGGCGCCATCACCTGGGTGGGCATGCTGATGACCGGCGCCCATCCGACCCTGGCCGGCGTGATTCTCGGCCTGATGACGCCGGTTGCCGCCATGCCGCTGGGCGAGCGCCCGCTGGATGCGATCTCGCGCTTCACCAACGACTTGCTCGGCCGCGCCAAGGCCCCTGAGCAAGACACCGGCGACCTGAGCGCCCCGCTCAAGCGCCTGCGCCTGGCCCAGCGTGAACTGGTACCACCGGTGACCCGTGTGGGCAGTGCCCTGCACCCTTGGGTGGCGTACGCGATCATGCCGCTGTTTGCCCTGGCCAACGCCGGTGTGGGCCTGTCCGGTATCGACCTGTCCGCCGAGGCGCCGCACTGGGTGATGATGGCGGTGGCCGTGGCGCTGGTGGCTGGCAAGCCGCTGGGTATCATCAGCGTCAGCTGGTTGATGGTGCGCCTGGGCTGGTGCAGCCTGCCGGCGCAGGTTAACTGGCGCGGCATCACTTTGATCGGGCTGCTGGCCGGCATTGGCTTCACCATGTCGATCTTCATTGCCAATCTGGCCTACAGCGACCCGGCCTCGCTGGGCGCGGCCAAGCTGGGCGTGCTGTCGGGCTCGGTGATCGCTGCGGTGCTGGGCCTTGCCTGGGGCGTCACGGGCCTGCGCAAAGGCGCCAACAAGGCGCCTGTACAAGCAGGTTGAAGCCTGCCGGGGCCTGCGGGCCCCGGTTTTTCCTGTATACAAAAATCTCAAACTTTGCTTACATGCACGCCTGTGCGCCTACGACATCGGCCAACGTCGCTGCGTATTGCGCCAGGCATCAGCCATGCAAGCTTCCCAGCACCACACCCCCAAGACCCTCCTGGTCAAGAACGCCGCACTGTTGGTCACCATGGACGGCGAACGCCGCGAGATCAAAGGCGGCGGCCTGTACATCGAAGACAATGTGATCAAGCAGGTCGGCCCCAGCGCTACGCTACCGCAGCACGCCGATGTGATCCTCGACATGGCCGGCAAAGTCGTCATCCCCGGTCTGGTCAACACCCACCACCACATGTACCAGAGCCTTACCCGGGTGGTACCGGCGGCCCAGGACGGAGAGCTGTTCAACTGGCTGACCAACCTGTACCCAATCTGGGCGCGGCTGACCCCGGAAATGATTTCGGTCTCGACCCAGACGGCCATGGCCGAGCTGATCCTGTCGGGCTGCACCACCTCCAGCGACCACCTGTACATCTACCCCAACGGCTGCAAGCTCGACGATAGCATCCATGCAGCCGGCGAGATCGGCATGCGCTTCCATGCCGCCCGCGGCAGCATGAGCGTGGGCCGCAGCCAGGGTGGCCTGCCGCCTGATTCGGTGGTGGAGAAGGAAAGCGACATCCTCAAGGAGTCGCAGCGCCTGATCGAGGACTACCACGATGCCAGCCATGGCTCGATGCTGCGCGTGGTGGTGGCGCCCTGCTCGCCGTTCTCGGTCAGCCGTGACTTGATGCGCGAAGCCGCGGTGCTGGCGCGCAACTATGGCGTATCGCTGCACACCCACCTGGCCGAGAACGTCAACGACATTGCCTACAGCCGCGAAAAGTTTGGCATGACCCCGGCCGAATACGCCGAAGACCTCGGCTGGGTCGGCCACGATGTGTGGCATGCCCACTGCGTGCAGCTCGACCAGCACGGCATCGAACTGTTCGCCCGCACCGGCACCGGCGTCGCCCACTGCCCCTGCTCGAACATGCGCCTGGCCTCGGGCATCGCGCCGATCCGCAAGATGCGCGACCATGGCGTACCGGTAGGCCTGGGTGTGGATGGCTCGGCCTCCAACGACGGCGCCAGCATGATCGGCGAAGTGCGCCAGGCGCTGTTGCTGCAGCGCGTGGGCTTTGGCCCGGACGCGATGACTGCCCGCGAAGCCCTGGAAATCGCTACCCTGGGCGGTGCCAAGGTGCTCAACCGCAACGACATCGGTGCCCTGGCGCCGGGCATGATTGCCGACTTCGTCGCTTTTGACCTGGGGCACGTGGCCTATGCCGGTGCATTGCACGACCCGTTGGCGGCCCTGGTCTTCTGCACCCCGACCCACGTCGACACCAGCGTGATCAATGGCCGCGTGGTGGTGCAGGATGGCCGTATCACCACCATCGACCTGCCCCGTGTGCTGGAACGCCATAATCAACTGGCCTACCAGCTCGTCAGCGGCGACTGATACAACGCTCTGCTTTGCTTCTGCTTTGCTTTTGCTTCTAAGTGCGCGGTAGTTCAGCAAACGCCGAATGCGACTTCAGGAGGCCGAACGCAGGCGTCTGAAGGGCCAGGGTGCGT
>NZ_BCBA01000048.1 GCF_001320245.1 Pseudomonas sp. NBRC 111124
TTCCTTAACAACCTAACTCGTTGAATCTCAAGGAGTTTGTCGTTCCGATGTCGCTGGAAGTGGGGCGCATTATAAGGGGATTCGAAATCCCGTCAACCTCTAATTTCAAGAAACTTTAATGTCGCTGAAAAACAAAGCGGGGAGGCTTGCCGGCCTCCCCGCTTCTATATAGCTACACCAATAGGCAGTCACTCAGCCTTGAGGGTTACCCGGCCAAACGACTTCTTGCCCGCCTGGCACACATGCGTCGCACCGAGAACAAACATGAAGTCCTTGTCGACTACCGCACCATCAACCTTCACCGCACCGCCACTGAGCAGGTCGCGCGCCTGCGCCGAGTTCTTCACCAGGCCCGCGCGGTTCAGCACGGCGGCGATCGGCAGGTCCTCAGCCGCAGCCACTTCGATCTCCGGCAGATCTTCCGGCAGCTCGCCTTCCTTCATGCGGTTACCCGCAGCGCGGTGAGCATTGGCCGCCGCTTCTTCACCATGGAAGCGCGCAACGATCTCTTCGGCCAGCTTGATCTTGATGTCACGCGGGTTGGCACCATTGGCAACGTCAGCCCTGAACTGCTCGATCTCTTCCATCGAACGGAAACTCAGCAACTCGAAGTAACGCCACATCAAGGTGTCCGGGATCGACACCAGCTTGCTGTACATCACGCCAGGCGCTTCCTGGATACCCACATAGTTACCCAGCGACTTGGACATCTTCTTCACGCCATCGAGCCCTTCGAGCAATGGCATGGTCACGATGTTCTGTGCTTCCTGCCCGTAGGAACGCTGCAACTCGCGCCCCATCAGCAGGTTGAACTTCTGGTCGGTACCCCCAAGCTCCACATCAGCCTTAAGCGCCACGGAGTCGTAGCCCTGCACCAGTGGGTAGAGGAACTCGTGAATGGCAATCGGCTGGTTGGTTGTGTAGCGCTTGTCGAAATCATCGCGCTCGAGCATGCGCGCAACGGTGTACTGCGACGCCAAGCGAATGAAGTCGGCGGGTGTCAGCTGATCCATCCAGGTGGAGTTGAAGGCGACCTCGGTCTTGGCCGGGTCGAGAATCTTGAACACCTGCTGTTTGTAGGTCTCGGCGTTATCCAGCACCTGCTCGCGGGTCAGCGGCGGACGCGTGGCACTCTTGCCGCTCGGGTCACCGATCATGCCGGTGAAGTCACCGATCAGGAAGATGACCTGATGCCCCAGATCCTGGAACTGGCGCAGCTTGTTGATCAGTACCGTATGCCCCAAATGAAGGTCAGGTGCAGTCGGGTCGAAGCCTGCCTTGATACGCAGAGGCTGGCCGCGCTTGAGCTTCTCGACCAGTTCCGACTCGACCAACACCTCTTCCGCACCGCGCTTGATAAGCGCCAGCTGCTCTTCAACCGACTTCATAGACAGACCCGCAAGGCTCAGATTCAAAGGGAGCCAACCATACAAGATCGGCCATCAATTACAAGTTTCGAAATGAAATGTGACCTGACCGACGCGTCACTGCGTCTACGCGCCCTTGCGCGAAAGTAGATTTGGTTATATTTTATACAGTTATTTCATCTTCATCATGTCATTCATCTTTTCCATATTCATTTTTCTTCAAAGTCACCTTACCTATGACCAACGAAACGCCTAAAGCGCCCCCGCTTTATCCGAAAAGCCATCTGTTGGCCGCCAGCGGCATTGCCGCCCTGCTCAGCCTGGCACTGCTGGTATTTCCTTCCAGCGAAGTCGAAGCGAAGAAGACAACCCTCAGCCTGGAGCTGGAGAGCCCGGCCGAGCAGCTGAAGGACGAGTCCAACGCCGCCCCGCTGGTACAGACCCAAGGCGATCAAGGCTCCCCCTTCGCCCAGATAGACGGCGCCGAAACCAACACCGAGCAGGCAGCACAGGAAGCGCCTGCCACCGAGCAAAAGCCAGAAGCCAAAGAGCCAGGTCATCGCGAAGTGACCGTAGCCCGCGGCGACACCCTGTCTACCCTCTTCGCCAAGGTCGGCCTCCCAGCCAACGCGGTGCATGACCTGCTGGCCACCAACAAGCAGGCCAAGCAGTTCAGCCAGCTCAAGCATGGCCAGGTATTGCAGTTCGAGCTTGACAAGGATGGCCAACTGGCCAGCCTGCACAGCAAGGTCAGCAACCTCGAAACCATCCGCCTGACCAAGACCGCCAAGGGCTACACCTTTGATCGCGAGATCAGCAAACCGGTGGTCCGCACCGCTTACGCACACGGCGTCATCAAGAGCTCGCTGTCGGCCTCGGCCCAGCGCGCCGGCCTGTCCCACAGCATGACCATGGACATGGCCAAGGTCCTGGGTTACGACATCGATTTCGCCCAGGACATCCGCCCCGGCGACGAGTTCGACGTGGTCTACGAGCAGAAGGTCATGGATGGCAAAGTGGTCGGCACCGGCAACATCCTGTCCGCGCGTTTTACCAACCGCGGCAAGACGTATACCGCCGTGCGCTACACCAACAAGCAGGGCAACACCAGCTACTACACCGCCGACGGCAACAGCCTGCGCAAGGCGTTCATCCGTACCCCGGTCGACTTCGCCCGCATCAGCTCGCGCTTCTCCGCCGGCCGCAAGCACCCGATCCTGAACAAGATCCGCGCACACAAAGGTGTGGACTATGCCGCACCGCGTGGCACGCCAATCAAGGCAGCAGGTGATGGTCGTATCGAGCTGGCTGGTCGCCGCGGCGGTTACGGCAACACCGTGATCATCGCCCACGGCAACAGCTACAAAACCCTTTACGGTCATATGCAGGGCTTTGCGAAGGGCATCAAGACCGGCAGCAACGTGAAGCAGGGCCAGATCATTGGCTACATCGGTACCACTGGCCTGTCGACCGGCCCGCACCTGCACTACGAGTTCCAGGTCAATGGCGTCCACGTGGACCCGCTGAGCCAGAAGGTTCCAATGGCAGACCCTATTGCCAAGAACGAGCGCCAGCGCTTCATGCAGCAGAGCCAACCACTGATCGCCCGCATGGACCAGGAAAAGGCCACCATGCTCGCAGCGAACAAGCGTTGATCCATGGCGCTTTATCTGGGGGTGATGTCCGGCACCAGCCTTGATGGGCTGGACATCGCCCTGGTCGAACAGGGCGAGCAGCTGCAACTGCTTGCCACCCATTACCTGCCGATGCCGGCCGACCTGCGCCACGATCTGCTCAGCCTTTGCAGCAGCGGCCCTGACGAAATTGCCCGTGCTGCTCTGGCAGAAAACCGCTGGGCCAGCCTGGCAGGTGAAGGCGTACGGCAATTGCTCGCCAAGCAAGGGCTACAGGCAGACGCCATCCGTGCCATCGGCAGCCACGGCCAGACCATCCGCCATGAGCCGGCTCGCGGCTTTACTGTGCAGATCGGCAACCCGGCACTGCTCGCCGAGCTGACCGGCATCAGCGTGGTCGCTGATTTTCGCCGTCGCGACGTGGCGGCAGGCGGCCAGGGCGCCCCCCTGGTGCCCGCCTTCCATGAAACCCTGTTCCGCCACCTCGGCCAACGCCTGGCGGTTCTCAATGTGGGTGGTTTCAGTAACCTGAGCCTGATCGAGCGCGACAAGCCCGTGCACGGCTTCGACTGCGGGCCAGGCAATGTGCTACTGGACGCCTGGATCGAGCGCAAGCGTGGGCAGGCCTATGATGCCGATGGGGCCTGGGCTGCCAGTGGCCAGATGCAAGGCGATTTGCTCAGCAGCCTGCTGAGTGACCCGTTCTTCGCCGGCAGCGGCCCGAAAAGTACCGGCCGCGAAGTGTTCAACCTGCCTTGGCTGGATGGCCACCTGGCTCGCCTTCCGGCCTACCGTGATGAAGATATCCAGGCCACCTTGCTGGAACTGACTGCGCGCAGCATCATCGAATCGCTGCGCAACGCCCAGCAAGACACCGAGGCGCTGCTGGTATGCGGCGGTGGCGCGCGCAATGGCGCCCTCATGGCTCGCCTTGCCGAACTGCTGCCAGAGACCGATGTCACCAGCACCGGCGCGCATGGCGTGGATCCGGACTGGGTCGAGGCCATGGCCTTTGCCTGGCTCGCCCACTGTTGCCTCGAGGGCATTGCCGCCAACCGCCCAAGCGTGACCGCGGCCAAGGGGCTACGCGTCCTCGGCGCGATCTACCCGGGCTGATCCCACCCTAGAATGCAAAACGCCGCGCAATTGCGCGGCGTTTTCGTGTAGCCGGGTTTCAGATCGAGAACGAAGAGCCACAACCGCAGGTAGTCGTGGCATTCGGGTTCTTGATCACGAAGCGCGAACCTTCCAGACCTTCCTGGTAGTCCACTTCGGCACCGGCCAGATACTGATAGCTCATCGGGTCGACCACCAGCGAAACGCCTTCGCGCTCGACAATGGTGTCATCTTCGGCCACGTCTTCATCGAAGGTGAAACCGTACTGGAAGCCCGAGCAGCCGCCGCCGGTGACGAACACGCGCAACTTCAGGCGGTCATTGCCTTCTTCGGAAACCAGGTTCTTCACCTTTTGCGCGGCGCCGTGGGTGAATTCCAAAGCCGTAGGGGTGAAGGTTTCGACGCTCATGTTGATTCTCCCGGCGCTGTTGCCGCCATAAAACTCGATGACGCGCATTATCCGCTTCTCCGAGAAAATTGGTCAAGAATTGTGCGGCTTTAGTCGCGACAAACAAAAAGGCCCGCACGCGGCGGGCCTTTTACATCAACAAGCGCTTACGGCAGCAAGCCAGCGTGGGACAGGCCCATGCGTTCGTCCAGGCCGAACAGGATGTTGAGGTTCTGCACCGCCTGGCCCGACGCCCCCTTGACCAGGTTGTCGATCACCGACAGCACCACCACCAGGTCACCACCCTGCGGGCGATGAACGGCAATGCGACAGACGTTGGCACCGCGCACGCTGCGGGTTTCCGGGTGGCTGCCGGCCGGCATCACGTCGACGAACGGCTCATCGGCGTAGCGCTTCTCGAACAGCGCCTGCAGGTCTATCGACTTATCGGCAACGGTCGCGTACAGGGTGGCGTGGATGCCACGGATCATCGGAGTCAGGTGCGGGACGAAGGTCAGGCCAATGTCCCTGCCTGCAGCCAGGCGCAGGCCTTGGCTGATTTCAGGCAGGTGGCGGTGACCTTTGACTGCATAGGCCTTCATGCTTTCGCCAGCCTCACAGAACAGCGAACCGACAGCTGCACCACGGCCAGCGCCGCTGACGCCCGATTTGCAGTCGGCGATCAGGCGCGAAGTGTCGGCCAGGCCAGCTTCGAGCAGCGGAAGGAAGCCCAGCTGGGTAGCCGTCGGGTAGCAGCCCGGCACGGCAATCAGGCGCGCCTGGCGGATCTTTTCGCGGTTGACTTCAGGCAGGCCGTAGACGGCGTCCTCGAGCAGTTCTGGTGCACCATGTGGCTGGCCATACCACTTGCCCCATTCGGTGGCGTCCTGCAGGCGGAAGTCTGCAGACAAGTCAATGACCTTGGTTCCGGCAGCTAACAGTTCGCCAGCCAGGGCGTGGGCGACACCGTGCGGGGTGGCGAAGAACACCACGTCGCAAGCGGCCAGGGTCTTGGTGTCCGGCACGCTGAAAGCCAGGCCGTCATAGTGACCGCGCAGGTTCGGATACATGTCGGCGACCGCTACGCCCGCTTCGGAGCGCGAAGTGATGACCGCCACTTCGGCCTGTGGATGCTGTGCCAGCAGACGCAACAGTTCGACGCCGGTGTAACCCGTGCCGCCGACAATACCGACCTTGATCATAACGCTTGCCCCTTATCAACGAGCCGTCTGGAAAGCGCACGATGATAGGGGCGCAAAGCGCCTGTAACAACTCTTGGGGTGCCCCTTCGGGCGCTTGGGCTCTACTATCTGACGACCGTGATTACCTGAAGGAACTCCCTCCATGCTTTACCTATGGATCAAAGCGCTGCACATCGTCAGCGTGGTCTGCTGGTTCGCCGGCCTGTTCTACCTGCCCAGGCTGTTCGTCTACCACGCCCAGAGCCAGGACAGCATCAGCCAGGAACGCTTCGTTACCATGGAGCGCAAGCTGTACCGCGGCATCATGAACCCGGCAATGATCGCTACCTATATATTCGGCGCCTGGATGCTCTACCTCACCCCCGGCTGGCTGAGCCAAGGCTGGCTGCATGCCAAGCTCACCCTGGTGATTCTGCTGACCGGCTACCATCACATCTGTGGTGCCCAGCGCAAACGCTTCGCCGCTGGCACCAATACTCGCAGCCATGTGTATTACCGTTGGTTCAACGAGGTTCCGGTGCTGATCCTGCTGGGCATCGTGATTCTCGTGGTGGTCAAACCGTTCTGACATAAAACGATGGAGCCTCACCCATGTCCCTGCCTGCTTCGCTCGAACAACGCCTGCGCTTGCCTGTGGTGGCAGCGCCGATGTTCCTGATTTCCAACCCCCAGCTGGTACTGGCCTGCTGCGCTAGCGGTGTGGTCGGCAGCTTCCCTGCACTGAACCAGCGTGACAGCGCCGGCTTCAAGGGCTGGCTGGAGGAAATAGAGGCAGGCTTGGCGCAGCTGCAAGCGCCAGCGCCCTATGCGGTGAACTTGATCGTGCACCCGACCAACCCGCGGTTGCAGGCCGACCTGGCACTGTGCGTCGAGCACCGTGTGCCCATCGTCATCACCAGCCTTGGTGCCGTCAAGGAAGTGGTAGATGCGGTGCACGGCTATGGCGGTCTGGTATTTCATGACGTGACCACCCGGCGGCACGCGGAAAAAGCCGCCGAGGCCGGCGTCGATGGCCTGATCGCCGTAGCGGCGGGCGCCGGCGGCCATGCCGGAACCTGGAGCCCGTTCGCCCTGGCGGCCGAAATCCGCCAGTTCTTCGACAAGACCTTGCTACTGGCCGGCTGCATCAACCACGGCCACGAGATTCTCGCCGCGCAATTGCTCGGTGCCGACCTGGCCTACATGGGCACCCGCTTCATCGCCACTCAGGAAAGCCATGCCCAGGATGGTTACAAGCAGATGCTGATCGATGCCCACGCCGCCGATATCATCCACACACCTGCCGTGTCTGGCATCCCGGCCAGCTTTCTGCGCCCCAGCCTGGAGCTGGCTGGCTATGACATGGCGGCACTGAAATCCGGGCACGAGCAAGGCAAGCTCAAACCGATCGACGATGAGGCCAAGGCGTGGAAAACCGTCTGGTCCGCTGGCCAAGGCGTAGGCGACATCCACGACCTGCCTGCGGCCGCCACACTGATCGAGCGCCTGCACGGCGAGTACCGCGCCGCCCTGGAGCGTACCCTGACATTGCGCGACAAGGCCTTATAGCAAAAGGCAACAACTCGCCTGGCCAGGCTGTACACTAGGCGCCCTCTACAGCCCCCAGGAGCCTTGCATGACCCGTTACGCCATGATCACCGGCGCTTCCAGCGGCTTGGGCCTGGCCCTGGCGGAAGCCCTGGCACGGCGCGGGCGCAACCTGATCCTGGTGGCACGCCATCGCGAAACGCTGGAGCCGGTAGCGCTCGAACTGGCCCAGCGCTTCGGCGTCGAGGTGCTGCTACGCGCCTGTGATCTCAGCCAACCCCTGCGGCTGTCCGGTTTCGTTCTCGAACTGGAAGAAGGCGAGCGACGCATCGACTTGCTGGTCAACTGTGCCGGTCAGCGGACCTACGGCCCGTTCCTGGCCCACGAATGGGCCGACGAACAGGACCTGCTGGAAGTCAACATCCTCGCCCTGAGCCGCCTGTGTCATGCCATCGGCAACCTGATGGCGGTGCAAGGTGGCGGGCAGATTCTCAACGTCGCTGGCCTGGCCGCCGTTGCGCCAGGCCCGGGAATGGCCACCTATGCCGCCAGCAAGGCGTACGTGCTGAACTTCACCGAAGCGCTGCGCGAAGAGCTCAAGCCCGCCGGCATCAAGGTATCGGTACTTTGCCCCGGCCCGGTACGCTCGTCGCGCCGACGCATACCCAGGCTTGAAGGTAACAGTCGTTGCCTGAGCCCTGAAGAAGTGGCGCTGTACACCGTGCGCGCACTGGCCAAAAATCGCGCAGTGATCATGCCGGTACGCCGCAACCGCTGGCTGGCCTTCGCCCCACGCCTGCTGCCGCGCTGGCTGACGCGCAAGCTGGCCGGTTTCATCCACCGCCGCTACTGCCCGATCGGCATGGAATAGCTACTGGGCGAGTGGCGCGCGGCTGAGTACACTCGGCCCGACACTCACCATGGAGCACGTGCTGTGGACGATCTATTCCTCAAAATCATCAACCGGGAAATCCCGGCGGATATCATCTACGAAGATGACCAGATCCTGGCCTTCAAGGACATCGCCCCAGCGGCGCCGGTACATTTTCTGGTCATCCCGAAGAAACACATCCGCACCCTCAACGACCTGACCGAAGAGGACAAGGCCCTGGCCGGCCATATCCTGTTCACTGCCCAGCGCCTGGCGGTCGAACAAGGCTGCGAAGAAGGCTTCCGCGTGGTCATGAACTGCAACCCGAAAGGCGGCCAGACCGTCTACCACATCCATATGCACGTGCTTGGCCAGCGCCAGATGAACTGGCCGCCGGGCTGACCCAAGGCAAGCCCCTTCCGAGCGATTGAGGTAAACTGTCGGGCATCACTTCAGCGGAGGTGCCCGATGGCCACCGAACGTCACTACTCGCCGCTCGACCGCTTGTTGCTGCAGGCCGATACCGCCATGCGCACCTTGCTACCCTTCAGCGGCCAACCGTCACGCCCGTCGCCGGCGATCATCCAGCCGGATGCCGAACTGGATGACAACCAGGCCCGTCACATTGCCGGGCTCATGCGCATCAACCACACCGGCGAAGTCTGTGCCCAGGCGCTGTATCAGGGCCAAGCCATGACCGCCAAGCTGCCGCAAGTGCGCAAGGCCATGGAACATGCCGCCGAGGAAGAAATCGACCACCTGGCCTGGTGCGAACAACGCATCCGCCAGCTGGGCAGCCACCCGAGCGTGCTCAACCCGTTGTTCTACGGCATGTCGTTCGGCATCGGCGCCCTCGCCGGCCTGGTCAGCGACAAGGTCAGCCTTGGTTTCGTCGCCGCTACCGAGCATCAGGTGTGCAAGCACCTGGACGAACACCTCGAGCAGCTCCCCCAGCAGGACGAAAAGTCCCGCGCCATCCTCGAGCAGATGCGCGTGGATGAAGAGCAGCATGCAGAATCCGCACTCGAAGCTGGCGGCTATCGCTTCCCGATGCCAGTGCGCTTGGGCATGAGTCTGCTAGCCAAGGTCATGACCAAGAGTACTTACCGCATCTAAGGGCGCACACATGACGGACCGTATCGACGCCAAGGACCTGGCGCGCGCCGTGCAAGCCGGCATTCTCCAACCAGGTCAGGACCAGGCCCTGCTGGCGTTTCTGCGCCAGCAACCGCCAGCCCGGGGTAGTTTCCAGCTTGCCCATGTCGCCTTCTACTTCGGCGCCCTGCTGATCATGGGCGCGATGGGCTGGCTGCTGACCGAAGCCTGGATGACGATTGGCGATGGGGCGTTGCTGGCCGTCGCCACGCTTTATATTGTTCTGCTTACGTCGTTCGCCCTCAAACTGCAGGGCCGCAAGCAACCGGTTGCTGCTGGTGTGCTGGCCGCCGTCGCGGTCAGCATCGTGCCGCTGGTCGTGTTCGCCATCGAGCGCCTGATCGGGTGGTGGCCGATGGATGATGCGCAAGCGGACTATCACCAGTACTACACCTACGTGCAGGGCGGCTGGTTGCTGCTGGAGGCCGCCACCGTGGTAGCCGGGCTGCTGATGTTGCGCCTGATCCCCTACCCCTTCGTGGTGATGCCTATTGCCGTGGCCCTGTGGTTCATGTCGATGGACCTGAGCGAATGGGTGTATGGCTCGCCCTTTTCCTGGGAACAGCGGCGCACGGTGTCACTGTGGTTCGGGCTCGGCTTGCTGCTGGCATTCCTGGTCGTCGACGGGCGTACCCGCGAGGACTATGCCCATTGGGGCTACCTGGCCGGCCTGGCGGCATTCTGGGGCGGGCTTACGATGATGGAAAGCGACAGTGAACTGGGCAAGGCGCTGTACTGCCTGATCAACCTGGGGTTGATGGGCATGGCGGTGCTGTTGCGCCGGCCAGTGTTCATGGTCTTCGGGGCGATGGGGGTAGCGGCTTATCTGGGGTATCTGTCTTACGAGGTGTTTGCCGAATCGTTGCTGTTCCCGGTGGTGCTGACCTTGATCGGGCTGGGAGTAATCGGCTTGGGATTGGGGTACCAGAAGCGGCGGGAGCAGTTGAGCCAGGCCGTCAGGGGGAGCTTGCCGCATTGGTTGCTCGCGGCCCTGCCGGCACTGCGTAACTGAAGATCGCCCGGGCCGCCAAGCGGTCCGGGAGCTCACAGTCAGCCCAGCTCTACGATTTCGTAACCATGGGTGATTTCAACACCGGCACGCTCGAGCATGATCGACGCCGAGCAATACTTCTCGGCCGACAGTTCCACCGCACGCTTGACCTGGGCCTCTTTCAGCCCACGCCCTTTGACCACGAAGTTCATATGGATCTTGGTAAACACCTTCGGGTCTTCGCTGGCACGTTCGGCTTCCAGGAACGCTTCGCAGCTTTCCACCGCCTGGCGCGACTTCTTCAGAATGCTCACCACGTCGAAGCTGCTGCAGCCACCGAGGCCGAGCAGGAGCATTTCCATCGGGCGCACGCCCAGGTTGCGGCCACCGGCCTCGGGCGGGCCGTCCATCACTACCACGTGGCCGCTCCCCGACTCACCGAGGAACATCGCTTCACCGGCCCACTGGATGCGTGCCTTCATCTGTCCGTACTCCTGGATTTCGCAAAAGGGTGTCAGCTTAAGCCTTGTATGCCTGTCGGAAAAGCTCAATGCGAGTCGGTTTAGTGTCAAAACTTCTAGCGCTGTCTGATAAGCTGGCGCCAATTGACTGGCGCGTCGCGTCAGACAATGTCTAACAAGAGCCTATGCCTCGCATCGAACAGGATTTCGTGATGGTTGCCTCAGCCCTACCCGCCAAGATCAAGAACATCGACAAGCTGCTGGTGCACTGCCAGCGCCGCCGCTACACCGCCAAAAGCAACATCATCTGCGCCGGTGACCGTGCCGAAACGCTGTCGTTCATCATCAAGGGCTCGGTCACCATCCTGATCGAAGACGACGAAGGTCACGAGATGATCATCGCCTACCTCAACAATGGCGACTTCTTCGGCGAGCTGGGGTTGTTCGAATCGACCGGTAGCGAGCAGCAGCGCAGCGCCTGGGTGCGCGCCAAGACCGAGTGCGAAGTGGCAGAGATCAGCTACGACAAGTTCCGCGAACTGGCCCGCCAGGACCCGGAGATTCTCTACGCCCTGGGCAGCCAGATGGCCCAGCGCCTGCGCAACACCACGCGCAAGGTCGGCGACCTGGCGTTCTTTGATGTCACCGGCCGCGTGGCCCGCTGCCTGCTCGACCTGTGCAAGCAACCGGATGCCATGACCCACCCGGACGGCATGCAGATCAAGATCACCCGCCAGGAAATCGGCCGTATCGTCGGTTGCTCGCGGGAAATGGTCGGCCGAGTCCTCAAGGACCTCGAGGAACGCAGCCTGGTGCAGGTCAAGGGCAAGACCATGGTGGTCTACGGCACCCGTTAATCCTTGGGCAGGGCTGCCAGCACGTCGTGGTAAGCCCGGGACAGGCGCTCGAACCAGGGCGCGTCGGGCGCCACTTCGTGCAGGGCGATATGGCTGTCGGCGCGGCAACGCTGCACCAGGTCGCAGCATTCATTGAAGCGGTTGACCGCCGCGACCATCGATTCGCGCTCGTTGTCCAGCAGCAGCGCGCCATGCACCAGCACCACCGGGCGTTTGCCACCCAGGCCTTGGCGCCAGCGCTGGGCCGTGCCGACCAGCTTGCGGCCATTGAGGTTGACGTTGTAACGGCCATCGCAGAAGGCACCGTCGATTTCACCCACCGAGGCAACACCACCCCACTCGCGCAGCACATCACACAACGGCAGGCACAGGCGCTCGTAGGCGCTTTCGATGCGGCCATGATCGCCTTCACTGCGCGGGGCCACATACACCAACGCCACGTTCACCGTTGCGTGCGACTGCGGCACCGGCTCGCCACCCGTTTCACGCAGCAGAACCGGCCAGCCGGCAATCGCCAATTCAGCACACGCGGCCTCGAAGTTGCCCAGTCGGCTCATACGGCGCGGCATGACCAAGGCGTGATCGGTGGGGCGCCAGAACAGCACGCCGCAATCACGCTCCGCGCGGCAGACGGCGGCGAGCAGCTCCTGCTCGGCGTGCAGGCCCTGCTCAACGGTGAGGGCCAGGGGTTGATCGGTCATTGATCCACCATTCATGTTGTTTTGCTGACATACAAAAAAGCCGGCATAACGCCGGCTTCGTTTCGATCAGTCCAGAGGCTGAACAGTCTTCTTCACCTGATCCGGGAAGAACAACCGCTGCAGTTCCAGCCCCGGCTGCGGCGCGCGCATGAATGCCTCACCGACCAGGAACGAGTAAACCTCGTTGATCTCCATCAGTTCGACATCGGCGCGGTTGAGAATACCGCTCTCGGTGATTGCCAGGCGGTCACGTGGAATGCGCGGCAGCAGGTCGAGGGTGGTTTCCAGGCTGACCTCGAAGGTGTGCAGGTTACGGTTGTTCACCCCCACCAGCGGCGTATCGAGCGTCTTCAGCGCGCGCTCCAGCTCATCCCCGTCATGCACTTCGACCAGCACGTCGAGGCCGACTTCTTTGGCCACCGAAGCCAGTTCGGCCATCTTCACATCATCCAGCGCCGACACGATCAACAGCACGCAGTCAGCGCCCAGGGCGCGAGCCTCGACGATCTGGTAGGGGTCGACCATGAAGTCCTTGCGGATCACCGGCAGCGAAACAGCGGCGCGGGCCTGTTGCAGGTACGCGTCTGCACCCTGGAAGTAATCCACATCGGTCAGCACCGACAGGCAAGTTGCCCCGCCCTTCTCGTAGCTGACGGCAATATCAGCCGGCACGAAGTCCTCGCGGATTACACCTTTGCTCGGCGAAGCCTTCTTGATTTCAGCGATCACCGCCGACTGCTTGCGCTTGGCCTGCTCGATCAGCGCATTGGCAAAACCACGCGGGGCATCGGCCGCCTTGGCCAGGCGCTCCAGTTCGGCAAGACTGACACGTGCGCTGCGCTCGGCCACTTCCTGGAACTTGCGGGCGATGATCCTTTCCAGCACCGTCGGCACACTCATGCTTCGTTCTCCACCTTGAATACTGCAGTAAAGGCGCCCAGTTCCTGCAGCTTCTCCCAGGCAAGGCCCGTGTGCAGCACGTCGTGAGCCAGTTCAACACCGGACTTGAGGCTCATCGCATGGTCAGCGGCATACAGTGCCGCGCCAGCATTGAGCACGATCATTTCGGCGGCCTTCTGGCCGTTTTCAGTCTTGCGCCGACCCAGGGCATCGCGGATCAGCTCTAGCGACGCTTGTGGGTTTTCGACCGCCAAACCGTGCAAGCTCTGGCTCTTCATGCCCAAGTCTTCCGGCTCGACCCAATATTCGCTGATCTGGTCGTTCTTCAGCTCGGCAACGAAGGTTGGTGCAGCCAGGCTGAACTCGTCCAGGCCATCCTTGGAGTGAACCACCAGCACGTGCTTGCTGCCCAGGCGCTGCAGCACTTCGGCCAGCGGACGGCAAAGCGCCTGGCTGAACACACCCACCACCTGGTGTTTCACTCCAGCCGGATTCGTAAGCGGGCCGAGCATGTTGAACAGGGTACGCAGCCCTAGGTCGCGACGCGGGCCTGCAGCATGCTTCATAGCCGCATGATGGCTCTGCGCGAACATGAAACCAATGCCCAGGCTGTCGATGCAGCGGGCGACCTGCACGGGCGTCAGGTTCAAGTAGATGCCGGCGGCTTCCAGCAAGTCGGCACTGCCGCTTTTGCCAGATACCGCGCGGTTGCCGTGCTTGGCCACGGTGCAGCCGGCAGCGGCGAGCACGAACGATGACGCGGTAGACACGTTGAAGATGTTGGCGCCATCACCACCGGTGCCGACGATGTCGACCACGCCCTCCAGGCTTTTCAGCTCGACCTTGTCTGCCAGCTCGCGCATCACCGAGACCGCACCGACGATCTCGTCGATGCTCTCGCTCTTCATGCGCATGCCCATCAGGAAAGCGCCGATCTGCGCTTCGCTGCACTGCCCCGTCATGATCTGGCGCATCACGTCGCGCATTTCTTCGGTGCTGAGGTCCAGGTGGCCGACGATCCGGCTCAATGCATTCTTGATGTCCATGATCGTTCCTTAACGGCGGCCGCCGGTCTGCTTGAGGAAATTGGCGAACAGCTCGTGGCCCTGCTCGGTGAGGATGGATTCGGGGTGGAACTGCACCCCTTCGATGTTCAAGGTCTTGTGACGCAGGCCCATGATCTCGTCGACCGAACCGTCTTCATGGGCAGTCCAAGCGGTGACTTCCAGGCAATCCGGCAGGGTTTCACGCTTGACCACCAGGGAGTGGTAGCGGGTCACCGTGAGCGGGTTGTTGAGCGAGGTGAACACGCCAAGGTCACGGTGGTGCACCGGGCTGGTCTTGCCGTGCATGACCTGACGGGCGCGCACCACATCACCACCAAAGGCTTGGCCAATGGACTGGTGGCCCAGGCATACACCCAGGATCGGCAGCTTGCCAGCAAAATGCAGGATCGCCTCGATGGACACGCCCGCTTCGCTCGGCGTGCACGGGCCTGGGGAAACAACGATGCGCTCGGGGTTGAGGGCTTCGATCTCGGCAATAGTCATTTCATCGTTGCGAATGACCTTGACCTCGGCACCCAGCTCGCCAAGGTACTGAACAACGTTGTAAGTGAATGAGTCGTAATTGTCGATCATCAGTAACATCGGGCTAAACCTCTTGAATCTACTGACTTCAAAAAACGAACCTTCCTACACCAGCCACAGACACGGCTTTGCCACGAAGGGCGGTCGCTAAACGGACAGGAAGGCAAACGGGGACGGGCCGGGCGGGCCGGCAAGAGATAAAGTCAGGCGCGCCAACGCCAACGGGCGTGGGCCTTGATAACGCGCATCAAGAGTTTGCTGACGATCAACACAAGATAAGTCTCGCTCATACTTGCACGCACAGTAGCCTACCGGGGCGGCGGGCGCAATATGCCCGTAAACACGGGGAAACGAATGGACTTGGGAGCGATGCACAGCGATTTGCTAAGGTCGAGTGGGTTGTGCTCATAAAAACAATGAAAAGGATATTCAACGATGCGAAAAGCACCCTTGATACGCTTTACCCTGGCCACACTGGCCTTGGCCTGCAGTCAGGCTTTCGCGGCCCCATCGCCCTATTCCACTTTGATCGTGTTTGGCGACAGCCTCAGCGATGCTGGGCAGTTTGGCGGCGCGCGCTTCACCAACCGCGACGCCAATGGCAACTATGCCCCGGTGTCGCCGATGATTCTTGGCGGGCGATTAGGCGTAAGTCCGACAGAACTGGCCCCCTCCACGTCCCCCGTCAACCCGGCGCTGGGGATTGCCGATGGCAACAATTGGGCGGTAGGCGGCTACACCACCCAGCAGATTCTGGATTCGATCACCGGCACATCCGAGACGGTCATCCCGCCAGGTCGCCCCGGTGCCGGACAAGTTCTGCGTGAAAAGCCCGGCTATCTGGCCAACGGCCTGCGTGCCGATCCCAACGCACTGTACTACCTGACCGGTGGCGGCAACGATTTCCTGCAAGGTCTGGTGAACAGCCCGGCCGATGCCATAGCTGCCGGTGGCCGCCTGGCCGCCAGTGCCCAGGCTCTGCAGCAAGGCGGAGCCCGCTACATCATGGTCTGGCTGCTGCCCGACCTAGGACAAACCCCGAACTTCAGCGGCACACCACAGCAAAACCCACTGTCGCTGCTGTCCGGTGCATTCAACCAGTCACTGCTCAGCCAACTGCGGCAAATTGATGCCGAAATCATACCCCTGAACATTCCCGTGCTACTGAGTGAGGCTTTGGCCAGTCCCGGTCAGTTTGGCCTGGCCGCCGACCAGAATCTGGTGGGCACCTGCTATAGCGGCGAAGGGTGCGTTGAAAACCCGATATATGGCATCAACGGCATAGCGCCAGATCCGACCAAACTGCTGTTCAACGACTCGGTACACCCGACCATTGCCGGTCAACAACTGATCGCTGATTACGCCTACTCGATCATTTCCGCCCCTTGGGAGCTGACCCTGTTGCCAGAAATGGCCCACGCCAGCCTGCGCGCGCATCAGGACGAACTGCGAAATCAGTGGCAGACACCCTGGCAAGCGGTCGGCCAATGGCAAGCCTTCGTCAGCACTAGCGCCCAGAATCTGGACTTCGACGACCAACGCAGTGCTGCCAGCGCTGACGGACACGGCTACAACCTGAGTCTGGGCGGCAGTTACCGGCTAAACGACGCCTGGCGCCTGGGTCTTGCCGGTGGCGTGTACCGGCAAAAGCTGGAAGCCGGTGAACAGGACTCGGACTATAAACTCGACAGCTACCTGGCCAGTGCGTTCGCCCAGTTCCGTCAGGACCGTTGGTGGGCCGATGCGGCGCTGAGCGCCGGCCATCTGGATTACCACGACCTCAAGCGCACCTTCGCACTGGGCATCAACGACCGCAGTGAAAAAGGCAACACCGATGGCGAGGCCTGGGCCGTGACCACACGACTGGGCTACAACCTGGCAGCCGAGAGCAGCCCCTGGCAACTGGCACCGTTCATCAGTGCCGACTACGCACGGGTGAAGGTCGATGGTTATGACGAGAAGAGCGGGCGTTCGACGGCGCTGGGCTTCGATGACCAGGATCGGACTTCGCGGCGACTGGGCCTCGGGCTGCTAGGTAGCGTGCATGTGGTCCCGAGCACCCGGCTGTTCGCCGAGGTGGCGCAAGAGCATGAGTTCGAGGATGACCAGCAGGATGTGACCCTGCACCTGACGACGTTGCCGGCCAATGATTTCACGTTGACGGGGTATACGCCGCACAGTGATCTGACTCGGGCGAGCCTGGGCGTGAGCCATGAGCTGGTGGCGGGGGTGCATCTGCGCGGGAACTACAACTGGCGCAAGAGTGATGAGCTGACTCAGCAAGGCGTAAGCCTTGGAGTCTCCGTCGACTTCTAAATTGCTGGGGCCGCTTTGCGGCCCTTTCGCGACACAAGGCCGCTCCTACAAAAGATCGCGATTCCCTGTAGGAGCGGCCTTGTGTCGCGAATGGGCTGCAAAGCAGCCCCAATCGATTTACTTGGCAGAAGTCTGCTCAGCCAGCGCCACAGCACGGAACATCGCCCGGCGCTTGTTGATGGTCTCTTCCCACTCCAGTGCCGGTACCGAGTCGGCGACAATGCCGCCACCGGCCTGCACATGCAGCTCGCCGTCCTTGATCACTGCGGTACGGATGGCAATCGCGGTGTCCATGTTGCCGTTCCAGGCAAAGTAACCGACCGCACCACCGTAGACGCCGCGCTTGACCGGCTCGAGCTCATCAATGATCTCCATGGCGCGAATCTTCGGCGCACCCGACAAGGTACCTGCCGGCAGGATTGCCCGCAGCGCATCCATTGCGGTCAGGCCTTCACGCAGTTGGCCAGTCACGTTGGACACGATGTGCATGACGTTCGAGTAGCGCTCGATCACCATTTTCTCGGTCAGGCGCACGCTGCCCGTAGCCGAGACCCGACCCACGTCGTTGCGGCCCAGGTCGATCAGCATCAGGTGCTCGGCAATCTCTTTGTCGTCCGACAGCAGGTCGTCTTCCAGTGCCCGGTCGGCTTCCTCGGTGGCGCCACGCGGGCGGGTACCGGCAATCGGCCGCACGGTGACCAGGTTGTCTTCCACCCGCACCAGCACTTCCGGCGAGCTGCCGACCACATGGAAGTCGCCGAAGTTGAAGAAGTACATGTATGGCGTCGGGTTGAAGCAGCGCAGCGCTCGGTACAGGTCGATGGGTGCAGACTTGAAGTCGATCGACATGCGCTGCGACGGCACCACCTGCATGCAATCGCCGGCCAGGATGTATTCCTTGATGCGGCCCACCGCGTTTTCGTAATCGTCACGGGTGTAGCTGGAGCGGAACTCCGGCTCGGCAGCCATCGGCCCGCTCAGGTCCAGGCCACGACGTGGGGTGATCGGCTGGCGCAGTTTTTCCAGCAAACCCTGCAACTGTGCCTGGCCCTGTTCAAACGCATGTTCTTCGGCCGGGTCGACCAGCACGATGGCGTGCATCTTGCCCGCCAGGTTGTCGAACACCACCACAGCATCAGAGACCATCAGCAGGATATCCGGCACGCCCAGCGGGTCGGGGTTCGGGCTCGCGCCCAGGCGCTTCTCGACATAGCGCACACAGTCATAGCCGAAGTAGCCAACCAGGCCACCGTTGAAACGCGGCAGGCCAGGGATGTCGGCGACCTTGTAACGGTCCTTGAAGCTTTCGACGAAGGCCAGCGGATCCTCGACGTCGTGGCTTTCCACCTCGACGCCGTCCTGCAGAATGCTCACGTGGTAGCCATGCACACGCATCACGGTGCGCGACGGCAGGCCGATCATCGAATAACGGCCCCACTTTTCACCGCCCTGCACGGACTCGAGCAGGTAGGAGTTGGGTTGGTCAGCCAGTTTCAGGTAGATCGACAGCGGCGTGTCGAAGTCGGCCAGGGTTTCACAGGCCAAAGGGATGCGGTTGTAGCCGGTAGCGGCCAGGCGCAGGAATTCTTCGCGGGTCATGGGTAGCCTCGTGGCAAGCAGCAATAGGGTCGGGCAAGCGGACGGGCCGGCAGGCGCCGGCGGGCAGGAGTCAGGCGCGCCAGCGCCAACGGGCCAGGGCCTTGATGACTTTCATCCAGAATTTGCCAGTGACCGCCACGGTGGACTCTCTGTCTTGGGAGGCTTGAAGATCCGCCAACGTTATCCCAGTGGCCGGGTCTGCGCAACCAGGCAGCAGTGCGCGCAGGTCGTCGACCACCAGGCTTGGGGATTCTTCGGTGATCGGCCGGCCATGGTTGTAGCCGTAGGTCAGCCCCACGCATTGCACCCCGGCCGCCTTGGCCGCCAGCACATCGCTGCGCGAATCGCCGACGAACAGCGACTGCTGCGGGCTGACACCGGCCATCTGCATGACGAACAACAGCGCCGCCGGGTCGGGCTTCTTCTGCGGCAAGGTATCGCCGCCGATGATCCAGCGGAAATAGCGGCCGATCTTCATCTGGTCCAGCAGCGGCGCGACGAAACGCTCGGGCTTGTTGGTGATCAGCGCCATCTCCACCCCCTGCTTCTGCAGCCAGCGCAGGGTGTCCTTCACACCGGGGTAGAGCACCGTAAGCTCATGGCTTTCGGCATAGGCGTCCATGAACAGCGCCAGGCCCTTTTCGGCCAGTGCATCGTCCACGCCATCGTGCTCGATGCCACCGGCCAGGGCGCGGCGCACCAGCACCTGGGCACCATTGCCGACCCAGTAGCGTACCGCCTCCAGGCCAGCGGGTGGGCGCCCCAGTTCGAGCAGCATGCGGTCCACGGCGGCAGCCAGGTCCGGTACCGAGTCGATCAGGGTACCGTCCAGATCGAACATCACCAGCCTGGGCAGCGTCCCCGGGAACAGCTGCTCGAAGCCACTCATGGGCGGGCCTGGGCCAGTTCGGCGCGCATCTTGTCGATGACGGCCTTGTAGTCCGGGGCGTTGAAGATCGCCGAGCCGGCCACGAAGGTGTCGGCGCCAGCGGCGGCGATTTCGCGAATGTTGTTGACGTTGACGCCACCATCGATCTCCAGGCGGATGTCGCGGCCGCTGGCGTCGATCAGTGCACGGGCTTCACGCAGCTTGTCGAGGGTGCCGGGGATGAACTTCTGGCCGCCGAAGCCTGGGTTGACGCTCATCAGCAGAACCATGTCGACCTTGTCCATCACGTACTTCAGCGTATCCAGGCTGGTGGCCGGGTTGAACACCAGGCCGGCCTTGCAGCCGCCGTCCTTGATCAGCTGCAGCGAACGGTCGATGTGCTGCGAGGCTTCCGGGTGGAAGGTGATATAGGTGGCGCCAGCCTCGATGAAGTCGCCGATGATGCGGTCAACCGGGCTGACCATCAGGTGCACGTCGATCGGCGCGGTCACGCCGTACTTGCGCAGCGCGGTGCAGACCATTGGGCCGATGGTCAGGTTGGGTACGTAGTGGTTGTCCATGACATCGAAGTGGACGATGTCGGCACCCGCCGCCAGAACCTTGTCGACGTCCTCGCCCAGACGGGCGAAATCGGCAGAGAGAATGGAGGGGGCAATAGCGTAGGGCTGCATGGCGCACCTGTTGGCAGAATCACGGTGGCGCGCATTGTAACTCAGGGAAACCGATCGGGGCTGATTGGTATCAACCCCGATTACACCGTTGCATCAGGCCGGTTGTTGAGTACGCAGTTTCTCGCTGCGCCCACGCAACCACTCCAGGGTCAGCAACAAGACCACCGAGAATGCGATCAGCAAGGTCGCCGCCGCCGCGATGGTCGGGCTGAGGTTCTCGCGGATGCCGCTGAACATCTGCCGCGGCAGGGTCGCTTGCTCTGGCCCGGCAAGGAACAGCGTCACCACCACTTCATCGAACGACGTGGCAAAGGCAAACAGCGCCCCTGAGATCACCCCAGGGGCAATCAGCGGCAAGGTCACCCGACGGAAGGTTAGCAACGGCGAGGCGCCCAAGCTGGCCGCCGCACGTACCAGGTTGTAGTTGAAACCCTGTAGGGTCGCCGACACGGTGATGATGACGAACGGCACACCCAGCACCGCGTGCACCAGGATCAGCGAGATGAAGCTATTGCCCAGGCCCAGCGGGGCGAAGAACAGGTAGCTGGCCACGCCGATGATCACCACCGGCACTACCATCGGCGAGATCACCAGCGCCATCACCAGTGACTTGCCGGGGAAATCGCCACGGGTCAGGCCGATCGAGGCCAACGTGCCAAAGACCATCGCCAGCACGGTGGCCGCCGGTGCCACGATGATGCTGTTGCGTAGCGCCCGCATCCACTCCGCCGAGGCGAAGAAGTCGTGGTACCACTGCAACGAAAAGCCCTGCAGCGGGTAAACCAGGAAGCTGCCACTGTTGAAAGACAGCGGCACGATCACCAGGATCGGCAGCACCAGGAACAACAGGATCAGGCCACAAAGGGTGCGCAGGGTGTAGAACCACACCCGTTCCACGGGCGACATGTAGGGGCTCAGCATCTCAAGGCTCCTCAGCTCAGGCGCAGGCGGCTGGCGCCAACCAGCCAGCTATAAATCAGGTACAGCAGCACGGTCGCCAGCAGCAACAGCCCGCCCAGGGCGGTGGCCATGCCCCAGTTGATGCTGGTGTTGGTGTAGAAGGCGACGAAGTAGCTGACCATCTGGTCGTTCGGGCTGCCGAGCAGCGCCGGGGTGATGTAGTAGCCGATGGCGAGGATGAACACCAGCAGGCAACCGGCGCCTACGCCTGCGTAGGTCTGCGGGAAGTACACCCGCCAGAAGCTGGCGAATGGGTGGCAGCCCAGCGAAATGGCCGCACGCATGTAGCTCGGCGAGATGCCCTTCATCACGCTGTACAGCGGCAGGATCATGAACGGCAGCAGAATGTGCACCATCGAGATGTATACACCGGTGCGGTTGAACACCAGTTCCAGCGGCTGGTCGATGATGCCCATCGCCATCAACGCGCTGTTGATCAGGCCGCCCGACTGCAGCAGCACGATCCACGCCGCCACCCGCACCAGGATCGAGGTCCAGAACGGCAGCAGCACCAGAATCATCAGCAGGTTGCTCTGCCGGGTCGGCAGGTTGGCCAGCAGGTAGGCCAGCGGATAGGCCAGTACCAGGCAAATGGCGGTGATCACCACACCCATCCACAGGGTGCGGGCAAAGATATCCAGGTAGATGGCCTGATCGGGCGTGGCCTTGGCCAGCTCGCCGAGGTCATCGATACGGTGGTCGAGCGAAGCCAGCAGGTAGAACGAGGTCACCGAACTGGTGTTGCGGCGGATCGCCTGCCAATAAGCCGGGTCGCCCCAACGCTCGTCGAGCGCCTGCAAGGCATCTTTATAAGAGGCCGGCTCGGCCTTGAACGGCAGCGCCCGTGCAGTCTTGGCCAGCAGGCTGCGGTAGCCGGCCAGCTCCATGTTCAGGCGTTTGGAGAGGTCGCCCAGGGTCTGGTTCTTGCGCGATTCGGCCAGGTCCTGGCTCAACGCCTTGTAGACGTCTTCGCCGGGCAGGCTCTTGCCGTCCCACAGGCTGATCATCTCGACCGTGCGCGGCAGGCCGCCGACCACTTCCGGGTTGCCGACGCTCTTGTACAGCAGCGCCGCGATCGGCACCAGGAACACCAGCAGAAGAAACAGCGCCAGCGGCGCGATCAACGCCTGCGCCTTCCAGCGGTTGACCCGCTCGGCATGCTTGAGGCGCTGCTTGAGGCTTGGACCTGCGCCTTCGTTGAGGGGCACTGCAATGGCCATGGCGAACTCCGCGATACAGGCTGAAATAGGGGCTGCTGCGCAGCCCCGCTTCCTGGGTTGTTACTTCTTCGCCGCCCAGGCGTTGAAGCGTTGCTCCAGCTGTTCGCTGTTATCGGCCCAGAAGGCCACGTCGATCTGCACCTGGTTGGCAATGTTCTCAGGCGCGGTCGGCATGTCTTTCTTCACCGCATCGGCCAGCAGTGGTACGGCCTTGGAGTTGGCCGGGCCGTAGGCGATGTTCTCGGAGTAGGTTTTCTGCTGCTCCGGCTGCACGGTGTAGGCGATGAACTTCTTCGCCTCTTCCACATCCTTGGCACCTTTCGGGATTGCCCAGGCGTCGAAGTCGTAGATGCCGCCGTTCCACACCACCTTCAGGTTGCTCTCTTTCTGCACGGCGGCGATGCGGCCGTTGTAGGCCGAGCTCATGACCACATCACCCGAGGCCAGGTACTGTGGCGGCTGGGCGCCGGCTTCCCACCACTGGATGCTCGGCTTGAGTTCGTCGAGCTTCTTGAAGGCGCGGTCCACGCCTTCCTTGGTGCCCAGCACCTGATACACGTCCTTCGGCGCCACGCCATCGGCCATCAGGGCGAACTCGAGGGTGTACTTGGCGCCCTTGCGCAGGCCGCGCTTGCCCGGGAATTTCTGCGTGTCCCAGAAGTCGGCCCAGCTGGTGGGTGCGGTCTTGAGCTTGTCGGCGTTGTAGGCCAGCACCGTCGACCAGACGAAGAAGCCCACACCGCATGGCTGGATGGCGCCCTTCACATAATCGGCCTCGTTGCCGAACAGCGCCGGGTCGAGCTCTTCGAACATGCCTTCGTCGCAACCACGGGCCAGCTCTGGCGACTCTACTTCCACCAGGTTCCACGACACGCTCTTGGTGTCGACCATGGCTTTGACCTTGGCCATTTCGCCGTTGTATTCGCCGGCGACGATCTTGCCCTTGCCAGCCTTTTCCCACGGTTCATAGAACGCCTTGACCTGGGCCGCCTTGTTGGCACCGCCGAAGGAGACCACGGTCAGGTCCGCCGCCATGCTCTGGCCAGCGGCGCAAAGACCAAGGGCCAGGGCGGTCAGTTTCAACTGCTTGCGCATTATTATTCTCTCCACAGTACAGGGTTGGTGAAGCAATCCATCAGTGGGCTTCGGCAATCGGATCGAGCGCGCGGGCGTGCTCCACCTCCCAGCCCAGCGGTACCACATCGCCCACGGCCAGCGCCGGGTCGAGCTCGGCGATCGGCTGCTTCACGAAGAAGTCGGCCTTGCCGCAGACTTCCAGGCGCACCCGTACGTGGTCGCCCAGGTAGATGAACTCGGCCACACGGCCGGAGAAACGATTGACGCAGCTTTCGCTGTGGCCGTTGAGGCGCACGCGCTCGGGGCGGACCGACAGGGTCACCGGCTCGCCGGCCTGGCCGACGTTCACCGCCAGTGCCTCGACCCGCTCGCCACGGGCCAGTTGCACCTGGCAGCGCTTGCCATCGCTGGCCAGCAGGGTGCCGTTGATGCGGTTGTTCTCGCCGATGAAGTTGGCGACGAAGGTGTTGCAAGGTTCTTCGTAGAGGGTGCGCGGGTCGGCGATCTGCTGGATCTCGCCCTGATGGAACACCGCCACGCGGTCAGACATGGTCAGCGCCTCGCCCTGGTCGTGGGTCACGTAGACCACGGTCACGCCCAGGCGCTGATGAATGTGCTTGATCTCCATCTGCATGTGTTCGCGCAGCTGCTTGTCGAGGGCGCCCAGCGGTTCGTCCATCAACACCAGCTGAGGTTCGAACACCAACGCCCGGGCCAGGGCCACACGCTGCTGCTGGCCACCGGAAAGTTGGCCGGGGTAGCGCTTGGCGAAGGCATCGAGCTGGACCATGTTCAGCACCCGCTTGACCCGCTCGCTGATGTCGGTCTTGCTCAGGCCGCGCACGGTCAGCGGGAAGGCCAGGTTCTCGGAAACGGTCATGTGCGGGAACAGGGCGTAGTTCTGGAACACCATGCCGATGTCGCGCTTGTGCGGCGGCACGTTGTTGATCGAGCGCCCGGCTAGCTGGATCTCACCCGCGGTGGGTGTTTCGAAACCGGCCAGCATCATCAGGCTGGTGGTCTTGCCCGAGCCGGAGGGGCCGAGCAGGGTGAGGAATTCACCCTTGCGAATATCCAGGTTGAGGTTTTTGACGATCAGCGATTCGCCGTCGTAGCTCTTCTGCACACCACGGAAGCTGACCAGCGTCTCGCTGGTGGCAGCGTTCGAATTCGCCTCGCTCATGCCTGCACCTTCTTGTTGGAATGACTGCGTAGGCAAAAGAGTAGAAGAGCCGCAAGCGCCCGGAAATCGGCGGTGCTGAGAGAATGCCATCATCCGCGTGGACGTTTTGCTGTAGGGCAATCCCTACAAGGATGTCGCAATCAGACCAGTTTGTGCTCCATGGCGTACTTCACCAGCTCCGCCAGCGAATTGACCTTGAGCTTCTGCATCAGCCTGGCCTTGTGAGTGCTGATGGTCTTGCTCGACAGCGCCAGCTGCTGGGCGATGTCGTTGACATTAGCGCCTTGGGCCAGCCGCTCGAATACCGAAAATTCGCGCTCGGAGAGCAGCGTGTGCAGCGGCCGGGTTTCGGTCAGCCCCACCTCGAAGACCATGCGGTCCGCCAGCGCCGGGTCGATGTAACGCCCGCCGCTCGCCACCCGGCGAATGGCTGTCAGCAGCAGGGCCGGGTCGCTGTCCTTGGTCGCATAACCGGCGGCGCCAGCCTTCAGTGCGCGGGCGGCCATTTGTGCCTCATCATGCATCGACAACATCAGGATCGCCGGGGCATCGTGCAGCGCGCGGATACGCGGGATCGCCTCCAGGCCATTCACCCCCGGCATGGAGATATCCAGCAACACCACCTCGCAAGGTGTGTGGCGCAAGGTTTCGAGCAGCTGCTCGCCATTCCCGGCCTCCCCTACCACCTGCATGTCCTTGGCCAGGCCGATCAACTGCTTGATGCCTTCCCGGACAATGGTGTGGTCTTCGGCCACCAGCACTCGAATCACGCTCGCTCTCCTACTCCAAGGGAATGGCCACGCTCAGGCTGGTGCCCTCGCCGGGTTCACTGTCCAACGCCATGCTGCCACCGAGCATCAGCACCCTCTCACGCACGCCGACCAGGCCGAACGAGGTGGGCCTGGGCTGGTCCCGGCAAAAACCCGTGCCATCGTCGCTCACGGTCATGCGCAGCTGCCCGTTTTCACGCACCAGTTCGATCTCCACGCTGTGCGCCTGGGCATGGCGCATGACGTTGGTCAGCGCCTCTTGCAGGATGCGGAACAGGCCGGTGGCCTTGGCATCGCTCAATGCTGGCAGATTATCCGGTACCTGTACCAGACAGGGTATCTGCGTGCGTGCTTCGAAGCGCCGCGCCTGCCATTCGATGGCCGAGGCGATGCCGGCGTCGAGGATCGGCGGGCGCAGCGCCGTGGCGACGTCGCGTACCAACTGGAACAGCTGGGCGATCAGGCGCTTCATGCTGCCCAGGCGCTCGTGCAACCCTGGGTCGAGTTCGGCGAAAGCCAGCTCGCACATCGACACTTCCAGCTTGAGCACGGTCAGCATCTGCCCCAGCTCATCATGCACTTCACGGGCGATGCGGGCCTTTTCTTCTTCGCGCACGCTTTCCAGGTGCGCCGACAGCTCGCGCAACTGTTCCTGAGACTGGGCCAGGGCCAGGGCCAGCTCGGCGCGCTTGCCTTGGGTGATGTCCCATACGATGCCGTCCCAGGCAACCCGGCCATTGGGCAAACGGCGGGCACTGGCCTTGATGTCGGCCCAGCGCTGCTCGCCTTCGCGGGTGAGAATGCGACCTTGCCACGACCAGTCCTGATCGCTGGCAATGGCCAGGTCCTGTACCTGGTGATAGTTCGCCCGGTCGTCTGGATGAACGAGATTGCGCAGCCCCATCAACGGATGCTGGATCTGCGCGGGCGTGTAGCCGACCAGCGCCTCGCTGCCCTCGCTGATGTAGGGGAACTCCGGTTCACCCTCGGCAGGTGCGGGTTCAAGGCGGAACACCAGGCCCGGCACGTTGCCAGCGATGCCCTTGAGCCGCGCCTCGCTTTCGCGCAAGGCTGCCAGGGCGCGGTGGCGCTCGGTGACATCGGCGAGATACACCACTAGGTATTCGGCATCACGAAAGCGCAAGAAACTGAGCGACAACTCCACCGGCAACAAACTGCCATCGGCACGCCGGCACTGGGTTTCGAAGCGCCGGGCCCCACCCTCGCCGGCACGGGCCCCTTTCCAGAGTTCGAGCCAGCGATCCATGGTCAAGTTTGGCTCGAAATCGATCAGCGGGCGCTCCAGCAGCCCGGCCTCGGCATAGCCGAGCATGGCCTCCACCGCATGGTTGGCGTAGCGCACATGGCTGTCCCAGTTGACCCAGAGAATGCCCACGGTGCTCTGGTCGATGGCGAACTGGCTCAGGCGCAGCGCCTCTTCGCGCCCCTGCCGTTCGCTCAGGCTCTCACGCGTTGCCAACAGGCTGCGTTCCAGTTGGCGCTGCTGCCGACGCTGCCACATCAACGTAGCCACTGCGCACAGCAGCAACATGCCGAACAGCAAGGCCAGGTTCTGCCAAAAGCCAGGCGACTCGCTCAAGCGCGGGTACTTGGGCTGCAACCAACGCTGGTGGAGTTGCTCCAGCTCCTTGGCCGGCATGGCTTGCAGCCCGCGCTCCAGCACATCGGCAAGCACCGGCCAATCGCGTCGCGAGCCTACCCGCAGCAGCTGCGGCAAGCCGATATCTCCCACCACCACCAGCTCGGCGAACTCGCTTTCCCGTGACAACCGACTCAGCTGTGCCTCATCGAGCACGGCATAACTGGCCTGGCCGCCGACCACCAGTTGCAGAGCTTCGCGCTCGCTGGGCACGCCCTGCAGGTTGAGGCCGCTGTAATTGGCACGCAGGTAGTCGGCCAGGACGCTGGGCATGCGCACCGCGACACGGGTTTCGGCATCGAGTTTTTCCAGCTCCACAGCCATCGCCCCGGTGCGCGGCCCCACCACCAGTTGTGGCACGCGCATGTAAGGGTCGCTGAACAACCAAAGGCGCAGGCTGGCCGGAGTTTGCGTCAGGCCCGGGGCAAAATCGATCTCACCGGCCTGCAAGGCATGCTCAAGGCTGGCTTGGTCGGCAAAGTTGCGCCAGGTCAGGTCCAGGCCCAGCGCCTGCCCCAGCCAGTTCACCAACTCGACGTTGGCGCCGTAAAATTGTTGCAGACGGCGGTCGAACTGCGCGTAAGGCGCCTGCAGTACCAGGCCGACACGCAAGCTGCGGTGGTTATCGAGCCATTGCTGCTGGGCAGGCCCGAGGGTCACCGTTGGCGGCACTTCGGGCCGTGCCAGGGCGATCAAGGGCAGGCACAACCAGCCGATAACCAACAGGCGACGCAATCGCTTCATCTTCACGCTCGTCTTGGCAAGGGCGGCCATGCAGCATGGCCGTCACGGGCAAATACTATTAGGCTGCCGGTATCATTCTGGCCTTGGGTTGATTCATGTCCACACTTTATCGCACGACGCTGGCAATGTGCTGCCTGGCCTCACTCCTACCACTCGGCGCCCTGGCCGCTGATGCTGCAAAGCCGGACGCTGCAGCCGAGGCGCCCGCCGCCCCGGCTCCGCGCCCGCCCCTGCTGGAGCGCAGCCAGGCAGATGCTCAGGCACTGGAACGCCTGGCACCAAAAGCCGAACAACAGACCCTGCAGGCCGGAGCCGACAGCTTCCTGGCCCTGTGGAAGCCGGCCAACGACAGTGATCCGAAGGGTGCCGTGATCATCGTCCCGGGTGCTGGCGAGAATGCCGACTGGCCCGACGCTGTCGGCCCGCTGCGGCGCAAGTTCCCGGATATCGGCTGGCACAGCCTGAGCGTGAGCCTGCCCGACCTGCTCGCCGACGCCCCGCAGGCTCGGGTCGAGGCCAAGCCAGCGGCCGTGCCCGAGAAGAAAGCGGGCGAAAGCGCCCCGGCCAAGGACACCCCGGCCGACGCCAACGCCAACGTCGCCCAGGCCACCGCCGCCGACGCCGACGCCGCAGAAAGCACCGACGCCGAGCAAGCCAGCGAACAGAACGACGTGGCCGATGCCGAACGCATCTTCGCCCGCCTGGATGCCGCCGTGGCCTATGCCCAGCAGCACAACTCGCGCAGCATCGTGCTGATCGGCCATGGCAGCGGCGCCTATTGGGCCGCGCGCTACCTGAGCGAGAAGCAACCGCCGCAGGTGCAAAAACTGGTGATGGTTGCCGCACAGACGCCGGCCCGGGTCGAGCACGACCTGGAAAGCCTGACGCCTACCCTCAAAGTGCCGACGGCCGACCTTTACTACGCCACCCGTACTGGCGACCGCAATGCCGCGGCGCAACGCTTGCAGGCCAGCAAGCGGCAGAAGGACAGCCAGTACAAGCAGCTGTCGCTGATTGCCATGCCGGCCAACAAGGATGGCGAGCAGGAGCAACTGTTCCGCAGGGTTCGGGGCTGGATGAGCCCGCAACAGTAGTGCAGATGGTCAGGGGCGCTTAGCGCCCCCTCCTAGAATCCGCGCCGCTTGCGAACGATGGCATAGGCTTGGTGCAGCTCGCGGGTCCGCTCGGTCGCCTCGCGGACTTGCGCCTCGCTTGCTCCGCTGCCCGCCAGCTTGTCTGGATGATGCTTGCTGACCAGGCGCCGGTAAGCCTGCTTGACCTGGTCGCCTTCGGTGTCGTCCTCGACGCCCAGCAAGCGCAGCGCTGCCGCATAGTTCATCACGCCGCCCGAGACCGGCGCCTTGCGTGGCTCGTACTCCAGCGACATTGCCTGCACCTGACGCCGGCTCAGGCCCAGCTTGTGCCCCCACTCCAGCAGCAGTTCGCGCTCGTGCCGCCCGGCCTTGCCGTCGGCCCAGGCCATGCGCCAGCAGGCGCGCAAGGTGCCCTCGGCGGCATGTGGCTGCAGCCGGATGCGGCGCAGGTGGCCAGTGAGCCTGTCTTTGCCGGCCTTGCCGCGGTTGAACGCAGCTATCGCCCGCAAACGCGCATCCTCAGCCATGTCCAGACGGACCATTTCCTGGCGCGCCTGCTGGATGTGCTGCTCGGCCACACGGCCGTCACTCTTGGCCAACCGCCCAAGCAGCACGAACAGCAGCTCGTCGTCCTGCAGGGACGGGCGACCGCCCAGCCGCTCGCGCATATCATCCCAGCCCTGCAAGCGGATGCGCCGGTCCATCGCCTGGCCCAGCAAGGCACCGAGCAACGCTCCGGGGATACTGGCGACCGCAAAGCCTGCGCCCAACCCGATTACCGTGCCTGGCCACCACATATCAGGCGCGCTCGCCGATCAAGCGCTCGGCCTCGGCCAGGCGTTCGTGGGTGCCGACATCCACCCATTGGCCAGGGTGGTACTCGCCACTCACCTGGCCTGACGCCATCGCCTGGCGCAGCAGCGGTGCCAGCTTGAAGGCGCCCGCCTGGCAACCTTCGAACAAAGCCGGGTGCAACACCGAGAGGCCGCTGAAGGTGAGCGTGCCAGGGGCATCATCACCATCAACCACCCGCTCGCCATTCAGACGGAAGTCGCCGCGCCCGTGATGGCCTGGGTTGTCGACCAGCACCAGATGCGCCAGCCCGTGCAGCGGCACACGCAGGCGGGCAAGGTCATAGTCGGTCCAGACATCGCCGTTGATCAGGGCGAACGGCTCGTTCCCCAGCAATGGCAAGGCCTTGAAGATTCCGCCGCCGGTCTCCAGCGGCTCACCTTCGGCCGAGTAGCGAATGTGCAGGCCGAACCGGCTGCCATCGCCAAGATGGTCTTCGATCTGCTGGCCAAGCCAGGCGTGGTTGATCACCACCTCGGTAAACCCGGCCGCCGCCAGGGCGCGCAGGTGATACTCGATCAGTGGCTGACCTGCGACTGGCACCAGCGGTTTGGGGGTATGCAGGGTCAGCGGGCGCATGCGCTCACCTTTACCTGCTGCAAGAATCATCGCCTTCATGCACGCGCTCCGGCTTGCAACTCGGCGATCAGCTGGCCCAGTTCGGCAAGCTCCGGGCGACGGCTGACCACTTCATCTATATAGGCGAAGAATCGCGGGACGTCGGCCAGATAACGTGGTTTTCCGTCACGATGGCAAATTCGCGCGAAGATACCGATCACCTTGAGGTGACGCTGCACCCCCATCAGGTCGCTGGCGCGCTGGAAATCGTCAAATAGTGGCTGGACCGGAATACCAGCGGCTTTTGCTTGGTCCCAGTAGCTTCGCAGCCAGCCTTCGACCTGCGCCTGTGGCCAGCTGAGGAATGCATCCTTGAACAGACAGGTGATGTCGTAGGTGACCGGGCCGTAGACCGCGTCCTGAAAGTCCAGCACGCCCGGGTTCGGGCTGCTCTGCATCAGGTTGCGCGGCATGTAGTCGCGGTGCACCAGCACCTTGGGCTGTGCCAAGGCACTGTCGATCAGCAATTGGCTGATACGCTGCCAGCTGGTCTTCTGCGCGTCGCTGAAGGTCAGGCCAAGCTCACGGCCTACGTACCATTCCGGGAACAGCTCGACTTCACGGCGCAGCAGGGCGTCGTCGTAGCTGGGCAACGGCGCGTCCATCGGCAGGCGCTGGAAGGCAAGCAGCGCGTCGATGGCATCGGCGAACAGGCCATCGGCGTTATCGGCCTGAATGATGTCCAGGTATGTCTGGTGGCCCAGATCACCCAACAGCAGGAAGCCGCGCGCCAGGTCCTGCGCATGAATGTGCGGCACATGCACGCCGGCACTGGCCAGCAGGTGGGCAATGTCGACGAATGGTCGGCAGTTTTCCTGAGGCGGTGGTGCATCCATGATCACGAAACTGTGGCCTGCGCCCTGCCAGCGGAAGTAACGGCGGAAGCTGGCATCGCTGCTGGCGGCGGTCAGGTTGCCCTCGGGCACCTCGCCCCAGGCGTTGTCGCGGAAAAGTTGTTTGAGCTGCTCATGGAGCCAGACAGTCAGTTGTTGCAGGCGTACATCGTGTTCAGGCATTACAAGGGTCTCCGACGGCCCTAGCCGTCAAGCGGGTCATGCTTTATTATCCAGCATCTTTTTCAGACCATCGAGAGGCGTGCGGCCCCACACGCGGGCAGATGGCACGCAGGAAGCCCGGACTAATAAGATGGCATTGAAATCCCCCGCGTTTCGTAGAAAGTTTCCGTTGCTGGTAACCGGCGGTCTGCTGGCCATGCAACCTCTGGCCACCTCCTATGTAGTGGCTGCCGAGCAGTTCGACTGCCAAGTGTCCGCCTCCGGTGGTTGGGACTGCAAGCCCAAGACCCCAGCCAACAACCTGCCCCCGCGCCCGGTGCATGAAGGGGCCGCGCTTACTTCCGGCACCGAAGCCGAGCCGGCCGAGGCCCAAAGCGCCGACAAGCCGATGCTGGTCACCGAGGCCAAAGGCCGTGGCCTGAAGTCGCGTAGCGAAGACTACAGCCACCTTGACTGGGTTCCACGCGAGAAGCTCACTGCCGCCCAGCTGGCCGAAACCGGCCCGTACTGCGGTGGCGCGTACATCGAGCCTACCCGCCCAGGCATGGCCGACGCCACGCCGAAGGACGAGTCGCCGACCTACATCAACGCCAAGGTATCCAAGTACCAGCAGGAGCAGCAGATCGCTACCCTCGCCGGTGACGTGGTCATGCGCCAGGGCAGCATGCAGGCCGAAGCCGACGAGGCCAACCTGTATCAGGCCGAGAACCGTGGCGAGCTCAAGGGCAACGTCAAGATCCGCGACAATGGCTCGCTGGTTGTCGGCGACCAGGCGCAGATCCAGCTCGACACCGGCGAAGCCCAGGTCGACAACGCCGAATACGTGATGCACAAGTCGCACATCCGCGGCAACGCCCTGTACGCCAAGCGTGGCGAAAACGCCATCATCCGTCTCAAGGACGGCACGTACACCACCTGCGAACCGGGCAGCAACGCCTGGCAGCTGAAGGGCAACAACATCACCCTGAACCCGGCGACCGGTTTCGGTACCGCGACCAACGTCACCCTGCGGGTCAAAGATTTCCCGGTGCTCTACACACCGTACATCTACTTCCCGATCGACGATCGTCGCCAGTCCGGCTTCCTGCCGCCATCGTTCAGCAGCACCAGCGACACCGGCTTCATGCTGGTCACGCCTTACTACTTCAACCTGGCGCCCAACTATGACGCCACGTTGTACCCGCGCTACATGACCAAGCGCGGCCTGCTGATGGAAGGCGAGTTCCGCTACCTGACCAAGTCCAGCGAAGGGCAGTTCGGCGGCGGCTACCTCAGCGACGAGAGCGACGACCGCAAGCTGCAGACGGATTACAAGAAAGAACGCTGGATGATCAACTGGCAGCACAAAGGTGGCTTGGATGAGCGCCTGATGACTGAAGTTGATTACACCGACATCAGCGATCCGTTCTACTTCCAGGACCTGGAAACCGACCAGATCGGCGTCAAGAGCCGGGACGTGGTCAACCAGCAAGGTGCCCTGACCTGGCGTGGTGACACCTACACCGCCCGCCTGAATGCGCAAGCGTACGAGATGGCGACCCTGTCGCAGATCACCCCGTACGACAAGCTGCCGCAGATTACCCTCAACGGTACCTTGCCATTCCAACCTGGTGGCTTGAACCTCGGCTACGAGACCGAAGCCGTCCGCTTTGATCGTGATCTGAAAAATGATCTTGTATTCGATAAAGACGGAAATCCGGACACCACAGCGGGTTCTGTTCTGGACGCCAATGGGAATGTGATCGGGGGCCGTCGACTCGATGACAACATCTTCGGCGTCGCGCGCGCCAACGGTACCCGCCTGAACGTCGCACCGTCGATCAGCCTGCCGATGAACGCCAGTTATGGCTTCATCACGCCGAAGCTGAAGTACATGTACACCCATTATGATTTAGACCTGGATGGCAAGGGCAAAACTGACGTTGCCAACAGCAACGATGCCACCCGCGACCTGTTCGGCGACTTCAAGAGCAATCAGAACCGCGACATCCCGATTCTCAGCGTAGATAGCGGGCTCTACTTCGACCGCAATACCTCGTTGTTCGGCACCAATTACCGCCAGACCCTTGAACCGCGCATGTACTACCTCTACGTTCCTTACAAGGATCAGGTGGACATCCCGCTGTTCGACACGGGTGAAACACTGTTCAGCTACGACTCGCTGTTCCGCGACAACCGCTTCTCCGGCACCGATCGTATCGGCGACGAGAACAAGCTGTCGCTGGGCGTGACCACCCGCTGGATCGAGGAAAACGGCTTCGAGCGCCAGAACTTCAGCATCGGTCAGGCTTACTACTTCAAGGACCGCAAGGTCCAGCTGCCAGGCATCGACTACCGTACCCGCAAGGACTCGCAGTCGGATGTATCGCCGTACGCGTTGCTGTACAACTACTACTTCAACCGCGACTGGCGCTTCAATTCGGACTTCAACTGGGACCCGGACAGCCGCAGCACCCGTTCGGGCAGCGCGATGTTCCACTACCAGCCTGAAGACAATCCGAACAAGATCGTCAACTTCGGCTATCGCTACCGTAACGACACCATCGCTTACGACTCCACTACCGGTACCTGGAAAGTGGGCGGCGGCGACTATGGCACACCGGGTACCGACACCTTCATCAAGGATTACTACAAGATCCAGCAGCATGACTTCTCGGTCATCTGGCCGATCGTACCGCAATGGAGCGTGATCGCCCGCTGGCAGCATGACTACAACCGCAACCGTACCCTGGAAGCCATGGGCGGTTTCGAATATGACAACTGCTGCTGGAAGCTGCGCCTGATCAACCGTTACTGGATCGACTCTGACGACTTCAGCCAGGCGACACCGCAAAACGAAAAAGGCGACCACGGCATCTTCCTGCAAATCGTCCTGAAAGGCCTCGGCGGCGTAGTGGGCAACAAGGTGGAATCGTTCCTCGACCAAGGCATTCAAGGTTACCGTACACGTGAAGACCAAGCTTATTGATCGACTGCGCCCGGTGTTGCTGGGCGCTGCATTGCTGAGTGGCGCGGTGCATGCCGCGGTACAACCCATCGACCGCGTGGTGGCCATCGTCGACAACGACGTGGTCATGCAGAGCCAACTGGACCAGCGCGTCCACGAGGTACAGCAGACCATCGCCAAGCGCGGCGGCGGCGTACCGTCGACCGGCGCACTGGAGCAGCAGGTACTGGAACGCCTGATCGTCGAGAACCTGCAGCTGCAGATCGGCGAGCGGTCGGGCATTCGCATCACCGACGAAGAGCTGAACCAGGCCATCGGCACCATTGCCCAGCGCAATGGGATGTCGCTGGAGCAGTTCCGTGCTGCCCTCGCCCATGACGGCCTGTCGTTCGACGACGCCCGTGAGCAGGTCAAACGCGAGATGATCATCAGCCGCGTGCGTCAGCGCCGCGTTGCCGAGCGCATCCAGGTTTCCGAGCAGGAAGTAAAGAACTTCCTCGCCTCGGACATGGGCAAGATGCAGATGTCGGAAGAGTATCGCCTGGCCAACATCCTCATCCCGACCCCGGAAGCCGCCAACTCGGACGACATCCAGAAAGCTGCGCGCAAGGTCGGCGAGCTGTACCAGCAACTGCGTCAGGGCGCCGACTTCGGCCAGGTGGCGATTGCCAACTCGGCCAGCGAAAACGCCCTTGAGGGCGGTGAGATGGGCTGGCGTAAAGCTGCCCAGCTGCCACCGGACTTCGCCAAAATGCTCAGCAGCATGGCGGTCGGCGACATCACCCAGCCAATCCGCATCCCCAACGGTTTCATCCTCCTCAAGCTCGAGGAGAAGCGCGGTGGCGGGGAAAACGTGCTGCGTGACGAAGTGCATGTCCGCCACATCCTGATCAAGCCGAGCGAGATCCGCAGCGAGGCCGCTACCAAGCAGCTGGCCGAGCGCCTGTACGAGCGCATCCAGAACGGCGAAGACTTCGGCGAGCTGGCGAAGAGCTTCTCGGAAGACCCGGGCTCCGCGCTCAACGGCGGCGACCTCAACTGGGTCGACCCGAACAGCCTGGTACCCGAGTTCCGCGAGCAGATGGCCAGCGCCCAGCAAGGCGTGGTGACCAAACCGTTCAAGACCCAATACGGCTGGCACGTGCTGGAAGTGCTGGGCCGCCGCGCGACCGACAGCACCGAACAGGCGCGCGAGCAACAGGCCATGAACGTGCTGCGTAACCGCAAGTACGACGAAGAGCTGCAGACCTGGCTGCGCCAGATCCGCGACGAAGCCTACGTTGAAATCAAGCTGCCTGGCGCCGACCAGGCCGCACAGTGAAGCCCCTGCGCTTCGCCGTCACCCCCGGCGAACCAGCCGGCATAGGCCCCGACCTGTGCCTGCTGCTCGCCGCCGACGCCCAACCCCACCCCCTGATTGCCATCACCAGCCGTGACCTGCTCGCCGAGCGGGCCACGCAGCTGGGGCTGGCCGTCAGCCTGCTGCCGGTAATGCCAGGCCAATGGCCCGACCAGCCCGCACCCGCTGGCAGCCTGTACGTGTGGGATACCCCCTTGGCGGCGCCCGTGGTGGCAGGCCAGCTGGACAAAGCCAACGCGTCGTTCGTCCTGGAGACGCTGACCCGTGCCGGCCAAGGTTGCCTTGACGGGCAATTCGCCGGGATGATCACCGCACCGGTGCACAAGGGCGTGATCAACGAAAGCGGTATCGCCTTCTCCGGCCATACCGAGTTCCTTGCCGACCTGACCCACACCGCCCAAGTCGTGATGATGCTGGCCACTCGTGGCTTGCGTGTAGCCTTGGTGACCACGCACCTCCCGCTGCGGGATATTGCCGACGCCATCACTGCCGAGCGCGTGGAACGGGTCACCCGCATCCTGCACGCCGATATGCGCGACAAGTTCGGCATTGCCAACCCGCGCATCCTGGTCTGCGGCCTCAACCCGCATGCCGGGGAAGGCGGCCATCTTGGCCGCGAAGAAATCGACATCATCGAGCCGACGCTGGCCCGCCTGCGCACCGAAGGCATGGACCTGCGCGGCCCGCTGCCGGCCGATACCCTGTTTACCCCCAAATATCTGGAGCACTGCGACGCGGTGCTGGCGATGTACCATGACCAAGGCCTGCCCGTACTCAAGTACAAAGGCTTTGGCGCTGCCGTCAACGTGACCCTGGGCCTGCCGATCATCCGCACATCGGTTGACCATGGCACCGCCCTGGACCTGGCCGGCAGCGGCAAGGTCGACACCGGCAGCCTGCGCGTCGCCCTGGAAACCGCCTACCAGATGGCCGAGAACCGACCATGAACGAGCAATACCAACACCGGGCGCGCAAGCGCTTCGGCCAGAACTTCCTGCACGATGCGGGCATCATCGACCGCATCTTGCGCGCCATCAACGCCAAGCCCGGCGAACACCTGCTGGAAATCGGCCCGGGCCAGGGCGCCCTGACCGAAGGCCTGCTGGGCAGTGGCGCCCAGCTGGACGTGGTGGAGCTGGACAAGGACCTGGTGCCGATCCTGCAGCACAAGTTTGCCGGCCGCGGCAATTTTCGCCTGCATCAAGGCGATGCCCTGAAGTTCGACTTCAACCAGCTGGGCGTACCGCCGCGCAGCCTGAAAGTGGTAGGCAACCTGCCCTACAACATCTCCACCCCGCTGATCTTCCACCTGCTCAGCCACGCCGGGCTGATCCGTGACATGCACTTCATGCTGCAGAAAGAAGTGGTCGAGCGCATGGCAGCCGGCCCAGGCGGTGGTGATTGGGGTCGCCTGTCGATCATGGTGCAGTACCACTGTCGTGTGGAGCACCTGTTCAACGTTGGCCCGGGCGCGTTCAACCCGCCGCCGAAGGTCGACTCGGCGATCGTGCGCCTGGTGCCGCACGAAGTGCTGCCGCACCCAGCCAAGGATGCACGGCTGCTGGAGCACGTCGTGCGCGAAGCGTTCAACCAGCGTCGCAAGACCCTGCGCAACACCATGAAGGGCCTGCTCGACAGCACCGCCATCGAGGCCGCTGGCGTGGATGGCAGCCTGCGCCCTGAGCAGCTGGACCTTGCGGCGTTCGTGCGCCTGGCTGATCAGCTGGCAGACCAGCAAGCCTGATTTCGCCAGTACTGGCCTCCTCGCGGGTAAAGCCGCGAAGAGGCCGGTACAGGCAACAAACTCCCACGCCCCTCACCGCTAGCCCTTCCCCCCGCCAATGGCCTAGACTGCATTATTGCGTCAGCTCGCCCAAGGCCCTTGCATGTCCGACCCTCGTTATCAGATCGACGTCAGCGTCGTGACCCGTTACCTCAAAGACCAATCCGACCCCGAAAGCAGTCGCTTCGCCTTCGCCTACACCATCACCGTGCAAAATAACGGCTCGGTCAAAGCCAAGCTGCTGTCTCGGCACTGGCTGATCACCAACGGTGACGGCGAAGTCGAGGAAGTACGTGGCGCCGGCGTCGTCGGCCAGCAGCCGACCATCGAGCCCGGTCAGAGCCATACCTATAGCAGTGGCGCGGTGATCAGCACGCGCGTCGGCACCATGCAGGGCAGCTATGAGATGTTCGCCGAAGACGGCAAGCGCTTCGAAGCCGACATCGCGCCCTTTCGCCTAGCGGTCCCTGGGGCGCTGCACTGATGGCCACCTACGCTGTCGGCGATCTGCAAGGCTGCCTGCAACCGCTCAAATGCCTGCTCGCCCGGGTCAACTTCAACCCGGCGGCCGACCGCCTGTGGCTGGTTGGCGACCTGGTCAACCGCGGCCCAGAGTCGCTGGAAACCCTGCGTTACCTCTATTCGATCCGCCAGTCGCTGGTGTGCGTACTGGGCAACCATGACCTGCACCTGTTGGCCGCCTGGCACAACGTCGAGCGCCTGAAGAAAAGCGATACCCTGCGCGAAATCATCGAGGCGCCGGATGCCGACCAGCTGCTCGACTGGCTGCGTCAGCAGAAACTGCTGCATTACGACGAGCCCCGCGGCATCGCCTTGGTGCATGCCGGCATCCCGCCGCAGTGGACCCTCGGCCAGGCGCTGCAACTGGCAGCAGAAGTCGAGCAAGTGCTGCGCGATGACACCCGCCTGCAACTGTACCTGGACGGCATGTACGGCAACGAGCCGAACAAGTGGAGCAAGAGCCTCACCGGTGTCGAGCGGCTGCGGGTCATCACCAACTACCTCACGCGCATGCGTTTCTGCACGGCGGCAGGCAAGCTCGACCTCAAGAGCAAGGAAGGCTTGGACACTGCGCCCAAGGGCTACAAGCCCTGGTACGCGCACAAGGACCGTCGCTCGCGCCACGTGAAGATCATTTTCGGCCACTGGGCCGCCCTCCAGGGCCAGGTTGACGAGCCCGGCATCATTGCCCTCGACACTGGCTGCGTGTGGGGTGGCGCCATGACCCTCTACAACGTCGACACCGGCGAATACCACCGCTGCGACTGTGCCGACGACGGCAACTTACGCCAGCCCGCCTGAACGCCTACACTTATCGATCACCCCTGAAGGAAGCTGTATCCATGAGCGAATTCAAGCGCATCCCTCCCGAGCAGGCCCTGGCCCTGCGCGCGCAAGGTGCGGTAGTCGTCGACATTCGCGACTCGCAAGCCTTTGCCGCCGGCCACATCACCGGCGCCCAGCATCTGGATAACCATTCGGTTGCCGAGTTCATCCGCAATGCCGACCTGGATGCCCCGACCCTGGTGGTCTGCTACCACGGCAATTCCAGCCAGAGCGCAGCCGCCTACCTGGTCGGCCAGGGCTTCTCCGACGTCTACAGCGTCGATGGCGGCTTCGAACTGTGGCGCAACACCTACCCGGCCGAGACCGCCCAAGGCACTGCCGAATAATTTTTTCATTTTTACTGCAGCCCGCGCCCCACGCGGGCTTGCAGCCCACCTGACGAACGGTCGTTCGCAACTTCTCCACCGCTCGCCCTTGACCTTGCGGATAACCAACTATTCTTAAGCGCAGGCCATCCAAAAAAAGGGGAGAGCCGGTACACCGGCGTGCGGGTCATCGGTAGCGTTTCAGGGTGTTCTGGGGGGTATACAGCAATCGGCGAACCCGGTTGCATGCCAGCATCAGCTGACTGATCCGGCGTCGTCTCCACGTATCGAGCGAGGTGACGTCATGAGTATTTTTAGCCACTTCCAAAACCGCTTCGAGTCTACGCGCCAGGAAGAACTTTCGCTGCAGGAGTACCTCGAGCTGTGCAAAGAGGATCGCAGTGCCTACGCATCAGCGGCTGAACGGCTGTTGCTGGCCATCGGTGAGCCAGAACTGATCGACACCTCCAGCAACTCCAGGCTGTCGCGAATATTCTCCAACAAGGTTATTCGCCGGTATCCGGCCTTTGCCGACTTCCATGGCATGGAAGAGTGCATCGACCAGATCGTTTCGTACTTCCGCCACGCCGCCCAAGGCCTGGAAGAGAAGAAACAGATCCTCTACCTGCTGGGCCCGGTAGGCGGCGGCAAGTCGTCGCTGGCCGAGAAACTCAAGCAGCTGATGGAGAAGGTGCCCTTCTACGCAATCAAGGGCTCACCGGTATTCGAGTCCCCCCTGGGCTTGTTCAATGCCACCGAAGACGGGGCCATTCTCGAGGAAGAGTACGGTATCTCTCGGCGCTACCTGAACACCATCATGTCGCCATGGGCCACCAAGCGCCTGCAGGAATTCGGCGGCGACATCAGTAAATTCAGGGTCGTCAAACTCTACCCTTCGATCCTTAACCAGATTGCCATCGCCAAGACCGAACCAGGCGACGAAAACAACCAGGACATCTCGGCCCTGGTCGGCAAGGTGGATATCCGCAAGCTTGAGGAATTCCCGCAGAACGACGCCGACGCCTACAGCTATTCGGGCGCACTGTGCCGGGCCAACCAGGGCCTGATGGAATTCGTGGAAATGTTTAAGGCGCCGATCAAGGTCCTGCACCCCTTGCTCACCGCCACCCAGGAAGGCAACTACAACAGTACCGAAGGCCTCGGGGCGATCCCCTACACCGGCATCCTGCTGGCCCACTCCAACGAATCGGAATGGCACACCTTCCGCAACAACAAGAACAACGAGGCGTTCATCGACCGGATCTACATCGTCAAGGTGCCGTACTGCCTGCGCGTCAGCGATGAGATCAAGATCTACGACAAGCTGCTGATCAACAGTTCGCTGGCCAAAGCCCATTGCGCGCCCGACACGCTGAAGATGCTCGCTCAGTTCACCGTACTCTCGCGCCTGAAAGAGCCGGAGAACTCCAACATCTACTCGAAGATGCGCGTCTACGACGGTGAAAATCTCAAAGATACCGACCCGAAAGCCAAGTCTATCCAGGAGTACCGCGACTCGGCGGGTGTTGACGAAGGCATGAACGGCCTGTCGACTCGCTTCGCGTTCAAGATCCTTTCCAAAGTCTTCAACTTCGACCCGCACGAGATCGCCGCCAACCCGGTGCACCTGCTGTATGTGCTGGAACAGCAGATCGAACAGGAACAGTTCCCGGCCGAGGTGCGCGAGCGTTACCTACGCTACCTGAAGGAATACCTGGCACCGCGCTACATCGAGTTCATCGGCAAGGAGATCCAGACGGCTTACCTGGAGTCCTACAGCGAATACGGCCAGAACATCTTCGACCGGTATGTGCTGTACGCCGACTTCTGGATCCAGGACCAGGAATACCGCGACCCGGAAACCGGCGAGATCCTCAACCGCATCGCCCTCAACGAGGAGCTGGAGAAGATCGAGAAACCGGCCGGCATCAGCAATCCGAAAGACTTCCGCAACGAGATCGTCAACTTCGTGCTGCGTGCCCGCGCCAACAACAATGGCAAGAACCCGAGCTGGCTCAGCTACGAGAAGCTGCGGGTGGTGATCGAGAAGAAAATGTTCTCCAACACCGAAGACCTGCTGCCGGTCATCAGCTTCAACGCCAAGGCCAGCAAGGAAGATCAACAGAAGCACAACGACTTCGTCACGCGGATGGTGGAGCGTGGCTACACCGACAAACAGGTGCGCCTGCTGTCGGAATGGTACCTGCGGGTCAGGAAATCGCAATAAAGCGGCAAGCTACAAGCCGCATGCTTCACGCTGCCCAGCGCCGGGCCCAAGCCCGGCGCCGTAGCTTGCAGCAGCGGTGGCTGCTCGTTCCCGCAGCCTGAAGCTTGTGGCTTGCAGCTGCTCCCCAGCTACCGGAGGTACCATGAGCTACGTTATCGACCGACGCCTGAACGGCAAGAACAAGAGCACGGTCAACCGCCAGCGCTTTCTGCGGCGTTACCGTGACCACATCAAGAAGGCCGTCGAAGAGGCGGTCAGCCGCCGCTCCATCATGGACATGGAGCACGGCGAGCAGATCAGCATTCCGGGACGGGACATCGACGAGCCGGTGCTGCACCACGGTCGTGGCGGCAAGCAGACCATCGTGCACCCGGGCAACAAGGAATTCACCGCTGGCGAACATATCGCAAGGCCCCAGGGTGGCGGCGGGGGTAGTGGCCGCGGCAAGGCCGGCAATTCCGGCGAGGGCATGGACGAGTTCGTCTTTCAGATCACCCAGGAAGAGTTTCTCGAGTTCATGTTCGAAGATCTCGAACTGCCCAACCTGGTCAAACGCCACCTCACCGGTGCCGACACCTTCAAGACCGTACGCGCCGGGATCGCCAACGAAGGCAACCCCTCGCGCATCAACATCGTGCGCACCCTGCGCTCGGCCCATGCCCGACGTATTGCCCTGACCGGCAGTAGCCGTGCGCTGCTGCGCGAGGCCCAGAAGGAACTCGACCGGCTGAAAGTCGAGGAACCGGACAACTTCAGCGACATCCAGGAAGTCGAGCTGGAAATCGAGCGGCTCAAGGCGCGCATCAACCGCCTGCCCTTCCTCGACACCTTCGACCTCAAGTACAACCTGCTGGTCAAGCAGCCCAACCCCAGTTCCAAGGCGGTGATGTTCTGCCTGATGGACGTGTCTGGCTCGATGACCCAGGCCACCAAGGACATCGCCAAACGCTTCTTCATACTGTTGTACCTGTTCCTCAAGCGGAATTACGACCGCATCGAGGTGGTGTTCATCCGACACCACACCAGCGCCCGCGAAGTCGACGAGGAAGAGTTCTTCTACTCCCGGGAAACTGGCGGCACCATCGTCTCCAGCGCACTGAAGATGATGCAGGAGATCATGGCCGAACGTTACCCGGCCGCCGACTGGAACATCTATGCCGCACAGGCCTCCGACGGCGACAACTGGAACGACGACTCGCCGATTTGCCGCGAGATCCTGTCCAAGCAGATCATGCCCCATGTGCAGTACTACACTTACGTTGAGATCACCCCACGTGAGCACCAGGCGTTGTGGTACGAGTACGAACGCATCGGCGAGGCCTTCCCCGACACGTTCGCTCAGCAGCAGTTGGTCTCGGCCGGCGATATCTACCCGGTCTTCCGTGAACTCTTCCAGCGCAGGTTAGCCACATGACCGCCAGAGCACAGAGACGCCAACCCATTTCCACCGGGTCCGAGTGGACGTTCGAGCTGATCCAGACCTATGACCGGGAAATCAGCCGGCTGGCCGAGCGTTACGCCCTGGACACCTACCCCAACCAGATCGAGGTAATCACCGCCGAGCAGATGATGGACGCCTATGCTTCCGTCGGCATGCCGCTGGGTTACCACCATTGGTCCTATGGCAAGCAGTTCCTCAGTACCGAGAAGTCCTACAGCCGAGGCCAAATGGGCTTGGCCTACGAGATCGTGATCAACTCCGATCCGTGCATCGCCTACCTGATGGAAGAAAACACCATGTGCATGCAGGCACTGGTGATTGCCCACGCCTGCTATGGCCACAACAGCTTTTTCAAGGGCAACTACCTGTTCCGCACCTGGACTGACGCCACGTCCATCATCGACTACCTGGTGTTTGCCAAGCAGTACATCGCCCAGTGCGAGGAACGCCATGGTATCGACGCTGTGGAAGACCTGATTGACTCCTGCCATGCGCTGATGAACTACGGTGTCGATCGCTACAAGCGCCCTTATCCGATCTCCGCCGAGGAAGAACGCCGACGTCAGAAAGACCGGGAAGAACACCTGCAGCGGCAGATCAACGACCTGTGGCGCACGATCCCCAAGAGCGCCGAAAAAGGCGGGGAACGCGACGACGCGCGCTTCCCCTCCGAGCCACAGGAAAACATCCTCTACTTCATCGAGAAGAACGCCCCGCTGCTCGAGCCCTGGCAGCGCGAAGTGGTGCGCATCGTGCGCAAAATCGCCCAGTACTTCTACCCGCAGCGTCAAACACAGGTGATGAACGAGGGTTGGGCGACCTTTTGGCATTACACCCTGATGAACGACCTGTACGACGAAGGCCTGATCACCGAAGGCTTCATGATGGAGTTCCTGCAGTCGCACACCAGCGTCGTTTTCCAGCCCGGCTTCGACAGCCCGTACTACAGCGGCATCAACCCGTACGCACTGGGCTTCGCCATGTACACCGACATCCGCCGCATGTGCGAGAACCCTACCGAAGAAGATCGCCACTGGTTCCCCGACATTGCCGGCAGCGACTGGCTTTCAACCATCAAGTTCGCCATGAGCAGCTTCAAGGACGAGAGCTTCATCCTGCAGTACCTTTCACCCAAGGTGATGCGTGACCTGAAACTGTTCAGCATCCTCGATGACGACCAGCGCGACGACCTGCTGGTACCGGCCATCCATGACGAGGCCGGTTACCGGACCATTCGCGAACAACTGGCCGCCCAGTACAATCTTGGCAACCGCGAACCCAACGTGCAGATCTGGAGCATTGACCGCCGTGGTGACCGCTCGCTGACCCTGCGCCACCAGCAGCACAATCGCAAACCGCTGGGCGATTCCACCGAGGAAGTGCTCAAGCACCTGCACCGCTTGTGGGGCTTTGATATCCACCTGGAGACCGTACAAGGCGACCAGGTGGTCAAGACCCATCACATGCCGCCGCGTGGAGAGCATGCCGAGAGCGGCGACTACGGGCGCATGGACCTCGCCGTTATACACCACCTCTGATGCACCGCCATTACTGCCGACAGGGTATCCTGTCGGCAGTAATGGAGGCTGCACATGCATATCTACAAAGTCGGCGGCGCAGTACGCGACCGCCTGCTCGGGCGCCCGGTCAGCGATATCGACTGGCTGGTAGTGGGTGCTACGGTCGAAGAAATGCACGCCAAGGGCTATCGCCCTGTCGGCGCTGATTTCCCGGTATTCCTGCATCCGAAGACGGGCGAGGAATATGCCTTGGCGCGTACTGAACGCAAGAGCGGCCGGGGTTATGGGGGGTTCACCTTCCACGCAAGCCCCGACGTGACCCTGGAAGAGGACCTGATCCGGCGCGACCTGACCATCAACGCCATGGCCGAGGATGAACACGGCACGGTCTACGACCCCTACCACGGTCAAGCCGATCTTGAACAGCGCGTTCTGCGCCATGTTTCCCCCGCGTTCGCCGAAGATCCCTTGCGCGTATTGCGCGTTGCCCGCTTCGCCGCGCGTTACGCGCCCATGGGTTTCAAGGTTGCTGATGAAACACTGGCCCTGATGCGCCAGATCGCCGAATCCGGCGAACTGCAGGCATTGACGGCCGAACGCAGCTGGAAGGAAATCGAACGGGCGCTGATGGAAAGCGAGCCGCAGGTGTTCATTCAGGTACTGCGCGCCTGTGGCGCGCTGAAGGAGTTGATGCCCGAGTTGGAACACAACGGGCATACCCTGGCGGCACTGCAGCGGGCGGCTGAGCAGCAGCAACCTCTGGCGGTGCGCTGGGCGTGCTTGCTTCGCGGTTTGGAGCCAGCGGCGATCAAGGCGCTCAATCAGCGTTTCAAGGCGCCGCGCGAATGCCAGGAACTGGCCGTGCTGGTGGGAGAATTTGCAGGGAATGCCGACGAGGCTTTGCAGCTAACACCTGCAAAATTGCTCGAAATGCTGCAAAAGTTCGATGTTTATCGCCGGCCGCAGCGTTTCGAGGATTTCATTGCGGCGTGTGAGATGGCCACATCAGGAGGTTATCCACAGGCCGACTATCTGCGCGGCGCAGCAGCAGCGGCGCGGGCGGTGGATGTGAAGCCACTGGTGCAAGCCGGATTGACGGGGCAAGGCCTGGGCGAGGCTCTCAAGGGTGAGCGGCTCAAAGCGCTTGAGGCTTACAAGCTGGGCTGACCGCACCGGCCCTTTCGCGGCTAAAGCCGCTCCCACAGGGACCGCAGGATGCCAAGGCTTATGCGGTCCCTGTGGGAGCGGCTTTAGCCGCGAAAGGGCCAGCACAGGCTCACGCCTGAGTCAGCTGCAACCCCCGCCACTCGAAAGCAACCGGCGCCAACACCTGGTCGATCCGCGCCTCCTGCCACAGCTGCGCCATGCTTTTCCCTGCCCCGGGGTGCACCAGCGTCGGCGCCAGTAGCGACAATGGCCACAGCACGAAGGCATTCTTTAGAATTTCCGCCCGGGGCAGTACCAGCCCATCGAAGGTGCCGTGCAGGTCGTCATACATGAGCACATCGATATCCAGCGGCAGCCCCTTACGATCAGGTGCATAACGCCCATTGTCCGCCTCGATGAACTTAAGCCGGCGATCCAGCTCCATCAGTGGCAGATCGGTCTTGCCGGTGACCACGAAGTTGATGAACGGCCCACTCTTGATGCCCACTGCCTGGCTCTCGAACGCCGGGGAGCATCGCATGTCACTGAGAATGGCCGCCAACGCATCGAGCCCTGCACACAGGTGCTGGTGGCGATTGATGTTGCTGCCAAGGCCCAGGTAAACCGTGCTCAGAGACATCCGCGCTCGATCTCCACGCCAACACCGCCACGCGCGGCAGGAACTGCGCCTGGCTTGGTGAGCTTGAGCCGCACCCAAGGAATGTGGAATTCTTCCATCAGCGTCGCCACCAGGCGCTCTGCGAAGGTTTCCACCAGCTCGAACCGCGCCTGTTCGGCAAATGCCTGCACCCGCGCAGAAACACTGGCGTAATCCAGCGCCAGGTTCAGGTCATCGCCGGCCGCCGCCGGGCGGTTGTCCCAGGCGAAACTCAGGTCCAGGCGCAGGCACTGGCGAATATCCCGTTCCCAGTCATAGGCACCGATGACGGTATCGACTTCCAGGCCTTCGATGAACACTCTGTCCAAGCACTTCTCTCCACAGCACGACAAGGGCGACGGGCGCCGTTAGAATCAGGGCGTCCTCGCCCGGAATAGTTAGCATGTTTTGGTTATTGGCGCTGCTCGCCTACCTGCTCGGCTCGCTGTCCTTCGCCATCGTCCTTAGCCGCCTTTCGGGCAGCCCGGACCCGCGTTCCAGCGGTTCGGGCAATGCCGGCGCCACCAACATGCTACGCCTGGCGGGCCGTAAACTGGCGATCCTGACCCTGCTGGGCGACCTGTGCAAGGGCCTGTTGCCGGTTTTGCTCGCCAGCGCTGCCGGCCTTGGCCTGCAGGAGCAGGCCTGGGTTGGCGTATGCGCAGTGCTCGGTCACCTGTTCCCGGTTTATTTCCGCTTTCGCGGCGGCAAAGGCGTCGCCACTGCCGCCGGCATGCTCATGGGCCTGTATTTCCCGGCGGCATTGCTGGCCATCGGCGCTTGGTTACTGACCTTCTACCTTACCCGCACCAGCTCGCTGGCGGCGCTTGTCGCAACCCCGCTGACCTTGCCGCTGCTGGCCTGGCGCGAGCCAGAGGCGCTACTGCCGATAGCCGTGCTCACGATGATGATCGTCTGGCGTCACCGCAATAATCTGCGCGATCTGTTTGCCGGGCGCGAAAGGCATTTCTGACGCCCCCTCTGAGATTCACAGCGGCGGCAACTGCTCCATGGGCCAGCGCGCCTGTACGCTGATCGCCAGGTCCTGCTGCTGCCCGGCCAACAGCCGCTGGCAACCGGCATAGGCAATCATCGCACCGTTATCGGTGCAGAACTGCGGACGCGCGTAGTACACGTTGCCCTTGAGACCGGCCAGCATGTCTTCCAGCGAAGCACGCAATGCCTTGTTGGCACTCACGCCACCGGCGATCACCAGGCGCTTGAGGCCGGTCTGCTTGAGGGCGCGCTTGCACTTGATGGTCAGAGTCTCCACCACCGCCTGCTGGAATGCCAGGGACACGTCGCAACGGGTTTGCTCATTGTCGTCGCCAGCATTCTTGCATTGCTGCCAAGTGTTCAGCGCAAAGGTTTTGAGGCCGCTGAAGCTGAACTCCAGGCCCGGCCGATCGGTCATCGGCCGCGGGAAGACGAAACGCCCGGGCACACCCTGCTCGGCCAGGCGCGCGATTTCCGGGCCACCTGGGTAATTGAGGCCGATCAGCTTGGCTGTCTTGTCGAAGGCTTCGCCGGCAGCATCGTCGAGGCTCTCGCCCAGCAGTTCGTATTGGCCGATGCCATCCACGCGCACCAACTGGGTATGGCCGCCCGAAACCAACAAAGCGACGAACGGGAACTCGGGCGGGTTTTCTTCCAGCATGGGTGCCAGCAGGTGGCCTTCCATATGGTGCACGCCGATCGCCGGGATATCCCAAGCGAAGGCCAGGGCCTGGGCGCACGAGGCGCCGACCAGCAACGCACCGACCAGGCCAGGACCCGCGGTGTAGGCGATGGCGTCGATCTCGGTGGCAACGCAGCCAGCTTCCTCCAGCACTTGGCGGATCAGCGGCAGCATGCGCTTGACGTGGTCACGCGAGGCGAGCTCGGGCACCACCCCACCGAACACGCGGTGCAGGTCGATTTGACTGAACAGCGCGTCGGCTAACAAACCACGTTCACTGTCGTATAATGCGACGCCGGTTTCGTCGCAGGATGTTTCCAATCCCAGTACTAGCATGGGCTCGTCCCTTGTGGGGGCTGAATTCGAAGCCGCGCATGATAGTCCCCGTGCCGGGTGCCGACCAGCGGTTTTCGATCAGAGGCTTTGCATTCCGGCGTACTAAGGGTTAACATCCGCAACCCTTGAAAACCGACGTTCTCCAGCACACCTTTGTTTTGCCAGGAGCACGTCTACCCCGGTAATGAATTAAGGTAGCCCTGGATGCCAGCCGTCAAAGTTAAAGAGAACGAACCCTTCGACGTAGCTCTGCGTCGTTTCAAGCGCTCCTGCGAAAAAGCCGGTGTACTGGCTGAAGTTCGTAGCCGCGAGTTTTACGAGAAGCCGACCGCCGAGCGTAAGCGCAAAGCAGCTGCTGCTGTTAAGCGTCACGCCAAGAAAGTTCAGCGCGAACAGCGCCGCGCCGTTCGTCTGTACTAATACAGACGTTCTACGCTAGAGCTTCTGCCCTGCCCGGCTCACTGCCGGGCCGATGGCAGCGGTTTGCTTGACCTTGAGCAGCTAGCCCAAGGTGCCTGTTGCAACTTGCAGCGGGCAAATGGTTTCAAAGCGTCAGATCTGGTTTCGACCAGACGTGCACGTCCTGACTGACGAGCCCCCGGTAATGCTGGAGGCTGGCGACGAGCACACACCCCCTCGCACTTCCCCTAGCATCACTCGCCCCGATAGCGTTTAGACTTGCCAGTTGCCAGATGACGAGACTGCCATGGCCGGGCTGATTCCCCAAAGCTTCATCGACGACCTGATCAACCGCCTCGACATTGTCGATGTGGTGAGCTCGCGCGTTCAGCTGAAAAAGACCGGCAAGAACTACTCCGCCTGCTGCCCGTTCCACAAGGAAAAGACACCTTCCTTCACGGTCAGCCCCGACAAGCAGTTCTACTACTGCTTCGGCTGTGGCGCCGGCGGCAACGCCCTTGGCTTCGTCATGGACCACGACAACCTGGACTTCCCCCAGGCCGTCGAGGAGCTAGCCCGCGCCGCCGGCATGGAAGTGCCCAGGGAACAAGGCCGTCGCGACAACAAACCGCGCCAGCCAACCGATTCGCCACTGTACCCATTGCTGGACGCCGCCTCGGAGTTCTACCGCCAGGCCCTGCGCAGCCACCCGACCCGCAAGGCGGCAGTGGACTATCTCAAGGGCCGCGGCCTGTCGGGCGAGATCGCCCGGGACTTCGGCCTGGGTTTCGCGCCGCCGGGCTGGGATAACCTGCTCAAGCACCTGGGCGCCGACACCCTGCAGCAAAAGGTAATGATCGATGCTGGCCTGTTGATCGAAAACGCTGAAAGCGGCAAACGCTATGACCGCTTCCGTGACCGGGTGATGTTCCCGATCCGCGACAGTCGAGGGCGCATCATCGCCTTTGGCGGTCGTGTCCTGGGCGATGACAAGCCCAAGTATCTTAACTCCCCGGAAACCCCAGTATTCCACAAGGGCCAGGAGCTCTACGGGCTGTACGAGGCACGCAAGCACAACCGCAACCTCGACGAAATCATCGTCGTCGAGGGTTATATGGACGTGATCGCCCTGGCCCAGCAGGGCCTGCGCAATGCCGTGGCCACCCTAGGCACGGCCACCAGCGAAGAGCACCTCAAGCGCCTGTTCCGCGTGGTGCCCAGCGTATTGTTCTGTTTCGATGGCGACCAGGCGGGGCGCAAGGCCGCCTGGCGCGCACTGGAGTCGACCCTCTCGGCGCTGCAGGATGGCCGCCGCGCGCGCTTCCTGTTCCTGCCCGAAGGCGAAGACCCGGACAGCCTGGTACGCGCTGAAGGCACCGATGCCTTCATGGCCCGGATCAACCAGCACGCACAGCCGCTGGCTGACTACTTCTTCGAGCAACTGAGCAACGAAGCCGACCCGCGCTCGCTGGAAGGCAAGGCACACATGGCGACCCTGGCCGCGCCGCTGATCGAAAAGATCCCCGGTGCCAACCTGCGTCAGCTGATGCGCAATCGCCTGAAGGAAATTACCGGTCTGGACCCGCAGCAGGTCGAGCAACTGACGCAACAGGCCCCGGCGGCCAGCAGTGTGCCGGACTATGACCCTGGCTACGATTACGATGCCATGGCCAGCTACACCCCCGACTACGGCGACATGCCGCAACACGACTACACCCCCACTCATCAGGAACAGGAGTGGAAGCCGAACAAAGGCGGGGGCAAGAAACAGTGGAGCGACAAGCCTTGGGACAAGAACCGCAAGGGCGGCAAGCCATGGCAGCAACGCGACGAAGCACCGCCACGGGTGCCGGCACCGGTCGAACCACCCACCCTGGCCGCCCTGCGCACCTTGCTGCACCACCCGCTGCTGGCGGGCAAGGTCGAGGACGCCAGCCACTTCGCCGACGAAGAGCACCTCTACAGCCAATTGCTGGTGGCGCTGATCGAAGCTGCGCAGAAGAATCCTGGGCTAAGCTCAATGCAACTGATCGCACGTTGGCACGGCACCGAACAAGGCCGCCTGCTCCGGGCCCTGGCGGAAAAGGAATGGTTGATCGTGGCCGACAACCTTGAACAACAGTTTTTCGACACTATAACTAGCTTGTCCGCCCGCCAACGCGAGCGCAGCCTGGAACAACTGCTCAGGAAATCACGTCAAAGCGAATTGACCAGCGAGGAAAAATCACAGCTCCTCGCCCTGCTGAGCCGGAATGTTCCCGCACAAACGCCGACCTCATCTGGCGCGTGAGGCCCATGCTCGGGTATAATCCTCGGCTTGTTTTTTGCCCGCCAAGACCTTCAGTGGATAGGGTGTTATGTCCGGAAAAGCGCAACAGCAGTCTCGTATCAAAGAGTTGATCACCCGCGGTCGTGAGCAGGGCTACCTGACTTACGCGGAGGTCAACGACCACCTGCCTGAGGATATTTCAGATCCTGAACAGGTGGAAGACATCATCCGCATGATCAACGACATGGGGATCAACGTATTCGAGAGTGCTCCGGATGCGGATGCCCTTCTGTTGGCGGAAGCCGACACCGACGAAGCCGCGGCCGAAGAAGCCGCTGCTGCGTTGGCGGCAGTTGAAACCGATATCGGCCGCACGACCGACCCGGTGCGCATGTACATGCGCGAAATGGGTACTGTCGAGCTGCTGACCCGTGAAGGCGAGATCGAAATCGCCAAGCGGATCGAGGAAGGCATCCGTGAAGTCATGGGCGCCATCGCTCATTTCCCGGGTACTGTCGACTACATTCTCGGCGAATATGACCGTGTCACCACCGAAGGTGGCCGTCTGTCCGACGTTCTCAGCGGTTACATCGACCCTGACGACAACATCGCCGCACCGACCGAAGAAGTACCGGTACCCGGTGCCAAGGCGCCTGCGGCCAAGGAAGAGTCGGACGACGACGAAGAAGAAAGCGAAGGCAGTGACGACGAAGAAGAGACCGAAAGCGGTCCTGATCCGGTCGTTGCGGCCCAGCGGTTCGGCGCCGTTGCCGAACAACTTCAGGCCACCAACAAGGTCCTGAAAAAAGGCGGCCGCAACGCCAAGGAAAGCATCGAGGCCCTTCAGGCCTTGGCTGACCTGTTCATGCCGATCAAGCTGGTGCCGAAGCAGTTCGACGTCCTGGTCGAGCGTGTGCGCGATGCCCTGAGCCGCCTGCGTCAGCAAGAGCGTGCAATCATGCAGCTGTGCGTGCGTGACGCTCGTATGCCGCGTGCCGACTTCCTGCGCCTGTTCCCAAGCAACGAAACCGACCAGACCTGGTCCGGTGACCTCGCCAAGCGCAGCACCAAGTGGGCTGCCGCCCTGGGTGAAAAGGACGCCGCCATCGTTGCTTGCCAGCAGAAGCTGATCGACCTTGAGACCGAGACCGGCCTGACCGTTGCCGAAATCAAGGAAATCAACCGTCGCATGTCCATCGGTGAGGCGAAAGCCCGCCGCGCCAAGAAAGAAATGGTCGAGGCGAACCTGCGTCTGGTGATCTCCATCGCCAAGAAGTACACCAACCGTGGCTTGCAGTTCCTCGACCTGATCCAGGAAGGCAACATCGGTCTGATGAAGGCGGTGGACAAGTTCGAATACCGTCGCGGTTACAAGTTCTCGACCTACGCCACTTGGTGGATCCGTCAGGCGATTACCCGCTCGATCGCCGACCAGGCGCGCACCATCCGTATTCCGGTGCACATGATCGAGACGATCAACAAGCTCAACCGTATTTCCCGCCAGATGCTGCAGGAAATGGGCCGTGAACCGACCCCGGAAGAGCTCGGTGAACGCATGGAAATGCCTGAGGACAAGATCCGCAAGGTACTGAAGATCGCCAAAGAGCCGATCTCCATGGAAACCCCGATCGGTGATGACGAAGACTCGCACCTGGGCGACTTCATCGAGGACTCGACCATGCAGTCCCCGATCGACGTGGCCACGGTCGAAAGCCTCAAGGAAGCCACCCGCGACGTGCTCTCGGGCCTGACCGCACGCGAAGCCAAAGTGCTGCGCATGCGTTTCGGTATCGACATGAACACCGACCACACCCTCGAAGAGGTAGGCAAGCAGTTCGACGTGACCCGTGAGCGGATCCGTCAGATCGAAGCGAAGGCGTTGCGCAAACTGCGCCACCCGACTCGCAGCGAGCACCTGCGCTCCTTCCTCGACGAGTGATGACAAACCCCGGCCCAGGCCGGGGTTTTTCTTATCCGACAAATAGTTGTGATCGGCTGGCCGGCTGGCTGATTGCCAGTCTACACTCGACTTCAGACCTACTGAATGCGAGGCCGCTATGCTGCCGATGCCGGCCATTCTGTTGTTGTTCCTGATGCTGTGGAACGCGACGGCCGGCGCCCTGACCCTGACAGACGAGGAAAAATCCTGGCTCGCTGCCCACCCGCAGCTGAGGCTGGGCGTCGACGCTTCTTGGCCACCATTCGAATTTCGTGACCAGGAGGGCCGGTACCAGGGATTGGCCGCCGATTACATTGCCTTGCTCCAGGACCGCCTGGGCGTATCACTGAAACCGGTCGAGCCCAGCAGCTGGACCGAAGTGCTGCAGCAGGCGCGCGAAGGCCGCATCGACTTGTTGCCCGGCATCATGTCGACACCGGAACGCCAGGGCTACCTGGCATTCACCCGCCCGTACCTCGATTTCCCCATTGTCATCCTGGCCCATGACGGCGGCCCGCAACCGCGCACGCTAAAGGACTTGTACGGGCTCAAGGTCGCTGTGGTGGAGAACTACGCGCCCCATGAACTGCTGCGTACCCACCACCCGGACCTCAACCTGGTGGCGATGCCCAATGTCAGCTCGACCCTGCAGGCACTGGCCACCGATGCAGTGGACGCCGTGGTCGGTGACCTAGCTTCAAGCATCTGGAGCCTGCGCCAGCTCAAGCTCGAAGGGCTCTATGTGAGCGGCGAAACCCCCTATCGCTATCAACTGGCCATGGCCGCGCCCCGCGACCAACAGGTACTTATTGGCATCCTCGACAAGGTGATGGCCGACATGTCCAGCGAAGAAGTCAGCCATATCCAGCAACGCTGGGTCGGCAACGTGGTCGACCAGCGCAGCTTCTGGCAGGACACGCTGCTCTATGGCTTGCCTGCTGTGCTGTTGCTGATCGCCATTCTCGCCGTGGTCATCCGTATCAATCGCCGGCTAAGCTCGGAAATTTCCCGGCGTATCGCCCTGGAGCAAGAGCTGCGCAGCAGCGAATACCACTACCGCGGCCTGATCGAAAGCCTGTCGGCAATCGCCTGGGAGGCCGACGCCAACGACTTCACCTACAGCTATGTCTCGCCGCATGCCGAAGACCTGCTGGGCTACCCACTGAACGATTGGTTGAAGCCAGGCTTCTGGCGCAGCATTCTGCACCCCGACGATGCGCTGTGGGCCCAGGCCTTCTGCGAGAGTGAAACCGCCGCCGGACGTGATCACAGCCTCGACTATCGGGTGATGCGTGCCGATGGCCAGCCCCTGTGGGTGCGCAACATCGTCAGCATGATCGAACACGGCCACCGCCCGGTGATGCGCGGTCTGATGATCGACATCAGCGAGACCAAGCACACCGAAGACGCCCTGCGCCTGTCGGAACAGAAGTTCGCCTCGGTGTTTGAGCAATGCCCAGACATTCTGTTGATCGCGCGGCACAGCGATGGCGTGCTGCTCGAAGTCAACGAAGCCTTCGAAGAGCAGATCGGCCTGTCGCCGGGCGAAGTGATCGGCCGCACCGCCACCGAGCTCAACCTGTGGGGCAACGAAGGCATGGGCCCGAAGGTGCTCGAACGCCTGCACCAAGGCGGCATCCGCAACCTAGAAATGACCTTCCGCCGCAGCAACGGTCAGATATTTACCGGCCTGACCTCAGCCGAAACCTTCGAGCTCGACGGCACCCCGGCGCTGGTGGTGGCCGTGCGCGACATCAGCCAGCTCAAGCAAACCCAGCAACAGTTGCAAACCTCCGAAGAAAAGTTCGCCAAGGCTTTCCACGCCTCGCCTGACGGCTTGCTGTTGTCGCGCCAGAGCGATGGTCTGTTGCTGGAGGTCAACGAGGGCTTCTGCCGCCTGACCGGTTACGACTTCAACCCACCTATCGATCAGACCTCGTTCGACTTGGGGATCTGGGTCGACCTCAACGAGCGCAAGCGCCTGATCGACCAGCTTGGCCGCGATGGCTTCGTGCGCGACTTCAGCTGCCACCTGCGGCGCAGCGACGGGCAGATTCGCCTGTGCGAGCTGTCGGCGCGGCCATTGCCGATCGGTGGTGTCGACTGCATGCTGACCATCGCCCGCGACATCACCGAACGCCACCTGATGCAGGAAAAACTGCAACTGGCTGCCACCGTGTTCGAGAATACCGCTGAAGGCGTTTTAATCACCGACACCGACCAGCGCATCAGCGCGGTTAACCGCGCCTTCAGCGAGATCACCGGCTACAGCGAGATCGAAGCCCTCGGCCAGACCCCGCGCCTGCTCGCCTCCGGCCAGCACGACAGCGCCTTCTACGCCGCCATGTGGCACCAGCTCACCGCTGAAGGGCACTGGCAGGGCGAGATCTACAACAAGCGCAAGAACGGCGAGCTGTACCCAGGCTGGCTGACCATCAGTGCCGTACGCAACAACGAGCGCGACATCACCCACTTCGTCGCTGTGTTTGCCGACATCTCCAGCCTCAAGCATGCCCAGGCCAAACTCGATTACCAGGCCCACCACGATCCGCTGACCGGCTTGCCCAACCGCGCCCTCTTCGAGAACCGGCTGCAAGCCGTGCTGACCTGTTCACAAGTGTCCAACCGCCAGGGCGCCGTGCTGTTCCTCGACCTGGACCGCTTCAAGCACATCAACGACAGCCTTGGCCACCCGGTCGGCGACCTGTTGCTCAAAGGCATCGCCCAGCGCCTCAAGGAGCAGGTGCGCGACGTTGACACCGTGGCCCGCCTGGGTGGCGACGAGTTCATTATCCTGCTACCCGGCCTGCACAAGCCCAGCGATGCCCAGGCTATCGCCAACAAATTGCTGGCCTGCTTCGTCGCCCCGTTCCAGGCTGGCGAGCACGAGTTCTTCACCAGCGCCAGCATTGGCACCAGCCTCTACCCGCAGGACGGCACCGACGTTGCCACACTGATCCGCAATGCCGACGCGGCCATGTACCGCTCCAAGGCCAAAGGCCGCAACCGCGTAGAGGCCTACACCCGTGACCTGACCACCCAGACCAGCGAACGTATCGCCATGGAGCATGAACTGCGCCGCGCCATCGAACGTAACGAGATGAGCTTGAGCTTCCAGCCCAAGTTGAGCTTGAAGACCCAAGCCTTGGTCGGCGCCGAAGCATTGATTCGCTGGAGCCACCCGACGTTCGGCGAAGTACCCCCGGAGCATTTCATTCACCTGGCCGAAGAGAACGGCACCATTCTCCAACTGGGCGACTGGGTGCTGGAGCAAGCTTGCCAGCAGATGCATCGCTGGAAAAAGGCTTACCAAGCCTTCGGCCCCCTGTCGATCAACCTGGCCGGCGCGCAACTACGTCACCCGAACCTCGCCAAACGAATCGAGCATCTGCTGAAGATCTATCAGCTGAAAGCGGGCGACCTGCAACTGGAAATTACCGAAAACTTCATCATGAGCCAGGCCGAAGAAGCCTTGGCTGTATTGCACGAGCTCAAGCAACTGGGCGTGCAGCTGGCGATCGACGACTTCGGCACCGGTTACTCGTCGCTGAGCTACCTCAAGCGCCTGCCGCTGGACATCCTCAAGATCGACAAATCGTTCATCCGCGGCCTGCCGGACGACCCACATGACGCCGCCATTGCCCGCGCCATCATTGCGTTGGGGCGCAGCATGCAGCTGACGATCATTGCCGAGGGGGTGGAGAACCAGGCACAACAGCGCTTCCTGGCAGCAGAGGGCTGCGAGCAGATCCAGGGCTATATCGTCAGCCTGCCACTGCCGCCGGATGAGTTCGCGGCGACGTTTCTTCGTATAGCACTATCTGATCTTTCGGATGGCACGCTTTCAAAACCCTCGTTATAATCCGGGCACTTACTGAGGGCCTATAGCTCAGTTGGTTAGAGCAGAGGACTCATAATCCTTTGGTCCACGGTTCGAGTCCGTGTGGGCCCACCAGATACGACGAAAAGCCGCGCAACTGCGCGGCTTTTTTGTGCGCGTCTGGCGGCAAAGCGTTAGGGGCTTGCCCTGCTCGACTAGGGCTGGCTAGGCTAACGGACCCAATATAGAGACTCACCATGTCGGACTCCCGCCCCATCACCCTCGATGAAATCGACCGCCAGCTGCTCTCCCTGCTGCAGATCAATGCCCGTGAAAGTGTCGCCACCCTCGCCCGCCAGTTGGGCATCGCCCGCACCACGGTCAACTCGCGTCTGGAGCGGTTGGAGAAGAACAAGGTCATCACCGGCTACGGTGTGCGCCTTGGCCAGCGCCTGATTGGCGGTGGGCTGCAGGCCTATGTCGGGATCAAGGTGCAGCCACGCTCGGGCAAGGAAGTGGTGCGGCGATTGAGTGTCATGGGGCAGGTGCAACAGCTGTGCGCGGTGAGTGGCGAGTTCGATTATGTGGCCTGGCTGCGCAGCGATTCGCCAGAGCAACTCGACCAGTTGCTGGACCAGATTGGCAGTGTCGAGGGGGTAGAGAAAACCACCACGTCGATCATCCTCAGCAGCAAGGTCGATCGCGGGCAGCCAGTCTGAAACGACAGACTGCCGGAGTCCTGCAGAGTCAATTCAACATTTCCTACAGGCGTTACAAGCTGAAATTCAATACCGCCCCCCGCAGCGCGCCGAGGCGTATAGGCTGGAAAGAAAGCCCATTGACGGGTCTCTCCATTCAATCCAAACTATACGCAGATCACGTAGACAACATGGACGCTATTTTTGTTGAGTTGCCACCTTTCGAACGTTACAGGTCTGAGCTTCTCAGCGATGAGCAGTTTCGCTGTCTACAGCAGATATTGTTAGATTGCCCAGATGCGGGCGATGTCATCAGAGGAACCGGAGGGCTTAGAAAGATCCGGTTTTCTGACCCTCTTCGACACAAGGGAAATCGGGGCGGCATCCGCGTCATTTACTACTACTGGCTGTCCGGCATGCAGTTCTGGCTGTTTACTCTTTACGGGAAAGACATGCAGGACGATCTGACAGATCTACAGCGTAAAGCGCTGAAAACGATGCTCGAACGCGAATATCTGATGAGGACACACAATGCCCCGCAACCTCTTCACTGAACTCAGCGAAGGCTTCGATGCCCTGGCCGAGGAGCGCGCAGGAAAAATGACCCTGCGCTCGCACAAGGTCACCTACGAGGAACTCGCTCCACTGGCCCCTAACGAGCTGCTTGAGTTGCGCAAGCGGCTGAACATGTCCAGAGCACTTTTCGCGAACTATCTGCGGACTAATGCCCGGACCCTGGAGAACTGGGAGCAAGGCCGCTCCAAGCCGAATGCCCAGGCAATCGCCTTGATCCGACTGGTACAGAAATTCCCGGAAACGGTGGATCACCTTGCCACTCTTAGCTGACCGTCAAAAATGATGTAGCTAACGTCAGTTCGACGACAAAAAATACATTACGTCAACAGTCTGCACCTTAATTACGATCGCCCCGCTTCATAAAATGACCACCAGGCATCTCCTATACTCAGGCTCCGCCCCTCGCGCAGCCGCTCTGGCAAGGTCACTTCATGAACAAGAAAAACCGCCACCCCGCCGACGGCAAACAGCCCATCACCATCTTCGGCCCGGACTTCCCCTTCTCCTTCGACAACTGGCTGGAACACCCAGCCGGCCTGGGCAGCATCCCGGCCGAGCGACAGGGTGAGGAAGTCGCCATCGTCGGCGCAGGCATCGCCGGCCTGGTCGCGGCTTACGAATTGATGAAGCTGGGCCTCAAGCCCGTGGTGTACGAAGCCTCGAAGCTCGGCGGACGGCTACGTTCGCAGGCCTTCAATGGTACCGACGGCATCATCGCCGAGCTTGGCGGCATGCGTTTCCCGGTGTCCTCTACCGCCTTCTACCATTACGTCGACAAGTTGGGCCTGGAAACCAAGCCCTTCCCCAACCCGCTGACCTCCGCCTCGGGCAGCACGGTGATCGACCTTGAAGGCCAGACGTACTACGCCGAAAAGTCCAGTGACCTGCCCAAGCTGTTCCATGAAGTGGCCGACGCCTGGGCGGATGCACTGGAAAGCGGTGCACAGTTTGCCGATATCCAGCAGGCGATCCGTGACCGTGACGTACCGCGACTGAAAGCGCTGTGGAACAAGCTGGTGCCCCTGTGGGACGACCGCACCTTCTACGATTTTGTCGCCACCTCGCGCTCGTTCGCCCAGCTGAGCTTCCAACACCGCGAAGTGTTCGGCCAGGTCGGTTTCGGCACCGGCGGCTGGGACTCCGACTTCCCAAACTCGATGCTGGAAATCTTCCGTGTGGTGATGACCAACTGCGACGACCACCAGCACCTGATCGTCGGTGGCGTGGAACAGGTGCCGCAGGGCATCTGGCGCCATGTGCCGGAGCGCTGCGCTCATTGGCCGGAAGGCACCAGCCTCAGTTCGCTGCATGGCGGTGCGCCTCGCACCGGGGTCAAGCGCATCGCCCGCGCCGCCGATGGGCGCCTGGCGGTCACCGATAACTGGGGCGACACTCGCCACTACGGTGCGGTACTCGCCACCTGCCAGAGCTGGCTGCTGACCACCCAGATCGACTGCGAAGAGTCGCTGTTCTCGCAGAAGATGTGGATGGCTCTGGACCGCACCCGCTACATGCAATCGTCGAAAACATTCGTCATGGTCGACCGGCCGTTCTGGAAGGACAAGGACCCGCAGACCGGCCGTGACCTGATGAGCATGACCCTTACCGACCGACTCACCCGCGGGACCTACCTGTTCGACAACGGCGACGACAAGCCGGGCGTGATCTGCCTGTCCTACGCGTGGATGAGCGACGCCTTAAAGATGCTCCCGCATCCGGTGGAAAAGCGCGTGCAGCTTGCCTTGGACGCATTGAAGAAGATCTACCCCAAGACCGACATCGCCGGGCACATCATCGGCGACCCGATCACCATTTCCTGGGAGGCCGACCCGCACTTCCTCGGTGCTTTCAAGGGTGCGCTGCCAGGCCACTACCGCTACAACCAGCGCATGTATGCGCACTTCATGCAGCAGGACATGCCCGCCGAACACCGCGGCATGTTCATCGCCGGCGACGATGTGTCGTGGACCCCGGCGTGGGTCGAAGGCGCGGTGCAGACGTCGCTCAATGCGGTGTGGGGTATCATGAACCACTTCGGTGGACGCACCCACCCAGACAACCCTGGCCCGGGCGACGTGTTCGACGAGATCGGGCCGATCGCCCTGGCTGACTGAAATCAAGGAGGCAACATGCGCATCGCTCTGTACCAGGGCGCACCCAACCCGCTGAACGTGCCCGGCAACCTGCAACGGCTGCGCCACCAGGCACAACTGGCGGCCGAGCGTGGCGCGCAGTTGCTGGTGTGCCCGGAGATGTTCCTGAGCGGTTACAACATCGGCTTGGCGCAGGTCGAACGGCTGGCCGAAGCCGACGATGGTCCCTCGGCCGTGGAGGTGGTAGAGATCGCCCAGGCGCACCGCATCGCCATCGTCTATGGCTACCCGGAGCGTGCCGATGACGGGGCGATCTACAACAGCGTGCAGTTGATCGATGCCCATGGCCGCAGCCTGTGCAATTACCGCAAGACCCACCTGTTCGGCGAGCTGGACCGGGCGATGTTCAGCCCTGGCGCCGATCACTTTCCGGTAGTGGAACTGGAAGGCTGGAAGGTCGGCATGCTGATCTGCTACGACATCGAGTTCCCGGAGAACGCCCGGCGCCTGGCACTGGCGGGTGCCGAGCTGATTGTGGTGCCGACGGCGAACATGACGCCTTACGATTTTGTCTGCCAGGTGACCGTGCGCTCGCGGGCGCAAGAGAACCAGTGCTACCTGGTCTATGCCAACTATTGCGGGGCCGAGCAGGAAATCCAGTACTGCGGCCAGAGCAGCATCATCGGGCCCGACGGCAGCCTGCTGGCCATGGCCGGGCGTGATGAATGCCAGTTAATGGCGGAGCTGGAGCATGAGCGGGTGGTGCGCGGGCGTGAGGCGTTTCCTTACTTGACCGATCTGCGCCAGGAGCTGCATCTGCGTCAGGGCTGAAAGGGGCCGGACCTGCCAAATGGGTTAGCATGAACACCTGCCCGGGAGTACCCATGCCTGACACCACCCGCCACCTCACCCTCGCCAACGGCCTGCAGCTGACCCTGCGCTATGCCCCGCGCCTGAAGCGCTCGGCTGCAGCCTTGCGAGTGCACGCGGGCAGCCACGACGCTCCTCGTGAGTGGCCGGGCCTGGCACATTTTCTCGAACACCTGTTCTTCCTCGGCACCGCGCGCTTCCCGCTGCAAGACGGTTTGATGCGCTACGTCCAGGCCTTGGGCGGCCAAGTCAACGCCAGCACCCGCGAGCGCACCACCGACTTCTTCTTCGAAGTGCCGCCCGCTGGCCTGGCTGGCGGCCTGGCGCGCCTGAGCCAGATGCTTGCTGAGCCGGACCTGGGCATCGAACGCCAGCACCGCGAACGGGAAGTCATTCACGCCGAGTTCATCGCCTGGTCACGCAATCCGCAGGCGCAGGAGCAGTTCGCGCTGCTGCAATCGGTGGCTGGTGATCACCCGCTGACCGGCTTTCATGCAGGCAACCGTTATTCCCTCGTTTTGCGCAATATTGCCTTCCAGCAAGCGCTAACGGGCTTTCATCAGCGCTTCTACCAGGGCGGCCAGATCAGCCTGAGTCTCTGCGGCCCGCAGCCACTGGATGAGCTGGAACAACTCGGCAGGCAATACGCAGGCATCTTCGAAACGGGCGCCCTTGTGCCGCAAGCCTTGCCACCCGCTCTGGCCGCCAGCAAGCCGCTACTGTTCGCCCACGAGGGCCTGCCTGACGGTGCGGAACAGGCACTGGAGCTGCTAATGGCCTGCCTCGGCGACAACCGCCCCGGCACTTGGCTGCATGCACTGGAGCGACGTGGCTGGCTCAAAGGCTTCAAGGTCGAGAAGTTGTATGCCTTCGCCGAGCAACTGCTCTGGCACATCGACCTGAAGCTTGCCCCGGATTCCGATACCGATGAGGTCCTGAAGCTGTTGCACGGTTGGTTCGACTTCATCCGCCAGGCAGACCTCGCTGAACTCAACAGCGCGTTCGGCCTCTTGCAACAGCGTCGACAACGCAGCGCCAGCGCACTGGAGCTGGCCCGTCGCGACAGTGCTGGACAGCCGTTTGCAGCCTTGGATGCGCAAGCGCTAGCCGCGCTTGAAGCACTGCTCGAACAGCTGCCGTGCCGCGCTTATGAGCAATGGCAACTGCCTGCCGCCGAGCCTTTGCTGCTCGAAGAACTGCCCCCCTCCCAAGCGACACAGCTACCACCTGCGCTCTACATCAGCGACCTGCTTCCGCCAGCCAGGCAGTACGCAGCACTCTATTTGCGCTGGCACCTGGCATCGGCGTTGCGCCAGGGTCTGCAGGGTCTGCTTGAGCGCGCTTTGCAACCTCTGCAAACACGGTGCGAGCGTGCCTCGGTGCAACTGCAGTTCAGTGCCTCGGGCGAATACTGGCAGTTGCGCTGCACTGGCCACCCAGCCGCCGTGATACGCGCCACAGGCCAAGCCCTGGCGCTTTTGCAGGCGCCCTCTGACTGGCAGCCAGCGCCACCCGAAACGCTCGCCCTGATACCGATCAGGGTGCTGCTCAATCAACTGCCTGACGCCGTACTCGGCTCTCGCCACGCTACAACTCCGTCATGCCCCCTCGACCAGGCGCAGCTCGATGACGCCTGGCAGCACAGCCGCTGGCAAGGTTTGGCCGTAGGCTTCGATAGCATCGGCGTGCAGGCGCTGGGTGCAGTCGTGGAGGGCTGCCCAGGGCAAAGCGCGGTGCACACGCCGCCCGCCCTCTGGGCTGGCCATCGCTGGCAACATGCCAAGGTGCCGGGTAGTGAAAATGCCCTGCTGCTGTTCTGCCCACTCCCTGCCGGGCAGCAAGCCTGTGGCCGCCTGCTGGCGCAACTGCTGCAAGGCCCGGTGTATCAACGGCTGCGGGTCGAACTGCAACTCGGCTACGCGGTATTCAGTACCTTCCGTCAGCTCGAAGGCATCGGTGGCCTGCTGTTCGGCGTGCAGTCCCCTCATGCCAGCCAGGCAGAAATCCTCGACCACCTGCGCGCACTTCTGGCCCAAGGGGTCACCCTCGACATCGGCGCCCGACAAGCCCTGGCCAAGCAGTTCGACGAACCCGCCATGGCCAACGCTGAGGTCGCCGAATGGGCATGGCAGACACACCTGGCCACACAACCCGACGACCTGCTTGCGCTGCAGCGGTCTATTCTGATGACGGAGCAAGCGGATCTGGACGGCTTGCTACGTGACCTGCTCGGCACCGATTGCACCTGGCTTTGCCTGGCCAACAGCGCCGCACCCGATGCGTCTTGGGACTGATTCCGCACGGATTGTTACGTTTACCGCAAGGGCGCTTATCAAAGAATTAACCTTTCGGTACAGAATTTTCTTGTAAGATAACGCTATCTCAGCCAACGGAACCTCCTGCTCCAGGCGGTACCCAATCAATAGCTGAAGCAACCCAACCCCATCCAGAAGGAGAACGCCCATGTGGACCAAACCTGCATACACTGACCTGCGTATCGGCTTCGAAGTGACCATGTACTTCGCCAACCGCTAAGCCCTGCTTTGCGGCATGACGCCTCGGCCCGCCGGGGCGTTGTCGTTTTTCGGATACGGCTTTTCGCAGAAGGAGTGGCCATGTACATCCAGATTCTCGGTTCCGCCGCCGGCGGTGGTTTCCCGCAATGGAACTGCAACTGCGTCAACTGCAAGGGTTTTCGCGACGGCAGCCTGCGCGCGACGGCGCGCACCCAGTCGTCCATCGCCCTGTCCGACGACGGAGAGCACTGGATCCTGTGCAATGCCTCGCCCGACATCCGCGCCCAGCTCCAGGCCTTTGCGCCGATGCAGCCGGCGCGGGCCCTGCGCGACACCGGCATCAACGCCATCGTCCTGCTCGACAGCCAGATCGACCACACCACCGGCCTGCTCAGCCTGCGCGAAGGCTGCCCGCACCAGGTATGGTGCACCGACATGGTCCACCAGGACCTGACCACCGGCTTCCCGCTGTTCAACATGCTCAGCCACTGGAATGGTGGCCTGCAGTGGAACCGCATCGAGCTCGAGGGCAGCTTCGTCATCGACGCCTGCCCCAACCTCAAGTTCACCCCCTTCCCGCTGCGCAGCGCAGCACCGCCCTACTCGCCGCACCGCTTCGACCCACACCCCGGCGACAATCTCGGCCTGCTGGTCGAGGACACCCGCACCGGCGGCAAGCTGTTCTACGCCCCCGGCCTCGGCCAGGTCGATGCCAAGTTGCTGCAGATGATGCACGGCGCCGACTGCCTGCTGGTCGACGGCACGCTGTGGGAGGATGATGAAATGCAGCGCCGCGGTGTCGGCACCCGTACCGGCCGCGAGATGGGCCACCTGGCGCAAAACGGCCCCGGCGGCATGCTCGAAGTGCTCGACGGCTTCCCGCGCCAGCGCAAGGTACTTATCCACATCAACAACACCAACCCGATCCTCGACGAAGACTCCCCCGAGCGCGCCGAAGTCCAGCGCCGCGGCGTCGAAGTTGCCTTCGACGGCATGAGTATCGAGTTGTAAGGAGGCCCTGTGAGCGACGCATTGCCAATGTCACCTGCCGAGTTCGAGCAGGCCCTGCGCGCCAAGGGCGCCTACTACCACATTCACCACCCTTACCACGTGGCGATGTACGAAGGCCGCGCCAGCCGCGAACAGATCCAGGGCTGGGTGGCCAACCGCTTCTACTACCAGGTCAACATCCCGATGAAGGATGCCGCGATCCTGGCCAACTGCCCGGACCGCGAAATCCGCCGCGAGTGGATCCAGCGTCTGCTCGACCACGACGGCGCACCCGGCGAGGATGGCGGTATTGAAGCCTGGCTGCGCCTGGGCCAGGCCGTCGGCCTCGACCCTGACCAGCTGCGTTCCCAGGAACTGGTACTGCCCGGCGTGCGCTTCGCCGTCGACGCCTACGTCAACTTCGCCCGCCGCGCCAGCTGGCAGGAAGCGGCCAGCAGCTCGCTGACCGAGCTGTTCGCCCCGCAGATCCACCAGTCGCGCCTGGACAGCTGGCCGCAGCACTACCCGTGGATCGACCCGGCCGGCTACGAGTACTTCCGCACCCGCCTGGGCCAGGCCCGGCGTGACGTGGAGCACGGCCTGACGATCACCCTGCAGCACTACACCACCCGCGCGGGCCAGGAGCGTATGCTGGAAATCCTGCAGTTCAAGCTGGATATCCTCTGGAGCATGCTCGATGCCATGAGCATGGCCTACGAGCTGAACCGCCCGCCTTACCACACCGTCACCCAGCAACGGGCCTGGCACAAGGGGATTGCCCTATGAGTTTCGACCGCAACCAGGTGCCGAACTGGCGCCCCGGCTACCGTTTCCAGTACGAGCCGGCACAGAAAGGCCATGTGCTGCTCTACCCCGAAGGCATGATCAAGCTCAACGACAGCGCCGGCCTGATCGGCGGGCTGATCGATGGCAAGCGTGACGTGGCGACGATCATTGCCGACCTCGAACAACAATTCCCTGGTGCGCCCGAGGTCGCCGACGACATCGAGCAATTCATGGAGGTGGCCCGTGCCGAACACTGGATCACCCTCGCCTGAGGTGCCGGTTGGCCTGCCGCTGTGGCTGCTGGCCGAACTCACCTACCGCTGCCCGTTGCAGTGCCCGTACTGCTCCAACCCGCTGGACTTCGCCGCCCAGGGCCAGGAACTGAGCACAGCACAGTGGTTCAAGGTGATGGCCGAAGCCCGCGAGATGGGCGCTGCGCAGATCGGCTTTTCCGGTGGCGAACCGCTGGTGCGCCAAGACCTCGCCGAGCTGATCGGCGAGGCTCGCCGCCTGGGCTACTACACCAACCTGATCACCTCCGGCATCGGCTTGACCGAAGCGCGCATCGCCGCCTTCAAGGACGCCGGGCTGGACCATATCCAGATCAGCTTCCAGGCCAGTGACGAGCAGGTCAACAACCTGCTGGCCGGCTCGAAGAAAGCCTTCGCCCAGAAGCTGGAGATGGCCCGTGCGGTGAAGGCCCACGGCTATCCGATGGTGCTCAATTTCGTCACCCATCGGCACAACATCGACAAGATCGACCGCATCATCGAGCTGTGCATTGCCCTCGAGGCAGACTTTGTCGAGCTTGCCACCTGCCAGTTCTATGGCTGGGCGCACCTCAACCGCCTGGGCCTGCTGCCGACCCGTGCGCAGCTCGAACGTGCCGAACGCATTACCAATGAGTACCGGGAAAAGCTCAAGGCTGCGGGCAGCCCGTGCAAGCTGATCTTCGTCACCCCGGACTACTACGAGGAACGCCCCAAGGCCTGCATGAACGGCTGGGGCAGCCTGTTCCTGACCATCACGCCGGACGGCACCGCCCTGCCTTGCCACGGTGCTCGGCAACTGCCGGTGCAGTTCCCCAACGTGCGCGACCATGACCTGCACCACATCTGGTACGACTCGTTCGGCTTCAACCGCTACCGCGGTTACGACTGGATGCCCGAGCCCTGCCGCTCGTGCGACGAGAAGGAAAAGGACTTCGGCGGCTGCCGTTGCCAGGCCTTCATGCTGACCGGCGATGCCAGCAAGGCCGACCCGGTGTGCGCCAAGTCGGCCGACCACGGCATCATCCTCAAGGCCCGCGAGGAGGCGGAAACCGCCCAACTTGCCATCGAAGAGATGACCTTCCGCAATGAGCGCAACTCCCGTGTCATCGTCCGTGGCTGACTTCAGCGCCGCCCAGGCTGTCGCCGCCGGCACCGACTTCGCCGAACTCAAAGTCAGTGCCGAGGGGCTGTTTTGGAACGAGTTCCGCCCGGCCGATGGCGCCTGCCGTATCTGGCATTGGCGTGACCAGCAAGCACGTTGCCTCACCCCCGATGGCTTCAGCGTGCGCAGCCGGGTCTACGAGTACGGTGGCGGCAGCTTCTGCCTGGGCGGCGACGGGCTGCTGTTTGTCAACGAAAAGGATCAGCAGGTCTATACCCAGAGCCTCGCGGGCACAGCACCACGTGCCCTGACCGCCGAAGCAGACTGCCGCTATGGCGACGTGCAGTGGCACGACGGCAAGGTGCTGGCAGTCGAAGAGCGCCATGCCGAAGGCGTCGAGCATCGCCTGGTGGCCTTGGACGAAACCACGCGCGACGTGCTCGCCGAAGGCGCCGACTTCTATGCCGCGCCAACGGTCAGCGCTGATGGCCAACGCCTGGCCTGGGTCGAATGGGACCGCCCGGCACAGCCCTGGACCCTTACACGGCTGATGTGCCGCGAACGCGACGCCAATGGCGACTGGGGGGCCGCGCACTGTATCGCCGCCGCGGACGAGTCACTGCAACAGCCACGCTTCGACACCGAAGGCCGTTTGTACTGTTTGTCTGACCGCAATGGCTTCTGGCAGCCCTGGGGCGAGATCAACGGCCATTGGCAAGCGCTGCCTGCCGAGCCAGCCGACCATGCCGCAGCACCTTGGCAACTGGGCACCAGCACCTGGTTGCCGATAAGTCAGCAGCGGTATCTGGCCACCTGGTTTGAAGGCGGCATCGGGCAATTGGGCGTGCACAATGAACATGGCCGCATGGAGCGCTTCGCCAGCGCCTACACACGGTTCCGCAACCTGGCCATGGATGCCGAACACCTCTACGCCGTCGCAGCTTCGCCCATCAGCCCGCCAGCGGTGATCGCCATTTCCCGCGCCAACCATGAGGTCAGCGTGCTGGCCGGCGGCGCCGAAGTGCTGCCTGCACATCAGATCAGCCTGCCGCAATCGATCCATTACGCCAGCGGTGACGCGTTTGCCCATGGCTTTTTCTATCCGGCAACCGGCAGCAAGGGCCCTTCACCTGTGCTGATATTTATCCACGGCGGCCCGACCTCTGCTTGCTACCCCGTGCTCGACCCACGCATCCAATACTGGACCCAACGCGGTTTCGCCGTGGCTGACCTGAACTACCGCGGCAGCACCGGCTTTGGCCGGGCATACCGCCAGGCACTGCACCTGCGCTGGGGCGAAAGCGATGTGCAGGATGCCTGCGCCGCCGTCGAGCATCTGGCCGGTTTAGGGCTGGTCGACCCCGACAAGGCCTTCATTCGCGGAGGCAGTGCCGGTGGCTACACCACGCTGTGTGCCTTGGCTTTCCACGACGTGTTCCGCGCCGGTGCCAGCCTGTACGGGGTCAGTGACCCCGTTGCCCTGGGCCGGGCCACGCACAAGTTCGAGGGGGATTACCTGGACTGGCTGATCGGCGACCCGCAACAGGATGCCGAGCGCTACCGCCAGCGCACACCGCTGCTGCATGCTGCACAAATCAAGGTGCCGGTGATCTTCTTCCAGGGCGAACTGGATGCGGTGGTAGTGCCGGAGCAGACGCGCTCGATGCTGAAGGCATTGCAGGCCAATGGCATCGAGGCCGAGGGGCATTTCTATGCAGGGGAACGGCATGGGTTCCGCAAGGCCGAGAACCTGGCGCATGCTTTGGAACAAGAGTGGAAATTCTATTGCCGAGTGCTGGAGAGCTGACAGCCTGGGGCCGCTTTGCGGCCCCAGGCATCCTCAGCGTTTGGCGATGATGTACACCGCATGCACGATCCCGGGGATGTAGCCCAGCAGGGTCAGCAGAATGTTCAGCCAGAACGCCCCGGCAAACCCCACCTGCAGAAACACGCCAAGCGGCGGCAAGATGATGGCGATGATGATGCGAATGAAGTCCATGCGTGTCTCTCCTGAAGGGGTTACAACAGAGACCCGCTGCGCTTCGCAGAGGTTCCACAGGCAAAAAAAACGCCCCGGGCCAAATGAAACAGGCACGGGGCGATGCGCAGAAACGCCAGACGGTTCGTTGAATTCGTGATCAGGCCGGCATCTCGCGGCGGGCCTGTTGTTGCGCGTGCAGGCGGGCAAAGGCCCGAGCCAGGCGCAGGAGCATTTCATCGATGTTGCCCTTGCTCACGGTCAGTGCCGGCGAGAAGCGCACCACATCGGGTTGCGGCGCATTGAGCAGCAAGCCTTCGTGCAAGGCGGCCTCAACCAGTTCCCTGGCCAGGTTCTCCTGCAGTTGCAGTGCCCAAAGCAGGCCTTGGCCGCGCACTTCCCCCAGACCGTATCGACCAGCCAGGCGGCTCAGGCCATCGCGCAGATGTCGGCCACTGTCCTGCACCTGCTCGAAGAAGCCTGGCTCCAGCACGGTTTCCAGCACGGCCAGGCCGGCGGCGCTCATCAGCGCATTGCCGTGATGGCTGCCCTCCAGTTCCCCGGGTTCGGCACAGCAGGCGGTACCGCGCGCCAGCAAGGCGGCCAGCGGCACGCCACCACCCAGGCCTTTGCCGAGGGTGATGATGTCGGCACGCACGCCGTAGGTCTGCTCCGCCAGCAATGCCCCACAGCGGCCAATGCCTGTCTGTACCTCGTCGAGAATCAGCAGGATGCCCAGCTCCCGGCAGAGCGTTTCCACCCCTTGGAGATACTCGCGCGTCGCCGGGATTACCCCCGCCTCGCCCTGGATCGGTTCGAGCATGATCGCCACGGTGCGCGAATCGACCTCGGCATGCAGCGCGGCCAGGTCGTTGAACGGCACCTTGCTGAACCCCGGCAAGCCCGGCTCGCAACGGTTGCACGGCAGCGGGTCGGAGGCCGACAGCGCGCCCAGGCTGCGGCCATGGCAGGCCTGGCTGGCGGTGATGATGTGGTAGGCGCCGTTGCGGTGCAGCTGGCCCCACTTGCGCGCCAGCTTGATCGCCCCTTCACAGGCCTCGGCGCCGCTGTTGAGCAGGTAGGCCTGGTCGCTGCCAGTGCTCTGGCACAGGCGGTTGACCAGCGCCAGCAGGCCACGGCTGTGGTAGCCCGCACCCGGGTTGATCAGCGCCTGGGCCTGGTTGCCCAACGCCTTGACCAGTGCCGTCGGGCTGTGTCCGAGGCTGTTGACCGCGCCGCCTTGGGTGAAATCCAGGTAGGCATGCCCTTCGTTGTCCCACAACCAAGAGCCCTGACCACGCACGAACACTTGCGCCGCACGCTCGTTGCTTGGCATCAGGCGCTCGCGGGACAACTGCGGCGCATCCGCCACGATCACCGGCGCACGCTTGGGCTCGGCAACCGCGGCAGGGGCCGAACGGCGCAGGTTGAACAGGTTCATCGGGGCTCCAACCAATCACGGTAAAGGGCAGCCAGGGGTCCGGTCTTGGTGCCGGCGCTGGATAATTTTGCCTTTCCTATCAAAAGTGTTTTTCAAACGCGGTAACAATGAGCTGATTGATCGCTGTAACCCGTTGGAATACGGCGATAGACTAGGCGTCGGCAGCCTTTGCGGCCATTTCGTTTTTTCAGCTTTTTTGATAAGCATTACTTATGGATTTCCGCCAACTGCGTTATTTCGTCGCGGTGTATGAAGAAGGCCATGTCGGCCGCGCCGCCGAACGCCTGTCACTGTCGCAACCGGCGCTGTCTCAACAGATTCGCCAGCTTGAGCACAGCCTCGACCTGAGCCTGTTCGAGCGCAGCAACAAGCGCCTGCTGCCGACACTGGCTGCGCACACCCTCTACAACCATGCCTTGCCGTTGCTCGATGGCCTGCAACGGGCCCATGAAGCCATGCGCAACTTCAAAGGCCAGTCACTGCGAACGCTGGCCATTGGTGTACTGCAGACCGTGCGGCCAAGCCTCGTGCCGCAGTTGCTGGAGCGTGTGCGCAAGGCTCAGCCACATCTCGTGGTGCAGATCTACGAATTGTCGGGGTTGGAGATCGAGCGGCGGCTGCTCAATGGCAACCTGGACATCGGCATCAGCTACCTGCCACCGCGCCAGCCAGGGCTACACGGCTCACTGCTGTACGAGGACGAGTTGCAGGTTGTCATCCCGGATACCCACCCATTGAAGGACTTCAAGAAAGTCTCGATCAAGCAGGCCGCCGAACTGCCCATGTTGATGCTCGGTGAGGAATTCCAGATCCGCCAGATCTGGAAGGAACAGCTCGCCGCCCAAGGCCGTAGACCACAAGTGCAAGCCGAGATGAACAACATGGCGGGGATTCTCGACAGCCTGGCGCACACTGCGCTGGCGACCATCCTGCCAGGGCGGGCCAAGGATGCTGCCGAGGGCGACCAGGGTTTGCTGTGGAAACCGTTGAGTGAGCCGCGGGTACCGCTGAAGGTTGGCCTGGTGTTCCGTGATGCCCAGCGCCAGCAGGCTTCGGTGGAGCTGCTGCGCACATTATTGGAGGAAGAGACCGACACCCGGCTGCTGGGTGCTGCGCCGCTGGATGTGCATGGCTGAAAAAACGCAGACAAAGAAAACCCCGCCGAAGCGGGGTTCTCTAGACTGTTTCCCTGTGACATCCCTATCGCCCCACCATCCTGGCAGGAAATCCTTCGTTGTCCCTGTTCTGTCCTTAGCGCTTCCTGCGCAACGTCCATGTAGAAAGATTAACCGTGGATCCAATCTGACACCAGTGGCGAAAAGTCACCACGTCATGTAGGAAAAGGCTTACAAGAAGTAGTCATTCGAAACACTTTCACCGATCAGAACTGTTCGGCGTCCAGCTGGTACAACGACTCACTGCCCGCTTTCACCGAGGCTACCAGCGAGTTCACTCGCGGCAGCAAGCGCGCGAAGTAGAACCGCGCCGTGCCCAGCTTGGCCGAATAGAACGCCTCGTCGCCCTCGCCTGCCTTGGCCGCCCGCGCCATCAATGCCCACATGTAGGCATAGGCCACATAGCCAAAGGCATGCAGGTACTCGACCGACGCAGCACCAATTTCATTCGGATTGCCCTTGGCCTGCTCCAGCACCCACTCGGTCAGCCCGTCGAGCTGATCCAGGTAGGCGCCCAGCGGCTTGGAAAACTCATCCAGTTCGCCGCCCGCGCTGGCGATGAACTGGCGAATCTCGTCAGAGAACAGCCTGTAGTACGCACCACCACTGGCCACCACCTTGCGCCCCATCAGGTCCAGCGCCTGGATACCGTTGGTGCCTTCGTAGATCTGGGTGATACGCACATCGCGCACCAGCTGCTCCTGGCCCCACTCGCGAATGTAGCCATGGCCACCGAATACCTGCTGGCCATGTACCGTGCACTCCAAGCCAAGGTCGGTGAGGAAGGCCTTGGCCACCGGGGTCAACAACGCCACCAGCTCTTCACTGCGTTTGCGCGTGGCCGGGTCTTCGCTGTACTTGGCGCTGTCGAGTTGCATCGCCACGTAGGTAGAGAAAGCACGACCGCCTTCGATCAGCGCCTTCATGGTCAGCAGCATGCGCCGCACATCCGGGTGGACGATGATCGGGTCGGCGGCCTTGTCCTTGGCCTGTGGCCCGGTCGGCGCGCGGCTCTGCAGGCGATCTCGGGCGTATTCCACAGCATTCTGGTAGGAACGCTCGGCCGAGGCCAGGCCCTGGATGCCCACGCCCAGGCGTTCGTAGTTCATCATGGTGAACATGGCCGCCAGGCCCTTGTTAGGCTCGCCGACGATGTAGCCGACCGCCTCGTCGAAGTTCATCACGCAGGTAGCCGACCCCTGGATACCCATCTTGTGCTCGATCGAACCACAAGTAGCGGGGTTGCGGGCGCCGAGGCTGCCGTCTGCATTGACCATGAACTTCGGCACCAGGAACAGCGAGATGCCTTTGGGCCCCGCCGGTGCGTCTGGCAGCTTGGCCAGCACCAGGTGGATGATGTTCTCGGTCAGGTCATGCTCGCCGCCGGTGATGAAGATCTTGGTGCCGCTGACCTTGTAGCTGCCATCGGCCTGGGGCTCGGCCTTGGTGCGGATGATGCCCAGGTCGGTACCCGCGTGCGGTTCGGTCAGGCACATGGAGCCGGCCCAGACGCCGGCATACATGTTCGGCAGGTACTTTTCTTTGAGCGCTTCACTGGCATGGGCGTTGATCGAAAGGCAGGCGCCGGCGGTCAGCATCGGGTACAGGCCGAACGCCAGGCTCGAGGCGTTGACCATTTCCTCGACCTGGGCCGAGATCGCCTTGGGCATGCCCATGCCACCGAACTGCGGGTCGCCGCCCACCCCCACCCAACCGCCTTCGGCGTAAGTGTTGTAGGCCTCGATGAAACCGGCTGGCGTGCGCACGGCACCGTTGTCCCAGTGGCAGCCTTCTTCGTCGGCGGCGCGGCTGAGCGGGGCGATGCTTTTGCTGGTGACCTTGCCGGCTTCTTCGAGCACAGCCATGGCGGTATCCGCGTCGACCGCCTCGGCCAGTTCGGGCAATTGCGCCCACAGCTCGGCTACGTTGAAGACTTCATTCAGTACGAAGCGCATGTCGCGCAGGGGCGCTTTATAGTCAGCCATGACAACCTCTCGCTGGTCGGGTCGGGGCGGCCACACGGACCGCAGCACGGGGTTGGTAAAAAAAGCAACCCGGGGTTGAATCCAGTGTAACCGAACAACTTTTGCGAGACATAGGGTCATCACGCGACCATATAGTCTATTCCGGTCACGCCATCCGCACCGCCCCGCGCTGGGATTGTTGACCATAGACCATGACACAGTTACGCCCGGCACCCTTGGCGCTATAAAGCGCCTGGTCGGCGGACTTGAGCACTTCTTCCGGGTTGCGATGGTCGACCTGGCGCTCGGCCACGCCGATGCTGATAGTCACCGATACCGTACCGCTGGCGCCGCCACTGCGGCGCTGACGCCCGGCAGAATCATCTTGCGGGCGGCTGTTCTGGTCACGCAGGTACATGGTGTAGTTGGCGATCATCTCGCGCACCGCTTCCACATGTGGCACGCACTCTTCGGCGGTCTTGCCGGCGAACACCAGGGCGAACTCCTCGCCACCGTAGCGATAGGCTCGGCCACCGCCGCTGACCTTGGACAAGCGGCTGGCGACCAGGCGCAGCACCTGGTCACCGACATCGTGACCGTGGGTGTCGTTGAATTTCTTGAAGTGGTCGACGTCAGTCATGGCGATCACGTAGTTGCGGCCCAGGCGCTGCATGCGCTCGTTCAACGCACGGCGCCCGGGCAACCCGGTCAGTTCGTCACGGAAGGCCATCTGGTAGGCCTCATGCGATACCGCTGCGGCAATCATCAACATCACCTGGCTGCACATGATGTTCAGGGTGAAGGGCAGGATGAAGGTCTTGGGCAGCATCCAGAAGATGCCGACCAGCCCGATCAGCTGCGCCGCATGCAAAGGCCGGGGCTCGCGCAGGTATTGCACCACCAGCAGGGCGAACACCACGAAGAACACCGGGTAGACCATCTGGATCAGGCTCATCCACTGGCCATGCAGCGATGGCCAGCGGATTTCCGCCAGCCAGCCCAGCAGCGCCTCGGGGAAGCTTTGTTCCAGTGCCACCGCCACACTGCCGACGGCGAACAGCACGGCAAAGCGGGCCAGCAGGTCCTGGGCCAGGTGCGTGCGTTCCTGCCAGGCGCCGAACAGGCCGTACAGGGCCGGCAGCAACAGGCACACCAGGTGGAAGATCACCGCCGCGTCCTCGCGCACACGGCCGTTGTCACGGTAGTAGTCGGTCTGGGTGTCGAGCAGGAAATACGCGATGTACACCGTGACCATCAGGAACAGCTCACGCTGGCGGCGATAGACGGCGCAGTAAGCGCCACCCAGCAGCAGCACCAAGGTGGGAAGGACGTTGAACAGTGATGTGAAGAAGACGCTGAGGTCTCTCACATAAGCCGCCGCAAGCCCAGCCAGCAACAGAATTAGCGAAGGCAGGAAATGGCTCGCGCGAACAGCATTTAGACGAAACAAGGGCAATCTCCGACCCGGCAGATCAATAATAGCATTGTGCCTTTACTTCATCGGCAGCACACGTGAATAGATGAGTACACCGGTGGGTTAACGGCAGCGGGGGTGGAGGGCTTGAGCTTTTCTTGCAACTGGACTGCAAGCAGGCGCGGTCCCTGTGGGAGCCGCGCTTGCCTGGGGAGCATTACAGGTCGTTGTTGAATGGCAGCAGTGGCCCCTGGGCAGTGGAGCGGCCTGAGGCACCGACGGCATTGAGCTGGAACTCCGCATCCTGCGCTTGCCGAGAGGTGCTTGCGCTGGCCGGTTTTTGCCCGACCGAGTTCTCATCGCCCTTCTCACCCTGCGGCAGGATCAGTGACGGGTGGTCGAACGGTGCCCGTTCCCAGGCGACGCGCGGGTCGGTCAAGCCGACTTCCATGAACTTGACCAGTGCATCCACTTCATCCGGGGTCAGGTTCAGCGTGGTCATGTCCGGGTCGAGGTTGGAACCGTTGTGCTGATTGACGGCCGGGTGTTCGAAGCCGCTGGTGTTGCTGGCGTCTTCGCCACGCCGGTCGCCGCCGCGGTTGTAGAACTCCATCACCTGTTGCAGGGTTGCCCGGCTGCCATTGTGGAAGTACGGGCCGGTCAAGGCGATGTTGCGCAGGGTCGGGGTTTTGAAAGCACCATCCACCGAGTCGCGGAAACCGACACTGGGCTTGAGGGTCGGGTCACAGGGTACTGCTGCACTCAGCGGTGCCTCGAAGGTACACACGTCGACATCCAGTGGATCAGGGATATTCCCGCCTTGCAGCTGGGTGTTGTACTCGCGGGTGAAGGACAGCGGATTGCCCCAGGCGTCCGCCCCCCCCAGCGCCAAGTCTTCGGCGGTCGGGCGCACACCGGTATTGTAGAAGCCGTTGTCGTAGAGCGTGGTCAGGCCATCGGCCATGACCATACGCTCGATGCGCTCACGCGGCTGGAACAGCAGCCGGCTGCCCGCGTTGGTCAGCTCTGCCCCCCCATGGCAGGCGACACACTTGCCCTTGCCCAGGAACAGCTCCATGCCTTGCACCTGCTGAGCGTTCATGGCGGTGTGATCGCCCTGCAGATAGGCATCCAGCGGCGCCTGGTCGGAGATCAGCGTGGCCTCGTACATCTGGATCGCCAGCCCGAAGAACAGCGGGAAGTTCGCCTCCATCTGGGAGTAGGGCTCGCCGCCCAGCAAGACTTGTTGCGTGGCATTCCACAGGCGTGGCTGGAAGGCGTTCCTGATCAGTTCTCGATAGGTCGGTCGGCGGGCGCTGGAGACAGGGCCGAGCACCGAATCGGTGGGCGAGATCTTCTGCCCCTTGAGCATCATGCTGTCGAGCATGCGCCGGCCGATGTCGGCGAAGGTGCGCCCACCACAGGACATTTCAACCGCGCTGCCAGGAGGCCCGACCGCTTGCGAGGCCGCCGAGGCATCCTTGAGGGCCAGGCGTACCTTGACCGCCACGCCACTGGCGTCCTTGGTCACGAAGATCCCTGCGTCAGGGTCGCGATTACCGAATGGGGACAAGCCGTTGAACACGTTGTTGGCCCGACCATCCCAGAAGTTGCGTACGTTGAACGCCGCGTTGATCACCGACGGCGCATTGCGCCCGGTAGCGCGGCGTACGTTGATGCCACCTACCTGGAAAACGCCGTCCGGTTGCTGAGTGCATTTGTCGAAGCGCGACTGACGAGGTTTGACGAAGTTGGCGTCGAACACACCTTGCGAACCGATGACGTCATCGCTCGAATAGACGATCGCCGAGTTGCGGTCCAGAGGGTTGGCCAGCACGTGCGTCGGGAAGTCGCCTTTTTTCAACGTGTAGTTCGGGCCGCCCTTACCGCCGGAGCGCGTGGTGTAGCTCGGCACATCACCGGGAATGTCGCCAGCCGTGAACGGCTTGTTGAAGATCGACGCCACGTTGGCATTGGTATTGGCCTGGCCGGGGTTGATCTGGTTGGTGACCCGGTGATCGACACCTGCGTGGTAGTGGCAGGAAGCGCAGGCGGTGGCACCGTCACTGCCGATCGCCATGTCCCAGAACAGGGCCTTGCCCAGAAGCACCACTGCCCCGCGGTTGATCACGTAATCGGACATCAGGTCGACCTTGCGGCCACCTTCGGTACCGGAGGGGTCCGGCGGCGTCATGCCACGCAGTGACTGGAGGCTGGGCACATCCGGCACGACCGGGGTAGTCCCGACCGGGTCCGCTGCCCGAACGCTGGTGAAAGTAAGACCGGCGGCGAGTGTCATCGCTAACGCACAGGCCAGACGAGGGGTTCGCAAGTTACTCAGATAGTCGACCATGATGGACTTCCCGACGGCTCAGGTTTTTCAGGCTGATCGTTCACGCAACTAAGTGCGCTTAATGCCACCATAGCTGTAACAAAGTATTTCGGATGGAAATATTACACGGTTTTTATACCGGTTTATTTACACAGCCATACCGATAAATACTGATCACAAAACTTCCTCACTTTGGGTGAGGGATCGCACCCAACATTGGGTGACATCCCCCATGAAAAGCCCACAGCCTGGGGAACTCGACGCCAAAATGGCGCGCAGTCAAACCTGGCAATATATTTGCTAATTCATATTTTAAGGCAGTGAGGAAGTTGGAGAGCCTTGAAGAAATAGCAAATTTAAAATGAGTGAAAAATAAGAGCCGCACGTGCACGAAAGTTGCGCTGCGACAGCTATTCTTATTAAGAAATAAAAGCAGGAAAACTGGACAGAACAGATAAAAAACAAGGCAAAAAAAAGCCGCTCACCAAGGAGCGGCTTTTATCAGTACTTCACCAGGGCTTAGTAACCCAGCGAGAAATCTTCTTCCTTCATGTCCATCAGGTTGTTGGCACCCGACAGCATGGTGGCCACGTGAGTGCGTGTACGCGGCAGGATGCGCTGGAAGTAGAAGCGCGCAGTCTGCAGCTTGGCGGTGTAGAAGGCTTCTTCGCTGGTGCCGGCGGCCAGTTTTTCTGCAGCCAGGCGGGCGATGTCAGCCCAGAAGTAGGCCAGGCACGCGTAGCCGGAGTACATCAGGTAATCCACCGACGCCGCGCCGACTTCCTCGCGGTCCTTCATCGCGGCCATGCCCACTTTCATGGTCAGCTCGCCCCATTCCTTGTTGATCGCGGCCAGTGGCGCGACGAATTCCTTGACCGCGTCATTGCCTTCCTGCGCCTGGCAGAACTTGTGCACGATCTTGGTGAAGCCCTTGAGCGCTTCGCCTTGGGTCATCAGTACCTTGCGACCGAGCAGGTCGAGGGCCTGGATGCCGGTGGTGCCTTCGTACAGCATGGAGATGCGGCTGTCGCGCACGTTCTGCTCCATGCCCCACTCGGCGATGAAGCCGTGGCCGCCGTAGATCTGCACACCGTGGTTGGCAGCTTCGAAGCCGACTTCGGTCATGAACGCCTTGGCGATCGGGGTCAGGAACGCCAGCAGGGCGTCGGCCTTCTTGCGCTCTTCCTCGTCTTGGCTGTACTTGACGATGTCCACCTGCTTGGCAGTGAAGTACACCATCGCACGGTTGCCTTCGGCGAAAGCCTTCATGGTCAGCAGCATGCGACGCACGTCCGGGTGGACGATGATCGGGTCAGCGGCTTTGTCGGGTGCTTTCGGACCGGTCAAGGAACGCATCTGCAGGCGCTCACGGGCGTATTTCAGGCCGCCCTGGAACGCAACCTCGGCGTGGGCCAGGCCTTGCAGCGCGGTACCCAGACGAGCGGTGTTCATGAAGGTGAACATGCAGTTCAGGCCTTTGTTGGCCGGGCCGATCAGGTAGCCGGTGGCAGCGTCGAAGTTCATCACGCAGGTGGCGTTGCCGTGGATGCCCATCTTGTGTTCGATCGAGCCACAGCTCACGCCGTTGCGCTCACCCACGCCGCCTTCGGCGTTGGGCAGGAACTTCGGCACGATGAACAGCGAGATGCCTTTGGTGCCCGCCGGAGCGTCCGGCAGGCGAGCCAGCACGATGTGGACGATGTTGTCGGCCATGTCGTGTTCACCGGCCGAGATGAAGATCTTGGTGCCGGATACTTTGTAGCTGCCGTCAGCCTGTGGCTCGGCTTTGGTGCGCAGCATGCCCAGGTCGGTACCGCAGTGTGGCTCGGTCAGGCACATGGTGCCGGTCCACTCGCCGGACACGAGCTTGGTCAGGTAGGTATGCTGCTGCTCGGCGGTACCGTGCGCGGAGATGGTGTTCATCGCGCCATGGGACAGGCCTGGGTACATACCCCACGACCAGTTCGAACCGCCGACCATTTCGCTCAGGGCCAGGCCCAGCGACTCTGGCAAGCCCTGGCCGCCGTGTTCGACGTCGTGCGCCAGGCTCGGCCAGCCGCCTTCCACGAACTGCTCATACGCCGCCTTGAAGCCGGTCGGGGTCTTCACGCCCGACTCGCTCCAGGTACAGCCTTCCTGGTCGCCAACACGGTTCAGCGGCGACAGCACCTGCTCACAGAATTTCGCGCCCTCTTCCAGGATCGCGTCGACCATGTCGGGTGTGGCGTCCTGGCAACCCGGCAGGCTCTGATAGTGCGCCTCGTAGCCGAGCAGCTCGTCGCGGACGAAACGAATATCACGCAAGGGGGCTTTGTAATCAGGCATTGCGATGAACCTCTGTGATGAGTTCGGTAGGGGACCGCTGAGGCCAACCAGCTCTTGTCGGCTTTGGGTCAAACAGTTGTTTGAAACTTACGTTTAGGACCGCCCGATGTCAAGAAGGGACTATAGTGCCATTTACGCCGCGAAAGATGGCGTTTATGCCAGCCCCAGAAAAAACAATGCCCCTGTGGGAGCGGGCATGCCCGCGAAAGGGCCAGGGCAGACAACAGAGCTGCCTGATCTGACGCATTCGCGGGCACGCCCGCTCCCACAGGGGCTGTGTATAACTTGGAAAAAATGGCCGATCAGGCGTAGGTGTCGATGAACCGCCCGAGCATTTCGTCGGACGCCTTGGCCACCTTTGCACCCAGTTCGACCTCGGTCTTGCCCAAGGCCAATTGCACGGTGCTGGTTGCCAGGTCCATTTGCTGGCTGCGGTCGACCCCGCGCAGGCGCTCGGCCTGGAAGTCGCTGGACTGGCTGGTGGCGGCGCGCTCGACCGAAGCGTTGGCGATTTGGCCTGCGGCCTGGTCAACACGGTTCTGGCCGTTGTAGATAGCGTTGAGGCCCGCGTAGTACGCGGTGCTGCCGGTGATTTCCATGTCAGAACTCCAATGACGCTGGATATGAACAGGCCCAATTAAAGCAGGCCGGGCACGAAAAGGCCCGTTTAAATCGCTAATGGCCCAGTGCTACTTGAAAGGCCACGGGCATACCTGCCAATGCTCAATCCAGTAGATCGAGATGCAAGTGCTCCGCCACCGCATCCGCTGTCGCCTGCTTGAGCTTCGGCACTCGCCCCAGGCACGGGGCAGGTAGACGCTCCGCCAGGCTGGCCAGGTTTTCTTCCAGCCGCGACGTCCGCGGTTCGATGATATTCGCCACCCAGCCTGCCAGCTGCAGCCCGTCGCGGGCAATTGCCTCGGCGCTGAGCAGTGCATGGTTGATGCAGCCCAGGCGCACCCCAACCACCAGAATCACCGGCAGTTTGAGGGCGATCGCCAGGTCAGAGAGGTTGGCATGGTTGGACAATGGCACGCGCCAACCGCCCGCCCCTTCGATCAGCGTGAAGTCTGCTTCCTGCTCCAGCACATGGCGCATGGTCTTTGACAACACTGTGACTTCCAGCGCAACACCCGCTTCCCGGGCCGCCACATGCGGCGCAATCGCCGGTTCGAAAGCAAACGGGTTGACTTCTTCATAGGCGAGCTTGATCGAGCTTTCGTCGATCAACGCCTGAGCGTCACTGTTGCGCAGGCCTTTGGGCGTCATGGTGCAACCCGAAGCGACCGGCTTTGCGCCCAAGGTACTCAACCCCTGCAACCGTGCAGCATGCAGCAGCCCGGCGGCGATGGTGGTCTTGCCGACATCAGTGTCGGTGCCGGCGATGAAATAGGCCTGGCTCATGTCGCTCCTCTTATGCCTGTGGCTTGCGCAACACACCATAGACCACCTGATAGGTGGCAGGCAGCCCCTGGGGCTGGCGAAATGCTTCGTAGGCCTGCAACAGGCCTTGCATGCGCGCTCGACCGGTCAGGCCTGAGGGGCGCCCGGGGTTGAGATTGTGCGCACCAAGGGCCTTGAGTTCATGGGTCAGGCTGCGTACATCTGGGTAATGCAGCACATGGGCCTGACGCTGCAGGCTGACCTGTGCGAAGCCACTGGCAGCGCACAGGCGCTGGTAGTCATCAAACCTGCGGAAGCGGTTGACATGCACCATGCCGTCAACCGCCTGCCAGCTGGCGCGCAGCTCATCAAGGGTACCGACACATAGGCTGCTGAAGGCCAGCACGCCGCCTGGGCGCAGCACTCGCCGGGCTTCATCCAGCACACTGGCGAACTGACCGCACCACTGCACCGCAAGGCTGGTGAACACCAGGTCGACACAGGCATCACGCAGTGGCAGGCGCTCGGCATCGCCAGCCACGTGATACTGCGCCCCACCCTGTTCGCCACGTGCGTGGCACAGCATGCCTTCGGCAATATCCACGGCAACCCCGGTTGCCTGTGCGAAACGCTCGCTTAGCACACGGCTGAAATGCCCAGTGCCACTGCCCAGGTCCAGCCAGCGCGTCGGGGCCAGGTCATCGGGTAGCTGATCCAGCAGGCTCACGCCCACCGCACGCTGCAGCGCCGCGACGCTGTCGTAGCTGGCCGCCGCACGGGAGAACGAGGCAGCCACCTGGCGCTTGTCCGGCAATGCGCCGGGCAGGGTTGGACGGGAAAGGTCAGTCATCGCCACTCTCATGCAGGAAACTTTTAATGCCCGCCGCCAGTTCCTGCGGGTACTCCAGCAGGAAGGCGTGGGAACTGTCTTCGACCAAGCCGACCTCCACGTCGGGCAGCAGCTCGCTCAGCGCCTTGGCCGCCTCTGCCGGAACCAGCGCATCGCTACCTGCGAAAAGATGCAACTGCGGGCCGGCAAAAGCCTGCAGGGCCTCACGGGTATCGAGCCTGGCCAGCACCTCAAGGCCGGTGGCCAGGTACAGCGGGTCAGTGTCCGGCACACCGACACCCAGCTGGCGCAGCAGTGTGCGAGGTTGCAGGGCACCGTCGCTGCACAGCGTGCGGAAGCGCTTGAGGGTCACCGAGGTATGGCTGCGGCAACCGTCGAGAAAGGTGCCGAAGGTGTCTTCGGCCATGCCGTGAGGCCAGTCGGTACGGACGACGAAACTGGGGTTGCTGCCCAACGTCAGCAGGCCGCAGCAGTGGTCGCCACGCCTGCGCGCCAGTTCGCTGGCGAGCATGCCGCCCAGCGACCAGCCACCCAGCCAGGTATCGCTGGGCAATTTGCGGTCAAGGTAGTCCACCCAGGCGTGCACATCGGCATCGGCCAGCTCTGGCAATGGCATCAGTTCAACCTGCAGACGTGCATCCTGAGCCCGCAGGCTGGCAGCGAGCGGCTCGAGGGCGGCGGTGCCAAGCCCCCAGCCGGGAAGAAGAATCAAACGGTTACGCATCGGCGGCCTCCAGTTGTGGATAACACTCGGCCAATGCATTCAACAATAGCTGCACCTGCGCCTCGCTGTGCGCCGCGCTCAGGGTGACCCGCAGGCGGGCACTGCCGGCGGGCACGGTGGGTGGGCGGATAGCGGTTACCAGCAGGCCGCGGTCACGCAGCATGCCCGACAGCTTGAGGGCTTGGGCACTGTCGCCGATCAGGATCGGCTGGATCGGCGTCGGGCTGTCCATCAGCTGCAGACCGATTTGCTCGGCACCCTCACGGAACTGGCGAATCAATGCGGCCAGGTGCTCGCGACGCCAGGTTTCGCGGCGCAACAGTTCCAGGCTCTTGAGCGTGGCACAGGCCAGCGCCGGCGGCTGGCTGGTGGTGTAGATGTAGGGTCGGGCAAATTGCACCAGTGCTTCGATCAGTTCCTCGCTGCCGGCAACAAAGGCACCTGCGGTACCACAGGCCTTGCCCAACGTGCCGACCAGTACCGGTACATCCTCGACACCCAGGCCGAAGTGCTCGACGATGCCGCCGCCCTGCGCACCCAGCGTGCCCAGGCCATGGGCGTCGTCGACCATCAGCCAGGCGCCGCGGGCACGAGCCACATCGGCCAGCGCAGGCAGATCGGCAAGGTCGCCGTCCATACTGAACACGCCGTCGCTGACCACCAAGGTGTTGCCGGTGGCCTTGCCCAGGCGGTTGGCGAGGCTGTCCGGGTCGTTGTGCAAATAGCGGCTGAAACGGGCCCCGCTGAGCAACCCGCCGTCGAGCAGCGAGGCGTGGTTCAGGCGGTCCTGCAGCACGGTGTCGCCCTGCCCCACCAACGCGGTAATGGCGCCAAGGTTGGCCATGTAACCTGTGGAAAACAGCAGTGCCCGCGGGCGACCGGTCAGGTCGGCCAGCGCCTCTTCGACTGCATGGTGCGGCGCGCTGTGGCCGATCACCAGGTGCGAGGCACCACCACCGACACCCCAGCGCTCAGCGCCAGCCTGCCAGGCGGCAATTACCTCAGGGTGGTTGGCCAGCCCCAGGTAGTCATTGCTGCAGAAGGCCAGCAGACGCTGGCCGTCGACCACGACGTCAGGCCCTTGCGGGCTTTCAAGCAATGGCCGCTGCCGATACAGGTCTGCGGCGCGCCGTTCGGCCAGGCGCGCCGCCAGGTCGAAGGCCATCTCAGGCAGACGCGGCGTCGTAGAACAGCTCGCTGCTGCGTTGCTCGACCAGGGCTTGTTCGATAGCCGCCTGGTGCACTTCGTCAGCATGCTCTTCGCGCGCTTCGGGCTGGATACCCAGGCGGGCGAACAGCTGCATGTCCTTATCGGCCTGCGGGTTGGCGGTGGTCAGCAGTTTCTCGCCGTAGAAGATCGAGTTGGCCCCGGCCATGAAGGCCAATGCCTGCATCTGCTCGTTCATCTGCTCACGGCCGGCGGACAGGCGCACGTGCGACTTCGGCATGAGGATGCGGGCGACCGCCAGCATGCGGATGAAGTCGAACGGGTCGACGTCCTCTTCCTCGGCCAGCGGCGTGCCGGCAACCTTCACCAGCATGTTGATCGGCACCGACTCCGGGTGCTCGGGCAGGTTGGCCAGCTGGATCAGCAGGCCTGCGCGGTCGTCCAGCGACTCGCCCATGCCCAGAATGCCACCGGAGCAGATCTTCATCCCGGCATCGCGCACGTAGGCCAAGGTCTGCAGGCGCTCGCTGTAGGTACGGGTGGTGATGATGCTGCCGTAAAACTCCGGCGAGGTGTCGAGGTTGTGGTTGTAGTAGTCCAGCCCAGCCTGGGCCAGGGCTGCGGTCTGCTCCTGATCGAGCTTGCCGAGGGTCATACAGGTTTCCAGGCCCATGGCCTTGACCCCTTTGACCATCTCCAGCACGTAGGGCATGTCTTTGGCCGATGGGTGCTTCCAGGCCGCCCCCATGCAGAAGCGGGTGGAGCCGATGGCTTTGGCGCGCGCGGCTTCCTCGAGCACCTTCTGAACTTCCATCAGCTTCTGCTTTTCCAGCCCGGTGTTGTAGTGGCCGGACTGCGGACAATATTTGCAATCTTCCGGGCAGGCGCCGGTCTTGATCGACAGCAGCGTCGAAACCTGTACGCGGTTCGGGTCGAAATGCGCGCGGTGCACGGTCTGCGCCTGGAACAACAGGTCATTGAAGGGCTGCTGGAACAGTGCCTTGACCTCAGGCAGGGACCAGTCGTGACGTGTTGTTGCAGTTGTGCTGGCGCTCATCGGCGTTTCCTTGTTTAGGCTGTAGCTGGCGCCGAGGCACAAGTGCCCGCCAGCGCATCACGGATAGCTCGCATACTCATGGAAGGCCTATGAACTGTCAACCTTGGTTAAAAGCACTGGTTTACAACTGTACGAATATTAACCACTCCTGCTCGTTATGCAGCGCACTTGCTGAACAGCGGTACCCGTTGTGTATCGCCTGCGAGCAAGCGCTTCCCTGGCTGGATGAATATTGTCTGCGGTGCGCGCTGCCCTTGCCGATGGCCGGCCTGATCTGCGCCCAGTGCAGCCGACGTCCGCCGGCCTACGATCAGGTCGTAGCACCCTGGCATTATGGGTTCCCACTGGACACGCTGATCAGCCGCTTCAAGCACAACAATCAATGGCCGCTAGGCCGCTTGATGGCCGAATTGCTGGGCCTCAACTTGCACCATCGCTATCAGGAGGGCATGCCCAGGCCAGATTTGTTGCTGCCGGTACCGCTGGCCCGGCGCCGGCTGCGCGAGCGAGGCTTCAATCAGGCCGCCATGCTTGGGCGGTGGCTGTCGAAAGCGCTGCTCATCAAATGCGAAGAGCGGTTGCTGCTGCGCACCCGTGAGACACCTGCACAGCAGCACCTGGATGCACGGGCCCGCCGCCACAATCTGCGCCGGGCGTTCGCGCTGGCCGACCAGGCATCGCTCAAGGGCAGGCATGTCGCCGTGATCGATGACGTGCTGACCACTGGCACTACCGCGCAGGCTATTGCGCAACTGTTGCGTCAGGCCGGTGCACGCAGGATCGATGTGTATTGCCTGGCACGTACGGCAAAACCGGGGCAAGCTTGACGGGTCAGTTACAAAAAGGCGCCACCATGTCCCTGCCCACCCTCCTCACCCAGCACATCGCCCGCCGCCCGCAGCGCATCGCCCTGCTCCAGCACATAGCCGATCAAGGCTCGATCACCCGCGCGGCCAAGGCTGCCGGCATCAGCTACAAGGCGGCCTGGGATGCGATCGATGAACTCAACAACCTGGCCAGCCAACCGCTGGTCGAGCGCAGCACGGGCGGACGCGGTGGTGGTGGCGCAAGGCTTTCGCCAGAAGGTGAGCGGGTGCTGCGCCTGTACCAGAAAGTGCAGGCACTGCAGGCACAGATTCTGGAAGCAGCGGAAGAGTCCAGCGACCTCGACCTGCTGGGCCGCCTGATGCTGCGCACCAGTGCGCGCAATCAGTTGCAGGGCCAGGTCAGCGGGTTGCGCAGGGAGGGCCGGCACGACCGGGTCAGCCTGGCGCTGGGCGGCGGGCTGGAGATCGACGCCTTGATTACCCATGACAGCACGGCGCGGCTGGAGCTGACGCTGGGGACCATGGTGGTGGCGCTGCTCAAGGCCGGGTGGGTGCAGTTGCTGGCGGCCAGTGATGAAGCCGAGGCAGGCAGCAATGTGCTGAACGCCACCGTTGAAGAGGTGCTGGCAGACTCGCAGGGCGACAACGAGGTGCGGCTGGCGCTGGGCAACGGGCAGACGCTATGTGCCTTTGCCGAAGCGGGTTGGCTGGTCGAGCAGTCAGTCAAGGAAGGTAGCAAGGTGAAGGTGCAGTTCCATCCTTCCTATGTATTGCTGGGGGTTCCGGTGTAACCGCTGGAATGCGCTACCATGCCGACATGTCGCCCACCCCGGAGCCCCCATGTCCCACCCCTTCGACACCCTCACCCCCGACCTGGTCCTTGACGCCGTGGAAAGCCTGGGCTTTCTCAGCGATGCCCGGGTACTGGCGCTGAACAGCTACGAGAACCGCGTCTATCAGGTGGGCATCGAAGATTCGCAACCGCTGATCGCCAAGTTCTACCGCCCTGGCCGCTGGAGCGATGCGGCGATTCTCGAAGAACACCAGTTCACCGCCGAACTCGCCGACTGTGAAGTGCCTGTGGTCGCACCGCTGCAACAAGGCGGCCAGACCCTGTTCGAGCACAAGGGTTTCCGCTTCACGCTGTTCCCGCGCCGTGGCGGCCATGCACCAGAGCCCGGCAACCTCGACCAGCTCTATCGCCTCGGCCAGTTGCTCGGCCGCCTGCACGCCGTGGGCGCTACGCGCCCGTTCGAACACCGCGAAGCGCTGGCTGTGGACAACTTCGGCCACGCCTCGCTGAACACCCTGCTTGATGGCGGTTTCGTGCCCAAGGATCTGCTACCCGCCTTCGAGTCCGTGGCCCGCGACCTGCTCAAGCGGGTCGAGGATGCCTACGCCCGCACGTCACATCAGGTCATCCGCCTGCATGGCGACCTGCACCCCGGCAACCTGATGCATCGCGACGACGTGTATCACGTGGTCGACCTCGATGACTGCCGCATGGGCCCGGCCGTCCAGGACCTGTGGATGATGCTCGCCGGCAGCCGCGAGGAGCGTTTGGGTCAACTGGCCGAGTTGGTCGACGGCTACAATGAGTTCCACGATTTCGACCCGCGCGAGCTGGCCCTGATCGAACCGTTACGTGCCCTGCGCCAATTGCACTACAGCGCATGGCTGGCGCGGCGCTGGGACGACCCGGCGTTCCCGCCGAGCTTCCCGTGGTTCGGCCAGCCGCGTTACTGGGGTGACCAGATCCTGGCCTTGCGCGAGCAACTGGCAGCGCTGGATGAACAACCACTGAAATTGTTCTAGATGCACGCGCGCCTCTGTCTACAATGGGCGTCGCTTTATTGAGCAAGGACTCTCCATGCACGCTGCAAACCCGCGCCGCGGGTACCTTCTGGGCCTTGGTGCCTACATCATCTGGGGCTTGTTCCCGCTGTACTTCAAAGCTATCCAGAGCGTTCCGGCGGTGGAGATCATTGTCCACCGGGTGCTCTGGTCGGCCCTGTTCGGTTCACTGTTGCTGCTGGTGTGGAAACACCCCGGCTGGTGGCGCGAGCTGCGTGAAAACCCACGCCGGCTAGCAATTCTGGCGCTGAGCGGTACGTTGATCGCCGCCAATTGGCTGACCTATGTCTGGTCGGTGAACAACGGCCGCATGCTCGAAGCCAGCCTGGGCTACTACATCAACCCCTTGATCAATGTGCTGCTGGGCATGCTGCTGCTCGGCGAGCGCTTACGCCGCCTGCAATGGCTGGCAGTGGCCATGGCCGCGGTGGGCGTTGCCCAGCAGGTATGGCAAGTGGGCAGCCTGCCATGGGTGTCGCTGGCGCTGGCGCTGAGCTTTGGCTTCTACGGCCTGATTCGCAAGCAGGCACCGGTAGCGGCGCTGCCCGGCCTGGTAGTGGAAACCTGGATGTTGGTACCGCTGGCGCTGGGCTGGATGCTGCTGCATCCGACAGCGATGAGCGCACACGCTGACTTCTACACCAGCAGTGAGGCACTGTGGCTGATGGCAGCGGGACCGGTGACGCTGGTGCCACTGGTGTGCTTCAACGCGGCGGCGCGGCACCTGCCCTACACCACCCTGGGCTTCCTGCAGTACCTGGCGCCGACCTTGGTGCTGCTGCAGGCGGTACTGCTGTTCGATGAGCAACTGTCGTCAAGCAGCTTGGTGGCGTTCATCTTTATTTGGGCGGGCTTGGCGATCTATAGCGTCGATGCCTGGCTGAATCTGCGCAAGCGCGCCTGATCAAAAAACGATCAAAATTGCGCAGGCCACGTCGTTCGTGGCCTGCAGCAACATCTCCAAAGGTTATCCACACCCTCGTCCCCGTGCTTTGTGCACAAGCGACTGATTCCTGTACGTTTTTTGCTCAGACCTCGGAAAGGCTTGCCGCGCTTGGGCTGGCGCGTTACGCCCCCAGCTTATCCACAGGGCCTTCCCCGTGAAATCGGGATAACCCGCTCAGTCCTCCGGTCGTAACTTCAACTCCACCATCAGGTCATCCGCCAGGCTCTCGAGCTTCTGTTGCAGGTCATCCAGCGACAAGGTCAATGGCAGCGCCAGCAGCGCATCGGCATGGAACAGCGGCTCACTGCTCATCGGCGCCGGCCGCACTTCAGTGGTGAAGCGCTCCAGGTTTACGCCTTGGTCCGCCAACAAGCGGGTGATATCGCGCACGATGCCTGGGCGGTCATTGCCCACGAGCTCCATGGCAATCGGTTTCCACGTGCACGAGGGTTCTATGCCACTCTCGGCGATCAGCACGCGAATATCGTATTGCCCCAGCGCCTGCAGCGATTTCACCAGCTCGTCGTAGTTTTCCGCCGGCACCGCCACCCGCAGGATCCCGGCAAACTGCCCGGCCATCCGCGACATGCGGCTCTCCAGCCAGTTGCCATTATGGTCGGCGATGCACTGCGCAATGCGCTCGACCTGGCCGGCTTTGTCCGGGGCAATCACGGTGAGTACAAGATGATCCACAGGCCCTTCCTCTGCGTCAGGCCGCCCAAAGCGGCGTAAATACGGGGGATCGATTCAGTATAGGCAAGGCGCGGCAACCTGCCGCAGGGCAATCAGCGCAAACAATCGTGTACTGTTTAAAGATTTATCTGGAACAATCCACCGGTTTTTTGCGAACATACGTTCTCCCAGCGTGACCATACGCGACCAACTGGTCGCATAACGGCGCTTTTAGTCTGATTTTGCCTCGCCTACTGCTTCATGTAGTATCCCGTGGCGCGGACTACAAAACGTCGTTTGGATGTCTGCCAAGGCGCCTGTGAAAATACGCACACTGTCTACCAGCCCGTCTGGCAGGCCGCACCCAGCCGCGCTCGTGCCATCCGACGAGGGCAAGCACTGGAACGTGTTTAGAGAAGCGCTACAGGCTTAATACAGAAGAGCGAAATAGCTGAGCAGAGTGAGGCAAGCAATGACTGGATACGTTCAAGTCGGTGGCCTTCAGGTCGCCAAGGTCCTGTATGACTTCGTCAACAACGAAGCCATGCCGGGGACCGGCATCGTCGCCGAGCAGTTCTGGGCCGGTGCAGAGAAGATCATCAATGACCTCGCTCCAAAGAACAAAGCCCTGCTCGCCAAGCGCGACGAGCTGCAAGCCAAGATCGACGCCTGGCACCAGGCACGCAAAGGCCAGGCACACGACGCCGTAGCCTACAAAGCATTCCTCCAGGAAATCGGCTACCTGCTGCCACAAGCTGACGATTTCCAGGCCACCACCCAGAACGTGGACGAAGAAATCGCCCACATGGCCGGCCCGCAGCTGGTGGTTCCGGTGATGAACGCCCGCTTTGCCCTGAACGCCGCCAACGCCCGTTGGGGTTCGCTGTACGACGCGCTCTACGGCACCGACGTCATCAGTGACGAAGGCGGCGCCGAGAAAGGCCAGGGCTACAACAAGCTGCGTGGCGACAAGGTCATCGCTTTCGCCCGTGCTTTCCTTGACGAAGCCGCGCCACTGGCGGCCGGCTCGCACGTTGACTCCACCGGCTACCGCATCGAAGGCGGCAAACTGGTCGTGGCCCTGAAAGGCGGCAGCAACAGCGGCCTGCGTGACGACGCCCAACTGATCGGCTTCCACGGTGACGCCAAGGCACCGACCGCCGTGCTGCTCAAGCACAACGGCCTGCACTTCGAAATCCAGGTCGACGCCAGCACCCCAGTCGGTAGTACCGATGCCGCCGGCGTCAAAGACATCCTGATGGAATCGGCACTGACCACCATCATGGACTGCGAAGACTCGGTCGCCGCCGTCGACGCCGATGACAAGGTCATCGTCTATCGCAACTGGCTGGGCCTGATGAAAGGCGACCTGGCCGAAAGCGTGAGCAAAGGCGGCAAGACCTTCACCCGCACCATGAACCCGGATCGCGAGTACGCCGCCCCTAACGGTGGCAGCGTAACCCTGCACGGCCGTTCACTGCTGTTCGTGCGTAACGTCGGCCACCTGATGACCAACCCGGCGATCCTCGATGGCCAGGGCAATGAAATCCCTGAAGGTATCCAGGACGGGCTGTTCACCAACCTGATCGCCCTGCACAACCTCAACGGCAACACCAGCCGCAAGAACACCCGCAGCGGCAGCGTGTACATCGTCAAGCCGAAGATGCACGGCCCGGAAGAAGTCGCCTTCGCCGCCGAGATCTTCAGCCGCGTCGAAGACCTGCTGGGCATGAAGCGCAACACCGTCAAGGTCGGCATCATGGACGAGGAGCGCCGTACCACGGTCAACCTGAAGTCCTGCATCAAGGCGGCCGCCGAGCGCGTGGTGTTCATCAACACCGGCTTCCTCGACCGCACCGGTGACGAAATCCACACTTCGATGGAAGCCGGCGCCGTGGTGCGCAAGGGTGCCATGAAGAACGAGAAGTGGATCGGCGCCTACGAGAACAACAACGTCGACGTGGGCCTTGCCACCGGCCTGCAAGGCCGTGCGCAGATCGGTAAGGGCATGTGGGCAATGCCTGACCTGATGGCTGCCATGCTCGAGCAGAAGATCGCTCACCCGCTGGCCGGCGCCAACACCGCCTGGGTACCGTCGCCAACCGCCGCCACCCTGCACGCCCTGCACTACCACAAGGTCGATGTACAGGCGCGTCAGCGCGAGCTGGCCGCGCGCACCCCGGCTTCGGTCGATGACATCCTGACCATCCCGCTGGCGGCCGATACCAATTGGTCGGCTGAAGAGATCCGCAACGAGCTGGACAACAACGCCCAGGGCATCCTCGGCTATGTCGTGCGCTGGATCGACCAAGGTGTGGGTTGCTCGAAGGTACCGGACATCAACGATGTCGGCCTGATGGAAGACCGCGCGACCCTGCGCATCTCGGCCCAGCTGCTGGCCAACTGGCTGCGCCATGGCGTGGTCAGCCAGGAGCAGGTGCTGGAAAGCCTCAAGCGCATGGCTGCGGTGGTCGACAAGCAGAACGCTGGTGACGCCCAGTACCGCCCGATGGCGCCGAACTTCGACGACAACGTCGCGTTCCAGGCGGCCATCGAGCTGGTGATCGAAGGTGCCAAGCAGCCGAACGGCTACACCGAGCCGGTGCTGCACCGTCGTCGTCGCGAGTTCAAGGCGCGTAACGGGCTGTAACCGCAGGGGGCCGCTTTGCGGCCCTTTCGCGACACAAGGCCGCTCCTACAGGGGATCGCATTCTTCTGTAGGAGCGGCCTTGTGTCGCGAAAGGGCTGCAAAGCAGCACCAGTCCTGCACTACTCGATCTTCAATTCTTTCTTCACCAACCCCAGCAGTTTCCCCAGATCTACCGGCTTAAGCAGAAAATCCACCACCCCCAGGTGCATCACGTCCACCGCCTCCTTCACATCGGTGTCGCCCGACACCACGATGATCGACAACGCCGCCCGCTCCGACTCACGAATCTGCCGGATCAACTCCAGGCCGTCGTTGGGCTGCATGCGCAAATCAGTGATCATCAAGGCAATGCGCGGTTCGTAATGCAGCTTGAGCATTGCCTCCTGCGCTCCGTCAGCCGTCATGCTCTCGATGCCCCTGCTTTTCAGGTACAGCTTGAGCGCCTCACTGTTTACCCGGTTGTCATCCACAACCAGCACAACCGGACTTGGCGCCACAGGCGCACTCACCACGGCCAGGGCTTCGCGTTCGGCGTCACTCAGAATCTCGTCATGCTCAGCCATGGTCATCTCGTCAAAAAAATCCCGCTTAGTAGTTAGGACCGCAAAAGCTCTCTAACCCGGCTCGCCTTTCGTCGGGTCTTTGACAGCCACCGCTCACTAGACTTACGTCCAATGGGCACCACCCCGCTGCCAGCCGACCATGGGGCCCGAGAACAACAAGGCCGCTCCTATATATAGATATATATAGTTCGGCGTAGCGATACGGTCAGTGTCATGAGCAAAAAGGACGCCTACAGCCAGGCGGGTAGAACAGCAGTACTGCAGAACATCCAGGGCACCTTGCAGTTCCTGCAGCGTTTCCCGCCGTTCAATCAGATGGAGCAGAGCCACCTGGCTTTCCTGGTGGAACAGTGCCAGCTGCGTTTCTATGCCAGCGGCGAAAGCATCATCAAACCCACGGATGGGCCGGTCGAGCACTTCTACATCGTCAAGCAGGGCCGTGTGGTCGGCGAGCGCCAGCACCTGGTCAAGCCTGGGGTGGAAACCACCTTCGAGATCACCGGTGGCGAATGCTTCCCGCTGGCGGCGCTGCTTGGCGAGCGGGCCACGCGCACCGAGCACCTGGCCGGTGAAGACACCTTCTGCCTGCAGCTGAACAAGGCCGCGTTCATCCGCGTCTTCTCGATGTCGGAAGTGTTTCGAGACTTTGCACTGCGCGGGGTCAGCAGCCTGCTCGACCAGGTCAACCAGCAGGTACGCCAACGTGCAGTGGAAACCCTCGGCACCCAGTACTCGCTCAATGCCCCGCTGGGCGAACTGGCCATGCGTCACCCGGTGGTCTGCGCGCCCGGTACACCGCTGCGCGAAGCCGTGCGGCAGATGCATGAACAGCAAGTCGGCAGCATCGTCGTGGTCGACCCTCAGCGCTACCCGGTGGGTATCTTCACCTTGCGCGACCTGCGCCAGGTTGTGGCTTGCGCCGATGCCGACCTCGGTGCACCGATCGAGCAGCACATGACCGCCAAGCCGTTCTACCTCAGCCCCCAGGCGAGCGCCTTCGATGCGGCCATGGCAATGACCGAACGGCATATCGCTCACGTCTGCCTGGTAGACAACCAGCGCCTGTGTGGCGTGGTCTCCGAGCGCGACCTGTTCTCCCTGCAGCGGGTCGACCTGGTGCATTTGGCGCGTACCATCCGCCATGCGCCACGCCTCGATTCGCTGGTGCAACTGCGCGGCGAGATCAGCCAGCTGGTCGAGCGCATGCTCGCTCACGGCGCCTCCTCGACGCAGATCACCCAGATCATCACCCTGCTCAACGACCACACCGTGTGCCGGGTGATCGAGCTGGCCATTGCCGAACGGGGCGACCCCGGCGTGCCGTTCAGCTGGCTGTGCTTCGGCAGCGAAGGGCGCCGCGAGCAGACACTGCACACTGATCAGGACAATGGCATTCTCTTTGAAGCCGCCGACGACACCGAAGCCGAGGCCATTCGCGCGCGCCTGCTGCCCTTGGCGCAGTACATCAACCAGTGCCTGGCCCAGTGCGGTTTCACCCTGTGCAAGGGCAACGTCATGGCCGGCAACCCCGAGTTGTGCCTGTCACGCACGCAATGGGCTAGGCGCTTTGCCGGCTTCGTGCGCGAGGCCAGCCCGGAGAACCTGCTGGGTTCGAGTATCTACTTCGACCTGCGCGTAGTCTGGGGCGATGAACAGGGCTGTGAACAACTGCGTCGGCAACTGCTGGAGCAGGTGGCGGACAACCGCATCTTCCAGCGCATGCTGGCCGACAACGCCCTGCGCCAGCGCCCCCCGGTGGGCCGGCTGCGCGAATTCGTGCTGACCCGCCAGGGCAACGACAAGGCCGCCACCCTCGACCTCAAGGTCCAGGGCCTGACGCCCTTCGTCGATGGCGCCCGTCTGCTGGCCCTGGCCAATGGCATTGGCGCCTGCAACACCCTGGAGCGCCTGCGCCAGTTGGTCGAAAAAGGGGTTATCGAAGCGCTCGACGGCGCCGCTTATGAAGAGGCCTACCACTTCATCCAGCAGACTCGCATGCAGCAGCACCAGCGCCAGGTCCGCGACAACCTGCCGTATTCCAACCGCCTCGACCCGGACAGCCTCAACCACCTGGACCGGCGCATCCTGCGTGAATCCATGCGCCAGGCCCAGCGCCTGCAGAGCAGCCTGGCGCTGCGGTATCAGTTATGAGCCTATTCGCCTGGCTGCGCCCGGCCGCCCCGCTGCTGGACGACGCCTTGCGTCAGCGCCTGGCCCAGTTGCCCAAAGCCAAGCCGCTGGGCGTGTGCGCGTTGCGCGAGCAGCGCTGGGTGGTGCTCGACCTGGAAACCAGCGGCCTGAATCCCAATCGTGACCAGGTGCTGTCGATCGGCGCGGTGGCCATCGAGGACGGGGCCATCGACTTCGCCCAGCAGTTCGAACGCACCCTGCACCGACCTGAGCAAAAAACCAATGCCAGTGTGCTGATCCACGGCCTCGGCCCAAGTGCCCTGGCCGCTGGCTGCGACCCGGCCGAGGCTTTGCTCGACCTGCTCGAATTCATTGGCGACAGCCCAGTGCTGGCGTTCCATGCACCGTTCGACCAGCGCATGCTTGCCCGTGCCTTGAAAGAGAGCCTGGGCCACCGCTTGCAGTTGCCCTTCCTCGACGTGGCCGAACTGGCACCGATGCTCAACCCCGACACCGTGCTGCGCGAGGCCGGACTGGACGACTGGGTGGCGCGCTTCGGCCTGCAAGTGGACGAGCGTCACCATGCCAGCGCCGATGCGCAGGTTACAGCGGAGCTGGCGCTGATCCTGTTCAGCCAGGCCCGACGCCAGCAGCTCGACAGCCCGTTGCAGCTGGAGCAGCGATTGGCCGGCTGGCGGCGGCGCAAAGCGCATAGCCACGGCCTCTGATAGTGGCAATCCGATAAGCGTCCATTGCACCGCACCCCTCCCCTCTGCAACAATCGCGAATAATTATCGTTAGTTAATGCATTCGTTCCGGGGGACGCTGCATGTCTTCTGCCCACAGCCCACATGGCGAACTGGTCGGCTCGCTGTACCGCGACCATCGCGGCTGGCTGCTCGCCTGGCTGCAGCGCAGCATGGCCTGCCGTCAGCGTGCCGAAGACCTGAGCCAGGACACCTTCGTGCGCCTGCTCGGCCGTGAGCAGCTGGACACCCCGCGCGAGCCGCGAGCCTTCCTCGCCGCCGTGGCCAAGGGCCTGATGTTCGACCACTTCCGCCGCGCAGCGCTGGAGCAGGCCTACCTGGCCGAGCTGGCGTTGCTCCCCGAAGCCGAACACCCTTCCCCAGAAACCCAGCACCTGATCCTCGAAGACCTCAAGGCCATCGACCGCCTGCTCGGCAAGCTATCGAGCAAGGCCCGTGCGGCCTTCCTGCACAACCGCCTGGATGGCCTGGGCCACGCCGAAATCGCCGAACGCCTGGGCGTTTCGGTGTCGCGCGTGCGCCAGTACATCGCACAGGGCATGCGCCAGTGCTACGTGGCCCTGTACGGGGAACCGACGTGAACAACACACCGGTTTCGTCGCAGGTGCTGGAAGCCGCCATTGCCTGGAAAATGAGCCTGGACGATGGCAGCGGCACGCCTGATGAGCGCAGCGATTTCATCCGCTGGCATGCCGCCAGCGAAGAACATGCCCGTGCCTGGCGCCAGCTCGGCGCCCTCGACCAACGCGTCAGCGCCGCTGCCGGCCCGGCTCGTCAGGCCCTGCTGCAATCGCGCGTCAGCCTGCGACGCCGCATAGGCAAGGCCGGCAGCGGGCTGGCCGGCCTGTTCCTGCTCGGCGCTGTACTGACCGGGTTCGGCACACCTTCACTGGCGCCCAGCTATTGGCTTGCCGACCTGCGCACCGCCACGGGCGAGCTGCGCACTCTGCGCCTGGAAGACGGCACGCTGTTGAGCCTGAACACCCACACCGCCGTGGATATCGACTACGACGGCGACCAGCGCGTGCTGGTGCTGCGCCAAGGCGAAATCTCGGTGGAAACTGGCCACGACGACCCACGCCCGCTGCTGGTGCGTACCGACGATGGCCGCCTGCGCCCGCTGGGCACGCGCTTCCTGGTGCGCCGCGAAGGCAACGGCACGCGCCTGGAGGTCCTGCAGTCGTCGGTAGCCGCCATGCCGCACAACAGCGGCGACGAACGGGTGCTGCACGAAGGCCAGCAAGTGCTGATGAGCAGCAATGGCCTGGGCCACATAAGCCCGGTAGCAGCCGGTGCCGATGCCTGGACCCGCGGCATGCTGGTGGTCGACAACGTGCGCCTGGCCGACCTGCTGAAACAACTAAGCCCTTACCGCAGCGGCCACCTCGGCGTGGCCGATGAAGTGGCGGACCTGCGCGTGACCGGCAGCTTCCCGCTGACCGACACCGACCTGGCGCTGGCTTCGCTGGTGCCGGCGTTGCCGGTGAAGATCGAACGGCATACGCCTTGGTGGGTAACCGTCGTTCCCAAGTAAACCTGCATCGGCCTCTTCGCGGGCTCGCCCGCTCCCACAGGGACATCACGGCTTCGAAGACTGGGAAATTCTTGTGGGAGCGGGCGAGCCCGCGAAGAGGCCGGGGCAGGCGAAAGCCAGATTCAAATAATTCTCACTTTTTTTCCGATTCCCCCTGTCACTTCTGGAAGCTCGCTCGGCAAGGAAGCAGTTAGCACTTATCCGTCGAGGAACCGCTGCATGTCCCGTGCCGTTGATCGTATCCTGCGTCCCAGCCTGATGGCCTTGGCCATCGCCATGGCCGCGCCATTGTCCAGCACCGCTTTGTTCGCCGCCGAGCAGTCCGCACCGCGCGCCTACAGCCTGCCCGCCGCGCCGCTGGCCAGCACCCTGAACCAGATCGCCAGTCAGTCGGGCATCGCCTTGGCTATCGACCCGGCGCTGGTCAGCGGCCGTACCTCGGCCCCGGTCAATGGCCAGTACAACGGCCTTGGCGCCCTGCAGGCCGCCCTGCTGGGCACCGGCCTGCAACTGCAGCAGAGCAGCGTCGGCAGCTACAGCCTGGTCGCCGTGCCGGAGGGCGCCCTGGCCCTGCCAGAAACCACCGTGAATGCCGCCAGCGCCTCCGAAAGCGCCTGGGGCCCGGTCGACGGTTACCTGGCCAAGCGCACCGCTGCCGGCACCAAGACCGACACCGCGCTGGTCGAAGTACCGCGCTCGATCTCGGTGGCCACCCGCCAGCAGATGAGCGACCGTGGCGTGCACAGCCTCGACGACGCCGTGAAATACATGCCAGGCATCGTCTCTGCCAGCTTCGGTAGCGACACCCGTTACGACTGGATGCGCGTGCGCGGCTTCGAGCCAACCCAGTTTCTCGATGGCCTGCCACTGCCACGCGGCGTGTACGCCAACCCCAAAGCCGAGACCTGGAACCTCGACCGCCTGGCCTTGCTGCGCGGTCCAGCTTCCTCGTTGTACGGCCAGACACCACCCGGTGGCCTGCTGGACATGGTCAGCCGTCGCCCGCAGGCCGAAAGTGAACACGAGATCGAACTGCAGTACGGCAGCGACAACCACCGCCAGATCAACTTCGCCAGCACCGGCAAGATCGATGACGAAGGCCGGTTCCTGTACGGCGTCAGTGGTGTTATTCGCGATGGCGGCACACAGATCGACCATATTGACGACAAGCGTTACAACATCGCCCCGAGCCTTACCTGGAACATCGACGAAGATACTTCGCTGACCCTGCTGACCCAGTTCACCCGCGACGATACCGGCGCCACCAGTCAGTTCCGGCCGATCCAGGGCACCAAGATCGACATGCCGTTCGGCAAGATCTCGCACCACAAGAACCTGGGTGACCCTGACTACGAGTTCTACGACCGCACCTACTACGCACTGGGCTACGCCTTCGAGCACCGCATCAACGATGTCTGGCAGTTCCGTCAGAACCTGCGCTACACCAAGACGGACCTGGCGTTCCAGACCATCACCCCCGGCTCCTATAACCCGGGTACGCCGCCGGTGAAGGACGATGGCACCGTCAGCCGCATGTCCACCAACACTGATGAAGACATCAGCCAGTTCGCAGTGGACAACAACTTCCAGGCCGACTTCGCCACCGGCGACATTACCCACACCCTGCTGCTGGGCCTGGACCATCAGCGCGTCAACACCAACTACCTGTCGATCTTCGGCTTCAACGTGCCGGACAGCAACGTGGTCAACCCGGTCTACGGCGTACCGATCACCCGCCCGGACCGCTCGACAGCGTTCTACGACTATGACCAGAAGACCTACCAGACCGGTGTGTACGCCCAAGACCAGATGGCCCTGGGCAACTGGCGCCTGACCCTGGGTGGTCGTGAAGACTGGGTGCACACCAGCACCAAGTTCCTCAACCAGGGCGATGCCACCAATACCCAGCGCGACAAGAAATTCAGCGGCAACGCGGCCATCAGCTACGTGTTCGACTCGGGCTTCGTGCCGTACCTGTCGTATGCCGAGTCGTTCCAGCCGTCCAGCAACGCTGCCGTGTCCGCTTTCGAGTCGTTCAAGCCTACCGAGGGCAAGCAGTGGGAACTGGGCGTCAAGTACCAGCCACCGGGCTCCAACACCTTGCTGTCGGCAGCCGTGTATGACCTGACCCAGAAAAACGTATCGGTCACCAACAACGTCGGCGGCATAACCGTTACCAGCCAGACCGGCGAAGTGAAAGTCCATGGTTTGGAGCTGGAGGCGGTTTCCGACGTCACCGAAAACCTCAAGCTGACCGCCGCCTACACCCTGGCCAAATCAGAAGTGCAGGACGGCCTTTACAAAGGCAACCGCCTGCAGCTGATGCCCAACCAGCAAGCCTCGCTGTGGGCCGACTACACCTGGCACAGCGGCGTGCTCGACGGCTTCGGCATCGGCGGTGGCGCGCGCTACACCGGCAACACCTACGGCGACCAGGCCAACACCTACCTGGGCAAGGCCAACGCCTACACCGTGTTCGACGCCTCGGTGCACTACGACCTCGGTCGCCTGAGCACCAGCCTCAAGGGCGCGTCGGTGGCGGTCAATGCGACCAACCTGTTCAACAAGGACTACATCTCCACCTGCGACAGCTACTACTGCTACTACGGCGACGAGCGCAGTGTCGTAGCCAGTGCTTCCTATAAGTTCTGAGTGAACGGGGGCCGCTTCGCGGCCCCACGGTCCAACAGACACTATTCGGTACCGTGATGAAAAGCCCCACCCTCCGCCGCTGGTCGGTGATCCACACCTGGAGCAGCCTGGTCTGCACCGTGTTCATGATGTTGCTGGCGCTCACCGGCCTTCCGCTGATCTTCCACCACGAACTCGAACACCTGCTCGGCGACGCACCCGAGCTGCGTGAGATGCCGCCCGGCACCCCGCATCTGGACTTGCAACAACTGGTCATCAAAGCCGAACAGCACCGCCCCGGCGAAGTCGTGCAGTACTTCGGCTTCGAACAAGACGAGCCCAACGGCGTGCTCGCAATCACTGCCGCCACCGCTGGCACCGAACCCAACTCATCGCATACCTTCATGCTCGACGCCCGCACCGGCGAAGCCGTGGCCATGCCCGCTGCCAATGGCGGCTTCATGATGCTCATGCTACGCCTGCACGTGGACATGTTTGCCGGCCTCCCCGGCAAGCTGCTGCTGGCCTTCATGGGCGTGCTGTTCGTCGTCGCGATCGTCTCCGGCACCGTGCTCTACGCACCGTTCATGCGCCGCCTCGACTTCGCTACCGTGCGCCATGAAAAGTCTCGCCGCCTGCGCTGGCTCGACCTGCACAACCTGATCGGCGTGGTCACCCTGGCCTGGGCGCTTACCGTGGGTGTGACCGGTGTCATCAGCGCCCTGTCCGATCTGGTCATTGCGGCCTGGCGCAATGACAGCCTGGCCGCCATGGTCGCCCCTTACCGTGACGCCCCACCGCTTACCGAGCGCGCACCGGCCACCCGCCTGCTGGAAATCGCCGAAATGGCCGCCCCCGGCATGCGCCCAGACTTCATCGCCTTCCCTGGCACACGCTTCTCCAGCGAACACCACTACGCAGTGTTCATGAACGGTGCCACGCACCTGAGCGCGCACCTGTTCACACCTGTGCTGATCGACGCCCGCACTCTGGATCTGACCGCCGTCGGCGAACGCCCTTGGTACATGGACGCCATGGGCCTTTCGCAGCCGCTGCATTTCGGCGATTACGGTGGCCGGCCAATGCAGATTCTCTGGGCGGTGCTCGACGTCCTGACCATCATCGTATTGGGCAGCGGCGTGTACCTGTGGTGGGGCAAACACCGCAGACCCAGGGAGGCCCGAGCATGAGCCACAAATCGCAATCGACCCGGCGTATTTTCGCCTGGCCAGCGCTCATTGCATTGCTCAGCGCCGCCGGGCTGTTCGCCGCGTTGCTTGGCGACGGCTTCTGGGACAGCCTCGCCTGGCTCGGCCTGGGCCTCTCGGCCGTATTGGGCCTGAGTGGCTTCTGGCCCCGGCGTCGACGATAACGGGTTACCACCGGCACGCTGCGCCCTACCCGCAGGCTTGGCTCCTTTTGCCCCTGGAGCCAAAGCATGACCCCTCTACAACGCCTTGAAGCGCTGGACACCCAGATCACGGAGCTGCAGCGAGGCCAGCCCGAGCTGGCCACCGGGCTCGCGCCAACAGCGCTGCGCCAGCGCTTTTTCGGTGACCTGGCGCTGTTCTGGAGCGAGGCGGACGAAAGCGGCCAGACCCGCCAGCAGCGCCTGCAACAACTACGTCATGAACAAATGTTGGCAGAGCTGGAACTGCGCCTTGCCGACCAGACCCTCGATGACGACCACATCGCATTGCTGCGCACAAGCCTGGCGTTACCCTTGCCCTGGCAGCGCCAGCACTTGCCCGCAGAGCACCGCGCCCAGCTCTACCGCCCGGTATTCAGCAGCCTCAGCCCCAATCGCCGGCTAGCACTGCCCGGCGCGCTGGTGCTGATCGCCGATGGCCTGCCAGGTACAGCTGCAACACCAGGCGAAAGGACCGGCAAAGCGCTGCTGTGCAGCCTCTCGCACGGCATCGAAGCGTTTGCCAGCTTGGCCGATCTGCATGTGGAATTGTGCGAACGCCTGGACGACCCCTTGCAGAGCGAGCCGCTGCTGCAATGGCTACCGCGCCAGGAGGACCGGCAGTTGATCCAGCGGGCCGATCGCCTGCGGTATGAATGGTTTGCCGAGGACATGGTCGCGCAGCAGGCGCATGACCTGATCGATGTTCAGCGCCAGCGCCTGATGCTCGCCTGGCGCGGGGCATGGGAGCCAGATCAGGCGCCCGACCCGGAGGACGTCAAGCGCTTGCTCAACGAGCAGCAGGCATTGCTCGGTCTGATGGGCAGCCAGCGCGCGCTGGCCACCCGTTACGCCCTGCTGCTGGAAAAACACCTGCCAAGCTGGCTGCGCAACGCCTCTGCGCGTGGCCTGGCGCACATCATGCAGACCCTGCAGGAGCTCGCCGGAGCCATCACCCAGGCAGCAGCGCCAGGCATCCTGACCCTTGAGCAGTTCAACAACCGCAACCACCTGTTGGCCTGGGTCCGCGATCGGCTGGGCCAAGCCCTTCGTCGCGAGCACGGTATTCACACACCCGCCGAACACATTCGCATCCATGTCACCCTTGCCCGACGCAGAGGCCCACTGCTGCATCCGCTGCAACCGTCGAGTTACGTTGCCGCAGCGAGCCGGCCACACGTCGGCGACACGGTGGAGCTGGTGCCGGTCAGCTACAGGCTCGACGAACTGGCGCTGCTCAATATCGCCTGGTTCGATGTGGATTACTGGCTGACTGCTCGGGTCCAGCACGAAGACGGCAGCGCCCTGCCCGGGCTTACGCCACTGAAGGTCAAACAGTTGGTGCGCGAGCTGGATGCCGGGAGTGGCTACCTCCACTATTTGCGCCATGAGTTGCTCGACTCCTTTGCCGGACAATGGCGCATGCAAGCCCATGGCAACATCAACCGCGCACGCATGCACGCTGAAGCGGCCAAGGCCCGTTACGCCAAGCATTTCCTCGAAGATCCGCTGGAACAGGGCTATCGCTGGGCCAGGGCGATCATCCACTACCCCAACAGCAACTGGCGCCCGACCATCGAGACTCACCGCATCGTAGTCCGCCAGTTGCTCATCGAAGGGCATACCCTTCAAGGCGTGCTGCTGCTCAATGCCGAAGCCGCGAGTGTCCATTCACTGGTGGTGTACACCCCCGACGCTCCCGACCGCCGCGCCTGGCGCGAGTTTCGCAACACCCGTGAGCTGTTGCGGACCTTGCGCGACACGCCCACGCTACGCCAATACCTGATTCAACGCGCGCCGCACGCCGATGGCGAGCGGTTCGACAAACTCATGCGCAAGGGGCGCCTGGGCCCCTACGTCGAGCGGCCGCTCATCACCGGTAACTTGTACGAGGCCCGCTATAAGGCCGAAGTGCAAGCACTGATGGCCGAAGCCAATGCGAACAGCCGCAGTAACAACGAAGTGCTGGGGGAGTTCGGCCTGGCCACGCTGCGCCTGATCCTCGACCTGGTCAGCCTGGTGCTGCCTGCGCCCGCCATGTCGGCCCTGGCATTCGGGCGCATGGCCATTTCCATCTGGGATGGCCTGGACGCCATGCACAGGGATGACCACGAAGCGGCCCTGCACCACGCCATCGCGGCGCTCAGCCACACCACCGACGGGCTCAACAGTTTCGCCGGCTCGACGCTGATGCGCAGGGCGCTGCGCGGGCTGCCGCCGCAACCGCCGCGACCACTGCCCAAAACCATTGAAGCGCCAATCGACATCAGCAAGCTGCGCTACCGTATCGACGGCGTGCATGGGGAGGAAGTGTACGAACAGATCAGCGAGACACCCGGCCCCGATCGCTACTTCGTCAAAGACAACCAAGGCCGCCTCTACAACGTCAACTTCGATGGCCATCGGTGGCGGGCCCTCGACCCCAGGCAGCCGGATGCCTATCTGCAACTGCCACTCAAGCGCCTGCGCGATGGGACCTGGGTTGTCGATTCGCCCGTGCTCTGGCACGACGGGCTACCGGACCTGCAGCAAGTGCTGGATGACTGTCGCTTGCAGCCCGCACGTGATGGGCTGCCGATAACGGCAGAAGCCGATCTGTTCGATGACGACGGGCAACTCTATCTGCAGCTGGCCGGCAGGCAGCTACCGGTACGCCGGCACCTGCTGCCCGGCCATTACCATCTGGTGCTGGCCGAGCATACCCTGGGCGCAGTGCACGCCTGGGCAGTACTGCGCCGCCAGGATGGCCAGTGGCGCATCCGCGTGCGCCAACCGGGTCGCAGCAGTGACTGGCTGGCACTGCCGGTAGATTACTCCGACAACCGTGGCAGCAGCCGGTCGAGCCGCTGATGCAGAGCACTGCCGCTTGGCCAGTTACGCAGCAACCGCGCCCGGTCACGGGCATAGGCCGGGGCGAAACTGAGCTGGGTGGCGTGCTGGCACATGGCGTCGAGGTCGATCAGCGACCACTGGCCCTTGTCCCAGAACAGGTTGTGCCCCTTGAAATCGCCATGGCTGATGCGCTCGCGGATCAGCTGCTGCATCACGCGTACCAGCGCATCGACCTGCTCTTCAGGTGCGTCACCGTTGTCTACGTAGGGCGCGAAGCACGCGGTCAGGTCCGGGCCATCGACATACTCGGTGACCAGGTAGGCACGGCTACGCAGGCCCATCACCCGTTGCTCCAGCACCGCCAGTGGGCGTGGCGTGGCGATGTCGAGAAACGCCAGCCTGTGCCCTTCGATCCACGAATGCCAGGCCCGGCTCGGGCGCCAGAAGCGCTTGAACCAGTGAGCGGTGTTCTTGATGTTGTAGCGCTTGAGCACCAGTTTGCGGCCGTTCACCTCGATACGCGCCACACTGGCAGCACCACCGGTTTTATACAGGTGGCCGTTGTCGATCAGCGCATCCGCTTGCTCCAGCACCGGCAGCATCGCGTCTACCTCGTTGCGGCAGATCGCCCGCAGGCCTGAAAGGCTGCGCTCGACACTGAACAGGCTGCACTCGCGGCCGGCCTTTTCCAGGTAGTCCTTCTGCCGCCAGTTGCGCACCTTGTCGACCTGCTTCTGCAGCGCTTCCAGCGGCAGCGCATGCTCGGCATTGGCCAGCAGGTAGTGCACCAGCAGCTCTTCGATGAACGGCTCCAGACGTTTGGGCAACTGGGCGAAGAACACCCCGAGGTTTTCCAGCACGCGCGGGCGTGAAAGCTGCTGGCCAGGCGTCTCAGCCTTGATGCCAGCGCCGTCGATCAGGTACAGCTTGCCGCCGTGGCGCAGCAGGTTGTCCAGGTGCAGGTCTTCCTGCCATAGGCCTTGGGCATGCATCTGCGCCACGGCAGTGAGGGCCTCGCCCAGCACCAGGTGCTGTTCGTCAGCCAGTACTGGCAGGTTTTCCACCGCTGCCCAGGCATCGGCCAGGCTTTCGGCGCCGTCGAGAAACTCGAACAACAACCAGCCGCCCTCGCCTTCTTCGAGGCCGTCGGCAAGCAGTTGTGGCGTGGTGAGGCCTTGTTTGGCCAGCAGCTTCACGCCATCGAGTTCGCGCTGGAAGTGCCGTGCGGCATTGCCGCCGACCAACAGCTTGGCCAGCACCGGGGTACCACGCCACATACCTGCGCCGACATAACGCTGGCCGGGCAGCACCCGCAGCAGACTGAGCAATTGCAGGTCAGCCGTGCCGGCGGCATCGGCCAGGGTGATGCTCAAGGGCAGAGACGGGCTGCGCCCGGCGTCTTTGAGTTGGGACAAGCGCATCAGCGGGCCTCTTTTTCACGACGGCGTTGCGTCAGGCGTTGCAGCCAGGTGCCGACCAAGGCGCTGTCGGCAGGCTGCTGCAGGTAGGCGGCCAGCAACTGGCGCACGTCCGCTTCGCTCCAGGCGCCGGCACGGCGCAGCAGCGGCTCCAGGTCGCGCAGGCGATCGCGCATGCCGAACAGCAGCGGCCGGGTCTTTTCCAGGTCAATCAGCTGCGCTTCCCAGCCTTCGCGGCGCTGGCGCAGGAAGATGTGCTTGGGATAAAAGCAGCCGTGCACCTGGCCGGCACCGTGCAGGGTGCGCGCCAGTTGGCCGCAGCCCTTGAGAATGCCCGCCCGGGCGTCATCGGTGAGCTGCGGCCACTGGGCCAGCAGGCCCTCCAGGTCGCTCCACTCGTCCAGCGCCCGGGTCATCAGGATCGCCCGGTGCTGGCCGTTCTGCTTGCGCTCGCCGTAGAACACCGCTTGCAAGGCCGGGATGCGCAGCTTCTGGTAACGACTGATATTGCGGAACTCGCGAGCGAACGTCGGTTCGCCAAACGGCCGGTGCAAGGTGCGGGTCAGGTAGTCGCTCTGGCGCTTGAGGTAATAACCTTTGCCTTCGAGCTCCAGGCGATAGACGCTGCTCCAGCCGCCGCGGCCGGTGTTGGGTTCGTCCACGGCGTCGAGCTGCAGCGCCCACAGCGCTTCGAAGTCGTTCAAGCCATGGCGTTTGAGCAGCGCGAGGTCCGCGCTGGCCAGGTAATCGGTCATTCCCTTCCCTCGAAGAAGCTCAGCACCTGGCGAATGCGCCGCTTGTCGCGCACATTCAGGCGCTGGCGCCCACGGTACTGCAGGTAGAAACGCAGCCGCTGGGTCGCCGACAGGTGATATTTGGCAACCTTGTCCAGGCAGGCCAGGTCTTTGATCATGCGGTGGCGCCACATGAAGCCACGCCAGAAGTCGCCCGTCGGGCAGTCGATGAAGAATAGCGTGCCCAGGTCGTCAACCAGCAGGTTGCGCCATTTCAGGTCGTTGTGGGCAAAACGGTGTTCGTGCATCACCCGGGTGTGGCGCGCCAGCTGACGGCTCAGCTTGTCGACCCAGAGCCGGTCGGCCAGGCGCGGATCGTTGCGCTCGGCCAGCGCCGAGAGGTCTTCGGTACGTGGCAGTTCGCGGGTGATCATCGCACCCCGGCCAAAGGCCAGGCCCTTGCGTTCCAAGCCCCAGGCCACCACTTCGGCGGTGGGAATCTCCCACTTGGCAAACTGCTTGAGGTTCTGCCATTCGGCCTTGATGCGTGGCCGGCCCAGGTAGCGGCGCATGTGCTTGCCGGCGCCGGTATAGCGCTTGACGTAGTAGTTGACCCCGTCACGCTCGATGCGGATGACCTCGCTGAGCGGGTCACGCGTGAGGTGTTCGCCCTTGAGGGCAAAGACCGCATCGAGGCTGCCGAAGTCCGACGCCAGATGTTCGTAGCCTGGCGCCAGTGTCCAACTCGCCATCAGAGTGCATCCCCATAGCGTTGCTTGCGGTCGTAGAGTTTCTGCGCCTTGCGTTCCAGCCAGGCGAGCAGCGCGGCCTCCTCGGCCAGCACCTGCCGCAGCGGGCGCTGGAAGTAACCGCGCAGGAAGCGCAGCTTGTCGCGTTTTGTCAGGCCGATGTCCAGCGCCGAGAAGTACAGCGCGGCCAGGTCCTTGTCGCGCCAGCGGCGGCTGATTTTCGCCCGGGTCTGGGCGCGATGCAGGTCGATGACCGACAGTTTGAAGTCTTCCGGCGTCACCGGCCGGTCGGTGTGCAGCAGGAAGTGGCAGATGTAACAGTCACGGTGGTTGACCCCGGCGCGGTGCATGCCGCCGGTCATCTTCGCCACTTCAGCGATCAGCGCGCGCTTCAGGCGCGGCTCGGGCGGGTTCTTGACCCAGTCGATGCTGAAGTCTTCCAGGCTGATGGTGGGCGCCAGCTCTTCGGTGATGATGAACGAATGCTGGCTGGCCGGATTGCTGCCACGCTCGCCATAGGCCACGGCGGTCATGGTCGGCACACCCACTTCATGCAGGCGCTGGATGGCCCGCCATTCCTGGCCGGCACCGAGCACCGGCAGCTTGGCGGTGAACAGGTTCTTGAAGATCTCGCCCCAGCCGATGCCGCGGTGAATCTTGACGAAAAAGCCTTCGCCATCGACTTCGGTACGCAGCGTGCGGCGCCCTTCCAGCTCGCGATAGACCTCGCCTTGCAGCGCTTCCACGGCCTCGAAGGCATCACGCCCGGCCCACAGGCGCTTGAAGGGTTCGGCCACTATCAGCTTCATGCGTTCTCCTGCCCCAGAATCACATCGGCAGCATGCTGCGGCATGCTGTACAGGTCAGCGCTGTCGGCAAAGGCCAAGCCGTTGCGCGACCAGTAGGCGCGGGCCTGCCCGTCTTCGAGCATGCGCTGCAGGTAACCATTGAGCTGCTCCTGCTCGAACGGCTCGTCCAACACCAGGCCGCAGTCGGCCTCGGCGATGTAATGGGCATAACCGCAGACCTTGGACACCAGCACCGGCAAGCCGGCCACCAGCGCTTCGAGCAGCACCGTGCCGGTGTTCTCGTTGTAGGCCGGGTGAATCAGCAGGTCGGCACCCAGCAGGAAGCGCGGGATGTCGCTGCGGCCCTTGAGGAACTGCACCTGCTCGCCCAGGCCCAGGGTGGCGCTCTGCAGCTGGAACACCTTGGGGTCGTCCTGACCGATGACCATCAATCTGGTGCGCTTACGCAACGCCGACGGCAACGCGGCCAGGGCCTTGAGGCTACGGTCGACGCCCTTGGTCTTGAAGCCCGAACCGATCTGCACCAGCAACAGGTCATCATCGCCCAGGTTGAATTCCTTGCGGAACTCGGCGCGGATCTCGGCGGCATTGGCCGGCGCCCGGCGGTCCTGGGAGATGCCTGGCGGCAGCAGGTGGAAGCGTTCCACCGGGGTGCCGTAGTGCTTGATGAACAGCGGCTGCTGCACTTCGGAAATCATCAGGACTTCGGTATGGGCGTCCTTGGCGAACACCGCACGCTCATACTCGGCAAAGTGACGGTAGCGGCCCCAGCGACGGTACAGGCCGCCGCGCAGGGTCTGCGCCTTGTCTTCGAAGCAGCCGTCGGCGGCGTAGTACACGTCCAGCCCCGGCATCTTGTTGAAGCCGATCAGGCGGTCCACCGGGCGCTTGGCCAGGTCTGCGGCCATCCAGGCGCTGAGCTTCTCGTTGCGGCGGTGGTTGAAGATCGCCTTCACCGGCGCCACCAGCACTTCGAAGCCCGGCGGAATGTCACCTTCCCAGATCAGCGTGTACACGCGGATCTGGTGGCCCCGCTTCTGGCATTCCAGGGCAATGCGCATGAAATCGCGCTGCAGCCCGCCGAAGGGGAAATATTTGTAAAGCACGAAAGCCAGTTGCATCAACGAACATCCTCAGCCAGCAGCAGCGCGCTCAGGCGGCTCGCTACATGCTCGGGATTCAGGCGAGTGAAGCACAGCGGCCACTCGCGTTTCAGATCGAACCGGCGCAGGTCGTCGGCGCTCGGTTTGTAGGTGCATTTCTTTTGCAGGCAGGGAGCGCATGGCCAATCACTGGCCTGATGAATCTGGGTCCGTCCGTAGGCGCCGGTCAGGCCTGGGTTGGTCGGGCCGAACAGCGAAATGGTCGGCACATCCAGTGCTGCGGCCAGGTGGCCAAGGCCGGTATCTACCGCCACACAGGCCTTGGCCGCCGCCAGCACACGGGCAACGCCGACAAGGTTCAATTTGGGGAGCACCTGGCAGTTGTTCAAGCCCTGGGCAATGCGCTCGGCCCGGGCCTTTTCGGCGGGGTTGCCCCAAGGCAGGCGAACCTGCAGCTTGCGCCGGCCCATGCGCTCGGCCAGTTCGCGCCAATAGGCTTCAGGCCAGTGCTTGGTCGCCCAGGTCGTGCCATGCAGGAACACCACATAGGGCGCAGCCGGTGGCAATTGCAGGCGGTCGAGGTCAAGGCCGTACTGGCCGAGGCCTTCGGGCAGGTCGTAGGCCAGGGCCATGGCGAACAGTTGGCGCACACGCTCAACGGCATGCTGGCCAACAGCGACCGACAACGGCCGGTCGTAAAAGCGGCTGGCCCAGCCTTCACGGGCCGAGAACCGGTCCAGTCCGGCCACCGGCGCCTTGACGTAGCGGGTCAGCCAGGCCGACTTGACCAGGCCCTGGGCATCGATCACCAGGTCATACTTGCGCTCGCGAACACGCTGTTTGAACGCCTTCCACTCGCCGCTCTTGATCGTCTGCCAGATGTTCTTGCGCCAGCGGCGGATTGCCACCGGGATGACCTGGTCGACCGCCGGGTGCCAGCTGGGGATCTCGGCGAAGCCTTCTTCCACCACCCAGTCAAAGCGGATGCCCGGGATGGCATGGGCGGCATCGGTAAGCGCCGGCAGGGTGTGAATCACATCACCCAGCGACGAGGTCTTGATGATCAGTACCCGCACTTAGTCGACCTCGGCCACGGTATCGATCAGGTTCGGACCACCCAGGCTGTGCAGGGCGGCGATGACTTTGCCGGGTTCCAGCAAGCGCAGGCAGTTGTAATGCCCGAAGCGGCAAGTGCGGTCGAAGCACGGGCTGCACTCGATGCCAGTGCGCACCACTTCAACCTGTTCGGCCAGCGGCGGCGTGAAGCCTGGCGAGGTGGAGCCGTACACCGCGACCAGCGGGCGATTCAGCGCGGCGGCCACATGCATCAGGCCGGAGTCGTTGGAGACCACGGCGTCGGCGCAAGACATCAGGTCGATGGCCTCAGCCAGCGAGGTTTCACCCGCCAGGTTATACGACTCTTCACGGAAACCCGGGATCAGGCGGTCGCGGATCTGCTCGCCGACCGGGTGATCATTCTTCGAGCCGAACAGCCACACCTGCCAGCCCTGGCGGATCATCGCGTCGGCCACGGCGGCATAGTGCTCGGCCGGCCAGCGCTTGGCCTCACCAAACTCGGCACCAGGGCACAGCGCCAGCACCGGGCGATCCAGCGCCAGGCCGAACTTGGCCATGGCGGCTTCACGGCTTTGCGCCTCGATCTGCAGGTTCGGGCGTGGATATGGCTGCGGCAACTCGGTGCCAGGCGCGTAGGCCAGGGCCATGAAGCGCTCGATCATCAACGGGTAACGGGCCTTGTCCAGCTTGCGCACATCGTTGAGCAGGCCGAAACGCATTTCGCCGCGCCAACCAGTACGCTTGGGGATGCCGGCAAAGAACGGCACCAGCGCCGACTTCAGCGAGTTGGGCAGCAGGATGGCCTGGTCGTACTCGCCGGCCAGGGACTTGCCGATGCGCCGCCGCGTGGCCAGCTCCAGCGCGCCGTGGCCAAGCGGGAAGCTCAAGGCCTGGCGCACTTCGGGCATGCGTTCGAGGATCGGCCGGCTCCACTCGGGCGCCAGCACGTCGATCACGCAGTCGGGGTGCTGCTGTTTCAGGCACTGGAACAAGGTCTGCGCCATCACCATGTCGCCGACCCAGCTGGGGCCAATGATCAGTATTCTCATGCTTAGTCCAGAAACGCTCGGGGAGGCTACAGGCTGCATACAGCCTGGCCTCCCCTCTTTATATTCAGGCTATGTGGACGACAGTGTACCACTCGGGCCCTTTCCGGGCCTTCAGGTCAGCCCCAGCTCACCCCAGATCCGCCGCACCTGGCGGCGCTCATCGGCAAACTGCGCCGCATCGATCACCCCAGCCTGCTTCTGCAGGGCCTGGCGGTGCGACGCCGAGCGGAACGCCTTGTACACCTCACGCAACAGCACCGCGTCACTGGCCGGCATCAAACCTGCCTGCTCCAGCTCTTCCAGAATGCGGATGTTATCGGTCCATCGGAGTATGGCCGGGTGCTCGTGAGACCAGGCCAAAGCGGCGTATTGCACCATAAATTCGATATCGACGATACCGCCGGCATCCTGCTTGATATCGAACGGCACACCGGCATCGAAGGCGTTGGCCGCAGTACCGGCAAGCGTGGCCTTGGTGCCGAGGTTGTCGCGCATCTTGCCACGCATCTCGCTCACTTCGCTGCGCAACTTGGCAAGGTCCCGGGCCTGGCCCAGGACCTTGGCGCGCACGCCCTCGAACGCCGTCGCCACCTGCTTGCAGCCCACCAGCACACGGGCGCGCACCAGGGCCTGATGCTCCCAGGTCCAGGCCTCGCTCTGCTGATAGCGCTCGAACGCCCCCAGCGAGCTGACCAGCAGCCCCGCCGCGCCGGACGGGCGCAGACGCATGTCGACGTCATACAACTGGCCGGAGTTGGTCTGGGCGGTCAGCAGATGGATGATGCGCTGGCCCAGGCGTGTGAAGAACTGAGCACCGTCGATAGGCTTGGCACCATCGGTTTCCGCTTGCGGGTCGCCATCGTGAATGAACACCAGGTCCAGGTCCGAACCATGGCCCAGCTCCAGGCCGCCGACCTTGCCATAGCCGATGATGATAAAGCCCGGGTCGCACAGGCTGCCGTCGCTGCGCTTGGGCTGCCCATGGCGGGCCACGGTCTGGCGCCAGGCCAGGGCCAGCACCTGGTCGAGAATGGCTTCGGCCAGCCAGGTCAGGTAATCGCTGACTTTCATCAACGGCAGGTTGCCGCTGATCTCGGACGCGGCCACACGCAGGCTGTGGGCCAGCTTGAAGTGGCGAAGCGCTTCCATCTGCTGTTCCAGATCATCCTCAGGGATACGCGTCAGCCGCTCGCGCAGCTCGGCGGCCAGCTCCGGCGCCAGTGGCGGGCTGAACAGGCGGCCTTCGTTGAGCAGCTCATCGAGCAGCAACGGGTAGCGGGCGATCTGCTCGGCGATCCACGGGCTGGCCGCGCAGAGGGTCAGCAAGCGCCGCAGGGCGCCAGGGTTTTCAGTCAGCAGCACCAGGTAAGCCGAACGCCGCGCCACAGCTTCGACCAGCGGCAGCACGCGCTCCAGCACCAGGTCCGGGTTGTCATGCTCCACGGCCTGGGCCAGCAAGCGCGGGATGAAGGCATCCAGGCGCTCGCGGCCGATGCGCTGCATCGAGCGCAGCTGCGGGCTGGCGCGCAGCCCGGCCAAGCGGCGCAGGGCTTCAGCTGGCTGTTTGAAGCCGGCCTCTTCCAGCTGGCGACCCGCGGCATCTTCATCCTGGGCCTGTTCCCACAGTGGCGACCACTCGCCACCCACTACCAGCTCGCCTTCACCTTCGTCTTCATCCGGGTCGGCGATGACCTGGCGGAAGTGCCAGTCGACCCGACCGCGCCAGTACATCAGTTGATCGTGGAAGCTCTGCCAGTCGGCAAAGCCAAGCATATAGGCAACACGCTCACGGTCGAGCTCGCTGTCCGGCAGCATCTGCGTCTGGCGGTCGGCGATGGCCTGGATCGCGTGTTCGGTATATCGCAGGAACTCATAACCTTCGCGCAGCTCTGCGACCACGGCGGGTGGCAGGTATCCCTGGCCTTCCAGGGTTGCCAGCACCTTGAGCAGAGGCCGCAGTTGCAGGCTCAGGTCACGGCCCCCGTGGATCAGTTGGAAGGCCTGGGCGATGAACTCGACCTCGCGGATGCCACCGGCACCCAGCTTGATGTTGTCGGCCATGCCTTTGCGCCGCACTTCCTGCTGTATCAGCTGCTTCATGGTGCGCAGCGCTTCGATCGCCGAGAAGTCCAGGTAGCGTCGGTACACGAATGGCTTGAGCATTTCCTGCAGTTGCGCGCCAGCAGCCTGGTCACCGGCCACCACCCGCGCCTTGATCATCGCATAGCGTTCCCAGTCGCGCCCCTGGTCCTGGTAGTACTGCTCCAGCGCATTGAAGCTGAGCACCAGCGCGCCGGCCGAGCCGTAGGGGCGCAGGCGCATGTCGACACGGAACACGAAGCCGTCGACGGTGACCGGGTCGAGTGCCTTGATCAGACGCTGGCCCAGGCGGGTGAAGAACTCCTGGTTTTCCAGCGAGCGTTTCACCCCTTCGGTTTCGCCGTTTTCGGGGAAGGCGAAGATCAGGTCGATATCCGACGACAGGTTCAGCTCCACCGCGCCCAGCTTGCCCATGCCCAACACCACCATGTGCTGCGGCTGGCCACTGCGGTTGCCGATCGGTGTGCCGAACTGCTGACAGTGGCGCGGGTACAGCCACTGGTAGGCTTCGTCGATGGCCGCGTCGGCGAGGTCAGACAGGTCGCGGCAGGTTTCGCCGAGATCGGCCTGGCGGGTAATGTCACGCCAGATGATGCGCAGCTGCTGGCGGTTGCGCTCACGGCGCAGGTTACGCGCCAGCTCATCTTCACTCTGCGCGGCCTGGGCTACGGCAGCGATGTGCCCGCGCAGCTCGCCCGGGGCGTAACGACGGTCCAGTTCACCGCTGGCGATCAGGGCGAAGAGCATGCCCGGCTCGCGCTGGGCCACGCCAAGTACGAAGTCACTGGCAGCGGCAACCTGATCGAACTGTTGCCGGTGCAACGGGGACCAAGTGTTCAGGTAGAGATCAGCGTGGCCTGCCACGGCATCGCTCAGGAACTGCTGGTTGCGAACGACCAGCGGTTGCAGGGAAGCAGGCAGTTCGAGCGGCAAAGGTAGGCGCATGGTCTATCCTTGATCGGCGTGAAATGGAGGGGAAAAAGCGGCCAAGAGGAAGCCGGACCTCGGTTGGACTGTCATACAAAAGTTGGAAATAGCTGAAAAAAACGAATCATTGGCAAGAAACATCAAGATCCACCTGTTCGCGACACACCGCCAACCAACATGAACGTTTTTCCTCACAAGCCAAGGTGCGACCAAACGTCGCATTTGTGTAGTTTTACTACTACCCATGACGTGCAAAAGCATGAAATGCCGGAGCAAATGTAGTAAAACTACACGGCGCCGGGAGACACCCCGGTAATCCAAGAATTCACGACGTCTGCCCATAAGGCCAGTCGCAAACTCAGGCCCCCGATTCTGGTGGCCTTTCCGCCCTGGAGCAAGCCATGCAAGACCTCGATCCAATCGAAACCCAGGAATGGCTGGATGCCCTGGAGTCGGTCCTCGACAAAGAAGGCGAAGACCGCGCTCATTACCTGATGACCCGCATGGGCGAGCTGGCCACCCGCAGTGGCTCCCAGCTGCCGTACGCAATCACCACGCCATACCGCAACACCATCCCTGTCACCCACGAAGCACGCATGCCTGGCGACCTGTTCATGGAACGCCGCATTCGCTCGATGGTGCGTTGGAACGCGCTGGCCATGGTGATGCGCACCAACCTGAAGGATTCGGACCTGGGCGGCCACATCTCCAGCTTCGCTTCCAGTGCCACCCTGTACGACATCGGCTTCAACTACTTCTTCCAGGCGCCAACGGAAGAACACGGCGGCGACCTGATCTTCTTCCAGGGCCACGCATCGCCAGGCGTCTACGCCCGTGCCTTCATGGAAGGCCGCATCAACGAAGACCAGATGAACAACTTCCGTCAGGAAGTGGACGGCAACGGCCTGTCTTCGTACCCGCACCCATGGCTGATGCCTGACTTCTGGCAGTTCCCGACCGTTTCGATGGGTCTGGGCCCGATCCAGGCTATCTACCAGGCACGCTTCATGAAGTACCTGGAAGCCCGTGGCTTCATCCCGGCCGGCAAGCAGAAGGTCTGGTGCTTCATGGGCGACGGCGAGTGCGACGAGCCGGAATCCCTGGGCGCAATCGCCCTGGCTGGCCGCGAGAAGCTGGACAACCTGATCTTCGTCATCAACTGCAACCTGCAGCGCCTCGACGGCCCGGTTCGCGGCAACGGCAAGATCATCCAGGAACTCGAAGGCGTGTTCCGTGGCGGTGGCTGGAACGTCAACAAGGTCGTCTGGGGCCGCTTCTGGGACCCACTGTTCGCCAAGGACACCAACGGTGCCCTGCAGCGCCGCATGGACGAAGTCATCGACGGCGAGTACCAGAATTACAAAGCCAAAGACGGCGCGTACGTTCGTGAGAACTTCTTCAACACGCCAGAACTCAAGGCCATGGTCGAAGACCTGTCCGACGACGAGATCTGGAAGCTCAACCGTGGCGGCCACGACCCGTACAAGGTCTACGCAGCGTACCACCAGGCTGTGAACCACAAGGACCAGCCGACCGTCATCCTGGCCAAGACCATCAAGGGTTACGGTACCGGTGCTGGCGAAGCCAAGAACACCGCGCACAACACCAAGAAGGTCGACGTCGACAGCCTGCGTCACTTCCGTGACCGCTTCGACATCCCGGTCAAGGATGCCGACCTTGAGAACCTGCCGTTCTTCAAGCCCGAAGAAGGTTCTGCCGAAGCCAAGTACCTGGCCGAGCGCCGCAATGCCCTGGGTGGTTTCGTGCCTCAGCGCCGCGCCAAGAGCTTCAGCGTGCCGACTCCACCACTGGAAACGCTGAAAGCGATCCTGGACGGTTCGGGCGACCGCGAAATCTCCACCACCATGGCCTTCGTGCGTATCCTCGCGCAGCTGGTCAAGGACAAGGACATCGGCCAGCGCATCGTCCCGATCATCCCGGACGAAGCCCGTACCTTCGGTATGGAAGGCATGTTCCGCCAGCTGGGCATCTACTCGTCGGTCGGCCAGCTCTACGAGCCAGTCGATAAAGACCAGGTGATGTTCTACCGCGAAGACAAGAAGGGCCAGATCCTCGAGGAAGGCATCAACGAAGCCGGCGCCATGTCGTCGTTCATCGCTGCCGGTACCTCGTACAGCTGCCACAACCAGCCGATGCTGCCGTTCTACATCTTCTACTCGATGTTCGGCTTCCAGCGCATTGGCGACCTGGCCTGGGCCGCTGGCGACAGCCGCACCCGTGGCTTCCTGATCGGCGGTACCGCCGGCCGTACCACCCTCAACGGTGAAGGCCTGCAGCACGAAGACGGTCACAGCCACATGATGGCGGGCACCATCCCGAACTGCCGCACCTATGATCCAACCTACGGCTACGAGCTGGCGGTGATCATCCAGGACGGCATGAAGAAGATGACCGAAGAGCAACAGGACATCTTCTACTACATCACCGTGATGAACGAATCCTACCAGCAGCCAGCCATGCCGGCCGGTGTCGAGGAAGGCATCATCAAGGGCATGTACCTGCTCGAAGAAGACACTCGCGAAGCCGCGCACCATGTGCAGCTGATGGGCTCCGGCACCATCCTGCGCGAAGTCCGCGAAGCGGCGAAGATCCTGCGTGAAGAGTTCAACGTCGGCGCCGACGTATGGAGCGTCACCAGCTTCAACGAACTGCGTCGCGACGGCCTGGCCGTGGAACGTGCCAACCGCCTGAAGCCTGGCCAGAAGCCACAGCAGACCTACGTCGAGCAGTGCCTGAACGGTCGCAAAGGTCCGGTCATCGCGTCCACCGACTACATGAAGCTGTTCGCCGAGCAGATTCGCCAGTGGGTGCCGAGCAAAGAGTTCAAAGTCCTGGGTACCGACGGTTACGGTCGCAGCGACAGCCGCAAGAAGCTGCGTCACTTCTTCGAAGTCGACCGCCACTTCGTGGTGCTGGCTGCCCTGGAAGCCCTGGCTGACCGCGGCGAGATCGAACCCAAGGTTGTGGCTGACGCCATCGTCAAGTTCGGCATCGACCCGGACAAGCGCAACCCACTGGACTGCTGAGGAGTATTTTTAAGTGAGCGAACTCATTCGCGTACCTGACATCGGCAGCGGTGAAGGTGAAATCATCGAGCTGTTCGTCAAGGTCGGTGATCGTATCGAGGCTGACCAGAGCCTGCTGACCCTGGAGTCCGACAAGGCCTCCATGGAGATTCCGGCGCCCAAGGCCGGTGTGATCAAGGAACTGAAGGTCAAGCTGGGCGACCGCCTGAAAGAAGGCGACGAGTTGCTGGTCCTGGAAGCCGAGGGCGCCGCTGCTGCGGCCCCTGAGGCTCCGGCTGCTGCCGCTGCTCCTGCTCAGGCTGCTGCGCCGGCTCCGGCCGCCGAAGCCGCCCCTGCTCCGGCAGCGGCCCCGGCTGCCGCCAGCGTGCAGGACATTCACGTACCGGACATCGGCTCGTCGGGCAAGGCCAAGATCATCGAAGTGCTGGTCAAGGTCGGCGACACCGTCGAAGCCGACCAGTCGCTGATTACCCTGGAGTCCGACAAGGCCTCCATGGAAATCCCGTCGCCGGCTGCCGGCGTGGTCGAAGAAGTCCTGTGCAAGCTGGAAGACGAAGTTGGCACTGGCGACCTGATCTTCAAGCTGAAAGTCGCTGGCGCTGCCCCGGCAGCCGCTCCGGCTCCGGCCGCTGCCGCACCGGCCAAGGCTGAAGCAGCTCCAGCTGCCGCACCTGCCGCTGCCGCCCCGGCAGCTGCTCCTGCTCCGGTCGCGACTGCACCGGCCGCCGGCAGCAATGCCAAGGTTCACGCCGGCCCGGCAGTTCGCCAGCTGGCCCGTGAATTCGGTGTGGAGCTGGGCGCAGTTGCCGCCACCGGCCCGCACGGTCGCATCCTCAAAGAAGACGTGCAGGTCTACGTCAAGGCGATGATGCAAAAGGCATCGGGCGCACCAACAGCCGCTGGCGCAACCGGCGGCGCTGGCATCCCGCCGATCCCGGCAGTGGACTTCAGCAAGTTCGGTGAAGTGGAAGAAGTCGCCCTCACCCGCCTGATGCAGGTCGGTGCCGCCAACCTGCACCGCAGCTGGCTGAACGTGCCGCACGTGACCCAGTTCGACTCTGCCGACATCACCGAGCTGGAAGCCTTCCGCGTTGCGCAGAAGGCTGTGGCCGAGAAGGCTGGCGTCAAGCTGACCGTGCTGCCACTGCTGCTCAAGGCCTGCGCCTTCCTGCTCAAGGAACTGCCGGACTTCAACAGCTCGCTGGCGCCAAGCGGCAAGGCCATCATCCGCAAGAAGTACGTGCACATCGGCTTCGCCGTGGACACCCCGGACGGCCTGCTGGTCCCTGTGATCAAGAACGTCGACCAGAAGAGCCTGCTGCAACTGGCTGCCGAAGCCGCTGCACTGGCCGAGAAGGCGCGCACCAAAAAGCTGTCGGCCGACGACATGCAAGGTGCCTGCTTCACCATCTCCAGCCTCGGCCACATTGGCGGCACCGGCTTCACGCCGATCGTCAACGCGCCGGAAGTGGCGATCCTGGGCGTCTCCAAGGCGACCATGCAGCCCGTCTGGGATGGCAAGGCCTTCCAGCCGAAGCTGATGCTGCCGCTGTCGCTGTCCTACGATCACCGTGTGATCAACGGCGCTGCCGCCGCGCGCTTCACCAAGCGCCTGGGCGATGTGCTGGGCGATATCCGCACCATGCTGCTGTAAGGCGGCACACTGCCCCTCCTTGCGAGGGGCAGTACTCTTTTCGAGCTGCCACGCTCGTACCTCAACCCCGTCGATTGGCGGGGCTTTTTTTTGTCCGGCGTCAGGCGCCAAAAATCCCAAGGCAACCTAAGGATTCCACCCCTGCGGCCGAAAACCTGTACATGACATCCCTCATGGCCGCTTGCCAGCCTCAGGGACATGATGCAACCTTGCCAGATGCGCCGCCGACCAGGCCGCGTCCCCCTTCAAGCGAGTCTTCGATGAAAAGCCAACCCGATGCCGCCAGCCGTGTGGCGGCCGAGGTCGTCACGCAGCTTCCCGTGCCCTCGCGGCTCGGCATGCTGCGTTTCGAAAGGCTGAACGAAGCCAACTGGGCGATGCTCTTCCTGGACCCGGCCTGCGACCGCCAGTTCGGCCTGCCCGCATCCGAGCTGTGCGCGCTCATCGACTCGCCCTACGCCAGCCTGATGGAGCCCGAGGCACGCTACCGGTTGCACGATGAAATCCAGCTGCAACTGAGCAAACGCGGCTACTACCGCGTGCGCTACACCCTGCATACCCAGGCCCGAGCACTGCGCCTGCTGGAAGCCGGCGAGGCGTTCAAGCAGCACAACCGGCAACTGCTGCGCGGGTTCCTGACGGTGCTCGACGACGATGACGAAAGCGACCTCGACACCAACGACCTGGAGTCGCGCAACAACCGCCTGCAGCTGGCCCTGCAGATCAACCAGCGCGCCCAGCAGGAACAGCTAGAGCACCTGGAGCGCGTGCGCGCCCAGCAGGACCTCATCCTGCGCCTGGCTCGCCAGCGCTACACTGCAGAAAACTCGCTGCTCGAAGCCGCCCAACTGATCACCCGCAGCGCCTGCGAAATCTACAAGGTCGACAGCGCCAGCATCTGGTACCTGGAAGAACAGCGCCTGGAGCCGATCAGTGCCTGGCTGCGCGGTCAACAGGAGCACCGCCTGCCCGAGCCGATCGATGCCAGCCGCTTCCCCGACTATCTCGAAGCCCTGCACGCCAGCCGCGCCATCGACGCGCACAACGCCAACCATGACCCGCGTACCCGTGAGCTGGCCGAGAGCCTGTATGCCGACAACAACGCCATGCTCGACGCCAGTATCCGCGTCGATGGCCAGGTGATCGGCGTGCTGTGCCTGGAGCAGACTGGCCAGCCACGCACCTGGCAGTCCGATGAAATCGCCTTTGCCGGCGAGTTGGCCGACCAGTTCGCCCAGGTCATCACCAACCACAACCGGCGCACCGCCGCCAGCGCCCTGCACCTGTTCCAGCGGGCCGTGGAGCAGAGCGCCAGCGCCTTCCTGCTGGTCAACCGCGAAGGCGTGGTGGAGTACGTGAACCCGAGCTTCACGGCGATCACCCAGTACAGCACCGAGGAAGTCCAGGGCCACCATCTGGCCGAGCTGCCAGCCCTGGAAAACCTCAGCGAGCTGCTGTTCGACTCGCCGTCGAGCCTGGCCATGGGCAACAGTTGGCAGGGCGAATTCAAGAGCCGGCGCAAAAACCTGGAACCTTACTGGGGCCAATTGTCGATCTCCAAGGTGTACGGCGACAACCGTGAGCTGACCCACTACATAGGCATCTACGAAGACATCACCCAGACCAAGCTGGCCCAGCAACGCATCGAGCGCCTGGCCTACACCGACAACCTGACCAACCTGGGCAACCGCCCGGCGTTCATCCGCAAGCTCGACGAGCGCTTCGCCCGCGACAGCCAGAACCCGATCTGCCTGCTGCTGGTGGACATCGACAATTTCAAGCGGATCAACGACAGCCTCGGCCACCAGACCGGGGACAAGCTGCTGATCAGCCTGGCCCGGCGCCTGCGCAACAGCCTGAGCATCAACGGCGTGCTGGCCCGCTTCGCCAGCAACGAGTTTGCCGTGCTGCTCGACGATACCAGCCTGGAGGACGGCCAAGGTGTTGCCCTGCAGTTGCTGCGCACCCTCGACAAGCCGATGTTCGTCGACAACCAGCTGATCAACGTCACCGCCTCGGTGGGCCTTGCCTGTGCGCCGCTGCACGGCAGTGACCCGACCACCCTGATGAAGAACGCCGGCCTCGCCCTGCACAAGGCCAAGGCCAACGGCAAACACCAGGTGCAGGTGTTCACCGAAGTGCTCAACGCCGAGGCCAGCTACAAGCTGTTCGTCGAGAACAACCTGCGCCGCGCCCTGACCCAGAACGAGCTGGAGGTGTTCTACCAGCCCAAACTGTGCCTGCGCAGCGGTCGCCTGCTCGGTCTGGAAGCGCTGCTGCGCTGGAACCACCCCGAGCGCGGCATGATCCGCCCGGACCAGTTCATCAGCGTGGCCGAAGAAACCGGCCTGATCATCCCCATTGGCAAGTGGGTGGTGCGCCAGTCGTGCCGCATGAGCCAGCAGCTGCAGCAAGCCGGCATGGGCTGCCTGCACGTGGCCATCAACCTGTCGCCCAAGCAGTTTTCCGACCCCGACCTGGTGGCATCGATCGCCTCCATCCTCAAGGAAGAAGGCTTGCCTGCACACCTGCTGGAGCTGGAACTGACAGAGGGGCTGTTGCTGGAAGCCTCCGAAGACACCCACCGCCAGCTCGACGAGCTCAAGGCCCTGGGCCTGACCCTGGCCATGGACGACTTCGGCACCGGTTATTCGTCGTTGAGCTACCTGAAGAAGTTTCCGATCGACATCATCAAGATCGACCGCAGCTTCATCAACGAGATCCCCGATAACCAGGACGACATGGAAATCACCTCGGCGGTGGTGGCCATGGCCCACAACCTCAAGCTCAAGGTGGTGGCAGAGGGCATCGAGACGCCGGAACAACTGGCATTCCTGCGCCGACACCGCTGCGACGTCGGCCAGGGCTACCTGTTCGACCGGCCGATCCCAGGCCGGGAGCTTGAAGAAAAACTCAAGCGCTACCCGCGCGGTCCAATGGCCTGACAGCTGCTTAAAGCTCGGGCACTATACAAACCATTCGCGATCCTTGTGGGAGCGGGCAAGCCCGCGAAGGCCCCAACACCTATCCAACTGACTAAACACAGAGGAACAGCCATGGTCCTGCGTTCGGAAATCCTGGTGAACAAAAACGTCATGCCCACTGCGGAGCAGGCCCTGCCTGGCCGCGAGACGCCCATGCAGCTGCCCGAATTCCACTACGTATTCGAAGGCACCCCATTGCTCGGCCCGTTCTTCGAAGGCGCAATCGACTTCGCCATCTTCGGCCTGGGTTGCTTCTGGGGCGCCGAGCGCCGCTTCTGGCAGCGGGAAGGCGTGGTCAGCACCGTGGTCGGCTACGCCGGCGGCTTCACCCCGAACCCGACCTACGAAGAAGTCTGCTCGGGCCTGACTGGCCACACCGAAGTGGTGCTGGTGGTGTTCGACAAGGACAAGGTCAGCTATCAGGAACTGCTGGCGATGTTCTGGGAACTGCACAATCCGACCCAAGGCATGCGCCAGGGCAACGACATTGGCACCCAGTACCGCTCGGCTATCTATTGCACCAGCCCTGAACAGTTGGAACAGGCCAAGGCCAGCCGCGACGCCTTCCAGGCCGAACTGAGCAAGGCCGGCTTCGGTGAAATCACCACCGAGATCGACCAGGCACCGACCGTGTACTTCGCCGAGGCCTACCACCAGCAGTACCTGGCCAAGAACCCCAACGGCTACTGCGGCATCGGCGGCACTGGCGTGTGCCTGCCACCGAGCCTGCAGGGCAACTGAACCATGAGCACGATGACCCTGTTCCATTCGCCGCTGTCGCCCTTCGTGCGCAAGGTCATGGTGGTGCTGCACGAGACCGGCCAGCTGCAACGCGTAAGCTTGCAGGCGGTGAACATCAGCCCGGTGAGCGGCGACGAGCAGCTCAACCAGGGCAACCCGATTGGCAAGATTCCGGCCCTGCGCCTGGAAGACGGCACCGTGCTGCACGACAGCCGGGTGATCTGCGAGTACCTCGACCTGCAGCATGTCGGCCTGCCGCTGCTGCCGCGCGAGGGTTCGGCACGCTGGCGGCGCATGACCTTGGCGTCACAGGCTGACGCGATCATGGATGCGGCGGTTCTGAGCCGCTATGAAAGTTTCCTGCGGCCTGAAGAAAAGCGCTGGGAAGGCTGGCTCGAGGCGCAAGCCGAGAAGATTCGCCGCAGCCTGGCCAACCTTGAGCAGGAGCACTTGGCGGAGCTGGCGTCAGGGTTCGATCTCGCGGCGATAGGCGTGGCGTGTGCGCTGGGGTATCTGGACCTGCGTCAGCCGGCGTTCGGCTGGCGTGAGCGCCAGCCTGGTTTGGCGGCATGGTATGCCGATGTGGCGAAACGTCCGTCGATGATTGCCACTGCTCCAGTGGCCTGAAGGGCCTCTTCGCGGGTAAACCCGCCCCCACAGGAACGACGCAGGCTTCAAGGCCTGTGCAGTACCTGTGGGAGCGGGTTTACCCGCGAAAGGGCCGGCAAGGTCGACATCAATTTCAGCAGTCAGGATTGCCCGCAGTAAACTTCTTGGCCGGGTTCACCGCCGCCTTGAACTGGCGCAATGCCTTGGAGCCAATCAACAACGGGTAGTTGAAGTGGCTGCGGTCCACCAGGTTGACCTCCATGGTGCGTTTCTCGCCACCCAGGCACATCTCCAGGTCGATCACCGGCCGCTTGGAGACTTCCGGCGCATCGCCCTCGTCCTCTTCCTCGGCACGCCCCTTGATCTTACTGATGCGCGAGACCTGATGCTCATAGACCTTGCCGTCGGAGTCCTTGGTCGCGAGGCGGAAACGTACCCACTCCTCACCATCGCGGGTGAACAACTCGACGTCCTTGGCCGACAGCGACGCAGTCCAGGCACCGGTGTCCATCTTGGCCTTCAGGGTCTGGCCCCCTAATTCCGGCAACTTGATGTTCTCGTAGCGGCCATAAAGCGTGGGTTCGGCGGCCATCACCGGCAACGCCAACAGCGATAAGAGTGCAAGCAGAGATTTCACAGGCAGGCTTCCTTGAGAAGGGTCAGTGCTTAGACTGCACTGGCAGGATAGGTTCGCTGTCACAAGCCTAACCAACATGTTGTGAAACATTTGTCCCTGCCGTCGAGCATTGGACATTTGGCGTAGGCCACGCTGCTGCTTATCATTGCGCCCTGCTAATTTCCCACAACAAGAGTCCCCATATGCGTCGCCTGTTTACCGGCATTCTCACGACCATCCTGCTGCTGCTCAACACCGTGGTGTTGATCTGCCCGCTGCTGGTCTTCGCCCTGCTCAAGCTGGTGCTGCCAGGCCGTGGCCGTGACTATGCCTCGTGGGCGGTGATGTGGGTGGCTGAAACCTGGTCGGAAATCGACAAGGCCATCTTCGCCCTGTGCATCCCGACGAAATGGGACATTCGCGGCGTCGAGAACCTGCGCAAGGACACCTCGTACCTGGCGGTCAGCAACCACCAGACCTGGGTCGACATCCCGGCGCTGATCGAAAGCCTCAATCGCCGCACACCGTTCTTCAAGTTCTTCCTCAAGAAGGAGCTGATCTGGGTACCGCTGCTGGGCCTGGCCTGGTGGGGCCTCGACTACCCGTTCATGAAGCGCTACAGCAAGGCGTACCTGGAAAAGCACCCGGAACTCAAGGGCAAGGACCTGGAGATCACCAAGGCCGCCTGCGAGCTGTTCAAGCGCCAACCGGTAACCGTGGTCAACTACCTCGAAGGCACCCGCTTCACCGAGGCCAAACACCGCGAACAGCATTCACCCTATCGCTATCTGCTCAAGCCCAAGGCCGGCGGCGTGGCCTTCGTGCTGGCCGCGCTGGGCGAGCAACTGGACGCGTTGCTGGACGTGACCATTGTCTATCCCGGCAAGCAGGCGCCGGGCTTCTGGGCCCTGCTCAATGGCAGCATTAGCCGGGTGATTATCGACATTCAGGTGCGTGAGCTGGACCCAGCGTTGTGGGAAGGGGATTACGAGAATGATCCGGCCTTCCGCCAGAGCGTGCAGGCCTGGGTGAATCAGCTGTGGCTGGAAAAGGACCAGCGTATCGAGCAGCTGCGCGCTGAAATGAACTGAGTTTATTGCCTGCACTGGCCTCTTC
>NZ_BCBA01000049.1 GCF_001320245.1 Pseudomonas sp. NBRC 111124
GGCACAGGATTGCGCATAACCCCGATTAAAACCCAGGCTAATAATTAGAATAAGTAATACTTTTTTGTCATCAGCCACCCAAGTGGATAAAAATCGACCAAAGCACAACTACAAAAATGCCTGGATCGATCGATGGCCAACCCACTCAGCTCCAATTCCGCTCAACTGCGCCGTGTCCTGGGCCTCCCCGCCCTGGTGTTCTTCGGCCTGGTGTACATGGTCCCACTGACCATCTTCACCACCTACGGTATCGTCACCGAACTCACCGGCGGCCGCACCGCTGGCGCCTACATGGTCACGCTGGTGGCCATGCTGTTCACCGCCGCGTCCTACAGCTTCATGGTCAAACGCTTCCCGGTCGCGGGCTCGGCGTATTCCTACACCAACATGGCCTTCGGCCCCAACGTTGGCTTCCTCGCCGGCTGGTCGCTGCTGCTCGACTACCTGTTCCTGCCGATGATCAACTACCTGCTGATCGGCCTGTTCCTCAACATCGCCTTCCCGGCCATTCCGGCATGGTCCATCGCGCTGGCCTCGATCGTGCTGGTGACGGTGCTGAACGTGGTCGGCATCCATTCGGTGGCCAAGACCAGCAACCTGATCGTCGGTGCGCAGATCGTCTTCATCGTGGTGTTCGTCGCGCTGTCGTGCCAGTCGCTGGCTGGCCAGCCGCTGGACCTGCTGTCGCCACTGCTGGGCGATGGCTCCAAGCCAGGTTTCGGCGCAATCATGGCCGGCGCTGCGGTGCTGTGCCTGTCGTTCCTTGGCTTCGACGCCGTCTCGACCCTGGCCGAAGAATGCCGCGATGCCCGCCGCGACGTGCCAAGGGCGATCATCCTCACCACGTTGTTCGCTGGCGTGCTGTTCACCGTGCTGGCCTACGTCAGCCAATTGGTGATGCCGGGCACCAGCTTCGCCAATGCCGATGCCGCGGCCAACGAGGTAATGTTCAAGGCGGGCGGGCAGTTCCTGGCCAACTTCTTCACTGCCGCGTATGTAGCCGGCAGCCTGGGTTCGGCGCTGGCCTCGCAGGCCGCGGTGTCGCGCATCCTGTTCACCATGGGGCGGGACAACGTGCTGCCACGGCGCAGCTTCGGCTATCTGTCGCCACGCTTCGGCACGCCGGTGGTCGCCATTGCGCTGGTGTCGGCGTTTTCGCTGCTGGCGTTGGTGATCGACCTGGCTACCCTCGCCTCGCTGATCAGCTTCGGTGCGCTGGTGGCGTTCTCGGCGGTGAACCTGGCGGTGGTGAAGACCCACCTGATGGATGACGGCGCCCGGCGCAACCTCAAAGGGATGCTGTGCTACGGCCTGGTGCCGCTGGTGGGGTTGGCGCTGACACTTTGGCTGTGGACCAGCCTGTCGGCACTGACATTGGTGATTGGCCTGTGCTGGTTTGCGTTTGGCCTGGCATACCTGGCGGTACTCACTGCTGGCTTCCGCCGCCCGGTGCGCCTGGTGGACTTCACCGAAGCTGCCTGAGCAACACTGCAAGCTCTACTTTGAAGGCCGGCGCTATCCCTGTGGGAGCGGGCTTGCCCGCGAACACGGGCGAAGCCCGTGCCATCCATCGCGCAGCCTGCTTCGCGGGCACGCCCGCTCCCACAAATTCCACGCCCGACCGTCAGACTGACGGCTGTGCCACCGGCGCCGGAGTAGTCCACAAGCTTCCCAGATTCTGCAGCAACGACCCGGCAATCCCCTGCTGCCCCAGATACTGCAGAATCAACGGCGCAAACTGCCCGATCATCCCGGTATCCATGCCCAGTGCCTTGAACGCACTGTCCAGGTCGCCACGGTTCTGCACATCATTGCCCAGGGCCTTGTCCAGAGCCGACTGGTTGCCCTTGTCGCTGCCCAGCAACTCACCCAATCCACTCAGCCCGCCGAGGGCATTGGCACCCGAGAGCAGATCCAGTCCCGGCACGGCCTTGGTCAGCTGGCCATAGTCGTCGCTGCTCAGGTTGTTGCGCGCCAGCCCCAACATGGCCCCTGCCCCGCCCACGGCCTGTTCGGGGGTGATGTTCAGCTGGCTGCCGAGTGTGTTGAGCAGGTTGGCCTGCCCTTCGGGTGCCTGTACCTGGCCTTGTTGCTTCTGGTTCTGCATGGCGGATACGGCGTTGGCGGCGTCGCTGAGGGTGAAGGCGAACACCGGGCTTGCGGCCAGGGTCATCAGGGTTGCCAGGGTGAATGCTTTCATCGGGAGGGACCTCGTTGGCCGGGATGGCCTGGGAAACGCCAGATTTGACTGGGGTTTGGCAGGTTTGTTCCGGCCCGACTGTCGACCACTTTTGCAGTCCGCTTCAATGCTTGTGACCTGTTAAAACTGCTAGTTGTGATGGGTTTACAGACCGCGCAAAGTGCCAATACAGCAACCGACACTCAGGTCACCATCATGAGTACCTCCTCCACCAGCAAAAGCAAACAGGCGCTGGCACCGCAGCAGAGCCTGCATTTTTATAAAAATGATCACTTGGCAACAGAAGTAGCCGCCAACGGCAATCGTCACGTGTTATGGGCAAATGACGTAGCGCTGGCCCAACTTGATCAATCGCAAACAGCAGGGATGCTTCGAGTTGACCTTGCTAATTCAGTCCTAGGGCTTGCATCTGGATCAGTGGCATATTCACCCTACGGATACTTGGCCCCGGAAAAACTGCACGCTTTGCTTGGATTCAACGGG
>NZ_BCBA01000050.1 GCF_001320245.1 Pseudomonas sp. NBRC 111124
TTACCAGCGGAATTAGTCGTACGCCGACGCACATTGACCCGCAGATGCGAAAAACGTATTCAACTGTTGGCGCCATCGCCCAAATGCCTACCGGATCGCTGAACAGCACTCAGGTTATACCTCTCCCCGCGCAGAGCCTACCGCACTTATCAAGACCAGCCACTTCATCAAATGTTACGGTCACTGCGACCACCGCTCTAATGTCCCATTCTGCTCCGTTCCAAAATATTCAAACAAAATCCTCTACACTCGCGCCAGTCATCCAAAAAGAGCAGGTGTTCAATAGAACCGGATACAGATATGGCGGTAGAGACACCTCAGACTTTGCTGCAAAAGCCCTGGTAGTTACCGTTTTGGGCTTTGTCGGCATTGGAGTTGGCTTTTATTTTGCGCTTAAGGCGATCAGAAAAGATTAGCTCACGCGGGACCGTGCAGCCGAGACCAACCTGGTCTGGGCTTTGCCGAAGCATGTTCACAGCGCGCCAATCCCTCCAAGACTTTCAGATTTTTACGCTTACTTGTAGGACGTTTCTGAATTACAGTCCCAAGCCGCTTAAGCCATTGCGATGATCTGGGCTGCGCTCTAGTCTCGGGCGGTCGCTGCGAAATCAGTGACCGGCTTTGACAGGCCGCCTTCGTCAACCACATGGCTTTTGCCGCTATGGCAGCTGTGCATGGGGCACTCACGTGCGCCGGGTTTTGGTTGACCTACCGGTCTGTCAACCCATGTACAGCTGCCACCTTCTTGTTTGACAGCAGGCCGGTGATGGCATCATTAGAGGTCATCCATCATGCTTAAGATTGTCCCCGATCCACCCCACACCTCCCATTCCCTCGAAGACACTCTCATCCAGGCCACGGACTACGCGCTATGTGCCCAAACCGTCGCGCATCAGGCAATTCTGCTGCAGCCCAAGTCACCAGCCTCGATTCTGATCATGGCTACGATGCATGAGCTCGAAACGCTGCGGGTGCTACTTGAGACAGCGTTGATCCAGGTGCAGATGCCGACGGAGCCGCGAACGCTGCATTAAGGCTTGAGATTTGTGTTGGCTGGGCTGGCCCTTCGCGGCTGAAGCCGCTCCTACAGGGGTTGCGCAGGGCCTGTAGGAGCGGCATTAGCCGCGATAGGGCCGGGCCTGGCTGCCGAGAAACTTCAGGGAGATAGAACAATGACCAGCGACGACACCAAGACCACCGTAGGCACGACATTTTTCTACCAGGGCGAAGGCCAGACCCACCCGCTGTTCTGCATTGCCCCGGGCATTCCCTGCCAGAGTGCGCGGGAACAGTCTTCGGAACTGATGGGCTATGTGCGGGACTTGACCATAGATGGTCTGATGGACAACAAGCCGCAGTTGCTTTGGGCTTCACACTATCTAAGCGCGTTGGCCAAGGCGCTGATGGATGATGCTGAGCTGGGGATGATGCGCTGAGTGATGGGTTGGCGACCTGGCTGTCAACCACTTTTGCAGACCGTCTCAGTCTTATGACCTGTTAAAACTGCTAGTTGTGATGGGCTTATAGACCGCGCAAATTGCCGATATAGCAACCAACACTCAGGTCACCATCATGAGTACCTCTTCCACCAGCAAAAGCAAACAGGCGCTGGCACCGCAGCAGAGCCTGCATTTTTATAAAAATGATCACTTGGCAACAGAAGTAGCCACCAACGGCAATCGTCACGTGTTATGGGCAAATGACGTAGCGCTGGCCCAACTTGATCAATCGCAAACAGCAGGGATGCTTCGAGTTGACCTTGCTAATTCAGTCCTAGGGCTTGCATCTGGATCAGTGGCATATTCACCCTACGGATACTTGGCCCCGGAAAAACTGCAAGCTTTGCTTGGATTCAACGGA
>NZ_BCBA01000051.1 GCF_001320245.1 Pseudomonas sp. NBRC 111124
CCACCAGCGGAATTAGTCGTACGCCGACGCCCATTGAGCCGCAGATTCGAAGAACGTATTCAACTGTTGGCACCATCGCCCAAATGTCTACCGGCTCGCTGAACAGCACTCAGGCTATACCTCTCCCCGCGCAGAGCCTACCGCACTCATCAGGACCAGCTACTCCATCAAAAGTTACGACCACTGCGACCACTGCTCAAATATCCAATCCTGCTTCCCTTCCTGTGATTCACGAAAACCGAATGCCTACTCGAGTTGGGTATGACAGCCGCCTCGGTTTTCGCCGCAGCCCAGCCCAGATGGCCGCTCAACAAGTGATCGGAACGCTGGGAGTCACAGCGATTATCGGAGGAATAATCACTGTTTTTGTGTTTACGATTAGAAAAAAAGATTAAACCATCAGTAATTATTAAAAGCGGCTGTTTTTTTCGAAAAAGTCATAACGCTCCCCACCGGGCGTTATGCTTTACTGTTACGCCGCACCCCACATCTTGTGCGGGTCGATCGAGAATTTCTTCGGCACACCGGCATCGAACTCGCCATATCCTTCCGGCGCCTGATCCAGGTTGGTCACCTGCACTCCCACCACTTCGGCAATGTTGACGCGGCCCCACAGGATCGCCTGCATCAGCTGGCGGTTGTACTGCATGGTCGCTGTCTAGCCTGTGGGAGCTGTGCAACTCGCTCCAGCTCAGGCTGAAGCGGGGCTCAGCGCGCAAATCTCACCATGACTTTCAGATTTTTACGCTTACTTGTAAGACGTTTCTGAATTAAAGTCCCAAGCCGCTTAAGCCATTGCGATGATCTGGGCTGGGCTCTAGTCTCGGGCGGTCGCTGCGAAATCAGCGACCGGCTTTGACAGGCCGCCTTGGTATGAATCACATGGCTTCGCCTTTATGGCAGCTATGCATGGGGCACTTCGTGTGCGCCGGGTTTTGGTTCACCTACCGGTCTGTCAACCCATGTACAGCTGCCACCAATTGTTTGACAGCAGATGGTGATGGCCCTCATTTAAGGTGTTCCATCATGCTTAAGATTGTCCCCGATCCACCTCACACCTCCCATTCCCTCGAAGACACTCTCATCCAGGCCACGGACTACGCGCTGTGTGCCCAAACCGTCGTGCATCAGGCGATTCTGCTGCAGCCCAAGTCACCAGCCTCGATTCTGATCATGGCTACGATGCATGAGCTCGAAACGCTGCGGGTGCTGCTTGAGACAGCGTTGATCCAGATGCAGATGTCGGCGGAGCCGCGGACGCTGCATTAAGGCTTGAGACATGTGTTGGCTGGCCCGGCCCTTTCGCGGCTAAAGCCGCTCCTACAGGGGTTGTGCAGGGCCTGAGGTTGAATTTTGTCCAACGTCAGGGGCGCAGTTCAGTCCTGTAGGAGCGGCTTTAGCCGCGATAGGGCCGGGCCTGGCTGTTGAAACTTCGGGGAGATAGAACGATGACCAGCGACTACACCAAGACCACCGTAGGCACCACCTTTTTCTACCAGGGCGAAGGCCAGACCCATCCGCTTTTCTGCATTGCCCCGGGCATTCCCTGCCAGAGTGCGCGGGAACAGGCTTCGGAACTGATGGGCTATGTGCGGGATTTGACCATTGACGGCCTGATGGACAACAAGCCGCAGTTGCTTTGGGCTTCACATTATCTGAGCGCGCTGGCCAAGGCGCTGATGGATGATGCCGAGTTGGGGATGATGCGCTGAGTGGTGGGTTGGCTGGGCTGGCCTCTTCGCGGGGCAAGCCCGCTCCCACAGGTTGCGTGTCAGGCTATGAAACTAGTATTTCTGCCAGTATCAAAATCCCTGCATCTGTTCAGAATGGGCTTCAAGCAACCGCCTTTCATCCAGCACGGCAGGGACTTGAATCATGAGCAAAGCATCGAACCGTTCGCTGTTCTTCTACCAGGGCGACAAGCTCATCACCGTGAAAGAAGGCGACCAACATCGCGCCATCTTCCGCAATGCTGAACAACCGCTGGCAGAGCTGAGCGCAGACGACACGCACTACAGCGGCCTGCTGGCCACCGATCAGATGGGCTCGGTGCTAGTCGTGCAAGGCTCAGACAAGCAGCCATAAAAAAGCCCCTCGAGATGAGGGGCTTTTCGTTACATCACAGCATCACGCCGCGCCCCACATCTTGTGCGGGTCGATCACAAACTTCTTCGGCACACCTGCATCGAACTCGCCATAGCCTTCCGGCGCCTGGTCGAGGTTGATCACCTGCACGCCGACCACTTCAGCAATGTTGATGCGGTCCCACATGATCGCCTGCATCAGCTGGCGGTTGTATTTCATGGTCGGGGTCTGGCCGGTGTGGAAGCTGTGGGACTTGGCCCAGCCCAGGCCGAAGCGGATGCTCAGCGCGCCGATCTTGGCGGCGGCATCGACTGCGCCCGGGTCTTCGGTCACGTACAGGCCCGGGATGCCGATGCTGCCGGCAACGCGGGTCACTTGCATCAGCGAGTTCAGCACGGTGGCTGGCGCTTCATGCTTGGCACCTTCATGGCCATGGCCGCGAGCTTCGAAGCCAACGGCGTCGACGGCACAGTCCACTTCTGGCTCGCCGAGGATGTCGACGATCTGCTCGTGCAGCGGGGTGTCCTTGGACAGGTCGACCACTTCGAAGCCCTGGGACTTGGCGTGGGCCAGGCGAGCCGGGTTCAGGTCACCGACGATCACGCAGGCGGCGCCCAGCAGGCGCGCCGAGGCAGCGGCGGCCAGGCCGACCGGGCCGGCGCCAGCGACATAGACGGTACTGCCTGGGCCTACGCCGGCAGTGACGGCGCCGTGGTAGCCGGTCGGCAGAATGTCGGACAGGCAGGTCAGGTCACGGATCTTCTCCATGGCCTTGTCGCGGTCCGGCAGTTTCAGCAGGTTGAAGTCGGCATACGGCACCAGCACGTACTCGGCCTGGCCGCCGGTCCAGTCGCCCATGTCGACGTAGCCGTAGGCACCGCCGGCGCGGGCCGGGTTGACGGTGAGGCAGACACCGGTGTGCATCTCTTTGCAGGAGCGGCAACGGCCGCAGGCGACGTTGAACGGTACCGACACCAGGTCGCCGATCTTCAGGCGCTCTACGTCACGCCCCAGTTCGACGATTTCACCGGTGATTTCGTGGCCCAGGACCAGGCCGACCTGGGCAGTGGTGCGGCCGCGGACCATGTGCTGGTCGGAGCCGCAGATGTTGGTGGAAACCACCTTGAGGATCACGCCGTGCTCGATCTTCTTGCCGCGTGGGTCTTGCATTTTCGGGTAGTCGATCTTCTGCACCTCGACCTTGCCCGCGCCGAGATACACCACTCCACGATTGCCAGACATGCTCTTACCTCGCTTGATTTTTTATGTATGCAGCGGTGGTGAACGCGCCGCCATCCATGGGCGGCTTGTGTTACTGGAATGCAGGGAATTGTGGGCCTGATACGGCGATTGGCACTGACTGGAAACGACAGGGAGATGCCTTTTAACGGCAGGTAGAAATGCGTCGGCCCCTTCGCGGGACAAGCCCGCTCCTACAGGAAAAATGCCAGCCCTGAAGGCTGCATATGACCTGTAGGAGCGGGCTTGTCCCGCGAAGAGGCCGGTACAGGCTGTTAGAGAACGACGGTCCGGTTGGCGTTCAAAAACACCCGCCGCTCGATGTGGTAACCCACCGCCCGCGCCAGGGTCAGGCACTCGATGTCACGCCCCTTGGCAATCAAGTCTTCCGGGTAATGGCTGTGGTCTACCACCTCAACGCCCTGGGCAATGATCGGCCCTTCGTCGAGGTCGTTATTGATGTAGTGCGCCGTGGCGCCGACCATCTTCACGCCCTTGTTGTAGGCCTGGTGATAAGGCTTGGCGCCTTTGAACCCGGGCAGCAACGAGTGGTGAATGTTGATCGCCCAGCCATCCAGACGCCGGCACAGCTCCGGCGACAGCACCTGCATGTAACGGGCAAGTACCACCAGCTCCGCGCCGGTTTCTTCGATCACCTGGATCACCTTGCGCTCTTGCGCCGGCTTGTCCTTCGGGTCGAGGGCGAAGTGGTAGTAAGGAATCTTGTGCCAATGCGCCAGGGGTTCGAGGTCCGGGTGGTTGGACACCACCGCAACCACGTCCATGGCCAGCTGGCCAATGCGCTGGCGGTACAGCAGGTCGTTCAGGCAATGGTCGGCCTTGGACACCATGATCACCACCTTGGGGCGGTGATTGGGTGCGGTCAGCTCGAAAGCCATGCCGAACGCCTCGCTGCGCTCGGCGAGGCCGGCACGAAAGCCCGCCTCGTCGAAATCGTCCGGCTGGCGGAACTCCACGCGAATGAAGAAGCGCCCCGACAGCCGATCATCGAAGGAATGGTGCTCCGTGACGTAGCAGCGCTGCTCGTAGAGGTAACGCGTCACCACGTCGACGGTGCCGAGCATGCTCGGGCAGTCGGCGGTGAGAATCCAGGTATCCGGTGCCCGACTCATGTTCGCTCTCCTTACGCCTCGATGCTCAGGCCGTACTCGGCCGAGGCGTCCTGCAGCCACAGCCACCAGTAATCCGCGAAGCTGCGGCGGATCACCAGCTCCCAGGTGTCTTCGGCGGTACGGCGGATCACCAGTTGCGACTTGGCGAACACGGTGCCGACTGCTTTGCCGACCGGGAAGTTGTTCGGGTGCACATCATAGCTGGTGGATTTCATCAGCACTTCGCGCACGTTCGGGCCGCGCAGCTCCAGCAGGCTCTGCCCGCCGCTGACGTTGACCACCTGGATGTGCTGGCCTTCGAGGGCCGCGCGCAGTTTCTGTTCAACCGCCAGTTCCTGGCCGCCAGGAACAATCAGCAGCCACTCGTCGGGACCGACCCATTGCAGCGACATCTCGTTGTTGGCGACCACGGTCAGGGCAACTGGCAGCTCCAGGCCCAGGGCCTTGTGCACGCCGGCGGCAAACTCCGGGTTGTGGCCATCACCACGCAGGGTCAGGTGGCCGAGGAACTTGCGTTCACGCAGGGTCACGCCTGCGTTCTTGCGGCCCTTGCCGACCAGGCTGGCCAGGTCGGCGTGGTGCAGTGGCGACTGGGCTTTGGCCTCAGCGCCGGGGTTTTGCTGGAAGACGTTGATAGCGCTCATTTCTTACCTGCCTTGAATTCTTGTTCGTCAGGGCTGCGCAGCGCTGCAAGCAGGCTGCGCGGCCATCCGGGGCCTTAGACGTTCTGCCGCTCACCCTTCGGATCGAAGAACACCGAAGACACGATCTCCGCCTCGATCACGCTGCCATCGGCCTGCGGCGAGTAAACACGCTCGCCCATGCGCTTGAGGCCGCCCTTGACCACGCCCAGGGCAAACGAATAGCCCAGGGAGTTGGAGGCGTAGCTGGAGGTCACGTGGCCAACCATGTCCATCGGGATCGGCTGCTTCGGATCGAACACCAGCTGCGCGCCTTCCGGCAGCCACTTGGTCGGGTCGATCGGCTTCAGGCCTACCAGCTGCTTGCGGTTTTCGCGCACGCAGTCTTCGCGGTTCATGCCACGCAGGCCGATCCACGAGAACGGCTTGTTGCGGCCCACGCACCAGCTCATGTTGAGGTCGTCCGGGTTCATCGAGCCATCGGTGTCCTGGCCCACGATGATGAAGCCCTTCTCGGCACGCAGTACGTGCATGGTCTCGGTGCCGTACGGGGTCAGGTTGTACTTCTTGCCCGCCTCGATGATCTGTTCCAGCACGCCCATGGCGTAGTTGGCCTGCACGTTGACTTCGTACGACAGCTCACCGGTGAACGAGATACGGAACACCCGGGCCGGTACGCCGCCGACGTTGCCTTCCTTCCAGGTCATGAACGGGAAGGCTTCCTTGTCCATGTCGATGTCGGTCAGCTCGCTCAGCAGCTTGCGGCTGTTGGGGCCGGACAGGGTCATGGTGGCCCAGTGGTCGGTGACCGAGGTGAAGTACACCTTCAGCTCAGGCCATTCGGTCTGGTGGTACAGCTCCATCCACTGCAGCACGCGGGCAGCGCCGCCGGTGGTGGTGGTCATGATGAAGTGGTTGTCGCCGACGCAGGCAGTCACGCCGTCGTCGAAGACCATGCCGTCTTCCTTGCACATCAGGCCGTAGCGGGCCTTGCCCACGTCGAGCTTGGTCCAGGCGTTGGTGTAGATGCGGTTGAGGAACTCGCGCGCGTCCGGGCCTTGGATGTCGATCTTGCCCAGGGTCGAGGCGTCCAGCAGGCCCACACTGTCGCGCACAGCCTTGCATTCACGGGCGACGGCAGCATGGATGTCTTCACCGGCTTTGGGGAAATACCACGGGCGCTTCCACTGGCCGACGTCTTCGAACTCGGCGCCGTTCTTCACGTGCCAGGCATGCAGGGCGGTGAAGCGCACCGGCTCGAAGAGGTGGCCACAGTGACGGCCGGCTACCGCGCCGAAGGTCACCGGCGTGTAGTTCGGGCGGAACATGGTGGTGCCCATTTCCGGGATGGTGATGCCGATCGAACGGGCGGCAATGGCCAGGCCGTTGATGTTGCCCAGCTTGCCCTGGTCGGTACCGAAGCCCAGCGCGGTGTAGCGCTTGACGTGCTCGACCGACTCGAAGCCTTCGCGGGTGGCCAGTTCGATGGCGGCTGCGGTGACGTCGTTCTGCTGGTCGACAAACTGTTTAGGGGCGCGGGCAGTGCCTTTATCGTGCGGCACCTGGAACAGCGCCACAGTGGCCTCTTCCTTGCGCGCCACGGTTTTCGGCAGGCTGCCGACGGTGGCCTTGAAGCCGGCTTCGGTGGCTGCGCGGGCGCCGCCTTCGAAACCATCGGCGATCACATCGCCCAGAGCGTAGACGCCATTGATGCCACCGACGCATTCGCGTTTCTGCGGAGCATCGCCCGGCACGAAACCAAGAATGTCTTCACGCCAGACCGGACGACCGCCCAGGTGCGAAGCCAGGTGCACGATCGGGCTGTAGCCGCCGGACGTGGCGATCAGGTCGCATTCGAGGGTTTCGCCAGGGCTGGTGACCTTGTGCGCCTGCACATCGATGGCGGCTACACGGGCGCCGCTGACGTGCTTGGTGCCCTTGGCCTCGATCACGGCGCTGGAGGTGAGGATGCGGATGCCCTTGGCACGTGCTTCTTCAACCAGCGAGCCGCGTGGGTTGTGGCGGGCGTCGGCGATGGCGACCACTTGCAGGCCGGCGTCGTGCCAGTCCAGCGCGGCGCGGTAGGCGTGGTCGTTGTTGGTCGACAGCACCAGCTTGCGGCCCGGGGCCACGCCGTAGCGGCGCACGTAGGTGGACACAGCACCGGCCAGCATGTTGCCCGGCAGGTCGTTGTTGCCATACACCAGCGGGCGCTCGTGTGCGCCGGCAGCCAGCACCACGCGCTTGGCGCGGACACGGTGCACGCGGTGGCGAACCTGGCCGATCGGGGCGCGGTCGCCGAGGTGGTCGGTGAGGCGCTCGTGGATGGTCAGGAAGTTATGGTCGTGGTAACCGTTGACCGTGGCGCGTGGCAGCAGGGTCACTTCCGGCAGGCTTTCCAGCTCCTTGACCACGGCGTTGACCCAATCGGCGGCAGGCTTGCCGTCGAGGGTTTCGCGGGTGTCGAGCAGGCTGCCGCCGAACTCTTCCTGCTCATCGGCCAGGATCACACGGGCACCGCTGCGGCCAGCGGCCAGCGCGGCGGCCAGGCCAGCAGGGCCGGCACCGACGATCAGCACGTCGCAGTGCTGGTTCATGTAGTCGTAGCTGTCCGGGTCGTTCTGCAGCGGCGCACGGCCAAGGCCTGCGGCTTTGCGGATGTACTTCTCGTAGGTCATCCAGAACGATTTCGGGTACATGAAGGTTTTGTAGTAGAAGCCCGGCGGCATCATGCTGCCGCCCACCTTGCCGAGGATGCCCATGACGTCGTTGTTGACGTTCGGCCAGCCGTTGGTGCTGGTGGCGACCAGGCCTGCGTACAGCGCCTGTTGGGTGGCACGCACGTTGGGGATCTGGGTGGCTTCGCTGGAGCCGATCTGCAGGATGGCGTTCGGCTCTTCGGTACCGGCGGCGATGATGCCGCGTGGGCGCGAGTACTTGAAGCTGCGGCCAACGATGTCGACGCCGTTGGCCAGCAACGCGGCGGCCAGGCTGTCACCGGCATAACCCTGGTAGGTCTTGCCGTTGAAGGTGAAGTTCAGGACCTTGCTGCGGTCGATACGGCCGCCGCTGGCGAGGCGATAGGTCTGGCTCATACTTTTTCCCCTTGGCCTTTGACGGCGGACGGTGCGGTCGCAGCTTTGCCATCAGCAGTCACTTGCGGCTTCTGGCCAATCTTGTAGGTTTCCAGAATCTCGTAAGTCACGGTGTTGCGGGTGACGTTGAAGTACTGGCGGCAGCCGGCAACGTGGTCCCACAGTTCGTGGTGAATACCGCGTGGGTTGTCACGGTAGAACATGTAGGTACCCCACTCCTCGTCGGAGCAGGCGGCAGGGTCCAGCGGGCGGGCGATGTGCGCCTGGCCAGAGGCGTGGAACTCTTCTTCGGAGCGCAGCTCGCCACAGTGGGGACAGAAAATATGCAACATGACGGTGGCTCCGGTTAGTGGGCGACGGCGGCAGCGCCGTGTTCGTCGATCAGTGCGCCGTTGTAGAAGCGGTCCATGGAGAACGGCGCGGCCAGTGGGTGCATTTCACCCTTGGCCAGGCTCGCGGCGAAGACGTTGCCCGAACCTGGGGTCGCCTTGAAGCCGCCCGTACCCCAACCGCAGTTGAAGAACATGTTCTTGACCGGCGTCTTGGTGATGATCGGGCAGGCGTCCGGCGAGGTGTCGACGATGCCGCCCCACTGGCGGTTCATGCGCACGCGCGAGAGGTTGGGGAACATCTCGACGATAGCCTGCAGGGTGTGCTCGATCACCGGGTACGAACCGCGCTGGCCGTAGCCGACCCAGCCGTCGATACCGGCACCGATCACCAGGTCGCCCTTGTCGGACTGGCTGATGTAGCCGTGTACGGCGTTGGACATGATCACGCTGTCGATGATCGGCTTGATCGGCTCGGAGACCAGCGCTTGCAGCGGGTGCGATTCCAGCGGCAGGCGGAAGCCGGCCAGCTTGGCCATGTGCCCGGAGTTACCGGCGGTGACCACACCGACGCGCTTGGCGCCGATGAAGCCTTTGTTGGTTTCCACGCCAATGACCGCGCCGTTTTCCTTGCGGAAGCCGATGACTTCGGTCTGCTGGATCAGGTCAACGCCCAGGGCGTCGGCAGCACGGGCGAAGCCCCAGGCCACCGCGTCGTGGCGGGCTACGCCACCACGGCGCTGAACGGTGGCGCCGAGGATCGGGTAGCGGGTGTTCTTGGAGCAGTCCAGGTACGGGATTTCGGCCGCGACCTGGGCGGTGTTCAACAGCTCGCCATCGACGCCATTGAGGCGGTTGGCGCTGACACGGCGCTCGGAGTCACGCATGTCCTGCAAGGTGTGACACAGGTTGTAGACGCCGCGCTGGGAGAACATCACGTTGTAGTTGAGGTCCTGGGACAGGCCTTCCCACAGCTTCATGGCGTGCTCGTACAGGTGCGCCGATTCGTCCCACAGGTAGTTGGATCGCACGATGGTGGTGTTACGGGCAGTGTTGCCGCCGCCCAGGTAACCCTTCTCGATCACCGCGACGTTGGTGATGCCGTGTTCCTTGGCCAGGTAGTAGGCCGTGGCAAGGCCATGGCCGCCACCGCCGACGATGACCACGTCATAGACCTTTTTAGGGGTCGGCGTGCGCCACATGCGCTGCCAGTTTTCGTGGTGGCTGAGGGAGTGTTTGAAAAGGCCGAAGCCCGAGTAGCGTTGCATGGTCGTTTACTCCACTCAGCGGTAAACAGGGAAATCAGCGCACAGGGCCGCGACGTTCTTCGCCACATCGGCTTCGACGTCTGCGTCACCGAGGTTGTCGAGGATGTCGCAGATCCAGCCGGCCAGGGCCACGCACTGGGCGACTTTGAAGCCGCGGGTGGTGACGGCCGGGGTGCCGATGCGCAGGCCCGAGGTAACGAACGGCGACTGTGGGTCGTTCGGTACCGCGTTCTTGTTGACGGTGATGTGCGCGCGGCCCAGGGCGGCGTCGGCATCTTTGCCGGTCAGGCCCTGGCGGATCAGGCTGACCAGGAACAGGTGGTTGTCGGTGCCACCGGAGACCACGTCGTAGCCACGGTCGACGAACACCTGGGCCATGGCCTGGGCGTTTTCGATCACTTGTTTCTGGTAGCTCTTGAACTCAGGTTCCAACGCTTCCTTGAAGCACACGGCCTTGGCGGCGATCACGTGCATCAGCGGGCCGCCCTGGGCGCCCGGGAATACGGCGGCGTTGAGCTTCTTCTCGATCTCTTCGTTGGACTTGGCCAGGATCAGGCCGCCACGTGGACCGCGCAGGGTCTTGTGGGTGGTAGTGGTGACCACGTCGGCGAACGGGATCGGGTTCGGGTACAGGCCAGCGGCAACCAGGCCGGCGACGTGGGCCATGTCGACGAACAGCAGCGCACCGACCTTGTCGGCAATGGCGCGGAAGCGTGGGAAGTCGAGGGTCTTGGAGTAGGCCGAGAAGCCGGCAACGATCATCTTCGGCTTGTGCTCGACGGCCAGGCGCTCGACTTCGTCGTAGTCGATCAGGCCGGTATCGGTGTTGATGCCATATTGAACGGCGTTGTACAGCTTGCCCGAAGACGACACCTTGGCGCCGTGGGTCAGGTGGCCGCCGTGGGCCAGGCTCATGCCGAGGATGGTATCGCCAGCCTGCAGCAGGGCCAGGTAGACCGCGCCGTTGGCCGAAGAGCCGGAGTGCGGCTGGACGTTGGCGTAATCGGCGCCGAACAGCTGCTTGGCGCGCTCGATGGCCAGCGCCTCGACCTTGTCGACGTGCTCGCAGCCACCGTAGTAGCGCTTGCCCGGGTAACCTTCGGCGTACTTGTTGGTGAGGCCGCTGCCCTGGGCCTGCATCACGCGCTTGCTGGTGTAGTTCTCCGAAGCGATCAGTTCGATGTGATCTTCCTGACGCTGTTCTTCGGCATTCATCGCCGCCAGCAGTGCATCGTCATAACCCTGGATCTGGTCTTGCTTGCTGAACATCGTGTATCTCCCGGCAGCGATCGTTTTTTGTCGTGGGGCACTGTGGCCCTTTGTGGCGATGTTATGACTGGCCGGGGCGGGTCAGATGCCTGCGCACGCCTTGCAATGGCGCGTTTACGACATTCGTTGTGGTGTCCGCCCTGTGCCGGCCTCTTCGCGGGGCAAGCCCGCTCCTACAAGGCTCCGCAATCTCCTGTAGGAGCGGGCTTGCCCCGCGAAGAGGCCGGCCCTGTTAACTTGTATAGGCAACCGCTGAATCGATGGTTTAGAGTGCTGTTCTGCGTCGTTCACAGGACAGTAGTGTCATGACAGACAAGAGCCAACAATTCGCCAGCGACAACTATTCCGGTATCTGCCCCGAAGCCTGGGCCGCGATGGAGAAAGCCAACCACGGCCACGACCGCGCCTACGGCGACGACCAGTGGACCGAGCGTGCATCGGAGTACTTCCGCAAGCTGTTCGAAACCGACTGTGAAGTGTTCTTCGCCTTCAACGGCACCGCCGCCAACTCCCTGGCCCTGGCCTCGCTGTGCCAGAGCTACCACAGCGTGATCTGCTCCGAGACCGCCCACGTCGAAACCGACGAATGCGGCGCACCGGAGTTCTTCTCCAACGGCTCCAAGCTGCTCACCGCGCCCAGCGTCAATGGCAAGCTCACACCCGAGTCGATCCGCGAAGTGGCGCTCAAGCGCCAGGACATCCATTACCCCAAGCCACGGGTAGTCACCCTCACCCAGGCGACCGAGGTCGGCACCGTCTATCGCCCCGACGAGCTCAAGGCGATCAGTGCCACCTGCAAGGAGCTGGGCCTGAACCTGCACATGGACGGCGCGCGCTTCACCAATTCTTGCGCATTCCTTGGCTGTAGCCCGGCCGAGCTGACCTGGAAAGCCGGGGTCGATGTACTGTGCTTTGGTGGCACCAAGAACGGCATGGCAGTGGGCGAGGCGATCCTGTTCTTCAACCGTCAGCTGGCCGAAGACTTCGACTACCGCTGCAAACAGGCCGGCCAGCTGGCGTCGAAGATGCGTTTCTTGTCGGCGCCGTGGGTCGGGCTGCTGGAAGATGGCGCCTGGTTGCGTCATGGCAATCACGCGAACCAGTGCGCGCAGTTGCTGGCGTCGTTGGTGAGTGACCTGCCAGGGGTGGAACTGATGTTCCCGGTGGAGGCTAACGGCGTATTCCTGCAGATGCCGGAGCCTGCGATTGAAGCGTTGCGTGGCAAGGGCTGGCGGTTCTATACCTTCATCGGTAGCGGCGGGGCGCGGTTCATGTGTTCGTGGGATACCGAGGAAGAGCGGGTGCGTGAACTGGCGGCGGATATCCGCAGCATCATCACCGCCTGACAGAATCCTGGGAGGGCTTTGCCCTCCTTTCGCGACACAAGGCCGCTCCTACAGGCGGTACGCGTTCACTTGTAGGAGCGGCCTTGCGCCGCGAAAGGGCCGCGAAGCGGCCCCGGCAATCTAGAGTTTGAACCCACCCATCTGCTGCGCCAGGTCATCAGCCAAGCCACGCAACGCCTGGCACTCTTCCCGACACCCCTGCACCTCCGCCGCCGTCTCCCGCGCCAGGTCGGAAATCCCCTGCACCGTCCGGTTGATCTCTTCGGTCACTGCCGACTGCTCCTCGGTAGCCGTGGCCACCTGGTGGTTCATGTCGCTGATGTGCTCGACCTGATCGGTAATCGCGCCCAACGACGCCCCGGTACGCTGGCTGGACTCTACACCGCTGCCAGTCGCCTGCTGCCCCGCCTGCATCGAACTCACAGCGGAACCCGCACCCTGCTTGAGCCGCTGGATCATCTGCTGCACTTCGTCAGTCGACAGCTGTGTACGTCGGGCTAATGTGCGTACTTCATCGGCCACCACAGCAAACCCACGGCCCATTTCCCCTGCCCTGGCCGCTTCGATGGCAGCATTCAAGGCCAGTAAGTTGGTCTGTTCGGAAATGCTGCGGATCACCGCCAATACTTCATCGATCGAGGCGACTTCATCGGCCAATTGGCTGACTGCATCGGCAGCCCTGCCGATATCCCCCGACATGCCCTCGATACCCTGGATCGAACGCCGCACCACTTCGCGCGCTTGCAAGGCTTCGTCCCGCGCCGATTGCGAGGCTTGCGCTGCATCGCCGGCATTGCGAGCGATATCTTGCACGGTCAGGCCCATCTCATGCACGGCAGTGGCGACCATCTCGGTCATCTCCTGCTGGCGCCCGGAGCGTTCGGCCGTGTTGTTCACCACCTGGGTGACTTGCTCCACCGCCAGGTGCAGGCGCTCGCTGGTGCGCAACACCTCGCCGATCAAGCCACGCTGGCTGTCGAGGAAGCGATTGAAGCCACGGGCCAGATCACCCAGTTCATCCTGACGGGCATCGTCCAGGCGATGGCTGAGGTCTCCGCTACCACTACCGATCTGTACCAGCGCATCGGTGACGCGGCGGATCGGCCGCACCAGCCCACGCGCCAGCAGCACCACCAGCAGCAGCGACACCAGGGCCACGCTGCCGCCGATCAGGCTGGTCAGCCCTACCGTCTGGTGCATCTGCGCGTAAATTTCTTCCTCCGGTACCTCGGCTACCAGGGTCCAGTTGAGGTCGCGCAAAGGCAGGCCCAGCGCCAGGTAGCGTTCACCGTCTCGGATGAAGCGGCTGCTGCGCAAGCCTTCGCCACCGGTCATCATCGCCTTGGCTGCGTCTGCGCCGAGTTGTTCGGCGAGTTGTCGCTTGCCGCTGAAGGCCGCGTCCGGGTGCACCTGGATCAGGCCGTCGTTGCGCACCAGGAAGACCTTGCCGTGCTCGCCGAAGCTGAAGTCGTGGATGAGTTTCGACAGCTCGCTGATGCGCAGGCCCATGCCGGCCACGCCAACCAGCTTGCCGGCTTTCTCCACGCGGTAGTCGATGAACAGTGCCAGCTCGCCCGTGGCATGATCGATGTCGATATTTACCAAGCGCTCGGCGCCACTGTCGACGTAGCCGTAGAACCACTTGTCATTGGGGTTGCCGCGACTGAGGACACGGTCCAGGCCATTCTCGTTGTAGTAGTTGCCCGTTTCGGTCGAGGCGAACAGCGTGGTGAACGCATGGTTGCGTTGCTTGGCAGCCTGCAGGTATTCCAGAAATCGCGGGGTTTGAGCGGGATCTTCGCCGGCGGCAAGCCAGTCACGCAGCAGCGTATTGCCGGCAATGTCGGCTGCAGCCACCAGAGGCTGGCCGAGCATGCGCTCAATGTCGTTGCGGATGGCTTCGATGCTGGCCGGCAATGCGGTGTCGACCAGGTATCGTTCGGTCAGGCGGTTGAGTGCCATCGTGAAGATGATCACCACCACCAGGATGCTCGCCAACAGGGCAGCGCCCATGCTTGCAATCAATTGCCACTGGATGCTCTTACGCCAGATACGCATGCCCCTGCTCCCCGCTAATTATTGTTTTGCGGGAAGTGTATACACTTGCGTATTCAGTTAATCCAGTGATCTGGGACAATGGGGCGCAAGGCGCCCCAGTTTCGGTCAGGACTCGGCAATCGTCTTGACGATGGCGTCCACCGTGGCGTCGATCTGCGCCTGGGTACGCGCGAGGGTCTGCTGATGTTCCTTCTGCAACTCAACCTGCTTGGAGCAAAGGTTGAGCGCAGCCAGCACCAGCAATTTGTCCCCGATCAAGGTCGGATACTGGCGCTTGGTCTCGTTCAGCGCGGTGTTGAGCATCCGCACTGCCTGGGCCAGGGTTTCTTCCTGGCCCTCAGGCGCCTTGATCGAATAGTCGATGCCGAGAATGGACACGACATTGATCGGCTGCGCTTGCAGTCTCATGCGCCGACGACGCCAGCGCTGGCGCGGTCAACCAGCGCCTGGATGCGCGCGGCGGTGGCGCCGTGCTTCTCTTCCTGCTCCATCAGCGACAGCTGCAGGGTTTCATTCTCTTCCTTGGCCTGGGCCAGTTCCTGGCCGAGGGCGGTGTTCTGCTCGGTGAGTTGAGCGTTTTTCTGCATCAGGTCGCTGACCAGTTGCTCGAGTTGATTCAGGGAGGCTTCCAGCATGGGTCTATCTCGGTTGTTGCAAAGGGCGCACACGATAAAGAAAAGCGTGAGCCCCCGCCATTAAATATCGGATTCTCAACGTTTCTAACCCGCAGATTGACAGGGTATCGGGCCCCTTGTTCCGACCTGTGTCAACCGCCGGTCAGGTAACGCGTCAACTGGCTGACATTTTATGACGGTCAGCCTCAAGACTGATCAATCACGACCGATAGACAGGTAGGTCATATTTCGTCGCATGGACCGCGCCTCTCCCCATCCTGCCTGGACTCTATCCATGTCTCTTCGCAACATGAACATCGCCCCGCGTGCGTTGCTCGGGTTCGCCCTGATCGGCGTGCTCATGCTCGGCCTTGGTATCTTCTCGCTCATGCAGATGGGCACCATCCGGCAGGCTGGCGTGGCCATCGAGGAAAACAGCGTACCCAGCATCAAGACGCTCGATGAGCTGTCCGCACTCAACCTGCGCATGCGCACCCTGTCTTACCGGCTGCTGCTCAACCGCGAACCGGAAACCCAGCGCGATACCCTCAATCTGCTGGACCAGCGCAACGCCCAGATCGACCGAGCCCGTCAGGCTTACCTGCCGATGATCACGGCAGCCGACGAGCGAGCCGCTTTCGAGCAGTACACAGGCTTGCTCGATCAATACCGCCAGCTCGAGTCGCGCATGCGCAGCCTGAGCCAGGCCGACCGCCTGGACGACCTGCGTGACCTGATCAATCGCGACCTGCTGGCCAATTCCGAGCAGATCAACAAGGTCATGGACACCCTGGTGCAGATCAACACCGACCAGACTCGCGAGACCAACGAAACCGCCGCCAGCCAGTACGCCGCCGCCTTCGCGCTGGTGATCGGCCTGTTGATTGCCGCCACTGTGCTGACCTTCCTTTGCGCCTTCCTGCTGACCCGCAGCATCGTCAAGCCGATCGAAGAAGCGCTGCAGGCCGCCGAACAGGTGGCCGACGGTGACCTGACCAAGGTCATCCGCGCCGAAGGTACTGATGAAGCGGCCCGCCTGCAGCGCGCCATGGCCCGCATGCAGGACAAGCTGCGCGATACCTTGCAGCTGATCGCGGGCTCCGCCACCCAGCTGGCCTCGGCCGCCGAAGAGCTGAACTGCGTCACCGACGAAAGCGCCCGCGGCCTGCAACAACAGAACAACGAAATCGAACAGGCGGCTACTGCCGTTACCGAGATGACCAGCGCGGTGGAAGAAGTGGCACGCAATGCGGTCAGTACATCGGAAGCCTCAAGCGAAGCCAGCCGCTCGGCCGGCGACGGCCGTGACCTGGTCATGGAAACTGTCGGCGCCATCGAGCGCATGAGCGGTGATGTGCAGGCCACCGCCAAGCTGATCACTCACCTGGCCGAGCAGTCGCGCGACATCGGCAAGGTGCTCGACGTGATCCGCGGCCTGGCCGACCAGACCAACCTGCTGGCACTGAACGCGGCGATCGAAGCGGCACGTGCCGGTGAAGCCGGTCGTGGTTTTGCTGTGGTAGCGGATGAAGTGCGGGCGCTGGCCCATCGCACCCAGCAGTCGACCAGCGAGATCGAACGCATGATCGGCAGCATCCAGGGCGGTACCGAAGAGGCGGTGGAGTCGATGCGTACCAGCACCGAACGCGCCGAGTCGACGCTGAATATCGCCAAAGGTGCGGGCATGGCGCTGGATACCATTGCCGGGGCTGTAGCGCAGATCAACGAGCGTAACCTGGTGATCGCCAGCGCGGCAGAAGAACAGGCCCAGGTGGCGCGGGAAGTGGACCGCAACCTGGTGAACATCAATGACCTGTCGGTGCAGAGTGCTACCGGGGCGCATCAGACCAGTGCGGCGAGTGCCGAGCTTTCGCGCCTGGCAGTGGACCTCAATGGCCTGGTAGCCCGGTTCCGCACCTGAAAGCATTCGCGGGCACGCCCGCTACCACAGGGTTCACCGCAGTCCTGAAGATAGCGATGAACCTGTGGGAGCGGGCGTGCCCGCGAAGAATCCGGACTGGCCACTGGATCAGTAATCGATCCGCACATCCCCTTTCGGCACGCTGCAGCACGACAGGATGTAGCCCTCGGCTTCGTCTTCCTCGGTAATCCCGCCGTTGTGCTCCATCTCCACCTCGCCACCCAGCTTGAGCACCTTGCAGGTCCCGCAAATGCCCATACCGCAGGCTTTCGGGATCATCAGGCCAACCTTGGCCGCCGCCGCATGCACGGTCTCACCCGGGGCAACGCGGATGCTCTTCTCGCTGCCGATGAACTCCACCAGGTTGAGGTCAGAAGCATCCACCTCCGGCGCATCGGCCGCCTGCTCGGCATGCTCCACTGCATCGGCCTTGGCCTCCGCTGGCGTCGCGCCGAACGATTCCTCGTGGTAGTTCTTCATGTCGAAGCCGACTGCTTCGAGCATGCGCTTGACCGCGCTCATGTACGGCGTCGGGCCGCAACAGAACACCGTGCGCTCCATGTAGTCCGGCGCGATCAGCTCCATCAGGCGCTGGTTGAGGTAGCCGCGATAGCCCGCCCATGGCTCACCCAACCCATGCTTCTCACAGATGATGTGCAGGCTGAAGTTGGGAATGCGCGATGCCATCTGTTCCAGCTCGCGGTGATAGATGATGTCCTTCGGCGAGCGGGCGCTGTGCACGAACACCATGTCGACGTTGGCGTTGGTGTCGTAGAACCAGCGCGCCATCGACATCACCGGGGTAATGCCCACGCCACCGGAGAGGTACAGCACCTTGCCCGCCGGGAAGTCGATGGCGTTGAACAACCCCACCGGCCCGTGCACTGGCAGCTCGGCGCCTTCGTGCATGGTGTCGTGAAGGAAGTTGGACACCAACCCACCCGGTACGCGCTTGACGGTGATCGAGAAGCTGTAGGGCACTGACGGCGAACTGGAGATGGTGTACGAACGCATCACCGGCTTGCCTTCGATCTCCAGCTCCAGGGTGACGAACTGCCCGGGCTTGAAGAAGAACATGATCGGCTGGTCGGCCATGAAGCAGAAGGTGCGCACGTCCCAGGTCTCCTGGATGACCTTGACGCAGCGCACGATGTGGCGGCCGTTGGCCCAGGTCTGGGTGGTGACCGGATTGAGGAAGGTATCGGACATGTTCATCTCCAGCGGCCGACTATGGCCCTTTTTATGGCTTGGATAATGCGCAAGCTGAACACGACGTACATTCCTGCCAGCGACATCGGCGTGCTTATCGCGACCAGCCCCGCACTACAAGGGCTGGCGCGTCGTAATTCAAATCGGCCATGTCGCCCATGGATACGGTTCACGGCGCCTTCGGACGCACACTCCACGGCAAAACAACTCGCTGTTTTTCAGACAACGACCTTGCGGCACCACAATAACGATTAGCCACCTTTTGCCGGCCGCACACGGCCCCGAGGAATACACGATGGACGTCACCGCAACCCTGAGCCTGGGCGATCCACTGGAACCTGCACGCAAGGCCACCGCCGAGATGCTGCAGACCCGCGAGCGCACCTACTCGCTGCCCCAGCCGTTCTACACCGACGAGCGTCTGTTCCAGATCGACATGCAGGAGATCTTCCAGAAGGAATGGCTGATCGCCGGCATGACCTGCGAGATCCCGGCCAAGGGCAACTACATCACCCTGCAGATCGGCAAGAACCCGATCCTGGTGGTGCGCGGTGCTGAAGGCAAGGTGCACGCCTTCCATAACGTCTGCCGCCACCGCGGGTCGCGTTTGTGCGTCAGCGACAAGGGCAAGGTGGCCAAGCTGGTCTGCCACTACCACCAGTGGACCTACGAGCTGGACGGCCGCCTGCTGTTCGCGGGCACCGAAATGGGCGCTGACTTCGACATGAAGGAATACGGCCTCAAGCCTGTGCACGTGAAGGTAGCCGGCGGCTACATTTTCATCAGCCTGGCGGAAAACCCGCCGGCTATCGACGAGTTCCTGGCCACCCTGGACCACTACATGGAACCGTACGACATGGAGAACACCAAGGTGGCGGTACAGACCACCTTGATGGAAAAGGCCAACTGGAAGCTGGTGCTTGAAAACAACCGCGAATGCTACCACTGCTCCGGTTCCCACCCAGAGCTGCTGCAGACCCTGCTGGAGTGGGACGACACCAACGACCCGCGTGCCAGCCAGGAATTCAAGGACCACGTGGCCAGCTCCGCCGCTGCCTGGGAAGCCGAGAAGATCCCGTACCTGCACAAGAGCCATGGCCTGCGCAACCGTATCGTGCGCATGCCGCTGCTCAAGGGCACCGTGTCGATGACCATGGACGGCAAGCAAGCTTGCCAGAAGCTGATGGGCCGCATCCAGAACCCGGACCTGGGCTCGATGCGCATCCTGCACCTGCCACACTCGTGGAACCACTGCATGGGCGACCACATGATCGTCTTTACCGTGTGGCCGATCAGCGCCCAGGAAACCATGGTCACCACCAAATGGCTGGTGCACAAGGATGCCGTCGAAGGCGTGGACTACGACCCGGAGCGCATGCGCAAGGTGTGGGACGCGACCAACGACCAGGACCGCCGTTTGGCTGAAGAGAACCAGCGCGGGATCAACTCCACCGCTTATCAGCCTGGGCCGTACTCGAAGACCTATGAGTTTGGCGTGGTGAACTTCATTGACTGGTACAGCCAACGGGTTTTGGAGAACCTGGGGGCGGAGCCGGCGCCGTATCTGAAGGAAGTGCAGGCGCAGTAAACGTATCCCCGCCAAGGCACACAGGTGCTGCGGCGGGGTCTCCAGCAACTTACAAATGCGTGTTGTCGATACCGGTCTCAACATCAACTGGCCTGCGACGCCCCCTTATCATCTGGGTAAGCCCCCCTAAAGCACCTGATACGGCTGACCCCACTGCCCTGCTGACAGATCTCACCGCTTGCCACATATAGCTCAAGCCGTATGCATCCAGAAGAGACTCGCCGATTAATCGCCCTCGAGGCATGCCCCGTACGCCCGCACGACGCCACTCATGCCTGGCATTCATTGGGAGAGCTGCGTAACCCAGAAAGCCAGCCCCTGCGCGCCCCAGATCAGCCCCGTTGAGTGCCGGCTGAATGTTTGCCACAGCCCCAGGATTGAAGGTATCCGCAATATGCGGTCCACGAACAACCACTGAAGTCGTGTAAGCGTAGGTATCAAGGACGTTTGCAGCCGCAGCTACGCGAGGATGAAGCCTTGGCAGGGCTGGTTCGAGCACGCCATCCGGAAGCGGAACGCTATTTATCCTGGCTCTCATTCGCGAAACTACCATGTTGCCGGTACCTGCTACCGCACTTGAGCCAAAAGCCACATGCGTTAAGAACTTGATCCAGAACCGCCCCGACTCGTCAGTTCGATTAACAGGATCACCTCCACAATAGGCGTAAGCATTGATGCCCCCACGATCAAATGGGCTGAGGCTATCGGGGCTCAGAAATCGCATTAAAGTAGGGCTGTAGTGGCGATAACCATTCCCCAAAGGGTAACTCCCTGACAGCGGATCACGGCGCTGGCCGTGAAAAGCCAAGGTTGTTAAAGGGTGAGCCCCCATAACGCCGTAAGGTGAGTAACTTCGTATCATGGTTATCCACAACTCCTACCATAGACTCGATTACTTTAGCGGCATGGAATACGGTTGGGTACTGACACAAATGTCAGGTACACACTGGCCAAAAATTGATCAATGCAAGCAAAGCCGCGGATTTGCTCGGCTCCAGCGAACTTCCTACACCTTGTCCACAGAGACACCAACAGAGTTTGTGAGCAACGCGACAATCCGCGCCGATTCGCTTGTGGATAAATGGCTCAAGACCCTGATTTTTATGGATCAGTGCGGTACCAGGTGATTTTGATCATTTTTTGGGCAAAACCCTGTAAGCCTTTCTTATCAAGGCTCACAGCCTCTACTGAACAGATTATCCACAGACCGGCTAACAGCGACTGTGAACAAAGTGTGCCAGATAGATGCTCCAGGACTGCAAACGAGCTTGCCAAGGGCTGGTCACTATTTGATCAAATCGCTGCAAGCAGCTCCAATCAAGCCTCCCAGCCATGCACCAACACTTTATCCACACCTTGGCGAACAGATTCCGTGGGCAAAATCATGATGCACCTGACATTTTTACCAGTATCGCCAGATTACCCCCTTGTGCTTCAGTAGTGGCCACTACTTTGTCATTACTCAGGAGCGACTTATGCACAGGCGCCTGGCTGGGACTGTGAAATGGTTCGATGAAGGCCATGGGATGGGGGTAATCAGTGCCGAAGGGCAAGGTTGGGATTACCTGGTGTTGCGCTGTGCGACGGGGAATGCGGGATTGTCGGAGGGGGAGCAGGTGTCGTTCGAGCCGGTGAGCGAAGAGCTGGCCAACTGGGCGTTCAACGTGGTCCGGCAATAACCGTTTTTTGCAGGAGCGGCCTTGCCGGGCCGCTCCCATCAAAAGGTTCAGCGCAGTACGCCCTCCTCCACCAGCAGCTTGAGAATGGCTTCGGCGCCTTCCTGTGGAGAAACATCCTTCAGCACCTTGCCGCCGCCTCCACTAGCCTTGGCGGTGGCTGCCTTCATCCGGTCCGCGCCGCTCTTGGCCTTGATCACCTTGAGCCGCTTGGGCCGTGGCCGCGCAGGCTGCAGCTCTACGTCTGCCAACAGTTCATCATCCACGATCGCCACATTGCGCGCCGCCAGCACACCACGACGCGCCGGCCCGAAGGCGCTCTGGCGCGGCTTGGGCGCTGCGTTATCCACAGTCGCCAGCAGCGGCAAGCGCACCTTCAGCCGGCGCCGCTGGCCGCGTGGCAGTGCCTGCAGCACCTGGGCCGTACCATTTTCGATCGACTCCACTTCTGCCAGCCCCACCACCAACGGCCAACCGAGCTTCTCGGCCAGCAGAAACGGCAGCATGCCCGACCCTTCACCGGTCTCGGCCTGGCTGCCGGTCAGCACCAGCTGGGCGCCAGCATCGCGCAGATAATCCCCCAGCACGCCTAGCACATCGGTGCCGGCCGGCTGTTCCAACACGTCCAGATGGTCCAGGCCCATGCCCAGGTAGGCGCGCAGTGCCTCTTCCCGCGGATCGCCGGCATGCACCACCTGCAAGTTATCCCCAGCCAGCTGCATGCCCAATTCAACGGCGCGGGCATCCTGCTCGGCGCGGCGGGCGCGGCCGGAGCTGGGGTGGGCACCGATGGAAACCAGGCTGATCACTTTCGTACTCATGCTCGTGCCCTTATGCCGCGTCGCGCTGGCCACCGCTGCGGAAGTTGTCCACAGCCTCGATCAGTGCCTGAAGAATCGCCGAACTGTCGCCAATCACCGACAGGTCAGCCCGTTTGATCATGTCGCAGCCCGGGTCCATGTTGATTGCCACCACCTTGTCACAGGCGCCGATGCCCTGCAGGTGCTGGATTGCGCCCGAGATACCCACCGCCACGTATACGCGTGCGGTGACCCAGGTCCCGGTGGCACCGACCTGACGGTGGCGCGGCATGAAGCCGTCGTCCACCGCCACCCGCGAGGCGCCTTCGGTGGCGCCGAGGGCCGCAGTGGCCTTGTGGTACAGGTCCCAGTCCTTGACGCCGTTACCACCCGAGACGATGAACTCGGCTTCGGCCATGGCGATGGTCGCCGGGTCGACAGCCACCGAACCCAGGTCCTCAATGCGCGACAGGCTGCGCACCACACCTGTGGACAACTCCACCGGCAACGCTTCGTGACGGGTTTCGCTGACCGGCTCGGCACACTCCACTGCACCCAGGATCAGGCGTGGCACGGCGCGTTGCAGGTCTTGCTGGCCGGCACCGGCACGGCCAATGCACTGGCCGTCCTTGACCTGCCAGACCCGCGTCGCCGGGCGTTCGCCAAGGGACGCGCCGAGGCGCCGCCCCAGCTCGCCGCCACCGCTGCGGCTGTCGGGCAGCAGCCAGTGGCGCGGCGCAAACTGGTTATCCACAGCGCGCAGGCCCTGCACCCGTTGCTCCGGTGCATAACCTTCGAATTCCTCGCCATTCAGTATCAGCAGGCGATCGACACCGGCTGTGGAAAAATTGCTTTCCTTGTGTTCGCCAAACACCACCGCCAGCACTGCGCCGTCGCTGCCGGCCAGGCCATGGGCCAGCCCCAGCAGGTCGCGGTCGTGACTGCTCAGGCGGCCGCCGACCATGTCCGGCACCACGGCAATGTAGAACGCCGGCGCCGGTACCTGGTGTAGCGGCAGCTGCACTTCGGCTGCCGCCGTACGCCGCCCGCCGACACCGGTGCCCTGCTGGGCGCCGCTGCGGTCGATGCGCTTGAGGCCGGCCGGGCCGATGAAGCCTGCGGCGATGGCATGAGGGTTCTTGCGGATCAGGCCGTTGGGCCCCATCCAGTTCGTCTGTTGCGTCTGCATCGCCGCGTGCAGCGGATGCAGACGGTTACGGGCGATCCACTCAGCGCGTGGGTCGCGGCGGATGATGTCGCTCATCAGTGCACCTCCGCAGGTTCACGTTTAACCGTTGGCGACTTTGGGGCCGCAGGCGTTTCCTCTTCGATCAGCACATCGGCTACCAGCTCGGCGAGGTCCTTGATCTGTGGGCGCGGCTCCACCACACCTTCGAGCATCGCGGTGCACTGTGGGCAACCCACCGCCACCAGCTCGGCCTTGGTCTCGCGGATGTCGTCCATGCGCATGTCCGGAATCCGCTGCTTGCCGGGGATGTCAGTGATCGGCGCACCGCCGCCGCCACCGCAGCAACGGGAACGGAAGCCCGAGCGTTCCATCTCGCGCACTTCGATACCCAGCGCCTTGAGCACTTCACGCGGGGCTTGGTACTCGCCGTTGTAACGGCCCAGGTAGCACGGGTCGTGGTAGGTGACGCTGCCGCCCTTGTGCTGGCCGAGGTTCAACTTCTTGGCCGCGATCAGTTCGGCAATGTAGGTGCTGTGGTGCTGCACCTGGTAATCACCGCCCAGTGCGCCGTACTCGTTTTTCAACACATGGAAGCTGTGCGGGTCGCAGGTGACGATGCGCTGGAACGTGTATCTGGCCAGGGTCTGGATGTTGCGCTTGGCCAGTTGCTGGAAGGTCGCTTCATCACCCAGGCGGCGCGCCACGTCGCCGCTGTCGCGCTCTTCCAGGCCGAGCACGGCAAAGTCGACGCCCGAGGCCTTGAGCACTTTGACGAATGAACGCAGGGTGCGCTGATTGCGCATGTCGAAGGCACCGTCACCAACCCAGAACAGCACGTCGGTGGCTTTCACTTCCGACAGCAGTTTCAGGTTGAGGTCGGCCGCCCAGTTCATCCGCCCGCCAGGGGCGAAACCGCCGGGGTTGTCGGTGGCGATCAGGTTTTCCAGCACCTCGGCGCCCTTGTTCGGGGTCGCGCCCTTTTCCAGGGTGAGATGGCGGCGCATGTCGACGATGGCGTCGACGTGCTCGATCATCATCGGGCACTCCTCGACGCAGGCGCGGCAGGTGGTGCACGACCACAGCGTCTCGGCATCGACCAGGCCGTTGACGATCGGCTGGTGCGGGTTGCCGCTGTGTTCGCCGATCGGCTTGCCTGGGTACGGGCTGCCAGCAAAGTTGGCGTCGCTGCCCCCAGCCAGGCCGATGACCATGTCCTGGATGAGCTTTTTCGGGTTCAGCGGCTGACCGGCTGCAAACGCCGGGCACATGGCTTCACATTTGCCGCACTGCACGCAGGCGTCGAAGCCGAGCAGCTGGTTCCAGGTGAAGTCCACCGGCTTTTCCACGCCCAGCGGCGCGTTCGGGTCTTCCAGGTCCAGCGGCTTGAGGCCGGTGGAGCGGCCGCCGCCGAAGCGTTCGGCGCGGCGGTGCCAGGCCAGGTGCAGGGCACCGGCGAAGGCGTGTTTCATCGGGCCGCCCCAAGTCATGCCGAAAAACAGCTCCGACACGCCCCACAGCACACCCAGGCCAAGAATGCCGACCATCACCCAGCCACCGGTGTTGGCCGGCAGGATACCGGCGACCGGCAAGGTGGCGATGAAGAAGCTGGCGGCGAACACCAGCAGGCTTTTCGGCAGGCGCATCCATGGGCCCTTGGACAGGCGCGAAGGCGGGTTCAGGCGGCGTTTGAAGACGAAGATGGCACCGGTGAACATGATCACCGTGGCCACCAGCAGCGCATAGCCAAGGATCTTGCTCTGCAGGCCGAAGCCGTGCACCAGGATCGCCAGCGCCGCCGACAGCACGAAGCCGCCAGCGGTGGCCACGTGGGTCTTGGACATGTACTTGTCGCGCTCGACCACGTGGTGCAGGTCGACCAGGTAGCGCCGCGGCATGGCCAGCAGGCCGCCGATCAGGTCCACCTTGGAGGCCCGGCCACGGCGCCACATGCGCACCCGGCGCAGGGCGCCGAGCACTGCCAGGCCAAGGGCCGCGAACAGCAGGATGGGTAGAAGGGTGTTCAACATGGGAGGCTCCCAC
>NZ_BCBA01000052.1 GCF_001320245.1 Pseudomonas sp. NBRC 111124
AGGGGCCGGTGTGTGCCGACAGTGCGATCAGAAGTCCTTGCACAGGCGCAAGGCGTCGTAGATCGCCGCATGCACGTTGCGCTGGGCCACGCAGTCGCCGATGCGGTACAGCAGGTAGCCCTCGCCCGGCTGGCTGAGGATCGGCTGTGGCTTGATGGCGAACAGCGCCTCCACGTCGATCTGGCCTTTGTTGCGCGAGCCTTCCTTCAGTGCGTAGTACAGCTGCTCGTCAGGACGCACGCCGTTTTCCACCACCACCTGGTCGACCACGCGTTCTTCCTTGGCGCCGGTGTATTCGTTCTCCAGCACCGCCACCAGCTTGTCGCCTTCGCGGTAGACCTTTTCCAGCATCATGTCGCCGGTCATGATCACTTCTTTCGGGTACATGCTGCGGTAGTAGGTCGGGAAGGTGGTACCGCCCATGGCCACCCCCGGCTTGATGTCGTCAGTGACGATCTCGACCTGGCTGCCCTTGTCGGCGATGAAATCAGCCACCGACATGCCGGTGAATTCGCAGATGGTGTCGTACACCAGCACGTTCTTGCCCGGCGCGACCTTGCCGTCGAGCACATCCCAGCTGCTGACCACCAGCCCTTCGGCAGCGCCCCAGTGCTCGTTCTGCTCAAGGAACGAATGGCCCCCCACCGCCAGCACGATGACGTCCGGGCGCAGGTCCTGGATGGTCGCCACGTCAGCGGCGGTGCCCAGGCGCAGGTCGACCTTCAGGCGCGCCAGCTCCAGCTGGTACCAGCGGGTGATACCGGCAATCTGGTCACGTTGCGGTGCCTTGGCGGCGATGGTGATCTGCCCGCCGATCTGGTCTTTCTTCTCGAACAGGGTCACGTCGTGGCCGCGTTCGGCCGCCACGCGGGCCGCTTCCATGCCGGCCGGGCCGGCACCCACCACAACCACCTTGCGCTTGACCCCGGTGGTCTTCTCGATGATGTGCGGCACGCCCATGTATTCACGGGAGGTCGCGGCGTTCTGGATGCACAGCACATCCAGGCCCTGGTACTGGCGGTCGATGCAGTAGTTGGCACCGACGCACTGCTTGATCTGGTCGATCTGGCCCATCTTGATCTTGGCGATCAGGTGCGGGTCGGCCATGTGCGCACGAGTCATGCCGACCATGTCCACGTAGCCGCCTTCCAGAATGCGCGTGGCCTGGTTCGGGTCCTTGATGTTCTGCGCGTGCAGCACAGGGACCTTCACCACTTCCTTGATGCCAGCCGCCAAGTGCAGGAACGGCTCCGGCGGGTAGCTCATGTTGGGGATGACGTTGGCCAGGGTGTTGTGGGTGTCGCAACCCGAGCCGACCACACCGATGAAGTCGAGCATGCCGGTGGCGTCGTAGTACGCGGCGATCTGCTTCATGTCCTCGTGGCTGAGGCCATCGGGGTGGAACTCGTCACCGCAGATACGCATGCCCACGCAGAAGTCGTCACCGACTTCGGCACGCACGGCCTTGAGCACCTCCATGCCGAACTTCATGCGGCCTTCAAAGGTGCCGCCCCATTCGTCGGTACGCTTGTTGACCCGCGGGCTCCAGAACTGGTCGATCATGTGCTGGTGCACGGCCGACAGTTCCACGCCGTCCAGGCCGCCCTCTTTGGCACGCCGCGCGGCCTGCGCGTAGTTGCCGATCACGCGCCAGATCTCTTCCACCTCGATGGTCTTGCAGGTGGCGCGGTGCACGGGTTCACGGATGCCCGACGGCGACATCAGGGTCGGCCAGTTGAAGCCGTCCCAACGCGAGCGCCGGCCCATGTGGGTAATCTGGATCATGATCTTGGCGCCATGCTTGTGCATGGCATCAGCCAAGTTCTGGAAGTGCGGGATGATGCGGTCGGTCGACAGGTTGACCGAAGCCCACCATTCCTGCGGGCTGTCGATGGCCACGACAGACGAGCCACCGCAGATCGCCAGGCCGATACCGCCCTTAGCCTTCTCTTCGTAGTACTTCACGTAGCGGTCGGTGGTCATGCCGCCGTCAGTGGCGTAGACCTCGGCGTGCGCGGTGCTCAGTACACGGTTGCGGATGGTCAGTTTGCCGATCTGGATCGGCTGGAACATTGCTTCGAATGCCATGACGCTATCTCCGGCTTACAACGGCTTTGTAACGAACAGGCCATCTTCGTGGCCTTCTTCCGACCCGCCATAGACCTGTTCGGCCACGGTGCGGATCTTGCTGCCGCGGGCAGCGAGAATCTGGTCCATGGCGCCGGCGAACCAGCCGGTGAACATGTAGTCGACCTTGCGGCCGCACTTGCCATAGACGTACACGAACGCGGAATGCTTGAGCTTGACACTGCAGGTGCCTTTATCCAGGTCGATGTCCTGGATCTCGAAGAGGCCCCAGCCACGCTGGCTCAGCCGCTTCATGTAGTGCTCGAACACCGCCACGCCTTCCAGGCCATGGCATTCGGCTTCTTTTTCACACCAGTGCCAGGCGGACTTGTAGCCGGCCTTGTAGAGGATCTCGGCATAGGCGTCGGCGCCCAGCACTTCCTCGATGCCAATGTGGTTGTTGACGAAGAAATGGCGTGGCACATACAGCATCGGCAGGGCGTCGCTGGTCCAGACACCGGTCTCGCTGTCGACTTCGATTGGCAATTGCGGGGCGATCTTGGCCATGGAAACTCAACTCCATAAAATTTTTATGTGGGTGCCCCGGCGTTGCTGGCAGGGGCTATCAGGCTTGGAGAGCGGCTTACTCGCCCCAGACGTCCTTGAGGACGTTGACCCAGTTCTCGCCCATAATCTTGCGTACCACGCGCTCGGAATGGCCGCGCTTGAGCAGGGTCTCGGTGAGGTTTGGGAATTCGCCGACAGTGCGGATGCCCAGCGGGTTGATGATCTTGCCGAAGTTGGTCAGGCGACGGGCGTAGCCCTTGTCGTGGGTCAGGTACTCGAAGAAGTCCTGGCCGTGGCCCTGGGTGAAGTCGGTACCGATACCGATGGCGTCTTCACCGACGATGTTCATGGTGTACTCGATGGCTTCGGCGTAGTCGTCGATGGTCGAGTCGATGCCCTTGGCCAGGAACGGTGCGAACATGGTCACGCCGACGAAGCCGCCGTGGTCGGCGATGAACTTCAGCTCGGCGTCCGACTTGTTGCGCGGGTGTTCCTTCAGGCCCGAAGGCAGGCAGTGGGAGTAGCAGACCGGCTTCTTCGATTCGAGGATGACTTCCTCGGAGGTCTTCGAGCCGACATGGGACAGGTCACACATGATGCCGACGCGGTTCATCTCGGCGACGATCTCGCGGCCGAAGCCCGACAGGCCGCCGTCACGTTCGTAGCAACCGGTGCCGACCAGGTTCTGGGTGTTGTAGCACATCTGCACGATGCCCACGCCCAGCTGCTTGAACACATCGACGTAGGCGATCTGGTCTTCGAACGCATGGGCGTTCTGGAAGCCGAAGAGGATGCCGGTCTTGCCCAGTTCCTTGGCCTTGCGGATGTCGGCGGTGGTGCGCACCGGCATGACCAGGTCGCTGTTGTCGCGGATCAGCTTCTGGCTGGCAGCGATCTGGTCAACGGTGGCCTTGAAGCCTTCCCAGACCGACACCGTGCAGTTGGCCGCCGTCAGCCCGCCCTTGCGCATGTCCTCGAACAGCTCGCGGTTCCATTTGGCAATGATCAGGCCGTCGATGACGATGCTGTCGGCGTGAAGTTCGGCTGGGCTCATCAGGCTGTCCCCTTTTGTTGATTTGGGCCGCGCCGAATCTTCTGCCGGCGCTTTGGGGCCAGCATATGCCTGTGCCCAAAGGCGCCCCGATGCAAAAACGACAGGGGGTTTGCCGAAAGCGTCAATGCACGACATCGCGCCCTCTGGCACGCCGTCTGGCGATGAGAGACAGTCTCGATAACGACATCTCGCGCCGTTTCATGAACATTTCGTCAGGGAGCTATCGTCTTCTCTGCGGCTGAGCGAGAATCCAATCGATTCGTCAGCCTGTTAAGGAGAAAACGGATGAAATCAATGGCATGGCTGGTACTGCTGGCTGTCGTCTCGGGCGCCTACGCCGGCGAGGAAGAAAGCACCCCGTGCGATAACGTCGAGAGCGACCAGCAGACCTTCGCTTGCGCGGCATTCAACAAGCAGACCGCCGAGCGTGAACTGAAATCGGCCTACGACGACCTGATCCAGCGCATGCGCGATCAGTACGGTGACGAAGCCGGCCTACCCTCGCGGATAGAGGCTGCCGAAAAGATCTGGAGCCAACTGCGCGATGCCGATTGCAAAGTTGAAACCCACGCCGAACAACCGGGCAGCAAGGCCTTCCAGATCGCCTGGAACAGCTGCATTGCACAGCGCAGTGATGAACGATCGGAATATTTGCGCAGCCTGGGTGCGCAAAACAATGACGAGCCGGCGCCTGAAGACTGATCAAGACGCGGTGTGAAGGGGCAACGCCAGAGGAACAATATGCTGCTGATGGCGGCTGATTAGATTCTCGATAGTGCATCGGGACAACGTACTCGCAACGTGTGTCCATGAATTAACTATCGAGGACTGGAAAATGGCTGACATCAAAGTTGAAATGGAAAAAATCCGCAAAGAAGGCCAAGAGCGCGTAGCCGCTACCGGCCAGACCATCTGCATCTTTGCCGACAACGTACCTGCCGATATTGCAGAAGACATTCTGGCCGGCATGCGACTGATGACCGAACTGACCAACAAGAAGTTCGACAAGGAAACCCAGCAGCGCGAGTGGTACAACTTCTACAACGACGGCTTGATCAAGTTCGGCTGGACCATGACTGGCGCGGCGCATGCCGAAGATGCAATCGATGAAGACAACCTGACCCTGGCAGAACTCATCACCAAGTCCATCACCATCAGTGTCGCCCGTGACCCTCGTCGCTCCGCATGTGCCAAGCGTGTTCTGCAAGTCATCGTGCAGAAGCCGGAAGTCAAGGCGCACCTTGAAAAGCACAGCCACAGTGAGTCCGGCAAGTCGAGCAACTTCATTGTGGCCCAGTGCGAAATGACGGCCCAGGGCCTGCCGGTGATGCACATGACCAGCTTCCAGGCCAGCTACGACTCGAAAGTCGAACGCGAAGGCGCTCTGACCCGCAAAGTCGACAAAACCTCGACCCGCGTCTATCGCGCATCGCAACAAGGCACCTTCAGCGTGCGTCACTTCAACGCTGCGCGCGACCTTGTGAACGAGAAGATCAAAGGCGACATCGCCTCGTTCCTTGCCATCTAAAGGATGATCCTGGGTATCAGGCGTTGCCTGGTACCCAGTTTTGATCATGCTTCAAGGAGCAAAACCTTATGAACGATACCGGTCTTGGCACGCGAATATTCGAAGAGCGGCTGAGAATCAAACCCGCCCCATGGTTGAGCCTCGAAACATGGGAAGACTTACAGCTATGCCTACGCTATTCACAGGCGATAGCTAATGAAAAATACTCGATGGAGACTCAACCCGAACAATGGTTCGCTGTTGTCCTCACGGCCTTGCAGTCACTGAAATTCAGCTTGCTTGGCCATACACACCAAAAGATCGACTATGAGCCACACCTGCACGCGTTAAGCGACGTATACAGTGGCTATCTTCCCCCGCTACGGGAAAAGGGGCCTTGGTTCAAGAGCCTTGAAGAAAACGTGCAAGCTGCGTTGCAGTCGTCTGGGAAGCACACGTTCGCCGTGATGAACGCTTCTTCGCATCTGAGCATCGAAATGGACCATGAGGGTGATGAGGTTCCCGTTGCGATCCTGTTTTATGTGTACTGCGTCACCGCCCCCGAAGCGCCTACCCAGAAATTGAACCTCGTATTTGATCATCTGGGTGCACGCTTCAATTCGGATGCCTTCGCCCCGTTACGCGAAGACCTGCAGGCAAGGAACCGCGAAAAACTGAGGGAAATCCTCAAGCGTGAGCTGATTTGAAGCTATTTCGAACGGCCAAGGCGACGCTCTTCTCGTGGGCACCTTCCGAACTTGAGCTTGTAACGTCGCGTGAAATAAGAGGGCAGTTCAAAGCCACACGCAAGGCTGACTTCAGTCACCGTCATATCAGTCTGAGTCAGCAACTGACGCGCCTTGTCCAGCCGCAGCGCAAGATAAAAACTGCTCGGTGTTTCATTGAGGTGCATTCGAAACAAGCGCTCCAGCTGGCGCCGAGTGACCTTGACGGCGGCCGCCAGGTCCAGCGTACTCAGCGGTGGTTCGGTGTTTTTTTCCATTTCGCCAATGGCATGGACCAGCTTCTTGTTGCTGATACCGTAGCGTGCACCAATCTGCATGCGCTGATGGTCCTGGCGCTGACGAATACGACCCAACACGAACTGCTCAGACACCTTCACCGCCAGGTCGGCGCCGTGAGACTGCGCAATCAGGTGCAACATCAAATCGATCGAAGCAGTGCCGCCGGCACAGGTGATACGTGTGCGGTCAATCTCGAACAACTCCTGAGTCGCTTGCAGGCCGGGATAGCGCTCCTTGAACGCCTCGAGCGCCTCCCAATGCAATGTGGCGCGGTAACCGTCCAGCAGCCCCGCTTCGGCGAGCACCATCGCGCCTGTGTCGATGCCACCAAGCATCACAGCGTCGTGGTTAAGCCGACGCAACGCATGCAGCAGCTTTGGTACGGCATTGGCTAACGGCTCGAAACCCGCTACCACCAGCACGATGTTGGCCGGATCACCCTCCCCCAGCGCGGCATCGACATTGACTGACATGCCATTGCTTGCCAGCACTGCCTGACCGTCCAGGCTAAGCACCTGCCATCGGTATAACTGCCCCCCGAACCGATTGGCCACCCGCAGTGGTTCCACCGCCGAAATGAACCCCATGGCGGAAAACCCCGGTACCAAAAGAAAGGCAATCGTCTCCATCATCCCCTACTCCACCGAAACTGGTCGCCCTGGTGCTAATTCCTGTCGCCAGCGTGCGCTTGGCCAGGGTGCCGCCAGCGTAGCGTATTCACACGGTCCGCAGAGGCCGCCTTCAATAACAATATGTACTGCCGATGGAGAGCCACCATGCATCGCTTGATCCGCCGCAGCCTGTTGTCCCTTGCCCTGAGCAGCATCGTCGCAACCCCGCTTTACGCCGCCGAGCCCGCGGTCTGCAAAAACGTACGCCTGGGCGTGGTCAACTGGACCGATGTCATCGCCACCAGCGCCATGGCCCAGGTGCTGCTCGATGGCCTGGGTTACCAGACCAAGCAGACCAGCGCCTCGCAGCAGATCATCTTCGCGGGTATCCGCGACAAGCGCCTGGATATGTTTCTGGGTTACTGGAACCCGATCATGACCCAGACCATTACCCCGTTCATCGACGCCAAACAGGTCAAGGTCCTCGAAAAAGCCAGCCTGGAGGATGCCCGAGCGACCCTCGCCGTGCCGAAGTACCTCTATGACAAAGGCCTGAAGACCTTCGCCGACATCCACAAGTTCGAGAAGGAGCTAGGCGGCAAGATCTACGGCATCGAACCCGGCTCCGGTGCCAACACCCAGATCAAGGCCATGATCACCAAAAACCAGTTCGAGCTGGGCAAGTTCCAGCTGGTCGAGTCCAGCGAAGCCGGCATGCTCGCCGCCGTCGATCGCGCCGTACGGCGCAAGGAAGCGGTGGTGTTCTTCGGCTGGGCGCCGCACCCGATGAACGTGAACATCGACATGGCCTACCTCGGCGAGAGCCAGGACGCCCTGGGCCCGGACGAAGGCCGTGCCACGGTATGGACGGTGACCGCGCCGGACTACGCCGAACGCTGCCCCAACGCCCACCGCCTGCTGGCTAACCTGAAATTCAGCGCCGAGGACGAGAGCCGCATGATGCAGCCGCTGCTCGACCACAAGGACGCACTTGAGTCGGCCCGCCAATGGCTCAAGGACCACCCCGAGGACAAGGCCCGCTGGCTTGAAGGTGTGACTACCTTTGATGGCAAGCCAGCCGCTGAAAACCTCAAGCTCACCGCCAACTGATCCGGCCCCTTCGCGGGGCAAGCCCGCTCCTACACAGGTTACGCGCAAGCCAGGGGCACTTCGGTCCCCTGTAGGAGCGGGCTTGCCCCGCGAAAGGGCCCGCACAGACAACCCAAGGAACCACGCCATGAACCACGACGTCATCATCACCTGCGCCCTCACCGGCGCTGGCGACACGGTCGCCAAGAGCCACCTGGTCCCGGTCACCCCGAAACAGATCGCCGAAGCCGCCATTGAAGCCGCCAAGGCCGGCGCCACCGTGGTCCACTGCCATGTCCGCGACCCGCAGACCGGCCGTTTCAGCCGTGACGTGGCGCTCTACCGCGAAGTCATGGAGCGCATCCGCGAAGCCGACGTCGACGTCATCGTCAACCTCACCGCCGGCATGGGCGGCGACCTGGAAATCGGCCCAGGTGAATCGCCAATGGAATTCGGCCCCGGCACCGACTTGATCGGCCCACTGGAGCGCTTGGCCCACGTTGAAGCCCTGCTGCCTGAAATCTGCACCCTCGACTGCGGCACCCTCAACTTCGGCGACGGTAACGCCATCTACGTCTCGACCCCGGCACAACTGCGCGCCGGTGCCAAGCGCATCACCGAACTGGGTGTGAAAGCCGAGCTGGAAATCTTCGACACCGGCCACCTGTGGTTCGCCAAGCAGATGATGAAAGAAGGCCTGCTCGAAGACCCGCTGTTTCAGCTGTGCCTGGGCATCCCATGGGGCGCACCGGCTGATACCACCACCATGAAAGCCATGGTCGACAACCTGCCAGCCAACGTCACCTGGGCCGGCTTCGGTATCGGCCGCATGCAGATGCCGATGGCCGCGCAAGCTGTGCTTCTAGGCGGCAACGTGCGGGTGGGTCTGGAAGACAACCTGTACCTGGACCGTGGCGTGCTGGCCAGCAACGGCCAGTTGGTGGAGCGCGCCGCCGAAATCATCACCCGCATGGGTGGACGCGTGCTCAGCCCGGCTGAAGGCCGGGAAAAAATGAACCTCAAGCGCCGCTGATCCCCCCTCAGGAGACCGATATGCCCTTCATCACCGAGATCAAGACCTTCGCCGCCCTGGGTAGCGGCGTGATCGGCAGCGGCTGGGTCGCCCGCGCCCTGGCCCATGGCCTGGACGTGGTCGCCTGGGACCCGGCCCCCGGCGCCGAGCAGGCCCTGCGCAAGCGCATCGCCAATGCCTGGCCGGCACTGGAGAAACAAGGCCTGACGCCAGGTGCATCGCAAGACCGGCTAAAATTCGTGGCCACCATCGAGGAATGCGTACGCGACGCCGATTTCATTCAGGAAAGCGCACCCGAGCGCCTGGACCTGAAGCTCGACCTGCACGCGAAGATCAGCGCAGCCGCCAAGCCCAATGCAATCATCGGCTCAAGCACCTCAGGCCTGCTGCCCAGCGAGTTTTACGAGTCATCCACTCATCCTGAGCGCTGCGTGGTCGGCCACCCGTTCAACCCGGTTTACCTGCTGCCGCTGGTAGAAATCGTCGGCGGAAATCGCACTGTCCCAGCGGCCATCGAGGCCGCCAAAACCATCTACACCGCCCTCGGCATGCGCCCGCTGCATGTGCGCAAGGAAGTCCCCGGCTTCATCGCCGACCGCCTGCTCGAAGCGCTGTGGCGCGAGGCCCTGCACCTGGTCAACGATGGCGTGGCCAGCACCGGCGAAATCGACGATGCCATCCGCTTTGGCGCCGGCCTGCGCTGGTCGTTCATGGGTACATTCCTCACCTACACCCTGGCCGGTGGCGACGCCGGCATGCGCCACTTCATGGCCCAGTTCGGCCCGGCACTGAAATTGCCCTGGACCTACCTGCCTGCACCGGAGCTGACCGACAAGCTGATCGACGATGTGGTCGAAGGCACTTCGCAGCAGTTGGGCGAGCGCAGCATTGCCGCGCTGGAGCGCTACCGTGATGACACACTGCTGGCCGTGCTGGAAGCGGTGAAAACCAGCAAGGCCAGCCATGGCATGGCGTTCGGCGATTGAGGAGCCCACGATGCCCGCACTGATCACCTACCGCACCCCGGTCCAGGAGGCCTGGGTCGACTACAACGGGCACCTGCGCGATGCCTTCTACCTGCTGATCTTCAGCTACGCCACCGATGCGCTGATGGAGCGCATCGGCCTGGACGAAGGCAGCCGCGGGCAGAGCGGCAACTCGCTGTTCACCCTGGAAGCGCACATCAACTACCTGCACGAGGTGAAACTGGGGACCGAGGTGTGGGTGCAGACGCAGATCGTCGGCTTCGATCGCAAGCGCCTGCACGTTTACCACAGCCTGCACCGGGCCGGGTTCGACGAGGTGCTGTCGGCAAGTGAGCAGATGCTGTTGCATGTGGACCTGGCGGGGCCGAGTTCAGCGCCGTTCAACGATATCAGTAGGCGCCTTCTGCAAGAATTGCTGGAGCAGGGGCGTGATCTTACCCCGCCAGAGTATGTAGGAAGGCGGATGCAACTGCCTTGAAAACGTAACTGCCTACTTCACACGAAGTAGGCAACCACTGGTACTGATCAAATTAGGCCACGTCATTCAAGCATCACCATCGCTCAGCCATAAGCGTCACTTGGGGCTAGCCAGTGGCGGATAGAAATCCTCGACAACCTGCCGACGCTCATTAAATCTTCTCGCGGCATCGTTATGGTATACCGTCCCCATCGGCACCCCTTGGTACTGCAAGCGAGGATTTGAAAAGTAGGGAATGGCGCCGTTTGTGCCGGTCATGATGGTCCGGAAGATCGGCGCCTCATCATGTTGATAGCCGTGCATGTACGGCGGATTGCGCTCAGGATCTCCGGGCTTCCACCCATGATTTACACCCAAATTATGGCCTAGCTCATGAGCCAAAGAGCTTGAACATGAGATGACCGAGTGGGCTTGGGCCTTGCTCGCAGTCAGCCACGCAAGGCCACAATACTGAGGCGCCGTTGAATACATCGACACCAAATCTGCTCCCAACGCTTCTCTTTGGGCTAACACCTTATCTGCAAACGGCTTTGCCAGGCGAAGATCATCGAGTTGCTGATTGTAGCTTCTGCCGGTTTCGTCATAGCCACCATCATAATAGCCCGCCAACTCGTAAGTTATCTGGACATCGCTACTTTTCATATACTGATTGGCATTATTCAGCGCGAGGGCCAAATCGGCCTTATAGTTTGGACTTAACGCTTTTCTCTGGTCAGTAACCACGAACATGACCCGGATTGTACTGTGCGCGGATTTGGCAATTTCCGACGCTTCAGGCGCTTGCGCAGCCACACCGCTGATGCGAGGCTCTGATTCCGGGGGAAGCTTCGATTCGTCAACTTTTACCAACACATGCAGCCCAGAGCCGATTGGCTGAAGGCGATAGTGCTGGCCGTCCAAGGTAAGGTCCCCAAGTACATTGTTGCCCTCTCGAACCAATGACAAGAAAAACATCGGATCATTGGCAATCTCTGCGGGGGAATCTGGATGTGCCTGCTTCCAAGCAGAAGGTGTGTAGCCTACCCAGCCGAAAATTTCTGGTGTGATGGCAGTGAAATCACGCAAATGAAACTGCACCGTTTTTTTGCCTGGCACACTGACTGTTAAATCTTCGTTGCGCTGGCTGACCAACTCAGGCGCCAGGCGCACAAAGGCCACCTCAGCAGCTGCCGGGTCAGCTGAAAGCCTGGCCAATTCGTTTGCGGAACTTCTGGGCAGCGAGTCATGACTCGGAGTTGGTGCTAGCACAAACAGCTGCGGGGGCGCGCTCAGGGCAGCGGCGGCTGCCGGTTTCTGGTCTGAACACCCCAATAACAAAATCAGCATTGTCGCTGCCAGACTTGTCTTAAAAGCTACCATGTTCATATTCCGCTCTGTGGGAAATAGTCCCCAGATCAGATCAGAAAACACAAAGTGTGGTCACCTATCAGAATTATCAGGTGGGTAGGTAGATACCGTCTGCGAAAGAGGCAAAAAATAACCCCGGAAAGCCGTGAGCATCCGGGGCCAAGAGCGAGCAACATCCACTGTGCATGAGTGAGGGTGACCAAACCCTCGTGGACCGTGAATGAATGCAGTCTGCTGGCTTCCCGGCCCCTGCAATTAGCCGGGAGCGACCTGTTCTTAGCCAAACCAGCCATTGCGACATTCTGCCCTTGCGAGCCTGTCGCTGCGGACACAGAATCGGTCGTAAATCACAGCAGCACTCTCTTCGCGATAAAAGGGACAACAGCCATGATGCATGCGGATTTGATAGACCAGGACGACCTAGCAGGCCACCTGCGCGCGCGCGGGTTCGACATTCCCGCTGGAGCCAGCGCCGAGCAGGCCTGCGAAGCAGTGGTGCGCGGGCTGACCGAGCCGAATGCGCGGGCGCTGAAGGGGATGGTGGAGCAGATGTATACCGGTAGCGCGACGATTCTGCCGGCGGTGCGCCAGGCCATCGACAGACAGCTGTTGCCGGCGCTAGCCCAATTCAACCGACGCGCTTAACCGACTTTTCCTGAACCGGCCCCTTCGCAGGTAAACCCGCTCCCACAGTTACTGCACCGCTTTTGAACTCGGTGCAGTACCTGTGGGAGCGGGTTTACCCGCGAAGGGGCCGGTGCCGTTTCAGAGCCTTACACTGGCAAAGGTCGACTCGTTGCGCGCCTGGCTCAGGGCTGCCATCGGCCCGCTGTGCGGCGACAAGGTCATGGCCTGCGGAATCGGCATCATCGCCACCTGCTGCGCCGTGTTGGAGCCCACACGCTCGTCACGCGGCGGAATGCCGAAGTACTCGCGGTAGCACTTGGAGAAGTGCGGGGTCGACACAAAGCCACACACCGAGGCCACTTCGATGATCGACATCGGGGTCTGCTTGAGCAATTGCCGTGCGCGAATCAGGCGCAGCTTCAGGTAGTAGCGCGATGGCGAACAGTGCAGGTACTTCTGGAACAGCCGTTCAAGCTGCCGGCGTGATACCGACACGTACACCGCCAGCTCGTCGAGGTCGATCGGCTCTTCGAGGTTGGCCTCCATCAGCGCAACGATCTCCTGCAGCTTCGGCTGGTTGGTGCCGAGCATGTGCTTGAGCGGCACGCGCTGGTGGTCCTGTTCGTTGCGGATGCGCTCATAGACGAACATCTCGGAGATCGCCGCCGACAGCTCGCGGCCATGATCGCGGCTGATCAGGTGCAACATCATGTCCAGCGGCGCGGTGCCGCCGGAGCTGGTGAAGCGGTTACGGTCGAGGGTGAACAGGCGGGTACTCATGTTGACACGCGGGAAGGCCTCCTGCATCGCCGCCAGGCATTCCCAGTGCACGCTGCAGTCGAAGCCGTCGAGCAGACCAGCGCAGGCCAGTGCCCAGCTGCCGGTGCACACCGCACCCAGGCGACGCGACTGGCGGGCCTGGGCCTGCAGCCAGGTGACATGCTCACGGGTTACGGTGCGCTGGATGCCGACGCCACCACAGACAATCACGGTGTCGATGGGCGGTGCGTTGTGCATGGCGGCATCGGGCGTGATCTGCAGGCCGTCGCTGGCCCACACCTGGCCGCCATCGACGGTCAGCGTGTGCCAGCGGTACAGCTCGCGGCCGGACAGCTGGTTGGCCATGCGCAGCGGCTCTACCGCCGATGCCAGGGAAATGAGGGTGAAATTGTCCAAAAGAAGAAACCCGATGGACTGGGGTGCTGTGCGGTTCTGGGTTGGGTTCCCGGAGGTGTACGACGTCATCGCGATTTCTCCTCACACAAATGCAGGGCGTGCCTCAGGCGGGCACTGATTTCTTGTTATGGCCCCGGATTCGTGTGCAGGGGCTTGTTGCCAATCTCAACGCAAAGGCCGTGCCTGAAATTGAACGACCATCCGAAAAAACCTGAAAACGACGCCTTCATTCGGCAAATCAGGCACTTCGATCACGTTGGCAAGACTTCGCAAACCGCCGTCCTAGCGCCTTGCGTGTAACGGCTGAGCAATTTGGTGACACGCGCAGTGTAGGTTGCCCAGAAACGACACTCTTGAGTGTCACCGACAATGCCCATACTGAATGCGACACCCGACGATTGGTCCAAACACAAACGCCCCGAAACGGGGCGTTATGAGCCTGTCAGCCTGCTATTGGCGCATCAGCATTCAATGGCGCTGACCGCCAGGCCACCGCGCGAGGTCTCTTTGTACTTGTCGTGCATGTCGGCCCCGGTATCACGCATGGTTCGGATCACCTGGTCGAGGGAAATGAAGTGCTCGCCATCGCCGCGCAGCGACATCTGCACGGCGTTGATCGCCTTCACCGCAGCAATCGCGTTGCGCTCGATGCACGGCACCTGCACCAGGCCGCCGACCGGGTCGCAGGTCAGGCCGAGGTTGTTTTCCAGGGCGATTTCGGCGGCGTTCTCCACCTGTGCCGGGGTCGCCCCCAGCACTTCGGCCAGGCCTGCCGCGGCCATGGCGCAGGCCGAACCGACCTCACCCTGGCAGCCGACTTCGGCGCCGGAAATCGACGCGTTCTTCTTGCACAGGATGCCCACGGCGGCAGCGGCGAGGAAGTAGTCGACCACGCTGGACTCGTTCACCGCATCGCTGAAGCGCATGTAGTAGTGCAGCACCGCCGGGATAATGCCGGCGGCACCGTTGGTGGGCGCGGTAACCATGCGCCCACCGGCGGCGTTCTCTTCGTTGACCGCCAGGGCGAACAGGTTGACCCACTCCATGGCGCTCATGGTCGAGCCGATCACGTTGGGCTTGCCGATTTCCTGCAGGCTGCGGTGCAGCTTGGCGGCGCGGCGGCGCACGTTGAGCCCGCCGGGCAGCGTGCCTTCATGTTTCAGGCCGTTGTTGACGCATTCCTGCATGGCTTCCCAGAGCTTTTGCAGGCCGGCGCGGATCTCTTCCTCGCTGCGCCAGACCTTCTCGTTGGCCATCATCAATTGCGACACGCTGAGGTCGTTTTGCTTGCACAGGCGCAGCAGTTCGGCGGCGCTGTTGAAATCATACGGCAGCACCGTCTGGTCGGCATCCAGCACGCCGCTGGCGGCCTGCGCCGCGTCGACCACGAAACCGCCACCGACCGAGTAGTAGGTGTCGCGGTGCAGCTCGCCGTGGGCACCTTCGGCGATCAGGGTCATGGCGTTGGGGTGGTACGGCAGGTTTTCGTCCAGCAGCAGCATGTCGCGGGCCCAGACGAATTCGATGGGCAGGCGGTTATCCAGCTTGAGGGTGTTGGTTTCGCGCAGGTCGGCGATACGCGGGACGATCTGGGTCGGGTCGATGGCGTCCGGCCATTCGCCCATCAGGCCCATGATGGTGGCGTTGTCGGTGCCGTGGCCGATGCCGGTGGCCGACAGCGAGCCATACAGCCGCACCTCGATCCGTTGCACCTGGTCCAGCTCGCCGCGCTCACGCAGGCCCTGGACGAACAGCGCGCCAGCACGCATGGGGCCGACGGTGTGGGAGCTGGAGGGCCCGACACCGATTTTGAACAGGTCGAACACGCTGATGGCCATTGTCGCTTCACCTCTTGCTGGGCTTGTCTCTGCGCGCCATGCGCAGGGCGGGGCAACTGCTAGGCTGAAGCTGCGAGCCGCCACGAATGCACGCATCATCGGGCTTTTGCCTACCCCCTCGCCGTCTGCAACCGACGTACTTTTGTCCAGCAGCGCCGCAGCCTTTTCAGCCACCTGCGCGCCGCTTTCGAGCGGCCTGGTGACGCAAAAATGCGGCTACAGGGGTGTAAAAACTCATAAACGACATCGCCCGTACTGGATGCGACCCGTTCCGTACTGGTTACGACCCCACCAGTAGGCGATTGCCCGGCGCTGGAGGATTATCGAAAGCGACTCGTAAAGCACGGCCACGCAACCTGCCCTCTGCAGGCCTGGTCGACCGGACCCTGAGAAAGCCCGGCGACCCATGCGAACCCGAAGACAAAATCACAGGAGTCCATCCATGAAAGGTTCACCCTCGCTGTTGCTGGTCGCGATGCTGTCCGCACCGTTCCTGGCCCAGGCCGCCGAACCGGAGCAGTGCCAGACGGTACGCTTCTCCGATGTCGGCTGGACCGACATCACCGTCACCACGGCGACTACCAGCGTTGTGCTCGAAGCACTGGGTTACAAGACCCACACCACCATGATCTCGGTACCGGTGACCTACAAGTCGCTGGCCACCGGCAAGGACCTGGACGTGTTTCTCGGCAACTGGATGCCGACCATGGAGAACGACATCAAGCAGTACCGCGACGCCGGCACGGTGGACACCGTGCGCGCCAACCTGGAAAACGCCAAGTACACCCTGGCCGTACCCCAGGCGCTGTATGACAAGGGGCTCAAGGATTTCAGCGACATTCCCAAGTTCAAGAAGGAACTGGACGGCAAGATCTACGGCATCGAGCCCGGTAACGACGGCAACCGCACCATCCAGAGCATGATCGACAAGAACGCCTTCGGCCTGAAGGACGCTGGTTTCAAGATCGTGCAATCGAGCGAGGCCGGCATGCTGTCGCAGGTCGACCGCGCGCAGAAGCGTGGCGAGGCGGTGGTGTTCCTGGGCTGGGAACCGCACCCGATGAACACCCGCTTCAAGATGCAGTACCTGACCGGCGGGGACGAGTTCTTCGGCCCCGATTTCGGCAAGGCCACCGTACTGACCAACACCCGCAAGGACTATGTGCAGGAATGCAGCAACGTCGGCCAACTCCTGAAGAACCTGTCGTTCGAGCTCAAGGATGAAAGCACCATGATGGGCTACGTCCTGGACGACAAGATGAAGCCCGAGGCGGCCGCCAAGAAGTGGCTGAAAGACAACCCTGGCAAGCTGGACACCTGGCTTGCGGGCGTCACCACCGTGGATGGCAAACCCGGCCTTGAGGCGGCCAAGGCCAAGCTCGCTCAATAACGCAATACGTCGTAGCGCTACCTCGGGGCGGGACCGTGCTCGCCCCGGACTGATTTCAATCTTTGCAGGTGGAAGCTCGCTATCATGCTTATCGATCAGAAAATACCCTTGGGCCAGTACATCGCGTCGTTCGTCGAATGGCTGACCCAGAATGGCGCGAATTATTTTGACGCCATTGCCCGAGGCCTGGAGTTCATGATCCATGGCGTCACCAGTACCCTGACCTTCTTCAACCCGTTCGTGCTCATCGCCCTGTTTGCCGCCCTGGCGCATTTCATCCAGCGCAAGTGGGCACTGACCGCATTCGTTGCCCTCTCCTTCCTGCTGATCCTCAACCTGGGGTACTGGCAAGAAACCATGGAGACCCTGGCCCAGGTGACCTTCGCCACCGTGGTCTGCGTGGCCATCGGCGTGCCGCTGGGCATCGTCGCCGCGCACAAGCCGATGTTCTACACCGGCATGCGCCCGGTGCTCGACCTGATGCAGACGGTACCCACCTTCGTTTACCTGATCCCCACCCTGACCCTGTTCGGCCTGGGCGTGGTGCCGGGGCTGATCTCGACGGTGGTGTTCGCCATCGCCGCGCCGATCCGTCTGACCTACCTGGGCATCTGCGACGTGCCGCAAGAGCTGATGGACGCCGGCAAGGCCTTTGGCTGCTCGCGCCGCCAGCTGCTCACCCGTATCGAACTGCCGCACGCGATGCCAAGCATCGCCGCCGGCGTTACCCAGTGCATCATGCTGTCGCTGTCGATGGTGGTGATCGCCGCCCTGGTGGGCGCCGATGGCCTGGGCAAACCTGTGGTCAACGCACTGAACACCGCCGATATCTCCCTGGGCTTCGAAGCGGGCCTGGCGATCGTGCTGCTGGCGATCATGCTCGACCGTATCTGCAAGCAACCGGAACTGCCGGTAAGGGGTGAGGCATGAGCATCATTCGTTTCGAAGACGTCGACGTAATCTTTTCCAACAAGCCGCGCGAAGCACTGGCGCTGCTGGACAAAGGCCAGACCCGCGAGCAGATCCTCAAGCAGACCGGCCTGGTGGTCGGTGTGGAAAAGGCCAACCTGGATATCAACAAAGGCGAGATCTGCGTGCTGATGGGCCTGTCCGGCTCGGGCAAGTCGAGCCTGCTGCGCTGCATCAACGGCCTCAACACCGTAAGCCGCGGCAAGCTGTTCGTCGAGCATGAAGGCAAGCACATCGACATCGCCCACTGCACCCCGGCAGAGCTGAAGATGATGCGCACCAAGCGCATTGCCATGGTGTTCCAGAAGTTCGCCTTGATGCCGTGGCTGACGGTGCGCGAGAACATCAGCTTCGGCCTGGAAATGCAGGGCCGCCCGGAAAAGGAACGGCGCAAGCTGGTCGACGAGAAGCTCGAGCTCGTTGGCCTGACGCAATGGCGCAACAAGAAGCCGGACGAACTCTCAGGCGGCATGCAGCAGCGCGTGGGCCTGGCCCGGGCGCTGGCAATGGATGCCGACATCCTGCTGATGGACGAACCGTTCTCGGCGCTCGACCCGCTGATCCGACAGGGCCTGCAAGACGAACTGCTGGGCCTTCAGGCCAAGCTGAGCAAGACCATCGTGTTCGTCAGCCACGACCTCGACGAGGCGCTGAAACTGGGCAGCCGCATCGCCATCATGAAGGACGGGCGGATCATCCAGTACAGCAAGCCGGAAGAGATCGTGCTGAACCCGGCCGACGAGTATGTGCGCACCTTCGTTGCCCACACCAACCCGCTAAACGTGCTGTGCGGGCGCAGCCTGATGCGCAGCCTGGACAACTGCAAGCGGGTCAACGGCTCGGTGTGCCTGGACCCGGGTGGCGATTCGTGGCTGGACCTGGGCGAAGGGAATTCGATCAAGCGTGCACGCCAGGGGCAGAACGGGCTGGACATGCAGAACTGGGCGCCGGGTCAGGCCGTGGAAGGGCTTGGCCGCAAGCCGACGCTGGTGCATGCCGACATTGGCATGCGTGAGGCGCTGCAGATTCGTTACCAGACCGGGAACAAACTGGTGCTGCAGGAGAATGACAAGGTGGTGGGGATTCTTGGGGATACCGAGCTCTATCACGCGCTGCTGGGCAAGAATCACGGGTGATGCAACTGGGGCCGCGTTGCGGCCCTTCGCGGGCACGCCCGCTCCCACAGGTTCACTACATAGTCTGTAGGAGCGGGCTTGCCCCGCGAATGGGCCGCAACGCGGCCCCAATCAATGGATCAGCGAACGACGATTCCGCGCGAAGCCATGTAGGCCTTGGCCTCAGGCACCGTGTATTCGCCAAAGTGGAAGATGCTGGCCGCCAGCACCGCACTGGCATGCCCTTCCAGAATCCCGTCTGCCAGGTGCTGCAGGTTACCCACACCACCCGAAGCGATCACCGGAATCCCCAGCGCATCGCTGATGGCCCGGGTCACGCCCAAGTCGAAGCCGTTCTTCATGCCGTCCTGGTCCATGCTGGTCAGCAGGATCTCACCGGCACCCAGCCCTTCCATTTTCTTCGCCCATTCAACGGCATCCAGCCCGGTCGGCTTGCGCCCGCCGTGGGTGAAGATCTCCCAGCGCGGTGTTTCACCTGGCCCGGAGACCTTCTTGGCGTCGATGGCGACAACGATGCACTGCGAGCCGAAACGGTCCGCCGCCTCGCCGACAAACTCCGGGTTGAACACCGCGGCGGTATTGATCGAAACCTTATCGGCACCGGCGTTGAGCAGGTTGCGGATGTCCTGCACGGTACGCACGCCACCGCCCACGGTCAGCGGGATGAACACCTGGCTGGCCATGCGCTCGACGGTATGCAGGGTGGTGTCGCGGCCATCGACGCTGGCCGTGATGTCGAGGAAAGTGATTTCGTCGGCACCCTGCTCGTTGTAGCGACGGGCGATTTCCACCGGGTCGCCGGCATCACGGATGTTCTCGAACTTGACGCCCTTGACCACCCGGCCGTTGTCCACGTCCAGGCAAGGGATGATGCGCTTGGCCAGTGCCATGGTTCAGTCCTCAGCCTTGGTAGTTGTCGCAGAAGGCCTGGGCCTCGGCAACATCGAGGGTGCCTTCGTAGATGGCACGGCCGGTGATGGCGCCGATGATGCCCGGGGCCCTGGCGTCCAGCAGGGCCTTGATGTCGCCCAGGTTGTGGATGCCGCCCGAGGCGATCACCGGGATGCGCGTGGCTTCGGCCAGGGCTTTGGTGAACGGCACGTTGCAGCCCTGCATCATGCCGTCCTTGGCGATGTCGGTGTAGACGATCGCCGAGACGCCATCGGCCTCGAAGCGCTTGGCCAGGTCGATGACCTGCACCGAACTCACTTCGGCCCAGCCGTCGGTGGCGACGAAGCCGTCTTTGGCGTCCAGGCCGACGATGACCTTGCCCGGGAAGGCCTTGCACGCTTCGGCGACGAACTCAGGCTGCTTGACCGCCTTGGTACCGATGATGACGTAGCTGACGCCAGCCTTGACGTAGTGCTCGATGGTTTCCAGCGAGCGGATGCCGCCGCCGATCTGGATCGGCAGGTTCGGATAGCGCTTGGCGATGGCGGTGACCACTTCACCGTTGACCGGCTGGCCTTCGAAGGCACCATTCAGGTCGACCAGGTGCAGGCGGCGGCAGCCACCTTCGACCCACTTGGCGGCCATGCTCACCGGGTCGTCGGAAAATACCGTGGAGTCTTCCATGCGGCCCTGGCGCAGGCGCACGCAAGCACCGTCCTTCAGATCGATAGCGGGGATAATCAGCATCTTGGGAACCTGTCTGTTCTTGGGGTTTCAGGGCTTTTCGAGTGCCCACAGATCGCTTTCGATGCTCTCGAACCGCTCCTTGAGGTGCAGCTGAACATCGGCAATCGCCCTGTTGTAGTAATGGGGTGCAATTTCTTTGCTGAACAACTCGAGGACCTCAGCCACCTCGAACGACCCCAGCTGCAGCTCGAAGCGGTCTTCGAGAAAGCGCTTGAGCGTGTCGAGCGCCTCGCGTTCCTCTTCGGGGGCCAGGGTAATGACCGGGGCTTTGGTCTTCGAGCGGCTCATTTACCAGCGCCCGTCCCAGGCGACGAAGTTCTGCAGCAGCTGCAGGCCGTGGGTATGGCTTTTCTCCGGGTGGAACTGCACGGCAAAGCGCGAGCCATCGGCCAGCGCGGCAGCGAAGTCGACGCCATAGTGGCCGCGGCCGACCACCTGGCCCGGCTTGCCGGCATTGATGTAGTAGCTGTGCACGAAGTAGAAACGCGCACGGTCGGAAATGTCGTGCCACAGCGGGTGGTCGATGGTCTGGCTGACTTCGTTCCAGCCCATGTGCGGCACCTTGAGGTGCTCGCCGTCTTCTTTCAGGTCTTTGCCGAAGAAGCGCACCTGGCCAGGGAACAGGCCGATGCAATCGACACCGTCGTTCTCTTCACTGTGGTCGAGCAACGCCTGCATGCCGACGCAGATGCCGAGGAACGGGCGATCCTGGCTCACTTCGCGGACCAGGCTGTCGAAGCCCAGACGGCGGATTTCGGCCATGCAGTCGCGGATCGCACCCACACCCGGGAACACCACGCGGTCAGCCTCGCGGATCACCGCGGCGTCGCTGGTGACCAGCACCTTGCCGGCACCGACGTGCTCGAGCGCCTTGGCCACCGAGTGCAGGTTGCCCATGCCATAGTCGATTACGGCTACCGTCTGCATTTACAGGCACCCTTTGGTCGACGGCATCTGCCCGGCCATGCGCTCGTCGAGGGTCACAGCCATGCGCAGGGCGCGGCCGAACGCCTTGAACACGGTTTCGATCTGGTGGTGGGTGTTGTGGCCACGCAGGTTGTCGATGTGCAGGGTCACCAAGGCGTGGTTGACGAAGCCCTGGAAGAATTCCTGGAACAGGTCGACATCGAAGCCGCCAACGGTGGCGCGGGTGTAAGGCACATGCATCTGCAGGCCTGGGCGGCCGGAGAAGTCGATGACCACGCGCGACAGCGCTTCGTCCAGCGGCACGTAGGCATGGCCGTAGCGGAAGATGCCTTTCTTGTCGCCGATGGCCTGGGCGAAAGCCATGCCCAGGGTGATACCGACGTCTTCGACGGTATGGTGATCGTCGATATGCAGGTCACCCTTGCACTCGATATCCAGATCGATCAACCCATGACGGGCGATCTGGTCCAGCATGTGTTCAAGGAAAGGCACACCGATATCGAATCGGGCCTTGCCACTGCCATCGAGGTTGATCGAGCACTTGACCTGGGTTTCCAGGGTATTGCGCTCGACGGAAGCCTTACGTTCGACCATCACCAGCTCCGCAAAATCATTGGGCGAAAAGGGCTCCATTATAGGCCCAGAACGCGCCAGCTTGAAACGCGGATGACATATGGCATGGCAAGGAATTACGGGGCCGAACAGCCCTACAGGTCTATACAACCGGGTAATTGGGGCTGCTTTGCAGCCCATCGCGACACAAGGCCGCTCCTACAGGGACCGCGTAAGCCTGAGGGTTGTGCGGTCCCTGTAGGAGCGGCCTTGTGTCGCGAATGGGGCGCATGGCGCCCCCAGCGAGCTACCTCAATGGAACAGGACAGCGGTCTTCTGCAAGGTAATCCAAACACCCCAGGCCAGCGGCACCACCACCACAGCCCAAGCCAGCAGCACCAACGGCAGGCTGCCCGGGGCGGCGTGCCATTCCAGCGAGCGCGCACCGTCAGCACCTTTGTCGTGGCTCAGCGCACGCTCTGCGGCCAGTTCGGCATCAGTCATGAAGTACTTGTCGGCCACCGGACGGATCAGCATGTTGCAGATAAAGCCCAGCACCAGCAGGCCGGCGAGGATGTACAAGGTCATGTCGTAGGCCGCTGCACGCTCCACACCCGCCGCCAGTTGATACTCGCGCAGGTAGGTGATCAGCACCGGGCCCAGCACGCCAGCAGCCGCCCAGGCGGTCAGCAGACGACCGTGGATGGCGCCGACCATCTGCGTGCCGAACAGGTCGGCCAGGTATGCCGGCACGGTGGAGAAGCCACCGCCGTACATCGACAGGATGATGCAGAACGCCGCCACGAACAGCGCCACGTTGCCCAGGTGGCCCATGTTCGGCACCAGGCTGTAGAGGCCGACGCCCAGGGCGAAGAAGGCGAAGTAAGTGTTCTTGCGGCCGATATAGTCGGAGAACGACGCCCAGAAGAAGCGGCCACCGATGTTGAACAGGCTCAGCAGGCCGGTGAAGCCGGCGGCAATGGCGGCAATCTGCGCCAGCTGCGCGGCGTTCAGCTCGCTGAAGCTCAGTTCGTTGCCCAGCAGCTTGCCGGCGAACACTTCCTGAAGCAGCGGCGAAGCCATGCCGAGGATGCCGATACCGGCAGAAACGTTCAGGCACAGCACCAGCCATACCAGGGCGAACTGCGGGGTTTTCCAGGCGACGCTGACATGCACGTGGCGGTCGGTGACCATGCCATTGCCGGCTTTCTTCGCCGGTGCGGTCCAGCCTTCAGGCTTCCAGCCGGTCGGCGGAACGCGGTACGCCAGGGCGCCGGCGGTCATGAACACGAAGTAGATCGCGGCCATGGCGACGAAGCTCTGCCACACACCCACTTCTTGCGCGTTGCCGAAGTGGCCCATCAGCGCGGTGGCCAGGGGTGCGCCTACCATAGCGCCGCCACCAAAGCCCATGATCGCCATGCCGGTGGCCATGCCGCGCTTGTCCGGGAACCACTTGATCAGGGTCGAGACCGGCGAAATGTAGCCCAGGCCCAGGCCGATACCGCCGATGACGCCCGAGCCCAGCCACATCAGCCACAGCTGGTGGGTTTTCACGCCGATCGCCGAGATCAGCATGCCGCCGCACCAGCACAGGGCCGATACCAGGCCTGCCTTGCGCGGGCCGGCATGTTCCAGCCAGCCGCCCAGCACCGCTGCCGAGCAGCCGAGGAAGACGAAGAACAGGGTGTAGATCCAGCTCAGCATCGAAATCGGCCAGTCGCATTCGGCGCTGAACATACGGGCGATGAAGCCCATGTCCGCCGAACAGGCGACCGGCGCAGTGATGCCGATGGCTTGCGACAGTGGCAACCAGAACACCGAGAAGCCGTAGGCCATGCCGATGCACAGGTGGATGGCCAGGGCGGCTGGCGGAACCAGCCAGCGGTTGAAGCCCGGACGGGCGATGATGCGCTCCTTCGACAGGAAGCCTGGCGAACGGGCCAGGCCATCTGCCGTGATGGTACTGCTCATGGATTCAATCCTTTTGTAGGTAGACAGTGCTGGCGGATGGCGTCCCGGGCTCTTGTTCTTGCACGCAAGGCGAGCGGGCCTTTTCCCTGGGTAGCGGCCCGCGACAATGGGTCGCGGCCGCTCCGCAAAGCGGCACAAGGGTACCAGTTCGAAGATGACATGAAAGCAATCTGATATCGTTATTTTCGGCTTGGCTGAATCGGTATTTCTGTGCCAGCAACCCGAACGGAACTGCCCGACCCACCGCTGTCGAATCCCGCGCAAGTACGAAATGCCCTGTATCTCTTGTCGAATATTCAGGGCCCACCCCTGCGGCGCTATACTCAGCCGTTCGGAATTCACACTACGGACTACAAGGACTCGCCCATGAAAGCGTTCGGCAAAATCCTGGGACTGGGGCTTCTCGGGTTGCTGCTGATCATCGTGGCGCTGGGCTTCGCCCTGACCCACCTCTTTGATCCCAACGACTACAAAGACGAGATCCGCCAGCTGGCGCGCGACAAGGCCCACGTCGAGCTGACCCTCAATGGCGACATCGGCTGGAGCCTGTTCCCCTGGCTGGGCCTGGAGCTTCACGAAGCCAGCATCGCCACTCTGACCAAACCCAAGGAACCGTTCGCCGACCTGCAGATGCTTGGCCTCTCGGTACGCGTGCTGCCCTTGCTGCGCCGCGAAGTGCAGATGAGCGATGTGCGCGTCGAAGGCCTCAACCTGACCCTGGCGCGTGACGAAAACGGCCACGGCAACTGGGAAGACATCGGCAAGCCGCTGCCGGCGGCAACCGACAGCACGACCAATGCGCCGGCCCAGGCACCTGCCGAGCAACCCGCAAAACCTGCCGAAAGCAGCAGTGAGCGCGCGGTGAAGCTCGATATCGACAGCCTCACCGTGAACAACGCCCGGGTTTACTACACCGACGCCAAGAGCGGCCAGAGCTACAGCGCCGAAAGCATCCAGCTGAGCACCGGCCCGGTCCACGAAGGCACCAACATCGCCCTCAAGGCCAGCGCCTTCCTCAGCGCCAGCCAGCCGGCCATCAAGGCCCGCACCGAGCTTGCCGGCGAACTGCGCTTCGACCGCAAGCTCAAGCGCTACAACTTCGAAGACCTGCGCCTGACCGGCGAAACTTCGGGCGAACCCACCGGTGGCAAGACCGTCACCTTCGGCGCCCAGGGCCAACTGCTGGTCGACATGGGTGCCAACGTGGCCTCGTGGAGCGGCCTGAAAGTCTCGGCCAACCAGCTGCGCGCCCTTGGCGAGCTGAACCTGCGTGACCTCGACAAGGCACCGCAACTGAGCGGCGGCCTGTCCATCGCCCAGTTCAACCTGCGCACCTTCCTCGACGGCATTGGCCACCCGCTGCCGGCCACCAACGACCCGGCCGCGTTCGGCAAGCTTGAGTTGGTGACCCGCCTGCAGGGCTCACCGACCAGTCTGACCCTGGCCGACCTGGCCGTGAAACTGGACGACAGCACTTTCACTGGGCGCGTAGCCATCGAGGACTTTGCCAAGCAAGCCCTGCGCCTGCAGCTCAAAGGCGACAAGTTCGACGCTGATCGCTACATGCCGGCAAAGAGCGAACAAGCCAAAGGTGCCACTGCCGCCCGCCAGGCCGAGGTCCAGCAACAGGAGTCCACCGCCGTGGCCGCTGCCGGTAGCTCGCCGCTGCCCAATGCCCCGACCCAGGTAGCCTGGAGCGACGACAAGCTGTTGCCGGTCGACCGCTTGCGCGTGCTCGACCTGCAAGCTGACCTGGCCTTCGGCTCGCTGACCCTGGACAAACTGCCGATCAGCGACGCTCAGCTGCAGGCCACCGGCCAAGGCGGCCTGCTGACGTTGCAGGCCCTGCGTGGCGGCCTCTACAACGGCAGTTTCGAAGCCAAGGGCAACGTCGACGTGCGCCCTGCGGTACCGCAGATCGGCATCAACACCAAGATCAACCGGGTACCGGTCGAGCACTTCATCAAGGTTGAAGGCAAGGAGCAAACGCCCCCAGTCAAAGGCCTGCTGACCCTGACCAGCGATCTGACCGCCACCGGCAACAGCCAGAAGGCACTGGTCGACACCCTCAATGGCAGCGCAAACTTCACCATCAACGACGGCGTGCTGGTCAACGCCAACCTTGAACAGCAACTCTGCCAGGCCATCGCCACCCTCAACCGCAAGACCTTGAGTGGTGAACCACGCGGCAAGGACACCCCGTTCGAAGAACTGCGCGGCAGCCTGGTGATTCGCAACGGCGTGGCCAGCAACCCGGACCTCAAAGCACGTATCCCGGGCCTGACCGTGAACGGCCATGGCGACCTCGACCTGCGCGTACTGGGCATGGACTACAACGTCGGCGTGATCGTCGAAGGCGACCAACGCGCGATGCCCGACCCGGCCTGCCAGGTCGGTGAGCGCTTCGTCGGCGTGGAGGTACCCCTGCGCTGCCGTGGTCCGTTGGAGCTTGGCGCCAAAGCGTGCCGCCTGGACCAGGACGGCATGGGCAAGGTCGCGGCCAAGCTGGCCGGCAACCGCCTTAAAGACAAGATTGATGAAAAACTCGGAGACAAAGTGAGCCCAGAACTGAAAGACGCGCTCAAGGGGCTGTTCAAGCGATGACCCCCACGCAGTTCTCCAGCGCCGTGCTGGATTGGTACGACCAGCACGGTCGCCACGACCTGCCCTGGCAACAGGGCATCAACCCCTACCGGGTATGGGTGTCGGAAATCATGCTGCAACAGACCCAGGTCAGCACCGTACTCAACTACTTCGACCGCTTCATGCAGGCCCTGCCGACCGTGCAGGCCCTGGCTGAAGCGCCGGAGGACGAAGTGCTGCACCTGTGGACGGGCCTTGGCTACTACACCCGCGCACGCAACCTGCAGAAGGCCGCGAAGATCGTCGTCGAACAGCATGGCGGCGAATTCCCGCGCAGCGTCGAGCAGCTCACCGAGCTGCCCGGCATCGGCCGCTCCACGGCCGGCGCCATCGCCAGTATCAGCATGGGCATTCGTGCGCCGATCCTCGATGGCAACGTCAAGCGCGTGCTGGCCCGCTACACCGCCCAGGCCGGCTACCCCGGCGAGCCCAAGGTGGCGAACCAGCTGTGGGCCACGGCCGAGCGCTTCACCCCGCAGCAGCGTGCCAACCACTACACCCAGGCCATGATGGACATGGGCGCGACGCTGTGTACGCGCAGCAAGCCCAGCTGCCTGATCTGCCCGCTGCAGCGCGGCTGCGAAGCGCACCTGCACGGCGAAGAAACCCGCTACCCCGAGCCCAAGCCACGCAAGGCGTTGCCCCAGCGGCGCACGCTGATGCCGCTGCTGGCCAACCACGAAGGCGCCATCTTGCTTTACCGCCGCCCATCCAGCGGCCTGTGGGGTGGCTTGTGGAGCCTGCCGGAACTGGACGATATCGCCCAACTCGACGACCTCGCCTACCAGCACGGCCTGCGCCTGGCCGAAAGCCGCGCGCTGGACGGCCTGACCCACACCTTCAGCCACTTCCAGCTGGCGATCGAGCCCTGGCTGGTACGCGTCGACCTGGTCGGCCAGCACGTGGCCGAGGCCGACTGGCTCTGGTATAACCTCGCCACCCCGCCGCGCCTGGGCCTCGCCGCCCCGGTCAAGAAGCTGCTCAAACGCGCGGCCGACGAACTGATTGCAGGAGAAGCCCGATGACCCGCACCGTGATGTGCCGCAAGCACAAAGAAGAACTCCCAGGCCTGGCCCGCCCGCCTTTTCCCGGCGCCAAGGGCCAGGACATCTTCGACCATATCTCGCAGAAAGCCTGGGAAGAGTGGCAGAAGCACCAGACCCTGCTGATCAACGAAAAGCGCCTGAACATGATGAACGGCGAAGACCGCAAGTTCATCCAGGGCGAGATGGACAAGTTTTTCGCCGGCGAGGAATACGCCCAGGCGGAAGGGTACGTTCCACCCTCCGAATGACCCCACGAATCGTAAGCGACGGAATTAATTTAAAATTTTTTCAAAAAGTCGTTGACGACCCGTCAGAAAATCTATTTAATTCACCTCGTCGCCCAGATAGCTCAGTCGGTAGAGCAGAGGATTGAAAATCCTCGTGTCGGCGGTTCGACTCCGTCTCTGGGCACCACCTTCAAGCTTCTGGTGGTTGCAAAGTTACCCGAAGCGACAACAAGAAACCCGCCTAGTGCGGGTTTTTTGTTGTCTCGGATTTACTGCCCTGCCCCTCTCCTGCCATTGACCGGTATCAACAAGCCCTCTCTTGCTCAGATTCAAAATTGCAGGTGGACATTCGACCCAACCTCGCAAGGACCTCCATGAGCGAAGAAGCCACCCTCCTGCTCCCCGCCCCCGGCGAATCCTCTTCCCCCGCCCCTGCCGTACCTCGCACGCGCCGCCCTCGCCAACGCAAACCCGAGCCCACCATTACCCAAGTCAGCCAGGCCCCGGCCGCACTGGAAGTAGCCAGCGCACCAAAGGGCAGTAACGAAGACAGCACCTCGGCGCGCCTGCCGGCCAGCTACCCGTACCGCACCCGCCTGCGCCGCCAGGATTACGAGAAGGCCAAGCATGCGTTGCAGATCGAACTGCTGAAGGTACAAAGCTGGGTGAAGGAAACCGGCCAGCGTGTAGTGATCCTGTTCGAAGGGCGGGATGCGGCGGGCAAAGGTGGCACCATCAAGCGCTTCATGGAGCATCTGAACCCACGTGGTGCACGGATCGTCGCCCTGGAAAAGCCTTCCGAGCAGGAACTGGGGCAGTGGTACTTCCAGCGTTACATCCAGCACCTGCCCACGGCGGGCGAAATGGTCTTTTTCGACCGCTCCTGGTACAACCGCGCCGGGGTAGAGAAGGTGATGGGATTCTGCTCGCCACTGCAGTACCTGGAGTTCATGCGCCAGGCACCGGACCTGGAGCGAATGCTGTGCAACAGCGGCATCCTGCTGTTCAAGTACTGGTTCTCGGTGAACCGTGAAGAGCAACTGCGCCGCTTCATCTCGCGCCGGGACGACCCGCTCAAGCATTGGAAGCTGTCGCCCATCGACATCAAGTCGCTGGACAAGTGGGAGGACTACACCGCTGCCAAGGAGGCGATGTTCTTCCACACCGATACTGCCGATGCGCCGTGGACGGTGATCAAGTCGGACGACAAGAAACGCGCACGGATCAACTGCATCCGGCACTTCCTGCATTCGCTAGATTACCCGGGCAAGGACCACAGCGTGGCGTATGCGCCGGATGAGCTACTGGTCGGGCGGGCATCGCGCGGATTCGAGGAGGATGAGCCGACACCGCCCGCCAGTTGAATCGCCCGGGCGGCTGCGCTTCAATACGCGCAATTTCCGAACACCCCAAGGATTCACCCCATGGCCACCCCAACCAAGCAACAGAAACGCGCCAAACGCGCCGCCAGCAAAGCCAAGCAAAACCGCATGGTGCGCAGCGGTCAGGCGGTCAAGGCCAGCGCCGGTGACAGCGCGAGCATCGAGCAGGTGTTCAACAAGGCCATGGAGACCGACAGCTACAAAGAGCTGTTCGACAAGATGAAGGCCGCCCAGGAAACCGGCCTGGTGGCGATGATCTCGGTGTTCCTGGTCGACCCGCTGCTGGCCCTAGTGCTCAAAGGCCACAAGGAAGAGCACGCCACCGACTACATCGTGCTGGTGTTCAACGCCTACCGCACCTGGCTCGACGGCGCCGACGAAGAAACCACCATGGCCTGGCTGGAGAGCGATGAGTTCCAGGAAGCCTATATCGCCGCTTCCGAGCTGGTGGCCAAGCAGCAACAGCAGCAGAAGCAGTTTGGCTGATCGGGCCTGATTACCTGTTACGGCCCTTTCGCGGGGCAAGCCCGCTCCTACAGGTACCGCGCAAACCCCAGGCCTGTAGGAGCGGGCTTGCCCCGCGAAGAGGCCCGCACAGGCAATAAAAAAGGCCGCGCCCTGCAGAGGACGCGGCCTTTTCATTTCAGCCAGCGCAGATCAGTTATCCAGCGCCACCCGCCCGGCAGCTTCACGCTTGCGGTGCACCAGCAAGCCCGCCGCCACCACACCAATGCTCAGCAGCGCAGTCGCGATGATCTCGGCACGGTGGTCTTCACGCAGCGCCATCACCACCAGCACGGCAACGATGAAGGCGATGGTCGCCCAGGTCAGGCCCGGGAACAGCCACATCTTGAAGTCGATCTTCTCGCCGCGTGCTTCACGCTGGCTGCGCATGCGCAGCTGGGAAATGGCAATGACCAGGTACACCAGCAGCGCAATGGCGCCGGAGCTGGCCAGCAGGAACTCGAACACCTGGGCCGGGGCCACGTAGTTGGCGAACACACAGAGGAACGCGGCAGCGGTCGACAGCAGCACAGCCACATGCGGGGTCGCCGCTTTGGTGGTGCGCTGGGCGATGGCCGGGGCGTCGCCACGCTTGCTCAGCGAGAACAACATGCGCGACGAAGTGTACAGCGCCGAGTTCAGGCAGCTGGTCACGGCGACCAGTACGACGATGTCAACGATCAGCTTGGCGTTTGGCACGCCGATGCGGCTCAGCACGGTCTGGTAGGAACCGAGCTCGGCCAGCGCCGGGTCGTTCCACGGCACCAGGGCCACGACCAGGAAGATCGACACCAGGTAGAACAGGCAGATGCGCCAGATCACCGAGTTGGTGGCGCGGCTGATCTGCTTGCCCGGGTCTTTCGATTCGGCAGCAGCGATGGTGACGATTTCAGTACCCATGAACGAGAACATGGTGGTCAGCATGGCCGCCAGCACCGCGCCCAGGCCGTTAGGCATGAACCCTTGGGTGTCGAACAGGTGCGAAACGCCGCTCACTTGGCTGCTTGGCACGAAGCCGAACATGGCGACGCAGCCGACGACGATGAAGCCAATGATCGCCAGCACCTTGAGCAGGGCGAACCAGAACTCGAACTCACCGTAGTTCTTTACGCTGCACAGGTTGGTCAGGGTCAGCGCCAAGGTAATAAGGAGGGAGAACGTCCACAAGTCCACGGACGGGAACCAGGCGTGGAGGATGGCCGCAGCGGCGTTGGCTTCCAGCGGAATGACCAGCACCCAGAACCACCAGTACAACCAGCCGATGGTGAAACCGGCCCAGCGGCCAATGGCGCGGTCGGCATAGGTTGAGAACGAACCCGTATCCGGCGAGGCAATTGCCATTTCGCCGAGCATACGCATTACCAGTACGACCAAGGTACCGGCGGCGGCATAGGCCAGCAGTACGGCCGGGCCAGCTGCCGCGATGGCGTGGCCGGAACCTACGAACAGACCGGCGCCGATAACGCCAGCAATGGACAGCATGGTGACATGCCGTTGTTTGAGCCCCTGAGCGAGGTCATTGGAATTGTTACCGCTCATTGAAACTACCTTTGTAAGGAGTGGACCACGCCGACTGCGGGAACAGAGCGCACCTGGGGTTGACCTAGGCGTCGCTGCAATCGGCGGTTTCCTACTGGCAATAAGCGCGCCATGTGCTGAATGCATTCGTCAGATTGATACACCAACCTTTTAACGGCGCGGGTTGCAGGCCATTCAGCCAACCCTTGACCGAAAGGTCGCCAAACCCCCATGCCAGGTTCGGATTACGGAAATACCCACTTACAAACGCACTAAAGGTGCTCCTCGGTAACACCTTTGCACCAGCGCAAAGCACAAAAGCGCAACCCGGAGGTACAACCTTTTACCGCCTACATCCCTAGCCGGCGGTCGCACCCTCAGCAGCGAGCCAGACCCACGAATGGTCTAAAACCGCTTCCCAGTGCCGGCCAAAACTGGCACCATCGCGCCTTTTTTCATCAAGGCTATGGAGCTGGGCGAGACCCTTTGCGGACATCGTCGCGACGTTGCACTGCAACGATGCGACAAACTGCCCCGGCAACGCCTTGAGCCCCTGCGACCCTGTTGGCCGTCATATTGCCGCTATGCTAGCGTGGCGCTCGCCAGGAAGGCCGCCAACAGCTGGGAACGCACCCGATCACATGAGGACCGCACATGGCCCAGGCCACGCCCGCGCTGGAAATCCGCAATCTGCACAAACGCTACGGCGAGCAGGAAATTCTCAAGGGCATTTCGCTGACCGCGCGCGACGGTGACGTGATCTCCATCCTGGGGTCGTCCGGCTCCGGCAAGTCCACTCTGCTGCGTTGCATCAACCTGCTGGAAAACCCCCACCAGGGCGAAATCCTCGTGGCCGGCGAAAGCCTCAAGCTCAAGGCTGCCAAGAACGGCGACCTGGTCGCCGCCGACAACCGCCAGATCAACCGCCTGCGCAGCGAGGTCGGCTTCGTCTTCCAGAACTTCAACCTGTGGCCGCACATGTCGATCCTCGACAACATCACCGAGGCGCCCCGCCGCGTGCTTGGCCAGAGCAAGGCCGAAGCCATTGAAGCTGCCGAAGCGCTGCTGAACAAGGTCGGCATCTACGACAAGCGCCACAGTTACCCATCCCAGCTTTCCGGTGGCCAGCAGCAACGTGCTGCCATCGCCCGCACCCTGGCCATGAAGCCCAAGGTCATCCTGTTCGACGAGCCGACCTCGGCGCTCGATCCGGAAATGGTCCAGGAAGTGCTTAACGTTATCCGCGCACTGGCCGACGAAGGCCGTACCATGCTGCTGGTGACGCACGAAATGAGCTTTGCCCGCAATGTGTCCAGTGAAGTGGTCTTCCTGCACCAGGGCTTGGTAGAAGAGCAAGGATCGCCACAGCAGGTCTTCGAAAACCCGACCTCGGCGCGTTGCAAGCAATTCATGTCCAGCCACCGCTAACGGAGCAATACATGCACACCTACAAGAAGTTCCTCCTGGCAGCCGCTGCCACGCTGGTGATGTCGGCAAACGCCATGGCCGCGGAAAAACTGCGCATGGGTATCGAAGCCGCCTACCCACCGTTCAACAACAAGGATGCCAGCGGCCAAGTGGTCGGCTTCGACAAGGACATCGGCGACGCCCTCTGCGCCAAGATGAAAGTCGAGTGCGAAGTGGTCACCTCCGACTGGGACGGCATCATCCCGGCCCTGAACGCCAAGAAGTTCGACTTCATCATCTCGTCGCTGTCGATCACCGACGAGCGCAAGCAGGCCGTCGACTTCACCGACCCGTACTACTCGAACAAGCAGCAGTTCATCGCGCCGAAGAACGTCGACTTCAAGACTGACGACAAGTCGCTCGAAGGCAAGACCATCGGCACCCAGCGCGCCACCCAGGCTGCGACCTGGCTGGACGATCACGGCGGCATGGACGGCAAGTTCAAGGTCAACCTGTACGACGGCCAGGAAAACGCCTACCTCGACCTCACCGCTGGCCGCGTCGACGCGATCCTGGCCGACAAGTACGCCAACTACGACTGGCTGAAATCCGAGGCCGGCAAGAACTACGAGTTCAAGGGCGAACCGGTCAACGACAGCGACAAGGTCGGCATTGCCGTACGCAAGGGCGACAACGAGCTTCGTAACAAGCTCAATGCCGCGCTGAAGGAAATTGTCGCCGACGGCACCTACAAGAAGATCAACGACAAGTACTTCCCATTCAGCATCTATTGATTCGCCCCCGACAGGCACCGCCGCTGAGGCGGTGCTTGTCCCTTGAACACAGTTGCCCATGAATATCGACCTGCACGGATTCGGTCCGGCCATGATGGCCGGCACCCTGATGACCGTAAAACTGGCGCTCTGCGCCCTGCTGCTGGGGCTGGTCCTGGGCCTGCTCGGCGCCTTGGCCAAGACTTCCACGATCAAGCCATTGCAATGGCTTGGCGGCTTCTACTCGACCCTGGTGCGCGGCGTGCCCGAGCTGCTCTGGGTCCTGCTCATTTACTTCGGCACCGTCGGCCTGATGAACAGCCTCGGCGAAGCGCTGAACATGCCGGGCCTGGAGCTCAGCGCGTTCGCCGCCGGCGTCATCGCCCTGGGCCTGTGCTTCGGCGCCTATGCCACCGAAGTGTTCCGTGGCGCGATCCTGGCGATCCCCAAGGGCCACCGTGAAGCCGGCCTGGCGCTGGGCCTGTCCAAGGGCCGCATCCTGTCGCGGATCATCCTGCCGCAGATGTGGCGCATCGCGCTGCCCGGCCTTGGCAACCTGTTCATGATCCTGATGAAGGACACCGCGCTGGTGTCGGTGATCGGCCTGGAAGAAATCATGCGCCACGCGCAGATCGGCGTGACCGTGACCAAAGAGCCGTTCACCTTCTACATGGTCGCGGCCTGCATCTACCTGAGCCTGACCGTGGTCGCCATGACTGGCATGCACTTCATGGAAAAGCGCGCCGCTCGCGGCTTTGCGAGGGCCGAATAAATGAATTGGGAAGTCATCCTCAAATGGCTGCCGCGCCTGGCCCAGGGCGCGACCCTGACCCTGGAGCTGCTGGCCATTGCCGTGATCGCCGGGCTGATCCTGGCCATCCCGCTGGGCATCGCCCGCTCTTCGCGCCATTGGTACGTGCGCGCGGTGCCGTTCAGCTACATCTTCTTCTTCCGTGGCACGCCGCTGCTGGTGCAGCTGTTTCTGGTCTACTACGGCCTGGCGCAGTTCGACGCCGTGCGCTCCAGCAGCCTGTGGCCGTACCTGCGCGATCCGTTCTGGTGCACGGCGCTGACCATGACCCTGCACACCGCCGCTTACATCGCCGAGATCCTGCGCGGTGCGCTGCAGTCGATCCCCAAGGGCGAGATCGAAGCGGCACGGGCGCTGGGCATGTCGCGGGGCAAGACGCTGTTCTACATCATGCTGCCGCGCGCCTCGCGCATCGGCCTGCCGGCCTACAGCAACGAAGTGATCCTGATGCTCAAGGCCAGCGCACTGGCCAGCACCGTGACCCTTCTGGATCTGACCGGCATGGCCCGCACGATCATCGCCCGAACCTACCTGCCGGTGGAGATCTTCTTCGCCGCCGGGGTGTTCTACCTGGTGATCTCGTTCGTACTGGTGCAAGGCTTCAAGCTGCTGGAGCGCTGGTTGCGCGTGGACGCCTGCCAGGGTCGTTAAACCTTCACTGCCGCTTTCGCGGGCTCGCCCGCTCCCACAGTTACTGCGCCATTCTTGAGGTTGGCGCCATACTTGTGGGAGCGGGCGAGCCCGCGAAGAGGCCCTCAAAACCACCACACACCTCAAGCCCCGCCCCATGTCCACCTACCTCCACAGCCACCAGTTGCACGACCGCTTCCTGGCCCTCGACCAGTTCCTGACCGAGCACCAACCGCTGTGGAAACCCCGGCCCTTCACCGCCCTGCGCCTGGACTGGGAAGCCCAATACCCTGAACTCGCCGCCCACCTGCGCCAGTGCTCACTGGCCGACGCCGAAGCCGACATCAACCCACAAGGCCTGCCCGCCCCGTTCCCGCAATTGGCCGCGCAAGCCGAGCAACTGGCAGCCTTGGGCGAACTCCCCGACACCGGCCTACCCGCCGCCGGCCACCGACTCGACGTCGCCGTGCCGGGCCGCAAGTGGCAGCAGATCGAAGCCTTCAGCCGCCGCTTGGGCTTTCGCGAGCGCACCCGGCACTGGCTCGACTGGTGCTCCGGAAAGGGCCACCTCGGCCGCCGCCTGCTGCAACCCGGCCAACAGCTGACCTGCCTGGAATACAACGCCGAGCTGGTCGCCGCCGGCCAGGCCCTGAGCGACCACCACCACCTGCCTGCGACCCACATCCACCAGGATGTAATGGCTGCCGGCAGCACCCAGCACCTGAACCACGAGAATAGCGTGGTCGCCCTGCACGCCTGCGGGGAGCTGCACGTGCACCTGCTGCGCCAGGCCAGCCAGCAAGGCTGCCGCCACCTGGCCGTGGCCCCCTGCTGCTACAACCGCATCCCGGGCGAGCACTATCAGCCGTTATCCACAGCCGCGCTGCACTCCTCGCTGCAGCTGAGCATGATCGACCTGGGCCTGCCGCTGAACGAAGCCGTCACCGCCAGCGCCCGCGTGCGCCATCAACGTGATTGCTCCATGGCCCGTCGCCTGGGCTTCGACCTGCTGCAACGCGATCAGCGCCAGTGCGATGAATACCTGTCCACCCCTTCCCTGCCGGTCGCCTGGCTGGACAAGCCTTTCGAGCAGTACTGCCGCGAGCTGGCCGACCTGCGCAAGGTCGAGCTCAGTGGCAACCCGGACTGGGCCGCGCTGGAGGCCGCCGGTTGGCAGCGCCTGGCCGAGGTGCGCAACCTCGAGCGCCTGCGCAACCTGTTCCGCCGCCCGCTGGAGCTGTGGCTGGTGCTCGATCGCGCCCTGTTCCTCGAAGAACAGGGCTACAACGTTCAGCTGGGTACTTTCTGCAATTACCTGCTCACCCCACGCAACCTGCTGCTACTGGCGGAACGTGACCGTTAGCCGCAGCACAACCTGTGGATAAGTCTGTGAACAAGCTTTTGATGACTGGATGGAGCCAAGCGCTATTTCAAACGTTTGGCTTATTCCGGCATACGCCTCAAGCCCAGTAAAAACAGGTGTTTGCGCAAAGACCGGCGGTATGGAGAAGCGGCATGCCTTTCGCGCAACGTGGCAATGCCTCTTGTGCATAAACAAAAATTCGATTAGGCAATAGCCCCCACAGGTACACCCAGAAATAAGGCCTGATTGCATACCTTGTGGGAGCGGGCGCGCCCGCGAAGGGGCCCTCGAATCAATGCACTTTGTGCTTGGCAAGCTCGATATCGTTCATCAACGCCTTGGCCAGCGCCAAGAGATAATCCGCAGCGCCCAACAGCTTGTGGTCATCCTCCATATCCCCCTCGCGCACAAGGTGCTTGATATAGCCGAGCAACACCGACACATGCTCGTAGGCATGATCGATAGGGATACCCGGCTGCACGCGTAGCAGATCGACTGTCGGGTTGCCTGCTTCCAGAAAGGTCTCCACGCCCGCCGTGACGAGGGTATTAGCGGTATCACTCATGCGCCTGTCCCTCCTCATCGCTCATGCTCGCCAATGCATGCAGGAACAGGATCAGTGCCGATTCGGCGGCAAAGGCGGCGTTGGCCAATGTGTTCAAGCCAGGTTCACCAGCGTGAAGGCGGCAGTGTTCATCGATGGTTTCGGCGACGCCGCGGATCAGCTCCGCGCCATGGGTGATGGCATCTTCGGAGGAGATGTCGCTGTGGACGGAGAAGTATGGGGTTTGGATTAAGTAACGAGGTGGATCCGGAACGATTTTTTTCATAATGGAAATCCCTATGTTCAGACAGGGATTGCCACTCTCATTCTTTCTCACGGAACAAAGGCGGCAACCGTACACGGGGTGAGAAACCGAGTGAACATAGGAAGCTCGGCCAGACCGAAATCTGCCCGCGCACGGTCGCCATAACGCAGCCGCTACATTCATATCGGGTTCTCACACCCGGTCACCAGTTTTGGCGACCCGAGAACGTTAGCCCCGGGGCATTTCCCCGCCAATGGTGAACGGTCGACTGCGCTCGTAGGATAATTCCCAAATACCCCAATCCTGAAGCATTTGGTCTCAAGTTCAGAAATCCCTCACAAAATCACCGCTGTCT
>NZ_BCBA01000053.1 GCF_001320245.1 Pseudomonas sp. NBRC 111124
CTGCTGCTGGTGCAGCCGGGCCAGGTGTTCTCGCGCAAGGTGATGACCACCACCTCCGAGCTGATCACCCGTCGTCTGGGCAACGAAGGCTACACCTTCGCCAACGTCAACGGCGTGCCACAGCCGAACGACCAGGATCACACCGTCGACATCATGTTCGTGGTCGACCCGGGCAAACGTGCCTACGTCAACCGCATCAACTACCGTGGCAACACCAAGACCGAAGACGAAGTGCTGCGCCGCGAAATGCGCCAGATGGAAGGTGGCTGGGCTTCGACCTACCTGATCGACCAGTCCAAGACCCGCCTGGAGCGCCTGGGCTTCTTCAAGGAAGTCAACGTCGAGACCCCGGCGGTGGCCGGTGTCGACGATCAGGTGGACGTCAATTACAGCGTCGAAGAGCAGGCTTCCGGCTCGATCACTGCCAGCGTCGGTTTCGCCCAGAGCGCCGGCCTGATCCTCGGCGGGTCGATCAGCCAGAGCAACTTCCTCGGCACGGGCAACAAGGTGTCCATCGGCCTGACCCGCTCGGAGTACCAGACCAAATACAACTTCGGCTTCGTCAACCCCTACTTCACCGAGGACGGCGTCAGCCTGGGTTACAACCTGTTCTACAGCAGCACCGACTACAGCGACTACTACGATGACGGCGTGTCCTACTACGCCATCAACAGCTACGGCGCGGGCGTCAACTTCGGCTACCCGATCAACGAGACCTCGCGCCTGACCTACGGCCTGACCCTGCAGCACGACGACATCAACCCAGGCACCTACAGCGCCGACGAGATCTACGATTTCATCCAGCGCGAGGGCAAGAGCTTCAACAACCTCAAGGCCTCGATCGGCTGGTCCGAATCGACCCTGAACAAGGGTGTGCTGGCCACCCGAGGCCATTCCCAGGCCCTGACCCTGATGGCGACCACGCCGGGCAGTGACCTGTCGTTCTACAAGCTCGACTACAACGGCCAGACCTTCCTGCCCCTGAGCAAGGACACCACCCTGCGCCTGCACTCAACGCTGGGCTACGGCAACGGCTACGGTTCCACCGACGGCCTGCCCTTCTACGAAAGCTACACCGCTGGCGGCCAAGGCTCGGTACGGGGTTTCAAGGACGGCACCCTCGGCCCGCGCAGCACGCCCGCCACCGGTACCTATTCAAGCGCCGGCCAGGCCTATTACTCCGACCGCGACACCGACGTGCTCGGCGGCAACATCCTGGTCACGGGCGGTGCCGAGTACATCTTCCCGATGCCGTTCATCAAGAACCAGAGCCAGCTGCGCAGCTCGGTGTTCGTCGACGCCGGCAACGTCTACTCCGACAAATGTTACCTGTCCACTACCCAGGGTTGCGGCAACGTCGACCTGAACCAGCTGGCCGTGTCGCTGGGCGTGGGGGTGACCTGGTACAGCCCGATGGGGCCGCTGAGTTTCAGCCTGGCGGCGCCGCTGAAGAAGCCGGACAACGCCGAAACGCAGATCTTCCAGTTCTCCCTGGGGCAGACCTTCTGATTCGGCGTGCACACATTACCGGCTTTTACCCTCGCTTAACCCAAGTTGACAGTCACCTTGCCTAAGCTGAGATCTATATGAACATGCCTTGCAGGTAACCCCATGCCTCCCTTCGCCCCCACCGCCCTGGCCTCGGCGCTGCACGACGACTGCCCCGCCTCGCTGCTGGACTTGGTAAAGCAGCGCCTCAGTTGCGTGCTGGGCCCTCGCTACACTGTGATTCTCGCCGCCAGCGGCGACAACGCCGGCCATTACCACCTAGCGATCCAGCACAGCCAGAGCGGCCTGTCGCTGGAAGACAACGGCGCCATCGGCCCGGGCTTCGCCGAGCGGCTGCTGGCCCTCGGTGAGCAGGTCAGGGCCATGCTCGAGTCTGATACGTTCGCCCGCATGGGCAGCGACGAGCCGACACGGCCGCTGGTCTGGCTCAGCGGGCTTTAGCCACTAAAGCGCTGAATGAACAGAACTTTTCCCCAATAACTTGTCTATCTGGACATGCTCACGCAGGCGGTGGGCGCGGCCCCAAGGCGCTGCGCAACCGCCTGTCCAATGACAACCTTGGGGGTTGCCTAAGCTCATGAAGTTCTCTATCCCGAAATACCTGCTCGCCGGCCTGTTCGCCCTGGCGGCCGTCGGTTCTGCCTCCGCCATGCCACTCCACGCCAGTCAGGCGGGCCTGGCGAGTGAAACCAACATTCAAGCGCCGGCCAAGCCTGCTTCGAACCCATGGCCAGACCTGGCCAGCGTCGCCGATGGCCAATCCGGGCCTTTGCTGGCCCACGACGACCGCTACTGGCGCGACGGCCGCTGGCATTACCACAGCGAAGACCGCCGCCGCGAAGAATGGCGCCGCGCGCAATGGCGCCGGGAACAGGCCCGCCGAGAAGCCGAACGCCGCCACGAATGGGAGCGCCGCAACGAGCGCGCCCACCATTACGATGATCACCGCTACTATCGCCGCTAAGCCTTGACGGCCATTTGTGCCCGAAACATCGGTTCCCTGCCACAGCGGGTGCCGAGCACGACGCCCTGGGCTTTCAGGCTGAGCAACAGCGCAAGGCCCGGTGCCTCGGTGGCGGCGGGTGCAACGCCGGCTGCTTCGGCCAGTGCCGCCAGGTGCTCACGACCACTCAGTGGCTGAGCTAGCAGCGATTCCAATAACGCATGGGCCAGCGGCGCAAGCCGCGAGAAGCTGACCTTGTGGCCGGCACCGCGATGGGCCAGCAGCAATGTCGGCTCGACGGGCGCCTCATCCGGCAGATGCTCCGGTCCGATATGGCTGACCGGCCAGGCATAGGCCAGCGGCACGGCGAGGCTGGACAGCACCGGCACGCCATCAACCAGATCACCTTGCGGGTCATGCTCAGGTTCGACGGCATCGCTCAGCAGCAAGGCCGTCTCGATCCATTCGTAATGGGCAAGTTCGGCAATCCAGCCGGGCTGGTCGTAGCGCCCCTGCAGGTACGCCACCCACTCACCGCCCACTTCGGTGAACAGCGGCGTGTGGCAACGGTGGTTGGCATAGAAGTCTTCGCACAAGCCCAGCCAGTGCTCGGCGGCGAGGCTGGCATGCAGCACAGGAAAGCTGCCGGCCAGCAGTGATTGCAGGTTGCCGAAGAACAACTGCCGGTACACCGCCAGGCGCCGCGCCTCAATGCCGGGCGGCGGCGGATTGGCCTGGGGGTCGCGGATATGGCTGGCCATACGCAGCTGTTGCTCACGCAGCGAGTCAGCCATGGCGCACCGCCAGGGCCTGCGCCATGGGTTGCAGGCTGCGAATCTGTTCAACCTCAGCCAGCAGTTCGGCCAGCGGTGGCAGGTTGAAGTCGCGTTCCAGCAAGGTCGGCACCGGGCCCAGGTGCTGGTAGGCACTGGCCAGCAGGCCCCAGACATCAGGCTTGACGCTGGCGCCGTGGGTGTCGATCTTCAAGTCCGGCGCTTCGTCGTAGTGCCCGGCCACATGCAGGCACACCACCCGCTCGGCCGGCACCTGGGCAAGGAACTGCGCGGCGTCGTAACGATGATTGCAGGCATTGACCACGATATTGTTGATGTCCAGCAGCAGGTCGCAGTCGGCCTCGCTCAACACCGCCTGGAGAAACTCGATTTCGCTCATCGCCTGGTACGGCGCGGCGTAATACGAGATGTTCTCTACGGCGATGCGCCGGCCTAGGGCATCCTGGACTTCAGCAATACGCCGGGCAGTATGGTGGACGGCTTCTTCGGTGAAGGGCATCGGAATCAGGTCGTACAGATGGCCGTCATCGGCGCAGTAGCTCAGGTGTTCACTGAACAGCGGTACCTGATGACGGTCGAGAAAGGCGCGGATCTGGCGCAGGAAGCCATGGTCCAGCGGTGCAGGGCCGCCCAGCGACAGAGACAGGCCATGGCAACTCAGTGGATAGCGCTCGGCCAGTTGCGCCAGGCCTTCGCCGAAGGCACCGCCGACACCGATCCAGTTGTCCGGCGCGCATTCGAGAAAGTCCACGGCACCGGAGTCCATGTTCAGCAGCTCAGGCAACAGTGCGCGGCGAAGGCCCAGGCCCGCGCCCTGCAGGGTGAATGAAGGGTTCATCGGCATGCTCCATGTGCTGCAGCCCCCTCCCCGAAACACGCCTAGGGAAGGGGCCAGCGAGGGTCAGTTCTTGGCCTGGCTCAGTTTGCTGTACAGGTCAGTCGGGAATGGATTGCCATTGGCGTCGAACTGGTGCTTGCGGAACTGGTAGACCTCAGCCTCGGAAAGGTAGCCGTCGTGGTTGGCGTCGATCGCATCGAACTCGGCACCGGCCTTTGGCGCCACCGCCAGCAGTTCGGCACGAGAAACGCGGCCGTCATGGTCGGTGTCGGTGCGGGCGAACGATGCGTCGCCACACTTGCCTTCACCGCATTTGCCTTCGGCCTGGGTGGCCTTGGCCTTGGCACCGCCGGCGCCGCACTTGCCTTCGCCGCATTTGCCTTCAGCCTCGGTGGCTTTGGCCTTGGCGCCGCTGGCGCCGCACTTGCCTTCGCCACACTTGCCCTCGCCGGCCTTTTCCGCGGCCGCCAGTTGGTAGCCTTGTGGCAGTGCCTCGACGGCGAACGCCGAAGACGCCAGGTTGATACCACCCACCAGGGCAATGCTCAGCAGGCCGAGACGGGTCTTGTTGGGGAACTGGATACGGGTCATGGTGTTTCTCCTGATTGTCGTACGGTCATGCCTCAAGGGCGTAAGAAGCCAGGGAACGCAGGCCGTAGGGCTTGTTCGTTCGGGCTGACTCATTTGGCCCCAGGGATGTATCCCGGGCGTATCAGGAGAGCGAAGGATTTGTAAGCAAGTAGGCGTGGCAGGCGCCTGGATACAGAACGATACAAGCGCCTGCCAGCGGGGAAGTGGTCAGCGGCGGTCCAGCAGCTTGGCCAGGGCAAAAGTGGCAACCACGGCCAGCACCACGGCAGCCGCAATGGCCGGCACGGTGCCCCACTGCTCGATGAAGTGGTTCACCGTCAGGTAGAAACCCAGCACGCCCACCCCGCCAATGGCGTTGCCGCGCACGATTGCGCCCAGCTCGTGGTGCCCGCCCTGAACATGAGCGAATACCGCCAGCGGCCAGGCGATCACCGGAATCGGCGCCAGCAGGCCGCTGGCCACCGGCCCGAGCCATTCGGCGCTGGCGGTGATGGCCACCAGCAACGCGGTGGCCGTGAGCATGCGCATCGGAATCACCCAGCGCGGCAGTTGCACCACCTTCGCATCGCCGGTGGGTGCAGGTTGTGAGGTGACGAAGATGATCAGGGTCAGCAGGACCAGCGTCACCAGCACCGACAACACCACCGACTCCAGGTGGCTCATCAGTGCCGCCATGGCCGCATAAACCGCCAGCGCGGTGATGCAGCCGGGCAAGGCGCCGATCCGCCGCGTCACCTGGTAATAGAACAGGTAGGTCGCCTGGACTGCCGCCAGGCCGGCCAATGCGCCGGGCACTGCCTGCAGGGCAAAACCCGGGCCCTGTTCAAGGCTGAGAAACAGCACGACCAAGGCCGAAGTGACCGGCAGGCCGGAAAGCAGGCCGCCAATCTGTGTGCCCCAGCGCTTGGCTGCCAGCGAAATGGCCAGCATGAGCGTGGGGGTGATGAGGAACTTGAGGTAGAAGGCAGTCATGGGGAGCTAGCGCGTTTCGACAAGGAAGGGAGCCAGGTGCATCGGTGTCCCCATGCTAAACGATGCGCGCTGGCTTTTCGCGGTTTTCTCAGTGGCCCGACTGCACAAGCTCGGCCATGACCTCGGCCCGCGTGGTCACGTTACCGAAGTGGTGCTTCCAGAGGTCAGTGCCCAACTTGCCGGAGCGGTCCAGCGATGAGCCGACGGTGAGGTCGGTCACCAGTGTCGGGCAGAGCCCGGCATCGAACAGCGCAAAGCCTGCCGCCAGCACGCAGGTCTCGGTCTGCATGCCGCACACCAGCACACGCTCCACGCCCAGTTGCCGGATGTGGGCAATGGCCTCGGCGGTCTGACCATAGCCATGCTTGACGAACACCTGGTCCACTTCGACCAGGCACTCGTCTTCGGCGGCCGGGTACCAGCCAAGCTGGCGCTGGAACGGCGTCACCTGCTCATCGTGCAGTTCGACCGAGGCAATCGAAGGAATGCTCGCTGATAACAGACGAATCCCGTCCACCAGCCATTCGGGTGGGCTGAAGGTGGACTGGACATCAACAATGAGCAGAACCTGCTGCATGAACGACTCCTGAATGCGCAAAACGGTCGCGGAGTATATCTGTTTGAATGGCCGCAGGTGGAACCAACCCTGCCCTGTGCAGGCTGGCGACGGCCAGATAAGCCACCACCGGTAATTGCTGCCGGCGAGGTACTGCTGTGGCATCCTTGCGCCCCGCACGACAAGCCCACACAGGTATCCTGCCATGACCCAAGCCACCGATCAGGCATTCTACGACCGCGCCGATGCGCATATCGATCTGGCCAACCAGCAGCTCGACACACTCGCCGACATCGGCAAGGTCAGCGCCTCGATGACCTTCGCCGCCAGCCGCTTCAGTGCGTGGCTCAGCGCACGCAACTTCAAGTCCGGCGCCGAAATGGCCGCTGCCCGCGAGGAAATCCTGAAGTACTTCAGCGACCAGTACCGGATGATGCTGGAAGACAACGTCGACGAGTACATCGAGCAGTTCGACCGCTACGTACTCGGCAAAGAAAGCTGAGCCTTAGACCCTGAACCGCCCCACAAGCGCCGTCATCTCCGCAACCAGCCCGGACAACGCCTGGCTGGCCTCGCTGGTCTGCTGCGCCCCCGCCGCCGAATGGCTCGACAGCTCGCGGATGTTCAGCAGGTTGCGATCCACCTCCCGCGCCACCTGGGCCTGTTCTTCGGCTGCACTGGCGATCACCAGGTTGCGCTCGTTGATCTCGCCGATGGCGCTGTAAATGCCCTCCAGCACCTGGCCCGAGGCCAGGGTGACGTCGAGCGTCGACTGGGCCCGACTGGTGCTGGCCTGCATCGAGGCGACCGCCGCTTCGGTGCCCTGCTGCACACGGCCGATCATCTGCTCGATCTCCTGGGTCGAGGCCTGGGTCCGGTACGCGAGCGTACGCACTTCATCGGCCACCACGGCAAAGCCGCGCCCGGCATCCCCGGCACGGGCCGCCTCGATGGCCGCATTGAGTGCCAGCAGGTTGGTCTGTTCGGACACCGATCGGATCACCTCCAGCACCTTGCCGATATCCCGCACTTGCCCCACCAACTGCTCCAGGTGAGCACTGCTGGTCTGGATTTCGCGGGTCATGGCCTGGGTACCATCGAGATTTTCGCTGACTTGCTGACGGCTTTTTGCCGCCAGCTGATTGGACTCATGGGTCGCCTGGGAGGTGGTGACGGCATTGCGCGCGACCTCCTCCACCGCCGTGGTCATTTCGGTGACGGCGGTGGCGGCCTGCTCCAGCTCCTGGCCTTGCTGGCGCAGGTTGTTCGCGCTCTCTTCGGTAATGGTGTTGAGCGCACCAGCCGCATCGGCCAATTGCCGGGTGCAGTGGCTGATCCTGCCCAAGGTTTCGCGCTGGCTCTGCTGCATGCGCTCGAGCTCATGGAACAGCTGGCCGATCTCGTTGCGCTGGCGCGCCGCCACCGGCACGCTCAAGTCGCCACCGGCAATCCGCTGAAAGTGCTGACCAGCCTCACGCAGCGGGTGCAGCACACGCTGCGCGATGAACGCCCAGCACAGGCCGGCGAGCAGCAATGTCACGGCTAGCAACCCCAGGCTCAGCAGCTGCGCACGCGCCAGGCGACGGTCGGATTCCAGCATGATCTGCTGGCCCCGTTCGCCCAGGGCAGCGACCAGTTGCTGACGCAGCGCCTGCAGCCGGCCCATGGCGTTGCCGGCTTCGGTGTTGACCTTGAAGTAGTGCTCCAGCGAGCGTTGACGCGTGGCTTCGCGCTGCCCGGCCACCGCCTTGGCGTACTCGCCGAAGGTGGCCTGCAGCGCTTCGGCCACCGCGTGCAATGCAGGGTCCTGCATATTCATGACGAATTCATTGATCAGCTGCTGGCTCTTGTCGTTCAGCTCGACCGACAGCGCCATGCGTTTGTTTGCACTTTCGTCGTGGCCGCCCAGTTGCTCGATGAATCCCGAAGACACGTTGGCACTGGAACGGATCGCCATCAGCAGCGCATTGTTCAGCCGGTCCGACTGATGCGCGGTCTGGTCCAGCTCGGTGATCTGCGCGTCGCTGCCCAGCGCTGCCCGCCAGGCACTGACGGTGGAAAACAGCAAGGTCAGGCTGAACAACAACAGCACCCAGAACATTCCGGTACGGATCTTCAGGTCGGCAAACATGCGGGCAGTACTCCTTGTTGGCGCCACTTCTGGTCGAGATTTCGACGGTGGGTGAGCAGCTATCGGAGTGGCCGTGGCAGGCTTGAGTGCGTGAAGGCGGCTTGTGTTCGGTAACCGAACGGATGTTGCTGGCGCCTTGCATCTACGGAGGCGTAAACGCAAGGGTAAGCAACGTGGCCAGGCACATGCCTGGCCCTGTCACCATGCTCAGCTAAGGCTGCAGCGCCTGTGCCGCAGTGCTCTGGCCAAGCCGTTCGTCATAGCGCAACAGGCGCCCGGCGTTGGTCAGCACCAGCAGCGTGCTGAGGTTGTGCAGCAGCGCGGCGATCATGGCCCCCGCCGCGCCCAGCAGGCCGAACGCGGCGGCGACGACAATCGCCAAGGTCCAGCCCAGGCCGATCAACACATTCACCTGGAGTGTGCGACGGCACTGGCGGCTGAGGCGGATGCAGGTGGCCAGGCGCCGCAGGTCGCCGTTGATCAGCACGATATCCGCCGCGGCCAGGGCGATGTCGGCACCGTTGGCGCCCATTGCCACGCCCACCACGCCAGCCTTCAGGGCCAGGGAGTCATTGATGCCATCGCCCACCACCAGCGGGCGGAAGCCCAGCTGCAGTTCCTGGTTGACGTGGTGCATCTTGTCTTCCGGAAGGGCTTGCGCCACCACGCGGGTCATGCCGACCTGCTCGGCAATGGCCTCTGCTACACGGCTGCGGTCACCGGTCAGCAACAACTGACGCTGCAGGCCGAGCTCGCGCAACTGCTGCATGGCCTCGGCAGATTCTGCGCGCACGTTGTCGGCCAGCAGCAGCCAGGCTAGGAACTGGCCGTTCAGGGCCAGGCCGGCAATCGGGCCGTCGTGCTCGGGCACCGGCGGCACTTGCATGCCCAGCTGGCCGAACAGCTCCGGGCGGCCAAGTGCCGCTTCACCTTCGGCCGTCTGCGCCACCACACCAAAGCCCTGGCGTTCGTGGATGTCCAGCAGTGCCAGATGCTGCTCATGGGGCACCAGCGCCGCGAGTGCCCGGCTGACCGGGTGGCTGCTGGCGGCGCCGAGGCTGGCCGCGAGATTGACGATTTCGGCCTGGGGCACTGCCGGCGCAATGCCGACCACGCTGCGCAGGCGCAGGTCGCCGTAGGTCAGCGTGCCGGTCTTGTCGATCACCAATGAAGACAGGTCGGCCAGCTCCTCGAGGAAGGCCGAACCGCGAATCAGGATGCCATGCCGGGCTGCGACGGCAATCCCCGCCACCGCCGTCGCCGGCGCCGACAGCACCAGGGCGCACGGGCAGGCCGCCACCAACACGGCCAGCATGGCCTGGGCGTCGCGGGTGATGAACCAGGTCACGGCGGCAATCAGCAGGACCAGCACCAGGTAGCGCCCGGCATGGCGTTCCAGCAGCCGGGTGATCGGCGGTTTGGCTTGCTCGGCGCGCTGCATCAGGGCGATGACCTTGCCCAGGGTCGAGTCATCACCGACCCGGGTAACCTCCACCCGCAGCAGACCGTCGAGGTTGATCGAGCCACCATGGATGTCCATGCCATTGGCCACTTCCAGCGGCACCGCTTCGCCGGTGATCGGCGCGGTATCGAGGCTGGCCTGGCCCTGCAGGACTCGGCCGTCGGCGGGCACACGGTCACCGGCGCGCACCTCGACTTGGTCGCCCGGTTTGAGGCTGGCGTTATCGACCTCACGCACCTGGCCATCAGCGTCGATCAACCGCGCATGGCTGCGGGTCAATTGCCCCAGTGCGGCAATCGCCTCTTGCGAACCCAGCACGCTGCGTTCTTCGAGCATGTGGCCAAAAATCATGATGATCGGCAGCAGTGCCGCAGTGGCCAAGTCGCCAGTGGCCCAGGCGCCCAGCATGGCCAGGGCGATGAGCTGATCGGTAAGGCCATGCAGGCTGGGGTGCAGCAGGCTGTACCAGGCCGAGCGCAATACCGGAACGGCCACCAGCAGCGAGGCACCGCCCAGCAGCAATTGACTGACCCCCTCCTGGGTCGGTGCCAGCCAGCGCCAGGCCAGCCCCAGCGCCAGCAACCCGAGGGCCAGCATCGCCAGGCTCAACTGGCGTGCAGCAGTACGCTGCTCGGCCTGGGACAGCAGGCCGGACGTAAGGTGGGTATGGGCATGGTGATGATGCGCGTGACCACAATGATGGGTACTCATCGCGAGCAGCTCCAGAAAGGGGAAAAAGGCGGGGTGCTCATTGTGTCGGCCCCTGCAGAATCATGTGCCCGGCGTCATCCTTGTTGACGGTGGTGACCGACCCGGCGCGCGCCAGTATCGCTGGCACCCGCTCACGGTAGAGGCGCAGCAGCAACTGCGGATCCTGTTGCTGGCTCAGGCCAACGATGGTCGCGGTAGCGGCCTGGGCACGGGACAGCCGCTCGCTGGCTTCGGCCTCGGCCACTTGCACGGTACGGTCGGCGGCCTGGGTGGCCTGCTGCAGTTGCCGAGCGGCCTCGTTATGGGCCTTGGCCACGGCCTGTTCAGCCTGCTGGCTGGCGGTGAGCACGGCGTTGAACGCGCTGACGGCCGACCATGGCAACGACGACTGGATGTCGACCCGCACCACCTCGATCCCCAGGCTGGCGCCCGCCGAACCCAGCCGCGCCAGGCTACCGTTGATGCCCTGCTGCAGGTCGCCACGCAGCCGCTCACGCTGGTCAGCAAGCCCGGCATCACCACCCACCAGTTCCGGGCGCGCGACCAGGATCGCATCCATGTCGCGCGAGGCGCAGATCTGCACGGCGTTGCGTTCCACCAGGCGGTCCAGCGCGGGTTGCACATGCTGCCCTTGGCGCGCGTAGGCGTAAGGGTCACTCACGGTATAGAACACTCGCACGTCCAGCTGCACGGCCCCGGCATCCCCGGTCAACAGATAGCCGGAGCCTGCCGTGGCATCGCTGGCCAGCGTGCCGTCCTTGTCGGACTTTTGCGCAAGTTCCGAGCGCAGCAGCAACGACACCCGGCGTTCGGTCACCCGCGCTGCCGAGGGCAGCATCACCACCTGCTCGAAGGGCTCAGGCCAGGCCAGCAGCAAGCCTGCGTTCTGGATGCGTTCCTCGGCACCCAGGCGCAAGACCACCGCGCGGTTTTCCGGGCCTATCTGCCGCACATTGCCGAACAGCCAACCCACCGCCGCCAGCAACGCCACGGCGTACAGTGCCAGGAAGCCGATGCGCCCCGCCTGCAGCCAAGGCCCGGCAGGCAGCCTGGCCACCAACTGCTCATTGCTGGCCATGGTCAGCCCCCGCTGGCAGCGCAGGCCCCTCCACCAGGGCGCGGAACGGCGCCGCGTCAGTGCGCAACACCAGCTTGGTGCCGGGGTTGATGACCGAACCGAGGGTGTCGAGCGAGCGCAGCAAGGTGTACAGCTGCGGCGCACCGGCATAGGCCTTGCCGTAGATGTCCGCCGCCTGTACCTGCGATTGCGCCTGGATCTGAGCGGCCTTCACGCTGGCATCGGCCTGCAGGATGCGGGCATCCCGCTCGGCGGCCGACTGGATCTCGGCGGCCTTGCGTTTGCCTTCGGCCGTGCGCTCGGTGGCGATGGTCTCGCGTTCGGCGCGCATGCGGTCAACCGTGGCTTCAAGGGTAACCTTGGGCAAGGTCAGGCGCTCGATGCCGACTTGCACCACGCGCACACCATAACTCTTGATCAGTTGCTGCTCGATCTGCTCGCGCAGGCGCTGCTCGAAATCATCGATGCGCACCCGGCTGGCATCGACGTTGACCAGGTCGGCCAGTTCGAAACCGCTGGCCGTGGTTTCCAGGGCCGAGCCCACCAGCGTGCGGATCTGCCGCGCCGCCTCGTCGGGCTGGTTCTGCACCGCGCGCATGAACAGCTGGATGCTTTGCGGGTCGGCCGCCACCTGCCAGGCGACGTAGGCCTGGACGATGATGCGCAGGCCATCCCGCGTGCCGACGTCCTGCAGCCCGCTGGAAGTGGTGCGCAGGCGCAGGTCGACCGGCACTGCGGCCTCGAACGGCACGGGCCAGCGCCAGTCGAGGCCGGGTTCGAGCAGCACCCGCGACGGGTTGCCGAAACGGGTGATGACCGTGGCTTCGCCGACACGAACCTGCACGAAACAGGCCGTGGCGGCCATGATCAGCACCAGAAGCAGCGCTACCCCGACACGCAGCCAGGCGGGACGGGCACGGCCTTGAGTATCGGCATGATCGTGATGGTGGTGGTCGTGGTCGTGGTCGTGGTCGTGGTCGTGGTCGTGGTCGTGGTCATGACCATGGGCGGTATGGGAACTCACGGGTTACGCTCCTGGGTACGGCCGGATGCGGGTTTCGGCTGCGAAGGGTCAATGGGCGCTGCATAGCTGCGCAGGTCCAGGGTCGGTGCCTGGTTCGCCGTCAGGCGGTGATCGATGATCAGGCTGTTCGCCTGCGCCATGCCTTGGGTCAGCCGCTCCAGGTACTGTTCGAGGATGAACGCCTGGCCGGCGTGCTGCCAGCCGGTGTGTTCGGCATCGAAGCGCAGTGACGCGGTATCGGCTTTGGTCTGGATTTCATGGGCTGCGGCAGTGGCCTTGTCGGTCACGCTGGTGGCGTTCTGCCTGGCCTCGGCCACCTTCAGCGTGGCCTGCCCACGGTCACGGGCGACCAGTGCCTGGGCGGTGATCTGCGCCGCCTGCACGGCATGGTAGGCATTGGCCGCACCGGCTGGCGGGTGGATCGCCTCTACCGAGGTCGCCAGCAGCTCCACCCCGGTCTCCATGCGGTCCAGGTCAGCCTGCACCGCCCGGCCGATGTCACGGCCCAGCGCGGCACGTTCGGCACCCAGCAGCCCATCCAGCGAGCGGACGGCAAAATCGTGCACCAGCACGCGGTTGGCAATGCTGCGCAAGAGCTGTTCGACGTCCGCCGTGTGATAGGCGCACGCCAGCGCGGCCGCATCGCTCAGGCCGATACGGTAGATGAAGCGCACGTCCATGTTGACGATCTGGAACCCTTGGCGCCCGCCATCGGTACCGGCAATCACCTGCGAGTTCTCGCTCAGGTGGGTGGCATCCCACAGCCGGTTGGCGGTTGTTGGTGGCGCACCGTCGGCAGCTGCCAAGGGTTCGCTGCCCCCCTGGGCAGTGGTGGTCGCCAATTCATGGATAATGCTGTTGTCCACCCACAGCACCTTGCCAAAGGGCCAGGGCAAGCCGACGTGAAGGCCCGGCGGATACACCGCCAGCGGATTGCCAAAGCGTTCGTAGACCGCACGATTACTGGTGGGCACCTCGACGACGCCGGTCAGCAACCAGCCGACCAGCGCCACCAGCGCTGCCACCGGCAGGAATGCCCGCCGCATGAAGGCGAATGCCCATACCTGGCGCAGGTCGATGCCCAGGCGCTGGTGCAGCTCGTCCTGCAGCACGGCCAAAGGCCGCGGCGGCCATTGCAGGAAGTCACCCACCAGGCTGCGCGCCACCAGCGCCGGCTCTTCAGCCGGGCGCGAGGGGCGGAACATCGCCAGCACGGCGCGTGTCAGCAGTTCGAGCGCTGCCAGGCCAGGCAACACGCCGATCAGCACCGCCAGCCGAGCCGGCCACAGCCGTTCGCCGTCCACGCACACCAGGCAGGCGATGGTCAGCACCTGCACGGCGATGGCCAGCCGCAACGTCGCGGCAAGCGCGCCGGCTTCGGGCCAGGTCGCCTCGTTTTCAGCCATCAGGTGGCGTTCGAGCACGACCAGGCTGAAGGCAAAAACGGCCAGCAGGCCGATGGCAACCCAAGTCACCTGCCCTGCCACCGTCGGGGTCGGCAGGTCAAAGCGCCAAGCGCCCCTGACCAGCAGCAGTGACAGGCCCGCCAGGCCTACCAGCCAAGGGGTCTCCGGGCCTAGTCTGTGCCATTGCCGCCGGCAAGCATCGGCGACCTGCTGGCACCAGTGGTCGAAACGGCTGAGCGACTCAGGCTCGACTGTTTTGCCGGCAGCGCGCCAGAACAGCAACGGGACAGGCGCCTGGCCCATGGCCGTCGCACGCCAGCTGGCTACCCGCCAGGCCGATTGCGCGGCGCCTGCCACCAAGAGCAGCACGGCGCCATTGGTGGCGAGCAGGACCAGCCAGTAGGAATCAGGGCTGAAGATACCGATCAGGCCTTGGATCACTGCCAGTAGTGCGGCAAGCGCCAGTGCCAGGTACATCAGCAGCATTAGCTGGCGGGCATGAACCTTTGCCCGCTGAAAACGCGGGAAACCATCGAGGTCGGCGGCCTCAGTGTCTAGATCGACTCTCATTAAGACTCCAGGAAATACCAGGCATTGCGCGTCTTGAGCCGAAGGAACTGATGGCCTTGAGGGACGAGCGGCGTAACGTTATAACGACAAAGGTAAAAAATTTGTCGCAAAACGTAAAATTGGCATTTGGGTCTTCAAGTGTAGGTCGGGAGGGATGCAGTGCCTATCAGATCGAGCGCCGCCCGCGCGGCGCTTCGCGGGTAAACCCGCTGCTCAGACGCTTCGCGTCACACCGCCATCAACCTTGATGTTCTGCCCGGTGATGTAAGCAGCACCCTCACTGGCCAGGAAAGCGATGGTCGCCGCAATCTCCTCACTGGTGCCATAGCGCTTGAGCGGTACGCTGTCGCGGCGCTGCTCGGTAGCCGGCAAGCTGTCGATCCAGCCCGGCAGCACATTATTGATGCGCACATTATCGCCAGCAAAATTGTCGGCGAAGATCTTGGTAAAGGCCGCCAGCCCCGAACGGAACACCGCTGATGTGGGGAACAGGTCAACAGGCTCGAACGCCCAGGCGGTGGAAATGTTGATGATCACCCCGCCCTTCTGTTTTTGCATGTAAGGCGTCACCAGCCGCGTCGGGCGGATGACATTGAGCAGGTAGGTGTCCATGCCCTTGTGCCAGTCTTCATCGCTGATTTCCAGGATCGGCGCGCGCGGGCCGTGGCCGGCGCTGTTGACCAGCACGTCGATGCGCCCCCATTTTTCGACCACGGCATCCACCAGCCGCTGCAGGTCTGCGACCGACTGGTTGCTGCCGGTGATGCCGATGCCGCCAAGTTCGGCTGCCAGCGCCTCGCCCTTGCCCGAAGACGACAAGATGCCGACCTTGAAACCGTCAGCTGCCAACCGACGCGCCGCTGCCGCCCCCATGCCGCTGCCACCGGCGGTGATGATTGCCACTTTTTCTACAGACATGTTGCCTCCTTCGGTCATGAAACTGCGCGGTTGCGAGTTACATCACACTAGCAGCCAGCACCTGGGCGAGGGAGGCAGGCGAAGCTTGCCAAGCCAGTAGATTATCTTTCGCCTACCTGACCTTTGAGCCATGCTCTGACGAGGCCCAGTGCTGGTGCCTCTTGCGCCTTGCGTGGCCATACCAGGTAGAACGCTTTGTCCAGTTTCAGCTGCTCGGGGAACACCTGCTGCAGCCTGCCAGCGGCAATGTCGTCCTTGACGAAGGCGTAGCTGGCAAGGGTGATGCCCTGCCCGCCTGCGGCGGCGTCGATGGCCAGCGATGCCTGGTTGAAGCGCACATTCTTCGCGGTCGGTTTCGGATGCCCGGGGAACAAGGCCGCCGTGAACTGCGGCCAGAAGTTGTGCCCATCGTGCAAGGCGACGAACCTCTGCAAGGCGGCAAAGCTCTCTGGCGCGCCCACCTCGGCCAGCAATGCCGGGCTCGCCACCGCGACGATTCGTTGCTCCATCAGCAACTCGGCGTTCAACCCGCCAGCGAACGGGGGCTGACCATAGCGCACCGCGATATCGACGCCATCGGTTTGAAAATGCGAGAGACGGTCGGTGGCCAGCAGGCGCAGGTCGATGTCGGGGTGGGCCTCGGCGAAGTGGCCGAGCCGTGGAATCAGCCACTTCGACGCAAAAGTAGGCGTCACGCTGACCGTCAGCTGTGACGGCGCCGGGCACAGCAATCGGGTGGCCTCGTCGATCATCAGCAGGGCGCTGCGGATACTCGCCGCATAGCCACGCCCGGCATCGGTCAGGCCAACGCCCCGTGGCAGGCGCTCGAACAGGCGCACCTGCAGGCTGGCTTCCAGCCCGCGCACCTGCTGGGCGACGGCCGCCTGTGTCACGCCCAGCTCCTCGGCAGCCAGGCGGAAGTTAAGCTGACGCGCCACCACCTCGAACACACGCAGGGCATTGAGTGACGGCAAACCGGGGAAACCTGCAGGCATGGGAATGGAATTTCTATCGGCTAGAACTGCCGAGGCTACCGCCATCGACCCGGGTTTGGAAGCAGTGCCAATCGATGATCCCTCGCAAAGGCCCCGACTAGGGGTATTCTCCCCCCGGGGCTGGGTTCAGGGTTTGCTGCGCCAATACAGCGTGAGCGCCACCATATCCACGGCCAGCACGATCGCGACGACGAGGAACATGAAGCAGTGATCTTCAACAAGCATTGGTGTATCCCCTGCTGGTCGCTTCATCAGCATTGCGAGCAATTCCTGTTCCAATGGCACTCAACAGGAGATACGCATGTTTTCATCTGAACGGCTGAAGGGGCTCGACGTGTTCGTCGCCGTCGCTGACCTGGGCAGTTTCACTGCCGCGGCCGAACGGCTGAACCTCACGGGATCTGCGGTGAGCAAGAGTGTGGCGCGCCTCGAGGAACGCCTGGGGATACGGCTGTTCAACCGTACCACCCGCACCCTGGCGCTGACCGAGGCGGGTATCACCTTCTACCGCACCTGCACTTCGGTACTGGCCGACCTGGAGCAAGTGGAACATGCGCTCAGCGCCGAGGGCGACGAGCCGCACGGCAAGGTACGGATAGATCTGCCAGCTTCGTATGGCCGCTTGCATGTACTGCCGCTGATCCTGGAGTTCATCCACCAGCATCCGCTGCTGCAACCGCACATCTCGTTTACCGACCGTTTTATCGACCCGCTGCATGAAGGCATCGACATTGTCGTGCGCATCGGCGGCCCCGATGCCTGGCCAGCCAGCCTGGGCCACCAGTATTTCGGCGCCCAGCGCCTGATCTTCTGCGCCGCACCCGGCTACCTGGCCCAGCACGGTGCCCCGCAAAGCGAGCGTGATCTCGATCAGCATCACTGTGTCGGCTATGGGCATGGCGACGGCCAGGTCAGTCCGTGGTTCTTCAAAGGCCGCCAACCGGGGGAGATGGAGCGGCGTACGCCGCAGGCGCGCATCGCCGTCGGTGATGGCGAGGGCGAAGTGGCCGCTGTGCTCGCCGGGCATGGCATCGGCCAGTTACCGACTTGGCTGACCCAGCGGCACCTCGACCAGGGCACACTGGTCGAGGTGCTGCCTGAGCTGGCAACGGACGGCCTGCCCATGAACCTGGTCTGGCTGAAGAGCCGCGAGAACCAACCCAAGGTCCGCGCCTTGCTGGACTATTTGCTGCCACGGCTGACGCCCCATGGCAGCCAGCCTGCCAACAGCTGAGCGCCCTGCCCTAACGCCGAGGCGCGAGGTTGCCAACGACCAGCGCCAGCAGCAGCGCGAGCACCGCGACGGCTGCGGCCACATACCCGAGGTAGCCGATGCCCAGGTTCGACAGGGTCATGCCGCCGACGATGGCGCCCACGCCAATGCCGGCATTGGCGGCCGAAACATTACTGGTGCCCGCCAACGCCTGTGCGTGGCTGACCGAACGCATGACCCGCACCTGGCTGACCGGGTAAAGCGCCGTATTGGCGATGCCCCACAGCCCAAGCGCAACACAGAACAGCCAGCCAACTTGAGCCAGCGGAATAGCCGCAGCCATGCCCAGGGCAAGCAGCACGAGAAAGCCGATGGTGGCCTTGATCGGCGAATGGTCGACGGCCCTGCCACCGATCCAGTTACCCACCAGGCCAATCGCGCCAAAGCCCATCATCCACCAGCCGACATCGGCCGGGGCCACGCCCGCGACACGTTCGAGGATGTCGGCCAGGTAGGTGTAGGCGATGAACATGGCACTGAACACCACCACCGAAAGCAGCACGTTGGCCAGGAAACAGGGTTCCTTGAAAATCCGTGCCTGCTTGAGGAAATCCACCTTGGCCGTGCGCGCAACGCTTGGCATGTAGACCCACATGGCCACCGCCATGATCAACGACAGCCCGGCGAGCAGCCAGAACGCCCCTCGCCAGCCGATCGCATTGGCCGCCACAGTACCCAGTGGAATACCCAGCAGCATGGCCGCCGAAATCCCCAGGTAAACCCTTGAAACTGCCTGCCCCGCCCGCTGCGGCCCGGCCAGTTGCCCAGCGGTTTCACTGGCCGTGCCCCAGAACACCGGCAAGGCCAAGGCTGGCACCACGCGGGCCACGGCAAGCAGCCAAAAGCTGTTCGAGGCGGCGGCAACGGCGTTGGCGACGGCGAACAGCAGCAAGATCCCGATGAACAGTTTTTTCCGCTCCAGGTGCGACAGCGCTGCCGTCAGCGGCGGGCCGAAGATCATGACGGTGAAGGCGAACAGCGTCACCAGTTGCCCGGCGGCGGTGATCGAAATGTTCAGGTCCCTGGCAAGCGCGGGGAGCAGCCCCACGATGAGGAATTCGGTGGTAACGATGAGGAAGGCAGAAAAGGCCAGGATCGCGATGCTGATTCCTGCGCTTTTGGAGGGGGAAGCAACCTGCGCGGTTGTTTCGTAAGCAGACATTGAGAAGCTCCGGTTGAGGGCCTCTCAGTTTATTCATTCCCTGATAATCAATTACTGGCCAATGCTCATATATCAATGGAACTGAATTCATCAATCGAGCAATGATTCGGCCTGAGCAGACGCAATACCTGAATGCCGTTTTTTCGTTTGCGTACGTACTGGGGTGAAACTGCCCGACCGCGCCACGGCTTTGAATTATACGAGCGGGCCGACCGTGGGCAGCGTTTTCGGCGCTTGTCCATCAGCGGCCCTTAGGTAGATACGATCAATCCACCTAAGGGCCACGGACAGTCAACGTGGCTTCGGGCAGCGAGCGGGCATCAAGGCATCTCACGCAGCAGTGTCACTCAAGCTGCAACTGCACGACCTTGATCATCATTCTGCCGCAGGTCCATGCGTTCGATCTTGCCGACGATCACCAAGTAGCAGAACATCGCCACCACGGCATTTGCAGCAACGAACACCAGCGCAGTTTCAAAGGAGCCGGTCGTCTGCAGGATCAGGCCGATGATGATCGGCGTGGTGATGCCTGCGGTATTGCCAAATGCATTGAAAACACCCCCGCACAGCCCGGCAATCGGTTTCGGCGCGGTATCGGCCACCACCGCCCAGCCAATGGCTCCAAACCCCTTGCCGAAGTACGCCAGCGCCATGATTGCGACGATCATCCACTCGGCATCGACGTAATTGCACGCCACCATGCAGGTCGACATGAGCATGCCCAGCACCAAGGGCGCTTTGCGGGCGAACGTGAGCGAGCGGCCATTACGAATCAGTGCATCGGAGATGACCCCGCCCAGCACGCCGCCGAGGAACCCGCACACGGCAGGGATCGAGGCGATGAAACCCGCCTTGAGGATCGACATGCCCCGCTCCTGCACCAGGTAGACCGGGAACCAGGTAAGGAAAAAGTAGGACAGTGTATTGATGCAATACTGACCGATGAAAACCCCCATCATCATGCGGTTGGTCAGCAGCTGCTTGAAGTTTACCCAGCTCGGCCTCGGTGCATCCTGCTTGAGACCGGATTGATCCATGTCGATCAGGCCACCGCCATCGGCGATATGCTGCAGCTCCGTCTCGTTGACGCGTGGATGCTGCTTGGGGGCATGGACAGTCTTCAGCCAGACCCCAGTCATCAGCACGCCCAGGCTACCCATCACCACGAACACGTAATGCCAACCGAACTGATAGACGATCCAGCCCATGATCGGAGCGAACAGCACCGTGGCGAAATACTGAGCGGAGGTGAAGATGCCAGCAGCGGTACCACGCTCCGCCGAAGGGAACCAGGCAGCCGCCATGCGACTGTTCCCCGGGAAGGATGGCGACTCGGCGAGCCCGACCATGAAGCGCAGGACGAACATCACCACGACGGCGACAGACACGCTGTACCAGCCGATGGTTGCCTGCAGGATGGTGAATGTGGACCAGAGGAAGATGCTCCAGGCATACACGCGCTTGGTACCGAAGCGGTCGAGCAGCCAACCGCCAGGAATCTGCCCGATCACGTAGGCCCAGGCGAACGCCGAGAACAACAGGCCCATCTGCACCGGCGTGATGCCGAGTTCTTTTTGCATCGAGGAACCGACGATGGACAGGATCGCCCGGTCGGCATAGTTGAGGGTGGTGACCAGGAACAACAGCAGCAGGATCAGATAACGGATGCGAGTGGGGCGCGCATTCATGGCGATGGTCTCTTGTTATTTTGCGAAGCTGGCAGCAAGGCGCGGCTGCCAGCGGGTCGTCTCGAATGCTTACTGCGCGGGCACGCGCGCGATCATCTGCGGTGGCCGCAGGAATTCGAAATCACAGCCCTTGTCAGCCTGGGTCATCTGTTCGTAGAACAACTTGCGGTAGCCGCGCTCGGCATCCACCGGTTTGGGCAACTGCACGTCAGTGCGACGGGCCTGCAGTTCCTGCTCGCTGACCAGCAACTCGATGCTGCGCTGTTGCACGCTGAGGCGGATGCGGTCGCCATTGCGCACCAGCGCCAGTGGGCCGCCGAGCGCAGCTTCGGGCGTCACGTGCAGGACGATGGTGCCGGCGGCGGTGCCGCTCATGCGGCCGTCGGAAATCCGCACCATGTCCTTGATACCCGCCTTTGCCAGTTTTTTCGGAATCGGTAGATACCCGGCTTCGGGCATGCCAGGAGCACCGATGGGGCCGATATTCTTCAGGACGAGGATGTCATCGGCAGTTACGTCCAGCTCAGGGTCGTCGATGCGGTTGGCCATATCCTCCGAGTTCTCGAAGACCACTGCGCGGCCTTCATGCTCCATCAGCTGTGGGTCGGCAGCCGACTGCTTGATGATCGCGCCATCCGGCGCCAGGTTTCCCTTGAGAAACGCGATACCGCCGGCCGGATAGATCGGGTTGGCAAAACTGCGCACCACGTCCTGCTTGTAGGCAGGAAAGTCTTCGAGCTCCTCGCCCAAGGTGCGACCACTGACGGTCAGGCAATCCAGGTGAAGCTGTGGCTTGAGCTCGCGCAAGACTGTTTGCAAGCCACCAGCCCGGTGCAGGTCTTCCATGTAGTGCTGGCCCGATGGTTTGAGATCGACCAGCACCGGCGTCTCGCGGCTCATGCGGTCGAAGGCCTCCAGGTCGATTTCATAACCCATCCGCCCGGCGATGGCCGTGAGGTGGACGATGCCATTGGTCGAGCCACCAATCGCCAGCAGCACGCGCAGGGCATTCTCGAAGGCTTTTTCAGTGAGAATCTTGTCCGGCGTCAGGCCATTGCGGGCCATGATCACCGCGCGGCGGCCACTCTCTTCGGCAATACGGATGCGGTCGCTAGTGACCGCTGGCGGCGTGGCGCCCCCCGGCAAGACGATACCCAACGCCTCGCCGATGCACGCCATGGTGCTGGCCGTGCCCATCACCGAGCAGGTGCCGATGCTGGCCACCAACCTGTTGTTGACTTCGTTGATTTCCTGTTCGTCGATCTCCTCGCCCCGGAAGCGCCCCCAGAAGCGCCGGCAGTCGGTACAGGCACCTACGCGCTCGCCCCGATGGCCGCCGGTGAGCATGGAACCGGTGACCAGCTGGATCATCGGCACATTGGCCGAGGCTGCCCCCATCAACTGGGCAGGCACGGTCTTGTCACAGCCACCGATGAGCACCACCGCATCCATCGGCTGGGCGCGGATCATTTCCTCGGTGTCCATGGCCATCAGGTTGCGCAGGTACATGCTGGTGGGCTGGGAGAAGCTTTCGGCAATGGAGATGGTCGGAAAGTCGATGGCCAGGCCGCCTTCCATCATCACGCCACGCTTGACGGCCTCAATCAGCTGCGGCGCATTGCCATGGCAAGGGTTGTAGCCACTGCCGGTGTTGGCGATACCAATGATGGTGCGGTCCAGCGCGTCGTCGCTGTAGCCAGCACCTTTGATGAACGCTTTGCGCAAGAACAAGGCAAAACCGGTGTCGCCGTAATTGGTCAGCCCCTTGCGGATGCCAGTGGGCTTGATGACGGGAGAGTTGTCAGGCATGGATCACCTACCGATCTATTATTGGATTTATCATTAACAGGATTATTAATAATCTGTTGAGCGGCATGAAAACACGATCAACGCTGAGGTGCAAGCACGCTTCGTCAATCAGCGGGCGGCTCTGCACCATGCGAATACGACGAATTTGTGGCAGTCTCAGCGTTTGATCAGCACGTATCCCAAGGCCCTACCCCATGCAACTCGTTGAACCCGCTAGCACCGTCACCGGCCTGGAAGAGGCAGTCCAGATTCTCGAAGAAGAGATCGTGCTGGGCTTTCTGCACCCCCGTGAGCGCTTGGTTGAAGATGACCTGCTTGAGCGTTTCGGGCTCAAGCGTCACGTGGTCCGCCAGGTGCTGGTCGAGCTCGAACGCATGGGGCTGGTCGAGCGCAAGCGCAATGTCGGCGCGTTGGTCAAGGCCTACACGGCCAAGGAAGTGGAAGACCTTTACGCCGTGCGTGAACTGCTCGAATGCCAATGTGTGCGCCTGATCCGGTTCCCGGTTTCGCAAACCGCCATCGACGCCCTGAGCGCTACGCAGAAGGTCCACGACGAGATGGTGCAGGCGGCGAACCTGCGCGGCGCCTTCCGCGCCAACATGCGCTTTCATGAACTGTTGTTCGGGCTGTCCGACAACCCGGTGCTGGTCGCGGCGATCCACGACCATGCGCAACGCGCGCATTCGGTGCGCTCATCATCGTTGGTGGTGTCCGATCAGCTCGAGCGTGCCCGGCGCGAGCACTGGCTGATCATCGAGGCCCTGCAACGTGGGGATGTCGAGGGTTTGGCCACGCTCTGCAGCGAACACCTGAAGCCATCTCGCGACAACTACGTGGCGGCCTATCACCGCAGAATCGGCAAGTAAATTAATGTATCCGGCTGCTTACCTGGCCTGCCCGGCCACTGGCACCATGCCAGATGCCCGAGCCTTCTGCGCAGCCTGGATCAGCTGGAAATTGCGATTGCGCAGCGCGCGGTTGTTGCCAACCCGCTGGTTGGAGCGCACGGCCAGCACTTCGGCCTGGTCATACTGCCCCTGTTCCAGGCGCAATACGCCAAGGTAGTGCAGCGTGGCGGGGTTGCCCGGCTGGATCTGCAGCGCGCGCTCCAGCGTGGCGGCAGCCTGGTCCAGCTTGCCTTCTTCATACTGGCGCGAGGCGGTCTCGATCAGCTGGGTCGAGGCTTTGTTGCTGCGCGACGGTGCCGAGTAGGCACCCGCCAGTACGCCCTGGCAGGTGACGGCGCTGAACAACAGGAGCAGTGCTGACAGCAGGCGCTGGCTTGGCATGGGACTGGGCACTCAAAAGGTCCGGGAAGGGTCCGGTGAATTCGGCGAGAGGCTACAGACCGGGCCCGCAGCATGAAGTTCCCGAGGTACAATGCGCGACCTATGCTGCACATCAGAGATGGACAATGAACCGCCAGAAGAAACTCAAACAGCTGCTCAAGGCCCACCAGAAAAAGGCCAATGCCAAGCTGGCGCCCAAGAGCAACAAGCCCAAGTACATCAGCAAGGCCGACCGGCTGAAGCTTGACGCCGAGCCCAATTCGGCTACTGCCACTGATACCTCTGTCGCTCAAGACTGACCTGCAGCATCCAGACTTTCCTGCTGTGGCTCTCTTGCCTTATTGGGTCATGCCCAGTTCGGCATCATCCATCAGCGCCTTGGCCATCGCGCTGAGGTAGTGCGAGGCCCAGATCATCATCGGCTTTTCATCCATCAGGCCCAGGATGGTCAGTTCGCGCACATAGCCCATCAGCTCCGAAGCCTGCTCTCGGGCATCGCGGCAAGGGATACCGGGCTCGATGCGGAACAGCGGGTGGGTCTGGTTTTCACCTTGGAAGAAGGTGGTTTTGCCGACGGTGCATGGGGTGTCGTCTGTAGTCATTGGTCAATCTCCCTGACGTTTTTCGGTTGCCAGGTCTGGCCTGTTGGCGGGTAAACCCGCGAAATAGGCCAGACCTGGCGGCACATCACCTGAGCCTTAGTGCAAAGTCCGAGGCCCAGCAGGCACCTGCACCTGAATCAACGCGGATTCGAGCAAGACCCGCAGTGCCTCCAGCTCATGCATAGAGGCCATCATCAGAATCGACGCCGGTGACTTGGGCTGCAGCAGCAGCGCCTGATGCACCACGGTGGACGCACACAACGCGTAGTCCGTCGCCTGGATCAGGGTGTCTTCGAGGGAATGAATATCGTGGGGTGGATCGGGGACAATCTTCAACATCGCATAGTACCTTTTGTGGGGCTTCCACCTGCCTGCTGTCAAACAGTCGGGTGGCAGCTGTACATGGGTTGACAGACCGGCGGACTATGCAAGTTCCGGCGCACGCAAGCGTGCCCCACGTACAGCCGCCATATGAGGCGAGCCACATGCATAATACCGTTACGGCCTGTCAAAGCCGTGTCGCCGATGAGCAGCGACAGGCCGAGACTAAAGCCCTTGGCAGAGCAGTCGCAACGGAAAATGTGCGGGAAGAGTATCTTTGGGAAATGGACTACAAGAAAGGGGCTAAATCTGATTTTTTTAATCGGTATGTATAATCCGCAGCGTTAACCGCACCCCATGCAGTCCCTTGTGAAAGGTTGAGGCGCCCTACCCGACTGAAGCTTTGGTGCGAACCTTCGCCTCGGCCCCCGGTGCCATTGCAAATGCGCCCGATGCTGCCATAGGCTGCCGTCTCATGAATCGATGCCATTGGCGCTGGAGAAATGATGAACGAGTTACAAGGATGTGTAGATTTCTCCGGTCTGGAGTGCCGGCCTGTCGGCCCTTGCGACTTGGAGATGATCTGCTCGCATCGCCAGCAAATGTTTCTCGAGGCAGGCGGTGACCCTGAAAAACTGCAGGTCATGACTCAGCACTTTCGCCCATGGCTGGAAGAACGGCTCGCTGATGGTCGGTATTACGGCTTTAAACTCCTCGATGGCGACCAGCCGGTCGCAGCCATTGGCCTGATGAGCATTGATTGGCCTCCCCACCCTTCGCACCCAACCCTGGACAAGCGTGGGTACGTGTTGAATGTGTACGTCCAGCCCGCCTACCGTCGCCGAGGTCTGGCCTCGGCATTGATGCAAGCGGCTGACGCCGAATTCGCGCGTCGAGGCATCACCTTCGCGGTCCTGCACGCGACAGAAACAGGCAGACCGGTCTATGAGCAAAGCGGTTGGGCTGCAACGGCGGAAATGGCCAAGCCCATTGCTTTGCAGTGATCATTTTCGAGCCTTTGCGGACGCCCCCATGAGCGAGATTGAAATACTGTCCTTGTCTCCAGACGGGCGCTACAAAGTCCAGGCAACCCCATGGGAAGCAGGCAACACGCACTGGCTATTCCCGCCGCAAATCATCGATACCCAGAACGCAAGCGTGGTGTTTGCCTTCGAGGATCGTCTGTGGTCAGCAGACCGCACCACTTGGTCAAGCCCGACCCGGGTTGAACTCAAGCTGCGCAAATACCCCGGCCATTGCGCACCTCAGGGGCTCACGGTGATCATTGAGTGTGCGTTGCGTATCGCTGAGTATGGCGCTGGCACGCACATCGAATTGGCCCGCCTGGAAAGCGCCCTTGAGGGGATGCTCGACCTGCTCGGCTGACGCCGATAGGGTATGTCACGTGGGTTGTTTGCTCGCCAAGACCCTTAGCGATCTGCAGTCAGCGGTTAAAAAGATAGTCCATGTTGCACACACACCTGTGATCGTCCTCACATTTTGTTACGTGCTTTTCAGCATGCGGCATTCTGTCGTGGGGAGATAAAAAACGACTTTAACAACATAGCCTTAGCATTACGGCAAAAAATATAGCGATAAAGCTATATCATTTCAGCAGATAAAAGCTCTATTGCCTAATAGAAAATGCCGCCTAAAGTTCATAGCTCACTGCAATCAAATACCAAATTCAATAGATTCCGTCATGTCGTGAAATGAGATTACAGCTTAATCAGCCAGCACAGGAATAACGTCTAGCCTGCGAATTCAATGGTCGTCAATTGCTGGAAGTTGCCGGTATCGGTACAGCGCGTCAATCAAAAGGAGCTTGTAATGAAATTGATCGCTAAATCGTCTCACCGAAACGCTCGGTGCAATTCTTCCGGAATATGGAAACTGAGTTCCTCCTTCCTTCTTGCGACAGCGGTCGCCTTCGGCTCCAGTGCATGGGCGGCGGAACAGGCCAAGCCGGCGACCGATGCAACTAAAGCTGCGAATGACACGCTACTGAAAGCGCTGCCTTTTAACGACAAAACCTCATTCGAACTAGCCCACAAAGGGTTCATCGCCCCTCTGCCTTCGGAACCTATCAAAGGGCCGAACGGCAACATGATCTGGGACCCCAGCAAGTACGGTTTCATCAAGGAAGGCACCGAAGCTCCCGCCACTACCAACCCCAGCCTGTGGCGCCAATCACAACTGATCAATATATCCGGCCTATTCGAGGTCACTGATGGCATTTACCAAGTGCGTAATTACGACCTGTCGAACATGACCATCGTTGAGGGTAAAGAAGGAATCACCGTTTTCGACCCGCTGATTTCCAGCGAAACGGCCAAGGCGGCATTGGAACTGTATTTCAAGCACCGGCCGAAAAAGCCCGTGGTTGCCGTCATTTATACCCATAGCCATGTCGACCACTACGGCGGCGTTCGAGGCGTCGTCGACGAAGCCGACGTCAAGGCCGGCAAGGTGAAGATCTACGCCCCCAAAGGCTTCCTTGAGCATGCTGTCGCGGAGAACGTCATGGCCGGTACTGCCATGAGCCGCCGTGCCAGCTACATGTACGGCAACCTGTTGCCGCCGAACGAGACCGGCCAACTGGGTGCAGGGCTCGGCACGACCACATCGGCTGGTACCGTAACCTTGATCCCGCCGACCGACATCATTGAGAAGACCGGCGAGAAACACGTGATCGACGGCCTGACTTATGAGTTCCTGTATGCACCCGGCAGTGAAGCGCCGGCAGAAATGCTTTACTACATTCACGAGAAAAAGGCGCTGAACACCGCTGAAGACTCGACTCACACCATGCACAACACTTATTCGCTGCGCGGTGCGAAGATCCGCGAGCCGCTGCCATGGTCGAAATACCTCAATGAAGCACTGAAGATGTGGGGTGACGACGTCCAGGTCATGTACGCCATGCACCACTGGCCGGTCTGGGGCAACAAGGAAGTCCGCGATCAGCTGTCGTCGCAGCGTGACATGTACCGCTACATCAACGACGAAACCCTGCGCCTGGCGAACAAGGGTTACACCATGACCGAAATTGCCGAGCAGGTGCAGCTGCCCAAGGGCATCGCCGATCGTTTCTCGAACCGCGGCTACTACGGTTCGCTGAACCACAACGTCAAAGCCACCTACGTGCTTTACCTGGGCTGGTTCATCGGCAACCCCGCTACCTTGTGGCAACTGCCGCCGGAAGAACAGGCCAAGCGCTACGTCGACATGATGGGCGGCTCCGAAGCGATCCTGAAAAAAGCCAAGGAGTACTACGACAAGGGTGACTTCCGCTGGGTCGCCGAGGTGGTCAACCATGTGGTGTTCGCCGAGCCAAGCAACCAGGCGGCGAAGAACATGCAGGCCGACGCGCTGGAGCAACTCGGCTACCAGGCTGAAAGCGGCCCATGGCGCAACTTCTATCTGACCGGTGCCAAAGAGCTGCGTGAAGGCGTCCAGAAGCTTCCGACGCCCGATACGGCAAGCCCGGATACCGTCAAGGCGATGGACCTGGACTTGTTCTTCGACTACCTGGGCATGCGCCTGAAGGGGCCGGAAGTGGCTGACAAGCACATCACCATCAACCTCGACTTCACCGACCTCAAGCAGCAGTACACGCTGGAAATGGTCAACGGTGTGCTCAACCACACCGAAGGCCTGCAGGCCAAGAACGCCGATGCCAAGCTGACCCTGACCCGTGACACCTTGAACAAACTGATGCTCAAAGAAACCACGCTCAAGGACGCGGTCAGTGCCGGTTCGATCAAGGTCGACGGCGCGGAAGGCAAGCTGGAAGAGTTGATGAGCTACATGGACAACTTCGACTTCTGGTTCCCGATCGTAACTCCCTGAATGCTCCTTGGCCGCGATTAGGCGTCGGGCGGGGCATCGACTTTGTCGGTGTCCTGCCACCTTTTTCTCGCAGGCACGTTACCTCGTCATTCAAAGGAGAGCGATATGAATACATACCAGCGCTCTGTCCATCGCTGGTCACTCCCGGCAACGGCTTGCTCGCTGTTGCTGGCCAGTTCTCAGGTAACAGCCGGCGGCATTTTCATCTACGAAGCCGGCCAGGAAGGAAACGGCCTGGCGAACGCAGGCTCTGCGGCATTGGCCAAAGACCCCAGCGTATTGATGAGCAACCCCGCAGGCCTTACCCAGCTCAAAGGCACACAGATCAGTGCGAACGCACAGGTCATTCTTGGCGATATCAAGTTCTCACGGGAGGCCAACAATCAGTTTGACGGGAATGAAGGCGGCAACGCGCTGCAATACTTGCCCGGTGCCAGCCTGTTCATCAGCCATCAAATCGACGACCGCTCGGCGATCGGCTTTGGCATGTACGGCAACTTCGGGCTGGCCCTGGACTATGACGATGATTGGGCCGGCCGCTACTTCACGCAAGAAGCGGCGATCATCGGTGTGTCCTTCCAGCCAACGCTGGCTTACAAGTTCACCGATGAGCTGTCGGTCGGCATCGGACCGCGCATCATGCTGGGCTACTACCGCACCGAGATGGCGATCAACAACAACCTGCTCGGCTTGCGCGATCGCCCGGACGGGCAGCTGGAATACAAGGACACGGACGTGGGTACCGGCGTCAACCTCGGCCTCCTCTACCACCTTTTGCCAAGCACCGCAGTCGGCCTTGCCTACACCAGCAAGGTCAAGCTGGAGTTCAAAGACAGCCCGCACGTTCGCAATATCACCAACCCCATCCTCAACGCAGGGCTCAATCGCCTCGATGTCGATTCGCTGGAGCTGGACCTGAATGTGCCACAAACGGTAACGGCGAGCATTGCCCACGACCTGAACGAACAGTGGAAACTGCTTGGCAGCCTGGCTTGGCAGGACTGGAGTGACTTCGGCGATATCGGGGTTGACGTCGATGCCAATGGTGGCGGGGTCAGCCGCACGGTGGATCGTAAATACAAAGACACCTGGCATGCGTCGGTGGGTGCGATGTATCAAGCGACGCGGCAAGTTCGCTGGAGTGTCGGAGTGGGTTATGACAGTTCCGCAGTCGATGACAAAGACCGGACCGTAGACAACCCCATGAGTGAAACCTGGCGCCTGGCCACCGGCGTGAACTACCAGGTCGAGGAAGGCCTGGACGTCCATCTGGCCTACACCCTGGTCTGGCTGGGCAACATGGACGTCGATCAGACCAAGTCACGCTCGGGCAATACGTTATCGGGCACATACAAGAACAGCGCCCTGCATATCGTGGGCGGCGGTGCGACCTGGCGGTTCTGAAGATTTGCGAATGACAGGATTTATAATCAAAGAGGGAGAACATATGAAACTGAAGTCGATCGCTGCAACCGTATGCCTGTCATCATTGCTGCTCGGTGGCTGCGCCAACAAGTATGTGGAGCCTGAGCAATATTCCGGCTTTTTGAAAGACTACAGCGTCTTGAAGGAAGAGAAATCGCCGAGCGGTGCAGCGGTCATGCGCTGGATCAAGCCCGGCACCAATGCCAGCACCTATAGCAGTGTCTTCATAGAACCGAGCCAGTTCTATCCGAAACCACAACCGACTGAAAAGGTCCCGCAGAACACCTTGACGGGCATTACCCAGTACTACGATCAGGCGTTGAAAAACGAATTTTCCAAAGTGCTGCCCCTGGCCACCAGTCCTGGCCCGAATGTACTGATCGTCCGTCCGGCCATTACCGCGGTCAGTGCGTCCACCAAAGGGCTACGTCCGTACGAGGTGATCCCGATTGCACTGATCGCTGCCGGCATCAGCACTGCCACTGGTATCCGCGACCAGGACACCAGCGTTGCCACTGAAGCCGCCTTCATTGACGGCAACTCGAACCAGGTCGTGGCTGAGGTGGTGCGCAAGGGTGCGGGCACCGACCTGGAAAACGCCTCCCAGGTCATGCAGGCGAAGGACGCCAAGGCAGTACTGGATGGATGGGCGCGAGACATGGTCAAGTCGTTCCAGTCGCTGAAGAAATAGCGGGACGGGCTCACTGCCAGGGATTGGCGGTGGGCCTGTCCACTTGGCACTCAAGCTCTAAAGAGGCCTACCGTCCACTATCATAAGGAGTTCGGTGAGCCTTTTATCAGCGAATTAGGCCAGGTGCGTTAAGTCAGCTTGCCGAAGACCGCTTTGGATCGAAAGCGGTCCGGCACGAATGGCAGCAGAGCCCATTTTAGACAGTTAAATGCATGCGGCCTTTTCGTGCCCACTTAGGCTGGCGTTTACTTCGATAACCTCGACAAACCCCTCGGATCTGCAAGGTGGCTCGAAGGCAGCCGCCACCGCCTCGATACTCGACCTCGGCACTTGATGATCGACCCGGCGCAAGGCATTACGTGTCAGCGCCTGCTCGAGCGTGGCCTGAACCCACACTGCCGTGACCGGTACACCATGACGCGCAGCCAACGTCAGGATTGGCGCACGGTGCACGCGCCGTGGCAGTGCTGCATCGAAATACAGACAACTGTGGTCGTTGTTAGCGGCACGATGCTGCTCGATCCAGTAGCTTTTCCCAGCCCCTTGCACGCCCACCACCAGCTGCAATCGCGCGTTTGGCCCCGCGTGCGCCAGTGCACGCTCCAGAGCCAGCAGCACGAGCCGCCAGGCTTCGGCGTTGCGCGGCTGGCTGAACACGCGCCCGCCAAGCGTTTCAAGGTAGTCGTCAGGATTGAACACGCACGTATCAGCTGCAGGAGCCGCCGACCAACGATAGCCCACTAACAGCCGTGATTGCCCCGCCAGCTCGATAGGCTGCACGGCTACCTCCCGGCCAACGCAGCACGGATAGAAATGCCGATGCGGGTTATCCGCCAGCACCCAGGCGAACAGACCTTGCCGGCCCGGCGTTTGCAACTGCATCGCCACGGCCAGCAGCAGTTGCCGCCCGATGCCCTGACCTTGCCAGCCCGGCAGCAGATACAAGCCATAGAGTTCGTTGGCCTCATCGGACGCTGGGTCTCGATTCGGCCCGCCCGACGAAAAGCCGACGATCTCTCCCGCTACCTTGGCCACGTGGTACACCACGCCCCTGCCGCCGAACAGGGCCTGGTGCCGTTGTTGCTGAGCCTCGATGGTCAACCCGGCGAGAAAAGCCTCCGGCAGGATGCCCTTGAACGTTGCCTGCCAGGCCTCTACCGTCACTTCCGCGATACCGGCGAGGTCTTCCGGGGCTGCCAGGGTGATGAGCACGTCCATGTCCAATCTCCTAGGTCTCGCTAGGGTGAGCCTCAGGCATTTGCCAAAAGCCGTGGCGCCGCTAGTTCATCACCAGCAAACAGACCTTGCCAATCAAGACAAGCACGGCCAGCACCAGCATCGTGATGCTGAACCATGGCTTTGCGGGCGGCGTGCCGTCTGGAAACTCGTCCTCACGGGTGGGTGGCAGCTGGCCGATGCGCTGCAGGCGCATTTCCACCAGGCGCCGACGCATGCCGCGATGGCGCTCGCTGTTCAACACCAGCAAGCCCACCAGGGAAATCACCAGGATGATCACCTGCGAGGTTCCGGCATGGCGGCTACCGAACAGACTGGCTGCCGTGAGTGCAGGCGCTATCAAGCTCGGCAGGATCAGCCATATGGCCCAGCGAAAACCGCGGATCATTGCAAACTGGCCCGCGCAGAGCAGCAAGACCATGGCAACACCCGTGCTAAGTGCGTAAATCGCACTGTCTGGCTGATGACGCAGGTAGCTGCTCTGCAGCAGGCCAATGCCCATCCCAGCTGCCACCATGCAGAGCAAGATGCCCAAGCCGAAGACTGGGCCATAGCGTGTCATGAACGCTTCGTGTTGATCGGGTGAGAGCCGTCCTGGGTACTGCATTGCAACGCTCCTTGTCAGTCTCAATCCTGTGGGCGCGAAAACGCTCTTAAGCAGCCTGCCGGCGCATGGTGAGAATCGCCGCTCCGAACCCAATGAACGTGGTCCCCACCACACGGCTCACCCAGCGCGACAGCGCCGGGCGGGTCAGCACACCTTTGGCCCGTGTGGCCAACGCGGCATAGAGGCTCAACGAGCTCAGCGACAACGCCACGAAGATCCCGGTCAGCGTCAGAAACTGCGGCAGCAGCGCCACGCCCTGGTCGATGAACTGCGGGAACAGTGCGGTGAAGAACATGGTCGCCTTGGGGTTGGTGACGGCAGTCAGGAAGGCCGCTTTGTACAACTTCATCGGGGTGGGTTTACTGACCTTCGCCGTTGCCTGGTCTACCAGCATCGGGCCTTTCTTGAGCAACTGCCGGGCACCGAGGTAGAACAGGTAACCGGCACCGATCAGCTTGACCGCGTTGAACAGCATTTCGGAACTGGCCAGCAAGGCCCCGAGCCCGAGCATGGCCGCCGCCGACAGGCAGAACAGCCCGGTGGCATTGCCCAGCGACGACCACAGGGTACTGCGCTGGCCATGGTTGAGGCTGTTGTTGATGGCCATCAACGTGGCAGGCCCTGGGCTTGCGACGGCGATGGCCGCGACCAGGGTAAAGGCGAGTAGCGAGTGGGTTTCCATGGGGCAGGCTCTAGAACGGTACGAAGGCCACATCTTACACAAGCGCAGCGGCTTCAGTCGCTGCCCAGGCGCTTGGCGTTCTTCTTGCTGATGGCCTTCATCCGCGTGGCCGCGCGCTGCACGGCGGCCATCTTCTCCGGGCGCTTCATGCCGCGCCACTTGCGGATTTCCTCACGGGTGCGGCCGCAGCTCACACACAGCTCGCTGTTGAGCTGGCAGAGCGAGACGCAGGGGTTTTCGATGTCTTTGGCCATGGCGGGCTCCAATCACGGCCGCGGATCATACCCTGTGGCAGCAGCCGGGCATACGGGTTTACCCGCGAAGAGGCCGGAGCAGGCAACCGGTCACTTGCGCCTGAGCACCGGCAAGCGCACCAGCGACCACCCCGCCTCGGACTCGGCCAACGCCAGGCGAATGCCGTCACGCGGCAAGGTGTTCAGCAAGGCTTGCGCCAGGTCACCGACCATCCAGTTCGCCGTATTCGAGGCAATCACCCGCCCGTCCGCCGAAACCAGCACCGCTTCATGCTCCAGGCGCATCAGGCTGCGCACCAGCAGGCGCTCGACGTTGTGCAGCGACAGGTCCAGCCCGGCCACCCCGATGAACCGGCCTTGCACCTCGATCGGCATGGTGAAGGTCAGCACGTACAGATTGGTGCCGTACAGGTCCACGTACGGCCCTTCGACCACGCTCTTGCCGGTCTTCATCGGCCGGCTGTACCAGGGCATCTCGGTGTAGTCGTAGTAGTTCTCGCGGCGCCGGTCGAAGTTCGGGCGCAACGGCAGGGTCTTGCCGCCGTCGGCCAGGTACCACCACTCAAGATGCATTTCGCGGTCGGCCAGGCCGTTGGGCTCGACGATAACGCCACCGCCACAGCCAAAGGCACCGGTAGTCAGCAGCTGCTGGTCAATGGCCGGGCGCAGGGTCGCCAGGTCCTTGGCACTCGGCTGGCGGCCTTCGGCCAATACCCGCTCCCATAACGCTCGGGTCTCTTCCACCAACTGGCGGACCTGGCCAAAGATGGTTCCCAGGGTCTGGTCCAGCTGCTGGGCACAGGCTGACAGCGGGTCGTTGTCGCTCAGGGCAAACATGGCATTACCTCACGCAGGTACAGCTTTGTTGTTATGGATGGCTCAATCCTGCCCGTCGGCCAGCAGCTCCAGACGCAGGCTGATCAGACGCTTGATGCCACGGCTGACATGGGCCTCGGCCAACGCGCCGGCCAGCACCGCATCGCCGGCCATCAATGCCTCCAGAATTGCCCGGTGCTCGTGCTCGACCACTGTCACGTCACCGCCGCCGGCAGCCTCCATCCACAGCAGTTCGCCGACTTCCGACTGCAGGCGCATCTCTGCGCTGGTCAGGCGCAGCGACTGGGCAGCGGCGGCCACTTCAATATGAAAACGCGCATCGGCGCGGTGCCGGGCCAGGCGCGAACTGGCCTGGCTGAGGGTTTCGATATGCTGGGCGATACGTGCCTGCTGCTCGGGCGAGCTGCGCTTGGCGGCCAGGCGCGCGGCAGTACCGGAAATCGCGGTTTGTTCATCACCCAGGTCACGCAGGTCGGGGCCGCTCATGTCGCGCAGGCGTTGCAACAGCAGCGCTTCGGGCAGCTCCACCGGAGCGCAGACGAAGCTGCCGCCGTTGCGCCCTCGGCGGGTCTCGATCAAGCCCCGCTGGCGCAGCACCACCAGCGCTTCACGCAAGGTCACCGTGGCCACACCCAATTGCAGGGCCAGCTCCGACTCACTGGGCAATTGCTGCCCTTCGGCGAACATTCCCAGCTCGATCGCCTCCACCAGGCGGCGCGCCACTTCATCGGTTCGCCCTTCCTGGCGCAACCGAATGAAGGCGGTGTTACGAGCACTATTCAGGGCAGTCATTGCCTCTCCCTATCGAGCATTGCCAGGCTTGGCGCGGGCCCCGGCTAAAAGGTTCAGTTTCGCATCTTATAGCGAACGGGCCAGCGCCCGATACCGATTGGCCGGCCATTCTACCGCCTGGAAGCGGCTTTTCGCAGTGGTTGGCAAACTAAAAATATTAAGATATGGTTTCATAGGTTTAGATTTCTACCAATAAGACCGACCAAGGAATCCGCCATGCAAACCAAACTCCTGATCAACGGCCAGTTGGTCGACGGGCAAGGCAGCCCGTACGCCGTGTACAACCCGTCCGAAGGCACGGTGCTGGTGAATATCACCGAAGCCAGCGCTGCCCAGGTGGATGCCGCGGTACAGGCTGCCGACCAGGCCTTCGCCGGCTGGTCGCAGACCCCGCCCAGGGATCGCGCCCAGTTGCTGCTCAAGCTGGCCGACCGCATCGAAGCCGAAGCCGCCACCCTCGCCCGCCTGGAGTCGCAGAACTGCGGCAAGCCTTACCAGGCCGCGCTGAATGATGAGATCCCGGCCATCGCCGACGTGTTCCGCTTCTTTGCCGGTGCCAGCCGCTGCCTGTCGGGCTCGGCCGGTGGCGAGTACCTGCCGGGCCACACCTCGATGATCCGCCGTGACCCGCTGGGTGTGGTGGCCTCCATCGCGCCGTGGAACTACCCGCTGATGATGGTCGCCTGGAAGCTCGCCCCGGCGCTGGCCGCCGGCAACTGCGTGGTGCTCAAGCCCTCCGAGCAAACCCCGCTGACCGCCCTGGCGCTGGGCCAGATCATGGCCGAGCTGTTCCCGGCCGGCGTGGTCAACATCCTGTTCGGTCGTGGCCCGAGCGTCGGCGAGCCGTTGGTTAACCACCCCAAGGTGCGCCTGGTGTCGCTGACAGGTTCGGTGGCCACCGGCGCACGGATCATCGCCAGTACCGCCAGCAGCGTGAAGCGCACCCACATGGAACTGGGCGGCAAGGCGCCGGTACTGATCTTCGACGACGCCGACATCGATGCCGCCGTCGAGGGTATCCGCGCGTTTGGCTTCTACAACGCCGGCCAGGACTGCACCGCAGCCTGCCGCCTGTATGTCCAGCAAGGCGTCTACGAGCAGTTCGTCAGCAAGCTGGGCGCGGCCGTGGCCAGCCTGCGCATGGGCCTGCAGGACGACCCGCAGACCGAACTCGGTCCGCTGATCACCCGCGAGCACCTGGAGCGTGTGGAAGGTTTCGTCGAGCGCGCCAAGGCCCAGCCGCATATCCGCCTGGTGACCGGCGGCCAACGGGGCGCAGGCGACGGCTTCTTCTTCGAGCCGACCGTGCTGGCCGATGCTCGCCAGGAGGATGAGATCGTCCAGCGAGAAGTGTTCGGCCCGGTGGTCAGCATTACCCCGTTCACCGACGAAGCCCAGGCCCTGGCCTTCGCCAATGACTCCGACTACGGCCTCGCCTCGTCGGTGTGGACCCGCGACGTCGGCCGCGCCAACCGCCTGGCTGCGCGCTTGCAATACGGCTGCACCTGGGTCAACACGCACTTCATGCTGGTCAGCGAAATGCCCCATGGCGGCATGAAGCAGTCGGGCTATGGCAAGGACATGTCCATGTACGGCCTGGAAGACTACACCTGCGTGCGCCACGTGATGTTCAAGCACTGATTGTCGAATTTGGTCATAAAACATATAAAACCATAGGCAATATGGCATGGGTTCTGCTTTTACCCGTGCCTAAGCCTGGAAACAGCCGTCAACGTTACCTTCCGGCACACGCCGGAGGTTCGGGCTTACGAGGTGTGTCACCATGCTTATCACCGGCATCAAAAGCCGTCCGGTCTATGACCAGCTACGGCCCATGACAGGTGGCCTGCGCCACCTGATCGCGGGCCAGGGCAGCGGCGGCGCGGCCATGCTGCGCCTGATCGCAGACATGTCCCCCGCGCAGCGCGCGCACAGCACCCTGCTCTACTCCACCGAGTCGTTCTCCGGGCACGACCACCTGCAGGCCTTGCAAGCCGCAGAAGCGGCCGGGCTGGAGGTGTTCCCCAGCAACCAGGCACTGATCGGGGCCCTGCGCGAACGGCTGGGCCAGGCCCACATGGGCACGCGCCTGTACCTCAGTGGCTCGGAAAGCTTCATCGGCACCGCCATGCAGGCCGCCAATGCGGTCGACCTGAACCGCGACGAAGTGCTGCGCGAACACAGCGGCACGTTGGTCCGCCGTGTGTGGTGCGCGCACTGCGACACCTACACCGAAAACGTCACCCAGCGTGTGTTCAGCTGCCCCGGTTGCCAGCTCGACCTGGTGGTGCGCGACCACTATTCCCGCCGCCTGGCCGCCTTCCAGGGCATCAAGGCCGATGGCGAAGTGCCGGGCGAACTGCCCGCAGCCGAGGAGCTCGACACATGAATACCCATAACGGCACCCTCAGCGTGCGCGTCGCCCGCATCGAAGCGCTCACCCCGGAAATCACTCGCTTCACCCTGGTCGACCCGGCCGGTAAGCACCTGCCGGCGTTTTCCGGCGGCAGCCACGTGGTGGTGGTGGTCGAAGACGGCGACAAGACTCACCGCAACGCCTACTCGCTGATGAGTTCCCCCTACGACTCCAGCGCCTACCAGATCGCCGTACGCCGGGTCAGCGACGGCCGGGGCGGCTCGCGCTACCTGCATGACCGGGTCGCTGAAGGCGACCTGCTGCAGATCCTGCAGCCCGCCAACCTGTTCCCGCTGGCCAAGCATGCCCGCCAGCACGTGTTCATTGCCGGCGGCGTGGGCATTACCCCGGTCTATTCGCAACTGGAAGAACTGCAACTCAAGCAAGCTACCTTCGAACTGCACCTGGCCGTGCGCGGCCCCGAGCACACCGCCCTGGGCCTGGAGCTGCAGGCTCGCTACGGCGAGCGCGTGCACCTCTACGTGCAAGGCGTCGAGGCGCGCCTGGACATACGCCACATCCTCGAAGGCCGCCCGCTGGGCAGCCACGTGTATGTGTGCGGCCCGGACAGCATGATCGACGACACCCTCGACAGCGCCCACGCCCTGGGCTGGACCGACAGCCACATCCACTACGAGCGCTTCGTCGAGCAAGGTTCCAGCGGCCAGCCGTTCAGCGTCACCCTGGCCCGCCAGGGCGTGACCATCGAAGTACCGGCCGAACAGTCGCTGCTCGAGGCCGCCGAACAGGCCGGCTACAAGGTGCCCTACCTGTGCCGCGGCGGCGCCTGTGGTTACTGCGAGACCGAAGTACTGGACCTCGATGGCGAACTCGACCATCGCGACGACTGGCTCAGCGAGGAAGACAAGCTGAGCAAGCGCAAATTCATGCCCTGCGTATCCCGCGCCAACTGCAGCCGCCTGGTCGTAGACCTCTGAGACAGGAAAACAACAACATGACCGTATTCAAGCCAATCGAGACCTACGCCGACGCAGGCCAGGGCCACACCTACAAAAACAGCCGCGAAGCCGTGCTGCGTCTGCCCTTCCCTTACCCGGAAGACCAGTACATGTACTCGATGAACGTCGAGCCGCACGTACCCTTCGGCACGGGTGCGCTGCGCGGGCAATTCGACATCGACGAGCATTACATCTCCGAATGCCACCACCGCGCGCACACCCTCGACAGCCAGCCGGGCGTGCATTACGCCGCCCTGCCGCACATGATGGAAGCCCAGTGGGACCTGCTGGAGCTGCTGATGGAGTCGTATTCGCGCGACTACCCCGAGCACTTCACCCTGGAAAAGAAAGGCAGCCAGTGGCACTGGATCAACCGCCCACTGCAGATCGACCAGACCTTCACCTTCGGAGACGCCAGCACCCTGCCGATGGAGCCGATGGAGTACATCACCCGCCAGGCCCAGGGCGAGTTCATTCTCCTCGAAGAGCGTGACGACACCTTGGTGATGGGTGCCGGCATGGCCACCCAGCGCGCTGACTACTCGCTGCGTTTCAATCTCGGCATGAGCTTCATGGAGTTCCATGGCCCGGTACCCAAGCTGCATGAAATGGGCATCCTGCAGCGCGCACTGAAGTTCCTCCTGCGCCTGCGCCCTGGCCACCCGGTGCGCCGCACCAACTGGTCGATCACCGTCGACCCACGCCTGGAGACCTCCGCCGAAACGCTGCCTGACTGGGCCCCGGAGCGCACCTCCGTGACCGCCGAAAACGCCGGCGAACGGGTCAACCTGCGCATCGAGCTGCAACCGCTGCACCGCCTGCCACGCAGCAACGCCGTGCTGTTCCCGGTGCGCACCTACCTGGTCAGCCTGCAAGAGCTGGCCGAGTTCGCGCCACAATGGGCCAAGCGCATGCACCGGGTGATCCGTGACCTGGACCAGGAGCTGGTCGACTACAAGGGCTTCACCCGCTACCGCGACGCCATGGTCAGCTGGCTGTCGCAGTACGACGACGGCACGCCGGTCGACGAAAGCCAGCAATAACACTACCCTGCGCGCGCCGGCCACCGGCGCGCGTCTACCCAACGCTGTGCATGCCACTCAGGGGTCACCCCAATGAAAACAATAAAACACTGCTTGCCCGAGAGCTGGAGCCTGGTGTTCTCCGCTGCTGCGTCTGCGTACGGCGTCGGCCTGCTTGGGCTGTGGGCCTTGCCGTTCCTGATCAGCGCCATCATTCACGATTTGCAACTCAACGAAGCCCAGGCCGGGTTGTTGATGTCGGCCGAGTTCGGCTTCACCATGCTCGCCTCGCTGCTGGTCGCCCCGTTCATGGGCCGTGCACCCCGGCGCACCCTGGCGATTGCCGGCACCCTGCTGGCGATCGCCGCCAACCTGCTCAGCGCCAATGTCGACGGCCTCTATGCACTTGCGGCAGTACGCTGTGTTGCGGGTATTGGCGCCGGCCTGGCGCTGGCCTGTGGCAACGCCGCCGTGTCCAGCGCCAAGCACCCGGACCGGGTTGCCGGGCACATGAACGTGTTGTCGGTGGTGCTGATGATCGTGGTGATGCTGGGTTATGCCAACGTCATGGCCAGCCATGGTTTGCACGGTTTGTATTACGCGATGGCGGCGACCATGGCGGTGATGCTGCTGGCCATCCCGGCGATGGCGCAACGCGCACCGATTGCCGAACCTTCACTCCAGGCGCCAGCCGGCAAGCCAGGGGCAGGCAATATCCTGCTGAGCCTGCCGGCCATCTGCATGATGCTGGCGATGTTCGTGTTCCAGGCCCGCGACACCATGGGCTGGGCCTTCGTCGAGCGGATCGGCACGTTGGTCGGCTACAGCGGCGATGAACTGGGCGTGCTGCTGTCGTTCCAGTCCATCATCGGCCTGATAGGCCCCTTGATCGCCGCCATGGTCGGCAAGCGCTTCGGCATGAGCACGCCGGTGATCCTGGCGATTCTGCTGACCGGCGCAACCAGCCTCAGCTATGTGCTGGGCGAGCATTCCAAGACCCTGTATACCGCCGGGGTAATGACCATCTGCATCACCTACTTCTACGCCCTCAGTTACCTCACCGGCCTGGCCGCAGCGCTGGACCGCGAAGGCCGCGTGGTGGCTGCCGCCGGCAGCTTCCTCAGCCTCGGGCTAGCAGTGGGCCCGGCGATTTCCGGCGGCCTGATTTCGCTGGGTGGCTTCAGCCTCGCGGCTTGGGGCATCGGCGTGACGGTGGTGCTGACCTTGCTGCTGGTGGCGGTGCCGCTGGCCAGTGTTCGTCGTGAGCAGCCACACTTGCCGGTGGCTGCAATAGCCTGATTCACCTCCCGCATGGCATGGGCTACGTCCGTGCCATGCGGGGGACCGGCGGCGGCTGGCAGGGATAAGACAATTTTCACATCCGCTTCACCATTGGGCCACAAAGCCGAGGATAAGGTGCAGCCAGCCTTGTCCTCGGAGTGGCAGCATGCTGGAAAATGTAATTGCGACGCACCCGCGCCTTTTGCGCCTGAAACGCCGGAAAGTGCCTGCCATCTGGCTGTTGGCGGTGCTGCTGGCCATGACGGCGTTCGGCCTCTGGCACGTGTTTCGTACGCATGTCACCAACCTGGGCAGCTCGCAACTGATGAGCGAGCATGGCGTCTACAGCGCCTGGAACAGCAATAACGTGATTGTCCTGATCCGCCATGCCGAACGCTGCGACCGCTCCAACCATGCCTGCCTGGGTGACCCTGCCGGCATTACCGTGGACGGCAACCAGGCCGCAGCTGCTGTCGGCGATGGCATCCGCCGCCTGGGCTTGGCCAATGCCGACATCCTCAGCAGCCCGGAAGTGCGTACCCAGCAGACTGCATCGACCGTTTTCGGCAAGGGTATCGAAACCCAGGACTGGTTGGCACGCTGTGACAGCACCTTTGCCAACGCCGCCCTGGCGCACAAGCGCGAAGGCCACAACCTCGTACTGGTCACTCACAGCGGCTGCATCGACCACCTCGAACGGCAGCTGGGCGTGGCGGGCGGTGAGCGCGTTGCTGGCTATGCCAGCGCCCTGTTCGTCAGCAAAGACAGCAACGGCAAGGCCCACTTGCTCGGCCAGCTCAACGCCAACCAATGGCAAACACTCAACAGCAGCACAGGGAAGTAAGCATGCCCGCATCACGTACCACGTTCTACGTCTACAACCTGCTGTTGCCACTGCTGCTGGCAGCGATCACGTTCCTGCTGTTCGACCTGACCGAGCTGGACCGCTGGATCAGCAACCTGCTGCTGGACCCCGTTACCGGGCAGTTTCCGCTGTTGCATGACCAGCTGTTCGAAAAAGTGACCCATAAATGGCCGCGCATCCTGCCGAACTGGACCGGCGAGGCGGCTATCATCGGTTCGCTGCTGTCGTTCATCTGGCCACGCCTGGCAAACCACCCCGACGCGATGATTACCCGCGGCCTGAATGCGGCCCGCATCAGTCCGGTGCTGCGCTTCACCAGCCGTCATCGCCGTGATTTTCTGTTCGTGGTGGTGGCCTTTGCCCTCAGCACCACGGTCATTCATTACCTGAAAAGCCACACCAGCGTGTATTGCCCGGTGGAAACCTCGCTCTACGGCGGCCCCGAAGCGCGCGTGGAGTGGTACGAAAACTTCACCTGGTTCAGCAAGGCCGGTGAAGGCCGCTGCTGGCCCGGTGGCCACGCATCCAGCGGCTTCACCCTGCTGGCGCTGTACTTCGTGGCGCTGCGCCACCGCTGGCAGCATGCGCACAAGCTGCTGGTGGCCATCCTGCTGATCGGCTTCGTCTACGGCACCACCCGCGTACTGCAAGGCTGGCACTACATGTCGCACACCTTCTGGGCCGGCATCTTCGTGTGGTTGACCACCTGGGCCACCGCCCTGGGCTTCTACGGCCGCGAGGCACTGCAGGCACCGGTGCGGGAAACCGCAGACAGCAAACCGGTGAGTGCCTATGCTTGAGCAGTCCTACTGCTCAGGAGCACCGGCATGCCCACCCCAGATGACGCCCTGCTGCACAGCTGGCAGCACAACGCCCAAGCCTGGATAGATGCGGTGCGTGGCGGCGCCATCGAGAGCCGCCTGCAGGTCACCGACCAGGCAATCCTGCTGGCGATCCTCGGCCGCCAGCCTGGACGGGTGCTGGACCTTGGCTGCGGCGAGGGCTGGTTGCTGCGGGCGCTGGCCGATCGCGGCATCGAGGCGACCGGCGTGGATGGCGACGCCGCGCTGGTCGAGGCATCGCGAGCTGCCGGCTCAGCGCCCGTGCACCAGGCCAGCTATGTCCAGCTGGCCGAAGGCGAGGTGGATATCGGTAGCGACTACGACCTGATCTGCGCCAACTTCGCCCTGCTTCAACAAGACATCATTCCCTTGCTGGCGGCCATGAAGGCACTGCTCGCACCTGAAGGCGTGCTGGTGATCCAGACCTTGCACCCTTGGAGCGTAGCGGGCGCAGATTATCAGGATGGCTGGCGGGAGGAGTCGTTTGCCGGGTTTGCCGGGGACTGGCGACCGATGCCGTGGTACTTCCGGACCTTGACCAGCTGGCTAAATGCCCTGGAGATGTCGGGGTTCCGGTTGCTCAGCCTGCACGAACCGCAGCATCCGCAGAGCCCGGTGCCACAGTCGTTGCTGATGGTGGCTGGTTAGCCTGCCCGGTTAACGCTGGGCGGTGTCTTGGTCGGCAGGCGGGGTCAGCTGCAACACGCGATTGCGCCCGCCTTCAGCGAGCAGGTAGCCGCCCTTGCCATCGGCGACGATCGACTGCGGCGCCTTGAGGAAGGTCAGCACCACATGCTGGGTGCCATCGGCGTCAACACGCAGCAAGCGTGCGCGGTGCGTGTTGTCTTCGCTGATCCACAGGCCGCGCGGGTCGCACATGAGGAAGGTGGGATTGCGCAGGCCTTCGACCACTACCGGGTCTTTACCGTCGTCGGACAACGCACGCACGATGCCGGTGCCTTTTTCGGTATACAGCAGGCGGCCGTCGGCGCAGCGGGTCAGGCCTTCGGTTTCGGTCAGCCCTGAGCGCAGCACGTCGAGTTGGCCGCTGGCCCAGTCATAACGCATCAAGCGCCCATTGCCCTTGCGGTCTTCGATCGCATAGAGGTGATCGCCGTCGTTCCACAGCCCCTGCACGCTGTCACCGTCGAACAGGCGGGTGACCTGCCCATCGCGCGACAGGCTGACCGGTGCGTGGCCGCCTTCCTGGCTGAACACCCAGCCACCTTGGGCCGGGACCATACCGTCGGGTTTGGACAGGTTGTCGATCAGCACCACGCGGTCGCCGTTGGCGATGATCTTCAGGATGCTGCCCTTGCCGTCATCCAGTTCGCGGCTGACCAGCAGGCTGCCGTCGGCCTGGGGCAGCAGCGAGGCCGCCTTGGCCACGTCGCGGTGAAGCACCTCCACGCTCCAGCCACGGGCGGCCTGCACCGGGTAGAACGACTGCCAAGCGAAAAAACCCAGGGTTGCGGCAACCAGACCCGTGGTGGCGGTCAGGGCGATGCGGGTGCTGCGCCGGCGCAGGATGGGCATGAACGGGGCTCCTTTTTTGATTGGCCCGAATCCTAACAAGAGGATGTGAAAATTTCGTCATCAGACGACATGAAAACAAAAGGATATAAAAAGAACAAAAAAATCTAACCAAATGGAATTAAAAAATTGAAAGCCAAACGCCATCTCCTTAGGCTGGAAACACCGTTTTCCACCCTCTTCAAGGAACGCCCCCATGCCCTTCTCCCCCCTGCGCCGCCTGCTGGTCGGCGGTATCCTGGCGACTGTCGCCAGCAGCCTGTTGCCTTGGTCCAGTGCCTTGGCCGACGACACAAAGACCCTGCGCATCGGCTATCAGAAATTCAACAGCCTCAACATTCTCAAAGGCAGTGGGGCACTGGAAAAGGCCCTGGCACCCGAGGGCGTGAAAGTCAGCTGGCACGAATTCGCTGCTGGCCCGCAGCTCCTAGAAGCACTGAGCACCGGTGCCATCGACGTGGGCCATGCGGCCGACGCGCCCTCGGTATTCGCCCAGGCCGCTGGCAAGCCAGTGGTGTACCTGGCCGCCGAACAACCCTACCCGCGCGGCATCGGCCTGGTGGTGCGCGAGCAGGATCACCTGACTGCCGTGCAGGACCTCAAAGGCAAGCGCGTGGCCACTGGCCGCGGCTGGAATGCCCAATACCTGCTGGCCGTGGCCCTGGAGCAGGCCGGCCTGAGCTACCAGGACATCACCCCGGCCTATGTCAACAACGCCGCCGATGCCGTCGCCGCCCTGCAATCAGGCAGCGTGCAAGCCGTCACCTTGTGGGACCCGTTCCTCGCTGCGGCCGAAAGCCAGCCAGGCCTGAAGAACCTGCGCGATGGCAGCGGCCTGACCAACAACCGCACCTTCTACCTGTCCACCGCCACCTTCGCCGACCAGCACCGCGACCTGCTCAAGACCTTCTTCAGCGAGCTGGGTAAAGTCAGTCAGTGGGCAAACGCCCGGCCTGCCGAGGTCGCGCAATTGCTGGCACCGCAACTGGGCATCAGCGCCAATGTGCTGGAAGTGGCCAGCGAGCGGCGCAACTATAACGCCGTGGCCATCACCCCACAGATCGTCGCCGAGCAACAAAAACTGGCCGATACCTTCCAGGGCCTGGGCCTGATCCCGCACAAGTTGCAGGTGGCTGATGCCATCTACCCGGCTTCTGTTTTGCCGTGACCAGGGAGTAAAGGCAATGCCCCGCCACATCCGCTTCAACGCCTTCAGCATGAACGCCGCCAGCCATCAGTCCCCGGGCCTGTGGCGCCACCCGCGCAACACCAGCGTGGCATTCAACCGCCTGGACTACTGGACCGACCTCGCGCGCCTGCTGGAGCGCGGGCTGTTCGACGCGCTGTTCATCGCCGACGTGCTGGGCATCTACGACGTCTATCAGGGCAGCCCGCAAGCTGCCCTGCGCGGCGGCGTGCAGGTACCGGTCAACGACCCGCTGCTTGTGGTGCCGGCCATGGCCGGGGTCACCGAGCATCTGGGCTTCGGCGTGACCTTTTCGCTGACCTACGAGCACCCTTATCCCTTCGCTCGGCGCATGTCCACGCTGGACCACCTGAGCAATGGCCGGGTCGGCTGGAACATCGTCACCGGCTACCTCGACAGCGCCGCGCGCAATCTGGGCCTGGCCCGCCAGCTGGGCCATGATCAGCGCTACGACCTGGCCGAGGAATACCTGGAGGTGCTGTACAAACTCTGGGAAAAAAGCTGGGAAGACGATGCCGTGCAGCTGGAACGCGGAACCGGCCGCTACATCGAACCGTCGAAAGTGCATGCCATCCACCATGCCGGCGAACACTTCCAAGTGCCCGGCATGCACCTCTGCCAGCCTTCGCCCCAGCGCACCCCGGTACTGTTCCAGGCCGGTGCCTCGGCGCGTGGCCAGCAATTCGCCGCCCGGCATGCCGAGTGCGTGTTCATCAGTGGCCCGACACCCACCGTGCTGCGCCGCTACGCCGACGGTATCCGTCAGGCCAGCGAGGTGGCCGGGCGTGGCCGTGACGAGGTGCTGATCTATGCCCAGGCGCTGCTGATCGTCGCGCCGACCCCGCAAGAGGCTCAGGCGCGCTTTGCCGAATACCGTCGCTACGTCGACCTGGACGCCGCCCTCGCCCTGCTTTCGGGCTGGACCGGCATCGACTTGGCCGGCCTCGACCCGGATGCGTACATCGAGTACGTCGAGAACAACGCTGGCCGTGCCGCCCTGGCGGCGTTCACTGCCGCCGACCCGAACCGCCGCTGGACCGTGCGTGAGGCCGCAGAATTCGTCGGCCTGGGCGGACGTGGCCCAGTGCTGGTCGGTTCACCCGGCGAGATTGCCGACCAGCTGGAGCACTGGCTCGACCAGACCGGCATCGACGGTTTCAACCTTACCTATGCCGTGCAACCGGACGACCTGGCCAACGTCGTCGAACTACTGGTGCCGGAACTGCAGCGCCGTGGCCGCTATCCGCTGAACTACACCGATGGCACCTTGCGCCACAAGCTGTTCGGCCAGGGCGACCGGCTGCCCGAGGCCCACGCGGGGCGCCAGGTTTGCATTCAGTAACTGAATGTCGAGTATTTCAACATTTAATTTGTGGATGATGCGGGCTGCCCCCTATGCTGTCCGCACATCCCCTGCACGCACCGGCCGGTGTGGTCCAAAGCACGGGGAGAGAACAACAAGTCGAGACCGCTCATGTCGAACCACTCCTACTTCGCCCCCCACGGTGGGCACCCAGCTCAGACCGAGCTGCTGACTGACCGTGCCATGTTCACCGAAGCCTATGCCGTCATCCCCAAAGGCGTAATGCGTGACATCGTCACCAGCCACCTGCCGTTCTGGGACAAGATGCGCATGTGGGTCATCGCCCGCCCGCTGACCGGTTTCGCCGAAACCTTCTCGCAGTACATCGTCGAAGTGGCCCCGGAAGGCGGCAGCGAGCGCCCTGAACTGGACGCGAACGCCGAAGCCGTGGTGTTCATCGTCGAAGGCGAGCTGGACATCACCGTTGAAGGCAAGCACCACACCCTGACCCCAGGCGGCTATGCCTTCCTGGCCCCGGGCGCCGAGTGGAGCCTGCGCAACAACAGCAAGGCCAACGTCACCTTCCACTGGCTGCGCAAGCACTACCAGAAAGTCGAAGGCCTGGCCGTGCCTGAGTCGTTCGTCACCCACCGTGACAACGCCACCGTCATCGAAATGCCAGGTACCGAAGGCCGCTGGGTCACCACCCGCTTCGTCGACATGGCCGACATGCGTCACGACATGCACGTCAACATCGTTACCTTCCAGCCGGGCGGCGTGATTCCGTTCGCTGAAACCCACGTCATGGAACACGGCCTGTATGTGCTGGAAGGCAAGGCGGTGTACCGCCTGAACCAGGACTGGGTCGAAGTGGAAGCCGGCGACTTCATGTGGCTGCGCGCCTTCTGCCCGCAAGCCTGCTACGCCGGCGGTCCAGGCAAGTTCAGCTACCTGCTGTACAAAGACGTCAACCGTCACGTGCACCTGACCCTCAACCCACAGCGTTGAGTTCAGGCTGATGCTCGAAAGCCCGCCACCTGGCGGGCTTTCTGTTTGCCGCTCATACTGAAAGGCCCTGCCCCATCGCGCGGTACTCGCCATGAACCGCTGCCTGCTGCTTGCCGTACTGCTTGTTGCCACCGCCAGCCAGGCGGCTGATGACTGGAAGATCGCCTACGACCGCGAAGGTATCCGGGTCTACCTGGCCGCGGCTGCTGATTCGCCCTACCAACAGTTTCGCGGCGTCAGCACCATGAAAGCCAGCGTGCGCACCCTCACCGACCTGCAGGAAAACCTGCGGGTCGCGTGCAAATGGCTGTATGCCTGCGAGCAGATGCGCCTGCTTGATGTGGATGGCGACAGCACCTGGGTCTACCTGACCACCGACCTGCCGTGGCCGACCCTGCCACGCGACATCATTCTCAAGGTCCGCACCGAGCGCCTGGAGGACGGCACCCTGGTGCGGCACCTCAGCGCCGAACCGAAGCGCCTGCCAGAAGAGCCGGGGTTGATCCGCGTCCAGCACCTGTCGGGCGAATGGGTCATGAAGCCGCTTGGGGAGCGGGAAACCGAGGTGACCTACCAGTTGCAGGCCGACCCCGCCGGGGATGTACCAGGCTGGCTGGCCAACCGCTTCGTCGTCGATGCCCCGGTGGTGACGCTGCGCACGTTGCGTGCGGTAGCCGAGCGCCAACAACCCTGAGGAGCCCTATCGCCCTGGCCCCATCACTGGCTCGCCGGCGATGAGGCCATAAGCGTCTGTCGCGTTTACTCAACCACGCCACAGGCCACACGGGCACCACCACCGCCCAGTTTCTCAGGGTGGTCGCTGTGATTGTCGCCACCGGCATGCACCATCAGTGCATGGCCTTTGAAATCCGTAGCCTTCAGACGTGGTGCCAATACCGGGTAGGTGGCTTTGCCGTCGGCGCCGACATACAGCGCCGGCAGGTCGCCCCGATGGCCGCTGTCATCGTAGGGGCCTTTGTGTGAATTGGTGGAATCCGGGTCCCAGTGCCCACCGGCAGCGCCCGCTGGAACCGGCTTGCCGTTTTCCTCAGCCGGTGCGCAGGAGGCCTTCTGGTGCAGGTGGAAGCCATGCACACCCGGCGGCAGGTCCTTGAGGTCAGGGGTGAGCACGGTGCCGTACTTGTTCTGCTCGATGCTGATAGTACCGATCGACTTGCCTGAGCCATCAGGCCCGGCCAGCTTCAGTTCTACCGTCTGTGCGGCCTGGGCGAGACCGGCCGAGGCCAGCAATGCGGTAAAGACTACTGCTTTCATGTCGCTTCTCCATGGCTTGGGACAGGTGGGTTTCATACCACGTAATGAATGGGACTGCACAGCTTGCCAGCCATTCCATCCAGCCACAGACTGAAACACTTCCCCTATCCCGCCCCGGAGCCCGTCCGCGTGTCCCTCAAAGCCCTGCGCACCCTGGTGACCATCGCCCGCCACGGCACCTTCGCCCGTGCCGCCGACCTGCTTAGCCTCACCCCTTCAGCGGTGAGCCTGCACATCAAGACCCTCGAGGACGAGCTCAAGGTCGCACTGTTCGATCGCAGCCGTCGCCAGGTGGTGCTGACCGAGGCCGGGCAACTGGCAGTGGCGCGGGCCGAGCATATCCTCGGCGCCTACGACGAACTGGCCGATGCCCTGGCCAGCGGGCCAAGCCTGCGTGGCCGGCTACGCCTGGGCGCAATCCACACTGTTCTGGCCAGGCGCCTGCCCAAGGCCCTGGTCTGGATCAAGGCGCACCACCCGGAACTGCACATCAGTGTCAACTCAGGGATGTCGGCGGAGCTTGCACGGCGCGTCGAAGATGGCGAGCTGGACGCGGCGATCACCACGGAACCGGTCAGCCCCTACCCGCAGAGCCTGGATTACACACCGCTGTTCGAAGACCGCTTCTGGGCCATCGCCAGCCCCGACCTGGCGGGCCAGAGCCTGCCACAGCTGTTGGCCAGCCAGCCGTTCCTGCGTTTCGACAAACGTGCCTGGGCCGGGCGGCAGATCGAGCAGGAGCTTCGCCGCCAGCATTTGCAGGTCAGCGAACAGATGGAGCTGGACAGCCAGGAAGCGCTGGCACGCATGGCGGTGATGGGGCTGGGTGTAGCGATCATCCCCATGGCCGATGACGACCTGCAACGCTTGCCCGCCGCCACCTGCCTGCCATTTGGCGAGCCGCAGCTGGTACGGCGGGTGGTGTTGCTGGAACACGAGAAGAGCCAGCGGCGGCATCTGACTGCCGTGCTGAGGACGGCCATGGACGCCTGAATGTGCAATTTTTCTCAACAGTCACTGCAGAAATCAACGTTTTTCCCTATCGGTCAGCCACGCTAACCTGTGGCCGTACCCGACCACGGAATGACACCCATGCTCCACCTGCTGCTGACCACGCTGGTGCCCATCATCCTGCTGATCGCGCTGGGCACCTTCCTGCGTGTGCGCGGCTTTCTCGCCGAGTCGTTCTGGCCCGGTGCCGAACGCCTGAGCTACTACGTGCTGCTGCCTTCGCTGTTCCTGCATGGCCTGGCCACGGCCAACCTTGATGGCGTGCCGGTGCTGGGCATGGTTGGCGTATTGATGCTTTCGACCTTGCTGGGCGCCGTGCTGCTGTTGCTGTACCAGGGCGCGGCAAACCACGAAGGCGCTGACTTCACCTCGGTATTCCAGGGCGGCGTGCGCTTCAACAACTACATCGGCGCCACCCTCGCCGCCGGCCTCTACGGCAGCGCCGGGATTGCCCTGGCAGCCGTGGCCAACGCGGCCATCGTACCCTTGGTCAACCTGCTCTGCGTGCTGGTATTCGCCCGCTTCAGTGCACGCCACAGTTCACCCGCGACCGTGCTGCGGGCCATCTTCGCCAACCCGCTGATCGTCGGCTGTGCCGGGGGCCTGTTCCTACGGGTCAGCGGCCTGGGGCTACCGGCAGGCCTGGAGCCCACCGTCAAGGCGCTGGGCCAGGCCGCACTGCCCCTGGGCCTGCTGTGCGTGGGTGCCGCGCTCGGCGGCGCCAGCCTCGGCCAACAAGTGCGCCCCTTGCTGGCAGCATCGGCCTTCAAGTTCCTGGTCATGCCGCTGACCACCTGGGGCCTGTGCCGCCTGCTTGGGCTCAGTGGCCAAGCGGCGGTCGTGGCCGTGCTGTTCCAGGCATTGCCGACGGCTTCATCGTCCTATGTGATGGCGCGGCAGATGGGTGGCAACGCGCCGCTGATGGCCACCATCATCGCCCTGCAGACCGTGCTTGCCGCCGTGACCTTGCCTTTGGTGATAATGCTTGCGCTGAAGTGAATCCGCTTGGCTAGACTGTGACTCAGCCCACACTTCGGAAATTCGCCCATGCGCCTCTCGTGGATGGTGATCGGCCTGACCGCCCTGCTCGCAGGCCCCTTGCATGCCGCCGAAAGTGCCAAGGCCGCCGTCGCCGAAGAGAAGGCAGAAAAACTGGAAAAAAAGGTGGTGGAAGATGCTCCAGCGCCGAAAAAGACCGAGACCATTACCCCTGGCGAGGTGCAGGCAGTGGACCCGGCCGGCCAGGCGCCGATGGACGACAGCATTACCTGCCTGGCACGGACCCTCTACTGGGAAGCCAAGGGCGCCGACGCCCAGGACATGAGCGCGGTGGCCAGCGTGGTGCTCAACCGGCTGGGCCATGACGGCTTCCCCGACACCATCTGCGGCGTGGTCAAGCAGGGCGTGGAGTCCAAGGCTTGCCAGTTTTCCTGGTGGTGCGACGGGCGCCCCGACCAGGTCGAGGAAGCGCAGCGCTACGACGTGGCCAAGGAAATCGCCCGCAAGGCCTTGAACCAGCAGCTCAAGGACCCGACCGGGGGCGCGCTGTATTTCCACGATCGTAACGTGCATCCGGACTGGGCCAAGGCGTATCGCAAGACGGCCGAGACCCGGCACTTTCTGTTCTACAAGCCAAACCAGGCACTGGCGCGTTGAGCGGCCATTGCACTTTTCTGACGCTCACCGGTCTACTCCCTCTTTTGCCGCTTGCAAGTCTTTGCCGGCGTTTAATTGCTTTGCACGAGACCGGGGCCAAAAGCCTCGGGCTTGTGTAGGATGAGCAGCGCATACCAAGACGCTGCCAGTCACAGGGAGATCCACATGCGCGTCCTGTCATCCATTGCCGCCTTGTCGCTGGGCCTGGTCCTGTCGACCGGGGCCCTGGCCGTCACTGGCGAAGAGGCGCAGCTGATCGATTCGATCAACACCTACCGCAGCCAGGCCCAGCGCTGCGGTGACGAGGTGTCGGTGGAACTGCCGCCGCTCAACAGCGACACGCGCCTGGCGCTGTCGCCGGAAGGCACTCGCGACCTGCAGCAAGCCATGAGCCGCGCTGCCTACCCGATGGTCAACGTACAGGCGATCAGCCTGTCTGGCCCACGTGATGCAAATGCGGCCATGAATGCCGTCAAGGAGAGCTTCTGCCAGGTGGTCCTCGACCCGCAGTTCGTCGATATCGGCGTCAGCCAGGAAGGCCGCGACTGGCGCATCGTGCTGGCCCGGCCCTTGCTCAGCGGGCGCCTGGGCGACTGGCAGGCCGAAGGGCAGAAGCTGCTGCAGGCCATCAACAGTGCGCGCAAAGCGCCACACCAATGCGGCGGCCAGCCATTCCCCGCAGCACCGGCGTTGAGCTGGAATACTGCGCTGGCGGGTGTGGCGGCGAATCATACGCGGGCCATGGCCAACCAGAACTTCTTCGACCATCTCGACAAGGAAGGGCGCACCCCGGGCGACCGGGCAGAGCTGGCCGGCTATCTGTATCGGCAAATTGGCGAAAACATCGCTGCAGGGCGTGACACGGCACAGAAGGTAGTGGACGGCTGGATGGACAGCCCGGGCCACTGTGCCACCCTGATGAACCCGGACTTCCGCGAAATGGGCGCGGCCTATGCGGTGGACCCGAAGAGCGATGCGGGCATCTACTGGACCGGTTTGTTTGGCACGCCGCAATGACCCTGCAGGAGCGTGAAGCACTCATGCAGTGCCGTCGCGTAGACTGACCGCTCGTGAACAACTGAGACGCACCTCATGGCTCTGGATACCTGGTTCATCTACCTGCTGGCAAGCATGGGCCTGTCGCTGACCCCCGGCCCGAACAGCCTGCTGGCCCTGACCCACGGCGCACTGTATGGTGCGCGCCGTACATTGTTCACCATCGTCGGCGGGGTGTTCGGCTTCAGTGCACTGATTGCCCTGGCGATGTTCGGGCTGACGGCGCTGCTGCAAACGTCGGCTTCTGTACTGACCGTGCTCAAGTGGGTCGGTGGCGCTTATCTGGTGTGGCTGGGCATTCAGCTCTGGCGCAGCCCTGCCCTGCATCTGGAGATGACCGAACGCGGTGCTCGCCTGAGCAATCTGGGGATGTGCCGCCAAGGCCTGCTGTCTGCTATCGCCAACCCTAAGGTGCTGTTGTTCTATGGGGCTTTCTTGCCACAGTTCATCGACCCGCAACGCGGGCTGTTGCTGCAGTTCGTGATCATGGCAGCGACCTTCGCCAGCGTGGAGTGCGTGGTCGAATACGTGCTGGCGCGCCTGGCGTTTCGTATCCGGCCATGGCTGGCCAAGGGCGGCAAGGGCTTCAATCGCTGCTGCGGCAGCCTGTTCGCGTTGATTGGCGTGGCCTTGCCGCTGGGCCGTTAATTTCCTAACCTCGCCGTGAAGCCAGCAGGAAGACCACCAGAGCCAAGCCCGGCAGAGCTGCCCCCACCAGCGCCACACCGTGCCAACCCTGTTGGGCAAACACCGCACTGGCCACCGCCGACCCTGCTGCACCGCCAAGGAAGATGCTGGTCATGTACAGCGCATTCAGCCGCCCGCGGCTGGCCGGGTCCAGTGCATACACCTCGCGCTGGCCGATGACCATGTTCATCTGCACCGCAAAATCCAGCAGCACCCCGGTCAGCCCTAGACCGATCACGCTGTAGCCGGGCGTGGTCAGCCCCATCAGCAGCGCCGCCGGCGCCAGCACCAGCGCCAGCAGCGAACCGGCACGGGCATGGCCGGCATCGGCCAGGCGGCCCGCCATCGGTGCGGCGATGGCACCGACCGCGCCCACGAGGGCGAACAAGGCGATCTGGCTTTGCGACAGGCCATGCTCGCCAGCCAGGGCCAGCGGCACCGCAGTCCAGTACAGGCTGAACGCTGCGAACATCAAGGCCTGGTACAGCGAGCGCTGACGCAGCACCGGGTATTGGCGCAGTAGGGCCACCAACGACAGCATCAGCCCGGCATAACTGGCCTTGTGCTCAGGCACCCGGCGCGGCAAGGTCAGCGCCAGCAACAGGATGATTGCCAGCATCAGCCCCGCTGCTCCGATGAACACCGTGCGCCAGCCAAAGTGGTCGGCGACCAGGCTCGACAGCGGCCGCGCCAGCAGGATCCCCAGCAGCAGCCCCCCCATGATGTTGCCGACCACCCGCCCGCGCTGTTGCTCGGGCGCAAGGTGCGCTGCCAACGGAATGAGCATCTGCACAGCCACCGAACTGAAACCGATCAGCAAGGCATAAGCCAGGAACAGCGGCCCCTGGCCGCTGCTGCTGGTTCCTGCCAGCAGCAGACTGACGCAGGCGAGCACGGCGGTAATGATCATCAACCGGCGGTTTTCCACCAGGTCGGCCAGCGGCACCAGCAGCAGCAAACCCAGCGCGTAGCCCAGCTGGGTCAGCGACACGATCAGGCTGGCGTGCTCGGTGGACAGGCCCAGGTCTGGGGCGATCAGCCCGACGATGGGCTGCGCATAATAGATATTGGCGACAATCGCGCCACAGCAGAACGCCAGCAGCGCGACCAGGGCACGGCTCAGGCCGGCATGGGCTGGCTGGGCAGCAGCTAGGGAGGAATTCATGCGAGGTACCTCGGCATCGGGTTGGAATATGCCTGGCACCTTACCGGGCACTTGCCAGCGAGAGAATCCAGCCTGGGCGCAACAGGGCTTTGCGCCAGGCGCAACGGCAGCGGGTCAAGGCTTGAGCAAGGTTTCGCAAAAGCCGATGAACGCGTTGACCCGGCGTGAACCGCGATGGTTGGGCAAGTACAAGGCATTGATACTGTCGTTGGCGGTGCCGGGGCTGACCTGCCAGTCCGCGAACAGCCGTTGCAGGCGCCCGGCCGCGACATCCTCGCCTACCAGCCAGTCGGCCAGCAAGGCGATGCCGCTGCCGGCCAGCGCCGCTTCACGCAACAGGTCGGCATTGGCGCTGCGCAGCGGCCCGCTCACTTCCAGCTCCAGTGCCTCATCAGCCCGCTGCAGGCGCCAGGCGCGTGCTTTTTGCCCATAGCGAAAACGCAGGCAGGCATGCTGCAGCAGTTGCTCGGGGTGCAACAGCGGATCACGCGCAGCCAGGTAATCGGGGCTTGCCACCAGCCAGCGCTGGAAGCGGCCGAGTTGCCGACACACCAGCTCGTCGTTCGGTGACGGGTCACCGAGGCGAATGGACAGATCGTAGCGGCCGTCGAGCAGGTCATCGAGCCGGTCGCTCATGTCGATGTCCAGCTCCAATGAGGGATGCTTTGCCAGGAATGGCCCCAGGTGCGGTGCGATCACGCGACGGCCGAATTCCACCGGCAGGCACAGGCGCAACACACCGACCGGCTCGTCGCCACGGTCGGCGACGCTGGCATCGGCTTCCTCCAGTGCGTCGAAGATTTCCCGTGCCCGCGCATAGTAGCGTGCGCCCCCTTCGGTCAGGCTGACCTGGCGCGTTGAGCGGTTGAGCAAGGTGGTGCCGAGTTCCGCCTCCAGCGCATCGACCAGGCGCGTCACCGACGAGGTGGCTACGCCGAGCCTGCGCGCCGCTGCGGAAAAGCCCTGGGCATCGACTGTCGCGGTGAACATCTTCATCGCCAGGAGCTTGTCCATACGTACCCCGATTCTCAAATCTCGGAACAGTCCTACAAACGACGAGGCCGGTCAAGAAGCGCACAGCAGAGCGATCAGGTCCATAGTGGAAGCACCTTCACCCGAGCGAGAACTTCCAATGACGATTACCAATCTGCTCAATGCCCTGCCCCTCTGCGACCCAGCGGCTGCCGAGCGGGTCGATGAACTGCTGCAACGCCCTGGCCTGCGCATCGAACGCATCGTCTCCTGCGGCCAGGCCAGCCCGCCCGGCTACTGGTACGACCAGGCCGAAGGCGAATGGATCCTGTTGCTGACCGGCAGCGCCGGGCTGCGCCTTGAGCATGAGAACCACACCCGCTTGCTGGTGCCTGGCGACTGCCTGGACATTCCGGCGCATTGCCGGCATCGGGTGGAATGGACTGCCCACGGCACCTCAACCCTCTGGCTGGCCGTGTTCTACGACCGCAGCGCGCCATGGCCCACGTCCTGACATCCTGGCTCTTTCTTCACACCAGCCCGCTGCATTACTTGCAGCTACCTGGTATTTCTGCCAGTTGTCGGTCCCGAATCGCGCCTCAATACTGCGCCAGCGTGCCAAAAAGGCGCTTAGAACATGGCAAAAACATCCGCCTTCGCCAATTGCGCATGCCTTAACAGGCTTCGAGTGGGCAATGATTCAACTGCATGACTCAAGCCACACGCTGTGGATCGATTGAGGCATTGAACATGCGCATCGCAACACTATTATCTCTTCTACTGCTGTCATCGGGATGCATGCCCAGCCCCCCCAGTCATGACCGCAGCAACAGCGCCACGCCTACCCAACCGGCACAAGTACGCATCAGCCAGATCACCGGCCAGCCATGGCAGCTACCTGGGCAACTGGCGAGCAAAGGGCCGGCCGCGGCCCGTCAGCTGAAGGACTGGTACGACGCCACGCCAGCACAATGCGGTGGCCCCGACAAACCCGCACACCTGTGCAGCGGCATCATGTTGCGGGCCACCGATAGTAACCCGGATTTTCTACCCTGGGACCCCAGTCCCGGCGCGATTACCTTGGGCGGGGTTTCATTCTCCTGGTTACGCAGCGATCAAACCTTCACTTCGACCTGGGAAAACTGGAACGGCTTTATCCTGTATCCAAACCAGACCATTCCAGAAGACAAGATCCGAGACATCAAGGTTCTCTGCAGCTTCCCGACCAATGCCTTGACCTGGAACCGGCCCACCCTGCAAGGCTGTGGTCCGCTCACAGGTGTTGCCGACACCGATACCTGCCAGAACCTTGGCATCAACGATGCCCCAACCTGGCTGAACAAGTACCAGCAAGGCCCGATGGAAAACATCTGTGGCTGGGACGTGCGAGACGGTGCGGGCCCGACGGCGTCCTGGTTCAAGGCATCGATTGATGCTCACCAAGGCCGTACCGGTTCGGCCCGTGCAGTATTCAACGAGTTGATGCTTTCAACGTGGGAAATCGGTAAAGGCGCTACGCTGCCTATCCACTCCTTTTTCTATCCGACCAAAAACCTTCAGTCTCGGGCCAAAGCCAGATACGACCAGGCCCGCTACCACGAGCAATACGGGGAAGTACTGCCACTGATACGTCTGGCGCTGCCTCGCACTCCGGACTCAACGACCGTGATCAGTTACCTGGAAGGTGACCAGGCAGTCGGCCCGGGCATTGCCCATTACCGTGTGGACTTCGAAGACCTGCCAACCGGGCAACCCCTTGATGTGGTCTCTGGCGGGCTTGGCTTTTCTACCGCGCTGTCAAAGCACGTCGAAATCAGCAACGTCAGGCATGACACTGAGCAGGTTGCCGGCAATTATCTACTCGTCAACCTGGCCGTGGACATTCCTGTGGATGCCGTCGAAGGTTCGAGCGGCAAACGCAAGCTGGCGTTCTCCTGGGGTTGCGATGCGACATGCGCTGTAGTCGACCTGAACACCGGGCATGAGACCCAGCTGCTTGAAGACGATGACAGCGGCCCTCTGCGCTTCGGCCGCGTGGAGATCGAGGTGGATGCGCCTAGTATCCTTAGGGTCCAGGGAGGCTGGGGAGACCAGATCATCATTGACAACCTGACTATTGACTGAGGCCTGCAACCGGCATGGCAACTGGACTTGAGACTGCCAGCTGTGCAGGTACGTCCAAATGCCACGCCCGCCTCTTGGAACAAAAGTCGAAAATCGCAGGTAAATCCAAACAACGCTTAACCGCCTATTTACTGCAAATTTCCTAGCACGATCTAGGCTTATAGCCACGTTCCGGCAAGTTCGGCCCTGCGACAATCAGCCCCACAAAATTATGTACCAACTTGTTAATTAGCAAGCTAAGGGCTTAAACTGCGCGCATTCCACCTGCTGAGATCCCTGGCATGAACGAAACACCGCGCGCCTCTGGCGCCACAAACATCATCCTGGTCGGCCTGGGCGTCATCGTCGCTCTGCTTGGCCTCCTCCTGGCTGCTGGCGGCATCAAGCTCGCCGGCCTGGGCGGTTCCTGGTACTTCCTGATCGGCGGCCTGGCCATGGCCATCGCCGGTATTCTCATCGCCCGCCGCAAAAAAGCCGGCGCTTGGCTTTACGCCGCGTTCCTGCTCGGCACCGCCATCTGGGCACTGATCGACGCCGGCCTGGTGTTCTGGCCACTGTTCTCGCGCCTGTTCATGTTCGGCGCGATCGGCATGGTGGTGGCGCTGGTCTACCCGATGCTCGCCCGTGCCAACGGCGCCAGCGCCGGCCGCGGTGCCTATGGCATCGCCGGCGCGCTGGCCGTGGTGCTGGTGATCGCCGCCGGCAACATGTTCGTCGCCCACCCAAGCGTTGCCCCCACCGGCAAAGGCCCGGGCATGACCCCGGTCGAAGCCGGCAAGGAGCAGAAGGACTGGGCCCACTACGGCAACACCGAAGGTGGCAGCCGCTTCGCCGCGCTCGACCAGATCAACCGTGACAACGTCAACAAGCTCAAAGTAGCCTGGACCTACCACACCGGTGACGTCGCCATCAGTGACGGCAACGGCGCTGAAGACCAGTTGACCCCGCTGCAGGTCGGCAACAAGGTGTTCATCTGCACCCCGCACAACAACCTGATCGCCCTCGACGCCGACACCGGCAAAGAGCTGTGGAAGAACGAGATCAACGCCCAGTCCAAGGTCTGGCAGCGTTGCCGTGGCATGGCGTACTTCGACGCCACCGCCGCCATCGCCCAGCCGACCCAGCCGAACAGCTCGCCAATCACCGGCGGTAGCGTTGCAGCCGGTGCCAACTGCCAGCGTCGCCTGCTGACCAACACCATCGACGGCCGCCTGATTGCGGTCGACGCCGACAACGGCGAGTTCTGCCAGGGCTTTGGCAACAACGGCCAGGTCAACCTGATGGCTGGCCTGGGTGACGTGCCGGACTCCTTCTACCAGCTGTCCTCCGCACCATTGATGGCCGGCACCACCGTGGTGGTTGGCGGCCGCGTCGCCGACAACGTCCAGACCGACATGCCAGGCGGCGTGATCCGTGGTTTCGACGTGATCACCGGTGAAATGCGCTGGGCCTTCGACCCGGGCAACCCGGAAGACCGCAAGGCGCCAGCCGATGGCGGCACCTACGTGCGCAGCACCCCGAACAGCTGGGCACCGATGTCCTACGACCCGGCGATGAACACCGTGTTCCTGCCAATGGGCTCGTCATCCACCGACATCTATGGTGTTGAACGCAACAAGCTGGACCACACCTACGGCGCGTCCGTATTGGCCCTGGACGCCACCACCGGCAACCAGAAGTGGGTATTCCAGACCGTGCACAACGACCTCTGGGACTTCGACCTGCCGATGCAGCCGAGCCTGATCGACTTCACCAAGGACGACGGCAAGTCCGTGCCTGCGGTAGTGATCGGCACCAAGGCCGGGCAGATCTACGTGCTTGACCGCGCCACCGGCAAACCGCTGACCCAGGTCGACGAAGTGCCGGTCAAGCCAAGCAACATCCCTAACGAGCCGTACTCCCCGACTCAGCCAAAATCGGTAGGCATGCCACAGATCGGCGCGCAGACGCTGAGCGAATCGGACATGTGGGGTGCCACTCCGTATGACCAGCTGCTGTGCCGCATCGACTTCAAGAAAATGCGCTACGACGGCCTGTACACCGCGCCGGGCACCGACCTGTCGCTGAGCTTCCCAGGTTCGCTGGGTGGCATGAACTGGGGCAGCCTCTCCACCGACCCGGTGCATGGCTTCATCTTCGTCAACGACATGCGCCTGGGCCTGTGGATCCAGATGATCCCGTCGCAGAACAAGGGCGACGCAGCCTCCGGTGGTGAAGCACTGAACACCGGCATGGGCGCTGTACCGCTCAAGGGCACCCCCTATGCGGTGAACAAGAACCGCTTCCTGTCGGTGGCTGGCATTCCGTGCCAGGCTCCGCCATTCGGCACCCTGACCGCGATCGACATGAAGACCCGCCAGATCGCTTGGCAGGTACCGGTCGGCACCGTTGAGGACACCGGCCCGCTCGGCATCCGCATGCACCTGCCGATCAAGATCGGTCTGCCAACCCTCGGCGGTACCCTGTCGACCCAAGGCGGCTTGGTATTCATCGCTGGCACCCAGGACTTCTACCTGCGCGCCTACGACAGCAGCAACGGTAATGAAATCTGGAAAGCCCGCCTGCCTGTCGGCAGCCAGGGTGGCCCGATGACCTACGTTTCGCCGAAAACCGGCAAGCAGTACGTGGTGATCACCGCTGGCGGTGCGCGCCAGTCGACTGATCGTGGCGACTATGTGATTTCTTACGCCCTGCCGTAAGACCGCGTCGCTCCGTTCGCGGGTGAACCCGCTCCCACAGGACCTACGCTGCCCATGCTGATGGTGCAGCCCTTGTGGGAGCGGGTTCACCCGCGAATAGGCCCCAAAAACAACACGAGACACAGCAATGCCATCCGTTATCCGCATCACCCCAACCCTGCTGCTGGCCCTGGCCTGCACCCCTGCCCTGGCCGACGGCGACCTGCTCAACCGCAGCACCATGACCGGTGACTGGGGCGGCCTGCGTCATCAGCTCGAAGAAGACGGCGTCAAGATTACCGGCGACTACAGCGGTGAAACCGCCTACAACGCCCACGGCGGCCTGCACCGCTCGGCGCGCTACTCGCAGAACATCAAGCTCGGCGCGCAGTTCGACCTGTCGAAACTGTACGGGCTGGAAAACGGCGGCAAGGTCCAGCTGACCATCAACGACCGCCGCGGCAACAGCGCCTCGGAAGACCTGGTCGGCAACCGCCTGCCGATCCAGGAAAACTACGGTGGCCTGTACACCCGCCTGACCGAGCTGAGCTACGAGCGCACCCTGTTCACCCCGGCACTCAACGTGAAGCTCGGCTACATGGCCATGGGCAACGACCTCGGCGGCCTGGACAGCGGCATCCTTTGCAACTTCATGAACGCCGGTTTCTGCGGCCACCCGCTGAACATGTCCGGCGGCAGCGGCTGGACCAACTACCCCAACGCCCACCTCGGTTTGCGCGTGAAGTACGACCTGTCACCGTCCTGGCAGCTGCGCGTGGCGGCGTTCAACGTCGACCCCGAAAGCAACGGCAACTCCAGCCGTGCCTGGCACCTGGGCCCCAAGCACACCACCGGTACCGTGGTGCCCGTGGAACTGGTGTACAAGCTGCAGGGCGAACTGCCGGGCGAGTACAAGCTGGGTTACTACTACGACAGCTCCGACGTGAAGCGCGTCGACAGTGACAAGAAAGTGTCCGGTCGCGGTGGCCACTACCTGCTGGTCGATCAGGCCGTATGGAATGACGCCGGCTCGCCGGGCCGCAGTCTGCATGCCTTTGGCCAGTACTCGGCGTCGAGCGAGGCCGCCTCGCCGTTCACCAAGTGGTATGGCGCCGGCGTGGTGCTGTACAAGCCGTTCGAAGGCCGCCCGCGCGATACCGTGGCCCTGGGCTATGGCCGCGCCGTGCCGAACCCGCGTAGCCGCGATGTACAGGAGGATGCCGCCTTCAATGCCGGGCAGCCATTCCCCAACATCGACAATGCCGAGCAACTCATCGAACTGAGCTATGGCTACCAGGCCACGCCGTGGCTGAACCTGCGCCCGGATGTGCAATACATCATCGAACCGGGTGCGTTCTCCGGGAAGGACATCGACAACGCGCTGGTGGTTGGCCTGCAGGTCAAGGCCACTTTCTAACATTGCTGGGGGCCGCGCTGCGGCCCCTTCGCGTCGGTTCGACATCCCGATAATTCCGCACCTACAGCCCACGACCCGCTGGCACACCCTCTACCCTCGGTCTTTACTCAACCCTTCAGCGCAACGGAGGGCGAGCCCGATGACCACCGCAACAGAAGGCAAACTGAACGTTTGGGCGCTCACCGCCCTGGTCGTCGGCTCCATGATAGGTGCGGGCATCTTTTCCCTCCCGGCCACCTTCGGCCGTGCCACGGGCGGGCTGGGCGCAATCATCGCCTGGTGCATCGCCGGCTTCGGCATGCTGATGCTTGCCTTCGTGTTCCAGACCCTGGCCCGCCGCCGTCCCGACCTCGATTCGGGAATTTACGCCTATGCCAGCGCCGGCTTCGGTAGCTACCTGGGCTTTGCCTCGGCGTTCGGCTTCTGGGCCGGCACCTGCATTGGCAATGTTTCCTACTTCATCCTCATCAAATCCACCCTCGGCGCCTTTTTCCCGGTGTTCGGCGAAGGCAACACGGTGGCCGCCATCGCGGTCTCCTCGGTGCTGCTGTGGGCCTTCCACTTCCTGGTACTGCGCGGCGTACAGCAGGCTGCGGTGATCAACAGCATCGCCACGGTGGCGAAGATGATCCCGATTCTGGTGTTCCTCGTGGTGATCATTACCGCCTTCGATACCGAGCTGTTCACGCTGAATTTCTGGGGTACTGCAGGCGCAGGCCCGGCCGTAGACCTGGCTCACCTGGATGACTATGGCCGGGTCGGGCATGCCGCCGCCGAGATGCTCCCGCCAACGGAATCGCTGTTCGAGCAGGTGCGCAGCACCATGCTGGTCACCGTGTTCGTGTTTCTCGGCATCGAAGGCGCCAGCGTGTATTCGCGCTATGCACGCAATCGCCGTGATGTCGGCATCGCCACGGTGCTTGGCTTCATCGGCGTACTGTGCCTGCTGGTGCTGATCACTCTGCTCAGTTACGGCGTGATGCTGCGCCCGGAGCTGGCCGGCTTGCGCCAACCGTCGATGGCTGGTGTGCTGGAGGCCATCGTCGGGCGTTGGGGGGCGATCTTCATCAGCATCGGGCTGATCATTTCGGTGCTCGGTGCTTATCTTTCGTGGACGCTGCTGGCCGCCGAGGTGCTGTATAGCGCAGCCCACGACCAGGCCATGCCGGCCTTTCTCACCCGTGAGAACCCGCACCAGGTACCCTCGGCCGCGCTATGGCTGACCACCTTGTTCGTGCAGCTGTTCCTGTTGCTGACCTGGTTTACCGAGTATGCCTTCACCCTGGCGCTGGAGCTCACCAGCTCGCTGACGCTGATCCCGTATCTGCTGGTGGCGGCCTATGCGTTGAAGTTGGCGTCGAGCCGGGAGACCTATGAGAACGATGCACGGGAGCGTGGCAAGGATCTGCTGATCGCCGTGCTGGCGACGGCCTACGCGCTGTTGATGGTCTGGGCAGGAGGGATGAAGTATCTGCTGCTCTCGGCCGTGATCTATGGGCCGGGGACGCTGCTATACATCAAAGCGCGCAGGGAGCAGCAACGTCAGGTGTTCAACGGCTTCGAGCGGGCTGTGTTCGCGGTGGTAGTGCTGGGTGCCATCATCGCGGTGTATGGGTTGGTCAGCGGGGCGATTGAAATCTGACACTACCAGCTGAGGGCCTCTTCGCGGGCGTACCCGCGAAGAGGCAAGCACCCTCATGCCTGCCTGAGGTGATCCACCAACCTCAGCAACATCGCATCACAACCTTGCATTTGTTCGACACTGACGAACTCATCTGGCTTGTGCCCCTGGTCCATGCTGCCCGGCCCGCAAACCACGGTCGGAATGCCCGCCTGGTCGAACAGACCACCTTCGGTGCCAAACGCCACGGTGCCAAATTCATCGGAGCCACTGAGCAATGCCACCAAGCGCGCCGCCTCGCTATCGGCCGGCGTGGCCAGCCCCGGATACGCACTCAACGGTTGCAGGCGGATTGCACTGCCAGCGTTGACCTTGCGCATGCGTGGCAGCAACTCGGCCTCGGCGTAGGTCAGCAACTGGTCGGCCACTGCCTGGGCTTCGAACCCCGGCAGCGCACGCACTTCGAAATCGAACGCACATTCCTCCGGCACGATGTTCAGTGCCCTGCCCCCCTTGATCACCCCGGTCTGCACCGTGGAGAACGGCGGATCGAAGCGTTCGTCGTGGTGCGCCGGCGAGGCCAGGGTCTCACCGATCTCACCCAGCTTGCCGATCAGCTTCGCGGCGTATTCGATGGCATTCACCCCGTAAGGGGCGTACGCCGAGTGGCACGCCGCGCCATGCACTTCGCAGCGCATCGCCAACTTACCCTTGTGCCCAAGCACCGGTTTCAGTTCGGTAGGCTCGCCGATCAGGCACAGGCGCGGCTTGTGCGGGCGCTGCTCCAGTGCAGCCAGCATCGAGCGCACGCCCAGGCAGCCGACTTCCTCGTCATAGGAGAACGCCAGGTGCACCGGCATGCGCAGCGGTTGCGCGATGAACGCCGGCACGGCTGCCAGCACCGAGGCAATGAACCCCTTCATATCAGCGGTGCCACGGCCATACAGGCGCCCGTCGCGCTCGGTCAGGGCGAAGGGCGGCAGCGTCCAGGCCTGCCCGTCCACCGGCACTACATCGGTGTGCCCGGACAGCACGACGCCGCCGACATCCTTTGGGCCAATGGTGGCGAACAGGTTGGCCTTGGTGCCTTCCGGGTTATGGAACAGCTCGCATTCCACACCAAGCTTGGCCAGGTAGTCGCTAATGAACGCAATCAGCTCGAGGTTGGAGTCGCGGCTGACCGTGGCAAAGCCGATCAGCCGCTCCAGCAAGGCGCGGCTGCTGAACTCATTCATCGCCCGGCACCCCGTAGCTCGGCGCGGCGGTAGGGTCGAGGGCGCGGGTGACATAATCCTGCATCTGCGGGCGATAGGCCTGCCACAGGCCATCGAGTACACCGATCGGGTCTTCCTCCGCCCAGTCCACACGCAGGTCCACCAACGGCCAGGTCAGCTCACCAGCGACCTTGAGCGCCGCCGAATGCACCGGGCCGGCCTCGCCACCGGCGGCCATCGCCGCATGCATGGCCGCCAACAGGCGGTCAGCCAGATGCCCGCCGGCGTCTTCGAAAGCCTGCACCATGGCTTCGATCACCTGCAGCGAGGACAACAGGTTGCCAGCGGCGGCGCACTGCTCGCCCGCCACGGCGTTATGCACGCCTAGCGCCTCCTTGCCGGTGAACAGTGCCACCTGGCCCTGGCTGTCGATCACCGTGACCTGGCGATACTCGCTCCAGCCATTGGCGCTGAGCACCCGGTCCAGCGCGGCCGCGGGTGGCAACTGGCCCTGCTCCAGGGCATCGAGGATCTGCGGGCCGAGGGCCGGCAAGGTGATGTTCTGGGTGGACACGGCGCCGACGCCGGCACGCACCCACGGGCAGCGGGCGCCCACGGCGATGCTCGACGAGCTGATGGCAATACCGACCTGGCCGGTTTCCTGACAGCGACCGATGATGGAAAAGGTCATGGTGGAACTCCTGTTGTTCTGTGCGATGCCCAGCATTCTGGGCGGAACCTCAAGGGCCACGAAACCAACATTTTCCTGTGCCTTGAACAGGAAAAAACTAAGGCCGGCCAACACCGTACGAAAACCCTTGAAAACCCCGGTCTGGCCCAAGCAGATCGGGGCCTTCGCCGTTTTATCGGCAAGCCCCAGCTAAATACTATTTTCGCGATTTTCCAGGCATCCCTAGTCTGGCCCCAGGCAACGGCGGTCCTCGAAACCGACCTGACAAAAACCGCCTGAACAAGGGCTCGGACATGACACTGAACAACATCGAAATCGACACCCTCGTGGTTGGCGCCGGCCAGGCCGGCGTGGCCATGAGCGAACACCTGAACAAGCTCGGCGTACCGCACCTGGTGCTGGAGCGCAACCGTATCGCCGAGGCCTGGCGCACCGGCCGCTGGGATTCGCTGGTGGCCAACGGCCCGGTCTGGCACGACCGCTTCCCGGGCCTGGAATTCAACCTCGATGCCGACGCCTTCGCCGGCAAGGACCAGGTCGCCGACTACTTCGAGCAGTACGTGCGCAAGTACAACTTGCCGGTACGCACCGGCATCGAAGTGAAGAAGGTGGTGCGCAACGCCGACCGCCCCGGCTTCACCATCGAGACCAACGAAGGCGTGATCCGCGCCAACCGGGTGGTGGCCGCCACGGGCCCGTTCCAGAAACCGGTCATCCCGGCCATCGCGCCGAAAGACGCCAACCTGCACCAGATCCACTCCGCCGCCTACTACAACCCCGAGCAGCTGCCTGAAGGCGCCGTGCTGGTGGTAGGCGCCGGTTCCTCCGGTGTACAGATCGCCGAAGAGCTGATGCGCGCCGGGCGCCAGGTGTACCTGTCGGTCGGCGCCCACGACCGCCCGCCGCGGGCCTACCGCAACCGTGACTTCTGCTGGTGGCTGGGCGTACTGGGCGAGTGGGATGCAGAAATCGCCAAGCCAGGCCGTGAGCACGTGACCATCGCCGTCAGCGGCGCCCGTGGCGGCCACACCGTGGACTTCCGCGCCCTCGCCCACCAGGGCATGACCCTGGTCGGCCTGACCCAGTCGTTCGAAAACGGCGTGGCACGCTTCCAGGACAACCTGGTCGAAAACATCAAGCGCGGCGACGAAAACTACCTGGCCCTGCTGGATGCCGCCGATGCCTACATCGAGCGCAACGGCCTGGACTTGCCGCAAGAGCCCGAAGCGCGCAAGCGCCTGGCCGACCCGGATTGCATGGTCAACCCGCTGCAGCAACTGGACCTGGCCCAGGCCGGCGTCACCAGCATCATCTGGGCCACCGGGTATGGCGTGGACTTCAGCTGGCTGCAGGTCGACACCTTCGACGCCAACGGCAAGCCCCAGCACCAGCGCGGCGTCGCCCGCGAGCCGGGCGTGTACTTCCTCGGTCTGCCTTGGCTGTCGCGCCGTGGCTCCTCGTTCATCTGGGGCGTGTGGCACGACGCCAAGCACGTCGCCGGCCATATCGCCACGCAACGCACCTACCTGGCCTACCGCGATCGCGACCAGCGCGATGCGGATGAGCAACAAGTCAATTCGATCAGCAACGTCAGCACCCTCGGAGCCCTCTGATGCCTACTCATACTCGCATCCGCATGTTCAACACCAAGGAAACCTACCCCAACCAGACCCTGGACAACGACCTGTGCCAGGCCGTGCGGGCCGGCAACACCATCTACGTGCGCGGCCAGGTCGGCACCGACTTCGAAGGCAAGCTGGTCGGCCTGGGTAACCCGCAGGCGCAGACCGAGCAGGCGATGAAGAACGTCAAGCAACTGCTTGAAGAGGCCGGCTCCGACCTGTCGCACATCGTCAAGACCACCACCTACATCACCGACCCGCGCTTTCGCGAGCCGGTGTACAAGGAAGTCGGCAAGTGGCTGAAGGGGGTGTTCCCGATCTCCACCGGGCTGGTGGTGGCCGGTTTGGCCCAGGCCGAGTGGCTGATGGAAATCGACGTGATTGCGGTGGTACCGGATCAGCAGTGATCCGTTTGAGGTAGCTGGGGGCGCTCTGCGCCCCTTTCGCGGGTAAACCCGCTCCTGCAGGGCCTGCGTTGGGCCTGTAGGAGCGGGTTTACCCGCGAAGCTTTTTCAGAATTTGGCCAGTTCTTCGCGGCAGAACTCGACAAACAGCTGCGCAGGTTTTGTCAGCTGCACCCGCTTCAAATGAGCAGCCGCCAGCCCCGACAACGCCACCGGCTCGGCGATGTCGATGGTCACCAGCTTCTGCCCGTCATAGGTGCACGCCGAATGCGGCCGGGTCACCAGCAACGAAAACCCGAACCCTTGCCCCACCATCCCCCGCACCATCTCGATCGACGGCGAACTGAAGACGATGTTCGGCGTCAGGCCCATTTCGTTGAACAGGCTGACGAAGTAGGTCCGGCTTGGCGCCACGTCCAGCAGGATCATCGGCTCCGGGCACAGATCACGCAGTGACACCTGCGCCTGGCCGGCGAAACGGTGCTTCTCGGGCAGCAGCACGTAAGGCTTCTGCGGCGGCATCAAGGGCTCGGCCTCGATGGTGCCGTCCAGATCGTGGTCATACAGAAATGCCAGGTCGAAGGTACCGGCAGTCAGGCCCTGGATCAGGTCCTGCTGCTCACCGTCGCGCAGGCGGATATCGACGCCCGGATAGCGCTCGCGAAAGCCGGCGATCAGCCGCGGCAAGTACAGCGGCGCCACGGTTTCGAAGCAACCGATGTCGATCTGCCCCGCCACCGTGTCGTTGTCGGCCAGCGCGTTCTGCTCGAACTCGTGGGCCATCTGCAGCAACGACTTGGTCTTGGCATAGAAGCGCTTTCCACTGGGCGTCAGCGACACACCCTGGGCGTGGTGGCGGATGAACAGCTGCACACCGAAGCTTTCTTCCAGGCTCTTGATTGCCGTGGAAATCGACGGCTGGGCGATGTACAGCTGCCGCGAGGCCTCGGCGACGCTGCCGGCCTCGACGGTGGTGACGAAATACTTCAGTTGTCGCAGGGTGTAGGAAGCCACAGGCACCTCGTTGGCGCCGTTCGCGGGCGCCTTGATATTTTCCTGTCACTTTACCTTGTGGCCTGATTCAGCGGGCCGCCGGGTGATGAAGGATTTGCCTAAGGCTTGAGCATAATTTTTCTGTTGCCCGCGTCCACCCACATGGAACAGTCGCCCAATGCCCTTGGCAACAAGCCGCCTCGCTGGTGAATTGAGCCAGTGCGTCTTTACTGGTAGGTAACGACCCGCAGGAACGGTGTGCGCCTATGAAGATTGTTGTCACCAGCATCCTCGTCGACGACCAGGCCAAGGCCCTGGCTTTCTACCACTACGTGCTCGGCTTCATGCCCAAACACGATATCCCCATGGGCCAGCATCGCTGGCTGACGCTTACCTCGCCCAACGCCCCCGACGGCGTCGAATTGCTGCTGGAGCCTGACGTGCACCCGGCTGCAAAAGTCTACAAGCAAGCGCTGTGGCAGGACGGCATCCCGGCCACCTCGTTCGGCGTGCGCGATATCCAGGCCGAGTACGCCCGGCTATGCAGGGCCGGCGTAAAGTTCATCAAGGAGCCCACCGACCTGGGCCCGGTCACTGTCGCGGTGTTCGACGACACCTGTGGCAACCTGATCCAGATCGCCCAGAAACACTGAGCCGCGCCCATGGCAGCCGAGGCTGCCATTGGCTACATTGCAGCTGTATCCCGTGCGCCACAATAAGGAAAACAGATGCGCCACGAATTCAGCGAAGTGCTCAACGATCTGGTCGACTACTTCCTGCTGGGCGATATCCAGCTGCTCGATCGCTTCAAACACGACAATCACCTGTCCGACGACCTCGCCCGTGAGTTCACCAGCAACGACAGCGGTGACAAGGCCGTGGCCGAAGGCGTGGTGGTACCGCTGGCGGGGGTCGACAACCTGCCCTACCACATCATCTTCACCCTTGATGGTTACACACCGGCCCTGCTCGAAGCTGGCAGCCGCCTCAAGCACCGGCGCAACGGCTACGTGCTGCAGGTCCAGAACCGCGTGGTGATGCTCTACACCTGGCGCATCCTGCAGCACTTCACCAACAAGACGCTGGGTGACCTGCTGGCTCGCTATCAGGTGCCGGGCCGGCCGATGATCGAGCTTGACAACGGCTGGTACGACGTCGAGGTGCTGGCGGGGGCGCTGATCAGGGATGGGTTGTACGAGCCGGCGTTCGAGTTCGTACTGAAGAAGCGCTGGAGCCGGGGTGAGGCCAAGGGGGTGGATACCGCTTACGCCTACACCCTGCGCGGCTATTTCGACTGACTTGTACAAATGCCGGCCTCTTCGCGGCTGTAGGACTGGCTGCAGCCGCGAAGAGGCCAGACCTGCCTAGGTGATCTCCCGATCCTTGGTCTCAGGCAGGAAGAAGATCCCCAATACCGCCGTCATCACCGCGATCACGATCGGGTACCACAGCCCGTAGTAGATATCCCCGGTGGCCGCGACCATGGCGAATGCCACCGTCGGCAGGAAGCCGCCGAACCAGCCATTGCCAATGTGGTACGGCAGCGACATCGAGGTGTAGCGGATGCGCGCCGGGAACAGCTCCACCAGCCAGGCGGCGATCGGCCCGTAGACCATGGTCACGTAGATCACCAGGAGGGTCAGCAGCAACAACACCATCGGGTAGTGAATCTTCGCCGGGTCGGCCTTTTCCGGATAGCCCGCCTCTTTCAAGGCACCGCCCATGGTCGCGGTGAAGGCATCGCTCTGGGTTTTCAGGTCGGCGGCCGCCAGGCTGCTGCCATCGAAGCTCGGGATCACCCGTTCACCGATGCGCACCTGCGCTACGCTGCCAGGCTCGGCCGCCTGGTTGGTGTAAGGGATCGCCCGCTTGGCCAGCAGGCTCTTGGCGATGTCGCAGGAACTGGTGAATTTGGCCTTCCCCACCGGGTCGAACTGGAACGCGCACTGGCCAGGGTCGGCGACCACCACCACCGGGTTCTGCTCCTGGGCGACGAACACGTCCGGGTTGCCGTACTCGGTTAGTGCTTTGAAGATCGGGAAGTAGGTCAGTGCGGCAATGATGCAGCCGGCCATGACGATTTTCTTGCGGCCGATGCGGTCCGACAGGCTGCCGAAAAAGATGAAGAATGGCGTGCCGATCAGCAGTGAGCCGGCGATCAGCAGGTTGGCGGTCTGTGGGTCGATCTTGAGCATTTGCAGCAGGAAGAACAGCGCATAGAACTGCCCGGTGTACCACACCACCGCCTGCCCTGCAGTACCGCCAAGCAGCGACATGATCACCACCTTGAGGTTGTCCCAGCGGGCAAACGACTCGGTCAGCGGCGCCTTGCACGCTTTGCCTTCGGCCTTCATCTTCAGGAACACCGGCGATTCGTTGAGCTGCATGCGGATGTACACCGAAACCGCCAGCAGCAGGATCGACAGCAGGAACGGCACCCGCCAGCCCCAGGCCTCGAACACTTCGGTGCCCATGACGGTGCGGCAGGCCAGGATCACCAGCAGCGAGAGGAACAGGCCGAGCGTGGCGGTAGTCTGGATCCATGCCGTGAAGAAGCCACGCCGACCCTTGGGCGCGTGCTCGGCCACATAGGTCGCGGCACCACCGTATTCACCGCCCAATGCCAGGCCCTGGAGCAACCGCAAGGTGATCAGAATGATCGGTGCCGCCACGCCAATCGCCGCGTAGCTGGGCAACAGCCCGACCACCGCGGTGGACAGCCCCATGATGACAATGGTGATGAGGAAGGTGTGCTTGCGCCCGATCATGTCACCCAGGCGGCCAAACACAATGGCGCCGAACGGCCGCACGGCAAAGCCGGCGGCGAAGGCCAGCAAAGCGAAGATGAACGAGGTGGTTTCGTTGACGCCGGCGAAGAAGTGTTTGGCGATGATCGCCGCCAGCGAGCCGTATAGGTAGAAGTCGTACCATTCGAACACGGTGCCCAGCGAAGAAGCGAAGATGACCTTGCGCTCCTCCTTGGTAATGCCACGCTGGGGCGCGCTACTGCCCGTGGACGCGCTGTCGAGAACCGCCATGGGTTGCCTCCGTCATGTTGTCATCGCAGGCCGGAGTACCTCACACCCATTTCACCGTCGCACCCAGGCCCTAGGGCTAGCATTGGTTGCGCGAAGCACGACGAGGTCAGCCTCGGATCGCAGCAAGGTAACTGAAGCATAATCGGCTTTGCGGCAATATCCACTTGCCAGCAGCTCTAGATGCAATCACCCCAGAAACCGTTGCACTTCGGCCAGCACGACCTCCGCCTGTTCCCGCCCTAGGGGGCGCCAGTCATGGGCGAACCGCTTGACCTGCGTCATGCCGCCGCCTCGACCGGGCCCTTGAGTTCGACCTGATTGCCATCGGGGTCGAAGCAGTACAACGACAGCCCCTCGCCTTCGGCGCCATAGCGTTTCTCGGCGGCTTCTACCGTCACGCCAGCTGCCTGCAGGTAAGCCGTCAGTGCCTGTTCATCGAACGGTTCGATGCGCAGGCAGAAGTGGTGCAGGTTGCGCCCTTCTGCCCCCGGTGCCGCACCGCCGGGCCGGCCCAGCGGGCCATCGAGCGTTACCAGGTCGATCATCGCCGAGCCTGTCGCCAGGTGAACCATACCCAGGTCCGGGCGCTCGCGGCTGACCGTGCATCCCAGCAGGTCGCGGTAAAAGGCCACGCTGCGCTGCAGGTCAGTGACCCGCAACACCAGGTGGTCGATGTGCTTGATGGCGAACGGTCGCATATCGGGTCTCCTTGACGTTTCCGTCACCTTAGCTCAGGCGCCGTCAAGCTGACCATAACCCGCTATTCGTTCACCAGCCGCTGCAGCAGCCCCTCCTCATGACGGGCGAGGATGCGCAGGATCTGATCGACCAACGCGCGGTCCGGCGCCTCGAGGTGGAAATGGTGCCCACCCGGGTGCCAGGAGACCTTGGCCTGGCTTGGCAGTGCCGCCTGACGCTGCTCGATACCGTTGCCGCTAAATGCGCCCTGCCTGCCGAACATCAGGTACAACGGACAGCGGATTTCCCGCAGCAGGTCGCACGCCTCGCGCTCGGTCAGTGGCATCGGTTCGGGCAGCACCAGCCGTGGGTCGTGACGCCAGCAATAACCGTCGGCCAGCTGCAGCAGGTCGCGCAGGGCCAACAGCCGGGCGGCATCCTCGCTCAACTCGCCATCCAGGCGCTTGCGCCGTTGTTCGAGCGCGCATTCAAGGTTGTCGAACCGGCTGCCATCGGGTTCGCCGAAACCTTGCAACTGGCTGCGCTGGACCATCCGCTTGAGCCGATAGGCCCGCGCCAGGTGCTGAACGCGATCATCCTCGGCCACGGTGAACGGCGCACCGATGCCATCGAGGAAGATCATGCTGGCGATGCCGCTGGTCATGGCGGCCAGCAGCGAGGCGATACCGGTACCCATGCCATGGGCGAGTACGTGAAACTGCGACAGGCCCAGGCTGTCGGTAACCGCCAGCATGTCCTCGGCATGCTCCCACAGGTAATAGCCACTGTCGTGACGGCGGTGATCGGAACGGCCGTGGCCGACCAGGTCCGGTGCAACCACGAAGCAACCTTCAAGCAACGGCCCCAGGCGTTCGAAAGAGGCTGCGTTGTCGAGCCAGCCATGGAGGGCCAGCACCGGGATGCCATCTTCGGCCCCCCAGGTCCGTACTGCTATTTCAATGCCGTCGTGATCCAGCAAATGATCCTTGGGACTGCACAGCGAATGCATTGGAGTTCTCCCTGACAAGATGCCGTAGTCCACCATGTCGCAGTCCCATCACCCGCGCTGCTCTCCCCCCGACCCTCGCATGCACAGGACCGACCCTGCAGATTGACCTATGTACCACTCACAGATGGAGTGGGCGCTGTCAACTGATGCCTCCCTGTTACCCTAGGCGCTCAACCATGACGACATCCACGCCCTATCACCAGGCTCAGATCCTGCGCAACCTGCCCGCCTGGACCACCACCCTGCACCCCGATCACACCCGGCGCATCGTGCAAAGCCTGCGCAAGGACTACCTGGATGAAACGGGCTTGCCCTACAGTTGGTACGCCGCGGCCAGTGTAGAAGACCAGGCCTTCTTGCAACAACTCATGGGCTGCCGTGATGCCCGGTTCGCGGCGCTGCGCGACGCACTCCAGGGCTTCAAGCAGATCAGCGAATTCTGCAAGCCACTGCTCAAGGCGCGGCTGGGCCTGGGTGTCGACGTGGACCAGGCCCAATACGTTCATCAGCCGTACAAGGTGTTCACCACCCTGACGAACCCACCTGGCCTGGAAATTTCGCTGGGCGAAGAACCACCCCTGATCACACGCCCCGATGGGCCGCCAGAGAAGCGCTCTCTGCTGGAAGCAGCACTGCACAATTTCGAAGGGCCTGCCGAGTGTGGCCCGCTCGACACCCTGACTCGTGCCGCGAACGACGACACATCACTCTTCCCCTTGGAGCCAAGCGCGTTCATCGATCATTGTCGAACGCTAGACCTGGGCCAGCGCTATCAGGACCACCTGCAAACGGTTTATGAGGGGCCCAGGAAAGCCGAGATCGAACAACTGTGGATGGACGCAACACGCCAGGCACTCAAAACCGAGGCAATGATCGCGTACCTCAAAGGCCTGTTGACGATCAAGGGTGGGGCTGCTCTGACCCAACTCTGCAACGACGAACGTTCGCCACGCTATGATGAACAACCGCTTCATTGCTGGCATTTCAGCCTGTTCGGCATCCCGATACATGACGTCCTGCTGATTGGCCCCAACGCTGCCAATCGGATCAATCCCTGTATCCTCTACATTCCTCAGGATACCGAGCATCCGGTCCGGGAATACGCCTCCTTGCAAAAGGCCGGCGCACACTTGCGCCAACGCTTGGTGCAAACCCGGTTCCGCCGTCACCTGATCAGCTTCGCGGACAAGAGCAGGCAAGTCGAACTTACCCAAAAGCTGGAAAACGCCTTGTTCGATCAAAGCGCCTCTGCGCGCAAGCCCCGTGACAATCCTAATCTTCACTTCGCCCAGGTCAGGCTGGAAAGCCCCATCTGGCCAGCGCTCTACAGAGACCACATCAGACGCGTCAAGGCAGATGCCCGAACGATCGCGGTCCCTACCGCCGATGCTGATGCCAAGGCACGCAAAGCGCGCCTGGAGCATTGGCGCGATGCCGGAATGAACCTGCTCAATGTGGCCGCATTCTTCGTCCCAGGCCTGGATGCCGCCATGCTAGGCGTTTTTGCCTACGACATCATGAACTCGGTGTTTACCGGTTTCGAAGCCTGGGAAGAAGGCGATACCCATGAGGCATTGCAACAAGTGGAATCGTTGGCCATCAATGCCGCCACGATTGCCGGCTTCGCCGTCGGCGCCCAGCTGGTGAAAGCATCAGGATTTGTCGATGCGTTGAAGAGTGTCTGGAAGGGTGGCAGCGAGCGGCTCTGGCAACCCGACATGCGCCCCTATGCCAGCGAAGCGGTCTTGCCGGCAGATGCTCAGCCTGATGCGCAGGGGCTCTATTACATAGGCGGCAAAGCCCACGTGTCGCTGGAGGGCAGGCTGTATGAAGTGTTCGAAAGTGCTGACGGACAATGGCGTGTTCGCCACCCGGATACCGCCGATGCCTACAGCCCGCCCCTGCGCTACCTGGGTGACCAACGCTGGCAACTGGCCCACGAAGACCCACTGACGTGGAGCGACGCCCGGTTGCTGCGAGCGCTTGGGCCGTTCAGCCAGGGCTTGGACACCGGGGAACAACTCAGTGCCATGCGTATTACCGCAAACGATGCCGATACCCTGCGCCATGCCCAGATCAATGGCTCCCGTCCGCCTGCCTTGCTGGCCGATGCGTTGCTACGTCTGCGCCTGGACAACGACGTGCAGAGCACTATCACCCGGGTGCGCCATGGCTTGCCATTGGCGGCACACAAGAATTTCGCGCTGCCGGAACTGGTTAACCTGCCTGGCTGGCCGAAGAACTACAGGTTGAAGGTGTTCAGCGGTGCTGAAAAAGCGGGAGACGCTGTGTATTTCGGCGCCGAAGACGCTGCCAACCCAATGCTGATCGAAATCTCTCGCTCGGAACTTGATAATGGCCAGCTCAGCAAGGCCGTGCTGGATCAGCTGGATGAAGATGCGATCACGCATCTGCTCAAGGACATTGCACCCGGGCACCGCGAGCGGGCCCTGGACGAGCAGTTGGCCGCCCGCCTGGCCGCACGTCGCCACGAAATCTTCGCAAGCCTGCTCGAAGGTCACCAACCGGTGCCAAGCGTCGAGGCCCAGACCATCAAGCGCCAATTCCCTGGCTTGCCCGGCAGCGTGCTGGAAAGCCTCGTCAGGCATGCCGGCAGCAGCGAACGGCAACGCCTGGCGAGCGGGCGGGTGCCGCTGCGCATTGCCGAAGAAGCCCGTCTCTTGCAAGCACGAGCCCGTCTTGACCATGCCCTGCTCGGTCTCTACCGGCCCAGCCTGGCCAATGCCGACAGCCTGACGTTACGCCAAGCATTAACGGCCAGCCATCCGCAAGCCAGCGACGCCGAGCTGCTGGAAATCGCCTTGGGCGACCGCCCGGCCTGTGCCACGTTGCTAGGCCAGCAACCCATCAAGCCAGGCTGGCGCTCCCCCCTGCGCCTTGCCCATGGGCGCATCGGTTACCCGCTCAGCGGCCGAGGCAGTGCAGGAGCCGCCGATCTTCAACTCCGTACACTGTTCCCATCGCTCAACGCGACACAGCGCGCTGCCTTGCGAGCCGAGCTGAGCGAAACGAGTGACCTGGGTGCGGCGGTCAAGCAGTTGCAAGCGCAATGGCGCACGCTTGAACGCGACCTGAAGAGCTGGATCTGGAGCGCGACTGACGCGTTCGAGATGCAGGATCGACAAACCTGCGCCCAGCTGCTTAAAGAGGCCTGGCGGCGAGAAGGCGCGAGCAATCGGCATACGCTGGTGCTGGAACGTATGCGCCTACCCCGCATGCCCGCAGTGAACGCCCGCATGCCCCATATCCACGAGCTCAAGCTGACCGGGTTGGAGCTGGAGCAACTGGATGCTCAATTCCTCTCCTGCTTCCCTAATCTGCAAGTACTGGAAGTGACCGGCAACCCGGCTATCGATGCCCAAGTGCTGTTCGAAGCGCTGGCATCGGTGCCCCGCTTGCGCAGCCTGGACCTGACCAGCAATGCGCTTGCCAGTCTCACACCTACCGCGCAAAGGGCACTGGCAGCGATGCCCGACCTGCGCCGACTGAACCTGCGCCGCAATCGACTGACACTTGACGAAAGCACACTGAGCTTCCTCGCCCGCCGGCCACTGGACGAACTGAGACTTGGTAGCAACCGCATCACCCTTGATGAGAACCTCGCCAGGGGGTTTCAGGACCTTGTCCATCTGCAGCGACTGGACCTGGACTTCAACCCACTGCAGCGCGCGCCCGATGTCAGCTACATGGCCCGCCTGCGGCACCTGGATTTGAACAACGCTGAGCTGACATCATGGCCCGACGGCCTCACCACCTTGATGAGCCAGCCTCAGTATCAGTTGCGCTATCTGGATCTTTCATTCAACCGCATCCATCACGTCGACGGGCTGCCGACTATACTCCGCAGTCCGTATGCTCGGGATGTCAGCGCCCGCCTGCCCGAACGCCGCTGGCTGTTCAACTACAACAATTTGGAAGCCCAAACGCTCACTCGCCTGCGCACCCTTGGCGTCAACGTCTTCGAGCACACTGCCGAACGTCCCGAGTGGCAGGGGCTCTGGCGCGATTCGGCGAGTGCTCATCAAAACCAGCTGTGGGCCGATCTGTTCGAGCAGGACGAAAACGGTCACTTGCAAGCCGTGCTGGAACGCCTGACCTACTCGAAGGAAGCGCAACGCGATCCACGAGGACTGCGCGAACGGGTATGGTCGCTGCTAGAGCAAGCCCGTGAAGACACTGCGCTGCGCGAGCGCCTGAACGAAGTGGCAGAGTTGTACCCCCCTACCTGTGGTGACGCTGGCGCCGAAGCTTTCAGTGCCCTGGAAGTGGAACTGCTGGCCAACCGGGCAGCCGGCCAGGCACATGACACCGCCAAGCCGCTGTTCGACCTGTACCGCCAGCTGTATCGCCGGGAGAAGGTCAATGCACTGGCTGACCGCATCAGCTTCAAGCGCGGCCAGCGCAAGCAGGCACTGCTTGAGGATGTCATGGATGACGAATTGCCGGCCTATGACGAGCTGGATGTGCCTACCGCCTTCCCGGATGTAGACCTGGAAACGGGCTTGGTCGACGATATCGAAGTCCGCTTGGCCTTGCGCCAGTCCCTTGCAGAGACACTCGATTTTCCCGAGCCTAGCAGTGGCATGCTCTATCGTAGCCAGGCACGGATCAATCGGCAGATCATCGCCAACGTGGAAGCTGCTGTACGCACACTCGATGCCGACACCGCTGCCCGGCAGCAATGGATGGCGGAACAACCAGTCTGGCGTAAATACCTGAAGGACCGATATGCCAGCCAGTTCGAAGCCATTACCGACTTCTGGCGCCCAGGCCTCGACTATCTGTTCTATTGCTGGGATGCAGACAACGAGCCCATCATCCAGCTGGACAGCGCCATAACCCGTGCATTGACACCTGTCATGCCAGCCTCTGTGTTGGATGAACACGGCGTGTTACGCCGAGTTCCCCTCGAGCAGCCAGCGTTCGATCATGCCATGGAGACGTTGACGCGCGAGCAGCAGAAAGTGGAAGCCGGGCTGCTGCTGAGCCTTACCCGGCAATGGGAGGTCATCGACGCTTGAACGCGGCTCAATGACCGCGCAGGTCTTCGAAGAAGGCCTGCCGCCCGTCTACCTGGGCTGACGCGCGCGGCGCACTCGCCGCCTCGCCGTTGGCGGGCTCGACATGCCAATAGCAGTGCCTGACCGCACGGGTGACCGCGACGTAGGCCAGGCGCTGCACCTCTTCCTTCTGCGCCGTATCGAAAGGCTGGGCATCACCCGCCTTGCCCAGACCGGCCTGGCGGTACACCTGGTTCTTGTAGGGGGAGCTGGTCAGGTACTGGCAGTCGCCGAGCATGAACACCGCATCGGCTTGCAGGCCTTTGGCACTGTGGTAGGTCAGCTGGCGCAGGCGACGTTGTTCGGCAGGCAGCGCGGCTTCGGCATGCAGGACGGTCTGCAGATGCTCACTCATCAGGGCTTTGTCGCTGCCTTTGCGGTACAGCATCATCACCGATTCCCCGCGCTGGTAATGCTCGATCAACGTCTCGCCCAGCGCCGCCTCATCACGCTCGAAGACCCGTACCGGGGCGCCCGGCAGCTCGGCCGCCGGCCCACTGGCCCGCGCTTTCTTGCCGGGAATGGCCGGCGTGCCCTTGACCAGGTGCTCGGCGGCATCGATCACCTGCTGCTGGCAGCGGTAGTTGTCGACCAGCATCACCCGGGTGTTGGCTGGCGACAGGAAGGCCTTGGTGAACTCCATGAAGTACTTCGGCGAACTGCCGCGCCAGCCGTAGATGGACTGCCAGTCGTCACCCACGCACATGAGCGAGGAATGCTGGGCATTGCGACCGGTGTGCATGGCCGGGCCACGGCGGCGGATTTCCGCAAGGCAGGCGCGCAGCCAGCTGACGATCTGCGGCGAGACGTCCTGGAATTCGTCGATCATCAGGTGCGCCAATGGCCGCAGCAGCGGGTCGGGCAACAGCCGCAGATTCTCCGGGTTGTTCTCGCCGAACAGGGCGAACATGCGGTTGTAGCTCATCACCGGGGGCGACTGGTCGAGCAGGTGCGCTTCCAGCGCTTTCCAGTATAGGGCCAAGGCCTCGAAGAACAGCGCGTCGGGGTCGCCAGCCGGGAAGTTCATGGCCGCCACGGCCGGGTTAACCTCGAGGCCGAGGTTCTCGATGAAGTTGGCAGCGCCGACAAAGGCGTCGAGCAGCGGCGCCGGCGCCAGCTCGCCCTTGACCTTGTACTCGAAACCGGGCCCTGCCGCGGCATCGCCGGCCAAGGATGCGGCCAGGCGCCGGGCCATGGCGTAGTTGTCGAGCCAGATCAGCGGCTTGTCGCAGAACGCCTGCAACAAGGTGCGCTTGACCGCCCACTCGGCCCGCACTGCCAGCTTTGCGCCGGGGCGTTGATACTGGGCACTTTCCGCCGGGTCAAAGCCCAGCACCACCCAGGCATCGAGGCCCTCCAGGCGACCATGCACATGGAAGCGACTGCCACGGATCTCGACGGTTTCCCGACACGGCTCGATACCTTTGATCGGCCAGGCGCCGGCAGCGAACCACAGGTCTTCGATGACATCGCACAGTTCTTCATCACGCTGGGCGGCCAGCTGGGTGACCTGCACCCGCTTCTGCACATCCGGGTGATCCGGGTCCAGCGGCTTGAGTTGCAAGGCCTCGCGACGCAGGGTGGCGACAATCTCGGCGAAACGCGGGCTCTGGCCAAGCAACTGGCTGTAGCACTGGTTGAGCTGTTGGCGCTGGGCATCGTTCAGGCGCAGGTCGAACGGGTTGCTCTCGGCCTCTGCCTCGCGGCCGGCCGGCATCTCGTTGCCCAGGGTCTCGAACGCCCGCACCTGGCCAAAGCCCGGCAGGCTGCGCACCAGCGGCAGAATGCGCGAATGGAAGGTACGCACCAGTTCGCGCGCCCTGGCCGGTTGCAGGTCGAGCTGCCACAGCCCGAATACCTGCACCAGGCGCTTGATGAAGTCCTTGCGCGATTCGCGGGTGAAGGTAACCACCGTCATCGCGTCCAGCTCGTAGCCCAGGTAATGCCGCAGCAGCAGGATGCGCAGCACCAGCGAGGTCGATTTACCCGCCCCGGCACCCGCCACCACGCAGGTGGATGGCGTGTCGCTGAAAATCAGCTTCCACTGCGCCGCGCTGGGCTGGGCCTCGGCCGGCAGGCGCTGGGCAACGTCAGCCTTGAAGCGCTTTTTCAGCTCGGCGCTCAATGGCAGGCGCCAATCGTCGAACAGGTTGTCGTCCTGCCCGGGCACGGCGGCGCTGTCAGGTCGCGCATCGCGAATCACCAGCACCTGGCGCCCGGCCTCATAACCTTCCACCCGGCCACGTTCGAACCCTTCACGCAGGCCATCGGCGTGGCCGCTGCGCTGGCCGGTGGCATGGCCAAGGAACCAGGAGTCGCGGTGTTGCGCCTGCAGGCGGCTCAGGCCACCGCCCAGCAGGCGGGCAACAAGGCGACGCAACCAGGGCAGCTGGGCGGGTGGGGTCAGTTCGGCGGGGGCCTGGGGTTGCTCGTGGGCCACGGTCACTCCGTTGAAAATCAGTTCAGCGGGCCATGTTCGCCGCATCCGTCGAAAATCGCTAGCGAATGCTTGCAGATCAGTGCATTAGGCGATGAATCGCATAATCCACATTGCCACTATCAATCTATAAAACAGATGATAATAAGTCGATATTTACGCTTATTTTCGATCTATTTTTGGCGCATCATGGCTTCATTCCACTGATTCAAGGAGCACGACCATGCTGCAACTGCGACCCTTCGAAGGCCTCGGCCACGCCAACCACGGCTGGCTCGATGCTCACCACCATTTCTCGTTCGCCGAATACTACGACCCGGCGCGCATGCACTGGGGCAACCTGCGGGTCTGGAACGACGACCTGATCGCCGCCGGCAGCGGCTTCCCGCCGCACCCGCACCGCGACATGGAAATCATCACCTATGTCCGTGAAGGCGCCATTACCCACCAGGACAGCCTGGGCAACAAGGGCCGTACCGAGGCGGGTGACGTGCAGGTGATGAGTGCTGGCAGCGGCATCGTGCACAGCGAATACAACCTGGAAGAGGTCGATACCCGCATCTTCCAGATCTGGATCGTGCCGGAGAAGGTCGGTGATGCGCCGTCCTGGGGTGTCCGTCCATTCCCTAAAGGTGAACGTGGCGAAGGCTTCGTGACCCTGGCCAGCGGCCGTGCGGGCGATGAGGACAGCCTGCAGATCCGCGCCGATGCGCGCTTGCTGGCTGCAACCTTGCGAGCCGGTGAAAGCGCCGAGTACCGCTTCGAAGCCGGGCGCCGCGGTTATCTGGTGCCGGCCAAGGGGCTGGTGGAAGTCAATGGGCTGCGGGCCAAGGGCCGCGATGGCGTGGCGATCGAGCAGGAAGAAGTGCTGCGAGTGACTGCGATCGAGGACAGCGAGATCGTCTTGGTCGATGTCGCTTGAGTGAAGGGGGCTGCTTTGCAGCCCTTTCGCGACACAAGGCCGCTCCTACAGGAGATCGCGTTTCCTGTAGGAGCGGCCTTGTGTCGCGAAAGGGCCGCAAAGCGGCCCCAGAGATCAATCAGGCAATCGCCGCATCCACCAGCACCTGCGCCTCTTCCACCAGGCGTTTGAGGTGCGCCTCGTCGACAAAGCTCTCGGCGTAGATCTTGTAGATGTCTTCTGTACCCGAAGGCCGCGCGGCAAACCAGCCGTTGGCGGTCATCACCTTCAAACCACCGATCGCCTGACCGTTGCCCGGCGCATGGCTGAGGATCTGCACGATCGGCTCGCCGGCCAGTTCGGTCGACTTCACCTGCTCCGGTGCCAGCTTGCTCAGCGCGGCCTTTTGCCGTGCATCGGCCTTGGCTTCGACGCGGGTGGCGAACGGTTTGCCCAGCGCAGCAGTCAGGTCGTTGTAGGCCTGGCTTGGGTTGCGACCCGTGCGGGCGGTCATCTCGGCCGCCAGCAGCGCCGGGATCAGACCATCCTTGTCGGTGGCCCAGACCGTGCCGTCCTTGCGCAGGAACGAAGCACCGGCACTCTCCTCACCACCAAAGCCGAGCGAGCCTTCGAACAGGCCTTGGGCGAAGAACTTGAAGCCCACCGGCACTTCGTATAACTCACGGCCCAGACGCTCGGTGACGCGGTCGATCAGGCCGCTGGAAACCACAGTCTTGCCCACAGCGGCGTCGCTGCGCCATTGCGGACGGTTGCGGTACAGGTAGTCGATGGCCACCGCCAGGTAATTGTTCGGCTGCAGCAGGCCGTCAGCGGTGACGATGCCGTGGCGGTCGTGGTCCGGGTCACAGGCGAATGCCACGTCAAAGCGCTCGCGCAGGCCAATCAGCCCTTGCATGGCGTAAGGCGAGGACGGATCCATGCGGATCTGGCCGTCCCAGTCCACGCACATGAAGCGGAAAGTCGGGTCGACTTCGGTGTTTACCACTTCCAGGTTCAGCTGGTAGCGCTCGGCGATCGCCGACCAGTAGCGCACCCCTGCCCCACCCAGCGGATCGACGCCCAGGCGCAGGTTGGCGCCACGAATGACGTCGAAGTCGATGACGTTTTCCAGGTCGGCCACGTAGTGGGCCACGTAGTCGTGGCGCTGGGTAGTGGCGGCTTGCAGCGCCTGGGCATGTTCCATGCGCTTGACCCCGGCGAGGCCAGCGGCCAGCAGCTCATTAGCCTTGGCCTCGATCCACTTGGTCACATCACTGTCGGCCGGTCCGCCGTTGGGCGGGTTGTACTTGAAGCCACCGCTCTGTGGCGGGTTGTGCGACGGGGTGATGACGATGCCATCGGCCAGGCCTTGGCTGCGGCCACGGTTGTAGCAAAGGATGGCGTGGGACACCGCCGGCGTCGGGGTGTATTCGTCGTCCTTGGACAGCATCACCTGCACGCCGTTGGCGGCCAGCACTTCCAGCGCACTGGCTGCAGCCGGCGCGGACAGCGCGTGGGTGTCGGCGCCGATGAACAGCGGGCCGTCGATCCCTTTTTCCTGGCGGTACAGGCAGATGGCCTGGGTGATCGCCAGCACATGGTACTCGTTGAAGCTCAGGTCGAACGAGCTGCCCCGGTGCCCCGAGGTGCCGAAGGCCACGCGCTGGGCCGCCACGGCGGCGTCAGGGCGGCCGGTGTAGTAAGCGGTGAGCAGGCGGGGGATATCGACCAGCACGCTGGCCGGAGCCGGCTTGCCTGCCAAAGGACTGAGCGTCATGCAAAAACCTCGAGTTCAACGGATGTTGGTGTTGGAACACGCAGTGTACTGGGAGTTGCAATGCCGTGCGATGGGGCCGCCGAGGATTATTTAACAGCCACCTGCCACCACGCAGGGAACATCTGCTGCACCCGGTGCTCGGCGAAACGTTCGTCGATCAGCACCAGCACACCGCGGTCCTGGTCGCCACGAATCACTCGCCCGGCGGCCTGGATGACCTTGCGCACGCCGGGGTAGAGGTAGGCGTAGTCGAACCCGGCGCCAAACTGCCTGCCCAGGCGCTGCTTGAACTGTTCGTTGACCGGGTTGACCTGGGGCAGGCCAAGGGTGGCGACGAATGCGCCGATCAGACGCGTTCCCGGCAAGTCGACGCCCTCGCCGAACGCACCACCGAGCACGGCAAAGCCCACCCCTTGCCCGTCGGCCACGAAACGATCGAGAAAAGCCTGGCGCGCGGCTTCGTCCATGCCCGGCGCCTGGGCCCACAGCGGGATGCCAGGATCACGCTCGGCCAGCAAGCTGGCCACCTGCTGCAGGTATTCGAAACTGCTGAAGAACGCCAGATAGTTGCCTGGCTGGCGGTGATACTGATCGGCAATCAGCTCGGTGATCGGCGCCAGAGAAGCCTGGCGCTCGCGAAAGCGGGTCGATACCTGGCTGGCGATGCGCACCTCAAGCTGCTCGGCACGGAACGGCGCCGCCACTTCCAGCCAGGCCGTATCAGCCGGCATGCCCAACAGGTCGGTATAGAAAGGCCGCGGGCTCAAGGTCGCGGAAAACAGCGTCACACTGCGCGCCGCCTGCATCCGCGGGGCCAGCAACCGGGCCGGGGTTACGTTGCGCAGGCACAAGCTGGCCAGGCGCCGCTTGCGCGAGCCCTCGCGCAGGCTGACGTCGAACAGGAAATGCTCGTCGAACAGTTCCGCCACCCGGCTGAACTGCAGCGCCTGGTAGAAGAACTGCAGCACCTGGGCATCGACCTCGGCAGGCTTTTCATTCATGCGCTCCTGGATCAACCCGATGCATTGCTGCAGGGCACGCAGGAAGGCCTCGGGCAATTGGTCGCTGGCCTGGTACGGGGCGCGCTGCTCCTTGTACAGCGCGTTCCACTGCCGATTCAGCCGGTCCAGAGCACTGCCGAGCCCTTGCGGCTTGCTCTGGCGCAAGGTGAGCAGCTGGCCCTGATCGAGGCTGGCGCTGTACATGCCGCGGCCGCGCTCGACCAGGTTGTGCGCCTCGTCCACCAGCACCGCGACCCGCCACTGGTTGAGCTGGGTCAGGCTGAACAGCAGAGCGTGGGCATCGAAGTAGTAGTTGTAGTCGGCCACCAGCACGTCCACCCAGCGGGCCATTTCCTGGCCGAGGTAATACGGGCAGACCTGATGCGCCAACGCCACCTCGCGCAGGCCGGCGCGATCGAGCATGGGCCTGCCCGCTGCAGCCTCGCGTGCGGCAGGCAGGCGGTCGTAGAACCCTTGGGCCAACGGGCAGGACTCGCCATGGCAGGCCTTGTCCGGGTGTTCGCAGGCCTTGTCCCGGGCAATCAGTTCAAGGGTGCGCAGGGCTGGCTGCGGCGTGGCCGCGCTGATCTGGCCCAGCGCATCCAGCGCCAGCGCCCGGCCGGGCGTCTTGGCGGTGAGGAAAAACACCTTGTCCAGCTGCTGCGGGACCATGGCCTTGAGCAGCGGAAACAAGGTGCCCAGGGTCTTGCCGATGCCGGTACTGGCCTGGGCCATCAGGCAGCGTCCGGTACTGACGGCCTTGTACAAGGTTTCGGCCAGTTGCCGCTGGCCCTGGCGAAACTGCGGGTGAGGAAAGCCCAGAGCCTGCAAGCCTTGGTCGCGCTCGGCGAGGCGCTGTTGCTGGGCCTGGGCCCAGGCGAGAAACCGCTGGCACTGGGTTTCGAAGAAATGCTGCAGCGCATCGGCACGGTAGTGCTCGCTGATCAGCGTCTGGCTGTCGTTGTCGACATCCAGATAGACCAACGCCACCTCGATGGCCGGCAACTGCCGCGTCTGGCACAGCAGCCAGGCATAGACCTTGGCCTGGGCCCAGTGCAGCTGGCGGTGATTGGCTGGCTGGCGCGCCAGATCACCGCGGTAGGTCTTGATCTCTTCCAGGCGATTGGCGGCCGGGTCATAGCCGTCGGCGCGCCCGCGCACCAGCAGGCCCTGGTACTCGCCCTCGAGGGCGACTTCCGCCTCATAGCCCGCAGCACGCCGGGCGACCACCCGGCGATGCCCCTCGATTCCTTCCTGAGCGGTAGGTGATGGGGTGAAGCGCAGGTCCAGGTCACCGACCTTGGCGCTGAACTCGCACAACGCCCGCACCGCCACGCGATAACTCATGCGGGCTCGCTCCAGCGCACATGGCAGACCGCCACCGGCAAGCCGTGCTCGGCGCAGAACGCCAGCCAGCGCAGCTGATTGTCCTGCAGGCGGTCACCGGGGCCCTTGACCTCGACCATCCGGTAGCGCTGCTGCTCTGGCCAGAACTGGATCAGGTCCGGCATGCCGGCGCGGTTGTTGCGGATGTCCTGCAACAGGCGCAGGAAGCATTGCTTCAAGTGCGCGGCGGGCAGGCAGGTCAGCGCCTGATCGAGCAACGCTTCACTGAGCATGGGCCAGAACACGAACGGCGATTGCAGGCCATGCTTGGCTGTGTAGCAATCAAGGATGGCCTGGTGATGGGAGCCATCGTCCAGGCGGCCCAGGCAGGCAGTGAACTGTGCAGCGCGCCGTTGCTGGAAATCGCTGTCATGCAGGTCCTGGGGCGCCGCCTGGAACGGGTTGAAGAAGGCCCCCGGCACCGGGGCGAAAATCGCCTCCCAGCACAGCAGGCCGAACAGGCTGTTGAGCAGCGTGTTCTCCACGTAATGTGCCTGCCCACTCGCGTGCGCCAGGTACTGTCGCACGGCCTCTTCGACCCCCAGAGCAGCCTGCTCGCGCGGCAGTTCCAGCTCGATCAGTTCCAGGGGTGCCGCGCGCCGACGCTTCTGTACCGGCCCGCCGAGCTTGCGTGCCAGGCGCGGCAACAGGCGCTCCAGGGCTTGCACCTCCAGGGCGTTGGCCGGTGCGGCAGCCAGTTGCAGGGCCAATGCGTGGGCCTGCTCCCAGCGCTCGCTGCGCTCGAACACGCGAACCTGGCGGATACGCGCTTGCGCATGGCTGCTGCTGGCATACACCGCCAGCGCCTGGTCCCAGTTCCCCAGGCGCTCGCACTGCTGGCCCACGGCGAACAGCAGCCGGCCATGGCGCCGGGCCAGCCATGGGTTGTCGATACTCAAGCCGGCCAGTGTCGCCAGGATCGCGGCGGGCTCTTCACCCAGCTCCAGTCGTTCGGCACACTGGTGCAGCGCCATGGCTTGGTCGACCTCGCTGCGCTGCAGCAAGGCACGTGAATCGGGGCTGAAGGCGACCTGCTCGAAACGCAGCAGACCCAGGTCGGCCAGCACGAAATCCGACCAGTCCTGATAGAGGTTGCCGAAAAACAAAAGGCGCATGCGATCGCACAGTGGCTGCAGGCACCACTGCACGATCCCCACCGGGGCCTGGGCGAACCACTCGCGCAAGGGCCTGGGGGCCAGCGACAGGGGCCGCAACTGCTCAAGCAGGTCGCCCTTGGCCGCACGCGGGCGGGTCAACTGCCCGGCGAAGCCCACGGCGAGCTCGTCCTTGCGCAACAGTGCGAACAACTGCTCAAGGCTCAGGGCCTCAGGCTCGCGTACCCAGCCCAGCGCCAACAGCGGTTGCAAGGCTGCCGCACTGTCGCCGATTTCGGCATAGTCCAGGCGGTCGCAGCGAAACAGCTCGCCCTTGCGCATCACCATGCGCACCATCAGCGCCTGGGCCGGCTGCGCCAGCTCGGCAAAGGCATGAAGAAAAGCCAGCTCCTGCTCATCGAGCAGGTCGGCATAACGTGACTCGACCCAGCGCAGCACTTGGCGAAAATTGTGCAGATAGTACAGCGGGTCATCGACGGAGTGGGCGATCACAAGGCAGGGTCGGGCAGCAAGGATGAGCACTGTTTATACATACAGACCATGCTCACAGGCAAGCACCCTGGCGCATTCCGCCGGCCTACCGACGAATGGCGTCGAATGCCAGGGCCTGTGCCAGGCTTTCCAGCGCTTCTGCCAGCGCCTTGGGCTGCTCGCCCAACCAGGTCAGCGCAAGGCACTGGCGATGTCTACCGTGCAGACTGAACTGCTCTCCCTCCAGCACCTGCAATGCCGAATCCGCTGTCGCCGCCACGGCTTGAGCGCCCACCATTGTCGGCGCCAGGCGCACCCACACGGCACACCCGCCTTCAGGCATGTCGAAGTCCACCCGCCCTCCCAACACCAAACGCAGGTGCTGGCAGAGCTGCTCCATCCGCTCATGCAGTCCCGCCCGCATCCGCTCCATATGCGCGTCGATCTCGCCTGAGGTGATCATCTGCGCCAGCGCCTGCTGCCGCATCGGGGCAAGCTGGAAGGCGCGCTGGGCGAACGCTTCTGCCAAGGCCCCAGAGCGCCCTAACAAGTAGGCATAAGGTGCCTCCCCCCCCACTGTCGCCTCCAACGAGCCCAGCACCATCAGCCAGCGCGGGTCCACCCAGTCACGCAAGCGTGAGTTCGGTGGCGTGGAATAGCATTGTTCGCTGTCCAGATCGTTTTCCAGCAACCAGACCGGGTGCAGCGCCAACACGTCGGCGATCTGCTGCTGATCGCGCTGGGGTATCAGGCGCCCTGCGGGGGTACCCAGGCACGAAGGCATGATCACCATGCGCACCGGCTCACTACCCAACAGCCTGGACAGGCAGCCGATATCAGGGCTGCCGCCGACATCCAGCGGTACCTCGAGGACCCTCATGTCACAACGTTGCAAGGCCCGCAAGATCCGCCAGCAACACGGCGAAGCGACCAGCACGGTACTGCCACGCAGCGCCAGTGCCTGCAGCAGCGTTTCCAGCAACGCCTGCACATCGGGGCCCAGGTGCACATCTTCTGGTCCCCAGTACTGACGGGACGACCGGGTGTAGCGCTCTGCCAGGGCGTCACGCAGCCGTGGCCCGCCCAGCACGCGTGTGGCCCGTGCACGCTGCCGCCCCAGACGCCGCTCATGGGCGAACAGCGCCCGCTCCAGCAACGGTTGCGCGGGCAACACATGAGCCGCGTCAGCCCGGCCGGCCTGCAAGCCCACTTGGGCGAAGTAGCCGGACTTAGGCACCGACTGCACACGCCCTTCATGTTCAAGCAGGCTGTAGGCTGCCTGCACCGTGGCCAACGAAACGCACAAGCGCCTGGATAATGCCCGCAGTGAGGGCAAGCGTGGCTGCCCGCCTCGCTCGGCTTCGTCTATCAAGGCGACCAGATAGCGGTACACCGCCTGGTAGGCGAACTCACGCCCCATCAGGATGAAGCCTTGCGCGTTGCACTGCCCACAAACCGAAGCTGCACATCACGCCGCGCGAGGTTGGCCAGCAAAGACCGTACGCCCGGCCCCAGTCGCCCCTTGTAAACCATGCGCAATTGCGTCAGAGACAGGCCGCTGGTGTTCACGATCCAGTCCTTGACAGCATCAGGGCATGATTTGCCCTGCAAAGCCCGATGCAGGTAAGGCAAGGCGACCTGCATGTCGGCGTGACGACCTTGCAAAAACCGCTCAAGCCCGGCCCCCTGATTGGCAAACGGCCGGTACAGCATGCAGGCGAGCTGGGTCTGCTCAAGCCCGTAGGCCTTGGCGAAGCGCGCCTGCTCGAGTACCTGGGGTTTGCCTGAGGTATCCTGACCGACCAGGCGCAACGCTTGCCTGGGTTCAGCTGACGCCTTGCAGCGCGCGCCTGTCTCGTGCAACTGCGCCAGCGCCAGAGGGTCGACAAATGCCGCCAGCGACGCAACGTCACTCACCGGCTCCAGGCCCCATCCCACCATCAGATCGAGTGCGCCTTCAGTGAGCAACTGGGCAAGCAGGTCGTCGATCTGGATGACGCGCAGCGGCAACGCTCTTTCCAGCGTGCTGCACGGCGCACCGACCGCGCCGCCCGGGGAACCTGCAATCAGATGCAACTGGCCCAGCCACCTGGCCAGGTTGTCCACGCATTGATGCATGGCGTCCGGGCTGATGACACCCACCAGGCGCAGGATGCGCCGGGCCCAGGCCGCCAGGCGCCGCCGCTGGCTGGCCGGCATGGCGGTCACCAGCGCATCGGCCCCCGGGTACTCGGCCAGTGCCACGCGAACGGTATCGGCCAGCTCCAGATACGTGCGACTGCCCAGCAGTGCTTCCGGACGTGCATCGACAAGGTGGCCGAAAAACAGCAAGGCTTCGCGTGACCACGGCAAATGCCGGGCCGTGGCACCCGCCTGGCGACAGAACGGCACCACATTCGCCCCCTCGACCATCTGCAGATGTACCCGGGGATCATCGTGCATGAACAAGGCATTGAACGTGCGTTCATGCTGCTCCAGCAATGCGCTGCTGATTGCCGGCAAACAGGTCACGATCACCCGCAACTTGAAGGTGACCGGCGCTCGCAAGGCGATACTCAGCTGGGCAGCACGCAATACGGCCAATAATCGGGCGCTACGGCGGTCTCCCCCTTGGACCACCAGCACCCTGAACGTACCGATGTATTCCGGCCCACCAGCGGCCACCAGCAAACGCTGAATCAACAACTGCAGGGATGCGCGTTGTTCCTTGGACATATGACTCAACAGACGCTCCAGCACCTGCTGATAGATAAAGTGCATAGCCTGGTCGTGAACAATACTCACGGCGTTACCTCACAACTTCATTCAGCACAACAGCACGCCACTTGCGCGACGAAACTAATTTGAAGCACTTTCCTACAATGAATTAGGAAGCTTTGAAGTTGCACAACGCTGTCGCCACACCATTGAAAAATATGAGCCAACCCACGGGCTCCACACCGCTTTAAATCGCGCACCGCTGCGCCTGGTCTTCTCCACTGCACGCTCCTTGCGCCAACTATCAATGCGCCATTATCGAACGTTGATTTGGGATTAAAAGATACAGATCCTGATGAAAAAACCATTCAGAAACCGGCAAGAGCGCCCTTCACAAAGCGTGCGGAGCCCGATAAGGATCTCGCGGCCACCATCTAGCAACATAACTTTACAAAGTCGTAACTTAGATCTCAGAAAATATAGTCGGGCAAAAAACAAAAAACCGGGCATACGCCCGGTTTTTCGTTGCCAAACATGCCCTCAGCGCGGCGCCATATCGAGCACTACCCGCCCACCGCAGGGGCATTCGTCCATGTAGCGATGGGCCTCGACCACCTCGGCGAACGGATACACCTTGATGATCTGCGGCGTCAGCAGCTGATCGGCGGTGAACTGGTTGATATCGCGCAAGGCCCGTTGCAGCGCCACCTGGTCCTGGCTGATGCCAAGCTCCGGCTTGCCGGTGAAGTTGCCGATGCAGTGCACGTAGAACTGGATGTTCTTCTGGAACGCCGCACACGCCGGGAACGGTGTCTGGTTGCCGCCCTGCAGGCCATACAGCACCAGGCTGCCACGCGGTGCCAGCACATCGCCGAGCAGCGACATCTGCGGCCCGCCCAGGCCATCGAGGACCATGTCCACGCCGCGCCCATCGGTGTACTTGCCAACCTGCATGAGCAGGTCCTGCTCTTCGGTGACGATCACCCTGTCGGCGCCCAGGCCCAGCAGGTATTCACGCTGCTCGGGCTCCTTGGTCACGGCGAACACCTTGAGGCCGAGCGCCTTGCCCAGTTGCACGAAGGCCGGCCCTGCACAATGGCTGGCATCGGTGACCAGCGCGGTCTGCCCAGCCTTGGCACGGGCCAGGTCGACGAAGGCGAAATAGGCGATGAGCAGCGGCGTGTAGTGAACGCTGGCCTCGATCGGCGTGAGCACTTGCGGATAGCGGGTGATGGCGGTGCGCGGCAGCACGATGACATCGCCGTACACGGGGTGCTCGTTGGCGCTGGTGGCCGGGAAGCTGGCGACCCGGTCGCCCACGGTGATGTCATCGACGCCTTCGCCGACCGCCGTCACCACACCGGCCATCTCGTGGCCGATCCCTGCGGGCAGACGAGCCTGGGATGGCGCCAGGTTCTGCCGCCAGAGCACGTCATACCAACTCACGCCGATCGCCTCGACGCGGATCTGCACCTCGCCGAAGGCAGGTGACGGTTCGGCCTGCTCCTCGCAACGGAGCACATCGGCAGCGCCGAACTTGTGGAAACGGATCATGCGGGACATCGCATACCTCGCGTGTGTGAATCTCGTATTACCACGGACTTTATCCGGGCTTTTGCCGTTAGACCATCAGTGGCCATTAATAGTCGACATGCCTGTCATCGATTGGGCACCTGACTTTCCTGTGCATTGGCCCCCGGAAATCCGTGCAGGTTAACAGCCTTTGGCCTTAAGATTCACCCCTGCTCCACTTTAGGCGAAGCGCACCGATGAATCGAAACGACCTGCGTCGCGTAGACCTCAACCTGCTGATCGTATTCGAAACCCTCATGCATGAGCGCAGCGTGACCCGTGCTGCCGAAAAGCTGTTCCTCGGCCAGCCAGCGATCAGCGCGGCCCTGTCGCGCTTGCGCAACCTGTTCGACGACCCGCTGTTCGTGCGTACCGGCCGCAGCATGGAGCCGTCGGCACGGGCCCATGAAATCTTCGCCCTGCTGTCTCCGGCGCTGGATTCGATCTCCACCGCCGTCAGCCGCGCCGCCGAGTTCGACCCGGCGACCAGCAACGCGGTGTTTCGCATCGGCCTGTCGGACGACGCCGAATTCGCCCTGCTGCCCCAGCTGCTCAAACGCATCCGCGCCGAAGCCCCCGGCATCGTCCTGGTGGTGCGCCGGGTCAACTACCTGCTGATGCCGACGCTGCTGGCCTCGGGCGAAATTTCCGTGGGCGTCAGCTACACCAGTGAACTGCCTGCCAACGCCAAGCGCAAGGTGCTGCGGCGCAGCAAGCCCAAGCTGCTGCGCGCCGACAGTGTGCCGGGCAGCATCAGCCTCGACGACTTCTGCGCGCGGCCGCATGCGTTGGTGTCGTTTGCCGGTGACCTGTCGGGCTTTATCGACGAGGCGCTGGAAGAGATCGGCCGCAAGCGCCATGTGGTGCTGGCGGTGCCGCAGTTCAACGGTTTGGGGAGCCTGCTGGCGGGCACCGATATCGTCGCCACGGTGCCGGACTACACGGCCGATGTGCTGACCGCAGCCGGGGGGCTGCGCGCCGAAGACCTGCCGATGGAAGTGCGCACGTTCGAGCTGCACATGGCCTGGCGCGGGGCGCAGGACAATGACCCGGCGGAGCGGTGGCTGAGGTCGAGAATCCAGATGTTCTTCGGAGATCCCGATAGCCTGTGATCGAGTTTCATCAAGCATCCTGGTGCGCGAGCGCGGCCTCACCGCTATTCCCCCCCATGGCACGACTCCATCAGCGGCGACATTTCTTGCAGGCATCAGCGCAAATACCGCTCGAGCGCCAGCGCGTTGCCCAGTGCGGCGCCGGAGGCCGTGTTGTCGAATATGCACCAGGTAGCTGCACCTGCAGCGTGGCTGCGCTGCAGCCGCTCAGCCAGCTGTTGCAGGTACTGTTGCGAATAGGCGCTATGGTAGATCCGCGGCTCGCCGTGCAGGCGCCAGTAAACCAGCCCAGGCCAGCCAGCGGGTTGCGCATCGGCAGCGAAACGTGCGGGGCTCGCCGCCACCCGGGCAATACGCAAGTCGACCAACATCGCCTGCGCAGCCTGCCAACTGGCGTGTCTGGGCTCGACCGCTACCGGCCCGGCATGGCATTGGCGCAGGCGTTCAAAGAAGCGCCGGTCACGGCTGGCATCATGAGCGAGTGAGGGTGGCAACTGCACCAGCAGGCATCCCAGCTTATTGCCTAATTGCTGGCATTGGTGGAGAAACGCGTCAAGCTCAGCCTCACCGTTTTCCAAGCGCTGCTCGTGGGTGATGGTTCTGGGCAATTTGACTGAAAAGCGAAAATGCTCCGGGACTGACGAAGCCCAGCGGGCATAGGTCGCGGGCAGGTGCGGCCGATAGAACGAGCTGTTGATTTCTACGGCACCCAGCCGCGAGGCATAGCGCTGCAAGTGGCTGCCCGGCTGCAAGAACTCATCGGCGTACTGGCGGGCCAAACTCCAGCCCGCGCATCCCAAGTGGATCATCATGACACTCCATCAGCACGCCGTCGCTGCAATGGAGTCGCCAAAGGCCGTAGTTGTTCCATTGACGCAATCGGGTTGAACAGCACCACCACAGTGCGCCCAGGTTCTACCTGAGGAATACGTCGCCGGTTGGCCCGATCAATGGCTCGCCGGCTCGGCGCGGCTCGCTGTGCCTTCAACCGCCACTCGCCTGGCATACCCCACCCCCCACACCAACGCCCGGCTCATGCTCTCGCCGGCGCGCTGGGCGTAGGCCCGCTCACATAGCACCGTCCCATCAGGACGGTAAACGCCAATGAACAATTGCGTGGCACCGGTGCGCGACAAGCGCGTCTGCACCTCCAGGCAGGTACCGTCGTCGAGTTTTTCTTCGTGAGTCTGATGGTGCAGGATCGGGTCGCACCAATTTCTGTAGGTCTTGCCTCTTCGTTTCATGCCTCTGCCCTCGCCGATGTTGTGAAGGGTAGATCTGCGGATGCGCTCGTGCGGTCGAAATGAATCAGGGCGTTCAGACAGCCGGCCGACTGGTATGAAACGCGAAGTTTTCAACCACCGCGGGGGCTGCGTTCAGCGCCGTAATGCGCCCAGACGACGAATGAAAAACACAAGCGGCTCAGAGCCTTTGGCAAGCGCACCGAGGCGGCCGTTGATCGCGCAGAGGGAGCGTTGCCCTGCCCAACGCCGTCGACGGACAACAGGCTTGCTATGCCATAGGAGTGTCGTGATGAAGATCCATCATTTGAACTGCGGGTGCATGTGCCCGCTTGGCGGTGCGCTGTTTGACGGCTACAGCAAGGGGCTTACAGCACACGTACCTTGCCACTGCCTGCTGATTGAAACCGAGCGTGACGGCCTGGTGCTGGTGGACACCGGTTTCGGCCACAACGATATCCAGCACCCCGAGCGCCTGAGCCGGTTTTTTCGCGTGCTCAACAACATTCAGCTGGATCAACGCCTGACTGCGCTGGATCAGATACGACGGCTGGGGTTTGAACCGGCTGACGTTCGCCACATTGTCCTGACGCATCTCGACTTTGACCACGCGGGCGGGCTGGATGATTTCCCCCAAGCGCGAGTGCACCTGCTCGGCGATGAAATGCAACAGGCCAGCCAGGTCTGCGGCTGGGTCGAACCCCGGCGCTTTCGCGCTAGCCAGTGGCAAAGCCGCCTCAATTGGGAGTTCTACGAAGGCCAGGGCGAGCACTGGTTCGGCTTCGATTCCGTGCGTCCCCTGATCGACGTGCGCGAAGACATTCTGCTGGTGCCACTGGCTGGGCATACCTGCGGCCACGCGGGCATTGCCCTTGGCACCAAGCACGGCTGGCTACTGCATGCAGGTGATGCTTACTTTCACCACTGGGAGGTCCATGGCGCGCACCGCCGATGCCCGCTTGGCATGCGCCTCTATCAGCGGATGATGGACAGCGACCACCGATTGCGCATGACCAACCAGCGCCGCTTGCGGGAGTTGATCCTCGCGCACGGCGAAGAGGATCTGGAGGTGTTCTGCAGCCATGACCCTTGGGAGCTGGCGCAATCGAGCCGCCAGGGTGCGGCCCTGTAAAGACGTAAAAAAAGGCCCGCACTGGGCGGGCCGAAGACCTGATGTGGAGAGTCGAACGAACTCTACAACTGTTTTGATGAACGCCCTCGTCAATGGTTTTTTTGTATCTGCGCAAACCCCGACGGACGGATAACGCCTGTAAGTTGTTCCCTGCCAGGCCTCTTGTAGCTGCAGCCGGAGCGCATGACCGCGCTCTACTGATCATGACCGGCGATGGCTTTAAGGAAGCTTCTGTCTGCGAGCCTGCGCAGGTCTCGCCATTCACGCCAGTCCACCAGCCCAAGACGGTCCATCTCATCGGCTTGACGCAACAGTTCCTCGTGATAGGTGCTGGGGCAATCGCGTCTTTGCTGCACGTCGTCGTAAAGCCCAAACCACTTGTTTATCACGACGAGTCGGCGCTCTTCCTGGCCTATCTGTTCGCTGACCGCGTTCATGTCGATAACCCGTCAGGGTTGCTGGTAATGTCCTGGCGAGGTACCGGGCTCGTGATCATGCTCAAGACGCTGTACTTGCACATCGGTGAAAGATGACGCTTCGTTGCGATGCAAGCCCTGCAAATATTCGTGCGCAGCTTGGCGGGTGAGGTCCTCTTGGTCACTGCGGTACTCGCAAGTGCCGGGCTGGTTGTCACATATGTAGCTGATCAAATAAAGGTATCTGGCCATTTTGAAACTCCCTGGTTTGAGGCGCGTAGCTAGTGGGTTGAGCCTGACGCAGTTGCATACGTTCACCGCGAGTGACGATTGGTCGGTTTACATCGGTTCACTGCGCGCTACATGCCTTGATCATCAGCGCTATGGATTTCAGAGCTCCCGCTAACGGCGGTTACAAAACCCATCCACGAAGAGCCCTCGAGCCAAAATAGAGGCCGCCTTACATTAGGGCATTTCGTCCGTCTCTCGATAATTCCTTTGCACGATTGGGCGCTTGTCTACGGTCACTTAAGAACACAGATTTCCCTGTGTAACTACCGGCATGAGGTGTCAATCATGGCTAACAATCAGGACAAGGGCAGTAATCAAGGCGGCAACGCCAATACCAATCCAGGCAACTTCGCCAACGACCGGGAAAAAGCTTCCGAGGCCGGGCACAAAGGCGGCCAAATGTCAGGCGGCAACTTCAAGAACGATCCAGAGCGCGCGTCTGAAGCGGGACAAAAAGGTGGCCAGGCTTCGGGCGGTAATTTCAAGAACGACCCTGAGCGTGCCTCCGAGGCGGGACACAAAGGTGGCCAGGCTTCCGGGGGCAATTTCGCCAATGATCGCGAGAAAGCTTCAGAGGCCGGCCGTGTAGGCGGCCAGCATAGTCATGGCGGCGGTCGCAAGAGTGACGACAACCGCTAGTCATCCCTGAACGTGCAGCGGCAGCCTGGCTGCCCTGCACCCAGGAAGGCCCGGGCGGAATAACTACCAGACCATTCGTCCGTTGGGCTGTCGGCATTGAGCGTCTGCGCTGTCCTTTCAGAACACCCCGTCAGAGCCACTCACATGCGACCGCTATTTCATTCGATGACCCTTCCCCTCGCCTGCTCTCTGCTGTGGGCTTGTTCCGCTCCCGGAACGAAGTCGCCTGTGGAGATACCCGGCAGACCTGAGTCGGCAAAGACCCAGCTGTTGGAAGCGGGGGCAGCGACACTGCAGGCCAAGCCGCCCATTGAGGCTATCAACGCCTACTTGAATGGCTTCCACTTTTACAACGGCCATCCCAACGTGCAAATGGAGGCGCATCACTACTGCTCCATTCTCAACGAGGATGTCATTCAGTGCGTCATCTTCGACGGCAATACCAAGGAAGCGAAAATCATGGGTGTCGAGTACATCATTGACGAGCATCTTTTTGCTGGATTGTCGACCAAGGAAAAGGCGATGTGGCACAGCCATGGCTATGAAGTTGCTTCCGGGCAGTTGATCGCACCGGGAATACCCGCACCTGCTGAGCATGCCTTGATGAAAAGGCTGGCTCATACCTACGGCAAGACCTGGCACACGTGGCACACCGATCAGGGCAAAGCGCTTCCACTGGGTGTTCCGCAACTCATGATGGGCTTCACTGCCGACGGCCAGGCTGACACAGCGATGATCGACCAGCGCAACCGACGCTTGGGCCTGGATACGGCAAAAACCAAAGCTCAGCGAGCAGACATCCAAGTGCCTGCGGCTGATCCCGGGGCGGATGGTTGGCAGCACGGCAGGGTCATTCAGATCATGGACCCGACAGGCGCCCATTTGCATCTACCCGCTACACCGACGCCACCAGCAGCTAACAGCCGTTCAAGCAATTAGCTGTCTGTGGAGCGTGTCGGCATGCCCCGCTTGGCGCCACGGCAATTTCCGAATTGCCGATCACCCAAGAAGGGCCGGAAGTTGATTCGAAAGCAACGCCGCAGCCCAAGGCTTCAGCACCGTGGAGGGGAGCTTTTCCCGAGGGACCCATTTGCAAGCTACGATCTCATTGCTCGCCAGCGGTTTTTCTGCGTCGTCCAGCTGCGTGGTGAAAATATGATGGAGTGTACTGCCCACCCTCAGGGTACAAAGTGAGAGCAGACCATGCCCTTCAATGGAGGTTTCCTCCTGTAGCTCTCGTTCAGCAGCCACTGCTGGCGTCTCGTCAAACTCGACAGTACCGCCGGGGAAATGCCACTTACCTGATTTTTTCCGAACTAACAGGATTTTGCCGTTTCGCAAACAAATGATCGTTGCTCTGGATTTTAACGCGTGATTCTTTTCATCCCACATACTTACACCCACGTCGACATCAGGCTTATATCCGTCCCATTCAAAAGCGAAATGGCGTCTCTATCCTGATGACTCGAATTTTTAACAAACCGTTCAACTTAATCTGCACCTCGCTGATGCACGACGCGTACATAGACCGGCGGCCAGTGCTGGCCATTGTCGGCGAGCAGGCGCGCGCGGCGCTCGGCAAGCACTATCAGCAGGCGCTCCCGCCATGCCGACAATACCGTCTGTCGCTAAGTTGCTTGGAAAACCAGCAAGGTAATTGCCAAATGTTAGTGTCAACAGCTTAGAAGCCAACCCGCTCGGCCTCAGGAGGTTGCTGACATGACCAAGGTGGACTCAATTCGAATAAATGCGCAGCTGAATGCCTGCGCACAGGCTATGAGTTCGCTGCGAGCTTATGACAGGGGAGCAGCAGACAGCGGTTGTACGGAGCTTGAGAAACTGCGTATGCGAGCGGAGTTTCAATTCAATGCCCTTAAAGCGTTAGACGCCCCCAGGAGCGCAGTTGACCCCAGTGCCGCGAGATGGGCTTGGCTCCTGGAAAAAGCCGAGTGAAGTTGAAGCGGGTGTCGGATTGGAAGCAGGCAGTCGTCAAGCGACTTGCGCATGCCCAGGTCTGCCCCCCGAGTACCGAGAAGTCATCAGGAATGTGGCGCCTGACAACAAAAAGCTACCCCCTGCGCAATGACATCACCGCTGAGGGGGTTTGGCTTAACCGTGTCAGGAAGCACCAGTGTTACATATCGATTCGATAGCGCCCACGAGGTCATCGTACTGAACGGGCTTGGTCAGATGTCGATCAAACTGCATGTCTTTGCCCTTATGGGGATCAGTGGCCACCCCATACCCACTTAACGCAATGGCAGGCGTAAATTGATGAACTTTGCCCGCGCGCAAGGCACTGATCAGCTCGTGGCCATTCATCTCTGGCATCCCGATATCAATCAGAATGACATCGAACCGCTCCTGCAGTGAATGTTCGAGCGCCAGGGCAGGATCGCTGTAGCTCTTGACCTGCGCACTCTCCATTTCAAGCAGCATGCGCATGACTTCCAGGACTTCCGGCGAGTCATCCACCAGCAATACTTTAAGGCTCTTGAGCCGTCCTAGGGGCTCGGAGGTTGCATCCCCCTCCTCAGGCGCCTGGATCAGCTCCTGTGAAAGCGGCAGCGAGACACTGAACGTACAGCCGTGACCAATACCCGCTGACCGGGCAACCACCGATCCGCCATGCGCTTGAACCAACTGGCGAACCAACGAGAGACCAATACCCAAACCGTCTCGCTGATGGCTGCGATGTTTGGGTTTGGCCTGCTTGAACAGGTCGAACACGTTCTCAAGGTCGGCAGTCTGCAAGCCGACACCGTTGTCGATGATATCCACGTTGGCATGCTTGTCCGCCTTGCTCAGCACAATACGTACCTTGGCCGCTTCACCGCTGAACTTCAGTGCATTTTGCAGCAAGTTCCAGATCACCTGTTCCAGGCGCGTCGGGTCGCCCTCAATGATCATCGCAGGCACGTCCGCGCTCGGCTTCTCTAGCGAAATCTCTGCGTCGGGGTATTCGTCGATGATGACTGAGTGAATGTCAGTGAGCATGGCGCCGAGGTCGAGTAGCCGCGTCTTGAGCTTGAGCTTGCCCGTGCGAATGCGAGCCACATCGAGCAGGTCATCAATAATTCGCGCCTGGCTGGTAACCGCTTCGCCGATGGCGCTAACCGCCTTGCTGGCATTCTCGGTGTTACGAACGGCGGGGAGCCTTCGAAGAATCTCTGCGTTCAACTGGATCAGGTTGAGCGGGTGCTTGAGCTCGTGCGACATGACCGCGAAGAATTCATCCTTCATGAGGATGGTGCTTTGGGTCTCGGCAAGTTTTTTACTCTGCTCATCATGCAGCCGCTTATGGCCCGTCAGGTCACGCGCGATCTTCACGTAACCCAAAGCGCTCTCGGCACGAAGCAAGGTGATTTCGCCGCTGCAGAAGAACCGGCTACCGTCCTTGCGCACATGCCAGCGCTCATCCTCCCCACGCCCATGTTCGCGTGCATTACGCATCTCGGCCTGCGGGACACCCGCACTGCGATCCTCGGCGGAAAAGATCAGTTCGTAGGAAGAGCCCAAGACTTCTTCTGCGGTGTAACCGAAGATCAGCTGAGCGCCGGTGTTCCAGTCCGTGATCTTACCGTGTTCATCCAGGATGATGATGGCGAAGTCGTGGGTACTCTCGGCGACCAGGCGCATGCGCTCCTGCCCCAGGCGCAGGTCTTCCTCGGCTTCGCGACGCTTGGTGATGTCGATGAACGTCAGCACCGTACCATCGATATGGTCTTCGCTTGAGCGGTACGGCAAGAGCCGGGCAATGTACCAGCGGCCATCGGCGCTGCTGACTTCCCGCTCCAGCATGGTCAGCGATTCGTAAACGGACGAAGCGTCTTCGGCTAATTCCGGATAATTGAGGCGATGGGTGATATCCAGCAGCGAACGCCCGGTATCCACCGGCAACATGCTGAAAATTTCCTTAGACCGGGGCGTGAACCAGCGGATATGCATGTTGCGGTCAACGAATACCGTGGCGATATCCGTAGAGGCAATGAGGTTGGCCAGGTAGTCGTTGATCTTGTCGGTTTCTTCGACCTTGGTCTTGAGCTCGTAGTTGACGGTAAGCAGCTCTTCGTTGATCGACTGAAGTTCTTCCTTGCTGGTTTCCAGCTCTTCCGTCGCGGAGCGCAACTCCTCGTTGATGGCCTGCATTTCCTCGTTGGACGCCTTGAGCTCTTCGCTCGAGACTTCCGATTGCTCGATCGTTTCCTGCAGGTGGGTCTTGGTTCGCTGCAGCTCGTTCTCCAGGCTGGCCAGCACCTTGTTCTCGGTTTGCAAATCCAGGTCGAGCAGGTCGCTGCCAGGTTCAATGGAGGTGATGTTGAACACGATGGTCCGCACATCCTGATCGGTGGCCTCGTCTTTGAAAGGACGCGCCGTGATATCGACCAGGTAATCACCGTCAGGGTCGCTCACGCGGATCTTGCGGGACAGTGTGGCTTTACCGCTTTGCTGGGCTTGGTACAGCGTGGTGCGAAGCTCCAGGCGCAACTGCGGCATGATCAGCACCAGAACGTTTCGCCCAACTTCCCCGGTAACGTAACGCAGGAATTTGCCGGCACCCTCGTTCATGTGCAGGATGTCGCCATTGGGGTCGACAATCATGCTCGGCGGCATCTGCTCGGCCATCGCCCGCTGATGGATATCGGCATAGGAAAACTTGCGCGTGGGCGGCAGCATGGGTGGCGGCACGGCAAGGCTGGACAGCGCAAAGCCGCCACGGGGCATCGAAGGCGCACGGCGATTGATATTGGCGCCCGCTCGCGCACGGAAAATCCGGTTGCGCTTGTCGACCGGGGTGAACAGGTCAGGGCAGGCATCGGCAGACTCGGATGAGCCCATGAACAAATAACCGCCCGGTTTGAGGGCAAAGTGGAACATCTGCAGCATTTCCCGCTGGATGTCGCGATCCAGGTAGATCAGCAGGTTGCGGCAAACGATGAGGTCGATTTGTGAAAACGGCGGATCGGACAGCAGGCTGTGCTTGGCAAACAAGACCTTCTCGCGCACTTCCTTGCGCACGCGATAATGCTCACCCTCTTTGAGGAAATACTGCCGCAGACGCGTCGGTGGCACATCGGTAATGATCGCTTCCGGGTACGCGCCAGTGCGACCAACGGCGATGGCGCGTTCGTCGATATCCGTGGCAAACACCTGGACTTTGACCGGGTTGACCTCAAGCTTCTGATGCTCGGTGCAGAGGATGGTCAGGCTGTATGCCTCCTCCCCTGTCGAACATCCGGCAGACCAGATGCGCACTTCATCGGGGCGAGCTTTATCATCGCCTGTGGACATCAAAGGGCCCAGCACGTGACGCTCAAGTGCCTCGAAGGCCTCTCGGTCACGGAAGAAGTTGGTCACGCCGATCAGCATGTCCCCGAGCAACTGCTTGGCTTCGTCGGGCGTGCTTTCCAGGTACTGGTAGTACGAGGGCAGATCGGGCTGAGCCGTTACCTGAAGGCGCCGCTCGATACGCCGGAGCACCGTCGCTCGCTTGTAGTGCTTGAAATCATGCCCGGTGCGCGTTCTGAGCAGCAACAGGATATCCAGCAGAACCCGCTCGGCGACTTCACGCTCAAGTTCAGGAGAAGCAGACGCAACCTTCATGTCGTGCGGTGCAGGGATCTTGATGGTTTTGGTATTGCGCCAGATCTCGAGCAGCTTGTTCGGTATCTCAGCCAACGGCAGAACAGCGTCGACCATCCCGGTCGCGATTGCCGCCAGCGGCATCCCGTCGAATTCAGCATCATCCGGGCTCTGCACGATGGTAATGCCACCCTGCTCCTTGATACGCGACAGGCCAACGGCACCGTCGCTGCCCGTGCCGGTCAGTACCAGGCAGTAGGCAAATTCCTTGTGCACATCTGCCAGATCACGGAAAAACAGGTCGATTGCCACATGGCTACCGGCCGGGCGATTGGCGGCCGTCACCCTCAAGTAACCATCGTTCATGGCCAGTTGACTGGCGGGTGAGATCACATAAACGCTGTTCTGCTCTATGGGCGCGGTGTCGATGACCTGCATCACCGGCATCGACGTACACGCCTGGATAATCTTGTCGGCCACGCTTTCGTGGTCTGGCGACAAATGAAGAATGATCACAAACGCCATTCCGCTGTCAGCGGGCATTTCCTCGAAGAATGTCTTCAGCGCAGCCAGGCCGCCCGCCGATGCACCTATGCCGACCACCGGGAACCGCAGGTGACTGGGCAAGATGCCTTCTCGCTCCGGCAGCGAGGAAGGACGAGGTGTTGTCGGTTTCATCGTGAATTCCGAGTCAATTCATGAGTTGAGCGTTAGCGCTCCGACTCTTATGTCCAGATTTGCTGTGGCTCTACTGATGCCCAGCGCTACTGGCTGAGGGTGAAAGTTGAACTTCAGAGAGCGAGTTGAGGCACGCAGCGACGATTGCTAAACGCCATCACCTTGATCTGAAAGGACATGTTCCCAAAGTATAGTGCCAACAGCTTGCAACGTGGCGAATGGCGTTGAACGGGACTATTCCTTTTTCCCGTCCGGGGTGCCAGACCTCGGCGCTGTCAGGTACTCGACCAGCGTCGCGGCGCACGCCGAAATGCCCTCCAGAAGCACCATTTCGAAACCGTGGGTGTTCTCTGTAGGAATCGCAATACATCCCGCCTGGGCATCAATACCCGTGCTCAACACCGCGCTGGCGTCGGAGGCGAAATCTACCAGCAGTGCCGACTGAGGGGCGTAGCCTGCTCGCCGGCTCGCTGCGATCAACGCCTGCACGACAGTGCGGCTGTAGTAACCCTTCTGGTCGCCGGTATTGATGATCGGATTGACCGACAGCTCCGTACCATACTCTTCCAGCACCGGCCCCACCTCGACCGCAATGGTGGTTTCGCCTGGCAGCCTGGAAGCGGCGTACAAGGCACCGGCATTGGACTCCTCCTCCAACGTGGTCAGGACAAACCACACGTCTTGCTGCAGCGTTTTTCGTTTCGCATGCAGCATCCGTGCGCTGCATATTACCGCACTCAACGGCGCCCGATCGTCCAGAAAGTGAGCGGCTACACAATCCTGAACGTAGAAGGGTTTGCGCCAATGCTGGCTCAGTACCACCCGTGTACCGGGCCGCACGCCTACTGCCTCCAGTTCCAGCTTGGATTTGCGCGTAACGACGTAGACATCCTTCCACTGAACATTGCCGGCGAGCACGTCCCGCCCGTTCGAGGTCCCACCGCTGTTATGCATCGAGCCGTAAGACAGAACCCCTGGCAGGACCTTTTCGTCTCCCAGGATATCGACAGGACAAACACCGAAACTGATGGGCTGAGCCCCGCCCAGCGCCAAGACCTCCAAAGTCCCGTTATCGCGAACGTTCTTGACGATCATTGCGATCTCATCAAGGTGCGCCATGACCCGTATGGCTGCATCAGCGTCATTGCCGTTGTCCGCGCGAACGACGCCGATCACATTCCCGGCTCTGTCGATGTACGCGTCATCGCAGACGTCTTTCAGCTCACGCAGACTGATGGCCCGAACTTCATCTTCCTGGCCGCCTGGACCACGAGCGTTCAACAACTCAGTCAACAACGCATTAATACCCAATCGTCATCCTCCTTCCCCGATCACCAGCGGTGGACCGACGCTGGGCGCAACACGTTCAGTCGCATGGCCGCGTGAAGCGTTGAGGGCCGGTTCGAGCGAGCATTGTTAGTCCTACAAAAGCCGCGGCGCTGATGACATCAGGCGGAAGATACTTGGGTCAAAGGCTATGGGGCACAATTAGTGTCACACCTGTATTTTTCATGCGTTTCGTCCGGCAAATACGAATTAACGGGAGCGTTAGCCCCTCATCAAAGCGTCGGAATTGAACACAGACTTTCCTGTGTGACACATGAGGTGAAAGATCATGGCTAACAATCAAAGCAATCGTGGGCATCAAGGCGGTACCGCGCAGAACAACCCAGGCAATTTTGCCAACGACCGTGAGAAAGCCTCCGAAGCAGGTCGCAAGGGTGGCCAGTCTTCGGGTGGCAACTTTGCCAATGACCGTGAACGCGCATCCGAAGCGGGCCGTAAAGGCGGGCAAAACAGCCACGGCGGCGGTCGCAACAGCTAAGGTCGTTGACCTGTGCTGAATGTGCCGGGGCGACGGGTCGCCCCGGCATTTCTTTGAATGAACGTTTCTCAGAAGACCCCATATGTTGGGGAGCACGGCGTCACGAAGTACGCCCCTTCCACGCCTCGTAACGCGCAAGCAAGGGTTGCACGCTGAGGCCGTGCAACAAAATGCTCAGCGCCACGACCGACAGCACGAGGCTGGTCGTTTCCGCTGCTGCTCCTGGCAGCAGACCGTGATTAAGGGCATAGAAAAGGTAGTAGAAGCTACCGATGCCGCGGATGCCGAACCACCCTAGCAATCCACGCTGCCTTGCATCCAGCATTCCCTTGAGCGGCATCAGGAGGATGCTCAGCGGCCGAATCACCAGGAACAATGCTCCGGCAATGGCCAGAGCCCGCCAGTCCCAATGGGCGATCAGCACGACGCCGAGCAAGGTCACCAGAAAAACTTCCATCGCCCGCTCCACCAAGCTGCCGAATGCGAGCATATCGCCCAGCATGATCCCTGCAGCCACCTGGGAATCCTCCAGCCCTTCCACATCCCCTTTCACGGCCAGCTCGGGCGCCAGGTGCTGATGCCCCACCACCGGCTGTACCAAATGCTCTGCAGCAGGGTCATCCGGGCTGGTAGAGGTCTGCACTTCGGCCTGGCGCAGGCCCAACCCAGCGGCAAACACCGCCAGGAACCCGTAGGCCTGGATCGATTCGGCGATTACGTAGGCGAGTGCAATCAGTGCCAGCGCCAGGTAGTCGTTGGGCGACACGGTGCTGTCGTCATTGCGCAGGCGCAGAAACAACGTGAGCTTACCCAAGCCGCGCCCCATCCAGTAGCCGCAAAGCAGGCCTGCAGCCACTGCCCACAACATGTCCTTGAGTAGCCAATCGCTCAGCCAGGCCTGCCCTGTGTTCTGCTGCAGGAACAACCCAAGCATCACGAACGGGAAAGCCACGCCGTCATTCAGGCCAGCCTCGCCGGACAAACTGAAACGCACGGGATCATCGTCCTGTGCATCGACGACCTGAACGAGGGTCGCGAGGACAGGGTCGGTAGGCGCGAGAATGGCGCCGATCATCACTGATACCCCCCACCCCAGATTCAGGCCGTAGTGCGCCACCACTGCCACGCCAGCGATGCACATCACCATGACCGGCCCAGCCAGGCAGAAGGCGCTCCACCACCTGCGGTTACCCAACGGCAGGCGCAACTTCAGGCCGCTGAAGAACAGCGAAAACAACACGGCGACCTCGGTCAGGTGCTCCATCCAGCCACTCGACTGAGCGACATCCAGCTGCAGGAAGCCAAGCCCGGGCGAGCCCAGGGCAATGCCTAGGCCCAGGCAGACCACCGATGACGTCACAGGTATCCAGCGCAAATAGGAGGATGAGAGTGCAAGCAGCAACAGGACTGCACCCAGCATGGCGAACCAGACGATAAAGGTCATTTGTGCAGGGCCTGAATAATGGGATAGCGATTGAAGTTCGACGTTTGCTCGCTTCACGACGTTCCGCTGGGCTTGTTCCAGCCGCGCGATGAGCTGACGAAATGTAAAAAAGGATTTCTACGCTTCGCTGCAGTCAGAACTTGTAGACAGCAATGGAGATGTAAAAATGAAATTCGCGCAGTTTTGCCAATGGCTATCCAATCACGCGGGCAAGCCAAGTACGTTCCTGATCGCCGTGGTATTGATCGCCATGTGGGCAGCATCAGGGCCTTGGTTTCACTTCAATGATACGTGGCAGCTGATCGTCAACACCTCGACAACCATCATCACGTTCCTGATGGTTTTCCTCATTCAGAACACCCAGAATCGTGATAACGACATCATCCATGTCAAGCTGGACGAGCTCATCAGGGCTACCCAATCAGCACACCAATCGGTGCTGGATCTGGAAGATCTCGACAATCAGCAGATTCACAAGCTGCGCAAACAATACAGAGCCATGGGTAGCCAGTGCGAGGCGCAGCCCGAAAAGCCCGACGAGCAACCGGAAAACGATCCAGCACCAGACCGCTAGACCGATTGATGGGCATACTCACCAAGCCGTTAGTGCCCGCGACATCGATGCCGAGATCACGGGCACTAACCTCGTTCAACCCTTTGTACGACGCGGGTCGGCAGAACGTGGATAGGTACGCTCCTCTTCGATGCTCCCGTCGGCCTTGTGAATCTTTACCGATGCGGTTTTGCCCTCAAAGAATTCCCGCAACGCGCTCACCAGTTCCTGTTTGGTTGCAGCGCGCCTGGACGCGCGATCGGCGCCTGCTTTCTTCAATTCCCATCCATCAGAAGTCGGGCTGAGGTGATAACTGTCCATCACGTGCTCCTTTTACTCAAAGCGATTGACCATCGTCTTCGAAGTCTTCCTCAGCCTCTTCGGCATCGGTGGCATCCGCGTCATTGAGTGGCGGTGAGGTAGGTTTTTCCGGATCGTTGATGAAAGGCACACCACTGGGGCCGTGTTCTTCAAGACCTTCGGTTTTTGGTTGCATGGCAAAGCCTCCAGGCAATGGGGTGAGTCGCAGGCCGTTAACCACCCACACCCGTCCCCGAGAATTTTTCGACAGCGATAGGCTGCGCAATGAACTCCGGGCCATTTCCTGCCAACCGCCACCTCACGTTCGCGATCCCGTAGCGCTCGGCCATGGGGCGGCTGACCATTTTGATTTTCTGCTGACAAAATCTGGGAATGATCCCGACCCCTGCGTCGCAGCTCGCCCAATGCCAGGCCAGGGCATTGTCCATTTTTTCCAGGCGGATGATGAACGTTCGGATCTCGCCATGGAGCGTGTAGTCGATTACGTAAAGTTGCTGTCCAGCCACGTGAGCCTCTCCCTTTTTACTCATGCGTCTGTGAGGGGAGAAGGACAAGAAAAATTCAATTGAAAAGCCATACGGCAAAATACGACGCGAAAACTGCAAGCTGGGGCTGTTTGAATGGCCGGCCATTGGTCAGCCTTCTGCAATTCGGAGCATCCTCTTTGAACTTCGCGCTGGATGAATGGCCTGCCCTTACATGTCCCTCGAAAACGGAGATTCAACATGAACGCACAACTGAGCGGCAAGCGCGTGGCCTTTCTGGTCACCGACGGTTTTGAACAGATAGAGCTGACCGGCCCGCGTGAAGCCTTGGAAAAAAACGGCGCTGTGGTCGATATCCTGAGTGACAAGGAAGGGACCGTGCGCGGCTGGAACCATGACAAGCCCGCCGACGCATTCGCCGTGGATGCCACCTTCGACAGTGCCCACCTGGATCTCTACGACGCCCTTGTGCTACCTGGCGGCGTCCAGAATTCCGACACCATCCGGTTGATACCCGGCGCTCAGAAGCTGGTGAAAAGCCACCATTCAGCAAGCAAGCCATTGGCGGTCATCTGTCATGGCGCCTGGCTGCTGGTATCGACCGGCCTGACCCAGGGTAAGCGGATGACCAGCTACAAGTCGTTGCAGGACGATATTCGCAACGCTGGTGGTAACTGGGTTGATGAAGAGGTCGTGGTGGATGGCAACCTGATCACCAGCCGCAAGCCGGACGATATCCCTGCCTTCAATGAACAGTTGATCAGGGCGCTTGCTGGCTGACAGGTGCTGCATCGCTCGGCCCCCTTCCCGGGGGCCGTACTTTCGCCCCCTGCACGGCTATCACGCCAACTGGATGTACACCGAGTAGCTACCCAGCAGCACCCAGAACACCAGGAAAATCCACGGTGTGCGTAGCGAAAACAGCAACGACTTTCGATGGCCGGCGCGGGAGGTTTCAGCCTCGCAGAACAGCGGCGATTCATCGTAGGCCAACCCCATGATGGGTTCGCTCTGCAGCAAGTGACTTTGCTTCAGTTGCCAGTGATCGATGATGTTGTAGGCCGCCCGAATCCCAGGCCAGGCATTGAGCGAGCTGAGCACTCCTAGCAAGGCGAGGAACGCTGGCACGATCAGCGTGAACATTTCGCCCCATCCATCATTGAGGTTGCCCATGGAGGACACAAACGCGATGACCAAAAAGGACTGGGCTGCCAGGTAGGCGTCGGTGCGATTGGCCAGGATGCTGGTTTCGTACTGGATCTCACGCCGGTAAAAGTCCAGACGCTCCTTAGGGGAGCCGAACATCCTGGCGTTGTGTTCATTGATCACATGTTCGGGGGTCGCGGGGGTGATGATTCGAGGCACTTTTTTCTCCTGCAATGCGGCTCCCGACGAAAAAAGCGCAAGAAGCTCCCTGCGGTAGAACAAGCGATCCCAGCCGAAATTCAATTGGCTTTCATATCACGCCGCTCGTCGCACCACCTGCAGATTGAACCCAACGTACAGCAATCCAGTGTTTCGAAAGGGTATGTCCGTTCTCAACTGCAGGAGCTTCCACCATGCGAGATTTCCCTACTCCGCCCTTCCCGTCTCAGCCGCAAAGCGTCCCCGGATCGCAACGCGAGATGGAGCCACGTCCAGACTGTGGGGAGCAGTCTTATACCGGCCATAACCGACTGGAAGGCAAGATTGCGCTGATCACCGGTGCTGACAGTGGCATCGGGCGAGCCGTCGCCATCGCTTATGCCCGCGAGGGTGCCGACGTCGCCATCGCCTACCTCAATGAGCATGAGGATGCACAGGAAACCGCGCGCTGGGTCGAGGCTGCAGGTCGACAGTGCCTGCTGTTGCCCGGCGACCTGGCGCATAAACAACACTGCCATGACATCGTCGAAAAGACCGTCGAACAGTTCGGTCGCATCGATATCCTGGTCAATAATGCAGCCTTCCAGATGGCCCATGAGACCCTGGAAGAGATCGACGATGATGAATGGGTAAAAACCTTCGATACCAACATCACCGCCATCTTCCGCATCTGCAAGGCGGCGCTGCCTTCCATGCCCAAAGGCAGCTCGATCATCAACACGAGCTCCGTCAATTCCGACGATCCCTCGCCAAGCTTACTGGCCTATGCCGCGACCAAGGGCGCCATTGCCAACTTCACGGCGGGTTTGGCTCAGCTGCTGGGGAAGAAGGGAGTGCGCGTCAATTGCGTTGCGCCTGGCCCCATCTGGACACCCTTGATCCCCGCTACCATGCCCGATGAGGCAGTTAAAAACTTTGGCTCCAGCTACCCCATGGGACGCCCTGGGCAGCCCGTTGAGGTTGCGCCCATCTACGTCCTGCTCGGCTCCGATGAAGCCAGTTATATCAGTGGGTCACGGTACGCGGTGACCGGCGGTAAACCGATTCTTTGACAAAAAAAATGAGGCTCGCTTAAAAAAGCGAGCCTCACGCCTGAGCTCGGCGCAGTTTCAGCGTTTTCGCGGCTCATGTTCACGCGCTGTTTGTTGCGCCGTGGAATCATGAGGCGTTCCGGACGAACCATCCGGACGATGAGCATCGTTATCCCGCTCCTGTTCGCCGTTTGACTCCGTTTGTGAGCCTGGCTTGTGCTGGTGACCATCGTTTTTCATGCTGCCCTCCTGACCGTTGCTGTTTTCATGTGAAGTCGGCCCGCTTCGTCGTTTGTCATTCAGTTGACTGGCGACTGCCGCCTTACTTGTATTACGGAAGCCATGGCCCGGGCAAAGTTCACGCGTGCCCAGCCTGCCTGGGACGGGCGGGCAAAAAGATGTACTGAACCAATCACCGCTGGATTGCGTCCACCACTCAAGAACAAGCGAGTCGATTCTTCAATGGCAACCGAACCCTTACTGGCCGCGCTCGGCTACCTGAAAGACAACCACTTGATCCTGTCAACAGCGGAGTCGTGCACGGCAGGTAGCATGGTAGCGCTCTTGGCCACGGTGCCCGGTACCGGAGAGGTGCTGGAAAGTGGCTATGTGGTGTATTCCCCCAGCGCCAAGAAACGCTTGCTAGGTGTCAGCGACGAGACCATCGAGCGCTATGGCCTGACCAGCGAAGCAGTAGCGTGGGAAATGGCCTTGGGCGCATTGAGAGACAGCGATGCCAACGTGGTGATCGCTACCACAGGCGTGGCTGGGCCTGCGCCCGAATCGGGCATTCCCCCGGGCACCCTGTGTTTCGCCTGGGCATTTGCCGGCGAGCCAGTGGCCGTTTTCACCTGTACCCATCGGTTCTTCGGCGACCGGTCTGAGGTCATGCGGCAAGGGGCGCTGTTTGGGCTGACCCGACTTTCCCATTATCACCAACGCTGGCTGCGAGGTGAGCGGGCCTGAGGGCAATCAAAATGCCGGAAGACGAGCGGGTGTCCCTCATCGGGCACGCTACCTTGGTCGTTGAAAACGGGCACTTTCTGCATCACAAATTCGCCATTGTCGAGCGCAATGGCAAAATCTCGATCATTCCAGCCGATTAAAGCAGCAGTATCGCCTGGCCATGGTCAATGCTGGGAACGGCGATTACATCGCGGCGGGACATCAGCCATTCGCGCATCCGCTCGGCATCAAAAATCTGACCCTCTTCCATCATCAGCAGAATGAGCGATTGGGACATCCGGTAACAACCACACCGGGAGCAGCGCCGCTCTTCCCAACCGCGGGTGCATTCGACGGACTCAGCCTGTCCGGCGCAGATTAAACAACTCATGTAGGCCCCCTTTTGTTCTTGTTCAGTTGAGGGTGAGTAAAGGGATCTGGACGATCCTGTGCCTCTCGCTATACATGGGATTTCCATGCCAAGCCGAAATTCCTTCTATTTTCCCAGCGCCGTACTTCAGTCGAACCCGGCGCTCAACGGGTATGTCCCACACAGAACACGCTATGTTGGAGACATGCCGATGGAAAGAGAACCGGTTGATGGGACGCAGTACGCTGTTCCTCAGCGCGATGAAGGTGGCTGGCTACCCCTGGAGCAATACGGTGCACTGGGCGATGGACGCTCCGTTGCGCTCATCGGCCTGGACGGCTCCATCGATTGGTGGTGCGTCCCCCATATGGACTCACCACCGCTATTCGACAAACTGCTGGCCCCGCAAACGGGCGGTTGCTTCTCCATCACCCCCAGCGAGCCGTTCGTTGCCGAGCGCCGCTACCTGCCTGACAGCAATGTGCTGGAAACGACCTTCACCACCGACAAGGGTCGCGCTCGGCTCACAGAATCCCTGAACAGCGGCCCCGCTGGCCGGTTGCCTTGGGCCGAACTGGCCAGGCGCATCGAAGGTGTCGAGGGGCAGGTGGGTTTTCAGATCGCCATCGATTTCGGCACCCAGGCCGATACCGTCAGCCCCTACTTAGCCCCGAACGACAACGCCTGCGTCTTTCATGCTGGCCGCATACTCGGCATGTTCCTGCACGACGACCAAGTACAGATCGAGCGCAAGAACGACATGGGCGTGCGTGCCTCCCTTGGCGTTGCCGCCGGGCAGCGCGCAGTGGTCGCGATCATCGCAGGTCGTGATGAACCGCTGGTGGTGCCGCCCTTGGCCTTGATCGATGAACGTATCGATGGCTCACACCGGGAGTGGTGCCAATGGTCCAAGGGGCTGCTATACGACGGGCCCTACAAGAGCCAGGTCGTTCGGAACGCGTTGGCCCTGAAGCTGCTGCTGTCCTCTCCCAGTGGGTCGATCATGGCGGCAGCAACTTCATCGCTTCCTGAGCGAATCGGTGGCAACAAAAACTACGACTACCGATTCGCCTGGATTCGTGATGCCGGCTACACCATCGAAGCGTTTCTGAGCATCGGCGCGCAGCCAGAAGCCAAGGCCGCCTTCACCTGGTTGCTGCGTCGGTTGGATGAGCACGGGCCGCGGGTGTTTTATACCCTGGACGGCGCCATGGGTGATTGCGTGCGCCCGCTTGATCTCCCTGGCTACAAGCACTCGCCTCCGGTGGTCGGCAACGATGCCCGGGATCAGTTGCAGCATGGCGTGTTCGGCGACATTTTCGAAACCGCCCGCTGCTTCATCGACAGCGGCAACATTCTCGACTCGCCAAGCGCCATGATCCTCTCTGGCCTTGCCGACCAATGCGCCGACTGCTGGAGACAGGAAGACGCTGGCATCTGGGAACTGCCGGAAACGCGGCACTACACGATGTCCAAAATCAGTTGCTGGCAAGCCTTGAGCCGGGCTATCGAACTGGCCGATGGCGGTCACCTGCCCACCACATGCCGCGAACGCTGGGACCGCGAGCGGCAACGCGTTCAGAACTGGATTGAAGCCCACTGCTGGAGCGAGAAACACCAGGCCTACCTGTTCTACCCAGGCAGTGACCGACTGGATGCTTCGGTGGCACTGGCTGTGCGATTCGGTTACCCCAGCGTGGATCGGTTACGCAGCACGCTCGAGGCTGTGCAGAATGAGCTGGGGGCCGGCGCTTTCCACTATCGCTACAGCGGTGCTCAGGATGAAGAGGGTTGCTTTTTGGCCTGCACGTTCTGGCTGATCGAGGCATGGGCCATCCTCGGCCAGCAAGATCGAGCCGAAGCGGCCTACGCCGAATCGTTGGGAGCCCTGTCGCAGGGCGTAGGCATCTTCTCGGAGATGGTTGACCCCCAGAATGGACAGTACCTTGGCAACCTGCCGCAGGGCCTGACCCACTTGGCGGCTCTTCGGGCAGCGCTGGCCATCGGAGGCAGCCGCCCTGATCGATGATGCGACCCACGTGGGTGTTGCCCATGCTTGCGTGCCGGCAAGCATGGGCGAGCGAATCAGGCGGCTGGCTTGAGTACGACCTTCGTCCAGCCATCATCGCGCGCATCGAAGTGCTTGTAGGCATTCGGGCCTTCGGCCAGCTTCAAACGATGAGAGATGATCTGTGAAGGCTTGGCACGCCCATGATGGATGAGCGCTGCAAGACGGCGGTTATAGGCCTTCACGTTCGCCTGGCCTGTGCGGATCTGCTGGCCCTTGAACCAGAATGCGCCGAAATCGAAGACCATCTTGCCCTCTTTCGCCAAGTCGTTTTTCGCACCCGGGTCTTCAGGCACGAACACGCCCACCACGCCTATGCCACCGGTCGCCTTGGTCGAAGCGACCAAGTTGTTCATCGTCAGGTAGTTCGCCTCATGACCATGTTTGTCGCAGCACTGGTAGCCGACACATTCGCATCCGCGGTCGGTGCCTTTGCCATGGGTCAGGTTCATGATTTCTTCCACCGCCTTCTGCTCGACAGCATTGATAGGCGTTGCCCCAAGCTGCGCGGCCAGCTGCAGGCGATCCGGCTGATTGTCGATGACGAATACCTGAGACGCTCCTTTGATGATGGCCGAGTGCGCCGCCATCAGCCCGACGGGCCCAGCACCATAGATGGCAATGCTCTCGCCTGGCTGCAGGCCCGCCAGCTCCGTTGCGTGCCAACCGGTGGGGAAAATATCCGAAAGCATGACGTAGTCGTCTTCACGCTCCTGGGCATCCTCGGGCAGTACGAGGCAGTTGAAATCGGCATAGGGAACACGTAGCAGCTCCGCCTGGCCACCTTGATAGGGCCCCATATCGGCAAAACCGTATGCGGCACCGGCAGCGCCTGGGTTGGCCGTGAGGCAGAAACCCGTGAGCCCTTTTTCGCAGTTCTCGCAGAACCCGCAGCCGATATTGAAGGGCAGGCAGACCCGGTCGCCGACCTTGACCCGGTCGACCCCGGCGCCCACCTCGATCACCTCCCCCAGGTTTTCGTGCCCGAAGACGCGCCCGGCTTCGAAAGAGGTGCGGCCTTCATACATGTGCAGGTCAGAGCCGCAGATGTTGGTCGTGGTGATGCGCACCAGCACATCGGTGGGTTTCTCGATTCTTGCGTCCGGTACGTCCTTGACCGCGACGTCGCGGGGGCCGTTATACACAATCGCTTTCATGTTGAACTCCCAGTATCAATGGGCGACAGAAGAGCGCCCTGCCCTATTGAGGTGTTTACTGAGCATCGACTGTTCAATGCGCCGAGTCATGAGGCGGATCGGTGGCGCTAATCATCATTGCCACGGGCATCAAGAAGTACCCGCCAGGCAGAACCTTCGAACTTAAGGTATGCCATGCACTCGTAACGTTTAGACACATAATAACGGCGAGAAGAGGTCGGTATGCGGATGATCCATGGCACTTCACATTATCGACCGTACACCAGCGCTTCAGGAGGTTGGGGATCGGCCCACTCCGTACTGAACATTCTCTGGCGTGAGCAAGCCTTGATCAAAAGCGCAGCCGCTTTGACCAAACAGAACAAGCCCCAAGGTTTCGCCTGCGTCAGCTGCGCATGGGCCAAACCTGGCGCCCCCCACGCCCTGGAATTTTGCGAGAACGGTGCCAAGGCGACGGCGTGGGAGTTGACATCCTTGCGCAGCTCGCCCGACTTCTTCGCAGCGCATTCGGTGACCGAGCTGCGAGGTTGGACCGATTTTGACCTGGAGCAGCATGGCCGACTTACCCACCCGATGCGCTACGACAAGCAGACTGATCGATATCAGACGACGACATGGGAAGAAGCAACGGAGGCAATCAGCGCTCAGTTACGCGCGCTGCACCCCGACGAGGTTGTCTTCTACGCGTCAGGGCGCGCATCGCTCGAGACGTCGTTCCTCTACCAGCTGTTCGCGCGTGCCTACGGCACCAACAATCTTCCCGACAGCTCGAACATGTGCCACGAGAGTACTTCGGTAGGCCTGCAGGAAAGCATCGGAGTACCGGTGGGTACGGTCACACTCGCCGATTTCGAACACACCGACTGCATCTTTTTCTTTGGGCAGAACGTCGGCAGCAACAGCCCGCGTATGCTTCATCCGTTGCAAGAGGCGCGCAAGCGCAAAGTACCGATCATCACCTTCAATCCGATTCGGGAGCGTGGATTGGAGCGCTTTGTGAATCCCCAGTCCCCTACTGAAATGCTCGGTCCGAACTCCACGGCCATCAGCACTCAATATCATCAAGTCGCCATCGGCGGCGACACCGCTGCCATCATGGGGGTGGCCAAGGCGCTCCTGGAAATGGAAGATCGGGCGAAAAGCAACGGCGAGCCGCCGGTGCTGGATCACGACTTCCTCGCGCAACATACCGACGGCCTCATACGCTTCGTGGACCGGGTGCGGGGGTATGCCTGGGGTCAGCTGGAGGATCGATCCGGCCTGACCCGAAGTGCGATGGAAGCCGCTGCCACCGTTTATGCGCGCAGCGAGAAGGTGATGATCGTCTACGGCATGGGCATGACCCAACATCGGCACGGCGTCGGCAACGTGCAGATGATGGTCAATTTGCTGCTGTTGCGCGGAAATATCGGTAAGCCGGGAGCCGGTATCTGTCCCGTGAGAGGCCACTCGAACGTTCAAGGCCAGCGCACGGTAGGGATCACCGAAGACCCTGCGAAGATTCCCAAAGAAAAAATCGAGTCTCTGTTCGGCTTCCAGGTGCCTGAGCACAAGGGCCTGACGACTGTCGATACCTGCGAGGGCGTTCTCAGCGGCAGTGTGAAGGGCTTCATCGGGCTTGGCGGTAACTTTCTGCGCGCTGTCCCTGATACCAGCCGCATGGAGCCCGCTTGGGCGCGGCTTCGCCTGAGTGTACAGATCGCCACCAAGCTCAACCGCACGCACCTGATACCCGGTGAACACACGTGGCTGCTGCCATGCCTGGGTCGAATAGAAGTCGACCGGCAGCTTGGCGTTGAACAGACGTACACCACTGAAGACAGCACCGGCTGCATACACGCCTGGCGCGGCAACGCCGAACCCGCAGGTGAGCACCTGCGCTCGGAGTTGGCAATCATCGCAGCGTTGGCCCACGCGACGCTTGGCGACTCAGTCGGCATTCCATGGCAGCACTGGAAGCACGACTACGCCCTGGTTCGCGAGGCGATAAGCAAGGTCTATCCAGACATCTTTCATGAATTTGAAGCACGCATGTGGGAGCCCGGCGGGTTTCATCGACCGCTGGGGGCGGCGCATCGTCAATGGACTACGCCATCAGGTAAGGCACAGTTCATCACCCCGGATACGCTCGATGAAGATGATGATGTGCTCACCGGGGAAGCGGGCCGCAATGTCCTGCAACTGATGACGCTGCGCAGCAACGACCAGTTCAACACAACGGTGTACGGCTACGATGATCGCTTCAGGGGCGTAAAGGGCACGCGCAAAGTGGTGTTCCTCAATCGCAACGATATTGTGCGTCTTGGCTTTGCGCCGGGCGACTGGGTTCACTTGCGCACGGCCATCGAACCGGCCGTGCGCCGCGTAGCGGGCCCTTTTCAGATTATCGCGTATGACATTCCCGAGGGATGTGCCGCCTCTTACTACCCTGAGTCCAATTCGCTCATCCCCCTATGGCATTACGCGAAGCGCAGTAAGGTGCCCGCCGCAAAATCGGTGCCCATCATCCTGCTTCAAGCGCAGCCAGACGCTGACGATCTCGAGCACGCCGTGCCCGAATCAGATCAAGTCGTGTAGAGGGGCATCGAGCAGAGGAAACGCTATGGACAGTATTGAATGGGGGCTGATGGCGGCACGGGCCCAATTCGCCGTGACCATCAGCTTTCATATCGTGCTGGCGGCGTTCAGCATCGGTCTGGCGAATTTTCTGCTGGTACTGGAAGTACTGTGGCTGAAGCGCCGGGAACAGGTCTATCTGGATATCTACCAGTATTGGCTGAAGATCTTCGCGCTCAACGTCGCCATCGGTACTGCTTCAGGCCTGATGCTCGAATATCAATTTGGCCTCAATTGGGCACGGCTCTCCAGCCAGGCAGGAGAGATCCTTGGCCCACTGATGTTTTACGAGGTGATGGCGGCTTTTTTCCTGGAGGCAGGCTTCCTCGGGATCATGCTGTTCGGCATGAAAAAAGTCGGGCCAAAGCTGCATTTCTTCGCCACCTGCGCGGTGGCTGTCGGCTCCATCATCAGTGCATTCTGGATCCTGTCGGCAAACTCCTGGATGCACACGCCTAGCGGTTTCGGCATTGGCGCAGATGGGCGGTTTATCGCGCAGGATTGGTGGGCGATTATCTTCAACCCCTCTTTTCCCTATCGCTTCGCTCATATGATGCTGGCGACCTTTCTGGCCACCGCGGTGGTGATCGCTGGCGCAAGTGCATGGCAGTTGTTGCGCGAGCCCTCTAACCGCCATGCCAGAGTCCAGTTCTCCATGGCCATGTGGACCCTTGCGGTACTCGCACCCGCCCAACTTGTCGTGGGTGATCTACACGGCGAGAACACACTGAGGTTCCAGCCCCAGAAAGTGGCGGCGATGGAGGGCGCCTGGGTGCGCCCGTCACCCGGCACAGGTGAACCCCTGCGTGTGTTTGCATTGCCCGATACAGCCGAGCGGCGCAATCATTTCGAATTGGCTATTCCACACGTTGCATCGTTGTATCTGCGCCATGACCTGAGCAGTACGATCAGACCGCTCACGGAATTCTCGCCTGAGGATATTCCTCCTGTCGCGATTGTGTTCTGGGCCTTCCGCCTGATGGTGGGCCTGGGATTGCTGATGATAGTGCTCGGCATCACCAGCCTGGTACTGCGTCATCGACACCGCTTGTACACAGCCCACTGGCTGCACCGTTGCTGCGTGCTGATGGCGCCGGCCGGTTTCATGGCCATGATCAGTGGTTGGGTGGTCACCGAGGTTGGCCGCCAGCCCTTTACCGTCTATGGCTTGCTGCGAACGGCGGACAGTGCATCGCCAGTTTCCAGCGAGCAGATCGTCGGCTCAACACTGGTGATTCTGATCTTTTATCTGCTGGTGTTCGGCATCGGATTGTGGGTATTGCTGCGCATTCTGCGCCATCCGGCCAAAGCAGGAGAGCAGCAACCACAGCCGACCCTTGCGGACGAAATCGGCAGGCCATGAGGTGCACTTATGCTCGACGGTGACGTGATCGTTCTGCTTTCAGCTGCGGCTCTCGCCTTCTCGGTGCTCAGCTATGTCCTGCTCGACGGCACTGATCTGGGAGTGGGTATTCTCTTGGGGTTCACCCGCTGCGCCAGGCGACGACGCGCCATGGCCGTGTCCATTTTGCCAATCTGGGATGCCAACGAAACCTGGCTCGTGCTGGGAGGCGGCGGGCTGTTAGCGCTGTTTCCGCTGGCCTACGCGGTTTTATTGCCGGCGTTATACCTGCCTTTCATTGCGATGTTCCTGGCGCTGATCATCCGCGCCATGGCACTGGAATTTCGGGATTACACGCAAAGCATGAGCATCAAGCGAGGCATCGACACCTTGCACATGTGCGCGTCACTGTTAGCCGGGGGGTGCCAGGGCGCCGCGTTGGGGACACTGGTGCAGGGCATCGCTCAGCAGAACGGGCAGTTCACCGGTTCAGGCTGGGAATGGATCAGCCCTTTCCCGCTGTACTGCGCTGCCGTGCTGGTGGTGGGCTATGCATGGCTAGGGGCTTGTTGGCTGTATTGGCGAAGCGAATCCGACTTACAGCAATCATCACGCAGGCAAGCGCACGTGCTGTGTGTGGCCACCTTCGTGCTGGTGATCATTCTGCTCTTCTGGACATTCGGCTTGTCGCCAGCCTATGCGCAGCGACTTTCCAACCCTGTCGTTATGGGTTCAGCTGGCGGAATTGCGCTCATTGCTTTTATCGGTTTCTGGGCGAGCTTTCGCAGTCGCTACGATGTAATGCCCCTACTCTGTGCGCTGACCCTGTTTGTCCTGGCATTCACACTGATGGTCATTACGATTTTCCCCTTGATCGTGCCACCCAGCCTCACGCTCTTCGCCGCCGCATCAAGCCGGACAAGCCAAACGTTCATGCTGGCGGGTTTTGCCCTGCTGATGCCAGTGACCTTCTTCTACAACACCTACGGCTTTCGAATTTTTAGCGGGAAAATTCATCCGCCAAAGGCTCGCTCGTCAGAATAAACCGAGTATGCATGTGGCAGGTAAAAGAACGGGCCCGGTGCATCCTGCGCCAGGCCCGCACCTTCATTACTCAACCAAGTGCAGATGTTGGTAATCTCCTAACGGTAATAGTCAGTGCAAGGTGTGACTCAGAAAGGTTTCAGGTTGCTCTTCATACGGCCCTTCGGCAGGAAGGTCATTGGGTAGAAGCGAGCCGACTCCGAATGTCATGACCGCCATTCGTACCCGTAGCGCCCGGCAGGCCAAGCGTGATTCCGCTTCGAATTCGGCCAACGCTTGGCCCATCAGGTACTCAACGCCGATCAGCTGATGTGGCGCGGCCTTTTTGCGCAACGTGCTCATTGACGCCTCCGGGAGCTCAGTCTTTGCCATTGATCAAGCCGGAGCCGAGGTCTGCACCGGTGACCGGACTGCTGGTTGGGTCAGACATCGTCCGAAGCTTCATTGCCTCCACAGTTTCCGCCTCAGCAGGGGCAAGCGTCACCGAAGCGGTGCCATCGCCTCCATCGACGGCAGCCGACGGGTTTTCCACGTATTCCCACTCGCTGCCCTCGTTCCAAGGGCCACGTACATTGGGTTCACCGGACATATTGAAGTACTTGTTGGTAAACGCAGGCATGCCAGGGAGTTTGCCTTGAGGGAAATTCGGCTGAATGGCGTGAAGCGCCTTCTCAAAGGAGAGCTGATGGGCGATTTCCCGTGTCATGAGGAAGCCCAGGGCCTCCTTGACCCCTGGGTCATCGGTCACGTTCATCAGGCGCTCGTAGACGATCTTGGCCCGCGCTTCAGCCGCGATATTCGACCGAAAGTCAGCCGTAGGCTCACCGATGGTATCGACATAGGCAGCGCTCCAAGGGACGCCAGCCGAGTTGGTGAGCGGGGCGCCAGCACCATAGAGGATGCTGGTGATGTGTGAGTCATTGCCCGCACCATTGATCGCTCGATACAAATCGCCCTCTTCTTCAACGCCCTCGGCCAAGCGACCTTTGGCGCCCTTGTTGAGCATGACGATGATGGAGCCAACGATCTCCAGGTGGCTGAGTTCCTCGGTGGCGATATCCATGAGCAGGTCCTTACGCCCCGGATCGTCCTCGGCCAATGCCTGGGTGAAATAGCGGCCGGCAGCCGCCAGCTCACCTTGGGCACCACCGAATTGTTCAAGCAACAGGTTGGCAAGGCCCGGATTGGGCTGCGCCACCCTCACGGTATATTGCAAGCGTTTGTTATGAATAAACATGGTTAGCTCCTCGCGGCTAGTCGAACGCCCATCACTATTTGCAGGCGTCGTCAAAGGCTGGGAGTGGAACCTCATGAGTATCGTGCCAAACAGGAAGTAAAGTTCAGGACGGACGGATTACTTGCAAAAGTTCAAATAACCCTCATCACACAAATTCCAAAAATAATTTCCTCCAATAATTAGCGCCCACTTCTATTGCTGTCTGGAACTCACGTCGGCTAAAGACAGGCTTCCCAATAACTTCATCACAATACTATTTAGGGCTGGCGATTTTTTTAGCGAATTTCTTGTACCACCGGACGAGTTAGTCTGAACTTCGCCGCCTCCCGTGGCTTCCCTTGAATACCTATGACGGAAACAAGCGGCTACAGGAGCTGACGCCATGAGAGCATTGACCTATCACGGAGCACACGACGTCAGGGTCGACAACGTCCCTGATCCCATCATCGAGCAAGCAGACGACATCATCCTCAGGGTGACTGCAACCGCCATTTGCGGCTCCGACTTGCACCTCTACCACGGTAAGATTCCACAAACCGAAGCGGGCGATATCTTCGGCCATGAGTTCATGGGCATCGTCGAAGACACCGGTAATGCAGTCACCAACCTGCAGGTCGGCGACCGCGTCGTGATTCCATTCGTGATCGCCTGCGGCAGTTGCTTCTTCTGCCAGCACGATCTGTTCGCTGCCTGTGAAACCACCAATACCGGGCGTGGTGCAATTATCAACAAGAAGGGAATCCCGCCTGGCGCAGCGCTGTTTGGGTACAGCCACCTCTACGGAGGCATCCCAGGCGGACAGGCCGATTACGTCCGGGTACCCAAAGGTAACGTTGGCCCGTTCAAAGTGCCCACTGAACTGGCCGATGACAAAGTGCTGTTCCTCTCGGACATCCTGCCGACTGCATGGCAGGCGGTCATCAATGCCGAAATTGGCCAGGGTTCATCCGTGGCGATCTACGGTGCCGGGCCGGTGGGTTTGCTGAGCGCCGCTTGTGCGCGGATGCTTGGGGCTCAGACCATTTTCATGGTGGATGACAACGACTACCGCTTGGCCTACGCCAAGGAGGCTTACGGCGTCATACCGATCAACTTCGAGCAGGACGACGACCCGGCAGACAGCATCATCCGGCAGACGCCAGGCATGCGCGGGGTGGATGCGGTGATCGACGCGGTTGGCTTCGAGGCTAAAGGCAGTACCGCCGAAACAGTCATGACGGCGCTCAAGATCGAAGGCAGCAGTGGCAAGGCGCTGCGCCAGAGCATTGCTGCAGTGCGTCGTGGCGGCGTTGTCAGCGTCCCTGGTGTGTACGCCGGCTTCATCCATGCGTTCATGTTCGGCGATGCCTTCGACAAAGGCCTCACCTTCAAGATGGGTCAGACCCACGTCCAGAAATACCTGCCTGAACTGCTTGAGCACATCGAAGCAGGCCGCCTGCAACCGGAACTGATCGTCACCCACCGCCTGGCCCTCGAAGAGGCAGCCATGGGCTACAAGATGTTCGATCAAAAGCAGGACAACTGTCGCAAGGTGATCCTGGTGCCAGGGGCTGCAGCGGGCACCTTGGGCCCTGACTACATCTAGTGGAGGCAAGCACATGAATGGTCTGGCCAGCTACTTCTGGATTGCCGTGGTGGCAATTTTATTGCTCATTGACCTGTGGGCCATCGTCAGCGTGTTCAGGAGCGACAAGACGGATGCCGTCAAAGCGGCGTGGGCCCTGCTGATCGTGGTGTTCCCTCTCATTGGCCTGGGCATATGGGGCGTTGCTGGCCCTCGGGGCATCAAGCGAGGCACGGGCCCCACTTCCGACGAGCACAGCAAAGGCTGATGTTTACGAGCGCCACCTTGAGGAGGTTTTCAAAACATGATCGATCGAGCGACTGGCAGTGACCTTTCATTCAAAGGGCCGCTGCGCGGCAAGGTGGTCGTCATCACCGGCGCATCCAGCGGCATAGGCCGCGCCGCCGCGCACGCATTCGCTTGCAAAGGTGCTCGCCTGGTACTCGCAGCACGCGATGAAGAAGCGTTGTTCGATGTCCTGGATGAATGCACCGATTGCGGTACGGATGCCCTGGCGGTTACGACCGACGTCACCCATAGCGACCAGGTTCAAGCGTTGGCCCTGCAGGCTGCGGAATTTGGCCAAGGTCGGATCGATATCTGGGTCAACAATGCCGGCGTGGGGGCGGTCGGCAACTTCGAGGATACGCCACTGGAGGCTCATGAGCAGGTTATTCAGACCGACCTGATCGGTTACCTGCGAGGTGCCTACGTGGCCCTTCCCTTCTTCAAGGCGCAAGGGAGCGGCATTCTGATCAACACGCTGTCGCTGGGCAGCTGGGTGGCCCAACCGTATGCAGCCGCCTACTCGGCCAGCAAGTTCGGATTGCGTGGGCTGACCGAGGCGCTGAGGGGCGAATTAACGGATTTTCCTCACATCCATGTGTGCGATATCTTTCCAGCCGTCATGGACACACCCGGCTTCCGAGACGGCGGCAACTACACAGGACATGCGTTGACCCCGCCAGGCCCGATTTACGACCCCGAACAGGTAGCGAAGGCAATGGTGGCCTGCGCCATCTCACCTCAGGCTCACACCACCGTTGGCACTGCTGCGCGCCTTGCGCATCTGGCCAGCTACCTCGTACCTGGGCTGCCGCTATTGTCGGGGTGGCTGACGCGGTGGGGATTGAACCGCAGCCCCGCCGCCGAGCAGTCGTCGGGTAATCTCTTTGAGCCGCCGACTGGCCGGCGAAGTATCGAGGGTGGTTGGAGAAATCCGGAAAATAGAACCCCTCTGCTGCTAAGTGCAGCCGTAATCGGGCTGCTAGCGGTGCTTGTGATTTCCCACGGGCAGCGCCGGCGCCGATGATTGGCGGCAGGCCGGCCTCGTAGCCTCAACCCACGCCGGTCGGACCATCAAGGACTTGCCTTACCCTGCGGACAAGGTCGTGGGGTTGACAGGGTTTGGAAATGACCTCGAACTCAGAACCCCCGATATCGGTGCGTTCTATCGAGTTTTCCGCGTAGCCGGTGGTCAGCAGCACCTTGATCTGCGGTTGCAGGCGGCGCACCTCTCGGGCGAGCATGACCCCATTCATGCCGCCCGGCATGATCAGGTCGGTGAACAACAGGTCGTAGCGTTCACCTGCCTGTATCAGCTTCAAGGCTTCACGCGCATTGAGCACCATGTCGGCGGCATAGCCGTAATCCTCCAGTACCATCTTGGCCAGTTCCGCCACATCCGGCCGGTCTTCGACGATGAGGATACGCTCGGTGCCGGCGCTACGCTCAGCCACCTTGTTGGGCTTTTGCGGGACGATGTTGGCCTCGTCAACCGGGAAGTACAGACGCAGCGTGGTGCCCTCGCCTTCTTCGGTATAGATGCGCGCAGCCCCGCCGGACTGCTTGGCAAAGCCGTACACCATTGACAAGCCGAGGCCGGAGCCCTTGCCCTCCTCCTTGGTGGTGAAGAAAGGGTCCATTACCCGATCACGGATGCTGGCCGGGATGCCGATCCCATTGTCGGTGACCGACAAGCTCACGTAGTTCCCTGGCAGCAGGCCATCGAAGGACAGGTTGATGTCCGTGACCTGGACATTGCGGGTTTCAATGAACACGTGCGGGCGTTTGCGTCCGATGAGCGCGTCACGCGCATTCATGAAGACGTTGAGCAACGCCATTTCGGCCTGTGTGGCATCGATGCGGCAATTTCGCAGTCTGGTTTCGAGGTCGAACTCCACTACCACCTCGGCACCAAAGGTTCGCTCCATCATCGGCCGCACATCATCGATCAGGTGATTAAGATTAAGGACGCGCCCATGCAATTTCTGCTTGCGGGCAAAGGCCAGCAACTGCTTGGTCAAGGTACTGGCGCGCTCAACCGCCGTCTGGGCGTGCCCCACACTGCGCCGGACCCGGTTGAGATCGACCTGGGATTTGTCTGCTTCGCTTGCGATCAAACCTAAGTACCCGCCCATAACCTGCAGCAGATTGTTGAAATCGTGGGCAATACCCCCGGTCAATTGCCCCAGCGCTTCCATCTTCTGCGCCTGGCGCAGTGCGTCTTCAGCGTCACGCCGACGGCTTACGTCCAGTTGCGAGGCGAAGTAGTAAACGAGGTCGCCGCGCTCGTTGAATATCGGGGAGATGAACAGCGCATTCCAGAAGCTGGAGCCGTCCTTGCGGTAATTGAGAATTTCAGTGGCTATATCGACACGCTGTGCGATGGAATCGCGCAAGGTGTCGACGACCGAAGCATCGGTCTCAGGGCCCTGCAAGAACCGACAATTGCGTCCGATGATCTCCCCAAGGCCATAGCCCGTCATTTCCAGAAACGCCCGATTGGCGAAGATGATCGGGTTGTCGTCACGGTTGGGGTCGGTGACGATCATTGGCATGCGGGTGGTTTCCACGGCTGCGAAAAAAATGTCGTTCGGCAGCTGAGTGATGTCGCCTGATGCCTGGTTACTGACGCGCGCCTTCTTGCTGGTCAAGCAAACCTCCTTGATCACTGTGATGCTGACCGATCTGGACAACGATAAAGGGCAAATTGCTCACCCCTCACCGCTGCGCTTGAAATGATGATCGGTGCACTACTGTCGACTCGCCGTCGCTTCGCTTAGTTTCACCTTATGGGCCCATCATCTGCATTGAACCCTTCTGCGCGTCGCCTACTCCATCGAGAGCAACCGTGATTTTTCCCAGCCCCTGAAGAGGTGTCCCATGAACGCAATCGAACTGCTGATCCAGGACCATCAACTGGTGAAGAAACTGCTCGAGGAACTGTCCTCTACCACCGAACGCGCCGTGAAAAAACGCGCCGAACTGCTCGAGCGCATCAAGCAGGAAGTGAGTATCCATACGGCTCTGGAAGAAGAAATCCTGTACCCCGCGATCAAGCAGGCCGGCGGCAAGGAAGAAGCAAAGATGTATTACGAGGCCAAGGAGGAACACCGCACGGTCGACTCGCTGGTCATACCCGACCTGCTGCAGACCGATACCGGCACCGTGGAGTTCGCCGGCCGGGTCAAGGTGATGAAGGAACTGCTTGAGCACCATATCGAGGAGGAAGAAAGCGAGCTGTTCCCTACCGCACGCAAGCTGCTGGGCAAGCAGGCGCTGGAAGAGATGGGCCAGGCCATGGAGGCGCAGAAGAAACTGCTCAAGGGCGAACAGCGCGCAGCGTGATAACCGCCAGCGCGCCCATCCGGGCGCGCTGGCCCGGGTTTACTCAGTGGGCGACTCGGTGTTGACCATCGGCGGCACCGACGCCAGCGGGAATGCCCGGCGCTGCTCACGGCGCCGGGCAAACGGCCGTGGTGCCAGCGGCTCCAGAGCCTGCGGTTGGCCGGTTTCCAGCGCGCGCTGGATCGCCGCTATTACCCGCACATCACGCCAGCCCTCCTCACCATCAGGCTCCGGCGCCAGGTTGCTCAATATGCAGTCGGAAAAGTAAGCGGTTTCTCCGGCGAATTGATCGACGACCGGGTTCACGTGGACGCGGGTTTCGCCGTCAATGGTCGCCCGGTAACTGATCGCCACACCTTCCCCATATCCAAAGCACGGCGAGGCTTCGATTTCGCCCTTGCTCCCCAGCAACTGGAAACGCTCAGTGTCCGGCAAGGTGTAGCTGACGGTGAACTGAGCCAGGCGCTCATCGGGAAAGCGCAGGCTGACGGTGACCGTGTCCCAGGTGTCGATGCTGCTGCCCGGCGAGTGCACGCCCACTGCAGCAACCTCGATGGGCTCGGCATTGAACAATTGGCGCACCATGTTCAGCGGGTACGGCCCCATGTCGGCTACGGGGCCTGCACCGAAGCCGTTCTGCGCCCGGTGGTTGTCAGGCTTGACGCGCTGGGTAAAGGTCGAGGTAAACAGCCGCGGCTCACCGAAATTGCCGGCATGCACCCGCTCGATCATGTCCAGCGTGCCGGGCTCGCAGTGCAGGCGGTAGGCGACCATCAGCCTGGCGCCTGTCCGCCGGGAAGCCTCGATCATTGCCTGGCAATCGGCTTCGTCGGTGCCCATGGGTTTTTCCAACAGCACATGGATGCCCGCCTCCAGCGCCGGAATCACGAACTCGCGGTGGCGAAAATTCGGCGTGGCGACGTACACCGCATCCACTTCGCCCGAGCCGAGCAGCGCCGCGTAATCTTCGTAGGCATAGGCTTTGAGCCCGTACCGATCAGCCAGTGCCGTCGCCTTCTGCGGGTCGTCGGTGACCAATGCGGTCATGACCGAGTTGTCGGTCTGGCCGATGCCCGGCATGAACGCGCCTTGGGAAATCGAGCCGCCAGCCACTACGCCATAGCGGATCTTGCCTGCTGCATTGGGCATGAAACCCCTCCTTGTCGTGACGATGATTGATGTCGGTTACCAGAGTGGGCAGGTCGTTCGGCCGTGAGGTTCCATAAATCTGGCCGTCGTGAGTGTCGGCAAAGCGTTATGAACCTGGATGGAAGCTCGTCAGTCCCACATCGAAACGCAATCAGTTTGGGTATCGCGTGATGAATGACTGGATCGACTTTCTCGAATGGCCTGCCATGGTCCTCACCGTGCTGGCCGCCTGGTGCATCGGTTCACGGCGCCCGGGCAGACGCAAGCTGGGCTTCTGCTGCTTCATCGCCAGCAACGTGCTGTGGGGGGTATGGGGATGGCAGGCACAGGCTTGGGCGCTGATTATCCTGCAGGCCTGTCTGGGCGTCATGAACCTGCGAGGCTGGAAGAAAAACACCGCGATGGAGCCGGGCTGAATCCACGGGTTCGTGCCTATGTGCACCGCAAAGTACGGCGCCTGAGATGTTCGTTCCACCCGTCGGCGCCATCGCACAGGTCACCACACGGGCAGGACGAAGTAAGGGTGAACACCCTAAAAGGAGATTAACCATGAAGGCCCTCAGAACCCACACAGTATTATTGGCACTGTGCCTTGGCATCAGCGCACCCCTTGTGCTGGCCGCCACTGACATGAACGACCAACGCGCGCCTGGCACGCAAACCCAAGACAGCGGCCACATGAATGGCAATGGCGGCGCCACCGGCTCAGGTACGCCTGGGGATGGCATGGGTACCGGCTCAGGAGGTACAGATAGCAATGGCACTGACAATACCGGTGGTGATGGCACCACAAACGGCTCGGGGACTGGTACTGGAAGCGGAAGCGGAAGCGGAAGCGGCAGCGGCAATGGTACCGGCACGGACACTGGCGGCGGCACCGGCACCGGCACCGGCACCGGCACCGGCGGCTCGGGCGCTAGCGGCTCAGGTAGTTGAAGGCCGGATGCGAGCATTACTCTTGAACTGACCCATAGGCGTGCCCAGGGGCGAAAGCTTGGCCATGATGCCCTTGGACATGCCTGTTCCTATGCCCACTCCCAGCGGTATCATCGACGGCGCGTAAAGGTGCTGACACGCGCTCCGAGACGACACCCACGCGCCTGAGTCATTGCTGCCCTCTTCCTCATTTTTTTTCTCGGTCATTGCTTTTGCATTGGTCTCGCTTAATGATGACCGACTGTGGTCGCTGGAGGCATCTTCGATGGCCTGCTAACGGCTTTCGCAAGTGAGGAAACCGCACATGGTTGATACCACCTCCACAGTCAGTGAACAGCCGCCATCGCAAGCGACTCAGCAGCCGATCGGCCTCTATCAAGCCTTCCTGTTCTGGCTCAAGTTAGGCTTCATCAGCTTTGGCGGGCCCGCCGGACAGATCTCGATCATGCACCAGGAGCTGGTCGAGCGCAGGCGGTGGATCAGCGAGAAGCGCTTTCTGCACGCGCTGAACTACTGCATGTTGCTGCCCGGCCCCGAGGCTCAGCAGCTCGCCACGTATATCGGTTGGCTCATGCACCGCAGCTGGGGCGGGGTGATTGCCGGCGCCTTGTTCGTGCTGCCTTCGTTGGTCATCCTGATCGCTTTGTCCTGGGTCTATGTCGCCTTTGGCGAGGTACCGATAGTCGCGGGGATTTTCTATGGCATCAAGCCGGCGGTCACGGCCATTGTCGTCCACGCCGCCCACCGGATTGGTTCACGGGCCCTGAAGAATGGCTGGCTGTGGGCCATGGCCGGAGCCTCGTTCATCGCCATCTTCGCCTTCAACGTGCCGTTCCCACTGATAGTGCTGATGGCTGCCATCATCGGCTATCTGGGTGGTCGCTTCGCCCCAGGCAAATTCATGCTCGGCGGTAGCCACGGGGCGGCGAAGAACGGCTTTGGCCCGGCTGTGATCGATGACGACACGCCAACCCCTGAACATGCCCGTTTCAGCTGGGGGCATCTGCTACGGCTGCTGCTGGTCGGTGCAGGACTGTGGGTGCTGCCCATGGGGTTGCTGACGCTGTCGTTTGGCTGGGACGGCACCCTGACGCAGATGGGCTGGTTCTTCACCAAGGCCGCCCTGATGACGTTTGGCGGCGCATACGCGGTGCTGCCCTATGTTTACCAGGGCGCTGTCGGGCACTACGGTTGGCTGACGCCAACCCAGATGATCGATGGCCTTGCCTTGGGGGAAACCACGCCAGGGCCATTGATCATGGTGGTGGCCTTCGTCGGCTTCATCGGTGGCTACGTCCAGCCGATGTTCGGCAGCGAACACCCATTCCTTGCCGGCGCTGTCGCGGCGAGCCTCGTCACCTGGTTCACCTTTTTGCCATCGTTCCTGTTCATTCTCATCGGTGGCCCGTTGGTAGAGTCGACCCACAACGAGATTAAATTTACCGCACCGCTGACGGCGATCACGGCTGCAGTAGTGGGCGTGATTCTGAACCTCGCCCTGTTCTTCGGCTACCACGTGCTTTGGCCGAAAGGCTTTGGCGGAGCATTTGACTGGCCTTGCGCAGTGATTGCCGCTGCAGCGGCGATTGCTTTGTTCCGCTTCAAGCGGGGCGTGATTCAGGTGCTGTTCGCCTGCGCCCTGGCTGGCCTGGCCGTTCACCTGTTGCGGGCATGAAGCCTGAGCATCTGCTCAGCAGTACATTTTAGCTCAACGAAACCATTGTTTTTCATGAATCAATATGCCCATATCGCATACTTAACAGAAACAACAATCAGTAAAACTCATAATTAGCTTAGACCCAAAAAGCCTTTTACAGAAGAAAAATATAAGCATACGGTCTTATGCAGCTACCTCATCACGCTGGGGCGCCGAAGGAGTCGGCACTGATCGCTCCATACCCTGAACCTGTGGTGAGAAATCGATATGCTGCACATCAACCAACGCCCGCCCTTTGCGCTGCGATCAGGGCTGACCGCACTTGTTACCTGCCTGGCGCTGCCGCAACTCTCAGTGCAGGCAGCCGAGCCGGAAGAAACCCGGCTCGGCACCGTCTCGGTGATTTCCACCGGCCTGCGTGGGCAGCAGCGCACTGTCGCCGACAGCCCAACGCCCATCGACATCATCAACAGCGAGCAATTGCTCAAAACCGGCCGGGCCGAACTGTCGGAAGCCATATCCAAGTTGCTGCCTTCGTTCAACTTCGGCACCAACATCGCCGGGGTCAATTCGTCAGTACGGCCGCTCAGCAACCGCGGCCTAGGGCCGGCGTACACGTTGGTACTGGTCAACGGCAAACGCCGGCATAACGGCGCGGCCCCCGCCAATGGCAGTATCGACACCAGTGGTGCCAACGCAGTCGACATCGACATGATCCCGATCAGTGCGGTCGACCATATCGAGGTGCTCAAGGACAGCGCCGCCGCCCAGTACGGCTCTGATGCGGTGGCCGGGGTCATCAACATCATCCTCAAGAGCAACGCTTCCGGCGGCTATGCCGAGGCCAGCTACGGCCAATTGTTCTCGGGCCAGGGCGAAACCATCAAGACCGCTGCCGATCATGGTTTCGCGCTGGGTGACGGGGGCTTCCTGCACCTTTCTGCCGACGCTCGCAAACGCGGTACAGCCACCTGGGTCGGCAAATCACCCGACAGCGTGCGGGCGTTTTTTGAAGATGATCGCCAGGCCAGCTGGGATCATGTGAGCACCCGGAACGGCGACCCTGACCTGAAAGCGTTCAACCTCGCCTACAACGCCGAGCTGCCGTTATCCGACGACCTCAAACTCTACTCCTACGCCACCTATGGCGAGCGCAAGACCGAAGCCAACAATCAGTTGCGCGCAGCCAATGGCGCGGCGTCAATCCCGGCGCTGTTTCCCGACGGCTACTACCCCTTGAACAACCTCAAGGATACTGACTACCAGTTCCTGTTCGGGGGTAAAGGTAACGCCGCAGATTGGGATTGGGACCTGTCCACTACCTATGGCCGCGACAAGATCGAGCATGCCAGTGACCTGACTGCCAACCCGACCTATGGCCCGGCGTCGCCGACCCAGTGGGATGATCTGGCAACCCTGCAGTTCGAGCAGTGGGTCAACAACCTGGATATCACGCGCCATTTCGATGGGCTGTTCGGTGTTTCTGTTCCCACCCAGGTGTCTGTCGGCCTGGAACACCGCTGGGAACGCTTCCGGACATTTGCCGGCAATGACCCACGTGCCTACAGCGTCGGCCCCTACACCTTCCCCGTGGGTAGCCCGCTGTATGTCGCCAACGGTGCGCAACCGTCAACCGGCGCGCAGGGCGTACTGGCAATCCGACCGGAAGATGAAGCGGATCTGAAGCGCAACAACTATGCGGCCTATCTGGACCTGGGTTTTGATCTCACGCCGAAATGGTACGTCGGCATCGCCGGGCGTGCGGAGCACTATGACGACATCAAGGAAAACACCTACAGCTTCAAACTCAACTCACGCTACGCGCTCACTGACCAGGTCGCCGTTCGCGGCACACTGGGTTCCGGCTTCCGCGCGCCCTCTCTGACCCAGCTCGGCTACACCGTCACCGATAACCGTACCGCGGCCGACGCGAATGGCAACGCGGTGCCTGCCTTGCGTTACACCGCCACGCCAGACAGCCCCGTGGCCCAGGCGTTGGGCGCAACGGATCTGAAGCCAGAAAAATCGCGCAATGCAGGCCTTGGCATCACCTGGCAGCCAGCGCCGCGCACCAGCTTTACCGCCGACGCCTACGTGATCGATATCGACGACCGCATCCTGCTCAGCGAAAACCTGTATGACCGCAGCAACGGCAGCGGCGTGATCGGCGACATCCTCGAGTCGGTCGGCGTGGCCCGCAACACGTGGGTCAGTTATTACACCAACGCCTTCGATACGCGCACCCGCGGTATCGACCTGGTAGCCGATCACAGCAGCCAGTTCGGCGCCTGGGGCGATGTACGCTGGAGCGCTGCGTTCAATTACAACAAGACCACCCTCGAGGGCAGCCGCGGCACGCCGGCCGCCCTGCAAAACGCCGGCGTCAGTGTCGTGGGGCATGCCGCAGAAGGCTTGCTGGTGGCAGCCACACCACGCAGCAAATGGATACTGGGGGCCAACTGGACCCTCGGCGACTTCGCCGCCAACCTGCAGACCACTCGCTACGGCAAGGTCGAGACCTGGCAACAGAATGCCGCCAATGACCGTTCATTCGGCGCCAAGTGGATCACCGACCTCGACCTGTCCTACCTGCTGTTCGACAGCCTGACGCTCAGCGTCGGCGGTACCAACATCTTCAACGTGCGCCCCGACAACAATGGCATCACCCAGGCTGCCTACAAGTACAACTACGGATCCCCGCCTTTCCATCCTGGCGGCGGGTTCTGGTACACCAAGATCGCCTACGACTTCTGACTGCATGCGCAGGTTACCCAGCAGCAACCTGCGCGCTCCGTCACTCTCACAATCAATGAAACCTGAGGTCCCGATGACTGTGCTTGTTCTGGAAAATCCTCCCGTGGATGTTGTCGACGCCAATGCCTTCAAACTGGCCATGCGTAATACGGCGGCATCGGTCAACATCATCACCTGTGCAGGCAGTGACGGCGACTACGGCCTGACAGCCACGGCCTTCAGCTCGGTGACACTCGACCCACCCACCGTACTGGTCGCGGTGAACGCGAGCGCCAGCATTTACCCACACCTGATCCAGCACAAGCGCTTCTGCGTCAACGTACTGAAGGAAAATGCCGAGTCTGTCGCCGGTGACTTCGCCGGGGGACTGCCTGCAGAACAACGCTTTGGCCGCCACGCCTGGCGGCGATTGGCCAGCGGCAACCCGGCACTGCTGGCCAGCGCGGCCGGTTTCGATTGCCGTATCAGCGAACTCCACCACATCGGCACGCATCTGGTGGCGATCGCTGAAGTCCTGGAATGCTGGCACAGCGACGAGCTGCCATTGCTGTATGCCTCGGGCCGTTACGGCGGCTTCTCCTGAGCGGCCCGGCAAGCTCTGCTTGCGATGACTAGGGCTGCGCCGGCTCATAAAGGCTCACCGCGCTGGCATCCACCGCCTTTGGCAGCAACCCCTCGCGATAGAACGCATCGGCGATGCGCTGCTGCTCGGCCAGGTTCTCCCGCTTCACAGGCTGCACGTCATAACTGCGCCGTGCGTTGGCCTGCTGCACCGTGACACTGTCCAGGTTACCCCACAGCGGGCCAAGGATACGCGCGGCTTCTGCCGGGTTGGCCTTGGTCCAGGCACCGACCTCGCGCAAGGCCAGGTAGACCTGCTGCAACACCTCGGGGTGGGCCTTGGCGTAATCGCTGCCGGCCAGGTAGTAACGCTGGTAGCTGGCCAGCTCGCTGCCATCGGCCAGGATGCGCGCATGCTGCTGACGCTGGGCACTGGCCACGTACGGGTCCCAGGTTACCCACGCGTCGACCTTGTGGTTCTCGAACGCGGCGCGGCCATCGGCGGGAATCAGGTAGGCCGGGGTGATGTCCTTGAAGGTGAGGCCCGCCTTGGCCAGGGCCTGGATCAGCAGGTAGTGGCTGCCCGCTGCCTTCGTCACCGCCACGCGCTTGCCTTTGAGGTCGGCCAGGGTCTTGAGCGGCGAGTCCGCCGGCACCAGGATCGCCTGGGCAGTTGGCGAGGGGGTTTCGCGGGCGAAGTAAGTCAGCTTGGCACCCGCCGCCTGGGTAAACACCGGCACGGTGTCGGCAACATCTGCCGACAGGTCGACATTGCCCAGGTTCAGCGCCTCCAGCAGCGGCAACCCGCTGGGAAACTCGTGCCAGGTGACACGAATGCCCTCGGCCTGCAGGCGTTGCTCGAGGCTGCCGCGAGCCTTGAGCAGGGTCAGCAGGGTCGAGGACTTCTGGTAGCCGATGCGCAGGGTCTGCTCGGCGCTGGCCAGGCTTGGCAGCAACGCACTGGCCAGCAGCGCCAGCACTAGCTGGCGCAAGGGTTTCAATGGCATGAAAAGATCTCCGGAGTCAGGGTTGCGCGGCCAGCTTGGCGGCGCCTGGAAGGGTGAAGCCACTGGCGAAGGTGGGAGCCACGTCGAGGCGTTCGTTCATCAGGCCATGGGCGTGATAGAAGTCGGCGGTGTCCTGCTGTTCTGCCACGGTCTGCGGGTCGACTACTTGCCAGCGCAGCTGGCGACGCTCGAACTGCAGGCGGGCAGCGTCCTCGGGGAAGCCGATGATTGCAGCCAAGGTTTTCGAGTAACTGTCCAGATGCTGGTTGGCCCACACTTGCGCGCCCGCCAGGCGGTTGAGGTAGTCCTGCAACGCCGCACGCCGTGCAGGTTGGTCAAGGGCCTTGTCGGTGGCGGCGAGGAAACTGTTGCCGCTGGACAGGCCGCGGCCGTTGACCAGCACCCGGCCCTGCCCACTCAGCTCCGCCAGCGCGGTGTAAGGCTCCCAGGTCGACCAGGCGTCCACCGAGCCGTTGGCCAAGGCGATCTTGGCATCCACTGGCCCGAGAAAACGGAACTCCACGTCTTTCTCGCTCAGCCCAACCTGGTCCAGTGCCTTGAGCGCCAAGTGATGACCAATCGAACCTCGGCCGGTGGCGATGCGCTTGCCCTTGAGCTCGGCCGCACTGTGCAGCGGCGCGTCAGGCCGCACCAGCAGCGCTGTACCGTAGGGGTCGGATTTGTCCACGGCGATTGCCTTGACCGGGGCCCCCGAGGCCAGCACGAACAACAACGGCGCATCACCGATGATGCCGGCATCGATCGCCCCGGCATTGAGCGCCTCGGCTAGCGGCGCGGCAGCAGGGAATTCGGCCCAGTGGATGTCATAGGGCAAGTCGCGCAAGGCGTCGGCGGCTTCCAGCTGGGCGCGCATGTTGCCCTTCTGGTCACCGATGCGCAGGGTCAGGCGCTCAGCGGCGCTGGCCTGGCTGGCCAGCAGCAGTGCCGCGGCCAGGGTCAATAGTTTCGCTCGAATGGACATGACGCTCCTCGGTGTCTTGGCGGGCGGCATCATGCGGCCCGGTCAGGCGACTCTAGCGAGAACCATCAAATAAATTAAAGTAATTTTAGGAATAACCTAATATGCGTTTTTATCTTTCCAAATCATGTGGATGGCATTACCTGCCTTTGCGATTATGCTGTTACTTTATTTTTCCCGTTCGAGCCTGTGAGCGCCGATTATGAAAATCGATGATATGGACGCCTTCGTCGCGGTCATTCGTTGCCAGTCAACCAACCTTGCCGCCGAGGCCCTGCAACTGACGCAGCCGGCCATCACCCGCCGGGTGCAGAACTTCGAGGAAGACCTCGGCGCCACCCTGCTCGACCGCAACACCAAACCCCTCAAACCTACCCCCATGGGCCTGCGGGTGTACGAGCAGTGCAAGGCGATCCTGCGTGAGATCGACTCGCTGCGCGAACTGGTGGCCAACGATGGCGCCCCGTCGGGCACCCTGCGCCTTGGTGTACCGCAGACCCTGGGTGATGTGGTGCTGCTTGACGCCCTGGCGCAGATCCGCGAAGCCTACCCACAGCTGCGTACCCAGGTCAGCAGTGGCTGGGGCAGCAGCCTGATCGCGCGCATGGAGAACGGCGAACTGGACGCCGCTGCCGCGTTGTTCCCACCCGGCAAGATCTTCCCCGAGGGTATCGCCAGCCAGTCCATCGTACGCATGCCGCTGAAGGTGGTGGCAGCCAAGGGCAGCGCAGGCAAACGCAGCTACAAGCTCAAGGACTGTTATACCCGAGGCTGGGTGCTCAACCCTGACGGCTGCGGTTTCCGCGCCGGGCTGCAGCGTGCACTGAGCGAGCAAGGGTTGAGCCTGTCGATCAATCTGGAGACCTTCGGCACCGAGTTGCAGCTGGGGCTGGTCGCCAACGGCCAGGGCCTGGGGCTGGTCCCGGAACCCTTGCTGCAGGCCAGCCGGCATCGCGATGCGCTGGATGTGCTCAATGTCAGCGATTTCAAGCCACAGGTGGACCTGTGGCTGTTCCATCCGCGCTACCTGGGCAACCTGCAGGAGCCGGTGGAACTGTTTGGTGAAGTGGCTGGCCACCGTCTACTGGGCTGAGCCTGTCGGGGCTGCCAGGCAGCCCCGACGTTAAATGCAAAACATGCATAATATAAAAACACTAAATATAAAAATCTAATAATTAGCTTAGAACCAAAAAGACTTTTACAGACGTCATCCATACGAATACGGTCTTAGGCAACACACCGTCATTCAGGGATGAAACCCCATGAGTCACCCCTCCGACAGCGCCCTCGCCGAGCTGACGCAAGCCCTTGCGGCCAATGCCGAGCGCTACGACCGCAGTGCCCAGTTCCCTCAGGACAACTTCAGCCTGCTGCACCGTCACGGCCTGCTTGCCCTGACCGTGCCGCATGCCTTGGGTGGCGGCGGCGCCGACCTCGCCAGCGCACGCCGGGTCATCAGCGCCGTTGGCAAAGGCGACCCGGCCACCGCGCTGATCCTGGTGATGCAGTACCTGCAGCACTTCCGCCTGCAGGACGAAGCGCGCTGGCCCGAGCACCTGCGCCGACGCGTGGCCTTTGATGCCGTGCAGCACGGTGCCCTGATCAATGCCCTGCGCGTGGAGCCCGAACTCGGTACGCCGGCCCGCGGCGGCTTGCCTGCCACCGTGGCACGGCGCACCGCCGAAGGCTGGCGCCTGAGCGGCCGCAAGATCTACTCCACCGGCAGCCACGGCCTGACCTGGTACCTGGTGTGGGGCCGCAGCGATGACAGCGACCCGCTGGTGGGTGGCTTCCTGGTGCATCGCGATACCCCAGGCATCACCATCGTCGACGACTGGGACCACCTGGGCATGCGCGCCACCTGCAGCCACGAAGTGCGCTTTGATGACGTGCTGATCCCCCTCGACCACGCCGTCAGTGTCAGCCCTGCAAGTGCGCCAAAGGCCGAACTCGACGGCGAAAGCCTGCTGTGGATGGCCGTGCTGTTGCCGGCGGTGTACGACGGTGTGGCCCGTGCCGCCCGCGACTGGCTGGCGGGCTTCCTCAAGCAGCGCACGCCGTCCAATCTGGGTGCACCGCTGGCCAGCCTGCCACGTTTCCAGGAAGTGCTGGGCCGCATCGACACCCTGCTGTTCGCCAACCAGAGTCTGCTCGACGCCGCCGCCAGCGGGCAGATCGCCGCGCCGCATGCCGGCCAGCTCAAGCACCTGGTCAGCAGCAATGCCATCCAGGCCGTGGAGCTGGCCATCGAAGCCGCCGGCAACCCCGGCCTGTCCCGGCGCAACCCACTGGAACGGCACTACCGCGACGTGCTCTGCAGCCGCATCCACACCCCGCAGGACGACGTGGTGTTCGGCCAGGTCGGCCGCGCGGCACTGACGCAGGTGCAGCCATGAGCCATTCGATCATTGCCAGCCAGCTGGACCCCCAGGTCAACCAGCAACTGCGCGAGCACTTGCCGGACCATGAAGTCATCGATATCGCCTATGGCCAGCTGGCCCTGGAGGCCCCCGCCGACGTCTTCATCCTGCGCCCCATCAACGTGCGCGGGCAGCGCGTCGACACCCCACCCGCAGGCTGGCCATGGGGGCTCAAGTGGGTACAGCTGGTGTCTTCGGGCATCGACTTCTACCCCGACTGGGTGTTCAAGGGCGCACCTGTGACCAGTGGCAAAGGCGCCAATGCCGAACAAGTGGCCGAGTTCGCCCTGGCCCTGGTGTTTGCCGCCGCCAAGCAGTTGCCCGGGCTGTGGGTCAAGCATGCCGACTGGCGCCTGACCCCGCTGGCACCCCTGCGTGGCCGTACCCTGGGCATCCTCGGCTTTGGCAGCATCGGCCAGAGCCTGGCACGCAAGGCCGTGGCCCTGGGCATGCGGGTACTGGCCCTTAGCCGCCCCGGCCAGGCCATCGCCGAATTGCCTGGCGTGGAGCGCGCCAGCGACCTGCGCCAGCTGTTCGCCGGCAGCGACCACCTGGTGCTGGCCGCCCCGCTCACCCCGGCCACCCGTGGCCTGATCGACCGGCAGGTGCTGGCCTATGCCCGCCCCGGCCTGCACCTGATCAACATCGCTCGCGGCGGCCTGCTCGATCAGGAGGCCCTGCTGGAGGCCCTGGACAGCGGCCTGATCGGCCGAGCGAGCCTGGATGTCACCGAGCCCGAGCCGCTGCCCGCCGGCCATCCGCTGTACCAGCACCCACGGGTGTTCCTGTCACCCCACACCTCGGCCATTTCCGAGGATGGCTACCCGGCCTTCCTCGAAGCCTTTATCGCCAACTTCCACCGCTACCGCGAGCAGGCGCCCCTGGCCAATTTGGTCGACACCGCACGCGGCTACTGATTACCGGAGAGCACACCATGAGTTCACTGTCTGCCATCACCCCTCATACCGACACCGTGCGCGACCGGGTCAGCGCCGAAGAATGGGACGTGCGCGTCAAGCTGGCCGCCGCCTACCGCCTGGCGGCACTGTTCCGCTGGACCGATCACATCTACACGCATTTCTCGGCCCGCGTGCCGGGGCCGGTCGAACACTTCCTGATCAACGCCTTCGGCCTGCTGTTCGACGAAATCAGCGCCTCCAACCTGGTCAAGGTGGACGTCGACGGCACGATCATCGACGACCCGCTGGGGCTGGGCATCAACCAGGCCGGCTATGTGATCCACAGCGCCATTCACCGCGCCAGGCCCGATCTGAAAGCCGTGCTGCACACCCACACCCGCGACGGCGCGGCGGTGTCGGCACAGCGCGACGGCCTGCTGCCGATCTCCCAGCACGCCCTGGGCTATTACAGCCGGGTGGCCTACCACGACTACGAAGGCGTGGCCCTGGACCTGGACGAGCAACAGCGGCTGGTGGCCAACCTGGGCGACAGCAACATCCTCATCCTGCGCAACCACGGGCTGCTCACCGGGGGCATCAGTGTCGAGCATGCGTTTCGTGAACTGCATGGGCTGGAGCGGGCCTGCAACATTCAGGTGGCAGCCCAGGCCGGGGGCAACGCGCAGCTGCTGCATGCGCCACAGGCGGCGATTGCCAAGGTGCACGAGCAATCGAAGCGCTTTGCCGATGGCAAGGGCGAAGGCATTCAGCGGCATTGGGATGCGTTGATCCGCCAGCTGGACCGTGAAGGCCGCGATTACCAGGACTGACAGGTATCCGTTTGCTGTTCTGCGAAAAGACCGGAACAGCAGCCCCCACTTTGATGAAGGACCACCCCATGCCCCCACTGCGCCGCCTGTTCGCCATCGGCTCCCTGGCCCTGGCCCTCACCGCCTGCTCGCCCGCCGACAACAGCAGCACCAGCAAAACCCTTAATATCGCCTTCTGGGGGGACAACACCACCCTGGTCAGCGTCGACCCCTTCCAGGTCTACTGGCTGGAACACCGCGTGCTGCTGCGCAACGTCGCCGAATCGCTCACTGACCAGGACCCGGAGAGCGGCCGCATCATCCCTTGGCTGGCAAAAAGCTGGGAGGTCGGTGCCGATGCCTTGAGCTACACCTTCCACCTGCGCCAGGACGTGACTTTCAGCAACGGCGAACGTTTCGACGCCCACGCGGTGAAAACCGCCTTCGACAGCAACAAGGCCTTCGCCACCCAGCTGCCGGCCACGTTCGGCGCTACCTACCTGGCCGGCTACGACCACGCCGAAGTGCTGGACGATTTCACCGTGCGGCTGGTCCTGGCAAAACCCAACGCTGGCTTTCTGCAAGCCACCTCGACCACCAACCTGGCCATCCTCGCCCCCGCGTCCTACCAGCTGACGGCTCAGGAACGCTCGCTGGGCAAGATCATCGGTACCGGCCCGTTCGTACTCGAACATTACACGCCGGAAGTCGGCGCGCGCCTGGTCAAGCGCGCCGACTACGCCTGGCCCTCGGCCAACGTGCGCAACCAGGGCCCGGCGCACCTGGACGCCGTGGAAGTCAGCTACATCCCCGAAGAAAGCGTGCGCAACGGCCTGTTCCTGCAGGGCAAGGCCGATATCCTGTGGCCGCGCAACCCGTTCTCGGAAGTCGACCTCAAGCTGTTCCAGGCCAAGGGTGCAACACTGCAGAGCCGTTCGTTGCCAGGCCCAGCCCTGAACCTCTACCCCAACACCCGCAACGGCCGACTGCTGGGCGACCGCCAGGTGCGCCTGGCGCTGCAAAAGGCCATCGACCGCACCAGTTACGCGCACACCGTATACAACGCCGAATTCCCGGTGGTTAGCGGCGTGTATGACGTGACCACCCCCTACTTCAAGCCCCAGGCCGGCAAGCTCGCCTACGACCCCCAGGGCGCCGAGCAGCTGCTCGACGCTGCGGGCTGGCACAAGGGCGAGGATGGTTACCGGCACAAGAATGGCCAGCGCCTGACCCTGCGCTACAACCTGACCCCCGCCGAAAGTGCCGGTGACGTGCTGGTGCAGGACCAGCTGCGCAAGGTCGGCATCGAGCTCAAGCTGAACGTGCTGACCCGCGCCGAATGGGTGGCCGGCAACGCGGCAGGCAGCTACGACCTGACTTCGACCTACATGACCCGCGCCGACCCGATTATCCTGCAGACCATCCTCGACCCGCGCGCAGCCAACAGCGCCACGGTCGCCACCAACACCTACGAGCCACACACCCTGGCCACCGCCCAGGCGCTGTTCGACCATGGCATCACCGCCACCGCCGATCCCCAGCGGGCCCAGGCCTACGGCCAATTGCAGGACCTGCTGGTCGACGAAGCCTCGGCGTTCCCGCTCTACGAACGGGTGTGGCAGGCCGCCACCGCGCCGCGGGTCAAGGACTTCCGCTGGACCGCTGAAGGTTTCGCCTTGCTCAGCGACATCCAGGTCGAGCAGCCATGAAACGCTACCTGATCGGCCGATTGGGCCAGGCGCTGCTGGTGCTGTGGGGCGCCTACACCATCACCTATTTCATCCTCTACCTGCTGCCCGGCGACACCCTGGCGATCATGCTCAGCGCTTCGGGCATGGAGGCCGACGGCCTGTCGCCCGAGGACCTGGCCAAGGCCCGTGCTTACTACGGGCTGGACAAGGGCCTGTTCGAACAGTACTTCGACCTGCTGTGGCGCGCCCTGCACGGTGACCTTGGCCAGTCGCTGTCGCTCGGCCGGCCGGTCACCGCGCTGTTGGCCGAGCGCCTGCCGCAGACCCTGGCGCTGGCTGGTGCGGCGATCGTGCTGTCGCTGCTGGCCGGGGTCGGCCTGGCCTACCTGACCGCCTACGTGCAATGGCGACCGCTGAAGACCGCGCTGGCGCGCCTGCCCTCGCTGGGCTTTTCGGTGCCGGTGTTCTGGATGGGGCTGCTGCTGATCCAGGTGTTCGCCTTCGCCCTGGGCTGGTTCCCGGCCACGGGCAGCCAGGGCCTGGCCAGCCTGATACTGCCGGCAATCACCCTGGCGATCCCCAGCGCCGCCGTATACGCCCAGGTGCTGCAGCGGGGTTTTCAGGGGGTGTGGCAAGAGCCGTACATCACCACCGCGTTTGCCAAGGGCCTGAGCCGGGCGCAGGTGCAGGCGCGCCATGGCTTGCGCAACGCGGCCCTGCCGCTGCTGACCCTGGTCGGCCTGCAGGTGGGCAACACGGTGTCCGGCGCGGTCCTGGTGGAGACCATCTTTTCGCGCAATGGCGTCGGCCGCCTGGCCCAGGAAGCCGTGCTGCGCCAGGACATCCCGGTGGTGCTGGCGATCGTTGCGGTGTCGGCCGCCGCCTTCGTGGTGGTCAACCTGATCGTCGACCTGCTCTACCCCTACCTCGACCCCCGCATTACCCACGCCACCAAGGTGAGCTGAGATGACCATCGACCTTACCCGCATCGCCCATGAAGCGCTGCCGGCCACGACCTGGCAACGGCGCACGCGCCTGCAGCGCGCGCAGCAGGCGCTGGTGCCGCTGCTACGCCGCCCAGGCTTCAGCCTGGCCCTGCTGATCGTGCTGTTCGCCCTGCTGAGCGCGCTGGTCCCCCACTGGCTGACCAGTTTCGACCCGTACGCTACCGCGCCGGCCGCCAAACTCAGTGCGCCCGGCGCAGCGCACTGGTTCGGCACCGACGAGCTGGGCCGCGACCTGTACACCCGGGTGGTGTACGGTGCTCGCCTGTCGGTGCTGGCTGCCCTGTTGGCCGTGGCCATTGCGCTGGTCGGCGGCCTTGGCCTGGGCGTGCTGGCCGGTTTTGCCGGCGGGCGCGTCGACGCGGCGCTGATGCGCCTGATCGACGTGCTGCTGGCCCTGCCCGGGCTGCTGCTGGCCCTGGCCATCGTCACCGCCATCGGTTTCGGCACAGTGCCGGTTGCCGTCGCCGTGGGCGTCGGCATCATTCCGGGGTTCGCCCGTACCACCCGCGCCGAAGTGCTGCGCATCAAGACCCTGCCCTATGTCGAGGCCGCGCGGCTGGGCGGTGCCAGCTGGGCACGTACACTGCTGCGCCATGTGCTGCCCAACGCCTGGGGCCCGGTGGCCGTGCTCGCGACCCTGGACTTCGGCGCGGCGATCCTGGCCACCGCCGGGCTGAGTTTTCTCGGCTTCGGCGCAGCGCCGCCGGCTGCGGAATGGGGCACGCTGATCGCCAACGGCCGGCACTTTCTGATCACTGCCCCCTGGGTATCGCTGCTGCCGGGGCTGTTCGTGGTCGCGGTGGTGTTCAGCCTCAACCACCTGGCGCGCAGCGCCGAGGAGCAAGCCCGATGAGCCAGCCTGCGTTGATCGAAGTGCGTGACCTGAGTGTCAGCTATGGCTTTGCCGGGCAACGCACGCACGCCCTGAAGCAACTGTCGTTCAGCCTGGCCCAGGGCGAGACCCTGGCCATCGTCGGCGAGTCGGGTTCGGGCAAGTCGACCTTGGCCAGCGCCCTGCTCGGCCTGCTGCCGGGCAATGCGCGCATCGACCAGGGCCAGTTGTGGGTCGACGGCATCGAGGTGACCCGTGCCAGCGAGCGGGCCAAACGCCAGCTGCGCGGGCGCACCATCGGCCTGGTGCCGCAAGACCCGATGGTCAGCCTCAACCCGACCCTGCAAATTGGCCAACAGATTGCCGAAGCGCTGGTGCTGGCCCGTGGCCGGCGCTACCCGACAGTGGCCGCCGAGGTGCTGGAGCTGCTAGCCCAGGTTGGCCTGGACGACCCGGCGCTGCGGGCCCGCCAGTATCCCCACGAGCTGTCCGGGGGCATGCGCCAGCGGGTGCTGATCGCCATCGCCCTGGCCGGCCAGCCGCGGCTGATCATCGCCGACGAGCCGACCAGTGCGCTGGACGTGACCGTGCAGCGACGCATTCTCGACCACCTGCAGCAACTGGTAGCCGAACGCGGCATCTCGCTGCTGATCATCACCCACGATCTGGGCATGGCCTGCGACCGTGCCGACCGCCTGCTGGTGATGAAACAGGGCCAGCTCGTGGAACAGGCCTCGCCCCGGCAGATCCTCTGGGGCGCGCAGCAGCCCTATACACGCGACCTGCTCAACGCAGCGCCCGCCTTCGTGCCGCGGCAACGGCCAGCTGGCGTGCCGAAGCAGGCGCCGCTGTTGCGCCTGAGCAACGTCGGCAAACGCTTTGCGCTACCTGGGCAGGATGGCGACTTCATCGCACTGCACGGTGTGAGTCTGGAGGTGCAGGCCGGGCAGACCCTGGCGATCGTTGGCGAGTCAGGCTCAGGCAAAAGTACTGCGCTACGCATTGCCTTGGGGCTGGAGAACCCCAGCCAGGGGCACGTCGAATTTGCCGGCGAAGAGGTCAGCGGATACAGCTGGCGGCAATTCCGCCCGCTGCGCCGGCGCATCCAGCTGGTGCAGCAGAATCCGTTTGCCGCACTCGACCCCCGCTTCACGGTGTTCGACAGCATCGTTGAACCGCTGGTGTCGTTCGGCCTGCTCAAGGGCGAGGCACTGGAGCGCAAGGCCCGCGAACTGATCGCCCGGGTGCAGTTGCCGGTTCACTTCCTCGACCGTCTGCCGCGGGAACTGTCCGGCGGCCAGCGCCAGCGGGTGGCGATAGCGCGGGCATTGGCCCTGGAGCCCGAGGTGCTGCTGCTCGATGAGCCGGTGAGTGCACTGGACGTGTCGGTGCAGGCACAGATTCTGGCGCTGCTGAACGCGCTGCAGCAGGAGTTGGGGATGGCCTATGTGCTGGTCTCCCATGACTTGGCAGTGGTGGCGAGCATGGCCGACCAGGTGCTGGTGCTACGGCGCGGGCAGGTGGTCGAGCAAGGGCCGGCGGTGCAGGTGTTCAGCGAGCCGGCCAACGCCTACACGCGCGAACTGATTGCGGCGATACCCGGGCATTCGCGCAGTGTGCTGCCGGTGGCCGTCTAGCGGGGGCGTGTAGTTTGCGGTGTTCGCCTTGGCATTTTTAGCGCCTGTGAGATCGAGCGCCGCCCGCGCGGCGCTTCGCGGGGCAAGCCCGCTCCTACATCTGTTTCGGGCCAATTATTCCTGTTTCCATTGGCGCGCGGTCCCTTGTTGGTACGACGCAATATCGTGTCATGTGCCAAGGGTACGCGCGGCAATGGTGGCAGGAGATACTGGCCCGAAACAGATGTAGGAGCGGGCTTGCCCCGCGAAGCGCCGCGCGGGCGGCGCTCGATCTCACAGGCGCAAAAACTCTATCGTCGGACCCATCGCCCCCAACACAAAATCCACATAGAACATATTAAACAAAACACTAAATAACCATCCCGCATAATTAGCTTAGAACCACAAAGCCTTTCACAACCCCCACCACCGCGCGCTAACGTCGCCATCAACAGTCCGACCCCACACCTGGCGGAGGCCGTCCACACCGACCTAAACCCACAGGTATCATCCATGAGCAAGCGACAGATCCACCTCGGCGCCATGATCCACGGCGTCGGTCACGGCTGGGGCGAATGGCGCCACCCCGAGGCACTGGCCGATGCCAGCGTCAACTTCGGTTTCTACAAGCAACAGGCGCAACTGGCCGAAGCCGCCAGGTTCGACTTCGCCTTCATCGCCGACAGCCTGCACATCCACGCCCGCTCCAGCCCTCACTACCTCAACCGCTTCGAGCCACTGACCATCCTCTCGGCACTGGCGGCCGTCACCGAGCACATCGGCCTGGTGGCCACGGTCACGGTCAGCTACACCGAGCCCTTCCAGGTCGCCCGCCAGTTCGCCTCCCTCGACCTGATCAGCGGCGGCCGTGCCGGCTGGAACGTGGTCACCTCGTGGCTGTCGGGCACCGCCGACAACTTCGGCAAGGCCGAGCACCCGGCGCACGCGGTGCGCTATCGCATCGCCCGCGAGCACGTCGAGGTGGTCCAGGGCCTGTGGGACTCGTGGGAAGACGACGCCTTTACCCGCAACAAGCAGAGCGGCGAATTCTTCGACCCGGCCAAGCTGCACACACTCGGCCACCAGGGCGAGTTCTTCAAGGTCAAAGGCCCGCTCAACATCCAGCGCTCGCCCCAGGGCCAGCCACTGATCTTCCAGGCCGGCGTCTCGGAGGACGGCCGAAATTTTGCTGCGCAGAATGCCGATGCGATCTTCGTCAACCCCGAGTCGTTCAGCGATGCCCAAGCCTATTATCAGGACCTCAAGCAACGCGCCGCAGCCCATGGCCGCAACCCTCAGGCGCTGTTCATCCTGCCGGGCATCCGCCCCATCGTCGGCCGCGACGAAGCGGAAGTCGAGCGCCGCTACCAGCAGGCAGTCGAGCTGGTGAGCATCGAGGACGCGTTGGTCGCCCTCGGCCGCCCGTTCAACGACTATGACTTCAGCCAGCATGACCTGGATGCGCCGTTCCCCGACCTGGGCACGCTGGGCGACAACAGCCACAAGGGCACCGCCGACCAGCTCAAGCAACTGGCGCGCGACGAGGGCCTGAGCCTGCGCGCGGTGGCGCTGCGCTTCTCGCGACCTCGGCGGGACTTCACCGGTACCCCGGAGCAGGTTGCCGATGCCTTGCAGAAGTGGTTCGACAACGAAGCCGCCGACGGCTTCATCATCAACTCGCTGCTGCCCGACGGCCTGCAGTACTTCACCGAGCTGGTGGTGCCCCTGCTGCAGGCCCGCGGCCTGACGCGCAGCGAATACACCGGCAACACCCTGCGCGACAATTTTGGCCTGAGCGTACCGACCAACCGCAACACCCTGCGTCGCGAACAGGCCGCTGTCGCCTGAAAACGCCCCGATTGAAAAGGAGTTCCACTGCATGAGCCTCGAATTCATCGGCCTCATCGGCCCCCAGGAAAGCAGCGAATCACAGGCCCCACGCGGCCCGCTGGTTGACCTGGCGTTCATCAAGGCCTTCGCCCAGGCCCAGGAATATGGCGGTTTCGACAAAGCCTTGCTGGCGGTCAACACCAGCGCGCCCGACTCGATGATCCTGGCCAGCTATGTCGCCGCGCTCACCGAACGCATCGGCCTGCTGGTGGCCCACCGCCCCGGTTTCCAGGCACCCACCTTCGCCGCCCGGCAGTTCGCCACCCTCGATCAGCTCAGCGGCGGCCGCGCCTCGATCAACGTGATCACCGGCGGCGACAGCGGCGACCTGCAACGTGACGGCGACTTCCTCGACAAAGATGCCCGCTACGCCCGCACCGACGAATACCTGGATGTGCTGCGCAACACCTGGACGCAACAGCAACCGTTCGACCACCACGGCGCGCACTATCGGGTCGAAGACAACCTGACTCTGGTCAAGCCGGTGGGCCAGTTGCCGGTGTACTTCTCCGGCGCCTCGGACGCTGCGGTAGAGGTCGCGGCGAAGCACGCCGACGTGTACATGATGTGGGGTGAGCCGCTGGAGCAGGTGCGCGAACGCATCGCCCAGGTGCGTAAGGCCGCCGCCCGCTACGGGCGGGAAAAACACATCCGTTTCAGCCTGTCGTTGCGGCCGATCCTGGGGGCCACCGAGGACGAAGCCTGGGCCCGCGCCGAGCGCATCCTGGCCGACGCCCAGCAGCGCATCGGCATACGCCAGGGCAACCGGCGCGAGAAGAACTTCGGCAAGAGCAATATCGGCTCCGAGCGCCTGGTCCAGCTGGCCAGCTAACGCAAGGTGCATGACACCCGGCTGTGGACCGAAATCGCGGCCTTGGGCGGTGGCGCCGGCAATTCCACCTCGCTGGTGGGCACCCCGGAGCAGGTGGCCGAGGCTGCACTGGCGTACTACGAGTTGGGGGTGAGCACCTTCCTGTTCCGTGGTTTCGACCAGCTGCGTGATGCCGTGGAGTACGGGCAGTCGCTGATTCCGCAGATTCGCCAGCGCGTTGAGCAACGGGAGGCACAACGCACGACCCGCTCGGCCTAGATCCCCTTCGCCTGCCCAAGCGCCGCCTGCGCGGCGCATCGCGAGCGCTCGCGCCTACCGGGGTATATACGCCCCCTTCGTAGGCGCGAGCGCAGCTCGCGATGCGCCGCGCAGGCGGCGTTCTATTTACACCAAAAAATTAACTTTGCGCATTTAACAGCCTACTAATTATTCTTACATTACATAATTAAGTTAGAACCAAAAAGACTTTCACACCTTGTTGAAAGTCCATTAGGTTCTACTTACCGACCCCCAACATGGCGGAGGCAAATGGATTGTGCCAGCCGCCGTCGAGCCCTTCTCCAGGGCAGCCCACCCGTTGCGCACATCCGGACCTTACCTTCTCGGAGCACGCGACATGGGATTGTCCCGTAGAGATCTGATCACCCGCCTCGCCGCCATTGGCGGCTACTCGGCGGCCCTGGGCGCACTGGGCAACAATGCCCTGGCCGCCACCTTCGAACCCCTGCAACTGGCCGCCAACGGTGGCAACGGCAAGCGCGTGGTGATTGTCGGCGCCGGTATTTCCGGCCTGGTATCGGCCTACGAGCTGCGCAAGGCCGGCTTTTCCGTCACCGTCCTCGAAGCCCGCGAGCGCGTCGGCGGCCGGGTCTGGACCCTGCGCCACGGTGACCGTATCGAACACAATGACGGCAGCGCACAAACCGTCGAGTTCGACCCGGGCCACTTCTTCAACGCGGGCGCCGCACGCCTGCCCAGCCACCACCTGACCATCCTCGGCTATTGCCGCGAGCTGGGCGTGGAGCTGCAGGTGCTGGTCAATAGCAGCCGCAACGCCCTGGCCCAGCCCGACCTTGCCCGCCCACCGCTGCTGCTGCGCCAGGCGGTCAACGACACCCGCGGTCACTTCAGCGAACTGCTGGCGCGCAGCGTCAGCCGCAACAGCCTCGATGCCGAGCTCGACAGCGGCCAGCGCAAGGCCTTGCTGGAGTTTCTCAAGGTCTATGGCGACCTCGACAGCCAGCAGCAATATCGCGGTTCGGTGCGCGCCGGTTACACACGCTTTGCCGGTGCCGGCGACCAGACGCCGGTGCAGCGTCAGCCGGTACCGCTGGACCAGCTGCTGGACAGCAACCTGTTGCTGCCACTGGTGTTCGACGAAATACCCGAATTTTCCTCGACCATGTTCCAGCCGGTGGGCGGCATGGACCAGATCCCCAAGGCCTTCTACCGCCAGGTCAAGGACAGCGTGCGCCTGGGCGCCGAGGTGCTGGGGGTGGAGACCGGCGAGCAAGGTGCCAAGGTGGTATGGCGCGACCGCAAAAGCGGCAAGCAACACGTGGAACAGGCCGATTACGCCATCGTCACCCTGCCCCTGCCGCTGCTGGCGAAACTGCCGAACAACTTCAATGCGCCGTTCAAGCAAGCCATCGCCAGCGCCGAAGGCGACAAAGCCAACAAAGTCGCCTGGCAGTCACCGCGCTTTTGGGAAACCGACTTCCAGATTTACGGCGGGCTCAGCTACATCAACCACGAGGCGCGCACCCTGTGGTACCCCAGCGACCACCTCAACAGCGCCCAGGGCGTGCTGGTAGCTACCTACAACACTGGCGCCGTAGCCCAGCAGTTCGCTGGCAAATCGCTGCAGGCACAGATCGCCTCGTCGCGCCAGGCGGTGGAATCGCTGCACCCCGGCCACAGCCACAAGCTGGGCCGGCCGGTGGTGGTGAACTGGTCGAAGATCCCGTTCAGCGAAGCGCCATGGATCGTTCACGACGAAGTTGCCCAGCCTGGCTACGACGTGCTCAACCAACCCCAGGGCCGCACCTGGCTGGCCAGCGATGCCCTGGCCCATGGCGGGGTCGGCATCTGGCAGAACAGCGCCGCCGAATCCGCCCGCCGGGTGGTGGGCCTGATCGCTCGCCATGCCAGCCATTCCACCCGCGGCGCCGCCGCCTGACCTGCAAGGAACCTCCCATGCCTCGTCTTCTTCTGCTTGCCGGAGTACTCATGTCGCTGACCCTCACTGCCCACGCCGACGGCATCAAGCGGGTCGCACCCGCCGGCTCGAATTTCCCCATCTCGCAACTGGTCACGGTACCGGCCGGCAGCCAGCTGACCTTCGTCAGCGGCACCTTGCCGGACGTCGCCGACCCCAAGGCGCCCAAGGGCAGCATCGCCGCGCTGGGCAACACCGAAACCCAGGCCCGCTCGGTGCTGAACAAGCTGCGCACGGTATTGCGCAGCCAGGGCCTGGACCTGGGCGATATCGTCCAGCTGCGGGTGTTCCTGGTGGGTGACCCGGCCAACGGCGGCGCCCTCGACTTCGCCGGGCTGCAAGCGGCCTACAGCGAATTCTTCGCCACTGCCGAACAACCCCGTACCCCGACCCGTACCGCCATACAGGTGGTGGCCCTGCCGCTGCCCGGCGCGCTGGTGGAAATCGACGCGATCGCGGCCAAGGCGCCGTAAGCGCGCCCGCCCTGCCAGACAAGGAACTGCGTGCATGAAGCAAGCGTTAAAATCTGCCCCGTTTTTCAGCGTGGCCCTGGTCGCCGGGTTGCACACCGCACCGACCTTGGCCGAAGAATCCGCCGTCCAGGCCCTCGGTACAGTGATCGTCACCGGCAACCGTGGCAGCGAAAAGCGCACCGTCACCAGCAGCCCGGTGCCCATCGACGTGATCAGCGCCAAGCAGCTGCAGGAAACCGGCAAGCCCGGCCTGATGGAGGCCCTCAGTGCCAGCGTGCCGTCGCTGACCCTGCCGGAAAAGACCGGCTGGGACGCCAGCGGCATGGCCCGCGCGCCAAGCCTGCGCGGGCTCAATGCGGCCCAGGTGCTGGTGCTGGTGAACGGCAAACGCCGCCACACCAGCGCCACCCTGAACATCAGCGGCATCAACGCCGGTGCTGCGCCCAGCGACCTCGACCTGATCCCGATCAGCGCCATCGACCATGTCGAAGTGCTGCGTGACGGGGCGGCAGCCCAGTATGGCTCCGACGCCATCGCCGGGGTGATCAACGTGATCCTCAAAGCCGACACCAGCGGTACTGCGGTGAGCAACGTCGGCCAGGGTTACGACGGCAAGAAACAGACCGTGCAGCAAAGCCTCAACAAAGGCTTCGAGATCGGCCGCGACGGCGTCCTTCAGCTGGCGCTCGACGCCCGCAGCCAGAACGACGACAACAAGGCCAGCGCCAACGGCTACAGCCAGGCCGAAGCACTGGACCGTGCGGGCAAGGTCACCTACGGCGGCTATGGCACACCGAAGATCAACCTGCTGACCCTGGGTTACAACGCCGAGCTGCCGCTGGAAGATGACCTCACCCTGTATTCGTTCAGCACCTGGTCGTACCGCAAGGCCGAGCAAGGTCAGAACTTCCGCCTGCCGACCATCGTCAACACCATCACCACCGGCCCCAACGGTCGCCCGTCCGGCTACACGCCCACCTGGTACATCGAGGAATACGATTACCAGGCGGCATTCGGTGCCAGGGGCCTGGCCGGCGACTGGGACTGGGACCTGTCCAGCACCTACGGGCGCAACCAGGCCAAACAAGGCACCTGGAACAACCAGAACCCGTCGCTGGGCGAGGCCACGCCCAACCATTTCGAATCCGGTACCTGGGTCAGCTCGCAGCTGACCAGCAACCTCGACCTGCACCGCAGCTTCGAGGTGGGGCTGGCCAAGCCACTGGACTTCTCCTGGGGCCTGGAGCAACGGCGCGACACCTACCAGGTACAGGCCGGCGACTGGGCCAGCTGGGCGGACGGCGGCTACTGCGCGGCGCCCGGTAACTGCGCCGCGTCCGGTGCCCAGGTCACCAACGGTATTTCCCCCGCCGAGGCCGACAGCGCCAGCCGCAACAGTTACGCGGGTTATGTGGATGTCGGTTTCAACCCACTGCCGCAATGGTACTGGGGTGCGGCCCTGCGCTATGAGCATTACGATCGCGGCATCGGCGCCACCCGCAGCGGCAAGCTGACCAGCCGCTACGAGCTGACCCCGGAGCTGGCGGTGCGGGCCACGGTGAGCAACGGCTTCCGTGCGCCGTCACTGGCCAACAGCCTGTTCAGCGCCCGCTCCACCACCTACGGCGTTGTCGACGGCGTGTACCAGTCGATCAACTATGGCGTGCTGCCGGTGGACTCGGCCGCTGCCCAGGCCTTGGGCGCCGAACCCCTGAAGCCGGAAAAGTCGACCAACTACAGCCTCGGCCTGACCTGGCAACCCAGCGAGCGCCTGGCCTTCACCGCCGACGCCTACCTGATCAACGTACGCGACCGCATCACCCTCACCGGCACGCTGCTTGGCTCGGAGGTGACCCAGACCCTGCTGGCCAACGGCATCGACTCGACCTCGGGCGGCCAGTACTTTACCAACGGCGCCGACACCCGTACCAAAGGCCTGGATCTGGTGGGCAGCTACGACCATGACCTGGGCAGCGCCGGCACTGTCAAATGGACGGCAGCCTTCAACTGGAACGACACCGAGATCCTCGCCTACAAGGACAGCGTGAACATCCTCGGCACCTCTTACGAGCTGATGAACCGCCAAGCGCGCAATTTCCTCACCGATGTGCAGCCGCACACCAAGCTGATCCTCGGCGGCAACTGGCGCCTGGACCGCTACCGGGTCAACCTGGGGCTGACCCGCTACGGCTCATGGCGCGAAGTGAACGCCGCCAATGACCGTTCGCTGGACCGCGAATACAAGGCACGCTGGATCACCGACCTGGATGTGGGTTACCAGTTGACCAAGGATTTGGAACTGGCGATCGGCGCACGCAACCTGTTCGATGTGTACCCCGAGCGCCAGGCGCCGAGCAGCAAGACCATGACCAAAGGGTATGGCGCCTATTCGCCGTATGGTTTCACCGGGGGATACTACTTCGGGAGGCTGACGTACAACTTCTGAGATGGCCGGGGGCCGCAACGCGGCCCCCGGTGATTTACTGGCTGAACCGCGGAAGCGGCAACCCCAGGCTCTCGCGCAACGTGCTGCCTTCATAGGCCGTACGGTAAACCCCACGTTCCTGCAGCAATGGCACCACCTCCTCGGTAAACCGGCGGAACTGCCCCGGATGCCCGATGTAGATATTGAACCCGTCCAACGCCCTGGACTCGAACCACTCGGCCATCTTCGCCGCCACCGTTTCAGCCGACCCCACAAACGCCCCGGGCCGTAACTGACGGCCGAACTCGACCGCCTGGCGCAGGCTGAAGCCCTTGTCCCGGGCCTGGTCGGCGATGCGCTTGGCGTTGGTGAAGAAGCTGCTGCGGGCGTATTCCAGGCTCTGCTGCGGGAACGGCGCGTCGAGGTCGTACTGGCTGAAGTCATGCCAGCCGAAATTGCGCCCGAACTCTTTCAACGCCAGTTCGAAACTGTGGTCAGCCTGGTGGTAGTGACGTTCGATCTCGCGGGCGTGCTCATCGGTGTCGCCCACGTAGATTTCCGCCCCCGGCAACACCAGCACCTGCTCCGGATCACGCCCCAAACGTGCGGCGCGGCCCTTGATGTCGCGGTAGAACGCCTGGCCTTGTTCAATGCTGGCGGCATGGGTGAACACCACGTCGGCGGTGGCCGCGCCCAGGTCTCGACCCTGCTCGGAGTCACCGGCCTGGAAGATCACCGGCTGGCCCTGTGGCGAGCGCTGGATGTTCAACGGCCCGACGACGGAAAAGTGCTCGCCCTTGTGCGCGAGATCATGCAGTTTGGCCGGGTCGAGGAAACGGCCGCTGGCCCGATCGCGGGGGAACGCATCGTCTTCATACGAATGCCACAGCCCCTGCACCACCTGCACATGCTCCTGGGCGCGGGCGTAACGGGTGTCGTAGTCGTAGTGCTCGTCCAGCCCGTAGTTGCCGGCGGTGCCGGCATCACCGCTGGTGACCACGTTCCAGCCGGCGCGGCCCTTGCTGATCAGGTCCAGCGAGGCGAGCCGGCGGGCGACGTTGAACGGCGCGTTATACGAGGTCGTCAGGGTGCCGACCAGGCCGATATGGCGGGTGCTGACCGCCAGCGCTGAAAGCAGGGTCAGCGGCTCCAGACGGTTGAGGTAATGCGAGGGCGAGCCGGGCGTGATGAACTGGCTGTCGACGATGAATATCAGGTCGAACAGCGCAGCTTCCGCCTGGCGGGCGATGTCGATGTACCAGTCGATATTGACGCTGGCATCGGCGGGCAATTCGGGGTCGAGCCACAGGTTGTGCCGGCCCGGGCCACCACAGCCCATGGTCAGGGCACCGAGTTTGATCTGTCGTTTACGCATGGTTAAGTCCTGATCGGTGGATGCGCTCGTTTGCAGGCGCGGGAAGCTGGCGTTTCAGTTGCCGCTGATGGCCGCGCCAAACGAGGTGTCGAACAGGTTCGCGGCCGGGTACGCCTTGATCAGCCCAAGCCCGGCGAAGAAGTCCACGGTCTTCTGTGCATCGACAAGGACCTGCGGGTTCAACGGTGCCAGGTCGGTACGCGCGCGGGCGAACCAGGCGCGGGCAATGTCGCCGTCTGCGCGGGTACGCTGAGCCCAGGCATCGGCGTAGGCCTCGGTGTTGGCCGGGGCGCTCAGGGTCCAGTCACGGGCCTTTTTCAGGCGCTGCAGGAAGTCAGCGATCTGGGCACGCTTTTGCTCCACCGACGTGCTGTTGGCCACCACGAAGCTCTGCGCCGGGATCACCCCTTCAGCGGTGGCCAGCACGCGGGCGCCCTGGCGCTCCTGTTGGGTCACGTAAGGTTCCCAGGTGGCGATCACGTCCACCGAACCCCCGTCCAGGGCGTGGGAGGCGTCCAGTGCGCTGAGATAACGCAGTTCCAGCGCATCGCGAGGTACCCCGGCCTGGTCCAGGGCGCTGAACAGCAATTGCTGGCTCCACGACCCTTTCCAGATCGCTGCGCGCTTGCCACGCAGGTCCTGCAGGCTGTTAATGCCGGAGTCCTTGCGCGCCAGGATGGCCACGCCTTGCAGATTCTGCCGGCTGACCGCGATCACCTTGATTGGCGCCCCCAGGGCACCCAGGAACAGCGGCGGCGCATCGCCCAGCAGGCCGATGTCGAGGCTGCCGACATTGAGCGCCTCGGCCACGGGCGAGCCTGCGGTGAACTGCTTCCATTCCAGCGTATAAGGCAGGTCGTCGAGCACCCCGGCCGCTTCCATCACCGCGCGGGCGTTGTAGCTCTGGTCGCCGACCACCAGGGTCTGAGCGGCGGCGGCAAGGCTGAAAGTGGTGGCCAGCAGCGTGGCGGCCAAGTGTTTGATGTAGCGCACGTTCGTCTCCAGATACCCGTTCGGGGCATGTGAGGCGATCCGCGCGTGCGGTCTCGTCTTGAATTATTTATAGCCCGAAGGCATTAGCTTTTAGTTTTTTATAATCTATAGCGAGTACTGAGGCCTGTGAAATGCACAATAGGCATATCCTCATGCCTTCAGGGTAACGCCATTTCAAAACATAACCGCGCAGCTGTAAATGCATTATTTGCATATTAGCTTATTATCATTTTGCATTTTGCGAATAGATTCCAGGTTTGTTAGGGTTAACTGAAACCTGTAAGCCGAGCCTGAACCATGAGCCAGAACCCGCGCCCGGAGCGCTTGCGCCGTTTCATCGACCGCCTTGCCGGGCTGCTCGATCAGCAACCCGATGAAGCGACCCTCCTCGACCATGGCCAGCGCTTGCTGGCCGAACTGGTCGCCCATGATGACTGGCTGCCAGACGACCTCGCCCAGCCCGACCCGCAGCGCTACCAGCAGTACCTGCTGCACTGCGATTCGCGTCAGCGGTTCTCGGTGGTGAGCTTCGTCTGGGGCCCTGGGCAGCAAACCCCCATCCACGACCACCGGGTCTGGGGCCTGATCGGCATGCTGCGCGGTGCCGAGCTTGCCCAAGGCTTCGCCCGTGACGCCAACGGCGGGCTGACACCGGAGGGCCCGGCGGTACGCCTGGCGCCCGGCCAGGTGGAAGCGGTATCGCCGCGTATCGGCGACATCCACCAGGTCAGCAATGCGTTCGCCGACCAGGTTTCGATCAGCATCCACGTCTATGGCGGCAACATCGGTGCGGTTAAACGCGCGGTATACGCCGCGGACGGCAGCGAAAAACCGTTTATCTCCGGCTATTCCAATACCCGCCTGCCCAACATCTGGGACCTGTCCAAAGAGAGCCCTGCCCAATGAGCACCGTCACTACCCGCCGTTACCACGACATCCGCCGTGCCTTGCTGGCCCGGGAAGAACTGGCCTTGATCGACGTGCGCGAGGAAGACCCGTTCGCCCAGGACCACCCGCTGTTCGCGGCCAACATTCCCTTGTCGAAACTGGAGCTTGAAGTGTTCGACCGGGTACCGCGGCGTGATACCGCCATCACCGTCTACGACGACGGTGAAGGCCTCGCGGCCGTCGCGGCACAACGCCTGTTGGCCCTGGGCTACAGCGACGTGGCCGTGCTCGAAGGCGGCCTTGCGGGCTGGCGCGCGGCCGGTGGCGAGCTGTTCCGCGATGTCAACGTGCCGAGCAAGGCCTTCGGCGAACTGGTCGAGAGCGTACGCCATACCCCGTCGCTCGCCGCTGAGCAGGTGCAGGCGCTGCTGGATGACAAGGCCAACGTGGTGGTGCTCGACGCCCGCCGCTTCGACGAATACCAGACCATGAGCATTCCCGGCGGCATCAGCGTACCTGGCGCCGAGCTGGTGCTGCGCGTGGCCGAGCTGGCACCAGACCCGGCTACCCAAGTGATCGTCAACTGCGCCGGGCGCACCCGCAGCATCATCGGCACCCAATCCCTGGTCAACGCCGGCATCCCCAACCCGGTGGCAGCCCTGCGCAACGGCACCATTGGCTGGACCCTCGCCGGCCAGCAACTGGCCCACGGCCAGGCGCGCCGCTTCGCCAGCGTCAGTGACACGACCCGTGCCAACGCCGCACAGCAGGCCCACCGCGTGGCCGAGCGCGCCGGTGTGCTGCGCCTCGACCGTGCCGGGCTGGCCAACTGGCAGGCCGAAACGTCCCGCACCACCTACCTGTTTGATGTGCGCACGCCTGAGGAATACAGCGCCGGCCACCTACCTGGTAGCCGTCCGGTGCCCGGCGGGCAACTGGTGCAGGAAACCGACCATTTCGCCAGCGTGCGCGGGGCGCGCATCGTGCTGGTGGACGACGACGGTGTGCGCGCCAACATGAGCGCTTCGTGGCTGGCTCAGATGGGCTGGCAGGTGGCGGTACTCGACGGCCTGACCACGGCGGACTTCAGCGCCAGCGGCGACTGGCAGCCGCAACTGCCGGCATTGCCCGAGGCCCGCGAGGTCACCGTCGAACAACTGGCCAGCTGGCTGGAAGCGCAAGGCACTGTGCTGCTCGATTTCACCACCAGCGCCAATTACGTCAAGCGTCATATCCCAGGCGCCCATTGGGCGATCCGTGCGCAGCTGGCTGAAGCACTGGAGCGCCTGCCGCAGGCCAGCCGTTACGTGCTGACCTGCGGCAGCAGCCTGCTGGCACGCTTCGCCGCCCAAGACCTGCAGGCCCTGACCCGCACCCCGGTGTACCTGCTCGAAGGCGGCACCACCCGCTGGATCGCTGCCGGGCAAGCGCTGGAAAGCGGCGAGCGCCACCTTACCGTGCCACGTAGCGACCGCTACCGACGCCCCTACGAGGGCACGGACAACCCGCGCGAGGCCATGCAAGGCTACCTGGACTGGGAATTCGGCCTGATTGCGCAACTGGAGCGCGACGGCACCCATGGGTTCAAGGTGCTCTGAACCTGACCACGCGACAACGATGATAGCCGCGCGTCCACGTGGCCCGGAGTGGTTCCACCGCCCAGCACGTGGCTCACGGCGCTTTGCCCCCAACCCGCATGGTCAAAGCCGTTGCAGCCAAGAGCATCACACCACTGGCGATGAACGTCGCCTGATAACCCATATGGTCGTAGAGCACCCCACCCAGAGTAGCGCCCAAGGTGATCGCCAATTGAATCACCGCAACCATCAGGCCGCCCCCCGCTTCGGCATCTTCAGGCAGCATCCTGGCGAGCCAGGTGAACCACCCAACGGGCGCACATGTGGCAATCAGACCCCAGGCGCCCAACAGCACCGCCGTCGGAACCAGCCAGGAACCCGTAGCGATCACTGCGAAGGCAATGGCCGCCATCAACAGTGGAATGCCAAGCAGTACCCTGGGCAGATGCCGACCTACGAGCGATCCGACCATCATCGTGCCGAGCAACCCTGCAACACCGATGATCAGCAGAAGTAACGAAAGTGTCGGCACGTCCACTTGGGTGACCGTTTCCAGGAAGGGCCGCAAGTAGGTGAACAGTGTGAACTGCCCCATGAACAGGAACCCAACCGCGGCCATACCAAGCGCAACCTTGGCGTTTGTCAGCAGCCGCAGAGATCCAGTGGCAGCACCCGTCGTTCGCTCACTCGGCATCGATGGCAATGTGAATGCTTGCCAGATCAATGCCAGTACGGCGAGCGGCACGACACAGAAGAACGCGCCCCGCCAGCCGATTACACCACCCAGATAGCTGCCTACCGGCGCAGCGACGGCCGTGGCCAAAGCAGTCCCCCCCTGCATCACGGCAATGGCCCTGGGCACAAGCGCGTCAGGGGCGATGCGCATCATCACGGCAGTCGACATTGACCAGTAACCGCCAATCGCAACGCCCAGTATTGCCCGCCCCAACATCAACACGGTGTAGTTCGGAGCAAAGGCGACGAGCGCACCTGAAACCAGCATCAAGGCTGTGGTGCCCAACAGGACGGGCTTGCGATCAACGCCCTGGGTCATCGATGCCAGCAACAAGCTGGTGATCACGGCGAAAAAGCCCGAGATGGCAATGGCCTGCCCGGCCTGACCCTCTGTCAGCGACAGGTCCGAGGCGATAGGCGTAAGCAGGCTCACGGGTAGAAATTCGGACGCAACCAGCGCAAAGGCACAAAGGGACATTGCCAGGACGGCGCCCCAGACGTGGCGGCTGGCACGCGGGGCTGACAGGACTGTGCTACTCATAAGTATTCTCGAATCTGACAAAGGCAACGGATTGCCATCATCCCAGCCCGAAAATCAGGATCAGTAGAGCAATCTGCCGGTTTTCTTGCCTGATCGTCCAAGTGGCTGTCCAACGTGATGGACAGCGCCAAGTGCAGAGGCTTAGAGTTTTTCCAGAATGAACGGGATAACGAGCCATGAACGCGCCGATCGCTGACCCTACCGATGCTGCACCCTTGCAGTCGCTGCGCAGCATCATCGCCCTGCACACGCCAACGCCCGGTGATTTCAGGACGAGAATCGATGATCTCGCCGTCTACCGACGCGATGTACCTTGCCCACCTGTGACCTGCATGGTGGAGCCGAGCGTGGTCCTGGTGGCACAGGGGGCCAAGGAAATGGTGATTGGGGGGGATGGCTACCCCTACAACGCGGAACGTTTCCTGATCACATCGCTGAATCTGCCGGCGCACTCCTCAGTGACAGCAGCGTCCCCGGACGCGCCGTGCCTGGGGCTTGTGTTCAAGCTCGACCTGCGGACGCTGGCGGAGCTAATAGCGCAGGATGTGCGGTTACCTGCCGCAGGCAAGCCTGTAGAAGGCAGCGCGGGCGTGGGCACCTTGACCCCGCAACTTCTGGCCAGCTTCGGGCGGCTCGTCGAGCTGCTTGAAGAGCCCGAGGCCATTCCAGTGCTCTGGCCATTGATCCAACGAGAGATCCACTACCGCCTGCTCATGAGCGACCAGGCGCCGCTGCTGCGCCACATCGCCTCTGTCGGCAGCAAAGGGCATCGCATAGCCAAGGCTATCGACTGGATCAAGCTCAACTATGCGTCGCCGCTGCGCGTGGAGGATCTGGCGTCACGCGTGCAGATGGGGACGTCGACATTTCATCAACATTTCCGGCAGCTGACGGCAATGAGCCCGTTGCAGTACCAGAAATGGATCCGGCTCAATGAGGCGAAGCGGCTGATGCTCAATGAAAACCTTGACGCCGCCACTGCGGGCTTCAAGGTGGGTTACGAAAGCCCGTCGCAATTCAGCCGTGAGTACGGCCGCCAGTTTGGCACGCCGCCGAAACGCGACATCGCCGATTTGCGCCGTGGCGCCAGTAGCGACTGACCTCTTCACTTACTCTTTGCAGAAGCATCTGGCGAAACACGGCAAAGGTTTCTGGCTAGTCTTGTTGCAGGCGCCCACCGTCGCGCTTGCCTACATCTATTTTCACCACAGGAGACAAAGTCTTACTTCATTCAGGCTATTTTTTGAATGAATCGAAACGAATAGCCTGCAACCACTTTTCAGACTCTGGAGTCAGCGCTCATGAAGGCCGTCGTTTACACCCAACCCGGTTTGCCTATCCAAGACCCGCAAGCGCTCTACGACGCCGAGTTGCCTACGCCCAAACCGGGTGCCCGGGATCTGCTGGTTGAGGTCAAGGCAATTGCCGTAAACCCGGTGGACACTAAAATCCGTGCAAGCCGTGGGGGTGAGCAGCCGCAGGTGCTTGGCTGGGATGCTGTCGGCGTCGTCCGCGAGGTAGGCGCTGACGTGACATTGTTCCAACCGGGCGATGAGGTGTTCTACGCCGGCGCCATTGATCGCCCTGGCACCTACAGCGAGCTTCACGTAGTCGATGAACGCATCGTTGGGCACAAGCCCCGGAGCCTGGATAACGCCAGCGCTGCAGCCTTGCCGCTGACCTCGATCACCGCATGGGAGTTGCTGTTCGACCGCCTGGGCATTGACGAAAATGCAGGCAAGGGTCAGAGCCTTCTGGTGGTTGGAGCTGCCGGTGGTGTCGGTTCAATCCTGATTCAGCTTGCCAGCAAGCTCACGCAGCTGACCGTCATCGGCACTGCCTCACGGTCTGAAACCCAAGGCTGGGTGAAAGAACTGGGCGCCCATCATGTCATCGACCATTCCCAGCCGATCCCCCTTCAACTCAAAGCGCTCAAGCTCGAGCCAGTCGACTATGTGATCAGCCTGACGCACACCGACACCTACCTTGCCCAGCTGGTTGAAGTGCTCCGTCCACAAGGCAAGCTCGCACTGATCGACGATCCCGCGCAGTTGGATGTCATGCCACTCAAGCGCAAGTCGCTGTCGTTGCACTGGGAGCTGATGTTCACGCGTTCGCTGTACCAGACCGAGGACATGATCAAGCAGCACCAACTGCTCGACCGTATTTCGCAACTGGTCGATGAAGGGGTTCTCAAGACCACCCTCGGCGAGCATTTCGGTGCGATCAACGCCGACAACCTCAAGCGCGCCCATGCGGTGATTGAAAGCGGTAAGGCTCGGGGCAAGATCGTGCTGGAAAATTTCTGATCGTAATTTCAGCGTCGAACCCGCACTGCGGTGAGAACAGCGTTCACCAGCCCATCCAGCCAGTGCTGGTGGACACTGATCACCACGCACCTTGCTGGGCGACATCCTGAACGCTGGCATGGGCTTCCTTATGGTGATGACCCGCTTGCTCGAAAACGAGTTCCGGTCTTGGAATTCTCACGATGCCAGGCCATTGGCAATGGGTTCAAGCCCACTGGTCAGTGCCTTGGAACAGCCCTGCTCCGCCGAGCCTCCATGCCTATACACACAATAAGGAGGTCGTGGTCATGATTGATCCAACAACAGGCATGAAGACCGGTGAGCGTTACGCCGTAGAGAACGTGGAACGTGCTCATCAGTTTCCAGGTTTCTTTCTCGATGGAAAATACTACCTCGGCCCCGAGTTGCTGACTGCCGTAGGTTGGCTGGAGGGTGACCGGTTCATTTACGACAACCTCGATGCTGCAGGCGAACCGGTCTTTCCTGATCGCGTAGCAGGACACATCCGTGACCTGACACTGACCCTGGTGGATGAAACAGTCTTGAAGCTGTCCAGGCTGGAAGTCAGCGCCACGGTTGACAACGCTCAGGCTGCTGACCAATCGCCCACCGATGCGGCGTTGAACCGCAACCGCTACACGGTGCAGCCTTCCGAAGATCTGCTCGCCCCACCCAGTGCGCGGCAACGCATGGACGCGGTCGGCCTTACCCAGAAGGACACGGTACCGTTAATGCTGAGTGCGGCCGTTATCGGCTTCCTGACCGGGTTGGTCATTACCCATGCACAACGCAGGCGCCGCTGAGGCCATTGTTAGCCAGCGCTGCAACCTGTTGATTTAACCTTGGCTGCGATAGCTGCGCGGTGTCATGCCCAGCTGTTTTTTGAAGGACTTGGAGAAATGGGCGGAGTCGGCGAAGCCCCAGCGGGCGCCAATGTCGGTGATCGAACGGTGCCCACAGGACGGGTTGCGCAGGTCCTGGGCGGCCTTGAGCAACCGCTCGCGCAGGATGTAGCGGCAGACGCTGTCGCCGCTGGCTTCGAACAGGCGATACAGCTGGCGGCTGGAAATGCCCAGTTCTTCAGCCAGGGCTACCGGCGTCAGGCGTGGCGAGTCCAGGCGTTGCAGGATCAGCGACTGCACTTCGTGCAAATGCAGGCCGGGCGAACTGTCGCGCGCCCGGTATTCCAGCACCGAACCAAGCAGCCCCACCAGCGCCGCCTGCAGCCCGTCGCCGTCCTCCGGGCAAGCCCACTGTTCGAGTTCGCCCTCGGCCACCTGGCGCACCAGCGTCGCCAGCAACTGGCCGCAGGCGCCGGCGGTGGAAAGCTTGCCGAAACGGCTGGCGTCCAGGTTTTTCAGGCGCTCACGAGGCACGTGGATGGACACGTGGGAGAACAACCCACGAGGCACCATCTTCATGGCCTGCGCCGAGTCCAGCAAGGCCATGTCGCCTTCGCGCAGGTCCATCACCCGGTCGCCCAGTTCGATGGACATTTCCCCTTGCTGCTGTAACACAAGGAAACAATGTGAATCGCCGTCACGCGCAGCCTCGCGCCCTGAACGGGCAATTGCATGGGCATTACTACGGATGTGAGCAACCTGCGTGGTGCCCAGCAGCGAGGGGCGCAGATCGCCGATGAAAAGGCTCTGGCACTGGTCGTAGCGCGTTTCGAAGCGCCCGCATACTGCGTGGACACTCGCGTTCCAGACAGACATCGCTTGACCGTTCATGGTCCACCTCTAGCTAAGCACGCGCCATATTAGTGCAATTTTCACGTGATTTTGGGTAACAAAAAGACGGAATTTAATAGCGCAAGCACATACCGTGCCACATTGCCCATCGCGGCTTGAGGCCGGAGCGGCGTTGCCATGCGGGGAAGGTCTGGGCCTTTTATCAAGGAGTCATGCTTGATTTCCAACCACTACGAACTTCAGCTTTCTCTAACCAGGCTGCATCCCTCACAGCTTCGGTAAAGTCACCGCGCCGCTAATCGACTCGCGTTTACCCGCCTGCTGCGAACGCAATACGGCAGCACCGTAAATCGCCAGCACGCTGATCGAGCAGGCACCGGAGAACAGCAGCACCGCGGTGTAGCCGTAGGCTTCGATCAGCAGGCCACCGACTGCCGGCCCCACCGCCGCGCCGATCGACAGGCACAACGCGCCCAGGGCCACCAGGCGGCCCGACAGGTCGAACTCGGCCATCACGCCGAAGGTATAGGCCAGCACGAAGCTGATCGAGAACAGGAAGCACATCACCCCGGCCACATAGGTGGTCAGCGAGTCGAACTGCGCCAACAGCACCAGGCCCGCCACCTCGGCCGCGATGATCACGGCCACCGGCAGGAAGCGCCCAGCCTTCAGGCCGATCGACGAGGCGATGAAGCCGCCGCCGGCATTGACGATGAAGCCCAACGCCAGCACCGAGCCGATGGTGTCCGAAGCCAGGCCGCTCTTCTTGCCCATCAGTTCCAGGAACGCCCATACCGACATGATGCCGGTCAGGAACACTAGGCTGGCAAGCAGGCTCAGCCAGGCGATGGTCCGGCTCTCGCGGCACACCGGCGCCCCGCCAGCGCGTGCTTCCAGCTGCCGTGTGCTGCGACTCGGTACCCACGGCAAAGGCGCTACGCCCATCAGCAGCAGGCTGATCACCAGCGTCACCAGCATGCCCTGAAAGCCCCACAGCGGCGCCACCGCGACCGGCAGCACAATCAGCAGCAAGGCGCCGGGCACGGTCTCCATGCCCAGCTTGAAGCCGAAAGCGCGCTCAGGTTGCGCGCTGTCGCCGAAAATGGTCATCGCCAGGGCATACAACGCACCGGTACCGGCCCCCGCCAGGGCCATGAGCAGCATCAGCGTTTCGTACGTGGGGTTACCCAGCATGCCGGCCAGCGCAACCGCTACCAGCACCGACGACAGGGTAGAAATCACCCGCCAGCTCAGGCGCTGGATCCACAGCAGCGAGGCCAGGCCGAGCACACCGAAACCGAGGTTCATGGCCATGGCCAGGCTGCCCAGTTGCTGCTCGCCATAACCGAACTGCTCGGCCAGGGCGCCGAACAGCACCGGCAACACATTGAGCAGCAGCGCCCCGCCAGCGGAAACCAGGCCAGCGCAGATGTACACGGAAGTCTTGTCAATCGGATGGGATGTTGTTGTTTTCATGGATTGATCCTGGATGGGAAGTGCGGGTGTACAGCGGTGTGACACGACCGTCCCTGGCTGATGCCTTGTAACGCCCCCAGTGTGCAACGCCCGAAGGCCGGCGGCATGTACGCCTTTGCCGGGCTTTTGGTCATGGCTGCCAGCGCAGCCGTCGCCAAAAATCCGCTGAAAACGCGCAAAGCCTCAGGCTAGAGAGCGCGGATCAATAGGGCCGCAGACACCCCGTCATTCCTGACCAATTCGGGATAGCCGCCCGCCCTGATGGGTTCCTAAGATCGGCGCCGTCGGCAGCGACCTTCGCAGCCGGCCCTCTTCCTCCGCCCCGAGATGAGCCATGACGACAACTACAAAAATCGACTTTCTCTACCTGTCCGAGCAGGACATGATCCGCGCCGGTGTCACCGACATGCTGGCCTGCGTGAACACCATGGAGCAGATGTTCGCCCTGCTCCACCACGGCGACTACCGCATGGCCGGGCCGAACAGCGACTCCCACGGCGCGATGATCACCTTCCCCAAGGATTCGCCCTTCCCCAACATGCCCAAGCCCACCGCCGACCGGCGCATGATGGCGATGCCAGCCTACCTGGGCGGCGGCTTCTGCACCGCCGGGGTCAAGTGGTACGGCTCCAACATCGCCAACCGCGAAAAGGGCCTGCCGCGTTCGATCCTGTTGTTCACCCTCAATGACCCGGACACCGGCGCCCCCCTGGCGCACATGTCGGCCAACCTGCTGTCGGCGTACCGCACCGGCGCCATCCCCGGTGTCGGCGCACGCCACCTGGCCCGCCGCGACGCGCGGGTGATCGGCCTGCTAGGCCCAGGCGTAATGGGCAAAACCACCGTGGCCGCGTTCATGGCCGTGTGCCCGCAGGTCGACACCCTCAAGCTCAAGGGCCGTGGCCAAAAGAGCCTGGAAGATTTCATCAGCTGGGTAGGCGAAACCTACCCACAGATCACCACCCTCGAAGTGGTGGACAGCATCGAGGACGTGGTGCGCGGCTCGGACCTGGTGACTTACTGCACCTCAGGCGAGACCGGTGACCCTTCCACCTACCCGCTGGTCAAGCGCGAATGGGTCAAGCCCGGTGCATTCCTGGCGATGCCTGCCGGCTGCAGCATCGACGCCGGCATGGAACAGGCCGACGTGCGCAAGGTGGTCGACAACACCGGCCTGTACGAGGCCTGGTTCGAGGAACTGCCCAAGCCCGCGCACAACCATGTGCCGCTGGTGGGTGTGCGCTTCATGGACATGATCGCCGAAGGCAGCCTGCCGGCCGACCAGCTGGAAGACATCGGCAAGATCGTCGCCGGCGTTGCGCCCGGCCGCAGCAACGACGAAGAGATCATCATCATGTCGGTGGGCGGCATGCCGGTCGAGGATGTGGCCTGGGGCACGGTGGTGTACCGCCAGGCGCTGGAACGCGGTGTGGGCGTGCGCCTGAACCTGTGGGAAAGCCCGGCGCTGAGCTGATTCATCCCTCCAACCCTAAGGACAATGCCATGCTGCAGATCACCAAACTCAAGACCGGTTCGAAATACGAGACCCTGGGCAGCTATTCACGCCTGGTGGCCGTGGACGACTGGATCTTCGTCTCCAACACCGCCGGGCGCAATCCGGCCACCGGCGAGATTCCCGAAGACCTCGAGGCCCAGACCCGCCAGGTGTTCGCCAACATCGAAGCGGCGCTGCATGCCGTGGATGCAACCCTGGCCGACGTGGTCTGCTCGCGGGTGTTCATCCAGAAGCCTGAGGATGTCGCCAGCGTGATGACGATTGTCGGCGAAGTGTTTCGCGGCATCGACCCGGCCAGCACCGTCACCTGCCCGCCCCTGGGCGCAACGGTCTACCGGGTTGAGCTTGAGGTGACCGCCTACCGCGGTGCCTCCCGCGCCACCCCCCAGCTGATCGACCTGTCGCGCTAGCCCGTCCTCGAGGAGAACCGTCCATGTCCCCTGTCATCGCGCCGGTGCAGTGCGCAACCACACCCCCCAGTGCCACCACCGTGGTCATCATCGGCGGCGGCATCGTCGGCCTGACCGCGGCACTGACCCTCGCCGAGCGCAACATCCCGGTGGTGGTGCTGGAGAAAGGCCGCATCGCCGGCGAGCAGTCCTCGCGTAATCTCGGCTGGGTGCGCAAGACCAGCCGCCACCGCGAAGACCTGCCCCTGGCCTTGGCAGCGGACCGGTTATGGGCGCAAATGCCGGCCCGGGTCGGGCGCGAAGTCGGCTACCGGCAGGCGGGCATCCTGTTCGCCGCCCGAGACCCAGGGCAAATGGCGATGCACGAAGCCTGGTTGAAGTCGGTGCAAGGCTTGCCGGTAGGGTCCCGCCTGCTGAGCAACGCGGAAATCGCCCAGCGCGTGCCAGGCGGGCAAGCAACCTGGGCTGGCGGCATCTTCACCGAAAGCGATGGCCGTGCCGAACCGACCCTGGCCAGCAGTGCCATCGCCACGGCGGCCATGGCCCGTGGCGCGGTGATCGTGGAGCACTGCGCCGTGCGCAGCATCACCACCGCCGCCGGACGCATTGACGGCGTGGTCACCGAACACGGCGAAATCCGCTGCGAGCAGGTGCTGCTGGCCGGCGGCTTGTGGTCGCGGCGCCTGCTGGGCAATCACGGGATCGCCTTGCCGACCTTGCCGTTGAACTGCTCGGTGCTGCGTACTGCAGCCATGCAAGGCCCGACCGACATCGCCGTGGGCGGCCCGGACTTTTCGTTCCGCAAGCATATCGACGGCGGTTTCATCATCACCCAGCGGGGTGCCCTCGATGCGCACCTGACCCTGGATCATGCCTTGCTCGGGCGACGTTACCTGCCGCAGTTCCGCGCTCAGCGGGGTTTGCTGCGGGTGTCGTTCGGCAAGCCCTTCTTCAAGGACCTGGCACTGGCCCGGCGCTGGTCGCCCACTTCGGTTTCCCCGTTCGAGCACATTCGCACCCAGGACCCTGCCGCCAACCCCGCCTTGAACCAGGAGGCGCTGAACAACCTCAGGGCCGCCTGGCCGGTGTTCAAGCAGGCGCGCATCGAGCAGGCGTGGGCCGGCACCATCGATGTGACACCTGACTCGCTGCCGGTGATCGGGCACGTTCAACCGCTGCCGGGGATGGTGCTGGCAACCGGCTTCTCCGGCCACGGCTTCGGCACCTCACCTGCGGCCGGGCAACTGGCGGCGGACCTGATCGACGGCAGCACCCCGCTGGTCGACCCGTCGCCTTACCGCCTGGAGCGCTTTGCCTGATCGACAGCGTCCAGGCGAGCGGTGTGTGAAGGCAGTTCACCGAACAGCGCACGGTAAGCGCCGGAAAAATGCCCGAGGTGGGTAAAGCCCAGGTCACTGGCCACCCGGGCGACGGTGAACTGCTCTGCTGCGGTGCGCTGCAGCCGTTGGCGCACGGCATTCAGGCGCACCGCGCGCAGGTATTCGACCGGGCTCAGGCCGGTCACCCCGAGAAAACTGCGCTGCAAGGTGCTGCGGCTGACATCCAGCCGCTCGCAGATCTGCAACACCGACAACGGCTCGTCCAGGCAATCCAGGCCCATCTGATGCGCCTGCCGGACCAGATAGGCACTGACTGCAACACTCCCCGAGCGCCCGCCGCCGTTCTGACTGACCTGCTCGAGCAACACCAGCATGCACTCGAGCAGCAAGTCTTCAAGCTGCGCTTCCACCAGTGCTTCGCCCTGCAGCGCCGCATCGATCAGCCCTTGCAGCTGCAGGCGTATCGCCCCCAGAAAAGCCGGGCTGACGTTCAACCGGGTGGTCCGGTTCAACGCACGCAGTTCCTGGGCGCTGAACTCACGTTCGGCCAGTTGTTCCAGACGATCGGCGTCGACACTGACCGCCAGCAGGTCCATGCCCTCGGGCGCATGGACGAAAAACTCCTGGCCACTGTGAAGAAGCGTGACATCCGCGCTACCCACGCTGCTGCCCTGGAACACCCCGGCACCCGCACTGCCAGCCGGTAGCGCCAGGCAAAAGCGCCGCGCCGGCGCCGCGCCGTGCTGGACCACACGTTTGTCCAGGCATTCGCGAAAGATCTGAAAGCGTTCTGCGGTGAGATGGGTGAGCTCGGTGTGGGCACTGCCGGCGCTGATCTGGTCGTAGGTCTGCTGCCAGCCGAGGATCGCGCTGGCGTGGGCGTTGACGTCGTTGAAGCGATGGCGTTGAGCGTGCATGACGTATCTGTTACCTCGATTGCATGGGGCGACAGAAAGCAAAGAGCGGGCCACTCAGGCAGGCAAGCGGGTTATCCTGCAAGCCCACCTCGTCGCGAGATTGCCATGTCTTCTGCTGCCGACGCTGCGCCCATCCAGCGCGCCGACCGAGATTCGCGCAACGCCGCCCAAGTGCTCGGCCTGTGCCTGCCCAGTGATGTACTGCTCTACCTGTTGTTGCCGATGTATGCCAGCGACTTTGGCGTGACCCTGGCCCAGGCCGGCGTGCTGCTGGCGGCCAATCGCCTGGTACGCATCATCGGCTACGGCTGGGTGGTGCGCTTCTATGCCCGGTACGGTGACCGCGCGGCCTGCAGCCTCGCCGCCGGTGCCGCCGCGCTCTGCGCACTGGGCAATGCCACGCTGTCCGGTTTTGCCGCGCTGCTGGTGTTGCGACTGGTTTGGGGCCTGTGCTTCGCCACCTTCAATCTCAGCACCCAGACCCTCGCCACCGCCGAGGCGCAGGGTGCGGCTAGGCGCGCCGGGCGTTCGCGGGCAACCCTGGCCATCGGGCCGATGCTGGCGTTGCCGCTGGGCGCAGTGATGGCCCAAGCCTATGGCCCGCGCAGCGTGTTCTTCGTGCTCTGCATCAGCGCCTTGTGCGGCCTGTGGCGCGCCCGCGCGTTGCCCGCCGGCGGCCATGCGATTGCCAGCCCGAGTGGCCGGCGCCTGCGTCTGCCAGACAGCATCGCCACCTGGTCTTTCATCGAAGGTGTAGCGCTGGACGGGCTGTTCATCTTCGGCCTGTCGCTCTATGCGCACGTGCACATGGCCAGCTCGGGCGTGCTGGTAGCCGGTGTGCTGATGGCAGTGCGCTACCTGAGCGAAATGCTTTTCAGCCCCTTCGGCGGGCGCCTGGCCGACCGCTTCGGGTCCCTGCGCATGCTGGTGGTGCTGTCGCTGGCCACCTCGCTGGCACTGCTGGTGTTCGCCAGCCAATGGCTGTTCATCGGTGCCTTCTTCGTGCTTGTGCTGCGCGCCTTGCAGCTGCCGCTGGTGATGACGCTGGTTGCACAGCGCAACCCGCAGGCGCGCATCCAGGCGCTGGCCGGCAACGCCGTATGGCGCGACATCGGCGCCGGGCTCGGGCCGATGCTGGCGGGCGTGCTGCTGCCGCAGGTGCCCGCCATCTGGGCCTATACCGGTGCGGCCTTGGTGCTCGCCCTGGCGGCGCTCAATTGCGCCTGGCAGCCGCACCGATAAAATTGTACAGAAATTATTTTCTGTATAGATTTATCCAGACACCTGCACTATACCTTGTACATCAACCAGTTTTTGTACAGGTATTGTGCATGTCCACCTACCTGCAACACTTCATCGAACGCTTTGCCACGCTGGGTCCAGACAATCTCGACCTGCTCGGCGACTTGTACAGCGACGATGTCAGCTTTCGCGACCCTCTCCATCACGTCAGCGGGCTCGCGGCCCTGCACGCCTATTTCGCACAGCTGTACGCCAACGTTTCCGAGGTCCGCTACAGCTTCGAGGGCCTCGATGAGACAGAGCCGGGCCATGGCTACATCCGCTGGGTCTTGCACTACCGCCATCCGCGGCTGGCCGGCGGCCACCCGATCAGCCTGCAAGGCTGCAGCCATCTGCGCTGGCGTGGCCGGGTCTACTTTCATCAGGACTACTTCGACGCTGGCGCCTTGCTCTATGAACACGTTCCGGTCCTGGGCGGCGCAGTTCGCTGGCTCAAGGGGAGGCTGACATGAGCCGTTGCTGGCTGACCGGTGCCAGCAGCGGCATCGGCGCGGTACTGGCGCTGCGCTTGCTCGAGCAAGGCCACCAGGTAGCGCTGGGGGCACGTCGGGCAGAAAGCCTGGCTAACCTCGCCGCACGCTTTCCGGGCCAGGTCCTGTTGGCCATCGGCGATGTCGACCAGCCTGAGCAGGTCGCCCTGATCGCCTCACAGATCGAACAGGCCTGGGGCTCGCTGGACCTGGTCATTCTGAATGCCGGCACCTGCGAATACCTGGAGCCCGGGCAGTTCGACCCCGCCCTGATCGAACGGGTGATCCGCACCAACCTGATCGGCACCAGCCATTGCCTGGCCGCCGCCCTGCCCTTGCTGCGCCGCGGCCAGCGCCCGCACCTGGTGGTGATGGGCAGCTCGGTCAGCTGGTTTGCACTGCCACGCGCCGGTGCCTATGGCGCGTCCAAGGCGGCGCTGCGATACCTGGTCGAATCCCTGCGCCTGGACCTGGCCCGCGAAAACATTGATGTCACTCTGGTCAACCCCGGCTTTGTCGATACCCCGCTGACCCGCCGCAACGACTTCCCCATGCCACAGCTGTGGAGCGCCGAGCGCGCCGCCGGATATATTGCCGCACGGCTGCCACGCCGCCCGCTGGAGATCACCTTCCCCGCCGCCTTCACCCTGTTGCTGCGCCTGCTCGGCGCACTGCCGGCACGGTGGCGCCTGAAGCTGGGCCTGCGCCTGGCTCGCCAACCTCAGGGCTGACCCATGCGTATCGCCATCATCGGCAGCGGCATCGCCGGCCTCACCTGTGCCCACCTGCTGTCACGCCGGCATGCCGTCACGCTGTTTGAAGCGGCGGACCGGGTCGGCGGCCACACCCATACCGTCGATGTGAACTGGCGCGGCCGGCAGTACGCGGTGGACACCGGTTTCATCGTCTTCAACGACTGGACCTATCCGCACTTCATTCGCCTGCTGGAACACCTGGGCGTGGCCTCGCGGATCACCGAGATGAGCTTTTCGGTGCACGACCCGCGTACGGGTTTCGAGTACAACGGGCACGACCTGAGCAGCCTGTTTGCCCAGCGCCGCAATCTGCTGTCGCCAGGCTTCTGGGGCATGCTGCGCGATGTGCTGCGGTTCAACCGCCAGGCGCTGGATGACCTGGACCAGCAGCGCATCGATGGCACGACCACCCTGGGCGACTACTTGCGCGACAAGCGCTACGGGCAACGCTTCATCGACCATTACATCGTGCCCATGGGTTCGGCCATCTGGTCGATGTCACGGGCCGACATGCTGCATTTTCCGCTGCAGTTCTTCGTGCGTTTCTGCCGCAACCACGGCCTGCTGTCGGTCAACCATCGCCCGCAATGGCGGGTGATCGAGGGCGGTTCACGCAGCTACCTGGCGCCGCTGTGCCGGCCCTTTGCCGAACACATCCGGCTGAACTGCCCGGTGCAACGGGTGAGCCGCGACAACCAAGGCGTGACGGTGGCCTGGGCAGGTGGCAGCGAACGGTTCGACAAAGTGGTCTTCGCCTGCCACAGCGACCAGGCCCTGGCACTGCTGGTCAACCCCAGCGAGCAGGAGCAGGCGATCCTCGGCGCCATCCGCTACGCCAGCAACGACGTGGTGCTGCACACCGACACCCGCCTGCTGCCCCGCCGGCGCAGGGCCTGGGCCAGCTGGAACTACCGCCTGGGTGGCAGCGAGCAGGCCCCCGCCGCACTCACCTACGCCATGAACATCCTGCAGGGCATCGAGGCGCCGGTCACCTTCTGCGTCAGCCTCAACCAGACCGCGATGGTGGACCCGGCGCAGATCATTGCCCGCTTCGAGTACGCGCATCCGCAGTACAGCCTCGCCGCGCTGGCAGCCCAGGCCCGTCAGGGCGAACTGCAGGGCCCGCTGCACAGTTACTACTGTGGCGCCTACTGGGCCAACGGTTTTCACGAAGACGGCGTGCTCAGTGCGCTGACCGTCGCCAGGCGCTTTGGAGAAACCCTGTGAACAGCAGCCTGTGCCACGGCTGGCTCAGCCACCGGCGCCTGACGCCCAGGCCCCACGCGTTCCGCTACCGCATCGGCATGTTCTACCTGGACCTCGACGAACTGCCCCGCCTGCTCGGCCTGTCGCGCTGGCTAGGGCGCTGGCGCCTGGCGCCGTTGTGCTGGCGCGAAAACGATTACCTGCCGGCGTTGACTCGCCAGGGCATGCCCTTGGTCGAGGCCGCGCGCCTGCTGGTTGGCCAGGCCACCGGGCAAGTGCCCGAAGGCGCCGTGCACCTGCTGACGCAACCACGCTGCTGGGGCCTGTCGTTCAACCCGGTGAGCCTCTACTTCTGTCACGACCGCCAGGGCCAGGTCGCAGCCGTGCTGCTGGAGGTGCGCAATACCCCTTGGCGCGAGCGCTTTCACTACGTGCTGCCGGTGCAAGGCGACCTGACCCGGCCATTTACCGTGGCCAAGGCCTTTCATGTCTCGCCGTTCATGCCCATGGACATGGACTACCGGCTGCATTTCGCCGTCGATGGGCAACGCGTGCGCGTGCACATGGAAAACTGGCGCGCCGGGCAGCAAGTGTTCGCCGCAGACCTTGCCCTGCTCCGCCAGCCGCTCGACCGCACCCACCTGCATCGCCACCTGCTGGCCTTCCCGTGGATGAGCCTGCGCACCGTGGCTGGCATTTACTGGCAAGCCCTGCGCCTGCTGCTCAAACGCACCCCCGTGCACGACCACATCGCCAGCCAGCGCGACTTGGCGCTTGGCCACCCCCTTTTCGAGGAACCCGACCATGCCCGAACCGACCTTGAGCGTTAGCAAATCGGCCAGCCTCGCTCCGCTGCTCGGCGGCCTGGCCAGGCGTGCGGTGCTGACGCAGCTGCGCCAGCTGAGGCACGGTCATCTGCGCCTGATCAGCCGTGACCAGCAATGGACCTTCGGCGACGTCGCCAGCACGCTGTATGCAGAAGTGGAGATCGTTGACGAAGCCGCCTGGGGCCTGGTGGCCGGCAACGGCTCGATCGGCGCCGGCGAGGGCTATATTCACGGTTACTGGCGCAGCCCGGACCTGGCCGCAGTGACGCGGCTGTTCGTCGCCAACCTCGATGTGCTGGACGCCATGGAAGGCGGCCTGGCCCGCCTGGCACGTCCGGCCCTGCGCCTGCTGCACCACTTCAACCGCAACAGCCGGCGCGGTGCGCGGCGCAACATCCTGGCCCACTACGACCTGGGCAATGCCCTGTTCGAGCGGCTGCTCGACCCGACCATGATGTATTCCGCCGCACAGTTCGACAGTGCCGAGCAGAGCCTGGAACAGGCCCAGTCGAACAAGCTTCGGCAGATCTGCCAGAAGCTGGAACTCAAGCCCGGCGAACACCTGCTGGAAATCGGCAGCGGCTGGGGCAGCCTGGCCATCCATGCGGCCGTGCAGCATGGCTGCCGGGTTACCACCACTACCCTCTCCGCCGCACAGCATGCGCACACCTTGCAACGGGTCAAGGCGCTGGGCCTGGAACGGCATGTCACCGTGCTGCACGAGGACTACCGCGACCTGCGCGGGCGCTTCGACAAGCTGGTGTCCATCGAGATGATCGAGGCCGTCGGCCACCGCTACCTGCCCACCTACTTCCGCCAGTGCGCCGCGCTGCTCAAGGACGACGGCCTGATGCTGCTGCAGGCCATCACCATCCGCGACCAGCGCTACGCCCAGGCCCGGCGCTCGGTGGACTTCATCCAGCGTTACATCTTCCCCGGCGGCGCCCTGCCCTCGCTGAGCGTGCTGCTCGACACCGCCAGCCGCCAGACCGCGCTGAACCTGGTGCACCTGGAGGACTTCGGCCAGGACTATGCGCGCACGCTGCGCCATTGGCGCGACAACCTGCGCCATTCGCGCACCGAGCTGGCCAGGCTCGGTTACGACGACACCTTCCAGCGCCTGTGGGAGTTCTACCTGTGCTACTGCCAGGGCGGCTTCGAGGAACGGACCATCGGCGTGGCCCAAATGCTCTGGGCGGGGCCCCAGGCGCGGCGGGCGCCGCTACCGGGTGCCTGAACATGGGCCGGCGTGGCTGGCTGCTGGGCAATGCGCTTTGGCTGCAGGCCGGCTGGTGGCTTTGTGTGCTGGGGGCACACCGGCCCTGGCTGTTGCTGATGGTGGTGATCGGCCTGCTGCTGCACCTCTGGCTGAGCCCACGCGGTGAGCTGCGTGTGCTGCTGAGGGTCGCAGCAGCCGGCTGGCTGCTGGACAGCACCCTGGGCGTGCTTGGCGTATTCAGCTTCAGACAGTGGCCACTGCCGCTTTGGCTGGCACTGCTGTGGCTGGTGTTGGCCAGTGGCATGCGCCACAGCCTGGCAGGGCTCGGCCAGCCCGCATGGCTCGCAGCGCTGCTGGGTTTGATGGGTGGCCCATTGGCCTATCTGGCGGGCGCCCGACTGGCTGGTGTCGAGCTGCCACTGGGGGGCCTGGAGACCGCGCTGATCCTGGCACCGGTCTGGGCGTTGACCCTGCCGCTGGCCTTGCGCTTGGCAGCCAGGGCCTGATCAAACCTTTCACCTTTCCAGCCTCGCCGCCACTGCCATCGCCATCTCGACGAACACCCGCGCCGCCGCACTCTGATAGGCGCCCTTGCGCTGCAGCAGTACGGCCGTGCGCTGCAGCCGGATCGGGTCGAGCGCAATGGCAACCAGGTCGTCATGGGCCAGCGCGATGGTCGCCGGCAACAGCGTCGACAGCCTCGTGCGGCGCACGATCTCGGTCACCGCACTGATGGTGTTGGCTTGCATCCGCACCTGCGGCTGAATGCCATGGTGCTGGCAGAAGCGGTCGATCTGTTCGCGGGTGGCAAACTCGCCGCTGAGCAGCACCAGCGACTCTGCGCTCAAGGCCTCCAGCCCGATGGATGCAGCCTTGGCCAAGGGGTGCCGGCGGTTGACCACCAACGCCAACGTCTCGACCAGCAACGGGCTGGCCTCGATGTCCTGGGCCTGAACGTCCTCGAAGGCGATACCCACGTCCAGCTCATCCGCCAGCAGCAGCGCTTCCATGCGCTCCTGGGACATTTCCCGCACGTTCAGGGTGATGTTCCCATAGCGATTGTGGAATGCCTCGACCAAGGGGCCGACCAGGTAGCTAGTGAACGTCGGCGTTACGGCCACCCGCAGGGAACCGCGGCTGAGGTCGCTCACGTCATGAATCGCACGCTTGGCTTCCTCCAGTTGCTGCGCAGCCCGCCGTGCATAACCCAGGTAGACCTCCCCGGCATCGGTCAGCCGCGTGGTGCGCCCCGAGCGATCGAACAGCTGCGCGCCAAGGCTTTCCTCCAGCTGGCGGACCTGCTGCGACAGCGCTGGCTGCGACACATGCAGGGCCGTTGCGGCCTTGGTGAAGCTGTGATGCTGCGCCACGGCGAGGAAGTACTGGATGTGTCGGGCAAGCATGGGCACTCACATAAGATAATCTGATCGGCCTAATCATAAATTAGACTTTTACCTTATGCCACGCCCTCCGTAATCTCTGCTCCAACGCACCGCGACACAGAGGCAGCAGCCATGAAAGACATCATCGACGGTTTCCTGAAGTTCCAGCGCAACGCCTTCCCCGAGCGGGTCGAACTGTTCAAGGGCCTGGCCACCCAGCAAAGCCCGAGGGCGCTGTTCATCTCCTGCTCCGACAGCCGCCTGGTACCGGAACTCGTCACCCAGCGCGAACCCGGCGACCTGTTCGTCATCCGCAACGCCGGCAACATCGTACCCTCCTACGGCCCTGAGCCCGGTGGCGTCTCCGCCTCGGTCGAATACGCCGTCGCCGCGCTGCAGGTGGCCGACATCGTCATCTGCGGCCACTCGGACTGCGGCGCGATGACCGCCATCGCCACCTGCAAGTGCCTGGACCACATGCCCGCCGTGGCCGGCTGGTTGCGTTACGCCGACTCTGCCAGGGTGGTCAACGAAGCCCGCCAGCACCCGGATCAGCCGACCAAGGTCGCGGCCATGGTGCGCGAGAACGTCATCGCCCAGCTGGCCAACATCCAGACCCACCCCTCGGTACGCCTGGCCCTCGAAGAAGGCCGCGTGACCCTGCACGGCTGGATCTACGACATCGAGAGCGGCCGCATCGACGCCTTCGATGGCCACACCGGCAGCTTCGTTTCCCTTGCCGACAACCCCCAAGTACACGCGGTTTCCCATCAAGCCAGGCACGTTGCCTGAACCCTGCATTCCACCCACGGAGATAACCCCATGATCCAGTCGCAAGCTACCCAGAGCGTCCGCCAGGCGCTGACCGAAGTCATCCTCATGGCCAAGGCCCGCAAGGACCTGTCCTACGCCCAGATCACCGAAGGTACCGGCCTGTCCGAAGCCTTCGTCACCGCCGCCCTGCTCGGCCAGCACCCGCTGCCCGCCGACGCCGCCAAGGTGGTGGGCGAAAAGCTCGGCCTCGACGTTGACGGCATCGCCCTGCTGCAGACCATCCCGATCCGCGGCAGCATCGGCAACGGCATCCCCACCGACCCGACCATCTACCGCTTCTACGAGATGCTGCAGGTCTACGGCACCACGCTGAAGGCGCTGGTCCACGAGAAGTTCGGCGACGGCATCATCAGCGCCATCAACTTCAAGCTGGACGTGAAGAAGGTCGACGATCCGGAAGGCGGCTCCCGCGCGGTGATCACCCTGGATGGCAAGTACCTGCCGACCAAGCCGTTCTGATCCTGCTGTAACCGGCTCGCCGCCTGCGGGCGGCGGGCCCGATCCGACGTGAGGAGCAACGCCCATGGATATCATCTTTCGAAACGTGCGTATCGATGACGCGCAACCGTTGCAGGACGTGGCCGTGCACAACGGCAAGATCGCCCAGATCGCACCCGCGATTGCCGCGCGCGCAACGCAGGAAATCGAAGGCAACGGCAACGTGCTGATTCCAGGCTTCGTTGAAGGCCACCTGCACCTGGAAAAGGCCAACGTCATGCAGCGCAAGGCCAATCGCTCCGGCACCCTGAAGGAAGCAATCGCGGTCACCGCCGCGCTCAAGCCAACGCTGACCCGCGAGGACATCCTTGAACGTTCGACCCAGGTCCTGCGCGCCCTCGTGCAGGCGGGCAGCACCCATGTCCGCGCCCATGCCGAGTTCGACCCGGTGCAAGGTTTCACCGGCCTCGACGTGGTGCTGGAGCTGCGCGAAAAATTCCGCGACATCATCGACATCCAGGTGGTCGCTTTCCCCCAGGAAGGCATCCTGAAACTGCCAGGCATGAAGGCCATGATGGTCGAGGCCATGGAAAAAGGTGCCGATGTGGTCGGCGCCATTCCCTACAACGATGTATCCCCCTTCGACCACATCGACTTCGTCTTCGACCTGGCCAAGCGCTACGGCAAGGACATCGATTTTCACCAGGATTTCGCCGATGACGCCGAGCAGATGACCATCGAGTACGTGGCCCGGCGCACAATCGCCGAGGGCTATCATGGCCGCGTCTGCGTCGGCCACCTGACCAGCCTGGCCGCGGTCGAACCCGAGCGGCAGGCGCGCATCATCGAACTGCTGCGCGAGGCTGACATCAGCGTGATGTGCCTGCCGGCCACCGACCTGCACCTCGGTGCCCGTGGCGATAGCCATAACGTGCGGCGCACCCTGACCCCGGTGCGCGCGTTGCGCGATGGCGGCGTGAACGTGTGCCTGGCCACCAACAACATTCGCAACGCGTTCACCCCGTATGGCACCGGCGACCTGCTGAACATTGCGCAGCTGGCCATCCCGGCCTGCCACCTGGGCGGCGCCGATGACCAGGCCACGGTGCTGCCGATGCTCACGACGCGCCCGGCCAGGGCCTTGGGATTGAAAGACTATGGCCTGGCGGTGGGCAAGGACGCGGACCTGGTGCTGGTGGACACGCGGGCGGTCAGCGATGTGATTCTCGACCTGCCGGCGCGGTTGATGGTGCTCAAGCGGGGTAAGGTGGTAGCAACTGCGGAGCATCGGCGGTCGGTGGTTTTTTGAGTGCCCGTCGTGATGAGTCGGAGATCCGGCGCAGTCGCTAAAATGCCTGAGAAAAGAACAGGGGGCGGCCCGACATCAGTCAGTGGCCTGCGGCCTCAGGACAGTATCATCGACACGTCGACAGAATGGAGGTTGTCAGGGTGACTGAACAGGAAAAACGGATCGTTGTAATTGGCGCAGGCATCATGGGCGCATCACTGGCGTATCACCTGGCGCGCAAAGGCGCGAGGGTCACCGTGGTCGATGCTGAAGGTATAGCGTCGGGCGTGACTGGCCATTCTTTCGCCTGGATCAATACCTCGTCCTCCGAACCTGATCCCATCGCGCCACTGCGCAGTGCCGCCATCGAGGCGTACCACCAACTCGAGACGGAGCTGCCGGGCTTGACGGTGCAATGGACGGGCGCCCTGTCCTACGGCGAGATGACAAGCGCCGCGCCGTCAGCTGCAAGTAACCCGCCTGTGGCCAACAGGCTCTCACGGGCGCAGATTCTGGACCTTGAGCCCAACCTCAAGCATCCACCTGAGTCTGCTTCCTATGCGCCAGCAGAAGGCGCGCTGGACCCCATGGCCACTACCCAGGCGTTGATCGCAGGTGCCCAGGCTCACGGAGCGAAAGTGCTCACGCGAACGCCTGTGCACGGCCTTGCGATCCGGCATGCAAAGGTGATCGGCGTCGAAACAGCGATGGGCATCATCGAGGCCGATCTTGTCGTCGTGGCTGCCGGGACAGGTATCACGAAACTGACGGACAGGCTGGAAATGCCGCTTCCAATAGAGGCCTCACCTGCCCTTCTCATCCGCTACAAGACACAACCCAACCGGGTGCGAACACTGATCTCCAGCCCGGAAATGGAAGTGCGGCAAACGGCGCAGGGCGCCTTGCTGGCAGCAGAAGATTACCTGGACGACACCACAGAAAATCAGCCCGATGCGATAGCGTTACGTACAGCCAAGGCCATTCAAGACGCGCTTCATGGCGTAGTTGCAATAGAGCCGGAGTGGGCGTGTGTCGGGCTCAGGCCCATGCCTGCCGATGGCATTCCCATCATCGGTTATTTGCCCAAGGTTGCCGGCGTGTATGTGTGTGCAGCGCACCCAGGCATCACCTTGGCGGCGATCGTCGGAAGGCTCGCCAGCGAGGAGATCATCGATGGCGAAGTCTCCAGTGCATTGGGGCCCTGTCGGCCCGATCGTTTCTTTCGCGACTGACTTTCTCAAGGCGTGAAGCGGACGTTCGCCATGACATCGTTTGCGCTCGACCATAAGCGCAAACGGTGTCAGACGTGATCAGTTTACTGAGGAAGCGAATTACACTTCGGACTGCTGGGGTGCTTTCTGGCCAAACCGGATCAGCTCGTTGGAAAAACACAGTCCAAAGAGGATTAACCCGGCGCCCAAGTACAACGTATCTCGCGGTACTTCATTGAGGAATATGAATGCCAGAAACGCGGCAAACAGTGGCTCAGTCAGTTCCAGTGCTTGGACTTGTGATGGCTTTAGATACTCGATGGCCTTTGTGGTACAGAAGAAGCCCAGAATGGTCGGTAACGCAGCCAAAGCCAGCAATGCCATGACCGCTACGAGCGACATTTCGCCCATGATGAATCCATCGTTCGCCGCCGGCATAAGCAAGTAAAGGCTACCGAAAAACAAGAGTTGCCGCGTGAAATGCAGCCCCCCGCGTACACCCATCCGCTTCATGGCAACCGAAAAGGCGCCATAGCCACAACCGCCAATCGAAGCAAGCAATGCGCCTTGCAGCGTAAAGCCTTGTCCCAGGTCGGCGCCAAAAATTACCGTAATACCGGCGATCGTCAAGCAGGCGCCTGCCATTGCATTGGCGGTGATGGGTTCGTGAAGGACGATACGTCCCAGCAGAATCGATGATAGAGAGGCGCTCGCCATTAGCATCACGACGACGCCCGCCGCCGCGTAATGGCTGTAGGCCGACGTTTCAAAGTGGAACAGCACGAAAATACCGAGAAAGGCACAAATGGCTGCGTGAAACCACTTGGCGGTGGTCGCGGACCGCTTGAGAAACAGCAGCAGGACTGACAGTAGCAGGCAGCCGAGAACAGTTTTAATCAAGGCGACGCTGCTGGAGCTGAATCCACTGCTCATCAATACCTTGCTAAGTACACCGATTGTCGCATTCAGGGCTGCGGCGCAGAGTGCAAAGAGGACGCCTTTGCCAAAATGGGTTTGCATTAATACATTCCTTGTAAAAGGGAATTCAGCGTACGCAGAGCGCATGTTTATAGAAGTAGCCCGGGCATCCTGAGACACACACTTCGAGCGCAAGCTCGCTGTCATGCGTATGCCTTGAGCCACCACACCTGGGCTGCCTCAGGGAAGAAAGTGATCCCTGACGTAGCGCACGGTCTTTTCCAACGTGCGCGCCATATCGGGATGCTTCAACTGATACTTGCGTTCCAATTGCTCGCTACTACTCCTGTCGAAGCGCTGCGTCTGGATAAAGTCCAATGACTCGGCGCTGATAGCAAATCGCCTTGCCAGCCCGGGAATCATCAAAAGCCACCTGAGCAACCTGATGGGTACATGCTGGCGGGGCGCCTTGATCTCCAGCGGTTTTGCGATCTGCTCAAGCATCCCCTGCAGGCTCATTGTGTGCTCATAGAGCGCCAGGACCTGCCGGTTGGCCATCGAGGGGTCGAACGCCACACAGGTCATCATCGCCACCAGGTAGTCGACGCTGACAATTGGCAACCAGTGCCTGGGCGAACCGGGGACCGCTTTGAACCGACCGTGTGCCAGATTTCGAATGAGTTCGACCAGAGGCTGCCCTTCCAGGATGTGCCCACTCTCGCTGTGGCCACACACCGTAGCAGGATGAACGATGGCGTAGTCCGCACCCACATCCTGCATATAACGGATGACGGCGAAATGGGACTCGATCTTGCTGCCTTCGTAGCCACCTACCCGGCGGTAGACGTCGGGCCAGTGTGTGTTTTCAGGGCACTCATGATCAACCCCGATACCGGCCAGGTGGTCAAGGTTCTGCAGCATGAAGCCGCCCACCATCAGCAATCGAATACGTTGGCTCGCCGCAAGCTTGGCGGCCCTCAGCGCCCCTTGCACATTGACTGCTCGGGCGCGCTCCATTGACAGCCCCCAGGTAAACTCCGCCGCCAGGTGAAAGATCACAGCGGCCGTAGACAGACACTGCTTGTCCGACTCGCTGAGCCCAAACCCCTCTCTGCTGATATCACCCTCAACGGCATGGATATACGCAGGATCACCGCCCAGTTGATGCACCTGTTTTCTAAGACGCTCAAGGTTCCCTGGGGTGCGCATAAGCACCCAGGTCTTGTACCCTGTCGCAGTAAGACGGGCCAGTAAATGTTGCCCGACAAATCCACTGCCGCCGGTGACGAAGCACTCCACACTCATGTCCGATCCCTTGTTTGGATAATGGGTGCAGGCTAAGGTGTAGAGCACGCTCTACAGTCAAGGGGTTTTTAGTGTGAACGTGGGTGAGTTAGAACGCCGCAGTGGCGTTGGTCGGCATGCGTTGCGTTATTACGAACAGCTCGGGCTTATCGTGGCACAACGACAAGCCAACAATTACCGCAGCTACAGCGATCAGACGGTTGTTGATCTGGCCTTTATTCAGAGCGCCCAGAGCGGCGGTTTTTCCCTCGCTGAGATTGGACAAATCCTTGCTGCCAAGCGGGGCAACAAGATCGATTGCGCGCAAGGCGCGGACTTGGTCGCCAGCAAGATGGCCGAAATTCAAGCGAAGATCGCCACGCTGCAAGCCGCTTATGTCTTGCTGAACGCGGAGCATGCGAAGCTTGAAGCCAGTGCCATTGCCAACGGCCTTGTTACTCGCCCACTTGCCTGACCGCTTGCATACCTCTAAGCCGTTGCCTCCCGGCAAGGCCCTTCGCCTGGCCAGTTGCTCCAAGCCCTTCACGGGCATGCCATAAGACCTCAGCGGCCGATGGCATTGCACGGGTTCTATTTGACGCTGGACCGCTCGTGATCGGACTCCAGCAATACTGCGCCCTCACCGACTAGCGCCAACCGGTCGCCTGGGTTTCTCAGCGGGCAGTCGGTCATGGACAGGCATCCACAGCCAATGCATCCGTCGAGTTCGTCCCGAAGCTGGGTCAGGCTTCCGATACGCTCATTGAGCATGTCCCGCCATTGGGTGGATAACCTTGCCCAATCTTTAGCGGTCAGTGCCCGACTCGAGGGTAACTCATCCAGTGCTGCCTTGATTGTCGCCAGCGGGACGCCTGCCCGCTGAGCGATCTTGACGATTGCAATCTTACGCAAAACGTCCCGGTTATATCGGCGCTGGTTGCCAGCATTACGCCAACCCTGGATCAGCCCCTTGGCTTCATAGAAGTGCACCGTGGCAACGGTAACGCCGCTGCGGCGCGCAACGGCACCGACAGAGAGTGGGACGCCTACATCAATCTTCATCGCAACCACCCTATTGACCTCATGTATACATGAGGTTTTATAAGTGACGGCCCATATCTACGCAACTCGTGAAGAGGGTCAAAATCACATGGAAAACCCAAACACCCCGACCGGTCATACCCCTGATCCTTGCAGTGGCATCAACGAAAGCAAACCTGCCTCCCAAACGGGATGGAAAGATCTGTTGTCGGGCAAGAACGCCACCCGCGCCCTTGCTCTGGCAGGCGGGGTGGCGCTGCATGCAATCAACGTCTATATCGCTACCACCATGCTCCCGACGGTGGTGAAGGAGATTGGCGGGCTCGACCTTTATGCATGGAATACAACACTGTTTGTGGTGGCATCCATCCTGGGCTCGGCGTTGTCCAGCAAAGTGCTTGGGCGAGTAGGGCCAAAGGCGAGCTATGGGTTGGCAGCCTTGATTTTTGCGGTTGGAGCGGCGATGTGCGCAACCTCGCCCAATATGCCGCTCATGCTTGTAGGGCGTCTGGTTCAGGGCATTGGGGGTGGGCTGCTTTTCGCCCTGGCCTACGCAATGATTCGTCTCGCCTTCGACGAGTCGTTATGGCCTCGGGCCATGGCTCTGGTTTCAGGTATGTGGGGTGTGGCGACGTTGGTCGGCCCAGCCGTGGGCGGAATCTTTGCCGAATGGGGCGTCTGGCGAGCGGCGTTTTGGGCAGTGACCGTGGCAGCCGTCCTGTTCGCGCTGCTAGCCTGCGCAGTACTGCCTGACCGAGATAGATCCCGAACCAACGCCGGCAAATCCTCCATACCTTACAGGCAGTTGTTGCTCCTGACTCTCGCAGTAGTCGCTATCAGTGCGGGAGGCACTTTTGCGGATCTGTCGCGAAATATCTTGGTGATCGGCATAGCATTTGCCTTGAGCGTACTGCTTATCCGTGTCGAACGCAGTTCGCAGAACAAATTGCTGCCAACCGAGGCTTTCCTTTTGCGCTCCAGGTTGGCGGCGCTCTACGCCATGATGTCACTGCTGGTGCTGATGGTGACCAGTGGTGAAGTTTACGTGCCGCTGTTCCTACAGGTTCTGCATCATCAATCTCCTTTGGTAGCGGGATATCTGGCAGCCCTGATGGCGGCGGGCTGGACTGCGGGATCTCTGATCAGCTCGGGTGCGACAGGGCCGTCCCTCTCTCGTGCAATCATGGCAGGGCCTCTCTTGGGCTGGTTTGGCATGATCGCCTTGGCATTGCTGGTGCCCAACAGTGGCACGGGTGCAAGGTTGGAACTGGCGCTGATTTGCTTGGCGTTGGCGGTCATCGGTTTGGGCGTTGGCCTGACGTGGCCACACCTGCTGACAACTGTGCTCAAGGTGGCTCCGCCCGATGAGCAGGAGCTAGCAGGGGCGTCAATTACCACGATTCAGTTACTTGCCACCGCAACAGGTGCGGCACTTGCCGGCCTGGTCACCAATGCCGGGGGGCTGATTGAGCCCGGGGGAATGGAAGGGACTGCACAGGCCGCGCGCTGGCTGTTTGGTGTGTTCGCGGTGATGCCTCTTCTGGCTGCAATAATTGCCAGAAGAGGCCGTTGGTGACAGTACAGCCGGTTTCATGACCGACCAGAACACCGCCAGCACTTTGTCAAATACAACTTCCGAGGCTGCCGGCTGGTGTCCGTCTATGGGAGCAACGTCGACTGCAAGCCCTTTTTCTTGCGGATGGGGCTTTAGCTGCTCGCGAGTTCTCTGCGAACGATCTCTGCGCCAGCACTCAAGGCCCTCAGCTTGCCGCTGGCCACCCGCCGCGGCAGCGGCGCCATGCCGCAGTTGGTGCAGGGGTAGAGCTTGTCGGCATCCACGAATTGCAGGGCCTTGCGCAGGGTATTGGCAACTTCCTCAGGGGTTTCAATGGTGTGGTTCGCCACGTCGATGGCACCGACCATCACCTTCTTGCCACGGATCAGTTCGATCAGGTCCATGGGGACGTGGGCGTTGTGGCATTCCAGCGAGATGATGTCGATGCTGGACTTCTGCAGCTTGGGGAAGGCTTTTTCATATTGCCGCCACTCCGAACCGAGGGTCTTTTTCCAGTCAGTGTTGGCCTTGATGCCATAGCCATAGCAGATGTGCACGGCCGTTTCGCACTTCAGGCCCTCGACCGCCCTTTCCAGGGTGGCGACGCCCCACTCGTTCACTTCGTCGAAGAACACGTTGAAGGCCGGTTCATCGAACTGAATGATGTCAACGCCGGCAGCCTCCAACTCGCGCGCTTCCTGGTTGAGGATCTTGGCGAATTCCCAGGCCAGTTTTTCACGGCTCTTGTAATGGCCGTCATACAGCGTATCGATCATGGTCATCGGGCCTGGCAGCGCCCACTTGATCGGTTGCCGGGTTTGCTGGCGCAAGAACCTGGCCTCTTCGACAAACACCGGCCTTTGCCGCTCGACGGCACCCACGACCGTCGGCACGCTCGCATCATAGCGGTCACGGATCCTGACGGTTTCGCGCTTATCGAAGTCAACGCCGCTGAGGTGCTCGATGAAGGTGGTGACGAAGTGCTGGCGGGTCTGCTCGCCATCGCTGACGATGTCGATGCCGGCGTGCTGCTGCTCTTGCAGGGCCAGGCGCAGCGCGTCCTGTTTGCCTTCGACCAATGCCTCGCCCTGCAACTTCCAAGGTGACCAGAGTGTCTCCGGTTGTGCGAGCCAGGAAGGTTTCGGCAAGCTGCCGGCAGTGGAAGTGGGTAACCGTTTTTTCATGATGCAAGACCTTATAGTGCTGGTATTTCAAGCAGCGTATTGAGCAGCCCATTGCTCAAGCACTTCCTGATATGGCTTGATAAAGTGCTCTTCGACAAAGCGTCCCTGTTCGATGGCCAGCCGGCTACGTTCCTCGCGGTCATAGACAATGCGCGTCAATGAATAATCCTGGTGTTGCAAGCTTGGCTGGTAGCACTTTCCGGCAGCGGAGTTGGCGTTGTAGATCTCGGGCCGATAAATCTTCTGGAACGTATCCATGGTGCTGATGGTGCTGATCAGTTCCAGCGTGGTGTAATCGCCGAGCAAATCACCGGAGAAATAGAACGCCAACGGCGCGACACTGTTTGGCGGCATGAAGTAACGTACCTTCAGGCCCATCTTCGCGAAATACTCATCCGTCAGCGAATAGTCATCTTGCTGATATTCAAAGCCCAGTACCGGATGCTGGTTTTCAGTGCGGCGGTACGTCTTGCTGCTGGAGACGCTCAGGCAGATGACCGGCGTTTTGGCAAAGTGTTCCTTATACGCCGGCGAATTGACGAAGCACTTGAACAGCTTGCCATGCAGCTCGCCAAAGTCCTCAGGCGTGCTGAGGGCTGCCTGATTCTGGTTGTGCCCCAGCAGCACGACGCTGAAATCGTAATCGCGCAGGTAAGATGAGAAATTGTTGCCGACCATGCCCGCGGTACGTTCGCCAGTGGTGTGATCGACGATGTGGGTTTTCAATATTTCGATCAAGGGCAATGCCTGATCATGACTGTCGTCACCCAGGCTCATTTCGACCGAAACAATTTCAAGCTCGACGCTGTAACGATCCCCTTCGGGATTATCCCAGTGCGCCAGGGCATTGAAACGGTTGTCGATCATCCTCAATGTGTTGCGCAAGTTCTCCTGACGGTTCGCGCCCCTCGCCAAGTTGGCGAAATTGGTGGTGATGCGCGTCGTTTCAGCAGGACGATAGTGCTCGTCAAAACGGATGCTTTTTATCGAAAATTTGAAGTCTGTGCACGTCATGATCGAACGTCCCACTTAAATATTTAAATAGCTGCTTGGTGGGACGCATTCTAAGTTGCGGATCTGTATGAGCGGAACTGAATTGATTTCACAGCACCGTTAGTCATATTCATGACAGGCGCTGCACCTATCGTTGCCGGGCAGCGGGTCGTCTATGCTCAAGCCTCTCTGGCGAAGGAGTCACCCCATGTCAAAGCTTTATCCCAGTATTGATCCCGAGGGGCTGGTCGAGTATTCGGTGGTCTACACCGACCGCTCGCTCAATCACATGTCGCAGGCCTTTCAAGGTGTGATGAGGAACATTTCCAAAACCCTGAAACAGGTCTACAACGCCCAGGCCGTTGCGGTCGTCCCGGGCAGCGGCACCTTCGGCATGGAAGCGGTAGCGCGACAGTTCGCCACCGGCCAGCAATGCCTGGTGATACGCAACGGCTGGTTCAGTTATCGCTGGAGCCAGATCCTCGAAATGGGCAACATCCCGGCGGCCACCACGGTGTTGAAAGCCAGGCCGGTCGATGCGGGCCGCCAGGCAGCTTACGCCCCTCCCCCTCTGGACGAAGTGCTGGCGGCCATCGAGGCGCACAAGCCAAAGATTGTCTTCGCTCCCCACGTTGAAACCTCCTCCGGGATCATCCTGCCCGACGATTACCTGCGGGCCGTTGGCGACGCCGTGCATGCGGTGGGAGGTTTGTTCGTGCTGGACTGCATCGCCTCAGGCACGATCTGGGTTGATATGCACAAATGCGCAGTCGACCTGCTGATCAGCGCACCCCAGAAAGGCTGGAGCGCCTCCCCTTGCTGCGCCTTGGTGATGTTCAGTGCCCTGGCCCTCGCACGCATCGAAAAGACGCAAAGCAGCAGCTTTGCCTGCGACCTGAAAAAGTGGCTACAGATCATGCAGGCCTACGAACAGGGTGGGCATGCCTACCACGCAACCATGCCCAGCGATTCACTGGCGCGTTTCAACGACGTGATGAACGAGATGCAGGGCTACGGATTCGACAAGGTCCGCAGCGAACAACAGGCACTGGGCGATCGGGTGCGCGCCCTGTTGGCCGGCAAAGGCATCAAGAGCGTGGCCGCGGCCGGTTTTGAAGCCCCGGGCGTGGTGGTGAGCTACACCGATGACGCCGATATCAAGAGCGGCAAGAAATTTGCCGAACACGGTCTGCAGATCGCCGCCGGCGTGCCGTTGCAATGTGACGAGCCAGCCGACTTCCAGACCTTCCGCATCGGCCTGTTCGGGCTCGAAAAACTGCACAACCTCGAGCGCACGGTCAGCACCCTTGAACAGGCACTGGACGAAGTGCTGGCGAACTAAGCCCTCATCGGCGGGCCGTGAAGCCGGGAGGCAGGCATTGCTCGAAGACCTCGACGCCTGCTCATCCCAGCCCGGCCACCCTGATTCACCCCGCTACTCGAAACGGACGATCCCCGCCCGCCCCCACTTCGCTACCCTCGTTACCTACCCCTACCTGCCGCCCCACCATCAATGACTGGAGAACCTATGAGGGTACTGGTAAGCGTCAAGCGAGTGGTCGACTACAACGTCAAGGTTCGCGTCAAGGCGGACAACAGCGGTGTCGACCTGGCAAATGCCAAGATGTCCATGAACCCCTTCTGCGAAATTGCCGTGGAACAGGCCGTGCGCCTGAAAGAACAAGGTATCGCCAGCGAAGTCGTGGTGGTCTCGGTCGGCCCGAACGCCGT
>NZ_BCBA01000054.1 GCF_001320245.1 Pseudomonas sp. NBRC 111124
GAGCCCGCGAACACGGGCGAAGCCCGTGCCATCCACCGCGGTGTATTCTTCGCGGGCACGCCCGCTCCCACAGGGAATCCCGCCCTCCTTTGCAATCTGTGCATGGACGCTAAAGAGCCGCGAAACCAGGCCGATAACCCGGCATCCCCCGTTTCCCACGAAGGTCACCATGGCCACGCATAATGCCCGCGCGGACGCGCTGTCGCTGCTGCTGTTCACCCTGCGCAGCGGCAAGCTGATGGCAATCAACCTGCTCAAGGTCAGCGAGATCATCCCCTGCCCGCCGCTGACCAAACTGCCCGAATCGCACCCGCACGTGAAAGGCGTGGCGACCCTGCGCGGCAATTCGCTGTCAGTGATCGACCTGTCCCGGGCCATCGGTGAACGCCCGCTGGCCGACCCGGACGGCGGCTGCCTGATCGTCACCGAGATCAGCCGCTCGCGCCAGGGCCTGCATGTGCAGGCGGTAAGCCGCATCGTCCATTGCCTGAGCACCGACATCAAGCCGCCGCCATTCGGCTCGGGCAACCGTTCGTTCATCACCGGCGTGACCCGGGTCGACAACACCCTGGTGCAGGTGCTGGACATCGAAAAGGTCATCCACGGCATCGCCCCGCCCGCGCCGGAGCCACAACCGGGTGAACTGAGCGAGGAAGACGCCAGCCTGCTGGCCGCTGCCAACATCCTGGTGGTCGATGACAGTCAGGTAGCGCTGCAACAGTCGGTGCACACCCTGCGTAACCTCGGCATCGACTGCCACACCGCACGCAGCGCCAAGGATGCGATGAACGTGCTGCTGGAACTGCAGGGCACCGCGCAAGAGATCAACATCATCGTCTCTGACATCGAAATGTCCGAGATGGACGGTTATGCCTTCACCCGCACCCTGCGCGAGACCCCGGACTTCCAGCACCTCTACGTCCTGTTGCACACCTCGCTGGACAGCGCCATGAGCGGCGAAAAGGCCAGGCTGGCCGGAGCCAATGCCATCCTCACCAAGTTCTCCTCGCCCGACCTGACCGACTGCCTGGTGACGGCAGCGCGGACGGTGGTGTTTGCCGAGCGCTGAAGCACGTGTTGTTATATTCAGCGACAAACTCCCTGGCTTACCGCCAGGGATGACTCGGGCATAATTCGCGCCCCTCGGATCAATTGCCGGAACCGCGTATGAAGTTTCTCAGTTCTCTCCTGATTGCCTGCGCCCTGTTCAGCGGCGTCACCCAGGCCTCCAGCAGCCAGGCCTGGAACGAGCAGCGCCAGCAGATGCTCAAGGCCTGCCTCAAAGCCAGCCAGTTCAAGGATGCTCACGCCCGTGGCAAACCGGCGGAGTTCGATGACCAGGTCGGCTTCAGCGCCCTGCTGATCGAGGGGGTTTTTCCACAGAAGCACATGCAGCAGCGCACCGGCACCGAGCTGTGCCTGTACGACCGCAAACAGCAGCAGGCCTTCGTCAGCGAATGGAACCCAGACGCCAAGTGAACGACAGCCTGCGTTTTGCCTGTACCGGTTGTGGCAAGTGCTGCACCGGCCACCATGTGCCATTGACCCTGGCCGAAGCCCGCCAATGGGCGGCAAGCGGCGGCCAGGTGGTGGTCTTGATCGAAGGCTTCGTGACCGATGGGCCGGGCATGCCGGCGGACCAGCGCGAGCATGTGCTGCGTCGCTCGTATCCGGTGCCTTGTGGCGCCAGCGAAGTGCGCGTTTCGGTGACCTTTGCTGCGTTCAACCCGGGGCGTTGTCGCAACCTCGACGACAACGACCTGTGCACCATTTATGAAAGCCGACCGCTGGTTTGCCGCATCTATCCGGTGGAGATCAACCCGCATATTCCGCTGCGGCCGGAGAACAAGGACTGCCCGCCCGAGGCCTGGGAGCAAGGGCCCGAGCTGATACACGGCTCACTGCCGGTGGACCCGGCGCTGCTGGCGCTGGTGCAGGCTTCGCGGCAGGCGGATCGTGACGATATTGCGGCCAAGGTGGCCATTTGCGAGGCGCTGGGGATGACCAGCAGTGCGCTCAAAGGCAATGGGTTTACTGCTTATCTGCCGGACATGACGGCCTTTACCGGGGCGCTGGCACAGACATTTTCAGAGACCGGGGCCGAGTGGACATTGCACGTGGAGCAGCCTGAGCGGGTGAATGAATTGCAGGCTCGGGGATTGCGGACCACTGCTGAAGCGCCGGTCTACTATGCCTTCATCGGGTTCTAGGTAGGCCTCTTCGCGTCTTTCTACAGCGGGTGACAGGATCGCGTAAGGGCCACCAGGTGCTGGTCACGACACCTTCAGCGCCTATGAGATCGAGCGC
>NZ_BCBA01000055.1 GCF_001320245.1 Pseudomonas sp. NBRC 111124
CGCCGCGCGGGCGGCGCTCGATTTCCGCATCAACACAAAACCCAAGGCAAGCGCCCAGTCTCATCACCAACCCCAACCTGTCACCGCTGTCAGCCAGCTGTCACGCTGCCGACCCGGTCACCGCGCTATAAACTCCAATACACACCCCCGTTCCCCCCTTGGCCAAGGTGCCCGCGCCGATGCGACGTCCTTCCCGTTCTGTACTCCTCGCCGCATTGGCACTGCTCGCCCTGGTGACCGCAGGCGTCTGGTATACCCAGCGCCAGCCAGCCACCGCACCCCGTGCGCAAGCAGCCATCCCGGTGCGGGTGATCGCCGTCGCCCAACAGGACGTCCCCCGCTACACCAGCGCCATCGGCTCGGTGCTGTCCCTGCACAGCGTCGAAGTGCGCCCACAAGTCGAAGGCGTGCTGACCCAAGTACTGGTCAAAGAGGGCCAATGGGTTAAGGAAGGCGACCTGCTCGCCACCTTGGATGACCGGGCGATCCGCGCCAGCCTCGACCAAGCCCGTGCCCAGCTCGGCCAGAGCCAGGCGCAGATCCAGGTGGCCGGTGTCGACCTCAAGCGCTACCGCTTGCTCAGCACCGACGATGGCGTATCCAAGCAGACCCTCGACCAGCAGCAGGCGCTGGTCAGCCAGCTGCAGGCCACGGTCAAGGGCAACCAGGCGGCCATCGCCAATGCCGAAGTGCAGCTTTCATACACGCAGATCCGCTCACCAGTAACCGGTCGCGTCGGCATCCGCAATGTCGACCCCGGCAACCTGGTACGCACTACCGATACCCAAGGCCTGTTCAGCGTCACCCAGATCGACCCGATCGCCGTCGAATTCGCCTTGCCGCAACAGATGCTGCCAACCCTGCAGGCCTTGCTCAAAGCGCCAACCCCGGCCCTGGTCCAGGCCTACATGGACGCCGATGGCGAGCGCAACCTGCTCGGCGAAGGCCACCTGGCACTGATCGACAACCAGATCTCGGCCAACACCGGCACCGTGCGGGTCAAGGCCGAATTCGACAACAAGGACGGCCACCTGTGGCCGGGGCAACTGGTCACCATTCGCCTGCGCACGGCCGTCGAGGAGAACGCGCTGGTGGTGCCGCCGCCCGTGGTGCAGCGGAGCATCGACGGGCACTTCGTCTACCGCCTGGACGGCGACAAGGTCACCGCTGTGCCGGTCAAGGTGGTGTACCAGGACAGCGGCCTGAACATCATCGCCGGGGTCAAGCCGGGCGAGCGCCTGGTGCTCGACGGCCAGTCGCGGCTTAAACCGGGTTCACGTGTCGAGGTCACCCCGGACGCACCACCACCGGCGGCAATGGCTGACCGCAGGAGCCAGCCATGAATACCCGCAACGGTGTTTCGGCCTGGTGCATCGACCACCCGATCGCCACCCTGCTGCTGACCTTCGCCCTGGTGCTGCTCGGTGCCATCGCCTTCCCGCGCTTGCCAGTGGCGCCGCTGCCAGAAGCGGACTTCCCGACCATTCAAGTGACCAGCCAGCTGCCCGGCGCCAGCCCGGAAACCATGGCGTCGTCGGTAGCGACGCCGCTGGAGGTGCAGTTCAGTGCCATCCCCGGCATGACCCAGATGACCAGCAGCAGTGCGCTGGGCTCGACCACGCTGATCCTGCAGTTCACCCTCGACAAGAATATCGACACAGCTGCCCAGGAAGTCCAGGCAGCGATCAACACCGCCACCGCGCGCCTGCCCCAGGACCTGCCCAACCCGCCGACCTGGCGCAAGGTCAACCCGGCCGACAGCCCGGTCCTGGTGCTCACCGTCAGCTCCGCGCAAATGCCCGGCAACGACCTCAGCGACTACGCTGAAACCCTGCTGGCGCGCCAGCTCAGCCAGATCGAAGGGGTTGGCCTGATCAACATCACCGGCCAGCTGCGCCCGGCCATTCGCGTGCAGGCCCAGCCGGAAAAGCTCGCTGCCATCGGCCTGACCCTGGCCGATGTGCGCCTGGCTATCCAGCAGACCAGCCTGAACCTGGCCAAGGGCGCGCTGTACGGCGAACACAGCGTCTCGACCCTCGCCGCCAACGACCAGCTGTTCCACCCCGAGGACTACGCCCAGCTGATCGTCTCGTATCGCAACGGCGCACCCGTGCACCTCAAGGACGTGGCCAAAGTGATCAACGGCGCCGAAAACGCCTACGTCAAAGCCTGGTCCGGCGACCAGCCGGGCCTCAACCTGGTGGTGTTTCGCCAGCCCGGTGCGAACATCGTCGACACCGTCGACCGGGTGATGGCGGCCCTGCCCAAACTGCAGGAAATGCTCCCGGCGTCGATCGATGTGTCGGTGCTGCAGGACCGTACCCAAACCATCCGCGCCTCCTTGCACGAGGTAGAGCTGACCCTGATGATCGCCGTGGCCCTGGTGATCGGGGTGATGGCGCTGTTCCTGCGCCAATGGTCGGCAACGATGGTGGTGTCCAGCGTGCTCGGTGTGTCGCTGATCGCCAGCTGCGCGCTGATGTACGTCATGGGGTTCAGCCTCAACAACCTTACGCTGGTGGCCATCGTCATCTCGGTGGGCTTCGTGGTGGATGACGCCATCGTCGTGGTGGAGAACATTCACCGCCACCTTGAAGCTGGCGACGACAGCCGCACGGCAGCGCTCAAGGGCGCAGGCGAGATCGGCTTCACCGTGGTGTCGATCAGCTTCTCGCTGATCGCCGCGTTCATCCCGCTGCTGTTCATGGGCGGTGTGGTCGGCCGGCTGTTCAAGGAATTCGCCCTGACCGCCACCTCGACCATCCTGATTTCGGTGGTGGTGTCACTGACCCTGGCGCCGACCCTGTGCGCGCTGTTCATGCGCCGGCCACCCGGCGAGCACCACGGCGGCTTCGGCGAGCGCCTGGTGAGGTGGTACGAAAAAGGCCTTGACCGTGCCCTCGCCCACCAGCGCCTGACCCTTGGCGTGTTCGGCGTGACCCTGGCACTGGCCGTCGCCGGTTATATCGGCATCCCCAAGGGCTTCTTCCCGCTGCAAGACACCGGCTTCATCCTCGGCACCACCGAAGCGGCGGCGGACGTGTCGTACCCGTCGATGGTCGAGAAGCACCTGGCGTTGGCGAAAATCATCGGCGACGACCCGGCGGTGCAAGCGTTCTCGCATTCGGTGGGCGTCACCGGTAGCAACCAGACCATCGCCAACGGCCGTTTCTGGATCGCACTGAAGCCACGAGGTGATCGCGACGTGTCGGCCAGCGAGCTGATCGACCGCCTGCGGCCGAAACTCGCCCAGGTGCCGGGCATCGTCCTGTACATGCGCGCCGGCCAGGACATCAATCTCAGCTCCGGCCCGTCGCGCACGCAGTACCAGTACGTGCTCAAGAGCAACGACGGCGTAGCCCTGAACCTGTGGACCGAACGCCTGACCGAACGCCTGCGGGAAAACCCGGTGTTCCGCGACCTGTCCAACGACTTGCAGCTGGGCGCCAGCGTCACCCGCATCGACATCGACCGCCAGGCTGCGGCGCGCTTCGGCTTGACCACCACCGACGTCGACCAGGCGCTGTACGATGCCTTCGGCCAGCGGCAGATCAGCGAGTTCCAGACCGAGACCAACCAGTACAAGGTGATCCTCGAACTGGACGCGAAGCAGCGCGGCAAGGCCGAGAGCCTGAACTTCTTCTACCTGCGCTCGCCACTGACCAACGAGATGGTGCCACTGTCCGCCCTGGCCCATGTCGCACCACCGAGCACCGGCCCGCTGTCGATCAGCCACGACGGCCTGTTCCCGGCAGCCAACCTGTCGTTCAACCTTGCCCCCGGCGTGGCCCTCGGCGATGCGGTGACGATCCTCGAGCGCACCCAGCGCGAACTGGGCATGCCCGACTCGATCAGCGGCAATTTCCAGGGTGCGGCCCAAGCCTTCCAGAGCTCGCTGTCGAGCCAACCCTGGCTGATCCTCGCCGCACTGGTGGCGGTGTACATCATCCTCGGTGTGCTCTACGAGAGCTTCGTTCACCCACTGACCATCATTTCCACCCTGCCCTCGGCCGGCCTGGGTGCGTTGATACTGCTCTGGGGCATGGGCCAGGATTTCAGCATCATGGGCCTGATCGGCGTGGTGCTGTTGATCGGTATCGTCAAGAAGAACGGTATCCTGCTCATCGACTTCGCCCTGGAAGCCCAGCGCCACCAGGGCATGACGCCCGAGCAGGCGATTCATCAGGCGTGCCTGACGCGCTTCCGGCCGATCATCATGACCACCCTCGCCGCCCTGCTGGGTGCGGTACCGCTGATGTTCGGCTTTGGCGCCGGCGCCGAGCTGCGCCAGCCGCTGGGCATCGCGGTAGTCGGCGGGCTGTTGGTGAGCCAGGCGCTGACGCTGTTCACCACCCCGGTCATATACTTGGCGCTGGAGCGCCTGTTCCACCGCCGCCAGGCCGCCCGTGCGGCGGCGCCAAGTGCCAGCTAGGACAAGACCATGCGTGTGCTGATCATCGAAGACGAAGAAAAAACCGCCGACTACCTGCATCGCGGCCTGACCGAGCAGGGCTTTACCGTCGACCTCGCCCGGGACGGTATCGACGGCCTGCACCTGGCGCTTGAAGGCGACTACGCGGTGATCGTGCTCGATGTGATGCTGCCGGGCCTGGACGGCTACGGCGTGCTGCGGGCACTGCGCGCGCGCAAGCAGACGCCGGTGATCATGCTCACCGCCCGCGAGCGCGTCGAAGACCGCATCCATGGCTTGCGCGAAGGCGCCGACGATTACCTGGGCAAACCGTTCTCGTTCCTCGAGCTGGTCGCCCGGTTGCAGGCCCTGACCCGCCGCAGCAGCAGCCACGAGCCGTTGCAGATCCAGGTCGGCGACCTGTGGATCGACCTGATGGCGCGCAAGGCCAGCCGCGCCGGCCAGCGCCTGGAGCTGACCGCCAAGGAATTCTCGCTGCTCAGCGTGCTGGCGCGGCGCCAGGGCGAGATCCTGTCCAAGACCGCCATCGCCGAGCTGGTCTGGGACATCAACTTCGACAGCGACGCCAATGTCGTCGAAGTGGCCATCAAGCGCCTGCGCGCCAAACTCGACGGGCCGTTCGACAACAAGCTGCTGCACACCATCCGAGGCATGGGCTATGTCCTGGAAAACCGCGCCGCTTAATTCCATTGCCCTGCGCCTGTCGGCGCTGTTCATCCTGGTGGCGATGGCGGTGTTCCTGCTGATCGGCTCGGCGCTGTACCGCCAGGTCGACCGCAGTCTCGACCTGCTGCCGCGGGCCGAGCTGAACGCACGCTTCAGTGTGCTGGAGTCCACCCTCAACCGCTTCGGCACGCCCGAGCACTGGGCCAAGATCAACAACAAGCTCAACCTGCTCAGCGAGGAAGACAAGCGCATCCGCTTCTGGGTGGTCAGCAGCAACCCGGCCTTCGAATACGGCCACCCCAGCGAACTGGTGCGCGCTTTCGGCGAGGGCCCGCAAGGCATGCGCGACCTGCGCCTGCCCGACCGGCCTTACCCCTACAAGGTCCTGGTCAGCGAACTGCCCGCCCTGGGCGAGCGCCCGCCGCTGCGCTTTCTGATCGGCATCGACACCGAAACGTTCTGGCAGGCCCAGCACAGCCTGCTGGTGGCCATCGTCGGCCTGGCCGTGCTCGGTGTGCTGCTGGCTTCGTTGCTGGGTTACTGGGTGGCGCGCATCGGCCTGCGGCCGCTACTGGCGTTGTCCAATGAAGCCCAGGCACTGGCGCCGCCGCGTCTCGACGGCCGCTTGCAGACGCAGAACCTGGCACCAGAACTAGCGCAGTTCGCCGGTGCCTTCAATGCCGCCCTGGACCGGGTCAGCCAGGCCTATACACAACTCGAGGCCTTCAACGCCGACGTTGCCCACGAACTACGCTCGCCGCTGACCAACCTGATCGGCCAGACCCAGGTCGCCCTCACCCGCGGGCGCAGCGCCGAGCATTACTTCGAAGTGTTGCAGTCGAACCTGGAAGAGCTGGAGCGCCTGCGCAGCATCATCAACGACATGCTGTTCCTCGCCAGCGCCGACCAGGGCAGCAAGGCCACCGCCCTGACCCAGGCCTCGCTGGCCGAGGAAGTGGCCACCACGCTCGACTACCTGGACTACATCCTCGAAGACGCCCAGGTCAGCGTCAGCGTCAGCGGCGATGCACAGGCGCCCATCGAAAAGGCCCAGCTGCGTCGGGCGTTGATCAACTTGCTGAACAACGCCGTGCAGCATACGGCGCCGAAGCAGTCCATTCATGTTCATATCGAGGCAGGCCCTGAACAGGTCAGCATCGCCGTGAGCAACCCTGGGCCGGCCATCGATGATGCGCACCTGCCGCTGCTGTTTGAGCGGTTCTATCGGGTGGACGCGGCGCGCAGCAACAGTGGCGGTGGCAACCATGGGCTGGGGCTGGCGATCGTCAAGGCGATCGCGTTGATGCATGGCGGGGAGGTTTTTGTGAGTAGCGTAAAAGGTGAAAATACATTCGGAATCCGGCTGCCTGCCACCAGGCGTTCAGGACCGAGCTCACCGCTGCTTGCGACATGACAACTGATTGAACCACGCTGAACAATCACAACGTCACTGGCCGAATCCGACGGTTTCTGATCGAGCGTAAATAATCACTGATGCAATATCCGACCGCATGCAATCTTCTTGATAGCCATCCCCTGCCAAACTGACGCACTTCACGCTCGCCTTGGGCGGCATACTCTTTTGCCCACCTATCCATCGTCGCCTTCGGGATCTTCGGCCTAACCTCAACTTCTATAATCGCGGTTGCTAGATCCTGAACATAATCATGATACGTAACCCTTGTGGCCTCCATGCCCAGCGCGTCCAATATTCTTCGCGTATGGCTCCCGTTAGCTGGGCTGGCGAGAAAGCGATCTACGACCCTTCGATTACGCTCTTCAGGCTCGAGCAATTTCTCTTCGGGCGTAACCATGGCAGCTTCGATGGCATCTTTATTCACGACTCCAAATCGCAAGATCGACTTCGGCAGTACCCCATAAAAGCCTTTGGCTTTCGAAACCATTCGATACTGTTCTAATGCAACAGTCGAAGCGTAGGTCTGGCTACCCGGTTTTCGTGCATTATCTGACATTAGCCAGACCTGAGGCCTGTATTCATTACCGAACGCATAATCCCCCCCCGTTTTGTAGCGTGATACTACTCGGTTCTGGTCTTCATACACCTCGTGTGTAAGTTCTCTGTCCATCTCGCTATCATTATCCGTACGCGCGTCCAGTCGGCGTAGGGCTTCCTCCGTAGCAGGGTAGCCATCCGCATGCTTATCGATCAATTGCTTCGAATAAACTGTCTGCTTACCATTGAGATCCCTGACAGTTACAGGGGAACTGCTCGCCAGTCGGAACAAATTGATCCCGTCGACCAAACCTCCAGGGTCGGCGCTCAGCCAACGGCCGGTAAGCGGTTGGCAATACCGCCAACCGTAATAATATAAACCCGTCGCATCGCGCTCCTTGCCTGCATGCCGTATAGCCCGCTGTGTGAGATTATTGACTTCAGACTCCGCCTCATCACTCCCCACCGTACAGCCATAAGGTGCATATTCCTCACGAGCAATGACCTTGCCAATAGCATCTGTTTCTCCCGCCGAACTATGCAAGTGATCATTCAAGTCGTAGCGCAACTGGCTTACGCCATTGAGCAGGTCTGTTACCAGCCGAGCAGTACCCAACGTTGTAATAAGCACATCACGTTGTAGTGCAGTCTCGTCTGCCTGCCAGCGTTGGCGGTGTTCGTAAGCGTGCGTATAGGTGGTTACCGTGATCTGCCAGACACTCCCAACTTTTACCGAATGAACCTTGCGAACTCGGCTACCACCTGCATCGTAGTGGTAGCGTTCGCTGTCATCTTCTTCATGCTCACGTCCAACCAGGCTGACAGCCCTGAGTTGATTGTCCGCATGCCAGTGTACAGTCCTGCCATCGCCTAATTGTTTCTGCAGGCCTCCAGGCAGAAAGCCCGTCTCAGGCGTAAAACCTTGCCCTTTCACGACTGCACGATTGCTACCCCGTGCCACGTGGAGTTCGACCGTGCGCAGACCTTCGCCGGCGATATGCCGAATCAGCCAAAGATTGTTTCCATCGTCATAGGAGTACTCTTCCTTGTAGGGAGCCCACACTTGGCCTGCACTCGGGTCACTACGCGTACCCGATGAAGGATGATGCCGGGCTGCAGGCACTCGCTTACGTCCCGTTGCCGAAACCAGACGGTTCAACGTGTCATAGGCGTAATGCCGAAGCCCCGTCGCCTCCAGGTTTTTATGCCACTCAGGGTCTGCACCTTGATCATCAAGGCTGAAGATATTGCCGCCTGGATCGTGTTCGTAATGCAGATCACTGATCACCAGGCTGCCCAGAGGATGGCCTGCAGGGCGAGCGGTCAGATGTCGCTTGATGCGAGGAGTTCGAGCGTCATATTCATAGCGGTCCACGACGCCGTTACCAGCGGTTTGCTCCAGCAATCTGGAATCTGCAGCATAACGAGCGTCGCGCAAGGTGACGACTTCTCCAGCCTCGCCACCCTTCATGTACCTGACCCGCGTCTGCTCGCGTGCACCGCTGATACCGTATACCTCGAAGGTGGTGACACCGGCGGCATGAGTGCTACTCAACAGGGCGCCGGTAGCATCGAGCTGATTCAAGACCTCCAGAGGAGCCTCGACATCTTCTTCTGTGGTACGAGACCAATCCGGCTGTTCTATTTCAACCGTCAAGAGACATTGCTCGGTCGCCAAAGATTGGTCCGTCAATGACAGGCTGAGTGTTCGGTCGATGCCTGCGTTGTTGCAGGATTCCCGCAAACGTCCAGAGAGATTGCGGGCCTTCCAGTACGCTTCTCCCGCAGGTGCATACCTATAGCGTTCACGTACACGTCCAACCGGTACACCGGCAGCCATTTCCGTCAACGACAGGGGCCGCCCACTGAGCAAGGCCGTTTCATAGCTCATGACAGTCACCGTCTGCTGGGCGTTGAGCGACCACAGCGGGCGCCCGGCACTGTCCAGTAAACGCAGGGAAAGATCGCCGTCTGCGGTATGCAATGACAAGGGTCGGCCTTCAAGGGCAGTGACCGTCACCGCGTCCGCGTTTGCGGTGGCCTCGTTGAGCAAGGGTCGCGCACCGAACATCCGCGTTGCCCGGGTTGACGGATCCTTGACCGCACGTTCAATCAGCAGGCGCGGTGAAACGCCAGGGGTGTGCGCCGCACGATAAAGCGCCAATGTGCGGAAAGGACCGGTGACTGTCGGCGTCCCAGCATGCAGGGCAGCTGACTGTTCTCGCATTTGCCTGGTCGAACGCGCTGCCATGTCATACCTGCCTTGCGTTGCGAGAAGAGATCAGACGCCATGCAACCAGCATCTGACCGGACGCACCGCATGTCACCTGGTAAAAATGATAGTTTCGCAATGCAAGGCGGCTTCCAGCATTGACCGCACAAGCTGTCTAGCACGGGCCTTTCACGCTAAGGTCCAATTGCTTTTCCAGCGATCCTTACCTTTTGCGCAACAGTGCTTATCACCAAAGACGCTGTTTCCAGGGCATTAAACGGACTAACTTTAGCCCCGTCCTCATAGCACTTGCACCGCAAGAAGGTAGTTTCAAACATGTCCAACAGTATGGGTATTGCCAGCGTTTTCGTTCTGTCTTCCCTGTTGTTGTCGCCCCTGGCCATGGCCGAAGAATCCCCGGCTTTCGTAGCGCGTACTGCAGAACTTGCCGCTGTTCACCAAGACTCCCGCGAAGCCCTGGCACACAAGGCCGACGCCGGAAAAGACGCAGAACAGACCGCTTCGAAAGTTTCCAGCGACGCCAATGCCGATAGCTGATTGCGCGTCGCACCTGCTCCCGTTTTCCCTTGGCTACGCCATGGGCACCGTGGGTGCCGATATGTTAGCCTTTTAAAGCCGCTGCCGATCAGCGGCTTTTTTTATGTGCGCTAACTCTCAGCCCCGCTGTAACGTACCCCTATAAAAAGACGCACATTCAAAATAAAAACTGCCCCACCGTCAGACCAAAGGAGCTAGTACCGGTGCCTTCCGCGTTCCGTTTTACCCCGCTGTTCATTGCGTTGACTGCAACGATCCCCTTCGCCGCCCAGGCAGATGAAGACAAGGCTGATGGCTTCATCGAGGGTTCGTCCTTCAACCTGCATTTTCGTAATGCCTATTTCAACCGCGACAACCACAATGCCGGCGTGCGCGACACCCGCGAGTGGGGCCAGGGCGCGGTCGCCCGTTTCGAGTCCGGCTACACCCCGGGCGTGGTCGGCTTCGGCCTCGACGCCCATGCCATGCTGGGCCTGAAGCTCGACGGCGGTGGCGGCCATGCCGGCACCAGCATCCTGCCCGAGCACATCAAGGACGACGGTGAACTGGGCGCTGCCCCGCACTCGTTCTCCACTGCAGGTGCTGCGGTCAAGCTCAAGGCGTTCGACACCGAATTGAAAGCCGGCGACCTGTTCATCACCAACCCGGTGATCGCAGGCGGCGAGACCCGCATGCTGCCGCAGACCTTCCGCGGCGTGAGCCTGACCAACCACAGCGTCGACGGCCTGCTGCTCGAAGGCGGCCAGGTCAGCTTCACTCACCCGTACAACCAGAGTGGCCACCGCCGTATCGACACCTACTACGGCAGCCTGGACGAGCACGACAAGAGCAAGCACCTGAACTGGGCGGGCGCGTCGTGGAGTGGTACCGAGCACATCACCACCAACCTGTACGCGGCCGAGCTGAAGGACATCTGGAACCAGTACTACGCTGACTTCGACTACACCTACGTGGTCAACGACCTGGTCAGCCTCAACCCGGGCGTGCACTTCTACCACACCCAGGACACCGGCCAGGCGCTGCTGGGCAAGATCGACAACAACACCTACAGCCTGCACTTCACGGTCAACGCCGGTTACCACAGCATCACCGCCGCCTACCAGCGGGTCAACGGCAACACGCCGTTCGACTACATCAATCTCGGCGACAGCGTGTACCTGGACAACTCGCGCATGTACTCGGACTTCAACGCCCCGAACGAGCGTTCGTGGAAGCTGCAGTACGACTACAACTTCGCCGGTATCGGCATCCCGGGCCTGAGCACCTCGCTGTCCTACTCGCGCGGTGAGGCGGACCTGACCAAGGCCACCCAGGACACCAGCCACTACGACTACTACCGCGCCGATGGCAAGAACGCCATGCACTGGGAGCGGGACCTGGACGTGAAGTATGTGTTCCAGGAAGGCGACCTGAAGGACCTGGCGGTGCAGCTGCGCTATGCCACCCACCGTGGTAGCCAGGGTTATGCGTCGATCGACAGCAACAGCGACAACGATGAAGTGCGGGTGATCGTCGATTACCCACTGAACATCTTCTGACCTGAGACCGCTGGCGAGGGCTTTGCCCTCGTTTCGCCGACATGAGGGCTGCCTTGCAGCCCCTTGCTGAATTCCGTCGGACAAATCTTGTCCGACAATGCTCGCTTCCCTAGAATGTCGCCCGCCGCAAATGGCCCTGCCTCAGCAGTAGCGCGCATGCCCACTTTATCCACGCGTTCCGCATTCTACAGGTCGCATCCCGAGCTGATCCTCAATCTGGGCAGCTGCCTTGCCGTGCTCGCCATCGTGGCCATCGTCAGCTATTTGCTGGCACGCGAACGCGACAGCGTCGAACAGGCGTCAATCCGCGCATCGAACAACATCGTGCAACTGATCGAAAGCGACATCCTGCGCAATGTCGAACTGTACGATCAGTCGCTGAAGGGGCTGATCTGGGCAGTCGAGCACCCACAAGTGCTGCAGGTTCCACCCGATCTTCGCCAGCGGGTCCTGTTCAACCAGACCTTCGCGGCCCCGGTGCGCGGCGATATCCTCTGGCTCGACAGCAAGGGGGACGTGGTGGCCGACTCGATCAGTGTCGCGCCTCGCCAGGCCAACTTTGCCGATACGCCAGCGTTCATCGCCCATCGGGACAATGCAGCGTTGGGCCTGTACATCAGCCCACCGTTCAAGGCACGCTTGGGCAACCTGGACTGGTGCATCAGTTTCAGCCGCCGCATTTCCACCTCAGACGGCCAATTCGCCGGACTGGCCGCCGGTGCGCTGCGGCTGTCGTACTTTCGCGAATTGTTCCAGCGCCTGGATATCGGCGGGGACAGCAGCATCAACATCCTCAATAGCGAGGGGCAGCTGCTGGCCCGCAAGGCATCGGGCGCAGATGATTCGGCAACCGGCACTTCGTACGCCCAGCGGCCCAACTTCAAACGCATACTCGACGAGCAAAGTGGCAGTTTTAGCGCCCGTTCGGACATCTCCGGTCAGCAACGCCTCTATACCTTCGCTCGGGTAGGTGACCTGCCGCTGATCGTCCTGGTGGTCGATTCGGCAGACGAAGTGTTCCAATCATGGCGGCGTACCGCACGTATCGTAAGCGTCGCAACCGGAGCCTTATGTGCCGGCATCCTCTGGCTGACCTTGCTGCTTGGCCGAGAACTGCGGCGCCGCCATGAAGCCGAACAGAGCCTGGCCTCCCTCGCGGCTACCGACAGCCTCACCGGCTTGGCCAACCGCCGAAGGCTGGACCAAGTGCTGCGCACGGAATGGGCGCGCGCGCAACGCAACGGCAACCCGCTGGCAGTGCTGATGGTCGATGTGGATCATTTCAAGGCATTCAACCAGCGGCATGGCCACGCGGGCGGAGACCATGCATTGCGTGAGGTCGCCAAAACGCTGGAGCAATCCATACGCCGCCCGGCGGACTTGGCCGCACGGTATGGGGGGGAGGAATTCCAGCTAGTGCTGCCTGAGACGGATGCAGAGGGGGCCAGGCTCCTCGCTGAGCGCATTCGTGCACGTGTGGAAGGGCTGGCGCCATTCGAAGACGATGCCCACGGGGTCACCGTGAGCATCGGAATAGGCCTTTACACCCCCGGCACCCAGCAGGAGCTTTCGCAGGTGCTAGGTGCCGCGGATGAAGCCCTTTACCGGGCCAAGGCCAATGGCCGCAACCGGGTAGAGGGGCCGCTCGGTTAGGAGCGGGCGCGGGCAGCGTTACGCAGCGCTTTCACCTGGTCATGATTGCGCTGTACGCCCTGAAGCTGTTTTTCCACCAGGGCATAGCTTTGATCACTGGCCTGACGGCCAAGCTTGACCAGTTTTTCCCGTGCTTCTTTGTAAGCCTTGAGGGCGTGATCTTCACCGCGCTCGACTTCATTGAGTACCGCTTCTTCGTCTTTACCGGTAACCAGCGACTTCAGGTTGACCCAGCCGCGGTGCAGGTCGCCACTGACGCTGGTAGAGGTCTCCGGATCGCCACCCAAGCGACGTACTTCACTTTGCAGTTCGCCTGCAGCATTGGCGCATTCGCCGGCACGCTGGACGAAGAACGCTTTGAGTTCCGGGTTCTTCACATCATCGGCCGAGGCTTTGAAGCCCTTTTCGCCATCCTTGCTGTATTCGATCAGATCGTTGAGTACGTCAATCACGTCTTTATTGGGGTTGCTCATGGCACAAACTCCTTGGCAGGTGATAGTCCCTTGTACTGGAGCAGGCTTCGTGCCAAGCGGCCCCATAAAAATAATTCCTTTTAAAACAGATAGTTAATTACTAAAGGCAAGCGGCGGCAAATGGCGTTATGCATGATTGCCGCTTGGGGGCTCGTGCAGATTGCAGTATGGTCGGCGCTCATTCACTGCCAGGCTTCGTCGATGAAACCGGAAATGCTCGAACTGCTGGTCACCCGCACCATGCCATTTGGCAAATACCAAGGGCGGATCATTGCCGACCTGCCGGGGGATTATCTGGCCTGGTTCGCGCGCAAGGGGTTTCCGGCGGGGGAGCTGGGTGGGTTGCTGGCGTTGATGCATGAGGTCGACCATAACGGCCTGGCCGATCTGCTGGTGCCGTTGCGGCAGAAACATCGGCGTTAACCTGTACCGGCCTCTTCGCGGCTAAAGCCGCTCCCACAGGGTATTGTGTAGTTTCTGACTCAACACAGTACCTGTGGGAGCGGCTTTAGCCGCGAAAGGGCCGGCAATGCCAACAGAAGGCGCTAGCCTTTCACGGGTGCAACAGCCAACTCCACTCGCTCGCTCTTCTTGATCACCGCATACACCACTGCAGTCACCAGGCTGCCCGCCACGATCGCCAGCAGATACAACAGCGCATGGTTGATGGCATTAGGAATCAGCAACACGAAGAGCCCGCCATGCGGCGCCATCAGCTTGCAGCCGAAATACATCGACAGCGCACCGGTCAAAGCGCCACCGGCAATGCTCGCCGGGATCACCCGTAGCGGGTCCTTGGCTGCAAACGGGATCGCCCCTTCGGAGATGAAGCACAGCCCCAGCGCCAACGCTGCCTTGCCCGCCTCGCGCTCGCTCTGGGCGAACTTGCGCCGGGCCAGGAAGGTGGCGATGCCCAGCCCGATCGGCGGCACCATGCCAGCGGCCATGGTCGCCGCCATCGGCGCATAGCTGGAAGACGCCAGCAGCCCTACCGAGAAGGCATAGGCAGCCTTGTTGATCGGCCCGCCAAGGTCGACGCACATCATCCCGCCCAACAGCAGCCCGAGCAGGATGGCGTTGGTGGTGCCCATGCTGTCGAGGAAGTGCGTCAGCCCTTCGAGCATCGCCGCCACCGGCTGGCCGACCACGTAGATCATCACCAGGCCAGTGAACAGGCTGGCCAGCAGCGGGATGATCAGGATCGGCTTGAGCGCCTCCAGGCTGCTTGGCAGGCGGGCCCAGCGGGCGATGGCCTTGGCGCTGTAGCCAGCGAGAAAGCCGGCGACGATGCCGCCGATGAAACCGGCACCCAAGGTGCCGGCCAACAGGCCGCCGATCATGCCCGGCGCCAGGCCCGGGCGGTCGGCGATGGACCAGGCGATGTACCCTGCAAGCAGCGGCACCATCAGCTTGAACGCCGCCTCGCCGCCGATCTGCATCAGCGCGGCCGGCAATGTGCCCGGCTGCTTGTAGGCCTCGATGCCAAAGACGAACGACAGGGCAATCAGCAAGCCGCCAGCCACCACCATCGGCAGCATGAACGAAACACCGGTCAGCAGATGCTTGTAGACACCGGCTTTTTCAGTCTTGGCGGGAGTTGCGGACGCCGTGTCCGCAGCACTCTCGACCTTGGCCTCGGCCAGCGCCTTTTCCAGGGTCGCACGCGCCTGCTTGAGGGCGATACCGGTGCCACAACGGTAAATACGCTTGCCGGCAAAACGTGCCGTCGGCACCTCGATATCAGCGGCCAGCAGCACCACGTCGGCATCGGCGATGGCCTGGGCCGACAGCGGGTTGCGCGCCCCGACCGAGCCCTGGGTCTCGACGGTGAGCTGGTAATCCAGCTGTTGCGCCGCCTGTTGCAAGGCTTCGGCGGCCATGAAGGTATGCGCCACCCCCGTCGGGCAGGCGGTGACCGCAACCAGGCGTACAGCCGCCGAAGGCACCGCGCTGGCCGCTTGCGCAGCCAGCACTTCGGCCTTGCCCGCCGCCTCGTCGAGAAAGCCCTCGCGGTCGGCCAGGGCCTGCGCCGGGGTGCTCTGGTACAAACGCTTGCCGGCGAAGCGCGCAAGGTCCACCGGGCCGGTGGCAACCACCAGCACCCAATCGGCCTCGGCAATCTGCGCAGGCGTCAGCTGACGCTCGGGATGCTCGGCATCCTGTACCTCGACACTGGTGCTCCAGCCCCGACGCTGGGCGGCAGCAGCCAGCAGGCGGGCACTGAGCACGCTGGACACCTGCCCATTTGGGCAGGCGGTGACAATGGCGATGTTCATCGGCAACCCTCTTGTTGTTCTGTCAGTTGCACGGCGGCTTCCAGCTGCGCGAGCTGCTCGCGGTCGCAGATGCCAAAACCCACTTGGGTCACGGCCTGTGCGGCGATGGCCGTGGCGCGGCGCAAGGTCTGCCGTGGGCATTCCTCGGCAAGCAGGCCGTGGACCATGCCGGCGACCAGCGAATCACCCGCGCCCACGGTACTGGCAACCCGCACTTGAGGCGGGCGTGCCTGCAGCGCTTGGCCAGCAGCAAACCAGCAGACGCCCTGCTCGCCCGCCGACACCACCACATGCTCGACACCACTGGCCAGCAGTTGCTCGGCAGCGGCGCGCTGCTCAGCGGCGGTCAGCACGGCCAGCCCCAACACTTCGCCGAGCTCTTCGGTATTGGGTTTGACCAGCCAAGGCGAACTCTGCAGCCCGGCACGCAACGCCTCGCCACTGCTGTCGAGGGCCACTTTCAGCCCTTGTGCCTGCAATTGCTCGAGTAGCTGGCGGAACCACTCGGGGCTGACCCCACGCGGCAGGCTGCCGGCCACAACCACTGCGTCGTGCCCTGGTGCCACCTGTGCCAGGCGCTGCAGCAGCTCGGTGCGGGCTGTTTCGTCGACCTCCGGCCCCTGGCCGTTGATATCGGTGACCCGGCCATCGGCCTCGACCAGCTTGAGGTTGCTGCGGGTTTCACCGGCCACGCGCACGAAGCAGTCGGCGAAGCCGCGCCGGGCAATCAACGCCTCGAACGGTTGCGGGTTGTCGAGGCCCAGAAAGCCCCCGACGGTGACGCTGTGGCCCAGGTCGGCCAGCACCTGGGCCACATTCAGGCCTTTGCCCGCGGCGTGACTTTGTTGGGCCTGGGCCCGGTTGACGTGCCCGGGACGCAAAGCGCCGAGGCTGACGGTGATGTCCAGCGCAGGGTTCAGGGTCAGGGTCAGAATCTTGGCCATCAGTAACGCTCCACCAGCGCGCGAACCGCCGCGGCGCTGTCCTGTTGCAAGGCCTCGCGCGCCAGGGCGCGAGCCGTTTGGTGATCAGCCTGGCGCACCAGGGCTTTGACTTCGGCAATGCTGCGGGCAGCCACGCTCAGTTCGTCCACATCCAGGCCCAGCAGCACAGCCACCGCCTGCGGGTCGGCGGCCAGTTCGCCGCACACGCCCACCCACTTGCCCTCGGCGTGGGCGGCGCGCACCGTCATGTCGATCAGGTTCAGTACCGCCGGGTGCAGGCCGTCGGCCTGGGCAGAAAGGCTCGGGTGGCCACGGTCGATGGCCAGGGTGTACTGGGTCAGGTCGTTGGTGCCGATGCTGAAGAAGTCCACCTCACGGGCCAGCTGCGGCGCCAGCAAGGCGGCGGATGGCACTTCGACCATGATCCCGACCTGCAGGTCGGCGACCGGGATTTCCAGGCGCAAGCGCTCGACCATCGCGCGCGCTTCGCGCCACTCGTGGATTTGCCCGACCATGGGGAACATGATGCGCAGCGGCCGCTGATCGGCGGCGCGTAGCAAGGCGCGCAGCTGGTCTTCCATGATCTGCGGGCGCTGCAAAGTCAGGCGCACACCGCGCACGCCGAGGAACGGGTTTTCTTCGGTGTCGATCGGCCAGTATGGCAACGGCTTGTCGCCGCCCACATCGAGGGTACGCACCACCAGTGGCCGACCGCCGAGGCCGTCGAGCACACGGCGGTACTCCGCTTCCTGGGTGGCCACGTCGGGTGCCTGCGAATGGGCCATGAAGATCAGCTCGGTGCGCAGCAGGCCAACACCCTCGGCGCCCTGATCTACCACCGTGTCGATGCCGCTGCTCTCGCCGATGTTGGCGAACACCTCTACAGCATGGCCATCGCGTGTCACTGCCGGCTCATGGCGCTGGGCCCAGGCGGCTTGCAGCCGTTGTTCGCGCTGGTCGCGCTCGGCCAGCGCCCGTTGCAGCTCGTCAGCTGGCGGTGCGACGCTGACCACGCCGCGCTGGCCGTCGAGCAGCAACGGGGTGCCGGAATCGAGCAGCAGGACCGCCGGGCCCGCGCCGACCACGGCTGGGATGCCCAAGGCGCGGGCGACGATCGCGCTGTGCGCGGTGGCACCGCCGTAGGCAGTGACGATGCCGGCGACGCGGGTTGGGTCCAGGCGGGCGACATCGGAGGGACCCACCTCGCCCATCACCAGTACGTAGGGTTGTTCCGGTTCGGTCTGGGCGTGCACGCCGCATAACTGAGCCAGCACACGGCGGCCAATGTCGCGCAGGTCGGCAGCGCGCTCGGCCAACAGTGCATCGTGCAGCGTTTCCTGCTGGCGCGCCGCCGCCTCGATCACCGTCATCCACGCCGCGGCCGCACTTTCGCCCTGGGCCAGGCGTGCGTCGACATCGTCACTCAGGGCCGGGTCGGCGAGCATTTCCTGGTGGGTAACGAAGATTTCGCAAATCGACTTGTCGCTGCGCTGCACCAGCGCCTGCAACTCGCCGTGCACAGTCTCAAGCGCGCTACGCAGCTTCAGGCGCTCCTGCGTCAGCGACTCACCGCGCAGGGGGTAATCGATATCGCGCTCGACGCAGACATGCGCCGGCCCGCTGGCAATACCCGGGGATGCACTGACGCCCTGGATGCGGCTGCCTGCAACAGGCGCCTGGAGTGCTGCGGCTGCGCTGGCAACGGCCGAGGGGGTAGTTTGCACCAGCGGCTCGACCTCTTCGCCCAAGCCTTGCTCGATGGCGGCCAGCAGTACTGGCAAGGCATCACCGGCAATCGACGGTTCGGCGCTCAGTTCAAGCTCCTGGCCACGGCGCGCGCCGAGGCTGAGCAACTTGCTCAGGCTCTTGATCGACACCGCCGGCTGCGCGCTGTCGAGCACGCGCAGGCGAATTTCGCCCTCGAAACCCTTGGCCAGTTGCGCCAGGATCTTCGCCGGGCGGGCGTGTAGCCCATGGGGGTTGGCCAGCACAACCCGCGCAGTGGGCCAGTCAGCCGGCGCCTCACCGCCCAGCACCTCAAGTACCGCACGGCTGCTGGTGGCCTGATAGAGCGTTTGCCCGCGGCCTTCGATCAGCACTTCGCACAGGCGTTCAAGCAGGGCCTGGTGGGCGGCACCGAGGCTGGCCAGGCAGAACAGGCCATTGAGCGGCTGGTCACGATAGCGCAGGGGCTGCTGCGGGGTGATGAAAGCAAGGCCTGGTTGACGCACCTGGCGCTCGCTGTGCAGCCACCACAGGCCCTCGCCCAGTGGCAGCGGTTCGGCCTGTTGCAGCACGGCGGCGAAGCCGCTGTCGACACAACCGGCGCGCTGCAGCAGACGGGCACCGCGCCAGGCCAGTTCATCAAAATCTTCAGCCGGCAGGTTCAGGCCAACCAGCTGTGCGTCCAGCGCCAGCTCTTGCGGCGCGCCTTGCAGCAATTTGAGCAAGGCTTCGGCGGAGCTGGCCCGGCGCAATGCCTCGGCCAGGTCGGTTTCGCCGAGGGCGCGGGTCAGCAGCTGCAGCAGGCGCAGGTGTTCGTCGGAACGGGCGGCGATGCCGATGGCCAGGTAGACGATCTGGCCATCGCCCCAGTCCACGCCTTCGGGGAACTGCAGCAGGCGCACGCCCGTGGCGAACACCAGCTCGCGGGTCTGTGGGGTGCCGTGAGGGATGGCGATGCCCTGGCCAAGAAACGTCGAGCCTTGCGCTTCGCGTGCCTGCAGGCCTTCGAGATAACCCTCGGCAACCAGGCCGTCGGCCACCAGCTGATCCGCCAGCAGGCGCAACGCCCCGGCCTTGTCGACGGCCTTCTGGCCCATGGCTATCTGCTCTTTGGCGAGCTCGAGCATGACCTTCTCCTTTTGCAGCCCCAGCTTGGTTTTGATGCCGGGTACTGAGGTATTGTTGTGATATTCACAGAATCAGCCAGTTCGACAGCCTTTCACGGCAGGCAGCCGAGGCAGAAAAATTAATAGCTGAAACGTTTAATCTGACCAAGCGGCCACGTTACTCGATAATCTGCCAAGGAAAAAGCCCCAGCCTGTCGGACAATTGCGACAATGGTCGCCTGCGCGAGGCGGCCAATCCGGGTCAAACTATCCGGTCCTGGTTCCGTAGCCAGTCCCGGTAATAACAAGGAAAATTCGGTGAAACTCAGCGATATCGCCCGTCTGGCCGGTGTGTCAGTGACCACTGCCAGTTATGTCATCAATGGCAAGGCCGAACAGCAGCGCATCAGCAACAGTACTGTCGAGCGGGTGCGCGCGGTGGTCGAGGCCCATGGCTTCACCCCCAACCCGCAAGCAGCCGGCCTGCGCAGCCGGCACACCCGCACCTTGGGCTTCATTCTCCCGGATCTGGAGAACCCCAGCTACGCCCGCATCGCCAAGCAGCTGGAGCAAGGCGCCCGCGCCCGTGGCTACCAGCTGCTGATCGCTAGCAGCGACGACCAGCCCGACAGCGAGCGCCAACTGCAGCAACTGTTCCGCGCCCGCCGTTGCGACGCGCTATTCGTGGCCAGCTGCCTGCCGCCAGAGGACGATAGCTACCGTGAGTTGCAGGACAAAGGCCTGCCGGTGATCGCCATCGACCGGCGCCTGGACCCGGCACACTTCTGCTCGGTGATCAGCGACGACCGCGATGCCAGCCGCCAACTGGCCGACAGCCTGCTGGCCACCACGCCGAAAAGCATCGCGCTGATCGGGGCACGCCCGGAGCTGTCGGTCAGCCAGGCCCGTGCCGGCGGTTTCGACGAAGCGATGCAAGGGTTCGACGGCGTTGTCCGCCGCTACCAGGGCGAGGGCTTCAGCCGTGAGTGCGGCCAACGCCTGATGCATCAGCTGATCGACGAACACGGCGGCCTGCCGGATGCCCTGGTGACCACCTCCTACGTGCTGCTGCAAGGGGTGTTCGACACCTTGCAGGCGCGCCCGGCTGACTCGCGCCAGCTGCACCTGGGCACCTTCGGTGACAACCAGCTGCTCGACTTCCTGCCGTTGCCGGTCAACGCCATGGCCCAGCAGCACGGCCTGATCGCCGCCACTGCGCTGGAACTGGCCCTGGCCGCCATCGAGGAAAAACGCTACGAGCCCGGCGTGCACGCCATTGGCCGGACGTTCAAGCAACGCATCAGCGCGGCCTGACCATGCGCCTGATCGACACCCACACCCACCTGGACTTCCCCGATTTCGATGCCGACCGCCCGCGCCTGCTGGCCAACGCGGCGGCACGCGGGGTGGAGCGCATGGTGGTGCTGGGGGTGTATGAAGCGAATTTCCAGCGGGTGTGGGACCTGGCCTGCGCCGAAGGCAGCGTGCAGGCGGCGCTGGGGCTGCATCCGGTCTACCTGGACCAGCACCGGCCGGAGCATCTGACGCAGCTGCGCGAATGGCTGGAGCGCCTGCAGGGCGACCCACGGCTGTGCGCAGTGGGCGAGTTCGGCCTGGACTATTACCTGCCAGAACTGGACAAGGCGCGCCAGCAGGCGCTGTTCGAAGCGCAGCTGCAGATGGCCTGTGACTTCGCACTGCCTGCCTTGCTGCATGTGCGCCGCAGCCACGCCCAGGTGATTGCCACGCTCAAGCGCTACAAGCCGGTGCGGGCGGGAGTGATCCATGCGTTTGCCGGCAGTTACGAAGAGGCGCGCGAGTACATCAAGCTGGGTTTCCGGCTTGGCCTGGGCGGTGCAGCGACCTGGCCGCAGGCGTTACGCTTGCGCAAGACCCTGCCGCGCCTGCCGCTGGAAAGCATCGTGCTGGAGACCGATTCGCCAGACATGGCCCCGGCGATGTTCGCCGGCCAGCGCAACAGCCCGGAGCATCTGCCCGAGATTGCCGAATCGCTGGCCGAATTGATGGGCATCGAGGTCGAAGTCTTGGCTCAAGCCAGCAGCCGAAATGCCTGTGAGCTTTTCGGCTGGTAGTGCCGGCACTTAGACCCTGAACGCCCCGATCAAGCGCTTCAATTCCACCACCTGCGTCGAAAGTACCCGGCTGGCATCCTCGGCCTGGCAGGCCCCTTGAGTGGTGTCCTGCGCCGCCCGATTGATCGCGACGATGTTGCGGTCGATGTCATTGGCCACCGCCGTCTGCTGCTCCACCGCCGCCGCAATCTGCTGATTCTGCTCGACGATGCCACCCACAGCCCCGAGGATATTGCCCAGCGCCTGCTGCACCTGGCGTGCTTCATCGACAGTGCCCGCAGCCATCTGATGGCTGCTGCCCATCGCTCGTACCGCCTGCTCCACGCCATCGCGCAGGCGCTGGATCATCTGCGCAATTTGCGCGGTGGAGTCCTGGGTACGCCGGGCCAAGGTGCGCACTTCATCGGCCACCACGGCAAAGCCACGCCCCTGCTCCCCGGCCCGGGCGGCTTCGATGGCCGCATTCAACGCCAACAGATTGGTCTGCTCAGCAATGCTGCGAATCACCTCCAGCACCTGGCCAATCGCCTGGCTGTCGTCGGCCAGCCGATTGATCGCCAGCACGGTCTGGTCGATTTCCTCGGCGAGGCGACCGATGCTGTCTTGCTGGCTTGCCACAAGGGTGCGGCCATTGGCGCTTTCCAGGTTGACCTGCTGCGCCCCATTCGCCGCCAGCGCGGCACTGCGCGCAACCTCCTGCACGGTGGCGCTCATCTGGTTCATCGCCGTGGCGACTTGCTCGATCTGTTCGCGCTGGCCACTGACCGCCTGGTTGCTGCGCGCCGACACCGCCAGCACTTGCCCGGCCTGTTCCTCGACGGCCACAACGGTGCGCCCGACTTGATCGATCAGGCCGCGGATGCGACGCACGGTTTCGCTGAAGCCTTGACCCAACTCGCCCAGTTCATCGCGGCTGTTGGCCTGGAAGCTGACCGTCATGTCACCCGCGGCCACTTTGTCCATGGCGCCGCCCAGCCGCCGCAACGTGGCCCGGGTCGACACATAGAAGCCGCCATACAGGTACAGGATCAGCAGGAAGACACCGGCCAGCACCGCCCCCAGGGCGAGCATGCGCAGGCGCTGCTCGACCAGGCGCTCCTGCAACAGCTGTTGCAGATGCCCGAGTACGGCGTCGTTCAAGCGATAAGTCTGTGCCATCAGCTCACTGACCTGCTGATAGAACACCGGCCAAGGGGCCTCGAGGGTCTGCGCCACGACCACTTGGTCTTCGAACAAAGACGCGGCCTGCCTGAGCGTCGCCTGGCTGCCTTGCGCTAACCCCGCCAGGGCGGCTGTAGAGCCAGGTTCCGTGGCCAGGGCATCGTCCAGGCGCAGGGCATACTCTGCCGCCAGGCGCTCCAGGCGTTGCAGCACATCTTCGAAACGCGCACTGCCAGAGGAGTCGATGAAGCCCCGCCCCAGCGCAATGGCGCCGATAGCCCGGCCCTCACCCAAAGTTTGCGTGACCTGCGCCGTGGCGACCCCGAGCAGTTCGCTCAACTGGCGTACCGAAGCCTGGCGGTCCTGGCTCAAACCTGCTTGGCTGACCACCTGTTTGCCCAGCAGCTGGCCCTGGGCCTGCAGCTTGTCGAACAGTGCGGCCTTGTTCTGCAACGAAGACTCCGACCGGGCGGCGGCAAATGCCGCAGTTAGTTCTTCGAGCTTGTCTGGCGGTACCGCCTGATCACCTTGCAGTGTGTGCAGCTGCGCCTGGACCTTGTCCTGCAACGCCGCGATTTGCGTTTCCACATCCCCGGCCTGGCCCGACTGCCCGAGCCCGGCATTGATCTGTAACAGGTTGCCAAGCGCCTCCAGATCGGCGCGCAGGGTCAGGCTGTCCGCCAGCGGCGCTATGCCCTGCAGCTCGGCGCGGGTGGCCTGGAACTGCTGATAGGCATCGCGCACCAGATAAAAACTGGTGGCCAGCATGGGCAGGAAGAACAGGACGCTGATGAGGCTGAACTTCTGACCGAAACTCAGCCTGTTCATCAGTGCGATGGCCGGGTAGAGCAAACGCTTCACGGGGCACCTCCATGGATTCTTGTTGTTCTGCAGAGATAGCACTAGGCCACTTGTATATCGCAGATCGAATCGGAGGTTTGTAACTTAAGGTTAACCAAAGGCCACGACGGCCACTGTAGGAGCGGCCTTGTGTCGCGAAAGGGGTGCGAAGCGCCCCCAGCATTTCAGCTTCGCCGCATGAATTGCCGGGGCCGCGTTGCGGCCCTTTCGCGACACAAGGCCGCTCCTACAACGACCGCGGCGGCTATACCAGCACAGTCCACAGGGCAAACCCTGCATACCAGAGCACCGCACTGCGCAGCAGCAGCTCCCACAGACTGTCCAGCCGCCCCAAACCACGCTGGGGGTCTTCTTCCTCGAGAATGTCATCGGCAATGCGCCCGACCCTGGCCACCAGGTGCCCGGCGCTGATGTGCCAGTTGAGCAGTTCGTGCAACATCACCCGCATCACCGCGACGAAGTTGCCGACCAGCGCGAAGCTCAGGGCGAGCACGCGCACCGGCAGCCAGTCCATGATGTGCCGCAGCTGTTCGGCGCGGGCCTTGAGCGCAGGTTGGCGACTGTGTTCGACGGTCAGCGCCAGCAGGCGATAGGCCAGCGCCGCGGCGGGGCCGAGTACGAAGTACCAGAAAATCACGGCGAAGAAGCTCTGGTAGGCCTGCCACAACAGGTAACCCTGTACCCGCACCAGCAGGCTGTGAGGCTCGTCAGCCGCCAGGCCAAGGTCGCGCTCGGCCACATGCAGCGCGGCCTGATCGTCGCCACGCCGCCAGGCATCTCGGAATGGCCCAAGGGAACCCTTGGCATCGCCCCGCCCCAAGCTGTAGACCAGCACCAGCAAGTGCAACGGCAAGGCCAGCAGACCGTAGGCCACCGGGTCCAGCACGTGCAGCACCAACACCAGCAGCGCAACGGGTGCCAGCACCAGAATCGCCAGCGTCCACCAAGGATGGACCTTGCCGGTTCGCTCCAGGCGCACCAGCTCGCCCAGGAAAAAACCGTCTCGTTGTACCTGATGGCGCAGTGCAGAGAACTTCTCTACCCAAAGCGCCAGTAACAGCACCAGAAAACTCATGCGTCGTCCTCGTTGTCCTGAACGGCCTTGCGGTAACGCGCCCAGTCGAACGCCGGGCCGGGGTCGGTCTTGCGCACAGGAGCAATGTCGCTGTGGCCTTGGATACGCGCAAGGTCGATCACCGGCCAGGCAGCCTGGATCTGCCGGGTCAGTTGCTTCAGCACAGCGTACTGGGCATCGGTATAGGGCAGATCGTCGGTACCTTCCAGCTCGATACCGATGGAGAAATCGTTGCAGCCCTCACGCCCGTCGAAATTCGACACACCAGCATGCCAGGCTCGGTCGAGCAACGACACGAACTGGGTCACCGCACCGTCGCGCTCGACGAACACGTGCGCCGAGACGGTCAAGTGGCTGATGCTGGCGAAGTAGGGATGCTCGTTCGGGTCCAGGCGGTTCTGGAAAAACTGCTGGACCTTGCCGCTGCCAAAGCAGGCCGGCGGCAGGCTGATGTTGTGGATCACCAGCAGGGAAATCGCTTCACCCTCTGGGCGGGCGTTGAAGTTCGGCGAAGGGCAGTGGGTGATTCCGTTTCCGTGGAACCAGCCAGTGGCACGGTCCAATTGCATGGGGCAGATCCTGAAAAGCACCGGTACAGAGCTGCAGTATGCCTTGCGTACGGGCCGCTGTGCATGTGAATGATTGTAATGCCTTGGGCTCAAAGCACCTGCTGCTGGCGCAGGCCTTGGAGCACGCTTTCCAGTGCCCGCTCGAACAGCAGCCCATCGTCCAGCAGCCGCACCGCGCCACGGCGCAGGGCCTGGGCCAGGCTGACCGTGTTCCATTCGCGCACCTTCATCCCGGTGCGGTTGGCGAACACCAGCCGGTCGCTACTGTCGATGCGCGCCACCAGCTTGCAGCGCAGCGGCTCGTCATCGTCGAGCATTTCGACCCAGCTACCGATCCGCAGGCGCTGCACTAGGCGCAGCTCTGCCGCTTGCTCATCAAGTTGATGCAGCGGCGCGCAGGCGGACTCGTCGGCAATGGCCAGTACGATGTCTTCGGCCACCAAGATTTCGGCCAGTTCGTCGCTGCCAACTGGCCGCGCAGCCCCCTCGCACGCACGCAAGTGCAGCTGCTCCAGTTGCTGGAAGAACTCGCGGGTGGCCGCCGAGTCCAGCGCCACGCTGGCCAGGCCGTCACGCAGGGCCTTGAGCAGGCCTGGCACTTGTTGCAGCAACGCCTGCGGCGACTGATGCGGGGCAATGCTGGCGAGCAAGGTATCCATGGTCGCCAGCGCTTGCTGCCAGGCCTGGGACCCCTCGCCATGCTTGAGCCAGGCCAGCAACAGCACCTGGCTCCAGGCCTGCACCAGCATGTGCACCACCACCTGCGGCAGCGTATGACCACGCAGACGCTGGTTAAGCGCCTGCTGTACCTGCTGGCGGGCCTGCAAGGCACGGGCGCGGCCTTCTTCGGCATCGCGCGTGCGCTGCTCCAGCAGTTCGTTGCGCCGGCGCTCGTCCTGGCTGAAGGCCAGGAAGTCCTCCAGCAGCTCGGCGAACAGCCCGGCATCTTCGGTGAAATCATTGAGCAGGCGCTGAACGATGCGCTCCACACGCAGATGCAGGCTGTCGCGCAGGCCTTCGCTGCCAGTCTCCCAGCCGATCGCGGCAGCGGCGATCTCGTTTAGCAGGCGCCGCGCCGGGTGGCTGGCACGGCTAAACAGGCTTTTGTCCAGCAGCGCCACCTTGAGCAGCGGAATATGTAGGCGAACGACCAGTGCGCGCAGGCTCAGCGGCAGGTTATCGTCGGCGGCAATGTAGGCGAACAACAGGCCGACCAGATAGATCATGTCCTCGTCGGCGCAGGCGATTCGCCGGCGGGTACCGCTGCGCACACTGACCCGCAGTAACAGCTGTTCAAGCTGCTGGCCCAGGTCGAAGTCGTCATCGTCGATGGTGGCCGGCACATAGTGCTGCAGGTGCGAAAGCAGGCGCAGCAAGTCGGCGGTGCTGATCGGCTGGGCGCTGGCGGCGGCTTGCACGCGGGGAGCGACGCGCCCGCGGCACGGCACCAGCAGGCCTTCCAGCGAACGCATGAAGGCGTGCCCGGCACTGTCTGCCGCCCTGGCATCAGGTTCGAGGTTGGCCGACACACGCCGCGAACCCAGACGACGGTCCTCGGCGCGCCGACGTGGTGCCGGCTGCAGTTCCGGCATCACGCCGGCAGCGGCCAGCAACTGGTTGGCTTCGGCATAAAGCACGTCGATGTCACGCAGCACATAGCGCTCGAACAACTTCAGCAGTATCAGCTTGACCCGCAGGCCCACCCCCAGGTTGCGCCCGGCATCGAGGAAGTAAGTACACAGCGCAGCAGGCCCGAACGGGTTGTGCTGTTCGTCGAAACTGCGCGGGAGCAGGCACTGCAAGCGTTTGCCAAGTTGTTCGAGCGCGACGCCATCGCGCGACAGCACCCGCGCGACCATCCCGTCGACAGCGACGGTTCGCTCCATTTGCGCCTTGTTCTTCTCCCCCAACTGGCCTAGCGGGTCGAACTGACCGATGCGCGCGAAGGTGTCGTAGAAAATGTCGAGAAAGCCGCGTTCGATGCTCTTGCGCTTCAGGCGCAGGTCACGCATGGCCTCGAAGTACAGGTTCTGGTCGAAGCGGTCAACGGCGCGGTCGGCCATTTCGAACAGCGTGTCGTCAGCATTGTCGAACAGCGCCTGCAGGCCCTGGCGCAGTTGCAGGGCGGCCTTGTCACGCACCTGCAGGAGCAGTACCGGAAAGCAAGGTAAAGGCGTGCGTGCGCCTCGATCGATGGCGGCCGCCAAGGGCACCACCTTGCCTTCTTTTTGCATCCCGGACTCCTTGCTGGGGTGATGTATTCGGTAGGGCGAGAAATCGTCAAAGCTATGACGCCAATTGTTGGACGCCATTATCAGTAAAAAGGCCGACCTCTGCCAGCCTGTCTTTACTGGCGGGTAAGTGACTCTGTTTTCAGGAAATTGCTCACTTCGTCTGACCAATGGTCGTCTGCAAGGCAGCTGTACACGGCGCAGCCCCCCTGCCCTATAATCGCCGGCATCTAGCTTGTGGAGCCGACCATGCCGAACCTACGCCTTGCCGACCTGACCGCCGAGATCGAAGCCAATGTGCGCCGCGCACTGCTGGAGGACATCGGCAGCGGCGACATCACCGCGCAGCTGATCCCGGCCGAGCGCCTGGCCAAGGCCACCATCATCACCCGCGAGGACTGCGTGATCGCCGGCACCGCCTGGGTTGATGCTGTGTTCCGTCAGCTCGACCCGCGCGTGGCCGTGCACTGGCAGGTGGCCGACGGCGAGCGCGCCACCGCCAATCAGCCGCTGTTCCACCTCGAAGGCCCGGCGCGTTCGCTGCTCAGCGGTGAGCGCAGTGCACTGAACTTCCTGCAGATGCTGTCGGGTGTGGCCACCCGTGCGCGCTTCCTCGCCGACCTGGTCGAAGGTACCCAGGTGCAGTTGCTCGACACCCGCAAGACCCTGCCGGGCTTGCGCCTGGCGCAGAAGTACGCGGTCACCTGCGGAGGTTGTCACAATCACCGCATTGGCCTGTACGACGCCTTCCTGATCAAGGAAAACCACATCGCTGCCAGCGGCGGCGTGGCCGAGGCGGTGGCGGCGGCGCACCGCATCGCCCCTGGCAAGCCGGTGGAAATCGAAGTGGAAAGCCTGGATGAACTGCGCCAGGCGCTGAAGGCGGGCGCCGATATCATCATGCTCGACGAGCTGACCCTGGATGAAATGCGCGAAGCGGTACGCATCACCGCAGGCAAGGCCAAGCTGGAAGCCAGTGGCGGGGTCAACGAAACCACCCTGCGAGTGATTGCCGAGACCGGCGTTGACTACATTTCGATCGGGGCCATGACCAAGGATGTGAAGGCCGTGGACCTGTCGATGCGACTAAGCCTGTGAGCGAATCCCAGGCATGAAAAAACCGGCCAATTGGCCGGTTTTTTTATTACCTGAATCAGAACGAGGCGTTGGCCAGGCCGTCCAGGTAACGCTCGACGTCCAGTGCCGCCATGCAGCCGGCGCCGGCCGAGGTGATGGCCTGACGGTAAACGTGGTCAGCCACATCGCCCGCTGCGAACACACCTTCAACGTTTGTAGCGGTGGCGTTGCCTTCACGGCCGCCGGCAACCACCAGGTAGCCGTCTTTCAGGGTCAGCTGACCTTCGAACAGCGAGGTGTTCGGGGTATGGCCGATGGCGATGAACACGCCGTCGACCTTGACTTCGTCGAAGCTGCCGTCGTTGTTCTTCAGGCGCGCACCGGTCACGCCCATATTGTCACCCAGCACTTCTTCCAGGGTGGCGTTGAGCTTGAGCTCGATCTTGCCTTCGGCAACGCGGGCGTTGAGCTTGTCGACCAGGATCTTCTCGGCGCGGAAAGTCTCGCGGCGGTGCACCAGGGTCACCTTGCTGGCGATATTGGCCAGGTACAGTGCTTCTTCCACGGCCGTGTTGCCGCCGCCGACTACAGCGACCGGCTTGTTGCGGTAGAAGAAACCGTCGCAGGTGGCGCAGGCCGAAACGCCCTTGCCCATGAACGCTTCTTCCGACGGCAGGCCCAGGTAACGGGCGCTGGCGCCGGTGGCGATGATCAGCGCGTCGCAGGTGTACTTGCCGCTGTCACCCTGCAGGGTGAACGGCTTGTTGGCCAGGTCGACGGCATTGATGTGGTCGAAGACGATTTCGGTCTCGAAACGCTCGGCGTGTTCCTGCATGCGCTGCATCAGGGCCGGGCCGGTCAAGCCATGGGGGTCGCCCGGCCAGTTGTCGACTTCGGTGGTGGTGGTCAGCTGGCCACCCGCCTGCATGCCGGTGATCAGCAGTGGCTTGAGGTTGGCGCGGGCGGCATAAACCGCGGCGCTGTAACCGGCAGGGCCGGAACCGAGGATGATGACGCGCGAATGACGTACTTCAGACATGTCGAACTCCTGTCGAGCGGGCCACAGGGGCCGCCAGCTGGAAATTAAAAAGGACCCACGCAGCACTTGGGGAAGGCTACAACGCGCAGGCCCAGAAAGCGGAAAGTTGAGCGCACTGTAGCGAGGTGGCAGAGATTAAGGAAATATCCTTCGACAATCCACCTCATAGGCATCCTCTATCCGCGAATTTCACCTGGTCAAACGGCCCTGGCGCATTTGTTACAGCCGGTTTCTTCATGCCCCCCTGCCTTTCGTCGGCGCGGCAAACTCGGTAAGGTCAGCGCGTTTTCCCTTCTCTGCGGAGTGTCCCGATGCAAGCCCCTGTCCTCTCCGGCCCCCAGTACCTGCGCGAAGGCCTGAAACTGGTGCTGAGCCCCAACCTGCGGATGTTCGTGCTGCTGCCGCTGGCGATCAACCTGCTGCTGTTCGGCGGTCTGATCTACTTTGCCGGCCACGAGTTCAGCCTGTGGCTCGACGCGCTGATGCCGACCCTGCCCAGCTGGCTGAGCTTCCTTTCCTACATTCTCTGGCCACTGTTCGTCGCCTTGCTGGTGCTGATGGTGTTCTTCACCTTCACCCTGGTGGCCAACGTCATTGCCGCGCCGTTCAATGGTTTTCTCGCGGAAAAGGTCGAGGTGGTGGTGCGCGGCCAAGACCCGTTCCCGGCCTTCAGCTGGGGCGAACTGGTGGCCATGGTGCCGCGCACTTTCGGCCGTGAGATGCGCAAGCTAGGCTACTTCCTGCCACGGGCCATCGGCCTGTTCATCCTGTCGCTGATCCCGGTGGTCAACGTGATCGCCGCACCGCTGTGGCTGGTCTTCGGCGTGTGGATGATGGCCATCCAGTACATCGACTACCCGGCAGACAACAACAAGATGAGCTGGCAGGACATGCTCGCCTGGCTGCGCCAGAAGCGCTGGCAGTCGCTGGGGTTTGGCGGGATTACCTACCTGGCGCTGATGGTGCCGCTGGTGAACGTGCTGATGATGCCGGCGGCGGTGGCGGGGGCAACGCTGTTCTGGGTGCGCGAACGGAACTGAGGCCGCTGGCCACGAAGTTTGAAGGTCGGGCCGCCAGGCGGCCCTTGCTTCAATGGCTCAGCCGACTGGAAAACTGCCCCACCGCATCCACCACCTTCTTCGCCCCTTCCTGAATCTCGACGATCACCCCACCGGTATCCGCCGCCAACGCCAGCCCTTGTTCGGCCTGGCGCTTGCTGGTGTCGATGATGTCCACCGCCGCCTGGGCCAGCTGTTCGTTCTGCTGCACCACCTTGGCAATCTCCTCGGTCGCGCTGCTGGTACGCGAGGCCAGCTGCCGCACTTCGTCGGCGACAACGGCAAAGCCACGGCCCTGCTCACCGGCACGGGCGGCTTCGATGGCGGCGTTGAGTGCCAGCAAGTTGGTCTGCCCGGCGATGTCGCTGATGGTCTTGATGATTGCGCCAATCACCTTGGACTGTTTGTCCAGCGCCTGGATACCCTCGGCTGCATCTTGCATCGAACCTTCCAGGCCACGCATCACATCCACGGTCTGGGTCACCACTTCGGTGGCTTTGCGGGCGCTGCTGTCGGTTTCCAGCGAGGTGTTGTAGGCGATGTCGGCAGCCTGCGCAACGGCTTGCTCCTGATTGACCATATCGGTGATCACCGTGGCGAACTTGACCACCTTGTACAGCACGTCGTGGGCATCGAAGATCGGGTTATAGGAGGCTTCCAGCCAGATCGTGCGGCCGTGTGCGTCCACCCGCTTGAAGCGGTCGGCCACGTACTCACCGCGGCGCAGCTTGTCCCAGAACGCCTGATAACCGGCAGAGTTGGCTTCGGCCGGTTCGCAGAATATGCGGTGATGCTTGCCGCGCACTTGCTCCAGGCTGTAGCCAACCGTCTGCAGGAAGCGATCGTTGGCAGTCAGTACCTCGCCGTCGAGGGTGAACTCGATCACGGCAGTGGAGCGCATCAGCGCCTTGATCAGGCTTTCGTGCTCACGGGATGCTTCGATCGTGCGGGTCAGGTCGCTGGAGTGCATGGAGAAATGACTGATCCGGCCATCAGCGCGCTTCACTGGCTGCAAGATCGAACGCAGCCAGGCTTCCTGGCCGTTGCCGCGCAGCAGGCGGAAGGCGCCATTGAGGTGTTCACCACGGCTGATCGCGTTTTTCATGCGCTGGTAGAAATCGAGCTTTTTCACGTGCGCGGGCACGATGTCTTCGATGTTGCGGCCAATCAGTTGCTCGGCGCGGTAGAGCATCTCGCTCTCGAAGTTGCCGTTGACCTGCTCGATACGCCCCTGGGGGTCGAGCTGCAACACCAGCATCTCGCTGTCGAGGCTGTTCTTGACCTGCTCGATGGCCATCAGCTCTTCGCGCAGTTGCTGGTTTTCTTTCTTGAGCTTGCTGTTGAACATCACCGCACTCCTGGAGCGCATCAAACCGATTCGGATGCATCTTCATCGGCTGTACAGCGCGGTGCTTGAGCACCCTGCAAGGAAATATTCACTCCGCGAAACTGCCGGAAATCAGGCGTCACCTGAGCGTCACAAAGCTGTCATGTGAGCGCAACGCAGCAGGCGGACACTTTTTGTCATGAATACACCTGCCCTACGCATCTGCCTTGTCAGCGAAACCTTCCCACCCGAAATAAACGGCGTGGCCAACACCCTTGGCCGCCTCAGCGAAGGTTTGCGACAGCGTGGCCACCAGGTAGAAGTCGTTCGCCCACGGCAAGCCAACGATGTACCGGCAGATGATGACCAGGGCCTGTTGCTCTGCCGTGGCTGGGCTCTGCCCGGCTACCCCGGCCTGCAATGGGGCGAAGTGTCGATGCACAAGCTGCTGCGCCGCTGGCGCAGGCAGCGCCCGGACGTGCTGTATATTGCCACCGAAGGGCCACTGGGCCTCAGCGCCCTGCGCGCCGCGCGGCGCCTGGGGGTTGCCGTGGTCAGCGGCTTTCATACCAATTTCCCGCAGTACTCTGGCCAGTATGGCCTCGGCCTGCTGGCGCGCCTGCTCACGCATTACCTGCGCTGGTTCCATCGGCGCACCGCCGCCACCCTGGTACCCAGCGTCAGCCAGCGCCTGGAGCTGGAGCGCCGTGGCTTCGAGCGCTTGGCCTTGATGGCCCGGGGCGTCGATGCCAGCCTGTTCAATCCGGCCCGGCGCAGCCCGGCTTTACGTGAAAGCTGGGGGCTCGGCGCGGACGACATCGCCGTGCTGCACGTCGGTCGCCTGGCCGCAGAAAAGAACCTGACGCTGTTGCAGCCCTGCCTGCAAGCCTTGCAGAAAAAGTATCCACAGCAGCGCCTGCGCCTGGTGGTGGTAGGCGACGGCCCGCAGCGGGCAGCCCTCGAGCAGCAGATACCGGATGCGATGTTCTGCGGCGCCCAGCGCGGCGAAACGCTGGCCGAGCACTACGCCAGCGGCGACCTGTTCTTGTTCCCGAGCCTGACCGAAACCTTCGGCAACGTGGTGCTCGAAGCCATGGCCTCGGGCCTGGCCGTGGTCGCCTACGACGAAGCCGCTGCAGCCCAGCACATCCGCCATGGCCACAGCGGCGCGCTGGCCATGCCCGGCGATCAATGCGCATTCATCGATGCCGCCTGCTGGCTACTGGAAGAAAGCGAGACGTTGCGCCGTGTCCGCCTTAACGCCCGCCAGCACGCCAGTCGCCAAGGTTGGCCGGCGATCGTCGAGCAGTTCGAATCACACCTGTTCAACGCCTGCCACTCGGGCGTTGCCGGCAGCCAGCCGGCAGCACCCGAATTGGTGATCAAGCCAGGGTCGTCAACGCCTCGCGGCTGAATGGCAGCACATCCGCTTCACGCCCTTCGCGCACCTTTTGCGCCCATTCGGCATCCACCAGCAGTGCACGGCCAACCGCCACCAGGTCGAACTCTTCATCGCCCAGACGGCGCAGCAAGCCTTCCAGGCTGGCCGGCTTGGCCACCTTGTCGGTGGCGACCATGAACTGCAGGAACTCGCCATCCAGCCCCACGCTGCCGACGGTAATGGTCGGTTTGCCAGTGAGCGTGCGGGTCCAGCCGGCCAGGTTCAGCTCGGAACCCTCGAACTCTGGCTCCCAGAAGCGCCGGGTCGAGCAGTGGAAGATATCCACACCTGCCGCCGACAACGGCTCCAGGAAAGCAGCCAGTGCTACCGGAGTTTCCACCAGGCGTGCGCTGTAGTCTTGCTGTTTCCACTGCGAGAAGCGGAAGATGATCGGGAAGTCCGGCCCAACGGCAGCGCGCACGGCCTGGATCAGCTCGATGGCAAAGCGCGAACGGCCAGCCAGGTCACCGCCATATTCATCGCTGCGGCGGTTACTGGCATCCCAGAAGAACTGGTCGATCAGGTAGCCGTGGGCACCGTGGATCTCCACGCCGTCCATGCCGATGGCCTTGGCGTCGCGGGCCGCCTGGGCGAAGGCGGCGATTACGTCGCGGATGTCATCATGGGTCATGCCATGCACCAGCACCTGGCCGTCCTTGGCCTTTTCGCTCGGCCCGTACCCCGGCACGCTGGCGTCCGGCTCGGTGCCCAGGCGGCGCACCGTGCCCACATGCCATAGCTGCGGCACGATACGGCCACCTTCGGCATGCACCGCGTCGACCACTTGCTTCCAGCCGGCCAAGGCATCTTCACCATGGAAACGCGGCACATTGGGGTAGCCGTTGGCTGCCTTGTGCCCGACCGTGGTGCCTTCGGTGATGATCAGCCCCACGCCTGCCGCAGCACGGCGGCGATAGTACTCGACCACGCCAGCATGCGGCACGCCACCGGGGCAGAAGGTACGGGTCATGGGCGCCATGACGACGCGGGTCGGCAGCTCGAGCGCGCCGAGGGTGAAAGGCTGGAACAGGGGGTTGCTGGTCATGGGGCGCTTCCGTCTGAGGGAGGAAATGCGCCTGAGGTTAGGGGCAGTTCGAAGCGGGGCCCACCATTATTGATCTGGGTGATTTTGGGGTATCGCCGGGGGTGCGAAGCACCCCGGCAAACGATCAGGTCAGGGCTTTCTCGATTGCCTGCACTACGGTCGGATCATCTGGAGCGGTACGTGGGGCAAAGCGCGCCAGTACCCGGCCATCCTTGCCCACGAGGAATTTCTCGAAGTTCCAGCTGATGTCGCCCGGGAACTCGGCGCCCTCGCCCGCCAGCAGCCGATAAAGCGAGTGGCGCTGCGGCCCGTTGACTTCAAGCTTGGCTCCCAGCGGGAAGCTCACGCCATAGTTGAGGCTGCAGAACTCCTGGATTTCCTTCTCGCTGCCCGGCTCCTGACCGGCAAACTGGTTGCAGGGCAAGCCCAGCACATTGAAGCCCTTGCCCTTGAATTGCTGCTGGAGCTTTTCCAGCGAGGCGTATTGCGGCGTCAGGCCACACTTGGAGGCGACATTGACCACCAGCACTACCTGGCCCTTGAACGGTGCCAGGGGCAGATCCTCGCCGTTCAGCGCCTTCAACGTCAGGTCGTGAAATGCACTCATGATGAATCCCCTCTCAGGTTCCCGGTTGCCGCAGGGGGCAAATTGCGCCCACTAAAAAGGCGCTCTTCCAAGCCGCGCACCTCCCGCTGGGGAGGCATGCCGGCTTGTCCGAGCGCCTGGCGACTTTCTGAGCTTAGCGCAGAAAATCAGTGGTGATGGCCACCTTCGCCGTGGATGTGACGGTGAGCGATTTCTTCTTCGCTTGCGTCACGCACGTCGACGACCTTGACCTTGAAGTTCAGGCGCTGGCCAGCCAATGGGTGGTTGCCGTCGACAGTGATGTCGTCGCCGTCGACGTCGCGGATGGTGACGATCTGCATCTGGCCGTCCGGCGCCGACGCGTGGAACTGCATGCCCACTTCCAGCACATCCACGCCTTCGAACAGGCTGCGGTTCAGGGTGCTGACCAGCTCGGCCAGGTATTCGCCGTAAGCGTCTTCCGGCTCGATGGCAACTTCCAGCTCGTCACCGGCTTGCTTGCCTTCCAGGGCTTTTTCCAGGCCTGGGATGATGTTGGCGGCACCGTGCAGGTAAACCAGCGGCGCACCGCCGGCGGAGCTGTCGATGGTCTCCCCGGCGTCGTTGGTCAGGGTATAGTCGATGGAGACTGCCTTGTTGGCGGCGATCAGCATGGGGCAAGACCTTTTGCAAAAGTATGTAGAGCGGACAAGTGTAACCAAGGCATCGCCCGATTGCGACCGCAGCGCGGACGAGGGGCGACCCATCAGTCGGATCACCGGCTTTCACCAGGACGAAGAAGACCACTGGGTGGTCGAGCTGTCCTGCGGCCACACCCAGCACCTGCGCCACCAGCCCCCGTGGCAGGCACGCCCGTGGGTACTCGACGCCGGCCAGCGCGCCGAGCGCATTGGCCAGCCATTCGCTTGCGGCTGGTGCGCACAAGGGGCCGATAGCGCTACCCTTGGCCGTTGATTCCTTGCACCGCTTATTTCGAGAAGCACGCATGCAGACATTTTTCATTGCGCCGACCGACTTTGGTGTCGGCCTGACTTCCATCAGCCTGGGCCTGGTCCGTACCTTGGAACGCGCCGGGCTCAAGGTCGGCTTTTTCAAGCCGATCGCCCAGCCTCACCCCGGCGACACGGGCCCGGAGCGCTCCACCGAATTGGTCGCCCGTACCCACGGCATCAAGCCACCGGTGCCACTGAGCCTGGCTCAAGTCGAGCGCATGCTCGGCGATGGCCAGCTGGACGAGTTGCTCGAAGCAATCATCCGCTTGTATCAGCAAGCCTGCGTCGGCAATGACGTGGTGGTGGTCGAGGGCATGGTGCCGACCCGCCATGCCAGCTATGCCGCGCGGGTCAACCTGCACCTGGCCAAGAGCCTCGACGCCGAAGTGATCCTGGTCTCTGCCCCGGAAAACGAAGTGCTCAGCGAGCTGTCCGGACGGGTCGAACTGCAGGCCCAGCTGTTCGGCGGCCCGCGTGATCCGAAAGTGCTCGGGGTCATCCTCAACAAGGTGCGCACCGACGAGAGCATGGCCGACTTCGCCACCCGCCTGCGCGAGCATTCGCCGCTGCTGCGCGGCAACGACTTCCGCCTGCTCGGCTGTATTCCCTACCAGCCCGAGCTGAACGCACCGCGCACCCGCGACGTGGCCGAACTGCTGGGTGCCCAGGTGCTCAACGCCGGCGACTACGAGCAGCGGCGGATGAACAAGATCATCATCTGCGCCCGCACCGTGGCCAATACCGTGCCACTGTTGACCCCCGGCACGCTCGTGGTGACGCCTGGCGATCGCGACGACATCATCCTGGCCGTAAGCCTGGCCGCCATCAATGGCGTGCCCTTGGCCGGGCTGCTGCTGACCAGTGACAGCAAGCCTGATGCCCGCATCCTCGGCCTGTGCCGTGGCGCCTTGCAGGCTGGCCTGCCGATTCTCTCGGTCAGCACCGGCTCGTACGACACCGCCAACCTGCTCAACTCGCTGAACCGCGAAATCCCGGTGGATGACCGTGACCGGGCCGAGTTCATCACCGACTTCGTCGCCAGCCATCTGGACGCTGCCTGGCTGCACCAGCGCTGCGGCACACCGCGGGAAATGCGCCTGTCGCCGGCAGTGTTCCGCTACCAGCTGATCCAGCGGGCGCAGCAGGCCAACAAACGCATCGTCTTGCCGGAAGGCGCCGAACCGCTGCTGGTCCAGGCTGCGGCAATCTGCCAGGCACGCGGCATCGCCCGTTGCGTGCTGCTGGCCAAGCCCGAGGAAGTCGAAGCGGTGGCCCGTGCGCAAGGCATTACCCTGCCACCGGACCTCGAGATACTCGACCCCGAGCTGATTCGCGGGCGCTATGTCGAGCCGATGGTCAGCCTGCGCAAGAGCAAGAACCTCAACGCGCCGATGGCCGAGCAACAGCTGGAAGACCCGGTGGTGATCGGCACCATGATGCTGGCCCTGGACGAGGTCGATGGCCTGGTCTCGGGCCTGGTGCACTCAACCGCCAACACCATTCGCCCAGCCCTGCAACTGATCAAGACCGCACCGGGCGCCAGCCTGGTGTCGTCGGTATTCTTCATGCTGTTCCCGGAGCAGGTGCTGGTGTACGGCGACTGCGTGATGAACCCGCACCCCAGCGCCAGCGAACTGGCTGAGATCGCCCGGCAGAGCGCCGAATCGGCGCAGGCCTTCGGCATTGCGCCACGGGTAGCGATGATCAGCTACTCCAGCGATTCGGCCAGTGACGAGGAAGTGGAGAAAGTGCGCGAAGCCACGCGCCTGGCGCAAGCGGCAGAGCAAGGGCTGCTGATCGACGGGCCGCTGCAGTACGACGCCGCTGCCAACCCGCAGGTCGCTCGCCAGCTGGCCCCGCAGAGCCAAGTGGCCGGGCGGGCGACGGTGTTCGTGTTCCCCGACCTGAACACCGGCAACACCACCCACAAGGCGGTGCAGCGCAGCGCCGACGGGGTCAGCCTGGGGCCAATGCTGCAGGGGTTGCGCAAGCCGGTGAACGACTTGCCACGGGGCGCGCAGGTGGACGATATCGTGCATACCATCGCCCTGACGGCGATTCAGGCCAGCAGCATCCGCTGAAGTGAAAAAGGGCAGGCCGTCACCGGCCTGCCCTTTTTTATCGCGCCGTACTGAACGGCTTACGGGTACTGCTGAACCTGGCCCTGCTGCTGGTCATACTGCTGACCCGGAATAGGCTTCAGGTTGACCTCTACACGGCGGTTCTGAGCGCGGCCATTGGCGTCGGCATTGCTGGCGATCGGCTGGTCCGGACCCATGCCACGCACCGTCACACGCGAGGCATCCACACCCTGCGAAGTCAGGTAGGTGCTGACGGCCTGGGCACGACGCTGGGACAGGTCCATGTTGTGCTGACGGCTGCCGGTGCTGTCGGTGAAGCCCACCACTTCGATGGTGTTCTGGTTGAACGACTTGAACGAGTTGGCCAGGTTGTTCAGCGGGTTGTAGAAGCTCGGCGAAATGTTGGCCGAGTCGGTGGCGAAGGTAATGTTGCCCGGCATGATCAGCTTGATCTGGTCGCCTTGGCGCTGAACTTCAACGCCGGTGTTGGCCATTTTTGCGCGCAGTTCGGCTTCCTGCTTGTCAGCGTAGTAGCCATAACCCGCAGCGGCGGCGCCGACTGCGGCAGCACCGATCAGCGCGCCCTTGCCACGGTTGTTGTGGTCGATGGCGGCACCGGCAATGGCACCGGCCAGCGCGCCCAGGCCGCCGTACTTGGCAGTCTTGCTCATGCCCGAGGACTCGCCCTGAGCCTGGCCCTGGTTGTCATAAGGATTCTGCCCGGCGCAGCCCGTCATCAGGGCTGCAACGGTTGCGACGATAATCAGACGACGCATGGTGAACATGGACGAGCTCCTACAAAAATTCGTGTGTGCGGCAGATCGCAGAGGGATCTATGCCAGGCTTGGATCGCAAGGATACGGAAAAATTCCATGAAAGGCTTTTCATGCAGGCTCAAGCCCGCACGAAAGGGTTCTCGCGCATCTCGTCGCCCAGGCGGGTATCCGGCCCGTGACCCGTGACCACGATGGCCTCTTCGTCCAGGCGATACAGGCGCTCTTTGATCGAGCGCACGATGGCGCGCTGATCACCGCCCCACAGGTCGGTACGGCCGATACCACGGCGGAACAGGGTATCGCCGGCGATCAGCAGCTTGGCGTCGGCGAACCAGAAGCTCATCGAACCTGGGGTGTGCCCCGGCGTGTGCAGGGCCACACCGCAACCGCAGGCGAGCTCCTCTTCGTCGCCGAGCCAGCGGTCTGGCGACGGCACCGGCGTGTAGGGCACGCCGAACATCTGGCATTGCATCTCCAGGTTGTCCCACAGCGGCTGGTCCTGCTTGTGCAGGTGCAAGGTGGCGCCGGTGAGCTCCTTGAGCTTGCCCGAAGCGAGGAAATGGTCGAAGTGCGCGTGGGTGTGGATGATGCTCACCAAGGTCAGGCCATGGGCCTGCAGGCGGGCGAGGATCTTGTCCGGGTCACCCCCCGGGTCGACGACGATGGCCTTCTTGCTGACTGGGTCGCCGATCAGGGTGCAGTTGCACTGCAGGGGGCCTACGGGGAAGGTTTCGCGAATGAGAATGGTGGGGGCAGCGCTCATGGGCTTCTCGATCTGATATCTGCGCCGCCGCAACTTGAGGCATGTCAGGCTTGAGGGCCGGCCAGCGGGCCCGCCGGCTCCAGTGCCTCACCTCTGCGTTTGGCGACTTGAAGAAAACGCAGCTGATTCACGGAGATCTGGCCTGCCAGTCGTCGTGCCTCAGCCTCGAATCTGGCTACGGCTATCGGCTTTTCACGGTTCTTTTCGGATCGCATGATGTCCTCCATAGCTACGCTAACACTGCCTGGATGTTATTAAGGATCAACCCGAATCACAAGCCGACCATCCGCAGTACTGCTGAAGCCCAACGATTCGTAGAGAGGTCTGGCAGCGGTGACGGGGTCCTGTATCTCAATCTCGCGGCAACCTAGCATACGTGCGTAAAAATCTATGGCAGTCAGTGCGAGGGAGGCAATATCGCCCTTCAACGGGTGACTCTTGTCAGGATTGCTCTCCAACAGAATGACTTTGATACATAAGCGGCTTTTTCGCGGGCTCGCGTAGCAAAGACCACAAAGGTCCGCACCATACCAGATTGAAAGGTCAAACCCCGTGAGGTCACTTGCCTTCCAGGTACAAACCTCTTCCCACGGAAAAGCACTGGCCTCTTCGCCCCAGCCTAAGCAAGTGGCTATCGCCTCTGGGGTAATAGGCTCTATACGCACCTGGTCTGCCTCAAGCCCTTCTCTCAAAAAGCCTTCCTGGCTGATGCACTCGCAAGAGAGTGCCCTGGCTTGAGAGCGAAAAACCTGGTAGCGAAGATCATTGTGTCGTCTTCTCATGCCTGCCCCTCGCGAACAACTCAGATCTCACGTCCGATGGAGGGCATTCGCTCCCGGCTCTCATCCTCCTTTGATAGAGGAGCATCAAATTCGCATTGGGCTAGAAGGGAGGCGAGTTCGTAACGGCGGATTTTCCGCTTGCCGGGAGCGGACTTAGCTGTATGAAAGGGGGATAACCGAAGAGGTGAGAGGCAGAAGATTTTGTTCACAAGGTGCTCGCAGAGTGAGTAATGGGGACATGATTTCTATCAGTGCGAAAACCAAGAAAAAAGGGGCCAATGGCCCCGTTTTAGTGATTCAGACTTTTCCCACAAAACACAGAGAAAGCTTACCTACTTATCTTCAGCGTGGTTTCAAATCATGACAAAGATTGATGCAGGCATTAAACCGCTTATGGCAAATACAACCTGAACACCCCTCCCCCAAGCGCCCCGCCATTGGCAATCTCGATCCGCCCGCGCACGCCATTACGCTCATGCAACGCCGCAATCCGCGCCGCGAAATACAACCCGAGCCCGGTGCTGCCGCTCTGCGAGTCGATGCCCTGAACATAATCCTGCTGACGCTCGAGCATCCGCGCCGGATAACCCGGCCCATCGTCGTTGACACTGATGACCAGGTGCTCGTCTTCCTCGCCAATGCTGATCAACAGCGCATGGCCGGCGTAGCGGGTGGCGTTGGTGATCACGTTGGCAATCACCGAGGCCACCAGTTCGCGGTCGAAGAAGCCCAGCGGGTTGTCGGTATCGACGCGCCAGGTGGCGAGGATGTCGTTGTGCTGCAGCACTTCCTGGTGGGCCGCCAGCTGGGCCTCGATGAAGTCATCCAGCTCGTGGTAGTCCGGGCATACCGGCAGCTGGTTCACCCCCAGCTTGTACAGCCCCAGCATCTGCACCAGCATGCCGTTGAGGTGGCGGAACTCATGTTCGATCACGCCTTGCTCGGTACCGCTGCGCCACTCCACAGGCAGCCGTGCCAGCCACTGGTCATGGGACTGGATCAGCGCTGACAGCGAGTTCTTCAGGTCATGCACGGTGGAGGCGATCACCGTGGAAAAATCCAGCCCCTGGTTATCCTGGCTCATGCGCCGAAGACCTTGATATGCAGTTTGCGATAGCGGTCGTAGCGGCTGTCGCTGGTCGGAATGCCGGCCACGCGGGTCAGGCAGTCGCGGCATTCCTGCAGGATCGCTGGCGGTGTCACCTCGCCACCGATGCGCAGCAGGGCCTGCGCCGTATTGAGCGCGATACTGATGTTCTTCGGTTGCAGCGACAGGGCCTTGCGGAACATCTGCAAGGCCTCGTTGAGTTGCCCGGCCTGGTAGCTGCGCACGCCTTGGCGGTTGAGGTCGACGGCTTCGGTGACCGCGCCCAGTACAGCCGGGTCGTCAGTCAGTTTGGCCACGCTCTGCATGACTTTGGGATCGTCGCCGTAGGTTTCCACGCACCCCTTGAGGATGCTGCTGCCAGCCGCTTCCTGGCCAAGCGACTGCAGTTGGCTGGCCACGGTCAAGGCGGCCTCGACCGAGAAGAACTGGTCCATCTTCTCCAGCCGCTGCATGGCCTGCTCAGTGAGCTTGGCGGCCGTCTCTGGGTCGCCCGCCTGCTGCAGGCTCGCGGCCTTCATCAGCCGGGCACGCACCTGCAGGCCCTGGTCTTCGATATTGTCCTTGGCTACTTCGCTGAGCACGGTGTTGATTTCGACCCGGGCGCGTGCATCCAGGCCGAAGCCTGCGTTCTTGCTCATCAGCGCCTGAACCAGCCCAAGATTGCTTTCGGCATCCTTGTAGCGCGAGCTCTGGCCCTGGCTCACCGCATGGCGGAAGGCCTTGGAAGCGCTTTCGAAGTCGTCGTTGCTCAGTGCCAGCTTGCCCAGTGCGGCCTGCCGGCGCACCGCCAGGGGCGACAAGCGTACCGCTTCCTCAAGCATGCCCTGGGCACGTTTTGTCTCACCCTGAGCGACCAGCACTTCAGCCATGCCATCGTATAGCCCCGGCATGATGGGGAATGCCTTGAGCGCCTGTTCATAGACGCCCTGGGCCTGGGCGTGCTGCCCACGCTTGTGCATCAGGCTGCCCAGCGCCGAATACACCCAGGGTTGTGGACGGCTGGCGAGGATACTTTTGAGAAACTTCTCCAGCTCATCGAAGCGGTTGAGGTCGCGCAGCGCGTCGGCGCGATAGCGCAGGCACAACGGCGCAAAACGCGGGTCCTTCTTGCACAGCTCGGCACACGCTGCCAGCACTTCGGCCGGGCGACTACGGTCGAGGGCCTGCAAAATCGGTTTGAGCAGGGTCTTGCGCTGAGTCAGCTTGTCCAGGCGCTGGGCCAGGCCAACACGGTTGAACGGTTTGGTCAGGTAGGCATCAGGCTCGTGCTCGAGGGCACTGAGCACGATGGCTTGGCTGCTTTCGGCGGTGACCATGATGAAAACACATTCATGGCTGATCAGCTTGTCGAGGATCAAGTCCTCGAGCACCTGCTGGCCGTTCTTCTTGCCGTCGCCGAGGTGGAAGTCCTGCAGGACATAGTCGTAGCGCTTCTGCGCGCACATGCGCAGGGCCTGCTCACCACTGTCAGCTGTGTCCACATCGCGCACGCCGAGTTCGCGCAGCATGGAACGGGTCGACGTGCGAAAGTCGGTGAAGTCGTCGACGATCAGAAAGCTCTTTTGCCCGTACTGCAGCATCAACACGACCTGTATTGGGTGGATAGGTGGATGGCGCGAAGCGATGCATACCGCCGAAACCTGTATCGGCAGGCGGTATGGAAAGATGAGGGCAGAGAATGCAGCGCACTCACAACATGACCACATGATGGCTTAGAGCCATTATTTTATAGCGCCATGCCGATTGCAGCTACCCTCAGGCCAGCATGCCCAACGACTTGGCTCGCGCCACTGCCTGGGTGCGACGCTCTACCCCCAGCTTGCTGTTGATATGGCTGGCATGGGTCTTGACGGTGTGCAGCGAGATGAACAGCCGCTCGCTGATCTGCTGGTTGGAGCAGCCTTGGGCGATCAACTCGAGCACCGCCAGTTCCCGACCGCTCAAGGCTTCGACGGCGCTGCCAGTGGGTGCCACCGGCTCGGGCAGGCGAGCCAGCAGTTCTGCCTGGGCCTGGCAGGCGGGTTGCGCAAGCAGTTGCTCACGCAGCCATGCAGGGTGTAATTCGATCAGCCGCTGGAAGGGTTGCAACACCCCACCCTGGGCTGCGCTCAAGGCCATGGGCAGCAGCTGTGCTGCCTGTGCTTCACGCCCCTCGCTCAACAACAGATCGACCCACTGCGACAGTGCATGCAGGGTGAGCATCATGCCGCCACTGGCCTGCCCGCGCTCGGACAGGGCGCACAGGCGCGCCACGGCTTCTTCGCTGCGCTGCTGCACACGCTCGAGCAATGCCTGTTGCAGTTCGATATGCAGTGGCAGCAAAGGGTGGAACTCTGGCGCCGCCGCCGGGTGCTCGCCGCCGTAGGTCTGGCCCAGGCGCAGCAACCACGATTCGGCCAGGTCGATACGGCCTTGGGCGAGCCACAACTCGCACTTCACCAGGGTGATCATCGCCAGGTAGAAGATCGGCGGCACATCCCAGATGTGCATCAGCCGCTCTGCCTCGGCCAGCTCGGCGAACGCCTCGGCATATTGGCCCTCACGGCCATCGAGCGAGGCAATCACGCAATGGCCGATCAGCACGCTGATGTCACGGCAGGCACGCGCCTCGCTGAGCCCTGCGCGCAAGCGCGCGCGTCCTTGCACAGGTTGCAGGCGCGCCACCAGCAGGTAGCCTTCGTACAAGGTCAGCCGCGCCCGCACCGCGTACAGGCGCTGTGCCGACAGCCCTTGCAGGCGCTGCAACCCTTGGCGCACCTCATCCAGCGCCCGCAATACCTCGCCGCGGGCATGCAGTACCCGCGCACGATCGTAATGCGCCAGCGCCTCGAACAACGGGTTGCCGACACGTTGCGCCAGTTCCAGCGCTTCGCGGTTCCAGCCGCGGGCACGCCAGAAGTCGCCATCGGCGATAGCCAGGTTGGACAGCGTCGACAGGCACACCAGGCGTTGCCCGTAGCGTTTGCTCGGCAGGCTCTGCAGCGCTTCGCCGCAATAGGCCAGGGTGCGTTCGCGGTCACCCCGGCCACGGGCAATGATCCCACTCAGGGCCAACCACTGCGCCAGCATCGACTTCTGCGCGGTGGCTGAAGGCGCGGGCAGGAAGCGGCGGAGGTGACTGGCCAGCTCCTGCGCAGCATCCAGCTGGCAAGCCAGGCCAAGCGCCCAGCTGTAGAGCACGATCAACCGCGGCGTGCTGATCAGCAGGCTGTCGGGCAAGTCCATCTTCCAGCGCAACAGCATGCCGACATTCTGCTCGGCCAGCAGTTGTTCCTCGGACAGGCTCTGCACCAGGTCGGCAGCCACGTCGAGGTGGCCGGCGCGCAACGCCTGCTCCACTGCCTCGTCGAGCAAGCCCTGAACCTGAAACCAGCGGCAGGCGCGCAGGTACAGGCGCGCCTGCGGTTCACTGGACTGGCGGCTGCGCAGCAGGTCGGAGAACAGGTGATGGTAGCGATACCACTGGCCATGCTCGTCCAACGGCACCAGGAATACCTGATGCGCCTGCAGATAACGCAGGATCGCTTCACTGTCGTGACGCTCACGCAGTGCATCGCACAGCGCTGCGCAGAAGCGCTCCTGGCAGGCCGTGTCGAACAGAAACGCCTGCACATCCCCTGGCAATATCTCGATGACTTCTTCCAGCAGGTAGTCACGGATCAGCCCTTCACCACCGTGCAGGGCCTGCGGCAAGGCATGCTCGTCACCGGCTTCGCTGGCTGCCAACTGCCAGAAGCGCAGCCCGGCCACCCAGCCGTCGCTGCGCTGAATCAGGTTGTCCAGCGCCTGGCCGCGCAGCCCCGTAGGTTGGCGACCAATCACTGCCAGAGACTCCTCCGGGGTCAGGCGCAGGTCCTGCTCGCCAAGTTCGGTCAACTGCCGCGACAGGCGCAGCCGCGCCAGGTGCCAGTCCGGGCGCTGGCGGCTGGTCACCAGCAGGACCAGGCCAGCAGGCAAGTGATTGAGGAAGAACTGCAGGCAGCGATCCAGTACAGGCCCCTGGGCCAGATGGTAGTCGTCCAGCACCAACAGCAACGGCGTATCGGCCTGGAGGTAAAGCGCCAACTCATCGAGCAAGCTGTCGAGCCACTCTTCAAAGGCAAAGGGTTGGTGGCGCTGACGCATCTTCAGCAGGCCCATGGCCTGCCCGCCCAGTGCCGGGCAGTACTGCTGCAGGCCTTCGAGCAGGCGCTCGAGGAAACGGCCGGGGTCAGCGTCCCGTTGGCTCAGGCCGAGCCAGAGGCTGCGCCAATGGCTGGGCAGTGACTCGCAGAACTCGATGGCCAGGGAGCTTTTGCCAAAGCCTGCGGGGGCGTTGACCAGCAGCAAGCGCCCACCCAGGCCGCCCTGCAGGCGCTGGCACAGGCGTGCACGCGGCACGTGCCCGTCCGGCTGTGGAGGACGGTAGAAACGCCCGTCCAGCAGGCCCAGGGCCTGGCTGGCGAATCCATGCGTACGGGACAGATCTGTCATGGCCGGCTCGTTCTGTTGGGAAAACTACGGCGGTACGGATGTTTGCGAGACTAGCGGGTAATGCACCGCATTTGAAGATGATGGGCACCCTTTGCCTGGAAAAGACTGCGACAAAAAGCAACATGGCTGATGGACAGGGGCTGGGGCGGGGCTTTGGCGAGGTATTCATCGGTTTTATCGGCCCGTCCAACAGAAACGCCCCGGCAAGCCGGGGCGTTCTGGGAGGGTCACACGGCGTTGCTGCTGTTCAGCTCAACGGATACCCGACTGACGCAGGGCGGCTGGCTGGAAGTCGGCCTTGCTGGCAGTGAAGCCGAAGTCGTAGGCTTTCTTCTCTTCGTTTTTCATGCCCAGCGCCAGATAACGGCCCGACTGCAGGTCGTAGATGGCTTCCAGGGTGTACCACGGTACCTGATTGTTGTAGTACGGCTGGGCATGTGCTTCGGACACACGCCACAACTGGTTGCGGCCGTCGTACTGGTCGATCACCGCCGCTTGCCAGGTATCCTCGTCGATGTAGAAGTCACGTTTGGCGTAGATGTGGCGCTGGCCCGGCTTGAGCGTCGCGACCACATGCCAGACCCGGCGCAGCTCGTAGCGGGTCAGGTCCTGGTTGATGTGCCCGGCCTTGAGGATATCGGCGTACTTGAGCTTGGGGTCGTCCAGCTTGAAGGCGTTGGAGGCGATGTACATCTCCTTCTTGCCCTCGAGCTTCCAGTCGTAGCGGTCTGGCGCGCCGTTGTACATGTCCAGGTTGTCCGAGGTGCGCAGGCCGTCGGCTGCGGTACCCGGGCCGTCGTAAGACACTTGCGGCGCCTGGCGCACACGGCGTTGGCCGGCGTTGTAGATCCATGCCTTGCGCGGTTCCTTGACCTGGTCGAGGGTCTCGTGCACCAGCAGCACGGTACCGGCCAGGCGTGCCGGAGCGGTCACTTCCTGCTTGAAGTAAAACAGGATGTTGCCTGGGTTGTTCGGGTCGTAGTCCTTCATCTTGTCACGGAAGACGAACTGGTCAGCGAAGTAAACCAGGCTGTAGGAGCCGTTCTGCTGCGGGGTTGCCTGGGTCACCAAGCGGCTGACGCTGCCGCCACGGTAGCGGGTGATGTGGTTCCAGATCACCTCCAGGCCGCTTTTCGGAATCGGGAAAGGCACGGCGGTCTGGAAGTTGTTCAGGCCATTACCGCCCTCGACCAGGGTGGTCGCGGTGGCGTTCTTCTTGATGGCGGCAAATACATCGTCAGGCGCCGTGGCACCCCGGTGGGTCTTGAACACCGGGATCTTGAAGGTGTCCGGATAGCGCTTGAGCATCGCCAACTGGCCCGGCGAAAGCTTGTCCTTGTACTGCTCGGCATTCTGCGCCGTGATGGTGAACAGCGGCTTGTCGCTGCCGTACGGGTCAGCAAGGAAGCCCTTGGCATCGACGCTGCCGGCGGTCTTCGACAGCGGCTCCCACGGGCCGATCGAACCATCGGCGTTACCGGCTTTTTCCGCGCCCATCGGCGTCAGGGTGCTGCCCAGTTTTGCCGCTTCATCGGCGGATACCGCAGCCATGACGCTGGTCGCCAGCAGGGACAGGCCCAGTACACCGGCTTGCAGCAGACTTCTGGTCTTGTTCATCTCGTGTCGTCCTGGATCAGTGTTCTTAGAAGTTCACGCCGAAGCTGAGGGCGACAAAGTCGCGATCATCCACGGTGCTGTACTTGCCGTCGAAGAAGTTGGTGTACGACAGGCTGGCGGTATAGGTGTTCTGGTACTCGGCATCCAGGCCCAGGCTGACCGCCTTGCGCCCTTCCTCAAAGTTGCCACCAGGGCCTGGCGAGTAACCGGATACGTCATGGGACCAAGCCACGTTGGGCTTGAGGTTGACCCCGGCGAACACGTCGTTGTAGTCCCAGATGACCCGGGCGCGGTAACCCCAGGAGGTGCTGGTGGTGTAACCGTCGTTTTCGCACTTGCGGTTGAGGTTGGTGGTCGAGGCGCCGGCACCGGCGCCAGCGATGGTGCTGGCATTGAGCGCCTGGCAGGTATTTGCACCGCCAGTGGCAGGTAGCGGCCCAGGGCCAAATACAGGGTCACGGCCATAACGGGTATCGTGGGCGTTTTCCAGGCCACCCACATGGGTGACGCCCAGCTCACCTACCACGGTCATGCGGCTGGCGCCCATCACCTGGTCGAAGAAGTGCGTCAGGGTGGTCTGGAACTGGGTGATTTCCTTGCGACGATAGCCGTGAAGGTCTTCGCCCGGAGTACCGGTCAGCAACGAGGCATTGCTCAGTGCGCCACCAATCGGGCGTACACCGGCAAACAGGATATCAGTGGTATTCAGCTGCACCGGCGCGTTCGGCCGGTAGCTGACCTCACCGCTCCAGGCCGTGCCGGTAGGCAACGTGGTAGAGAAGCTCAAGCCGTACAGGCGGATGTCTTCGGGGTACTCGACGAAGTACTTCGAGTTACCCGCCACGATCAGCGGGGCCAGCGCGCGCAGTTGCGCCGGCAACTGGCTGAGGCCGGCGAATACCGACGGCGAGGCGCCGGTAGCGCTGAAGATCGGCGCACGGCTGTGGTAGTTCATGAAATAGGCGCCGAACTCGGTATCCAGCGGCTCGAACATGTAGCGCATGGCCACGCCGAACTGGCCGCTGTCACGGGCATCGCGGTCCGCGCCACGGGCCACCATCACACCTTCTTCGTTGATGTTGACGCCGCGGGTGGCCAGGAATTGCTGCGCGGCTGCCGGCACCGTGCGGCTGCTGTTGAGCACGCGCAGGTTGTTGCTGCAGCCGTCGGCGATGATGTCGGGCTGGGAGAAGAAGGTGCCGCAGTTGTCGACGACGGTCTGGTCCCACTCAAGCTGGTAGAAGGCCTCGGCCGACAGGTTATCGGTCAGGCTCTGCGAGATGTAGAACATGTTGACCGGGATCAGGCCTTCCTTGATTTCGGCGCCCGGCCGGCGGAACGCGGCCACATCGATGGGGTTGATCGAGTTGATGCCGCCGCCGATGAAGGTGCTCTCACCCCAGCTCACTACCTGCTTGCCGAAACGTACCGAGCCCGGCTGATCGCCGATCGAGTAGTTGTGGTAGACGAAGGCATCGAGCAGTTCCGATCCGGACGACTTGGCGCCTTCTTTGCGATTGGAATCGCTGATGTCCTTGAATGGCCTGCTTTCGTCCTTCAGCTCGAAGTCGTACCAGTACTTGCCGCGTACGAATACACCGGTGTCGCCGTACTTGAGCTCAAGGTCATGGATGCCCTTGAAGATCTTCGAGAAGGTTTCACCCTTTTTAAAGTTGAGGTGGCCGTCGTCGGAGGTCTGCGACAGGCCCTTGCCGCCGTTGTTGACCCCGATCAGGTTCTTGTTGGGGTTGGCGGTAGACCAGCTGGCCCCGACGGAGAGCGACGAGTCGAACTGGCCTTCGATTTCACCAATGTTGAAACTGACAGCGAAAGCAGGACTTGCGAGCGTGGAAGCAAGGCTGACGGCCAGGGGCAACTTGGCCCGGCGCCAGAACGGATTTGCAGATTTCATCGACGCTACTCCATGTACTTTATTGTTATGGCAGTGAGTCCTTTCAGAAACGGCCCGAGCGACCGGTGTGCAGGTTTCCCCTGCAGCGGCACGTCTAGCGCGTGCCGCCCTCCCCCATTTCTGAAAATCCCCTGGGCCCGACTATAGCCAGCAGGCTCAGGTGCTAGATCCCTCTAAAGTGTGATTTGCGCACCTGCTGCCCAATCGCCCCGGCGTTTCTCGGGCAGCGCATTGGCCGAGCTGAAGCATGGCCGATTTTTTTCGTTTGGCAAGGCTTTAAGCTGTCTAGCATGCGGGTCGCGTTCCGTCGCGCGCGGCCCGCACAGTGCTTACAAGGTCGACAGGAAGGCGCTGTTGCTGGCCTGCCACTGGACGATGTCCTGGCGGATGCGTTTCTTGTCGAGCTTGCCGACGCTGGTCTTGGGAATTTCAGTAACAACGGCGATCTGGCTCGGAATGGCCCACTTGTTGATGTGCCCTTCCTCGACAAAAGGCTTGAGGTGTTCCTTGAGCGCCTTGGCATCGATCGCCTTGCCGTCACGCACCACCAGCAGGGCGAACGGGCGCTCGCCCCATTGCGGGTCGGCGACCCCGACCACCGCCACTTCGCGCACGGCCGGGTGACGGCTGATCAGGTCTTCGAGGTCAAGCGAAGAAATCCACTCGCCACCGGTCTTGATCACGTCCTTGATGCGGTCGCGGATATCGATATAGCCCATGCCGTCGAGCGTGGCGACGTCACCGGTGTGCAACCAGCCGCCCTGCCACAGCTCCTCGCTCTTTTCCGGCTCCTTGAAGTAACCCATGGTCAGCCACGGCGCACGCAGCACCAGTTCACCCTGCGTCTCGCCATCGGCCGGCAGGAAGTTGCCCTCGCCATCGACGATCGCCGCCTCCACCAGCGGCACCGGCACGCCGGCCTTGATGCGGTAGCTGACACGCTCATCCTCACTGCCCGCCTGCAACTCGTCGTTCAGGTGCGCGGCGGAAATCAGCGGGCAGGTTTCGGACATGCCGTACGCTGCGGTCAGCTGGATACCCCGGGCCGACGCCGCTTCATACAACGCCCGGTTGAGCGCGCTGCCGCCGATGATGATCTTCCAGCCACCGAAATGCTCGCCTTGGGAGGACGGGCAGTTGAGCAGCATCTGCAGGATGGTCGGCACGCAATGCGAGAAGGTGACCTTCTCTTCGCGCCACAATTTGACCAGCATGTCCGGCTCGTAGCGGCCCGGGTAGACCTGCTTCATGCCAAGCATGGTGGCCGCGTAGGGAATGCCCCAGGCATGCACGTGGAACATCGGCGTGATCGGCATGTAAACGTCATTGCTGCCAAGCAGGCGCACACTGTCGATGCTGCCGGTCACTGCGGCCTCTGCAAGGGTATGGAGTACCAGTTGGCGGTGGGTGAAGTACACCCCCTTGGGGTTGCCGGTGGTGCCGGTGGTATAGAACGTGGTGGCCACCGAGTTCTCGTCGAAATCGGGGAAGTCGTAGCGTGGGCTCGCGGCGGCGAGCAGTTGCTCGTACTCGCCGACCAGGTTCGGCAGGTCGGCGGTCTTGTCCGGGCCATCGCTGATCAGCAGCGTCTTGTCGACCGTGGTCAGTTGCCCGGCGATGGCTTGATAGAGGCCGATGAAGTCGCTGTTGACCAGCACGAAGCGGTCTTCGGCGTGGTTCATGGTATAGAGGATCTGCTCGGGCGACAGGCGCACGTTGATGGTGTGCACCACCGCGCCGATCATCGGGATGGCGAACATGCATTCGAGGTAACGGTGGCTGTCCCAGTCCATCACTGCCACGGTGTCACCGGCCTTGACCCCGGCTTCGGTCAGCACGTTGGCGAGGCGGGCGATACGCTCGTTGAGCTGTGGATACGTCAGGCGCAGCTGATCGCGGTAGACGATCTCGCGAGTCTTTTCGTAACGGCTGCCGGACATCAGCAGGCGCTTGATCAACAGAGGGAAGTCATAGGCGCCCTCGGCGGGCTTGATGATGCGGGTCTGCAACATGGTGGTCCCTTTTCTGAAAAGCATGCCGAACAAGTCTGGAAGTACTGTAGTAGCTGAATGTGACCGTCAAATCAGCCGAAGGAATGATTTGGCTGTGCGAGGTATGAGTGGCATTGTGCGGGTTGATGGATCAACCCCTGCCCTGCCACCGGAGCCTCACTGATGCCCAGCTTGCGCCGCGCCGTGTTTCTCGATCACCAGTCCCTGGACCTTGGCGACCTCGACCTGTCGCCGTTGCAGCAACAGTTCGATGAATTCGAGCTGTTTGCCGCCACCCGCCCGGAGCAGGTCGCCGAACGCCTGCAGGGCGCTGTCGCGGTGGTCAGTAACAAGGTCATGCTCGATGCCGCCGCACTGGCTGCCAACCCGCAGCTGAAGCTGATCCTGGTGGCCGCCACCGGCACCAATAATGTCGACCTGGCAGCTGCTCGCGCCCAAGGCATCACCGTCTGCAACTGCCAGGGCTATGGCACACCGTCGGTGGCGCAGCACACCCTCGCTCTGCTGCTGGCCCTGGCCACGCGCCTGTGCGATTACAACCAGGCGGTGGCCGACGGCCAGTGGGCCCAGGCCAGCCAGTTCTGCCTGCTGGACTTCCCGATCGTCGAACTGGAAGGCAAGACCCTCGGTCTGCTTGGCCATGGCGAACTGGGCGGCGCAGTGGCGCGGCTGGCCGAAGCCTTCGGCATGCGCGTGCTGAGCGGGCAGATCCCTGGCCGCCCGGCCCGTGATGATCGCCTGGCCCTGGACGAACTGCTGCCGCAGGTCGACGCGCTGACCCTGCATTGCCCGCTCAACGAGCACACCCGGCACATGATCGGCGCCCGCGAGCTGGCACTGCTGAAAAAAGGCGCGCTGGTGGTCAACACCGCCCGTGGCGGCCTGATCGACGAACAGGCCCTGGCCGACGCCTTGCGCAACGGCCACCTGGGCGGGGCGGCCACCGATGTGTTGAGCGTCGAGCCACCGGTCAATGGCAACCCGCTGCTGGAGGAGGGCATCCCACGCCTGCTGATCACCCCGCACAGCGCCTGGGGCGCGGTGGAGTCGCGCCAGCGCATCGTCGGCCAGCTCAGCGAAAACGCCAAGGCTTTCTTCGAAGGCCAGCCACGCCGCGTGGTCAGCTGAGCGCCAGCTCAGCCCCGCTCCCGGCTCTGGTACACTGCGCCACTTTTTCAGGAGGCGTTGTCCATGGACCCGCGCAGTGAAGTGTTGCTCCGCCAGGCAGAGCTGTTCCAGGGCCCGCTGCTGCTCGCCGGCGCCCCCGCCGACGGCCTGCTCGCGCAGCTGCCCCAAGCCCATGGCTGGACCTGGCATGCCGGCGACCAGGCCATGCTCGACAGCCGCTTCGCCGGGCGCAGCCACTACGGCGTCGACGTGCCGCCGGTCGCCTTCGAGGCGGCCGTGCTGTTCCTGCCCAAGTCCCGCGAACTGGCGGCCTACCTGCTCAATGCCCTGGCATCCGGCCTGGCGGGCCGCGCGCTGTACCTGGTGGGTGAAAAGCGCGGCGGCATCGAAGGTGCGGCCAAGCAGCTGCAGGCTTTTGGCAAGCCGCGCAAACTGGACAGCGCACGGCATTGCCAGCTGTGGCAGGTCACCGTGGACAACGCCCCGCAGGCCAAACCGCTGGAAAGCCTGGCCGAGCGCTTCACCCTCGACCTTGAAGACGGCCCGCTGCAGGTGGTGAGCCTGCCGGGGGTGTTCAGCCACGGCCGCCTCGACCGCGGCACCGCTCTGCTGCTCAAGCACCTGGACAACCTGCCGGCCGGGCATGTGCTCGACTTCGGCTGTGGTGCTGGCGTGCTGGGTGCCACGGTCAAACGCCGTTATCCACAGAGCCGGGTCACACTGCTGGATGTCGATGCCTTCGCCGTGGCCGCCAGCCGCCTGACCCTGGCAGCCAACAACCTTGAAGGTGAAGTCATCAGCGGCGATGGCATCGATGCTGCGCCCGCCGACCTGTCCCTGATCCTGAGTAACCCACCGTTCCACACCGGGGTGCACACTAATTACCAGGCGTCGGAAAACCTGCTGAAAAAATCCGGCCAACATCTTCGAAAAGGTGGCGAAATGCGCCTTGTGGCGAATAGCTTCCTGCGTTATCAGCCTCTGATAGAGGATGCCTTGGGCAACTGCCAGACCTGCGCTGAGGCCGATGGCTTCCGTATCTATCGGGCAACACGCGGATAAAAACAGCGCTTGCCGAAAGCGTTTCGGCTAGGCAGAATCCGCACCGTCCTAGGGGAGTAGTCTCCCGCGAGCGCCCTGCTCGCCCGGTACGCGTCAACATACTTGGCCCACAGGCCATGGCGCGTGCGACCCAGCGACCTGCACAGACAGGTCCTCGGTTTGACAAGACCTATGACACGCACACCTTACCCGGGGCGGGGAGGCTGTTCGTGTCATAGCCGTGTCGACCCGCCCCCGTAGGAACCCTGATGCTGGAATCTCTGTTGGTCCCCACCGCAATCGTTGCCTTGGCCGAAATCGGCGACAAGACGCAACTGCTCGCGCTCATCCTCGCCGCCCGCTTCCGCAAGCCTTGGCCAATCATCGCCGGCATCATTGCTGCTACCTTGGCCAACCATGCCGCGGCCGGTGCCGTGGGTGCCTGGTTTGGTAGTTTCTTCAGCGAATCGGTGCTGCACTGGATCCTTGCCGCGAGCTTCACCGCCACCGCGCTGTGGACCCTGGTGCCGGACAAGATGGACGATGACGAGAACCCGGCACGCCGCTTCGGTCCGTTCCTGACCACGCTGATCGCTTTCTTCCTGGCCGAGATCGGTGACAAGACCCAAGTCGCCACGGTGATGCTGGCTGCCCAGTATCCGCACCTGATCCTGGTTATTCTCGGGACGACCCTGGGCATGCTGATTGCCAACGTGCCGGTGGTGCTGGCGGGTAACTTCGCTGCGGAAAAACTGCCACTGACGCTGATTCGTCGCTTGGCGGCTACCGCGTTCTTCGTGCTGGCGATCGTCGCCGTGTACTCGGCGATGAAGACCAGTGGCTGGATAGGCTGACCTGAAAAAAAGGGGCCGCTTTGCGGCCCCCATCGTTTTACTGTTTCGCGGCTTCGTACAGCGGCATCACCTTCGGAATCGCTGCCTGCAACGAAGCAATCCGGCTGCTGGACGCCGGGTGAGTGCTCATGAACTCGGGCGGTGCGCCCTCCGAAGCCTTGCTCATCTTGTTCCACAACGTGATCGCGGCATTCGGGTCATAACCGGCACGCGCCGACAGTTCCAGGCCAATCAGATCGGCCTCGTTCTCGTTGGCGCGGCTGTTGGGCAGGGTCATCGAGTAGTTCACCACGGCGTCGGCCATGGCCATGCTGTCCTGGCCAAGGCCGAACAAGGCGCCCGCGCCCTGACGGGCCATTTGCACGCCGTAGGCCTTGGACATCGCTTCGCGGCTGTGCTCACGCAAGGCGTGGGCAATTTCGTGGCCGACCACTGCGGCAATCTCCGCATCGGTGAGCTTGAGCTGGTCGATCAAGCCGGTGTAGACGATGATCTTGCCGCCCGGCCCGCAGTTGGCATTGAGCTCGTCACTCTTGATGACGTTGACTTCCCAGTTCCATTGCGCGGCATCGGGGCGGAACTTGGGCGCCTGGGCAATCAGCCGACTGGCAATGGCCTGCACGCGCTTGGCATCGGCGCTTGACTTGTCCAGCACACCCTTGCTCGACGCCTCGCCGAGGGTCTGCTGGTACGACTGGGCGTACATCTGGTTGACCTCATCGGTCGACAGCATGCTGAACATGTACTGCTGGCGCTCGACGCCGACAGCACCGCCGCTGGTGGTATTCACCGCCTGGCAGCCGGCCAGCAGGATGCCAGCACTCAACAGGCTGACGACAAAAGACTTACGCATGAAAACACTCCCTTTTTACATGCGCCGTATCCTAGGCTGAGTCGCCCGTGCGCCGCCATAGCCGCAGGTAAGATTTTATCTAAGCCGGTGTAAGACACTCCGGCGCGTCCAGCTTAGGGTCGTTGACGAAGTTCGCCAGTGCCCGCTCGCGCAACGTCGCCGGCGGGCTGGCGAGCAGCTCATGCAGGCGCGACAGCGGTGTGTCCGGGTCCAGCCAGGCGGCCTGGCCGGCCTCGTCGAGAATGAGCGGCCGGCGCTGATTCATCGCGGCCTGAGTCACTACTGCGCAGCTCAACCACACCTGGTCTTGCACCGGATAGGCTTCCCACACGGCGGCAAAATACAAGGATGCGCCCTCCCCAGGCGTCAGCCAGTAAGGCCGTTTGCGCACCGAGCCGCGCCACTCGTAGAAACCGTTGGCCGGCATCAGGCAACGGCGCAGGCGCAGCGCTTCGCGGAACATCGGCTGCTCGGCCAAGGTCTCGGCCCGGGCATGGGCAGGGGTGCGGGAAAGGTCAGTGAGCCAGGCGGGGGTCAGCCCCCAGCGCGCCTTGGCCAGTTGCTGCTGACCGTCGAGCTGGCGCTGGATCAGCACCGTGGCACCGGGCGAGATGTTCCATTGGGCCGGCTGGCCGGCAGGGAAACCCGGCAGGCTGGCCAGCGCCTGGGGCCAGCGAAACAGGGCATAACGTCCACACATGGGCGATTTCAGAACCTAGCAGATCAAGGTACCGGGATGACTCTCCGGCTCGTCGCCGGCAAGCGGCTCGGCACCATTGTACGCATCGATCAGTTGCCGTGCGTATTCGGCCTGTTCGTCGGGCACTGCAAGCCCGAGCAAGCCCTGCAACGGCAATTCACCCGCACCGCCCATCAGGTCGCGGCCGGCCAGGTGCGCTTCGATGCCCTCGCTGGCGAGCATGCCCACCAGCATTTCGGCTTCCAGCAGGTTTTCCGGTTCGTAGATTCGCCGCATCAGTCGTTCTCACCGTAGACATCCAGCATCCATTCGTCGCCATGAACCTGCAGCACAAAGCGGATAGGCTTGCAGCACACCTGGCAGTCCTCGAAGTACTCCTGGTCCCCCCCGGACAGGTCCACTGTCGTTTCGACTTCCTCGCCACAATAAGGGCAATCGTAGAACGCTTGTTCGAGCATCGCGGCCTCCGGGGTGACTTGTGCGTATAATTGCCGGTCTGTTTACAGGGCTTGCGTGTGCCCGAGCCGTTTTTCGGGCCCCACCCCTTACCTTATTACCCTAGCCGTTTCCAACAAGAGAGCATGATGGGCGAATTCGATGCCATCCGACCGTACGACGACGCTGAGGTCCCTGCCGTTCTGGCACGCCTGCTCAGCGACCCGGCATTCCTCGATATCCTCACCCACTTCAAATTCCCGCGCGCCGCCGGCACCCTCGGCTGGCTGCTCAAGCCGCTGATCGCCCGCCGCCTGCGCAAAGAATTCTCCGGTGTCACCTGCGTGTCGACCCTGCAGGACAAAGTCGAATACTACGTCGACCAGACCATCGAACGTGCCACCGACGGCGTCACCTACTCCGGCGTCGAACAGCTCAAGTCGGGCACGGCCTATCTGTTCCTGGCCAACCACCGCGACATCGTCATGGACCCGGCCTTCGTCAACTACGCGGTGTACCACGCCGGCCTGCCGACACCGCGCATCGCCATCGGCGACAACCTGCTGCAGAAGCCGTTCGTCAGCGACATGATGCGCCTGAACAAGAGCTTCATCGTGCACCGTTCGATCAGTGGCCGCCGCGAAAAGCTTGCGGCTTACCAGCTGCTCTCGGCCTACATCAACCATTCGATCCGCAATGACGGCACCTCGATCTGGATCGCCCAGGCCGAAGGCCGTGCCAAGGACGGTGACGACCGTACCGATTCGGCGATCCTCAAGATGTTCCACATGAGCCGCAAGGACGAGCCGTTCGGTGCGGTGATACAGAGCCTGAACCTGATCCCGGTTTCAATCAGCTACGAATACGACCCTTGCGACCAGGCCAAGGCCCGCGAGCTGTACATCCGCGCCACAACCGGTACCTACAAGAAGGCGCCCGGCGAGGACGACAACAGCATCGCCAAGGGCATCACCGGCTACAAGGGCCGGGTGCATATCAACTTCGCCCCGCCGGTGACCGAGTACTACGAGGACACCAAGCAGCTGGCACAGGAAACCGACCGGCAGATCCTCGGCGGTTACCGCCTGTTCCCGGTGCATTACCTGGCTTATGCGATGTGGAGCGAGAAAGACGAGGCACTGCAGGTGCCGAGCGCCGAGAATGTGTTCCCGGCTGAAGAGCTGGCCAAGGCCAGGGAAGAATGGCAGCGCCGCCTGGATGCCTGCCCCGAGGAGCAGCGGCCGTACCTGGTGTTGCAGTATGCGACGCCGGTGCGCAACCAGTACCAGGTCAGGCAGCAGGCGCCAGTTGCCTGATCAATCGCTGGGGCTGCTTTGCAGCCCCAGCGGATTCAGACCCAGGTGCTGAACCAGGACAGCAGCAAGGCCATGGCCAGGCAGGAAAAACCGAGGATGTAGTAGTAGCGTGGCACGCGCTGGACGAAGGCATCCGCTGGCCCCTCTTCAACCGCCAAACGCTCGCGGGTGATCACCTCACGCCGCCGTGCACTCTGCAGCAGCAACCCACCTGGGCAGGTCAGCAACAGCGCCAGCAGATTGATCAGCTTGGTCGGGTGGGCGGAAAGAAAGCCCCAGAGCACTTGCAACGACATCACGCAACCTCGGTCATAGCCACAGCGAAGCCCGGCATTCTACCGGAGTCCTACCCGATCGCCCGGCCTTGGCGACAAAGTGTCACTAAATTTCATCCGTCACATGCCCGTCATCAAGGCAGGCCACTCTATCGGCCTTTTCCCGCACCGGAGCTTGTTGATGCTGCACGCCGAAAACCAGGACCGCCTCTATCTCGTGGCTCAGAGTGATGAGCAGCAGGCGTTGATCGATGGGTTTGCCATCAATGTCCAGGACCGCCAGTGGCTGGTCTACTGCGCGCTGGGTGGGCATGTGCACGAGGACCTGCCCGAGGTGGATGCGGGCACCGGCGTCAGCTTGCTGGATTTTCAGATACAAGCCGCCTAGGTACCCACAATAAAAAACCCGCTACCTGGCACACAGGTAGCGGGTTTTCGCTTGTAGCGTGAGACTTATTCGCCCAGCACCTGACCGATGGTCGGGTCCTTGAACAGGCGGGTCAGCGCATCGCTCAGCACATCACTCACCAGGGTGGTGTTGGTGTCCTGGTTCGGCGCCATGCCGAAGCGCTGGTCAAGCGAAGCGCCGTAGCGGCCGCTGTAACGGCGATTGGCATTTTGCACATCGGCACGGAAGGTAGCGCCGATGGTGGCTTCGGTTACGTACAGGTTATCTTTCGGCGACTGGTACTTCAGCTCGGCCAGGGTCACGGTCAGCTGCGGTGCGTTGTAGGCGTTCGCCGTAGGGGTGAATCCGAGCAGGCGCACGGCGGCTTCGGCCTGGGCCTGCAGCTTGGGCACGACATCATTGCCACTGACGCTGATGGTGCTGGTTTCAGGGTACATGCCACCCCGGGTACCCAGGGACTGCGAAGCACGCCCGTCGACCACCTTGACCACCACCGGCTGGCCGTGGCCGACTGGCTCAAGCTGAGCCTTGAGCGTGGGTTGCGGGCTGAGTTGTTGCGGGCTGTGGGCACAACCGACCAGGCTGAGGCTGGCTACGGCAATCAAACCGAACAACAGACGTTGCAACATGCGCGTTTCTCCAGAAAATGCGGCAAAGGCCCACAGTATACCCAGCCAGGCGCAAACCAGTCATCGGTCCGGCCCGCTTGTCACAATCGTTTCATGGCCGCGCCCTTATCCTTGCGCCAAGCCCAAACGCACAGGAGGTACCGCCATGGCCTCGCTCTGGACACTGCTCTGCCAACGCCCGCGCCGCAATGCCTATGCCCGCCTCGACGAAGAGGGTAAATGCCTGGCCTTCAAGCAATGCAGCCAGGCGCCAAGCGGTAGCGGATGGGTGCAGATCAGCGTAATTCAGCTCGCCTGGCTGGGCCGTGAGTTGCCCGCCGAAGCCCGGGCTTGCAACCCTGCAAGCCGCCGTTGGCACCAGCGCATCCTCGCAGCCTGACAAACGCTGCAATAAAAACCGCGAATTACGACCTTTCTGCCCGCGACATCGTTATAATCTCCCCCCGATTATAAGGACGTCTCCTGATCGGGCCCCGCATTTGCCGATTGACCCCGGCACCTTCACCCGCTTCGCCCACAGAGAGCCTTCCACTCAGGTCTTGCATCGGCTGTCGTGCCTGCTTTTCCGGCCCTTCGCACTGCATGAACCTGCGGGTTGCCATCGCGCAGTCCCCTTTTGAGGTTCACGACTCCAAAAGAGCGTGAAAAAACGGTTTTCACTACTTCACAAGAGTGTGGCGAGCAAATGAACAGTCTGGCATGTGCAAAAGCGGCAGATGTGTCCCGAACAGCCCTGAACAGGCGGCTGAAGCGCTCATTTCGGATGAGTGCCTGAGGTCGTTCCATAGCGCACGCACGACACCTTGACCATAAGTCGAATTGCCGCACCTGTGGCAAACGGCGTTCAATACCTGAACCCAAAGACTGATTGGCGGTGTCCGCGGAAGTGGCAAGAACTGCGAAGAGTCGGACATGGCGATCCTGGCAACCCCAGTGGTCCTATGCTGTCAATTAGGTAGCTGTAGATTGTGGAGACGCGTTAAATGGCGCAGAACGAATCGGTTGATGTGGTACTGGTAGGCGCGGGCATCATGAGTGCCACCCTGGCCGTACTGCTCAAGGAGCTTGACCCGACCCTGAAGCTTGAGGTCGTCGAGGCAATGGACTCCGGAGCCGCGGAAAGCTCCAACCCCTGGAACAACGCAGGTACCGGTCACGCCGGCCTGTGCGAGCTCAACTACACGCCTCAGGCCGCCGATGGCAGCATTGACATCAAGAAGGCCGTGCACATCAATACCCAGTTCGAGGTCTCGCGCCAGTTCTGGGCTTACCTGAGCAAGAAGAACACCTTCGGCTCGGCACGTGCATTCATCAACCCGGTCCCACACCTGAGCTACGTCGAAGGTGACAAGGGTGTGTCCTTCCTCAAGAAGCGTTTCGAGATGCTCAAGCAGCATCACGCCTTCGCTGAGATGGAGTACACCGAAGACAAGGCCGTGATGAACCAGTGGATGCCGCTGATGATGCCAGGCCGCCCGGCCGACCAGCACATCGCCGCAACCCGTGTGGCCAAAGGCACCGACGTCAATTTCGGGGCATTGACCAACAAGCTGCTCAAAGTGCTGGGCGACACCCCGGATGCGCAGGTCAAGTACAGCAAGAAAGTCGTCGGCCTGCGCCGTAACGGCAGCGGCTGGACTGTCAGCATCAAGGACGTCAACAGCGGCGGCGCTCGCGAAGTCGACGCCCGCTTCGTGTTCCTCGGCGCTGGCGGCGCGGCCCTGCCGCTGCTGCAAATGTCCGGCATCCCGGAAAGCAAAGGCTTCGGCGGCTTCCCGGTCAGCGGCCAGTGGCTGCGTTGCGACAACCCGGAAATCGTCAAGCAGCACCAGGCCAAGGTGTACAGCCAGGCGGCGGTGGGTGCACCGCCAATGTCGGTACCGCACCTGGACACCCGTGTGGTGGACGGCAAGACCTCGTTGCTGTTCGGCCCCTATGCCGGTTTCACCACCAAGTTCCTCAAGCACGGTTCCTTGATGGACCTGCCGCTGTCGGTGCGCATGGGCAACATCGGCCCGATGCTGGCCGTGGCCCGCGATAACATGGACCTGACCAAGTACCTGGTCAGCGAAGTGATGCAGTCGATGGAACAGCGCCTGGAATCCCTGCGCCGCTTCTATCCACAGGCCAAAGCTGAAGACTGGCGCCTGGAAGTGGCTGGCCAGCGCGTGCAGATCATCAAAAAGGACCCGAAAAAAGGCGGCATCCTGCAGTTCGGTACCGAACTGGTCTCGGCACAGGACGGCAGCCTGGCGGCACTGCTCGGCGCTTCGCCGGGTGCTTCGGTGACCGTGTCGATCATGCTCGAACTGATCGAGCGCTGCTTCCCCGAGCAGGCCAAAGGTACCTGGGCTGCCAAGCTCAAGGAAATCTTCCCGGCCCGCGAGAAGGCCCTGGCCACCGATGCAGCGCTGTACCGCAAGATCAGTGCCGACAACGATGTGGCGCTGGAATTGGTGGAAGACAGCCCGGCCAAGCACTACGCCTGACCGGCCTGAAACGAAAAAACGCCCCTCGGGGCGTTTTTTTGTGCCTGGGCTTGATCAGCCGCGAGCTTTGGCGATGATCTCGACGTACTCTGGCGCGTTGCGCTGGTCGGCAATCACTTCGACGAAGGTCTTGCCGTGTTCGTCCTTGCCATCGAGATCCAGGCCTGCTTCGACAAAGAAGCCCACGAAGCGCTCGAAGTCATCGACACGCAGGCCACGGTAGCCTTTGATCAGCTTGTGGTGCGAAGGCGAGGTCAGGCCATCGGCCGGCTCGAACTGGAGGAACGACTTGATGTAGTCGTCGCTGATTTCGTCACCAATCACCTGCTTCTTGTCTTTGCGCATTGCCGGCTCCAACTGACCATCATGGAATTTCGAAGGCCGGCAGTTTACCTCCCTCAGGCGGCACGCCTCAACGCGAACGTACGGTACCGGTGTGCAGGTCGGCCCAGATGTGGCCATTGGCGTAGGTCAGGAACTGCACATAGACGGTCTCGTTGCGCAGCAGGTCCATGATCACCCGGTAATCGCTGACCGGGTAATTCAGGCTCAAGGTCCGGGTCTTTTCGTCGTACATCGGCTTCTTCAGGCTCTTGCCCGCTTCACCATCGAAATTGAGCAGCACCTGGCTGATGGTCGCGCCCTTGCTCAGCGGCTTGCCTTTCAGGCGCATTTGCAGCGAAGCGGTGATCGGGATCGGCTGTTGGTCAGACTGGCGCTGGGCCCCGACCACCACCGAGTAGTCGGTCACTTGCAACAATTGCTGACCGGTCGGCGCTTCCTGGCGCAGGGATTGGTCATCGGGCGGGAGGAACTGGCTGTGCAGCGGTGCGGCGGCGAGAGGTAGGCTCATCGCCAGCAGCAGGGGAAGAATCGCACGCATGTGAGGCTCCTTGGCATGAAGGAGCACTCTAGCATGCAGGCAAGGGCAGACCTCAATCGAACTGCGCGAGCATCCAGGCCTGGTATTCAGCCACGCCGGCTTCACCTTCACGTGGCGCCCAGGGCGCGTGCTCACCCTCGACCAGCTGGCGATAAGGGCCGGCCTTGCATTCGAACATGATGGTGTCGACGTCAAGCGCCACCAGGCCATGGTAGACGCCCGGCGGCAGATCCACCCCCATGCACTCGCCGCCAGCTTCGAGGAGGCGCGTGCTGGTCAGCGCGCCCTGCTCATCGAACAGCAACAGACCGAGGCGGCCCTTGAGCACCAGCAAGGTTTCTGCCTTGTCGTCGCTCAGGTGCCGGTGCGGTGCGATATAGGTCGAGGGCTGCATGCCGATCGCCAGGCGGTGGCAAGGGTCTTCCATGTCATGAAAGTTGTGATGGTGCCGCAGACGCGGCGCATCGGCGGCTTTTTGCGCCAGCCCGGTCAACAACGTTTGGTCGATAAATGCAGGCTGGCTCATGGTTAAAGTCCCTTCACAGCGAAAATGCCGTTTGCGTTACGCCAGTAGCCTTTATAGTCCATTCCGTAACCGAAGATATAGCGATCGATGCAGGGCAGGCCGGCATAGCTGGCCTTCAGGCCCGGGCTGGCCTTGCGGTCGTGGTCCTTGTCGATCAGCACGGCGGTGTGCACCGCACGCGCACCGGCATGCTTGCAGAACTCGATGATGGCACTGAGCGTGTGGCCTTCGTCGAGGATGTCATCGACGATCAGCACGTCACGGTCGATGAACGACACTTCCGGCTTGGCTTTCCAGAACAATTCGCCGCCGCTGGTCTGGTTGCGGTAACGGGTGGCATGGATGTACGAGACCTCCAGCGGGAACTGCAGGTGTGTCAGCAGCTTGCCGGCGAAGATCAGGCCGCCGTTCATCACGCAGAACACCACAGGGTTGGTGTCGTGCAGGTCCTTGCTGATTTGCTCGCCGACCTTGGCGATGGCCGCTTCGACTTCGGCTTCGTTGTACAGGCAGTCTGCTTCGCACATGACTTGACGGATGTGCTCGAGATCGGCGGACATGGCGCTCTCCAGGGGGCATTTTGGAAAAGCGGGCAAAGGTACGCATCCGCTCGTCACAGATCAAGCATTTATGGACTAACGTGCAAAAGGACTACACGACAGCAAAGGCTGAATAGATTAATCTATCGCGGTTTTTTTGCCCGCCTTTCGGAGCCCCCCATGCCTACTCGTGAGATCCGTCATCCGCTGATCCGCCACAAGCTCGGCCTCATGCGCCGTGCCGATATCAGCACCAAGAATTTTCGCGAACTTGCCCAGGAAGTCGGCGCGCTACTGACCTACGAAGCCACCCAGGACCTGCCCCTCGAAACCTACGAGATCGACGGCTGGTGCGGCAAGGTGCAAGTTGAAAAAATCGCCGGCAAGAAGATCACCGTGGTGCCGATCCTGCGCGCCGGTATCGGCATGCTCGACGGCGTGCTCAGCCTGATCCCGGGCGCCAAGGTCAGCGCTGTCGGCGTTGCTCGCAACGAAGAAACCCTCGAAGCACACACCTACCTGGAAAAACTCGCGCCGGACATCAACCAGCGCCTGGCCCTGATCATCGACCCGATGCTCGCCACCGGTGCCTCGATGGTCGCCACCATTGACCTGCTGAAGAAGGCCGGCTGCAAGGAAATCCGCGCCATGGTGCTGGTCGCCGCGCCAGAAGGCATCAACGCCGTGGAGAAAGCCCACCCGGACGTACAGATCTACACCGCCTCGGTCGACCAGCGCCTGAACGAACATGGTTACATCGTCCCAGGCCTGGGCGATGCCGGTGACAAGATCTTCGGCACCAAGCAGAAGGACGCCTGACCATGCAGGACGGCTTCAACGACCCGCTCTGGCGCCAGGTCGTCTCGGGCGCGCAGATGCTCTTCGTGGCATTCGGCGCGCTGGTGCTGATGCCACTGATCACCGGCCTCGACCCGAACGTGGCCCTGTTCACCGCCGGCATCGGCACCCTGTTGTTCCAGCTGGTTACCGGCCGTCAGGTACCGGTATTCCTGGCTTCGAGCTTTGCCTTCATCACTCCGATCATCCTCGCCAAGGGCCAGTTCGGCCTGGCCGAGACCATGGGCGGCGTGATGGCGGCAGGTTTCGTGTACACCTTCATGGGCCTGATGGTGAAGGTCAAAGGCACCGGTTTCATCGACCGCATGCTGCCGCCGGTGGTGATCGGCCCGGTGATCATTTCCATCGGCCTGGCCATGGCCCCGATCGCCGCCAACATGGCGATGGGCAAGGGTGGTGATGGCGCGGCACTCATGCCGTACAAGACCGCCATGCTGATCTCCATGCCTGCGCTGCTGACGACCTTGATCGTCGCCGTGTTCGGCAAAGGCATTTTCCGCCTGGTGCCGATCATCTCCGGCGTACTGGTGGGCTTCGCCTTGTCGTTCGCCTTTGGCGTGGTCGACACCGCCAAGATCGCCGCTGCACCGTGGCTGGAAATCCCCAACTTCACCGCGCCGGCGTTCAACTGGCAGGCCATCCTGTTCATCGTTCCGGTTGCCCTGGCGCCAGCGATCGAGCACATCGGCGGGGTGATTGCAGTCGGCAGCGTGACTGGCCGCGACTACCTGAAGAAGCCCGGCCTGCACCGTACGCTGCTGGGTGACGGCCTGGCCACCACGGCAGCTGGCCTGTTCGGTGGCCCGCCCAATACCACCTACGCCGAAGTGACCGGCGCGGTGATGCTGACCAAAAACTACAACCCGAAGATCATGACCTGGGCGGCGGTATTCGCCATCACCCTGGCCTTCATCGGCAAGTTCGGCGCGCTGCTGCAAAGCATCCCGGTCCCGGTGATGGGCGGCATTCTGTGCCTGCTGTTCGGCTCGATCGCGGCGGTGGGCATGAACACCATGATCCGCCACAAGATCGACCTGGCCGAAGCGCGCAACCTGGTGATCGTTTCGGTGACCCTGGTATTCGGTATTGGCGGCGTGCTGATCGGCAGCGGCGACGGCCCGGACGACTGGGGCCTCAAGGGTATTGCCCTGTGCGCTATCGTGGCCATTGCCCTGAACCTGATCCTGCCGGGCAATGATGGCTGGAAGCACAAGAAACTGGATGATCAGTTGCCTTGAAGCCTGTGGGGCTGCTTTGCAGCCCCCTTAATTCAGGCCTTTTCGCACATCCCCGCCAACACTTTCACCCACTCCGGGTGATCATTCAGGCACGGCACCAGCACCAGCTCCTTGCCGCCCGCCTCGACAAACTGCTCGCTGCCACGCATGCCGATCTCTTCCAGCGTTTCAATGCAATCGGCAACGAACGCCGGGCACATCACCAGCAGCTTTTTCACCCCGGCCTTGGCCAGCTCGTCCAGGCGCGTCTCGGTGTAGGGTTCGATCCACTTGTCACGCCCCAACCGCGACTGGAAAGAGACCGACCACTTGCCATCCGGGATGCCCATCTTCGTCGCAAAGGCCTTGGCGGTGGCCAGGCACTGTCCGCGGTAACACACGGCACGCACCTCGGCACTGGCATCACGGCAGCAGTCGGCTGCGCGCAGATCATGCTTGCCGGTCGGGTAGAGCTTCTTCAGGTGCCGCTCCGGCAAGCCATGGAAGCTCAGCAGCAGATGGTCGAAATCCTGCTCAAGGTACGGACGGGCACTGGCAACCAGCGCATCGATGTACTCGGGATGGTCATAGAACGGCTGCAGCACACGCAGCTGCAACGGCAGCTGGCGCTCGGCCAGCGTCTGCCGTGCCTGTTCCACCACCGTGGTGACTGTGCTGTCGGCGAACTGTGGATAAAGCGGCGCCAGTGTCACCTTGCGCACACCTTGTGCTGCCAGACGCGCCAGCACCTCAGGCAGCGCCGGCTCGCCGTAGCGCATGGCAACTTCCACCGGCCCGTGCGGCCAGTGCTCGACCATCGCCGCCTGCAGGCGCCGGGTCAGCACAACCAGCGGCGAGCCTTCATCCCACCAGATCGAGGCATAGGCGTGCGCCGACTGCTCCGGGCGTTTGATCAGGATCAGCGACACCAGCAGCCGCCGCACCGGCCAGGGCAGGTCGACCACGTACGGGTCCATGAGGAACTGGTTGAGGTAGCGGCGCACATCGGCCACCGAAGTGGAGGCCGGGGAACCGAGGTTGACCAGCAGCAGAGCGTGATCAGTCATGCAGCGTCCTATGTCAGAGGCGGCTGGACAGGTTGCCCAGGGCCGATTGCAGATCGTTGAAGCGGAAGGTGAAACCTGCTGCCAGCAAGCGCACCGGGCGCGCCCGCTGGCCACCAAGCAGCAAGGTCGACAGCTCGCCGAGGCTGGCCTTGAGCAACAGGCCGGGCATTGGCATGAACGCTGGCCGATGCAGCGCACGCCCCAGCGCCTTGGCGAAATCACGGTTGCGCACTGGCTCTGGCGCGCAGGCATTATAGGGACCGCTGGCATCCTTATGCTGCAAGAGAAAATCAATCAGGGCGATCTGGTCGTCGATATGCACCCACGGCATCCATTGCCGACCATCACCCAGCGGCCCGCCTAGCCCCAGCTTGTATGGCAGGCGCAGGCGCGACAAAAAGCCACCGTCACTGGCCAGCACCAGCCCGGTGCGCACCAGTACCACGCGCAAGCCAAGCTGCTGCGCACGCTGGGCGGTTTCTTCCCAGGCGATGCACAGTTGGCTGGCGAAGTCTTCGCGAACCGGCGGCGAGTTTTCAGTCAGCTCGCGCTCGCCGCCGTCGCCATACCAGCCCACAGCGGAGCCGGAAATCAGCACCTCGGGGCGCTGCTCACGGCTGCCAAGCCACGCCAGCAATTGCTCGGTGAGCGTGATGCGGCTGGCCCACAGCAGGTTACGCCGCGAGCCCGACCAAGGCCGATCGGCGATCGGCGCACCGGCCAGATTGACTACCGCATCCACCTGCTCGTCGGCCCCCAAATCCTCCAGCCGGCCAATGCCACGCACCCCGCTACCACACAATCGCGGCACTTGTTCAGGGCGCCGGCTCCACACGGTAAGCCGATGGCCCTTGCCGAGCCAGTACTGGCAAAGGTGCTTGCCGATCAACCCGGTACCACCTGTCAGCAATATATGCATGGCTGTGTCCTCGCAGCGTGCGGCCATGGTCTATTTTTAAGAACAAGGCACTTTTCCAGACCAATCGCTCTCGGATAACCATAGGCCAACATGTCCTATGAAGCGGAATAACCTTATACAAAGATTGTGCATTGTACAGGTTTGCCTGTCAGCGTAGTCTGCCTACAGCAAGGTTCGAAGAGGCCATCATGACAGTACCTATTGCCATCATCGGTGCCGGTATCGCCGGCCTGTCCGCCGCCCAGGCGCTGCAAAAGGCCGGGCAGTCTGTCCACTTGTTCGATAAAGGCCACGGCAGTGGCGGGCGCATGGCCAGCAAGCGCAGCGAGGCCGGCGCCCTCGACCTTGGCGCGCAGTACTTCACTGCCCGTGATCGGCGCTTCGTCGAGCAGGTGCAGCAGTGGGTCGCCGCCGGCTGGGCCGAGCAGTGGAAGCCGCAGCTGTACAACTACCGCAACGGTGAACTCACCCCCTCTCCCGACGAACAGACCCGCTGGGTTGGCGTGCCGCGCATGAGCGCCATCACCCGCGGCCTGCTCAAAGATGTCACGGTCAATTTCGGCTGCCGCATTGCCGAGGTGTTCCGCGGCAAGCAGTTCTGGCACCTGCAGGACACCGAAGGATGCAGCCATGGCCCCTTCAGCCGCGTGGTGATTGCCGTGCCCGCGCCCCAGGCCACCCAGCTGCTGGCTGCCACACCCAAGCTCGCGGCTGTGGCGGCGGGTGTTCAGATGGAGCCGACCTGGGCCGTCGCCCTGGCCTTCCAGACAGCGCTGGATACGCCGATGCAAGGCTGCTTCGTGCAGGACAGCGCGCTCGACTGGCTGGCACGCAACCGCAGCAAGCCAGGCCGTGAAGAGCACCTCGACACCTGGGTGCTGCACGCCACGTCCGACTGGAGCAAGCAGCACATCGACTTGGCCAAGGAGGAAGTGATCGAACAACTGTGGGGCGAATTTGCCGAGCTGGTCGGCTGCGTAGTACCGCCGCCGAGCTTCGCCCTGGCCCACCGCTGGCTGTACGCACGGCCAGCCGGCAATCACGAATGGGGGGCGCTGGCCGACGCCGACCAAGGCCTGTATGCCTGCGGCGACTGGTGCTTGTCTGGCCGCGTCGAAGGCGCCTGGCTCAGTGGCCAAGAAGCCGCGCGACGGCTGCTGGAACATCTTGAATGACGTCACACTGCAAGGCTATACAAAAAATAGTAGTTGCATAAGTTTCTGGCTGTGCTGGAATGAACTTGTACGCGCTCGCTTCTATGTACAAGTTTTCCGGAGACAGCCATGCACAAACCTGCCCTTTCACATAAGCCACGTATCGCCATCAGCGCCTGCCTGACCGGCCATAGCGTGCGCTACAACGGCGGGCACAAGGCATCCGACCTGTGCCGTGAGCAACTGGAAGCGCATTTCGAATGGCATCCGGTGTGCCCCGAGGTCGCCATTGGCCTGGGCGTGCCACGTGACCCCATTCGCCTGGTGGGTGACCCCGCGCACCCCGCCGTGGTCGGCACACGTAATCCCGGCATGGATGTTACCGGCTCGCTGCGCAACTATGCCGAGCAGATGGCCGACGAGCTCGATGACATCTGTGGCTACATCTTCATGCAGAAGTCGCCTTCCTGTGGCCTAGAGCGGGTCAAGGTCTATCAGGACAACGGCCACCCCGCGCAGCAAGGCGGCACAGGAGCCTATGCCGCTGCCTTCTGTGCCCGCCGCCCGGACCTGCCAGTCGAGGAAGAAGGCCGCCTGCACGACCCGGTACTGCGCGAGAACTTCATCAGCCGCGTCTATGCCTACGCCGACTGGCAGCAACTGCGGGCACAAGGCTTGAGCCGTGGCGCCCTGGTGCGCTTCCATTCACGCTACAAGTACCTGCTGATGGCGAACAACCCCCAGGCCTATCGCCAGCTCGGCCGCCTGCTGGGCAGCATGAGCCGCGAAGACGACCCGGAGCAGGTCGGGCCGCGCTATTTCAGCCAGCTGATGCAGGCCCTGCGCCGTTGCGCCAGCCGTGGTACCCACTGCAACGTTCTGCAACACCTGAGCGGCTACTTCAAGGATGCGCTGACACAGCAGGACAAGGCCGAACTGCAGCACATCATCGGCCAATACCAGCAAGGGGAAGTGCCGCTGGTGGTGCCGCTGACCTTGCTCAAGCATCACTTGCGCAAGCACCCATATCCTTATTTGCTGCAACAGACCTACCTGCAACCTCACCCTGACAGCCTGGGCTTGCGTAATGCTGTCTGAAACGCTCCTGCCAATCGGCGAACTGGCCCGGCGCACGGGCGTGAACCCGGTCACCTTGCGTGCCTGGGAGCGCCGCTACGGCCTGCTCAAGCCGCAACGCACCGCCAAGGGGCACCGCTTGTATGGGCAAGACCAGCTCGAGCGGGTGCATGCGATTCTCGCCTGGCTTGAGCGCGGTGCCTCAGTCGGCCAGGTTCGCGAACTGCTCGACCAACCGCTGGAGCGGGCACCGATAGGTGACTGGCAACCACGCCAGCTGCAGTTGATCGAGGCCATCGCCACGCTTTCCCAACGTGCCCTCGACCAGCAACTGAACCAGGTCATGGCCTTGTACCCTGCCGTGACGCTGTGCGAACAGTTGTTGTTGCCGTTGCTGGAGTCCTTGGCCGTGCGCTGGCGCAGTCACTTCAACGCGCGCCTTGAGCAGGTGTTTTTCCATACCTGGCTGCGCAGCAAGCTCGGGGCTCGGGTGTATCACGACAATCAATCGTTACAAGGGCGAGCCGTGCTGCTCTGCGAAGACAGCGAGCGCCCGTTCGATGCAAACCTGTGGCTGTGCGCCTGGTTGCTGAGCAGCAACGGCATCCCTGTCGAAGTATTTGAACAACCGGTGGCCAGCGCGCAGCTGCAGCGTGCCGTGATCACGCTGCAGCCGCGGGCAGTGCTGCTGCACCTGGGCCCACGCATCGATGCCGGTGCCTTGCTGCGCACCTTGCAGGGCATTGCCGGGACCAAGCTGCTGGGCGGCCCCACCATCGCCCTGCACCAGGCCCAGCTGCAGGCTTTCGATGTGCCTGACCTTTTCCTTTTCGATACCCCGCAGGCGGCATTGCGTGTGCTGCAAGGCAATGACCGCCGGCCTGTAGAGACGAGTGCACCATGCAACTGATCTGGCTGCGCAGCGACCTGCGCATCGATGACAACTCTGCCCTCAGCGTCGCCTGCGAACGCGGCCCGACCGTGGCCTTGTGGCTGGCCAGCCCAGGCCAATGGCAGGCCCACGACGACGCTGCCTGCAAGGTCGACTTCTGGCTGCGCAACCTGCGCCAGCTGCGCCAGTCGCTGGGCCAACTGAATATCCCGCTGCTGGTGCGCCAGATCGACACCTGGGACCAGGCACCCGCCACCCTGCTCGAGGTCTGCCGCCAGCACAACATCGAGGCCGTGCACTGGAATGACGAATACGGCATCAACGAAGACCGGCGCGATGCGGCCATACGCCAACTGCTGGAAAATTCCGGCATCCGCGCCCATAGCTACCTCGATCAGCTGTTCTTCCGCCCAGGCACCATCCTGACCCGCAGCGGCGATTACTTTCAGGTCTTCAGCCAGTTCAAGAAGGTCTGCCTGGAGCACCTGCACCGCAGCCTGCCAAGCATGGCCCGGCGGGTAAAAAAGCAGGCCCCGCTGGATATCAGCAGTGACCCGATCCCACCGCATATCGACGGTTTCGACACGCCAGCCCGCGCACTCAGCAATCACTGGCCCGCCGGTGAAGACGAAGCGCAGGCACGGCTTGGCCGCTTTCTGGATGAAACGGTCGAGGATTACGACCACCTGCGTGACCTCCCGGCCAAGCCCGGCACCAGCCAGCTATCTGCCTACCTGGCCGCTGGGGTCATCTCGCCCCGGCAATGCCTGCACGCCGCCCTCGCCAGCAACCGCGGTGAATTCGACAGCGGCAGCAGCGGCATTCAGACGTGGATCAACGAACTGCTCTGGCGCGAGTTCTACAAGCACATCCTGACGGGTTATCCACAGGTCTCCCGGCATCGTGCCTTCCGCGTGCAGACTGAAGCCCTGCCGTGGCGCGAGGCACCGGACGACCTCAAGGCTTGGCAGGAAGGCCGTACCGGCTTCCCGATCATCGACGCGGCCATGCGCCAACTGCTGCACACCGGCTGGATGCACAACCGCCTGCGCATGATCGTCGCCATGTTCCTCAGCAAGAACCTACTGATCGACTGGCGCTTGGGCGAACGTCATTTCATGCGCCATCTGATAGACGGTGATCTGGCCGCCAACAATGGTGGCTGGCAGTGGAGTGCCTCCACCGGCACCGACGCAGTGCCCTACTTCCGTATTTTCAACCCGGTTTCCCAGTCCCAGCGTTTCGACCCCGAAGGTCGCTTCATTCGCCACTGGCTACCGGAATTGCGGGATCTGGATGAAAAATCCATCCACCAGCCCGTGAAGTCTGCGGATCTTTTTGCTAATAATTTCTATCACAGTCCAATAGTCGATCTCAGTAGCAGTCGCCAGCGTGCGCTGGAAGCCTTCAAAGGTCTTCCTCGCCGGCAGGATCAGAGGGCAGTATCTTGAATCACTCGCGTAGTTTCTGGGTTACGGGGGCCAGCAACGGACTGGGTCTGGCCCTGGTGGAGCGGTTGCTCGAACAAGGGCACCGGGTTGCCGCAAGTGGCAAGGAAAGCGAGGAACTTCAGGCGCTGACAGTGCGCCATGGTAGCCGGCTGCTGAAGCTGCCTTGGCAACTGCAAGAAGATGAAAAGGCCGCCAGTGCGGCAAAGCAGATATGCCATGCCTGGTGCTCACTGGACGTGCTGATCCTCAATGCCGGGACTAGCGATTATCTGGCCGATGACGTGGCGGACAGCGATGTGTTCGAAACCATTGTCACCAGCAACCAACTGGCTGCCGAGCATTGCCTGGCCAATGTGCAGCCGTTGTTGGCAAAGGGGCATCAGCCGCAAGTCATGGCGATTTTCAACCGCTATGCTGGCTTGCAGCTTTACTCGCCTACGCAAGTGTCGGCGGGCTGGAACAATCTGCCGCAGTGGTCGCGCGAGCAGCGCCAAGTATTGAAAGACCAGGGGATCGACCTGACGGTGGTGGCACCGCAGTCGCTGAAGACGCCAGTGACTTCCGTACAGGCCGTTCCGGATGCGTGGACACCGCAGAATGCGGCGGATGAATTGATCTCGCGGTTGGCTTTGCGCGAACCGGAGTTGGTGCTGGAGGTGCTGGAAATCAGCAGCCTTTGGCCGCTGTCTCGCTAAGTCATGGGGTTCCGGCCCGGCCCTGTCGGGCCGGGACAGGAATAGTCAGAGGGCCATGCGGTAATGCAGGCTGTAACTCTCGACACCGTCATTAGGGGTTTGGATCCCCGCATTGGAATAGTGGATCGCCCTTACCCCGACCTCATGCCCACCGGCAAACCGCAGCCCGAAGCCAATCCGGTCTTCAAACTGGAATGACGAGCCGAGCTTGTTGCTCTCGATTTCGGTATGGGCAAATGCCGCTACACCGATCCCCGCTTCGATATAGGGCTTCACTGAGCCCCCGGCAAACTCATAGACGAACACTGGCGCAAACGACAGGCTGTGGTTGCTAGACGTCTCGTCACCCTCCCAGTAGGTGTAGGCGCCATCCCAATAGCCTGTCAGCCGGCCGACGCTGGTCTGCCACCAACTCGCGTCCCAGTTGGACTGCAGGCCCAGCCGGTAAACCATTGTCGAATCACCGGTCTGCCCCACCGAAAACGATACGTCGGCCGCGTGCGCTGCCACCACATGCCCCAGGGTCAATGCGGCAGCTGCCGCCAAACCGATCAGCTTCCTCATGAAAAACATCCTTCTTCCTGCTGTTATTAGTGTTCGCCCTCTATCAGGCAAATCGGTAGAAATCGGAAATGGAACGATAGTTCAGCTGTTTTCACATTTTTTTTACAACTGAAAGCTTTGCACACTGTCCGACTCATGCCACAGCACTGGCAGGATTTTTTTCAGGGACTGCGGTTCGGCACTGCTCCAGAATGCCGCATCGCGCGCCGGCCCGTCGGCCAGGAGCCCGCGCGCGGCCAGCAGGCGTTGCAGTTGGCGCGCCACGGCGGCACCGGTATCGATGATGGCCACGTCGGCGGGCACCATCTCCGCCAGCAGAGGGCGTAAGAAGGGGTAATGGGTGCAACCGAGGATCAGCGTGTCGCAACCAGCGGCCAGCAGTGGCTGCACGTAGCCCTGCAGTAACTGGCGCAACTGCGGGCTAGCGAGGTCGCCGGTTTCGATCAGCTCGACCAGCCCCGGGCAGGGCTGGGTGACCACTTGCACGTCATTGGCGAAGCGGTCGAGCAAGGCAGCAAACTTGGCACTCTGCAAGGTGCCCGTGGTGGCCAGCACGCCGACCACACCCGAGCGGGTGGCGGCAGCAGCGGGCTTGACTGCCGGCTCCATGCCGACCAGTGGCCAGTCGGGGTACAACTCGCGTAGGTCGGCAGCCGCGGCCACTGTGGCGGTATTGCAGGCCATGACCATCGCTTTGGCACCTTGTGCCTGGAAGAACTCGGCGATGCGCCGGCAGCGCTGGCGGATGTAGTCCGGGGACTTCTCGCCATAAGGCACGTGACCACAATCGGCCACGTAAAGCAGCGACTCGTTGGGCAGCAGGCGCTGGATCTCGGCGAGCACCGACAAACCGCCGACCCCCGAGTCCATCACGCCGACCGGCGCCGAGCGCTCAGCCATCGCGCTTGCTGCACACGGCACAGGCCGGGTCACGCTTGACCCGCAGCTCCCGCAGGCGCGTGCCAAGGGCATCGATCAACAGCAGGCGGCCTACCAACGGTTCGCCGAAACCAGCCAACAACTTCATTGCCTCCAGCGCTTGCAGGCTGCCGACCAGGCCCACCAGCGGGCCGATCACGCCGGCTTCGCTGCAGGTCAACTCGTCTTCGCTGCCATGGCCGTACAGGCAGTGGTAGCACGGGCTGTTGTCACGGCGCGGGTCGAACACCGACAACTGGCCTTCCAGGCGGATCGCCGCGCCGCTCACCAGCGGCTTGCCGGCGGCGAAGCAGGCCGCATTGACCGCCTCGCGCGTACCGAAATTGTCGGAGCAGTCCAGCACCAGGTCGACCGCTGCCACTGCGGCGGCCAGGGAGTCTTCGTCCAATGCCTGGCGGTGAGCGACCAGGGCAATCTCCGGGTTGATCGCCTGCAGCCGCTGTACCGCCGAATCGACCTTGCTCATGCCGACGCTGTCGCTGTCATGGATGACCTGGCGTTGCAGGTTGGTCAGGTCCACGGTGTCGAAGTCGGCCAGGTGCAGCTCACCCACGCCTGCAGCTGCCAGGTACAGCGCCACCGGCGAGCCAAGGCCACCGAGGCCGACGATCAAGGCCTTGCTGTGCTTGAGCCGCAGCTGGCCTTCGATATCCACCTGGGCCAGCAGGATCTGCCGGCTGTAACGCAACAGTTCCTGATCGGTCAGCATGGCAGGCGCCCCAGTGAAATACGTTCATGGCCGCCCAGGTCCTTGCGGCTGGCGACCTCGGCGAAGCCTCGCGCAGTCAGCAGGGCCCGAACGTCTGCAGCCTGGTCGTAACCGTGTTCAAGCAGCAGCCAGCCACCAGGCAACAGATGCTCCGGCGCCTGGGTGACGATCACCCGCAGGTCCTCGAGGCCATCGGTACCGGCCACCAGCGCACTGCTGGGCTCGAAACGCACGTCGCCTTCGACCAGGTGCGGGTCTTCGGCGCGGATGTACGGCGGGTTGCTGAGGATCAGGTCGAAGCGCTGCCCGGCCAAGCTGGCGAACCAGTGGCTGGCAAGCACCTGGACGTTGCTCAGGCCCAGGCGTTGGCGGTTGCGCTCGGCCAAGGCCACGGCCTCTTCGACACGGTCCACGGCCGTCACTTGCCAGGCCGGGCACTCGCTGGCCAGGGCCAGGGCGATAGCACCGGTGCCGGTCCCGAGGTCCAGGACCTTGGCTGGCGATGCAGGCTGCAGCTCCAGGGCGGTTTCGACCAGCAACTCGGTATCCGGGCGTGGGATCAGTGTATGCGGCGCCACTTCCAGGTCGATCTTCCAGAAGCCCTGCTGCCCCAGGATGTAGGCCACCGGCTCACCGGCACGGCGACGCTGCAGGTAGCCAGCGTAAGTCTCGGCATCTTCACTGCTGACAATGCGCTCGGGCCAGGTATGCAGGAAGCTGCGCGACTTGCCGATGGCAGCAGCGAGCAGCAGTTCGGCATCCAGGCGCTCGCTGGGCGAATCGGGTAGCTGCGCGTTGCGCAGGAGGCTGGCAATGATGGTCATCAGTCCCCCAGGGCAGCCAGTTGATCGGCCTGGTATTCGGCCAGCAACGGTTCGATCACGGCCTCCACGCCACCGGCAAGGATGTCGTCGAGGGAGTACAAGGTCAGGTTGATGCGGTGATCGGTCACCCGCCCCTGTGGATAATTGTAGGTACGAATACGTTCGGAGCGGTCACCGGAGCCAACCAGCAGCTTGCGCTCGCTGGCGATGGCGTTCTGCGCGGCGCTGGTCTGCATGTCGTTGAGCTTGGCCGACAGCCAGGACATCGCACGGGCGCGGTTCTTGTGCTGCGAACGCTCTTCCTGGCACTCGACCACGATGCCGGTGGGCAAGTGGGTGATGCGGATCGCCGAATCGGTCTTGTTCACGTGCTGACCACCGGCGCCCGAGGCACGGTAGGTGTCGACGCGCAGGTCGGCCGGGTTGATCTCGATCGCCGCTTGTTCGTCGGGCTCGGGCAGCACGGCTACCGTGCAGGCCGAGGTGTGGATACGGCCCTGGGATTCGGTTTCCGGGACACGCTGAACACGGTGCGCGCCGGACTCGAACTTGAGCTTGCCGTAGACGTTTTCGCCTTCGACACGGGCAATGATTTCTTTATAGCCGCCGTGCTCGCCCTCGTTTTCGGAGAGGATCTCCAAACGCCAGCCGCGCTTCTCGGCGTAGCGCGAGTACATGCGGAACAGGTCGCCAGAGAAGATCGCCGCCTCGTCGCCACCGGTGCCGGCGCGAATTTCGAGGAACACGTTGCGGCCATCGTTGGGGTCCTTGGGCAGCAACATGCGCTGCAGGCTGGACTCCATTTCGAGCAGTTGCTCCTTGGCTTCGCGCACTTCTTCCACGGCCATTTCGCGCAAGTCGGGGTCGGCGTCCTTGAGCAGCGCCTGCGCGCCTTCGAGGTCGTCCTGCACCTTGCGCCACGCTTTGTAGGCGGTGTACACCGGCTCGACCTCGGCATATTCGCGGGAATAGGCGCGGAAACGGGTCTGGTCAGATATGACTTCGGCGTCACCCAGCAGCGCGGTGAGTTCCTCGAAGCGGTCCTGGAGAATCTCCAGTTTGTTCAGCAGCGACGCTTTCATTGCGGGGATTTGTCCGTCGAGCCCTCGTTGAGGGCAAAGAGTTCCTGGGCCATGGCCAGCGCATCGAGGCGGCCCTCGGCCGAGAGCTTTTTCAGCTGCACGCTTGGGGCATGCAGGAGTTTGTTGGTCAGGCCCCGGGCCAGTTGCGCCAGTACATCCTCGGGGTTGCCGCCGTTGGCCAGCAGGCGCTGGGCCTTTTGCAATTCTTCGTCGCGCAAGCGCTCACTTTGCTGGCGGTAAGCGCGCAGCACATCGACGGCGGCCAGTTCGCGCAGGCGCAGCATGAAGTCTTCGGCGCCCACCGACACCAGTTCCTCGGCGGCCTGGGCTGCGCCCTGGCGGCTCTTGAGGTTCTCCGCGACCACTTCGTGCAGGTCATCGACGGTGTACAAGTAAACGTCGTCGAGTTCGCCTACTTGCGGCTCGATGTCACGCGGCACGGCGATATCGACCATGAAGATCGGCTTGTGCCGACGCTGCTTCAGCGCGCTTTCCACCGCGCCCTTGCCGAGGATCGGCAACTGGCTGGCGGTAGAACTGATGACGATATCGCTGTTGGCCAGCTCTTGCGGGATGTCGGCCAGCAGCACGGCATGGGCACCAAACTGCTCGGCAAGAATGCTCGCCCGCTCCAGGGTGCGGTTGGCCACGACGATGCGGCGCACACCTTGCTCGTGCAAGTGTCGAGCAACCAGGGTGATGGTCTCACCGGCACCGATCAGCAGGGCCTGGCTACGACCCAGGTCGCTGAAGATCTGCTTGGCCAGGCTGACCGCAGCAAACGCCACGGACACCGGGTTTTCGCCGATCGCGGTATCCGTGCGCACCTGCTTGGCAGCGCTGAAGGTGGCCTGGAACAGGCGCCCCAGCAGCGGGCCGACAGTGCCGGCTTCGCGCGCTACGGCGTACGCGGACTTCATCTGGCCGAGGATCTGCGGTTCGCCGAGCACCAGCGAGTCGAGCCCGGAGGCCACCCGCATCATGTGCTTCACGGCGTCGTGCTCTTCATGGACGTAGGCGCTGGCGCGCAGCTCGTCCAGGCTCAGCCGGTGATACTCGGCCAGCCATCGCAGCACGGCGTCGGCGGACAGGTGGTCCTGCTCTATATATAGCTCGCTACGGTTGCAGGTCGACAGGATCGCCGCCTCACGGCTGGCGGTCAGTCGGCAGAGCTGCTGCAGGGCGTCTACCAGCTGCTCTGGGGTAAACGCCACGCGCTCGCGTACGTCTACCGAGGCAGTCTTATGGTTGATACCAAGTGCAAGAAAGGCCATGCAAGGTCGCTGGTTGTGACGAGAAGCCGATAATTGTCCTCTTTCGCAGGTTCTAGAACAACCACCGTTCGCTATTGTCGTGATAGCCCCGACCGATCCGGCCTCCGAGGAGCCCCTGCCCACGACCGAGGCAAGCACGAAACCTGTAGGAGCGGGCTTGTCCCGCGAAGAGGCCAGAACAGGCCAAGCCAATTTCTTATGCCCCCTACCTCTTCAGGTTGCTTGCCCCTGAGCGATTCCCCCACAGACAGGTAACATTACCTAAAAATAACACCTGTCAATGAAACTTTTGGACACATCCAGGCAGAAGTTATCCACAATCTTGTAGTCCTTTTCCCAAATAGATGTCCCTCTATTGCCTTCACAGAAATCGGTGCCTAGCCTTGCCAATCACTGACCGGGCCAAGTACCCCGTCAGTAATCAAACACCTGAAAATGATTGCCAAGGAGAGGTAAGCATGGCATTTGACGCATATATACAAATCGACGAAATAGCGGGCGAAGCGCTGGATGAAAAATACAACAAATGGATTGAAGTTACCGGCTACGACTTCGGCGTAAGCCAAAGCACCTCAGCCACTGCCAGCTCCGCTGGGGGCGCCACTTCAGGCCGCACCGGCGTCAGCAACTTCAGGTTCACCAAGTTCCTCGACAGTGCCAGTTGCAAACTCATGGAGGCGAGTTGTGCAGGTACACACCTCAAGGAAGTAAAACTCGCGCTTTGCCGCGCGGGCGGCGACAAGCTCAAATACTACGAGGTTGTCCTCGAAGAAGTGATCATTGCCGATTACACCCAAAGCGCTGCCGATGGCGTACCGATCGAAGTAGTGCAACTCGATTACGGCCGAATCAAGACTACCTATACCCAGCAGAAACGCATCGACGGCTCCGGCGGCGGTAACATCGCTGGCGGGTGGGACCGCATCGGCAACAAGAAATACGCGTAAGGAGTCCCCATGACCGAAGCCCGCGCGTTCATCAACCCCAAAATGCAGAACTACCACACACTCAAGGCAGGCCTTGTGCTCAGCGGGCATTCGGCTAGCAAGTTCGACGTTCTGAATGCTCACATCTTCAACAATGTGGTCAGAAGCGGCGAACTGGTCATTGTCGGCGACTGGTCGACGCCTTCGTGTACAAGCCAGGAGGAGTATCTGATGGCGAAGGCTACCCAGACGCATATGGGGCTGATGCGCAGCGGGCAAGGTGCCGATGAGTTTTTTCTGGATAATTTCGAGTTGCTCAAAAGTCTGCTTACACATGCCGCCACGGGCGCAGGCGTGGTCAGCGATGGCTGGAGCAGGCACCTGAAGGCTATTCAGGGCACGTTGCTGGAAATTGAAAAGCTGTATCAGGGTCACATGGGTTCAGGAACGCTCAGGGCTCGCGACCAATTCTATGCCAAGCGTGCGGCACTGTTCGCCAGACTGGATGAACAATTGAGCCAAACGGCAGCGTTTGGTGCCAGCTTGCGAAATAAGGGGTCGATCAAAAAGACCCTAGGCATTTCGACGAAGAGCTATTTGCATGCTGGTGAAATTGCAGGGTATGCCGATAAGGTCGCAGGAGTCGGCAAGGCAGCCAACCTGATCAAAAAAGGCGCTTATATAGGCATTGCGCTTGAGGTTGCTGCTACGAGCCTCGAAATTCGCAAAGCGTGCGCTTTAGGACGAGAAGAAGCTTGCAGAAAAGCTAAATACATCGAAAGCTCATCCTTGCTTGGAAGCCTCAGCGGCAATACTGGCGGAGCGATCATAGGTGGATTATTCACATCTAGGATTTGCATTGCACTAAGAATTCCAACCAGAGGCTTGAGCACACTTGCATGCGGTGTCATAGGCGGGGCGGCTGGCGGAATGGCGGGTGCTGAAATCGGTAAAAAATGGGGTGGTGAGATCGGCGAACTTCTATACGAAAAGGTTGAACCTTGACCAATCCAACGCTCTTGACAGTGGCGTCTCTCATCCTGCTTTCGATGGGCTGTAGTGTGTGTAGCCTTGTTTATGTCGCATGCCGCCATCTCAAAGAGATCGAGTGCCACCTCTCAAACTGTAAAGCCCTAATGGGAAGTACATCAACATGGTCCAAGGCAGGCCTTCTGGGTAAGGTATTCAGAACCAGCATGGCAGCCGACATACTAGCGACGCCGGGCTTCTACGTTCGGAGAGGACTGGCGGATCCTGATGAAATCCGCCGTTTTCCTACGCGCATGAAGCGCGCACTGAAGTTCACAAGGTGGAACCTTCTCATTTCGTTCATTTCACTCTTGGCACTCGAATGTTTAGACCGCATGTTTGACCTGAAGTGATCAAGGCGTGCAGCGTTGTTCTCCAGGCTGGATGAGCAGTTGAGCACAATGGCAGCGTTTGGTGCTAGCTTGCGAAACGAAGGAGCGATTAAAAGAACCCTTGGCCTTTCCACCAAAAGCTATTTGAATAGTGGAGATATCGCAGGGCATGCCGATAAGGTCAGAGTTAGCAAGGCAGCAAACCTGGTCAGGGAAGGCGCCTATATAGGTATTGCGCTGGAAGTCGCGAGCACAAGCCTATCAATTAAAAAAGCATGCACAGACGGGAGAAACGAAGAATGCTCGTTTGAATCTCGCTCTGCCGCGACGACGGTGAAAAATTTATCCATTAGCATGTAGAGTTCAACGAGATAACCATCATCCTCAACAACTGAATCAACAGGGCGAACCACACCACCGAACCTCTCACCTACCCCACTGTCCGAGCTAGCATCACCCAAGCTGTAAACCACGACCTTCGCAGGTGGGTTTGCCCCCGCGCTTGTGTCATCATGCTCCGACCGCCGGTTAGTCTTTTTAAGCCTCTCTATGAACAGACCTTACGCACTGCTGCTTGCCTTCGCCCTGCTCCAGGGCTGCCAGAGCCTGGCCCCGCAAAAGGCCGAGCCTCCCGCCGCCGAGGCCGAGGCGAAGAAGCCCGTGGTGTATGGGTCGTTCACGCAAGACACCCTTTATAGCCTGCTGGTGGCCGAACTGGCCGGGCAGCGCAATCGCTTCGACATCGCCCTGGCCAACTACGCTGACCAGGCCGAGAAGACCCAGGACCCGGGTGTCTCCGAGCGCGCCTACCGGATTGCCGAGTACCTCGGCGCCGACGAACCGGCCCTGGACAGCGCCCTGATCTGGGCCAAGAACGACCCGGAGAACCTCGACGCCCAGCGCGCCGCCGCCATCCAGCTGGCCCGTGCCGGCCGCTACGACGACTCCATGACTTATATGGAGAAGGTGCTGCAAGGCCAGGGTGACACCCACTTCGACTTCCTCGCCCTGTCCGCCGCCGAAACCGACCAGAGCACCCGCGACGGCCTGATGCAGAGCTTCGACCGCCTGCTGGTCAAGTACCCGGACAACAGCCAGCTGGTGTTCGGCAAGGCGCTGCTGCTGAACCAGGACGGCAAGGCCCAGGAAGCCCTCGACCTGCTCGAAGCGCACCCGGCGCAGAATGGCGAAATCGCCCCAATTCTGCTGCGTGCCCGCTTGCTCCAGGCCCTGGACCGCGGCCCGGAAGCGCTGCCACTGCTGCGCGGGGCAATCCGCGACAACCCGGACGACAAGCGCCTGCGCCTGACCTACGCGCGCACCCTGGTCGAGCAGGACCGCATGGCCGACGCCAAGGCCGAATTCCTCAGCCTGGTCCAGCAATACCCGGATGACGACGAATCGCGTTACTCCCTGGCCCTGGTGTGCCTGGAGATGAAGGACTGGGACGAAGCCGAGGTCTACCTGCGCGAGCTGATCGAGCGCGACAGCAACGTCGACGCCGCCCACCTGAACCTGGGCCGCATCGCCGAAGAACGCCACGACCCGGCCGCGGCCCTCCGCGAATACGCCCTGGTCGGCAACGGCCCGGACTACCTGCCGGCGCAACTGCGCCAGGCCGACATCCTCATCGCCAACGGCCGCGGCACCGAAGCCTCGCGCCTGCTCGCCGAGGCCCGCGAGGTGCAGCCCGACTACGCCGTGCAGCTGTACCTGATCGAGTCGGAAAGCTACAGCAACAACAACAAGGACGCCCAGGCCGACCAGGTGCTGCAGCAAGCCCTCAAGCACTACCCGGACGACCTCAACCTGCTTTACACCCGCGCCATGCTGGCCGAAAAGCGCAATGACCTGGCGCAGATGGAAAAAGACCTGCGCGCCATCATCGCCCGCGAGCCGGACAACGCCATGGCGCTGAACGCCCTGGGCTACACCTTGGCCGACCGCACCACCCGCTACGACGAAGCCAAGGCGCTGATCGACAAAGCCCACCAGCTGACCCCGGACGACCCTGCCGTACTCGACAGCATGGGCTGGATCAACTACCGCCTGGGCCACCTCGACGAGGCTGAAAATTACCTGCGCCAGGCCTTTGCCCGCTTCCCCGACCACGAAGTGGCGGCCCACCTGGGCGAAGTGCTGTGGGCCAACGGCAAGCGCCGTGAAGCCCGCCAGGTCTGGGCCAAGGGCTTCGAAGCCCAGGCCGACAGCCCCATCCTGCGCAAGACCATCTTGCGCCTGACCGGATCCGAGACTCTTTAACGCCATGTTCCTGCGCCATTGCATCACCTTCACCCTGATCGCCCTGCTGGCCGGCTGTGCCGGCTTCGGGAGCCGCGAGGCCCTGCAGGGCCACGGCGACCCGCAGCAGTGGCGCGCCCATAAAGAGCAGTTGAGCAGCCTCGACGGCTGGCAGATCAACGGCAAGGTCGGCATTCGCGCCCCGCGTGATTCCGGCAGTGGCACGCTGTTCTGGCTGCAACGTCAGGACTATTACGACATCCGCCTGGCCGGCCCACTCGGCCGCGGCGCCGCTCGCTTGACCGGCCGCCCCGGTGGCGTGGTGCTGGAAGTGGCCAACCAGGGCCGCTATGAAGCCGCCAGCCCCGAAGCCCTGCTGGAAGAACAGCTCGGCTGGCAGCTGCCGGTCTCGCACCTGGTCTGGTGGGTACGCGGCCTGCCCGCCCCCGACAGCAAGAGCAAGCTGACCCTGGACGGCGACAGCCGCCTGGCCAGCCTCGAGCAGGATGGCTGGCAGGTGCAGTACTTGAGCTACACCGAGCAGAACGGTTACTGGCTACCGGAACGCCTGAAGCTGCACGGCAAGGACCTCGACGTGACTCTGGTGGTCAAGGACTGGCAGCCGCGCCAGCTGGGGCACTGATTACATGCAGACGCTCACCCTGCCCGCCCCGGCCAAGCTCAACCTGTGGCTGCACATCATCGGCCGCCGCCCCGATGGCTACCACGAGCTGGAAACCGTGTTCCAGTTCCTCGACCATGGCGACGAACTGAGCTTCACCCTGCGCGAAGACGGCGTAATCCGCCTGCACACTGAAATCGAAGCGGTGCCCCACGACAGCAACCTGATCGTGCGCGCTGCGCGTAAATTGCAGGAACAGTCCGGCACCCGGCTGGGCGCCGATATCTGGCTGAACAAGATACTGCCCATGGGCGGCGGCATCGGTGGCGGCAGCTCCGACGCGGCGACCACCCTGCTGGCGCTGGCGCACCTGTGGCAGCTGGACTGGGACGAAGACCGCCTGGCTGCGCTGGGCCTGAGCCTGGGCGCCGACGTGCCGGTGTTCGTCCGTGGCCATGCCGCATTTGCCCAGGGCGTAGGCGAGCAGCTGACCCCGGTCGACCCCGAGGAACCCTGGTATGTCGTGCTGGTGCCGCAAGTGTCTGTCAGCACAGTAGAAATTTTTTCACATCCGCAGTTGACACGTGATTCACTCCCCCTTAAGATGCGCCCCGTTCCCAAGGGAAACAGTCGAAATGACTGCCAACCAGTGGTAGAGCAGAGTTACCCAGAAGTTCGCATCGCGTTGAATTCTTTGGGTAAATTCACTGAGGCTCGACTCACTGGTACTGGAAGCTGTGTGTTTGGGGCCTTCCCAAGCAAAGCCGAAGCTGATAAAGTTCTGGCCCTTCTTTCAGTGACCCAAACAGGGTTTGTGGCGAAAGGAAGCAATGTTTCGATGTTGCATCGCAAGCTGCAAAGTCTGGTCAAGAAGTCGAGCGCATAAGCGTTCGCAGCAACAGATACAGGGGCGTCGCCAAGCGGTAAGGCAGCAGGTTTTGATCCTGCCATGCGTTGGTTCGAATCCAGCCGCCCCTGCCATTTTCCTTATACTCATCCAGGTATACCCTCAGCCTTCAGGTACTGCGCGTGTCCAAGATGATGGTCTTTACGGGGAACGCTAACCCCGATCTGGCTCGGCGTGTCGTACGTCAGCTGCATATCCCTCTCGGTGACGTCTCTGTCGGTAAATTCTCCGACGGCGAGATCAGTACTGAGATCAATGAAAATGTCCGCGGTAAAGACGTCTTCATTATTCAGCCGACTTGTGCCCCGACCAACGATAACCTGATGGAACTGGTAGTGATGGCCGATGCCTTCCGCCGCTCCTCAGCATCCCGAATCACCGCCGTGATTCCTTACTTCGGATATGCCCGCCAGGACCGCCGTCCGCGTTCGGCACGTGTAGCCATCAGTGCCAAAGTTGTCGCTGACATGCTCACTGTCGTGGGTATCGACCGTGTTCTCACCGTCGACCTGCACGCTGACCAGATCCAAGGCTTCTTCGATATTCCCGTCGACAACATCTACGGTTCGCCCGTACTGGTCGACGACATCGAAGACCAGCGTTTCGAGAACCTGATGATCGTTTCCCCGGACATCGGTGGCGTAGTGCGCGCACGCGCCGTTGCCAAGTCCCTGGGTGTCGATCTCGGTATCATCGACAAGCGCCGCGAAAAGGCTAACCACTCCGAGGTTATGCACATCATCGGCGACGTCGAAGGGCGCACCTGCATCCTGGTAGACGACATGGTCGACACCGCTGGCACCCTGTGCCACGCGGCCAAAGCCCTGAAAGAACACGGCGCTGCCAAGGTTTACGCCTACTGCACGCACCCTGTCCTGTCGGGCCGCGCGATCGAGAACATCGAGAAGTCGGTACTGGACGAGCTGGTGGTGACCAACACCGTTCCACTGTCCGCCGCTGCTCAAGCCTGTGACCGTATCCGTCAGCTGGATATCGCACCGGTTGTCGCTGAAGCGGTCCGCCGCATCAGCAACGAAGAATCGATCAGCGCGATGTTCCGCTAAGCGGAACACGAGTTGATATGAAGCGCCCCGCCCCAACACGTGTTGGGGCGGGGCTTTTTTGCCATCCCCGTCTGGCGCTGGTCGCAAACGCCTTTCGGGAGGCTATTTTGGAGAAGCAAAATGACTGATTTCATCCTGAACGCCCAAGCGCGTACTGACCTGGGGAAAGGTGCGAGCCGCCGCCTGCGTCACTCGCTGAGCATCCCTGCCGTTGTATACGGTGGCGATAAAGAAGCCCAATCCCTGACCATCGTGGCCAAGGAAATCGCCAAGCTGTTCGAAAACGAAGCTGCCTTCAGCCACGTTATCGAACTGAACGTCGACGGCGCCAAGCAGAACGTCGTGGTCAAGGCCATGCAGCGTCACCCAGCCAAAGGCTTCATCATGCACGCCGACTTCGTTCGCGTCGTTGCTGGCCAGAAGCTGACCGCCAAGGTTCCAGTTCACTTCGTCGGTGAAGAAGCTCCGGTCAAGAAAGGCGGCGAAATCTCGCACGTTGTTTCCGAGATCGAAGTTTCCTGCGAAGCCAAAGACCTGCCTGAGTTCATCGAAGTGGACCTGAGCAACGCTGAAATCGGCGCCATCATCCACCTGTCGGACCTGAAAGCTCCGAAAGGCGTAGAGTTCGTAGCTCTGGCCCACGGTGATGACAAAGCGGTTGCCAACGTTCACGCTCCACGCGTTGCTCCAGAAGCAGAAGGCGCTGCCGAGTAATCCACTCGCGCGCCGGTGTTGATCGGGTTACAGTGCGCCCCGCCCTGTAACCCACCAACTCCAAGGAAGAGCCCCTGACGTGACCGCCATCCAGTTGATCGTTGGCCTGGGTAACCCCGGCCCCGAATACGAACAGACCCGGCATAACGCAGGGGCTCTTTTCGTTGAACGCATTGCCAGTGCCCAGCGTGTATCGCTGACCGCTGACAAGAAATATTTCGGCCTGACGGCTAAGTTCAGCCATCAGGGCAACGACGTTCGTTTGTTGATCCCCACCACCTACATGAACCGTAGCGGCCAGGCCGTGGCGGCATTGGCCAATTTCTTCCGCATCAAGCCGGAAGCGATACTGGTGGCACACGACGAACTCGATCTGCCTCCGGGCGTTGCCAAGCTCAAGCGCGGCGGCGGCCATGGGGGGCACAACGGCCTGCGCGACATCATCGCGCAGCTCGGCAACCAGAACGACTTCCACCGCCTGCGGCTTGGCATTGGCCACCCGGGTGACGCCAAACTGGTCTCCAACTTCGTCCTGGGCCGCGCGCCGCGCGCCGAGCAGGAGAAGCTCGACGCCAGCATCGATTTTGCCCTCGGCGTGCTGCCCGACGTGCTGGCCGGCGACTTCGCCAAGGCCATGCGCGAGCTGCACAGCCAGAAGGCCTGATTTCCTAGAGAGGGGAATACCCATGGGTTTCAATTGCGGCATCGTCGGCCTGCCCAACGTCGGCAAGTCCACCCTGTTCAACGCCCTGACCAAGTCTGGCATTGCGGCGGAGAACTTCCCTTTCTGCACCATCGAGCCGAACAGCGGCATCGTGCCGATGCCCGATGCGCGCCTGGCGGCGCTGGCGGAAATCGTCAAGCCTAACCGCATCCTGCCGACCACCATGGAATTCGTCGACATCGCCGGCCTGGTGGCCGGTGCGTCGAAAGGTGAAGGCCTGGGCAACAAGTTCCTCGCCAACATCCGCGAGACCGACGCCATCGCCCACGTGGTGCGCTGCTTCGAAGACGAAAACGTGATCCACGTTTCCAACAGCGTCGACCCCAAGCGCGACATCGAGATCATCGACCTCGAGCTGATCTTCGCCGACCTCGACAGCTGCGAGAAGCAGCTGCAGAAGGTTACCCGCAACGCCAAGGGTGGTGACAAGGACGCGCTGGCGCAAAAGGCGATCCTGGAGAAGCTGATCCCTCACTTCACCGAAGGCAAGCCTGCGCGCAGCCTGATGAAGAACATGGCTGACGACGAAAAGGCCGTCATCCGTGGTTTCCACCTGCTGACCAGCAAGCCGGTGATGTACATCGCCAACGTCGCCGAAGACGGCTTCGACAACAACCCGCACCTGGACGTGGTCAAGGCCATCGCCGAGGAAGAAGGCGCGGTCGTGGTGCCGGTGTGCAACAAGATCGAAGCCGAGATCGCCGAGCTGGACGACGGTGAAGAGAAGGACATGTTCCTCGAGGCCCTGGGCCTGGAAGAGCCTGGCCTTAACCGCGTGATCCGCGCCGGTTACGAGCTGCTCAACCTGCAGACCTACTTCACTGCCGGTGTGCAGGAAGTACGCGCCTGGACCGTACGCGTCGGCGCCACCGCCCCGCAGGCCGCTGGCGTGATCCACACCGACTTCGAAAAAGGCTTCATCCGCGCCGAAGTGGTGGCCTATGACGACTTCATCCAGTTCAAGGGTGAAGGCGGTGCCAAGGAAGCCGGTAAATGGCGCCTGGAAGGCAAGGACTACATCGTCAAGGACGGTGATGTGATGCATTTCCGCTTTAACGTCTAAGCGGCAGCCTGCAGCACTGACAAACCCCTTGAGGCCGATGGCTTCAAGGGGTTTTGTTTTGTGGGGCACACATGCCATTCGACAGCGTCCGGCATTAATGCCAGGTGATCTCTCCCGCCTCCCGAGTCAGTACCAATTCAGCCAACGCCCTCCCCATCTGCACGTTATGCACACTGTTGACCAGCATGCCGATACCCGGCTCGCCGGCATTGCCGCAGATGTATTCGTCGAGGGTGTCTTCAATCCCACGCAGCAACTGAATGACGTAGAGCAATGCCGGGTGAGGGCATGTCTTTGTTGATGGTGTAGAACGGCTGGGAAAGCACTTTGGCGGGTGGATCAGGAACAAGTTTCTTCATGATTTCTCTCTCGTTTGTTGGCATTGGCTACCTTCCCATTCCCTCTCACAGGATTAGGCGGCAGCTGTACGCGGGGTGAGAGACCGGCCAAACAAGAGCGAAAACCGGCCAGGCACGAGGCCTGCCCGCGCACAGCTACCATGACGGCAATCTCTTGTTGTAAGCGGGCTCTCACACCCGGTCGTCAAACCTCGACGACCCGGGGAAATTAGCCCTGATGCTCTACATCTACAACAGAGAAACGGCAGCGGCGTGCGTAGGATAATTCCCAAGCTATCTTGAACTGAAGCATTTGGTTTCAAGTTCGGAAATTCCTTACTTCAGTGAGATTGCCGAGGCTGTTTTGTAGCCATTTAAACCCCGTCAGGCGCCTCCTTTCTGGAGCTCCGTTCATGCATGAAACGCCGCCCCCTCCCCGCTTCGACTGGCAACGCTGGCTCCCAGGCCTTGCCACCCTGCTGCACTACCAACCCGCCTGGCTGCCCAAAGACATCGCCGCCGGCCTGGTGCTCACCACCATGCTGGTGCCGGTCGGCATCGCCTACGCCGAAGCCTCCGGGGTACCGGGCATCTATGGCCTGTACGCCACCATCATTCCGCTGCTGGCCTATGCTTTGTTCGGCCCCAGCCGCATTTTGGTGCTTGGCCCGGACTCGGCACTGGCCGCGCCGATCCTGGCAGTGGTGGTGCAATACGCCGTCAGCGACCCGCAGCGCGCCATTGCCATCGCCAGCATGATGGCTCTGGTCGCGGGTGCCTTCTGCATGATTGCCGGCTTGCTGCGCCTGGGCTTCATCACCGAGCTGTTGTCCAAGCCGATCCGCTACGGCTACATGAACGGCATCGCCCTCACCGTGCTGATCAGCCAGCTGCCCAAGCTGTTCGGTCTCAAAGTCGACAGCGAGGGGCCTTTGCGCGACCTCTGGCACCTTGGCCAGGCACTAATCGCAGGCGCTGGGCACTGGCCAAGTTTCATCATCGGGGCCGGCAGCCTGGTGCTGATCCTGCTACTCAAACCCTTCAAACGCATCCCGGGCATCCTGATCGCCGTGGTGCTGGCAACCCTGGCCGTAAGCCTGTTCAACCTCGACCAGATGGGGGTCAAGGTGCTCGGCCAGTTGCCCCAGGGCCTGCCCAGCTTAGTGTTCCCGTGGGCCAGCGATATCGACCTGGTCGAAGTGGTGCTCGGCGGGATTGCCGTGGCGCTGGTGTCGTTCGCCGATACCAGCGTGCTGTCGCGCTCCTACGCCGCGCGGCTGAAGACCCCGGTGAACCCGAACCAGGAAATGTTCGGCCTGGGCGTGGCCAACCTGGCCTCCGGGCTGTTCCAGGGCATCCCGATCAGCAGCAGCTCTTCGCGCACACCAGTGGCCGAGGCGGCCGGCTCGAAAACCCAATTGACCGGCATCATTGGCGCGCTGGCGGTGACCCTGTTGCTGCTGGTCGCCCCCAACCTGATGCAGCACCTGCCCAACAGCGCCTTGGCTGCCGTGGTGATCGCTGCGGCTTTAGGGTTGTTCGAGTTCGCCGACCTCAAGCGCATTTTCCACATGCAGCAATGGGAGTTCTGGTTGTCGTTCACCTGCTTTGTCGGCGTCGCGGTGTTCGGTGCCATACCGGGTATCTGCATCGCCGTGGCGATATCGGTGATCGAATTCCTGTGGGACGGCTGGCGGCCGCACTACGCCGTGCTCGGGCGGGTCGATGGCACCCGCGGCTACCACGACGTGAAGCGTTATCCACAGGCCCGGCGCATTCCGGGGCTGGTGCTGCTGCGCTGGGATGCGCCGCTGTTCTTCGCCAACGCCGAGCAGTTCCAGAGCACGGTGCTGATGGCCGTGGATGAATCACCGACGCCAGTGCAGCGGCTGGTGATTGCGGCGGAACCGGTGACCAGCATCGATATCACTTCGGCAGACATGCTCGCCGAGCTGGATGGGGCGCTTGAGGCTCGCGGCGTGGAACTGCAGTTTGCCGAGATGAAGGACCCGGTGAAGGACAAGATGAAGCGCTTCGAGTTGTTCGAGCATATGGGCGAGCGGGCGTTTCACCCAACGGTCGGGGCCGCGGTGGATGCCTATCTGGCGGATACCGGGATTGACTGGAGGCCTTAAGTTGCCAGGGCCGGCCTCTTCGCGGGCACGCCCGCTCCCACAGGAGTCGCGTGATCCCTGTGGGAGCGGGCGTGCCCGCGAAGAGGCCAGTACAGGAGGATTAGGCAACCCGAACCCGGCGCCGGTCGATCCAGATCAGCATGGCGCTGGCATACAGCGACACCGCCACGAACAGCGCCATGCGCACGGCAAAGGCCTTGTACACATCCTGCCCGCCAGCACTGTCCTGCACCGACTGCCCAAGCAGGATCAGCAGGGTGGTCAGGCAACTCACCCAATACGCCGGGCTCTGCTGCGTATCCGCCGCACGGTAGAGCCTGCGCGCCTGCCAGAGCACGAACAGCAGCACCCACAGGAAGAACATCCACAAGTGCACGAACAGGCTCAACGCGCCCCACACCAGCATCGCCAGCACCCCGGCCAGCAACGTCGAACCGATCAGCTCGCGACTGGCATGCCGCGCCCGCGTCTCCCCTGCCTGCTGCCCCAGGCTCACCGCCTTCATGATCAGCGGCATGAATTGGTCTGGGGCGATCAGCGCCAGCAGGAATGCAGGCATGACAATGAGCGTGGCCCGCAGAGCCACCCAGCTGACATCTGCGCCGTCGAGCAAGGGCGGCGAAGGCTGCACGGGCGCGCTGGCCGGTTCGGGAAACAGCACATGGGCCAGCGCGGCCCCCAGTACCGCCAACAGCATGCCCTTGGCCAAGGCCTCGACCACCGACAGCGCCAGGGTGAAATCGCTGGTGCCAGCCGCCGCGATCATGGTCAAGCCGATCACCAGCAGATTGGCCAGCAAGCCATTGCCGCCCTTGAGCGCGTAGCGCAACACCAGGAACACCCCCACGCCGACCAACAGCACGCCGCTCACCGGGGCATGGCGCAACAGCGGAATCAGCAGCAGGCCGCTGCCGCAGCTGAGCAATACCAGACTCGCCAGCACCGGCGCCGCCTTAATCGGCAGTGGCTCGCTGCGCATGGCCAGCAACAACACGGCGAACACCGGCGCCAGAATCGGCACCGGCAGGCCCAGGCCGAAACTGGTCGCCAGGCACAGCGCCACGCCCCATGCCAGGCGCAGCGCACGCAGGCGGCGCAGCTCAATAGGCATACGACAGCCAGCTCATCAGCCACATGAACATGCGGCCCAGCAGGTTCAGCGGGTTGCCTTCGCTGGGCAGGGCCATGACTTCAGCCTGGCCGCCCACACGCAGGCCAGACTTGTCGATCTGTTGATCACGGTCAAGTTCGACAATCACCGGAAAGCGCTGCGCCGAGCGCAGCCAGTCGCGGCTGTTCTGCACGGTCGGCAGGCTACCCGGTGGCGCCGACTGGCCGACGCTCACGCCATAGCCGATGCTACGAATCTGCCCTTTCAACACCGTGCCTGGCAAGGCATCGAGCACCACCAGCACCGGCGCCCCAGGACGCAGGCGGCCGAGGTTGTTCTCGGTCATATCGGCACTGATCCACACATCGTGGATGGCGATCAGGGTCATCATCGGGCTGCCAGCGCCCACGTAGTGGCCCACGTCAGTGCGCAGGTCGGTAATCAAGCCGTTGGTGTCGGCGCGCACCACCGTGCGGGCCATGTCCAGGCGGGCCTTTTCCACGTTGGCCGCGGCACTGCGCAGTTGCGCGTTGTCGGCATCGGCCCCGCCCTGCTGCTCACGGGCCCGTTCCACTTCGGCCCTGGCGGCTGCCACCTGGCTGATGGCCTGGTCGCGGGTGGCCTGCGCCCCTTCCAGGCGGCGCACCGATACCGTCCCGGGGTCTTCGTCGATCAACCGCTTGAGCCGTTCGGCATCTTGGCGCGCCTTGCGCTCGTTGGCCTGAGCCGCCACCAGCGCGGCCTGGGCCGAGTCGATGCCGGCGGTGCTGGCGCCGATCTGCCGGCGCACGGTATCCAGGTCGGCTTCGGCGCGGGCCAGGGCAATGCGGTACTGCTCCTGGTCGAGTTCGAACAGCACATCGCCCTGGCGCACTTCCTGGTTGTTGCCCACCGCCACGCGCTTGATCTGCCCGGCCACTTCGGCGGCCACCGGGACCACGTAGGCCTGTAACCGGGCTTGCTGGGTGTAGGGCGTGAAACGGTCGGCCAGCAGGTACCAGACCAGGCTGACGACGATCAGTATCAGCACCCAGCGCATGCCGCGGTCGGGGGTGGGCGATGTGTCTGCGGCGTCACTCATTTCGGCTCACCTTGTTCGGGGTAGACGGGGGCAGGCTCATCGAGCAGGTCGCCCCAGTCGGTGCGGTTCTTCATCTGCTGGCGTGTGGCGGGGTCGATGGCAGGGCGATGGTTGTCCCAGCCACCGCCCATCGCCTTGTACAACGTCACCAGGCTGCTCACCGCATTGCCACGGCTGACCAGATAGCCGTCCTGCTGTTGCAACAGCAGCTGCTGGGCGTCGAGCACGCGCTGGAAATCGGCAAAGCCTTCCTGGTACTGCGAACTGGCCAGGGTCAGCGAACGCTGGGCGGCCTGTGAGGCGTCCTGGCGAATGCCGGCGCTCTGCAGCGAACGCACCAGGCCGCTGGCGGCGTCGTCAGCTTCGTGTGCGGCTTCGCGCACGCTTTGGTGATACAGCTCGATCAACTGCTGCAGGCGGGCGTCCTCGACCCGCACGGCGTTCTTGCGCCGGCCGTAGTCGAACGGGTTCCAGATCAGGCTCGGGCCGACCGCCAGGTCGAAGGTGTTGGGCAGGTGGCTGGCCGATAGGAAGGTCCAGCCGATGCTGCCCAACAGGCTCAGCTGTGGATAAAGGTCCGCCTCGGCCACCCCTACCAACGCCGACTGCGCCGCCACTGCCTGCTCGGCGACGCGGATGTCCGGGCGCCGTTGCAACAGGCTGGCAGGCACGTCCTGCAACACCACACGGTCCGGCAAAGGCAACTGTCCGTGGCGCGCCTCCAGCGCCGGCAGCGGCCCCGGTGGCCGGCCGAGCAGCGAACAGAGTACGTTGCGCAAGGCATTGAGCTGGTTCTCGAACTCGGGGATGGTGGCCAGGGTCGCCAGGTACTGGGTACGCGCCTGCTGCCAGTCGAGCTCGTCGTTCTCGCCGTGCCGGAACAGCCGCTCGGTGATCTGCAGGCTGCGTTCCTGGCGCTTGGCGTTTTCCTGCGCAATGTCCAGCCGTGCCTCGGCGGTGCGCAGGGCGAAGTAGGTGTCGGCCACCTGCGCACGTAGCAGCAGCATGGCATCGGCGTAATTGGCCTGGGAGGCGAAATAGACGGCATCGGCGCTTTCGATGGCGCGGCTGAACCGGCCCCAGAAGTCGATTTCCCAGCCGATATTGAAGCCTGCGCTGGACTGCCAGAACACCGAATCCCGCGCAGTGGAAGTGCCGGACTGGTCTTGCTTCAGGTACAGGCTCTGCGCGCTCAACTGTTGCAGCTGTGGATAACGCCCGGTCTGCACGATGGCCAGCTGCGCCCGCGCCTCGGCGATGCGCAGGCCGGCTACACGCAGATTGGTGTTGTTGGCGTCGGCTTCCGTTATCAGCGCGTCCAGCGTCGGGTCGGCGAACACCGCCCACCACTGGCGAATATCCGGTGCGGCTGAGCGGCGCCCGGCCTGCTCCAGCAATGGCGTGCTCCAGCTGTTCAGCCATGGATCCTGGGGCTTTTCGAAGTCCGGACCGACCTGGGTACAGCCGGCCAGGACCATCAGCACGCCTATTCCATAGCAACGATTGAGCATGGCAGGCCCTGTCTCAGCTTGCAGGGGGTGCCGGTTGCTCCGGCACCTGCAGCGCGACCCATTGCCAGAACAACACGTAGGTCACGCCGAGGATGACCGGGCCGATGAACAGGCCGATGATGCCCTTGACCACCATGCCGCCCAGGGCACCGATCAGCACCACCGGCATCGGCACGTCCACGCCGCGCCCGAGCAGTAACGGTTTGAGCACGTTGTCGGCCAGCCCGGCGACAAAGGTGTAGATGGCGAAGAGGATGGTCGCCACGGTAAAGCCCTCGGCATTGAACACATAGATGATCACCGGCACCGTGATCAAGGTCGCCGGGGCTTGGGCGATCCCCAGCATGAGGATGGCGATGGCCAGCATGCCGGCACCTGGCACGCCCTTGATCACGAAGCCAACGCCAATCAGCAGCATCTGGATGAAGGCAATGCCGATCACGCCCTGGGCCACCGCGCGAATGGTGGCGGTGCACAGGTTGGCCAGCGGCTTGCCGCGCTCCTCGCCAGACACGCGCATGGCGATCCTCTGCGCGGCAATCTCGCCACGTTCACCGAAGGCCATGATGATGCCCGAGACGATGATCGCCGCGACAAACATCAGGAACGCCCCACCGGCACTGGCCGCCGCCCCCAGCACCGTGCGCCCGGCGTCCTTGAGTTGCGGCATCCACTGGTTGAGGACATGGGCCATGTTTTCCGAGGCACCCAGCCACAACGCATGCACCTTCGGCCCGATCAGCGGCCAGGTCGCCACCGATTCAGGGGGCGGCGGCACGCTCCAGGCGCCGCTTTTGAGCAGCGTCACCAGGTTGTCGACCGATTCGCCGATGGACATCACCACCAGATAGATCGGCACAATCAACACCACCAGCACCAGCAGCACCACCAAGGTGGCGGCAAAGCCCTGCTTGAGGCCGGTACCCCGGTGTATGCGGCAGTGCAGCGGATACAAGGTGACCGCGAGAATTACCGACCACAGCATCAGTTCCAGAAACGGCTGGAATACCTGGAAGGAGAACATTACCAGGGCGGCCACCAGGCCCGCCTTGATCAGCACGTCGAGCAAGCCCCGCGACAGGGCGCTGTCCAGCCTCAAACTCGGCTGCATGTTTCACCTCCGAACGTTAGGCGCGCCAGCAAGGCGCGATTCAGTGGCCCGTCTCGACGACCGGGCGATCCTCACCCCGCAACTGCCGCGCCAGGGCCATCATCACCAGCGGCACCACCGCCATCGACAGCGTGATGGCGAGCACCAGCAAGTCATGCACCTGTTGCGTCAACACCTGGTGCTCCAGGGCCAGCTTGAACACCACGAAGGCAAACTCACCGCCGGACGCCAGCACGATCGCCAGGCACAACGCCTCGGCACGGTTGAGCCCGCCGGCGCTGCGCCCAAGCACGAGCAACAGGGGCAACTTGATCACCACCAACAGCAACGTCAGCCCCAGCACAACCAGGGGCATGCCGAACAGCAGGCGCAAGTCGGCGCTCATGCCGACGCCGACGAAGAACAGCCCGAGGAGCAGGCCCTTGAGCGGTTCGATCTGGGTTTCCAGTTCGTGGCGAAAGGGCGACTCGGCCATGATCACGCCGGCCAGGAAAGCCCCCAGGGCCATGGAGACCCCGACGTGCTCCATCAACCACGCCGTGCCCAGCACCACCAGCAATGCGGTAGCAGTGGACAGTTCGGGCAAGCCCGAACCGACCGTCCATTTGAACACGGGGGTCAACAGATAGCGGCCGAAGACAATCAGCACGCCAATGCCTGCCGCCACTGCCAGCAGTGGCCAGGAGCCTTCGTCGGCGGTGCTGACATCACCACCGAGCAATGGCACGACGGCGATCAGAGGAATGGCGGCAATGTCCTGAAAAAGCAGGATAGCGACGGCCAGCCGACCGTGCGGCTTGCCCAGGTCCTTACGCTCGGCCAGCACCTGCAGGCCAAACGCCGTCGATGACAGCGCCAACCCCAGGCCGAGCACAATCGCGGCCGCTTTCGATTGGCCAAACAGCAAGTACGCCAGCAGGCCGAGTACCACAGCGGTCAGCCCCACCTGCAACGAGCCCACGCCGAACAACGCCCTGCGCATGGTCCACAGCCGCCGGGGCGACAGCTCCAAGCCGATGACGAACAGCAGCATGACCACGCCCATCTCCGACAGGCGGGCAACGTTATCGGGGTTACCCAGCAGGCCCAGCACCGATGGCCCGATCAGGATCCCGGCCAGCAGATAACCGGGCACCGCCCCCATTTTCAAACGCTGAGCCAGTGGTACCAGAAGCACCACGGCCAGCAGGAACACCACCGTCGCCTGCAGCAGGCTGCCGTCATGAGGCATAAGTTCGCACCCTTGCTACGCACTGCCGGGAAGGATCAGAACCGTTCTTCGACCACTTTGAACGGATAGGGCACGGCCTGGTATTTGCCGATCTTGCCGCGCTTGGGCAGCTTCACCACTTGGTCGCGGGTGATGTTCTTGTAAGGGATGCGCGAAAGCATGTGGCTGACGATATTCAGCCGGGCGCGGCGCTTGTCGTCGGAGTGCGCCATGAACCACGGCGCCCAGGACGAATCCGAGGCGGCGAACATATCGTCACGGGCGCGGGTGTAATCGTCCCAGCGGGTGTAGGACTTGAGGTCCATGGGCGACAATTTCCACAGCTTGCGCCCGTCGTTGATGCGGTCCTGCAGGCGCCGGGTCTGCTCTTCGGCGCTCACTTCGAGCCAGTACTTGATGAGGATGATCCCCGACTCGACCATCATCTTCTCGAACAGCGGCACCACGGTGAGGAACTTGGCGCTCTGCTCTTCACTGCAAAAGCCCATCACCCGCTCGACACCTGCGCGGTTGTACCAGCTGCGGTCGAAGATCACCACTTCACCAGCGGCAGGCAGATGGCGCAGGTAACGCTGCACATACATCTGGGTCTTTTCCCGTTCGGTCGGTGCCGGCAGCGCCACCACCCGGAACACCCGTGGGCTGACCCGCTCGGTGATGGCCTTGATGGTGCCGCCCTTGCCGGCACCATCGCGGCCCTCGAACACGATGCAGACCTTCAAGCCCTTGGCCACGACCCACTCCTGCAGCTTCACGAGTTCCACGTGGAGCTTCTTGAGCGCCTGTTCATAGGCCTTGCCGCCCAGCTTTTCTGGCTTTTCCTTTGGCGCTTTCTTCCTGGACGGCTTTGACATGGCACTCTCCTGAGGGCGAATGAAGAGTCAGTATGGTCGATCCATGACAATTTGCCGTTTCGCTTGTTGGGCAAATTGCCACGCCCTGACGGCCCTTATTTCGCCAGCTTGTTGTAGCTGGTCATCAGGTTGCGATAGTCCGGAATGTGGTTGGAGAACAGCGTGCCCAGGCCTTCGATATCGTTGCGCCAGTCACGGTGCAGCTCGCAGGCCACGCCGAACCAGGTCATCAGCTGGGCACCGGCAGCCTCCATGCGCCGCCAGGCCGAATCACGGGTCAGTTCATTGAAGGTGCCGGAGGCGTCGGTGACCACGAACACCTCGAAGCCCTCCTCCAGCGCCGACAAGGCCGGGAACGCCACGCAGACCTCGGTGACCACCCCGGCGATCAGCAGCTGCTTCTTGCCGGTGGCTTTCACCGCCTTGACGAAGTCCTCGTTGTCCCAGGCGTTGATGTTGCCGGGGCGGGCGATGTACGGGGCGTCGGGGAACTGCTCCTTGAGTTCGGGCACCAGCGGGCCATTGGGGCCGGTTTCGAAGCTGGTGGTGAGGATGGTCGGCAGCTTGAAGTACTTGGCCAGGTCGGCGAGGGCCAGCACGTTGTTCTTGAAACGGTCGGGGTCGATGTCGCGCACCAGTGAAAGCAGGCCGGTCTGGTGATCGACCAGCAGGACGGCGGCGTTGTTCTTGTCCAGACGCTTGTATTGGAAGGCCATGACGGAACTCCTTGCTCTGACGGGTTGGGATTATCAGCGTAGGCAAGGATGAGGGGCGGGAGGGACCGTCAGTCGGTTCTGGCCATCACTTCACAAATTCCTGAACTAATTATTTTCCGCCAGCGATTTTTCCCCTCGCCCGCCCCCACCAGAATCGCTTCACCACAATCACAATAACCGTGAGGCCACTCCCGTGGACCAGACACTCCAGGTACGGCAAGCTGCCGCCGACCTCGTCGCTGCCTTTGCCAGCAATGACACCGCCCGCTACTTCGCCTGCTTCAGCGAAGACGCCACCTTCCTCTTCCACACCTTGCCGCAACCGCTGCTGTCGCGTCGTGCCTATGAGGACCTTTGGGCCCAATGGCAGGCCGAGGGTTTTGCCGTGCTCGGCTGTGAATCGAGCAACGTGCAGGTGAGCCTGCAGGGTGATGTGGCGATCTTCATGCACGACGTGGCCACGCATATCCGTATTGCCGGTGAGGAGCACCAGCTGGCCGAGCGCGAGACCATCGTCTTCCGCCGCCACGGCGAGCATTGGCTGGCGTGCCACGAGCACCTGTCGGTCGTCACCGCAGCCTGATCCGAACTTACGCGGCCTTGCCGCACTGCCATCGCACCCACAAGAGGGCCCGCGCACCGCGCCGGGCCTACAACAACCGCGCTGGAGCATCACCATGAGCCACTCGACCGGTATCGAGACCAATGGCGTCGAACAGATCCCCGACGATCAACGCGACGCCTCCCCGCTGGACCTGTTCCGCCTGATCTTCGGCGGTGCCAACACCTTCGCCACTGCCGTGCTGGGCAGCTTCCCGGTGCTGTTCGGGCTGTCGTTCCAGGCCGGGGTCTGGGCGATTTTGCTCGGCGTCGGCGTGGGCGCGCTGATCCTTGCCCCCATGGGCCTGTTCGGTGCCCTCAACGGCACCAACAATGCAGTGTCGTCGGGCGCGCACTTCGGCGTGCACGGGCGCATCGTCGGCTCGTTCCTGTCGCTGCTCACTGCCGTGGCGTTCTTCTCGCTGTCGGTGTGGAGCTCAGGCGATGCCCTGGTCGGCGGCGCCAAGCGCCTGGCCGGGCTGCCGGAAACCGACCTGACCCTGGGCCTGGCCTACGGCCTGTTCGCGGTGCTGGTGCTGGTGGTGTGCATCTTCGGCTTCCGCTTCATGCTGTGGGTCAACAAGATCGCCGTATGGGCCTCGAGCCTGCTGTTCCTGCTGGGCATCTTTGCCTTCGCCGGCCCGTTCGATGCGGGCTTCGCCGGTAGCGTCAATCTCAGCCAGCCGGGCTTCTGGGCGGCATTCGTGGGCGCGGCGATCCTGGCCATGAGCAACCCGGTGTCGTTCGGTGCCTTCCTCGGTGACTGGTCGCGCTACATCCCGCGGCAAACGCCGAAGGCGCGCATCATGCTGGCCGTGATCGCCGCCCAGGTGGCCACGCTGATCCCGTTCCTGTTCGGCCTGTGCACCGCCACCCTGGTGGCCACTCAGGCGCCTGACTACATCGCCGCCAACAACTACGTGGGCGGCCTGCTGGCGGTAGCGCCGAGCTGGTTCTTCCTGCCGGTGTGCCTGATTGCGGTGATCGGCGGCATGTCCACCGGCACCACCGCGCTGTATGGCACCGGCCTGGACATGTCCAGCGTGTTCCCGCGCCTGCTCAGCCGCGCTGGCGCCACCTTGCTGATCGGCGTGCTGGCCATCGGCTTCATCTTCATTGGCCGCTTCACCTTCAACCTGGTGCAGAGCGTGTCGACCTTCGCCGTGCTGATCATCACCTGCACCAGCCCGTGGATGGTGATCATGATCCTCGGCCTGATCACCCGTCGCGGCTTCTACCACGCCGACGATCTGCAGGTGTTCACCCGCGGCCAGCGTGGCGGCCACTACTGGTTCCTGCACGGCTGGAACTGGCGCGGGATGGGCGCGTGGATCCCCAGCGCAATGGTCGGCCTGTGCTTCGTCAACCTGCCGGGGCAGTTCGTCGGCCCGCTGGGTGACCTGGCCGGCGGCATCGACCTGAGCCTGCCGGTGACCTTGGGCCTGGCCGGCGTGCTGTACCTGCTGCTGCTCAACCTGTTCCCTGAACCTGCTGGCGTGTATGGCCCCAACGGCCCGCGCTGGGTGCGTTGCAAAAGCGCCCTGCGCACGCCGGTGACTACCGCCGAAATGGCCTGACTGGATACCGACCATGACCACTTCCCACTACATTGCCGGCCGCTGGGTCGAAGGCCAGGGCAGCGACTGCATCAGCGTCAGCGAGCCTGCACTGGGCCTGCCCTTTGCCGAACTGATGGCCGCCAGCGTGGCCCAGGTCGACCAGGCCGTGGCCGCCGCCCGTGAGGCCCTGCCCACCTGGAAAAAGGTCAGTGCCAGCACCCGCGCGGCTTTCCTGCGCGGCTTTGCTGAACAGCTCGGCCTGCGCCGTGAAGCATTGATCACGTTGCAGATGCGCAACAACGGCAAGCCGCGCCACGAGGCCGAAATCGACCTGGATGACGCGATCGCCACCTTCGCCTACTACGCCGACCTGGCCGAGCAACTGCCGTCGAAAAATCGCGATGTGCCACTGGCTGCACCGGGCTTCACCGCCCGCACCCGCCTTGAGCCGGTGGGTGTGGTCGGCCTGATCGTGCCGTGGAACTTCCCGCTGGTGACCAGCGCCTGGAAGCTCGCCCCGGCGCTGGCGGCCGGTTGCACCGTGGTGCTCAAGCCGTCGGAAGTGACCCCATTGATCGAGCAGACCTACGGCCAGATCGCCGATACCCTCGGCTTGCCGGCTGGCGTGCTGAACATCGTCAACGGCAAGGCCGAAACCGGCGCCGCGCTGAGCAGCCACAACGGCCTCGACAAACTGTCGTTCACCGGCAGCAACAGCGTCGGCAGCCAGGTGATGCGCAGCGCATCGGCACAGTGCCGGCCGGTGACCCTGGAGCTTGGTGGCAAGTCGGCGATCGTGGTGTTCGACGATTGCGACCCGGACCAGGCGGTGGAGTGGATCGTTGCAGGTATCAGCTGGAACGCCGGGCAGATGTGCTCGGCCACCTCGCGCCTGCTGGTGCAGGACGGCATTGCCGACACACTGCTGCCGCGCCTGCAAGCTGCACTGGAAAAGCTGCGGGTCGGTAACCCGCTGACCGAAGAAGTCGACATGGGGCCGCTGACCAGTCAGGCCCAGTGGTTGAAGGTTGCCAGCTACTTCGCGACTGCTCGTGAAGAGGGTTTGAAATGCTTGGCCGGCGGGCAGGCGCTGGACCGTGAAGGCTGGTTCGTGAGCCCGACGCTGTACACCGATGTGCCCAAGGACAGCCGCTTGTGGACCGAAGAGATCTTTGGCCCGGTGCTATGCGCGCGTCGCTTTGCCACTGAAGAGCAGGCGATTGCCGAGGCCAACGACAGCCGCTTCGGGCTGGTCGCCACGGTGTGCTCCGCCGACCTGGAACGCGCCGAGCGCGTGGCCGATGCGCTGGAGGTGGGGCATGTGTGGATCAACTCGGTGCAGGCGGTGTTCGTCGAGACGTCGTGGGGCGGCACCAAGGGTAGCGGTATTGGGCGGGAGCTGGGGCCTTGGGGGTTGTCGGGTTACCAGTCGGTGAAGCATGTGACCCGGTGCCTGGGCTGATATCACACTCCTCAGATCGCCTGGGCTCATGTAGGAGCGGCCTTGTGTCGCGAAAGGGCTGCATAGCAGCCCCAGCAATTTGTGCATCTGCGCTGAAATCGTGGGGCTGCTATGCAGCCCATTCGCGACACAAGGCCGCTCCTACAACCGACCGCATTCGCTGCAAATCAGATGTAAGGCTTTTCCCAACCTGCAACCAAATGCTTCAAATGCAACCTGCTTGGGAATTATCCTACGCACTGCGCTGCCGTTTCGCTGTTGTTGATGATCAGCATCAGGGCTAATTTCCCTGTGTCGCCAAATTCGGCGACCGGGTGTGAGAGCCCGTGTTGATCTAGCTGCAACCTCAGCGGTAGCTGTGCGCGGGCAGGATTCGTCCTGGCCGGTTTCCTAGATCACCGGTCTCTCACCCCGCGTACAGCTGCCACCCAATCCTGTGAGAGGGAATGGGCATCAGCTCCTGACTGATCTAGGAGTGAACAATGAAAAAACTAGTCCCCGATCCACCCATCAAAACCTCTCCCCGCGCGTTCTACACGATCAACAACGACATGCCCTCGCCCGAGGCCCTGCTGTACGTTTCCCAATTGCTGCGCGGTATCGAAGACACGCTGGACGAATACATCTGCGGCAATGCCGGCGAGCCTGGCATCGGGATGTTGGTCAACACCGTGCATAACGTGCAGATGGCCAGGGCGCTGAATGAACTGGTCCTGATGCGAGATGTTGGAGAAATCACCTGGCATTGAAGCTGCCCGCCACAACATCTTTGGCGCCTGTGAGATCGAGCGCCGCGCGGGCGGCGCTCGATCTCATAAGCGCTGAAGCATTCAAGCCGAACACACGGCGGCCCAGTGACTTTCCCTCCCCCTCCCGAAGTCCCACTCCCTGGTACCCCCACAATCACAACACCAGGCCGGACCACCATGCACCCTCAACGCACCGCCTTGCACAACGAGTTGCACGCCCGCCCGTCGCTCTACTTCGACGGCCCGGCGCATGTCTTCCACCTGGCCCTGCTCGGCGGCGATGCCGCTTGCGCCGCGCTTCTGCAACGCTGCTGCCCCGAAGCGATCGACATCGAGGCTGCCCAGGGCATCACCCGCCTGGATGGCCACCCGTTCAAGTGGGAACGGCACACCGAATTCTTCACCGTGACGCTGGTGGTGCCCTGCTCTGCCACCGACACCGAATGGCAGGCTCTACCGCCAGTGCTGGCCGAGGCCATCGCGCCGCAGGCGGCCCAGGTGATCAATGCCATGCAGGTGCTGGTGCGTGACGAGCAGGGTCTCGACCTGCCCCACTATGGCTTCAAGGACCCGTGCGGCTCCTGCGTCGGCGGTGGCGATGCGGTGGTGTGGAGCGATTTTCGCCTGACTGCGGACGGCACCAACCGCTTCCTGTTCATTAACCATCGCCTCAATGCCTACCGCCAGGGCCGGATGATCCGCCGCCTGCTGGAGATCGAGACCTACCGCATGATGGCCTCGCTGACGCTGACCACGGCCAAGGCCTTGAGCCAGGAGCTGGATGCCTTCGACAAGACCCTGGTGCAACTGTCGGAGCGCAGCGCCGGCGGTGATGGCCATGACTCCAAGGCCCTGCTCGAAGCTATCGCCCACCTGTCACGGCAGGTGGTCAGCCGCACGGTGAAGACCCGTCACCGCTTCGGAGCCACCCAGGCTTATGCGCAGCTGGTGTTCGAGCGTCTCGGCGAACTGCGCGAGAGCCATGTGGGTGATTGCCAGCGCTTGGGCGTGTTCATCGAGCGCCGGTTCAAGCCGACCGTGCGTTACTGCGCAGCGACCGAGCAGCGCCTGGAGCAACTGGCGAAGAACGTCGCCAACCTGGGCGACCTGCTGCAGGCACGGGTGCAGGTGGAGATGGAGGAGCAGAATGCCGGGATCTTGCGCAGCCTCAATGCCCGTGCCGATGCTCAGGTGAAGATTCAGCGGGCGGTGGAGGGGCTGTCGATCATCGCCATCACCTATTACCTGCTGAACCTGTTCAAGCTGTTGTATGGCGGGCTGAATGTGCTGGGGCTGGAGTTGACGGCGCGGGATGCACTGATGGGGATGGCGCCGCCGGTGATGCTGGTGCTGTTGGTGATTCTGCTGCGGATCAGGCAGGCCAAGCAGCATTAGGGCCGGGGGCTGCCTTGCAGCCCATTCGCAGGCAAGCCAGCTCCCACAGAGATATCACAGAGCCCGAGTGCGGCGCTGTACCTGTGGAGGAGGGCTTGCCCGCGAGGGCATCACGCCGATTCGTCAGCCGGCCGCGAACCTTCCTGCACCAGCACCATGCTCTGCGGTGAAGACAGGGCAATCCCCTCATCGCGTAAGCGGCCAAGAATGGTGAACAGCAAGTCGCTGCGGGTGCCCGACACCTGCCGCGGCCCCGCCACATAACCACTCACGCCAATGACCATACCCGCCGAGGTCAGGTCCTTGAAGGTCACCGAACAGGCCGGCGCATCAAGAATCGCTTCATGCTCGTGATAGGCCGCCAGCAGCAGCTCACGCACACGGTTTGCATCGGTTTCCAGCGGCAAGGTCAGGGTGATACCCACCACGCCCAGGGCATTGCCCATGGTCACGTTGCGCACGTTCTGCGAGATGAACTGCGAGTTGGGCACGATCACCGTGGAGCGGTCGGACATCTGAATCTCGGTGGCGCGCACGTTGATCCGGCGGATATCGCCCTCGACCCCGGCCAGGCTCACCCAGTCGCCCACTTTGACCGGGCGCTCGGTGAGCAGGATCAGGCCGGAGATGAAGTTCTGCACGATCTGCTGCAAGCCGAAACCGATACCGACCGACAGCGCACTGACCACCCAGGTCAGGCTGGTCAGGTTGATGCGCAGGGTCGACATCACCAGCATGGCCAGGAATATGAAGCCGAGGTAACCGACCAGGGTCACCAGCGAGGCCCGCATGCCCGCATCCATGTCGGTTTCCGGCAGCAATCGCTCGCTCAGCCAGCGCTTCACTACGCGGATGCCGAACAGGCCACCGAAGAACATCACCACCGCCAGCAGGATGTCCTGCGGCACGATGTTCAGGTTGCCCAGCACCTTACCCCCGGTGCCATCCCAGTCGCCCAGGCTCAGCAGCAGCTCGCTGGGGCTGGTGCCCGAAGGCATCAAGGCCAGCAGCAAGGCCAGGAACAGCAGCACCGTGCGGCCAATACCGGCCAGTATGGTGCTCGCCTGCGCCTGGTGGCGTGGCGCCAGGCCCAGCGACGAGGCCAATGCCAGGCCACCGGGCTGGCGCGGCGACAACAGGGTTTCGCACAAGTCGCCGAGGAAGGTGGTCAGCAAGTAGGCGCAAGTGGCGACCAGGCTTACCCACAACAGCTTGGCCGTCAGGAAGTAAGCCAGGGTCAGGTAACCGGCCAGCAGCGCCAGCAGGATCAGCCCAAGCCACACCACCCCCACGAACGGAATCAACCCGGCCAGCCCCGTGGGCCGCTCCAGATCATGCTTGCGCAGGGTGCGGCGGTAACGCAGCAAGGCTGCCGTAAAGATCAGCGCCACCACCAGCGCGGTCAGGCCATTGACCGCCACGGTCAGGGCCAGGCTGGCGCCGATCACGCTGTTGATGCGCTCCATGGTCACCATGACCATCAGCGCCAGGGCCAACAGTTTCGGGAACCAACCAAGCGCGGTGGCGACTTCGTCGTGGATAGGCGGCAGGCGCCAGGATGGCCGCTGCAGCATCAGCATGGCGCGGCCCAGCCCAGTAATGAAGGCGCTGAACACCACCAGGGCGAGGAAGTGGTTGGTCAGGCTGGCGATGTCCGAGCCCAGCTCAGCGCTGCTCTCCAGGCCCAAACGCAGCAACGATACGGAACCGACGATGGTCCCCAGGGTAGCCAGACTCACACCCAAGGCCAAGGCACTGCGACGCAGGCGCCCTTCCGGCAACCAGCGGACCATGGCATCGGCCAGCAGGCGTTCGAGCAGCCTGCGCACCAGGGTCCACAACAAAATGGCCGCCACCAGGCTGGTGATGAACAACCAGCGGTGGTCTGCTCTGAAGGCACTGGCAACGGCGTCGGCCGTTTCGCTGCGCAGGTCGCGCAGGCGCGTCAGGTCGTCCTGGGTGGGGCGGATAATGCTCTGCCAGAAAGCCGGGCTCAACGGCGTGGCGGCCCGGCTGGTGATCTGCGAATTGAACTGGCTGCGGCGCAGGTTGACGATCTGAGTCGACAAGTCTCGCGCCGACTGGGCCAGCTTGGTGACCTGAGCAAGGTCCGCGACCAAGTCTTTTTTCTCGGCATCGAGCTGCTTGCGCTGCTCGGTCAGTGTGGCGGCCTCATCCGCTTGCACCGGCCCCAGCACCTTGAGCTTGTCGTCGAGCTTTTCCACATCGGCGGTGCGCTGAGCGGTCAGCGCGTCAGCCTGGCGCTGGACCTGCACAGCGGCAAGACGCAGCTGCGACAACAGGTCGTCGTTGGCATCGCTGCTGACGCCCTGGCGGATCTGGTTGAGCCGGTCGCTCAACTGCTCGAAGCTGGCATCTTCCTCCAGCACCGGGATCTCAGCCGCAGCCAGGTTGGCCAATGGCGTAGCGGGAGCTGACCAGGCTGGTGTGGCCAGGGCCAGCATCAGGGCCATCAATCCCAGATAAAAACGGGCAAGGCTTACACGCCTCATCGAATGTTCCTCTTTACACATCGATCTGGCGGGCGATTCTACGCGGCTTCAGGCGATCAGGAGAGTGCCGTTTCTCGCGCCAGCAGTTGCCGTTTGCGCTCCACCCCCCAACGATAGCCGCTGACGTCACCGTCCCGGCGCACTACCCGGTGGCAAGGGATGGCCACGGCAATGCGATTGGCCGCGCAGGCCATGGCCACGGCGCGCACCGCCTTCGGTGCGCCGATGCGCTCGGCAATCTCGGTATAGCTGACCCGGCTGCCCACCGGCACCTCGCGCAGGGCCTGCCAGACACGCTCCTGGAAGGCGGTGCCTTGCACATCCAGCGGCAGGTCCAGCCCCAATGCCGGCGCCTCGACAAAGCCGACAACTTCAGCAACCAGCCGCTCGTAGCCGGCATCGCCGCCGATCAGGCAGGCTTTAGGGAACTGATCCTGTAACTGCTCGAGCAGCACCTCGGGGTCATCACCCAGCAGGATCGCGCAGATGCCCTTCTCGCTCTGGGCCACCAGAATCGCACCCAGAAAGCACTGGCCGAGGGCGAAGTGAATGGTCGCCCCGGCGCCGCCGGCCCGATACTCGCGGGGGCGCATGCCCAGGCGCTGATCGGCGCTCTCGTAGAAGCGGCTGTTGGAGTTGTAGCCGGCGTCATAGATGGCATCGGTCACCGAGCTTTGCCCGTCGCCCAGCCGCTCGCGCAGGCGCCGGGCACGGAAGGCGCTGGCGTAGGCTTTGGGGGTGAGGCCAGTTTCGGCCTTGAACAGGCGGTGCAGGTGGAAGGGGCTGACGGCCAGTTGCTCGCCCAACTGGTCGAGGCTGGGTGGATTGTCATTACTTTCTAGCAGGCGACAGGCGCGGGCAATCAGATCAGAGCGGCGGCCTTCGCCTGATTTGGCCATGCAGCGGCGACAGGCGCGGTAGCCTGCGGCTTCGGCGCTGACAGCGTCGTTGAAGAACGCGACGTTTTCGCGCTTTGCCATGCGTGATTTGCAGCCGGGGTGGCAGTAGACACCGGTGGTACGCACGGCGTAGACGAAGTGGCCGGCGGCTGAGGGGTCACGGGACTCGACGGCTTGCCAGCGCTGATTGTCTGTTGTGAAAGCACTCATTGCGCATTACCCCGGCTATCTGTTTCGCCTGTTCCGGCCCCTTCGCGGGTAAACCCGCTCCTACAACGCCCATGCAGCACCCGCGAATAGGCCAGCAAAGCCAATGCAAAAACTCAGGCCCGCCACAAGTACCAGGCAGCTACTGTCCGGTAAGGGCTCCAGCCACCACCGAGCGAGCGAATCTGCGCCGGGGTCGGTGCCTTTTCCAGTCCCTTGAGCCGCCGATACCCCTCGCGCACGCCAAAATCGTCCACTGGCAGGATATCCGAGCGCTCCAGGCTGTAGATCAACAGCATCTCCACCGTCCAGCGCCCGACGCCTCGCAAAGCAATCAGCCGTTGGATCAAGGCATCGTCCGATAAGCCCAACGCCTCTTCACGATTGGGCACCACGCCCTCCAGGCTGGCCTGGGCGATTCCCTGAATGGTCGCCAGCTTGCTCGCCGAAAAGCCGCATCCGCGCATCGCTTCGGGGCTGACCGCCAACAGTTGTGCTGGCGTCGGAAACGCCTGCCCGGGGAACAGCGCCAGCAACCTCCCGAGGATCGCCTCGGCCGCCCGGGCATGCAACTGCTGATAGGCAATCGCCCGCACCAGCGCTTCATAGGGTTCACGCCCTGGCGTTGCCTGATGCAGACAAGGCCCGGTCACCTCGATATGCCGGGCCCAGTCCGGGTCCAGCGCAGCCAGGTATTCACTGGCTGCACGGTAGGCGTCGGGCGAAAGGTCGGCGAGGATCATCGGTAGTTCCTGAGCGGTCAAGGCAGATCCAGCTTAGCCCAGCCGCTGACCGGGAAAACGCCGGATCTTGCGCCGCCAATTCCTCAGTCAGCAACGGCTCGCAACTTCCCTACCCGGCGGTAGGATTGCCGGGCAAAGCACACGAACAGCCCGGCCATCAGCGCCAGTGCCATCGGCAGGCCATGCGGCGCCACATCCATCGCCGCCCCGCTCACCAGCGGCCCTACCAGGCTGCCGACGCCCCACAGCAGCCCCACGCTGGCATTTGCGGTAACCAGGTCCTGCCCCTTGAAGCGCTGACCGATCAGTACCAGCGCCAGGGTGTAGATACCGCCTGCCACCGCGCCCAGCAGCACCAGCATCGGCCATAGCAGCCAGGTCACCTCCAGCAGCCATGGCAGGGCGATGCCGATGGCCATCGCCACCAGCCCGCACACCAAGTGCAGGCCGGTGCGCTCGACGCGGTCGGCCAGCCAGCCCAGGGGCAACTGGAACACCATGTCGCCGGCAAACACCACGGTCACCATCAGTGCCGCCACGGCCACGGCAAAACCATGGCTGCTGGCGTACACCGGCAGCAGCGACAGCACCACGGCATCGAAGAACGAGAAGAACAGCACCGCCACGCACAGCGCTGGCGCCACACGGAAGAAGCCCGCAAGGCCGAAGCTTTTTTCACCCTCGTCGCCGTGCTCGACATGGTCGTTGGGCACGGTCAGCAGGATGCACAGCAGGGCCAAGGCATAGGCGATGGTGACCACGCCGATGATCCACGGGCTGTCTGCGCCAATCAGCGCGATCAGTGCCGGGCCAAGCACCTGGAAGCCGGTGAAGCTGGTGGCGTACAGGGCCATGATCTTGCCGCGGTTGTGGTCCGGGCACAGCTCGTTGACCCAGGACTCGCCAAGGATGATCGCGATGCCCATGCCGATGCCCAAGCCCAGGCGTAGCACCGCCAGCAGCCACAGCGAATCGAACGCCGAATCGAGCAAGGCGATGCTCACGGTGCACAGGCTGAAGCACAGCAGGTAGATGGTGCGGCGGGTCAGGTGACGGCAGCAGGCGTCGACCATGAACGCCGAGAGCATCATGCCCGCAGCGGGGATGGCCGAGATGACGCCGATTTCCAGTGTTCCCGCACCGGCCTCGTGCAAGCGCAACGACACCAGCGGCAGGCTGGCCCCCAGGCTGAAGCCCACTACCGAGACGGCGAACAGAAGGCCCGCCAGCAAACGCATGTTCATGTACCACTCCAGGCAAAACTGAAAAAGACGCGCAGATACAGGCGCCCGCACGCACACCGGGAAGGCGGGCGACGCAAAGGCGCGAGGTGTCAGTTCAGGGCTTGGTGTGGCGAAAAGGTGAAGGCGAACAGCACGCTGCGGCGACGCTTGAGCACCGTATCGCTCGGCCACGCACGACGCATGGCCTGAAGAGCAGGCTGGCGGGCGTGTGGGAGGGATTGGCTACGGCGCATTGCTGTGGTTACTACGCAGGTGTCGAAAAGAGAGGCGGCACTCTAGGCCAAGCCTGACCAAGTCGTCAATTACCGCTGGGGCCTCTGCCAGGCCCATTCGCGGGACAACGCCGCTCCTACAGAAGCTCGCGGTCCCCTGTAGGAGCGGGCTTGTCCCGCGAATGGGCTGCAGAGCAGCCCCCAGCGATATCAGCGCTTACCGGTATTTGGCAGAAACACCGCCAACAAGCCGAACAATGGCAGGAACGAACACAACCCGTAGACGTACTCGATCCCGCGCAAATCAGCCAGGTACCCCAGCAACGCCGCACCAATCCCGCCAAAGCCAAACATCAGTCCGAAGAAGATACCGGCAATCATGCCCACGCTGCCCGGCACCAGCTCCTGTGCATATACGACGATCGCGGAAAACGCCGAGGCCAGAATGAAGCCGATCACCACGCTGAGCACGGTGGTCCAGAACAGGTCGGCATAAGGCAACGCGAGGGTGAACGGCGCCACGCCAAGGATCGAGAACCAGATCACCGCCTTGCGCCCGATACGGTCACCGATCGGCCCGCCGAAGAAGGTACCCGCCGCCACTGCACCGAGGAACAGGAACAGGTGCAGCTGTGAGCTGGCCACCGACAGGTCGAACTTCTCGATCAGGTAGAAGGTGAAGTAGCTGGTAAAGCTGGCCATGTAGAAGTACTTGGAGAATACCAGCAGCCCAAGCACGATCAGCGCGGTGATCACCCGCCCACGCGAGATGCCATGGGTAGCCTCCACCGCTTTGCGCGCCTTGGCCTGGTTCAGGTGCTCCTTGTACCAGCGGCGCAGCATCAGGGTCACGGCAAAGAAGAACAGCGCCGCCACGCCGAACCAGGCCACGTGAGTCTGGCCGAACGGAATGACGATGGCCGCCGCCAGCAACGGACCGAAGGCCGAACCGGTGTTGCCGCCTACCTGGAAGGTCGACTGCGCCAGGCCGAAACGGCCACCCGAGGCCAGCCGCGCGATACGCGAGGTCTCCGGGTGGAAGGTCGACGAACCGATGCCGACCAGCGCCGAGGCCAGCAGGATCATCGGGAAGCTGCCGACGAACGCCAGCATCACGATCCCCACCAGGGTGCACAGGGTGCCCAGCGGCAACAGGTTAGGCGTCGGTTTGCGGTCGGTGAAGAAGCCGACCCACGGTTGCAGCAGCGAGGCGGTGATCTGGAAGGTCAGGGTAATCATGCCGATCTGGGCGAAACTCAGGTCGTAATTGGCCTTGAGCATCGGGTAGATCGCCGGCAGCACCGACTGGATAAGGTCGTTGATCAGGTGCGCCAGGGCGCAGAAGGCGATGATGCGCATCACCAGCGGATTGGCTGGGTTCGCCGATTGAGTGCTGGCGGTGGGGGTGCTGCTGATGGCCATGGGCTTGAATTCCGTCCGCAGGTTTGGGATCCGATTATCAGGATACAAATAGATACATAGCTACCTTTTTTATTTCGTGACCGCTGCGTACTTGTAAATGGTTCTCAATATATTTAGCATCCTCTGCCTACCTTCCCCTGTAATCGTTGGGCAAAACAGCCCTCACGCGAGCACACCGACCCATGAGCCCGATGCCCGCTACGCAGATTCAGGCCGACCCTCAGCAAGAAGCGCTGGAGTGGTTTTCCCGCCTGCGCCAGCCCGGCTGCGATGAAGGCGACCGCCAGGCCTTCGGCCGCTGGTGCCAGGAGCCGCTCAACGCGCACGCCTATGCCGAACTTGAAGCGTGCTGGCAGCAGCTTCAGGTACCCCCTGCCCGGCTTCGACCGCATTTGCTCAAGGTCCGCCGCAGCTACCTGGGCAAGCTACTTGCGGCGCTGTTCCTGCTGCTGCTCAGCGCTGCTGCCTATCTTTACTGGCCGTTGATTCAACGCCTGACCAGCGAACTGGCCACTGATGTGGGTGAACGTCGCAGCGTGCGCCTGGCCGACGGTTCGACATTGAACCTGGACAGCGCCAGCGCAATGAACGTCGACCTGCGCGGGCGCACACGCCAATTGCACCTGGTACAAGGCCAGGTGTACCTGGAAGTGGTACTCGATGGCCGGGCCATGGAGATACAGGTCGACGATGCCCGTATCCAGGTGTACGGCACCCGCCTGATGGTGGCGCGCCATGCCGATCATGACGAATTGGTGGTGCTCAATGGCAAGGCCATGGTCATCCAGGGCGGCGACCAGCGCATGGTGTCCGCAGGCGAGCGGGTGACCTTCACCCAGAGGCGGATCGACATGGTACAGAAAGCCGACATAAAAACGGCGGATGCCTGGCGCTCCGGCCAGTTACACGCCAGCGAGATGCCCCTGGGGCAACTCATCGAGCGCCTGGCCAACTATCAAGGCCGGCGGGTCTGGCTGATGGATGAACAAACCGCCTATCGACGCGTGAGCGGCGACTTCAACCTCGACCGCCCGGGCGAAACCCTGGAGGCACTGGCTGCCGAGCAGCATTTGCAGGTGTACGGCGTACTCGGCCAGTGGCTGCTCATTCGCTAGCACCAGGCCCGGCCGCTAAGTTTTTGAAAGGCGTGCAATTTTTTTTGAAATGAGTGTTGACACCGGTCCATCACAAGGGAATAATGCGCCCCATCGGCTACATAGCTCAGTTGGTTAGAGCATAGCATTCATAATGCTGGGGTCCGGGGTTCAAGTCCCTGTGTAGCCACCAAACAAGTCAAAGGGCTTACCGCAAGGTAGGCCCTTTTTCTTTGCCTGCAGAAAAGCCCCGCCCTATCAACGCACCCCGGCAACCGCCACGGCCAGCCCCAGGCCCATCAGCGCGACACCGATCACCCGATCGACCAGCCGCTGCCTTGCAATCATCAGCGCACGCAACCCCGCACGGGAAAAGAACAACGCCACCAGGCTGAACCAGGCCCAGTGAGCGAACGACATGAAAGCCCCGTAGGCGAAGTCCACTGCCATCGAGCTGCCCAGCTGCACCACCTGGGTGTAGGCACTGACGACGAAGAGCATGGTCTTGGGGTTGAGCGCATTGGTCACGAAACCTATGCGCAACGCAGCCAGCACACCGGATTGTGCCACCTCCCCTTCCAGGCTGATCCGAGCGGTGTTGGTCAGTGACTGGTAACCCAGGTAGATCAGGTAGCCCGCACCGAGCACCTTCATGGCCAGAAATAGCGCCGGGCTCTGGCTGATGACCACCGCGATCCCCAACACCGTGTACAGCACATGCACCTGCACACCCAGGGCAATCCCCACCGCTGCCGCCAATCCAGCCCTGCGCCCCCGCGCATAACTGCTGCGAGTGACCAGAGCGAAGTCGGCCCCGGGGCTGACGACGGCCAGCAGGGTGAACAGGGCAACGGCGATGAGTTCGGTCACGGAGAAGGCCTCAATAGATGATGAAAATACACAGATGCATCTATTATCGAGAGCAGCATCAACAGAAAAAATCGATTTAATGCGAAGTAAATCTGATAGTTTTCCTAACAGATATCCAAAGCCCGTACTGGCCTCTTCGCGGGCAAACAGAGACCCGATGAAACTGCCAGCCCTCAGTGCCTTCCGCTACTTCGACATCGCCGCCGAAACCGAAAGCTTCGTGCGTGCCGCCGAGCGCCTGCATGTCACCCATGGTGCCGTCAGCCGCCAGGTGCGCCTGCTCGAGGAAAGCCTGGGCATCGAGCTGTTCGAGCGGCGCAACCGGGCGGTCTTCCTCACCCCCGCCGGTCGTGCCTTGCATGGCACCACCCAGGCGATCTTCGAACAGCTCGAGGGTGCTGTGCAGCGCCTGCAACACCAGGAACGCGACAACGTGCTGGTGCTGTCCTGCGAGCCGACCATCGCGATGCGCTGGCTGATCCCGCGCCTGCCGCGCTTCCACGCCGCGCACCCGGACCTGCAATTGCACCTGGTGGCTGCCGGGGGCCCGCTGGACTTCGCCCGCAGCGGGGTGGACCTGGCGCTACGCCGGGATGACTTCCATTGGCCACCGACGCTGCACAGCCTGAAGATCGCCGATGAGTGGATCGGCCCGGTCAGTCGCGCCAACATTGATAACCTCGACGGTCAACGGCTGCTGCACAGCAACACCCGCCCCAGCGCCTGGCCCACTTGGCTACGCCTGAGCGGGCGGCAGGCAAGCCATAGCGAACGCAACGACTTCGAACACTTCTACCTGTCGCTACAGGCCGCCAGCGCCGGCCTGGGCTTGGCCATCGCCTCGGCGTTAATGGTGCGTGACGAACTCGACAGCGGCCAACTGCAGGCCCCGTTCGGCTTCCTGCGCGATGGCTCTGCCTATCATCTGCTCAGCCCGCAGCCATTCAATGACGGCGGCAAGCGCCAGCGCTTTGCCGAGTGGGTGACGAGCGAAAGCAAGGCCTGCCTCACTCACCTGGGCTTGCTGCAGAACGACGACCCCGCACTGCCATCACCGCCCCAGGTGCGATAACCCGCAGTATCGAGGTGGATGCGCCCGCTCGGATAGCGCCCCAGACCCATGCTCCAGGCTTGGCCATGTTGCTGCCAGAAGCGGCACAGCGGATTGGGGTCGGCCCAGGCCGGCAACAGGATATCGACCGCAAAGGCGCGGGTATGGGCGCTGTTCACGGCACCGCCGGCGCAGCGATTGAGATCGGGATCGCGATAGGCCGACACCACTTCGAACTGGCGCAAGATGCCTTGCTCGTCGAGGGTCTTGATCAGCGATAACGTCGAACGCACTGCCGGCCAGTTGCCGGCCGGCGGCACCGCGAACGGCGAGGCATGGCAGAGCTTCCAGTCCGAGGCCGAACGCAACAGCTGATGGATGGGCACCACACCATACAGACGCGCCTCCACCAGCATCTCGCGAAACGGCCGGGTCTGATGGTCACCGGCCCATTGCGCGAACATCCACAGGTCTCGCTCGTCGGCCAGCGCCAATGTGCTCGACAGCACACCTGCAACCAGCAGTAGCCTGCTTGCGCTTCTCATCCCCATGCTCCCTGCTCCAGTATGAGCGCGGCCGCCAAGCCGGGCGGCCACTGACAAGGAGTTAAGCATGCACAAGACTGCTTTATCGAGCCTCGCCGCCCTCGCCTTCAGCGGCCTGGCCATGGCGGATGCCCGCATCGACCTGGGCGACGCCCAGCGCGTCACCCGCCTGTTCGCCTTCCCCAACAACTGCCACGTGATCTGCTACCGCGACTGGACGCTGGAACAGACCGTCGAGCACTACCTCACCCAGAGCGTACGCCGCGACGGCCACGCCAACGCCCAGGTGCACGTCAGCCGTGAGCACGGCCGGCTGCACGCCACCATCAGTGACGTGCCCGCCAACTACGCCGAGCCGCTGCGCAAGCTGCTCGACAGTGGCGAGCTGGCCTACAACGGTGCCACCCAGCTGAACAAGGACGGCAAATGGTCCTACGACTGGTACCTGTTCCTGCCGCTGGGCATGGCCCTGCAGAACCGCCGCAGCATCGAGCTGCTGCACTTCCCGCCGGACTATTCGCTAACTCAGGCCCAGGACTACCTGCGCTCCAACACCACCGACCGCTGGGCCGAGCTGCTGACCTTCAACGGCGTCGACGCCAGCCAGACCCCGGCCTACCAGACCATCATCGACATCGCCCCGATTGCCGCCCCGGCCAGTGCGGGCGATGCCCTGACAGGTACCTACGGCTACTTCAAGGATTACCAGCTGCGCATGGTCAAAGAGATGACGTTGCAAAGCGCCACCAAACCACTGCCGATGGTCGCCTTCGGCGCCCCGGTACGGAGCTGGATCCAGCAACAGTACGGCCCGCAGGTGGGTGTGCTCGGCCTGGTCAGCATCAGCCCGCAACCAGGTGCAAAGGTACCAGTGCTTGGCGCCAACCACCCCAGCGCGATCTGGTATGCAGCGGACAAGGACAGCCACGGCGGCGACCAAGATGCGGCCGATGCAGCGGGTTTGAAAATGATGGGGCAGGATTTGACGGCGGCCTGCTGGCAGGCGGGGATGGGGCGTAAACCAGAGTCCGACCCTAAGAGCACGCTGGATGCCTGCTCGACCAAGTGGCAGGTGACTCAGAAAAAGCAGACCTGTGAGCTGTTCTTCCGCACCGTGCGCAAGTACACGCCTGAGCAGGCGGCGGCGAAGTGCAATACCGGGGAGATGACCAGAACCCTGCGGGACCTGCGCCAGCCGGTCGAGGTCGTGCCGCAGAAATTGTGATCGACTTGCTGGCCCTTTCGCGGGGCAAGCCCGCTCCTACAAGGATCGCCGCTGATCTCAAGGTAGGCACCTTTAGGAGCGGGCTTGCCCCGCGAAGGGGCCAGAACAGCCCAACTCAGTCTTCGAGCAAGGTACAGGCCATCACCAGCGCATCTTCACGCCCACCCGCAACCGGGTAGTAATCTCGACGGCGGCCAATTTCGTTAAAGCCATAGCGCTCGTACAGGCGATACGCCGACTGATTGCTGGCCCGCACCTCAAGGAAGCACTCACGCCCATTGAGCTGATACGCCCGCGCCATCAGGTGCTCAAGCAGCTTCAGCCCCAGGCCGCACCCTTGGTTTTCCGGCTTGACGGTAATGTTGAGCAGGTGCGCCTCGTCGATGATCACGTTGATCACGCCATGCCCCACCTGCTGCTGCCCGTCGAACATCAGCCACACTTCATAGGACTTGAGCGCATCCTGGAAAATCCCGCGGGTCCAGGGATGGCTGAACGCGGCATATTCGATCTTAAGCACGGCATCCAGATCCGCCTCGGTCATCGGGCGGAAACTGATCGAGTCACTCATTCAACGCTCTTCCAGCGCGCCATCAGCTGGCGCATCGCTTGCCAGACGTCCGCTTTGCGCTGCGGCTCGTCCATCAACAGTTCAAGGCCCGGCAAGGCCCAGGCATCGCCCAGACCATCGACCTTCAGTACTTGGTAATACTCGGCAGCCTCGGCACTGGCCGCGTAACGCATGGCCGGCAGGCCGATCAGCCACAGCACGCTGCAGGGGGTTTCTTCCAGACGCGCCTGGATGAAGCCCTGGACGAAATCCCGCGCAGCATCCGGGCCCTGGTCCATGTTGCCACGCACCAGCAGCGGCCAGCGCACGGGCTCACCGATGATCTGCGGCGCATCAGGCAGGCCGGCGGCGCGCAGCATGTCCTTGAGCAGCAGGTAAGACGGATCGCGACTCTGGAAAGGCTGACCGGTAGCTAGCTCGACCAGCAACAGGCAGCTGCCGGCGCGCAGCAGCTGCAACGCGAACCGCGGTGGCGGTACCGGGGCCGGGCGCGGTGCGGGGGCCTCTTGCTCGGCTTCAACCGGCTTGGCAGCAACCTTGGGCGTGCTGCCGGGGCGCGGAATCTCGATTTTCGGGCGCTCGCCAGAGCGAGCCTGGGGCGCAGCCGGGGCGTCGTTGGCAGCCGGTGCAGATGGCCGGACCTCGAAATCGACGTCCTCTACCGGTGCTTGCGGCAACAGCAGCTCGCGGCGCGACGGTGCAGCGAACGGCAGTTCGGCGCGCGGCAGCCAATGCACCACTTGCATGGCGGAAAGGTAGGCGCGGCGGCGGGGTTCGGTCAGCAAGGCTCGGGGGTCCGGGGTTCAAAACGTCGCACATTCTAACGCCGTTGGCCCAGCTGTGCTGCAACTGGTCGGCGGAAATTTGTGGGTTGCAGCGAAGAGGAGGCCAGTGAATCCCTTACTTCAGCCATGGTTATCCCCCATTACAGACCAAGGGGTGAAATACTCCCCCCGGTATGCAGTACAATCGCCCCTTTTTACTTGGCAACGAGTAGACGCCAATGATCGAACCAAAGCGCGTCCTGCGCGCCCTAGCTGAACACTGGGCTCTGATCGAGCCACTGTGTGAGCGTTTTGACCAAGGCACCCTGAGCCTGGTCGAGCTGCGCCAGCACATAGGGCGCCAGCAGGTCGAAAGCACGCCGCAGGACATCACCCAACTGCTCGATGTCTGGATCCGCCTGGATATCCTGGTGCCAGTGGCGAAAAGCCCGAACCGTTTCGAGCTCAACGCCCAGATTCACGACTTCCTCGCCTACCTGCGCCGGGAACACCGGCTGGGTCTGTGCCTGGAGATCGAGGCCTACCTGCGCCACCTGGAGCGCCTGGCCGGGCACATCCAGGACGCCTTTGAAAACCGTGACAGCGACGACCTGGCGCGCCAACTGCGCCTGCTCGACATGCGCGTGCGCGACGTTCTCAAGAAGCTCGACAACGACGAGCAGGCGCTGGTCGCCGTGGCCGAACGGGCCAAGACCAGCAACCGCCAGATCCCGTTGCGTCAGCGCTACGCTGAAGTGCTGGCAACCTGGGACGAATACGTCGAACCGATGATCCAGCTGGTCAACGCTGACGGCGCCTTCGAACAAGGCGTGCGCAAGGTCGAGACCGTGTTACTGAAACTGCTCGGCGAACAGGCTCGCCTGGGCCATCTGGTCGACGACGACATGCTGCTGCGCACCCACGCGCGCATTCTGGAAATGCAGACCAACGCCCAGCTGACCCTGCGCCACGCCCGCGAACTGCTGCTGCCGCTGCGTGAAGAAGCGCGCCGGCACAACGCCGTGACCCGCGGCGCCGCGCTGGCGTTGTCGGTGATCCGGCGCAAGGGCATCGATGCCGTGCCGCAAGCCGCCATGCCGCTGTTCACTCGGCCGCAGAGCACGTTCCTTGGCAGTGCCAGCCAGGTCGAGGCTTACGTCTACGCCCTCGCCCGCTTCGAGCCCAAACCGGCCAAGTTCCCTAAGGCGCACAAGACCCAGAAAGGCCCGCTGCCGCGCGCGCCCCGCACGGTCAAAGAGATGCTTGAGCGCTGCGAAGACGCCCTGCCGCTGCCAGACCTGATGGTCTGGCTGCTGGACCAGGAGCCCGAAGGCGCCACCGACGAATTGCTGTACTGGTTCTCGCGCCTGTCGCGGGAGAAGCGCTTCAAGCGCGAACGCCTGGAGCGGCGCGAGTACACCACCCACGAACACCTGGTCAGCCTGCGTTCGTTCGCCCTGACATCCAGCCGCGAAGCGCAACCTGAAACCCACGCGAGCCCAGCCAATGCATCTTGATCTTTCCGAACTGTCCCAGCTCGCGCCGATCTTCCGCGAGCTGTTCAAGGGCTTCCATGTCAGCCGCCGCGACCCTGAAATGTACGCGCAGCTGTCGAACTTCCAGGACCAGTACCGCACCCTGTTCAAGGCCTTGGGCTTCGAGCTGGTGTGTGATACCCGGGGTTTCTACTATTTCGTCCCCGAGCAGGCCGCCGCGCAGGTCAACAAGACCGCCCAGCGCCTGTCGCTGTTCACCTTCATCCTGGTCGAACACCTGGCAGACCAGGGCCGCGACCCAATGGCCGTGCTCGACGGCGGCAGCATCGGCCGTGACGAACTGCCGTCGATGCTCGACAAATACCGCGACCTGTTCCTGCAGGCCGAAGTGCAAACGGTCGATGAGCTTGAAGAAAAGATCATGCGCCGCATGACCCAGCTCGGCTTCGCCCATGAAGAGGGCGGCATCTACCGCTTCCTGCCGCCGATGCACCGCTTCCTCGACGTGTGCCTGTCGGTGCAGCAGGACCGCGATCTGGCCGCCACCCTGCACAGCGACCTGCCACTGCCAGTGCCGGTACTGGTCGTGGAAGAAACGCCCGAACAACTCAACCGCACTGACGACCCGCTCGACCTCAGCCCGTTCGACAGCGAGGAAAGCGAAGAGGATGCGCTGGCCCGGGCCATCCGCGAAGAGCAACAGGAGATTGACGCATGAGCCAGGAACGCTACGGCATCCGCCGCTTCGCACTGCTCAACACCGCCGGCTACAGCCTCGGCCTGTTCCCATTGGAGCACCCGCTGTCGGTGTACGGCGCCAACAACCTGGGTAAGTCGGCGTCGATCAACGCCCTGCAGTTCCCGATCCTGGCGCGCATGTCCGACATGAGCTTCGGCAAGTACAGCCTGGAGCAGTCGCGCCGCTTCTATTTCGCCAGCGACACGTCCTACATTCTCTGCGAACTGAACCTGCCCCACGGCCCGCACGTGATCGGTGTGGTCGGCCGCGGCCCGGGTGGCGGTTTCGGCCACCAGTTCTTTGCCTACAAGGGTGAGCTGGACCTGGCCCACTACCAGAAGAACGACACCTGCCTGCGCCAGAAAGAGCTGTTCACCAACCTCGAACGCCTGGGCCTCAAAGCCTATGAGCTCAAGCCCGATGAACTGCGCCGGCTGCTGGTCGGCGGCCACACTTCGTGCCCGCTGGACCTGACCCTGATCCCGCTGCGCTCGACCAGCGAACAGAGCCTGAAAACCTTCCGCGCCCTGTTCATCAACCTGCTGCACATGCGCGAGATCACCGCGGCGAAGCTTAAGCAGCTATTCCTTGATGCCTTCGAGCACAGCCTGCGCTCGGGCAGCGTCGACTACATCGCCGCCTGCGAAGAAGCCTTCCGCGACGTGCGCCGCATGGAGCAGGACTACAACGCCCTGGTCGCCGCCGGCCCGCTGGTCGAGGCCCTGGCCGGTGGCGTGGCTCAGCGCGACATCCTGCGCGGCAAACTGCATCGCCTTTCACCACTGCTCGACAACCTGCTGGGCACCTGGCAGGAATATGCCATGGCGCGCAAGGAAGAGCTGGTGATCCAGGCCGAGCACTTCCGTGGTGAGCAGGACCGCCTGCAGAACGACCAGCGCGGCGGCACCCAGGAGCTGATGCGCCTGGAGCGTGAAATCACCGGCATCCAGCGCTGGCTTGGCGAGCTGTCGGTGCTCAAGCACCGCTTCGCCCTGGTCGATGACGTCAAGGTCCTGGAACAAGGCCTGCTGGCCGCCAAGGACGCCCACGACGAACTGGCCGGTGCCTTGGCACAATCGCGCCAGTTCAGCGCCGAAGACCTCGACGAGCGGGTGCGCGACCTGGAAAAACGCCTGAAGCAGGTCAAGCAGCAGCTCGACCACGCCGACAACAACAGCTACGCCCGCCTGCGCGAAGAGTTCTCGCAACAGGACGTAGACCGCCTGATGCGCCTGTTCAACGGCGCACTGTTCAGCCTGCCACTGGGCGACCGTGGTATCGAGCTGGATGACAGCGACCTGTGGGTAAAATCCCTGGAAGCGGTGCTCGACGGCTTCAAGGGCGAGCGTTTCGAAGCTCCAGGCTTGTCCATCGACATCTCCAACATCGACCCGCCGGCCCTGCAGGCCCTGGCCGACCGCGCCGCCCTGCGCGACCAGAAGGAGCGTCTGGAGAAAGAGCTCAAGCAGCTCAAGACCCAGCAGCAGGTCGCCGCCGACCGCACCGCCTCCAAGGCACAGACCGAAACCCTGTACCAGGAAGTGCTGGACGCCCAGAAGGCCCTGGAAGACTACCGCCGCAGCGAAACCCTGAGCGCCGAAGAGCCAGAGAAGCTGGAGCAACTGGCGCAGCTGGAAGCCGCCCAGGATGAGCTCAAGCGCTCCAGCGACGCCTTCACCGAGCGCGTCCAGCAGCTGTCGGCCAAACTGCAGCTGGTCGGCCGCCAGATCGGCGACCTGGAAGCCAAGCAGCGCACCCTGGAAGACGCCCTGCGCCGCCGCCAGCTGCTGCCGGCCGACCTACCCTACGGCACGCCGTTCATGGAAGCGGTCGACGACTCCATGGACAACCTGCTGCCGATGCTCAACGACTACCAGGATAGCTGGCAGGCGCTGCAACGGGTCGACAACCAGATCGAGGCGCTGTACGCCCAGGTGCGCCTGAAAGGCGTGGCCAAGTTCGACAGCGAAGACGACATGGAGCGCCGCCTGCAGCTGCTGGTGAACGCCTATGCGCACCGCACCGATGAGGCCCTGACCCTGGCCAAGGCTCGCCGCGCCGCGGTGACCGACATCGCCCGGACCCTGCGCAACATCCGCAGCGACTACGACAGCCTCGAGCACCAGCTGGCCCTGTTCAACCGCGAGATCAACAAGCGCCAGGTGTCCAACCTGGAGAGCTTCCGCGTGGTGCTGGCGCCGAACAAGGAAGCGCTCAAGCACATCGACCAGATCATCCACAGCGCCGGGCAGTACGAGGAAGGCGAAACCCTGTCGGTGTTCGATTTGACCCAGAGCGCCGATCAGGACAACAAGAACGAAGAGGCCAAGGAGTACCTGGCGCGTCTGGTGGCGGCCAACCACAACCAGCTGGGCCTGAAGGACCTGTTCGAACTGGCGTTCGAGATCACCAAGGTCAACGGCCAGCCGATCATCCACGCCGACATCGACGGCGCGGCATCCAACGGCACCACCATGACCATCAAAGCGCTGACCAACATGTACTTGTTGCTGCACCTGATGGACCGTGACCTGGCCGGGCGCATTCGCCTGCCGTACTACCTCGACGAGGCGGCGGACATCGACGAACGCAACCAGGCGGCACTGCTGGAGACCAGCCTGCAGCTGGGCTTCGTGCCGATTCTGGCGAGCGTGAAGCCGCAGGTGTCGGCGCGCGTGGCGATCGACCTGGAAGGTGGCAGCGGGCCGAATGGCATCTACATCGACGAGGCGGACTGGAAGTACATCAGCCGGCTGGATGAGGTGAAAGCGGTTGTGCGTGAGGACCAGGCTGAAGAGCTGGCCTGAGGTAATTGGGGCCGCTTTGCGGCCCATTCGCGGGGCAAGCCCGCTCCTACAGGGTTATGCGTTTTTCTGTAGGAGCGGGCTTGCCCCGCGAATGGGCCAAAGGCCTCCCTCAGGGAATCAATGAGCCCAAGGCAGTATCGGGATAGCCGTCACCGCATTCTGCGGGCTGCCTTCGATCATGCGGTCGCTGTACACCAGATACACCAGCGTATTGCGCTTCTTGTCGAGGAAGCGCACCACCTGCATGGTCTTGAACACCAGCGAGGTGCGTTCCTTGAACACCTCTTCACCGTCCTTCAACTCACCCTTGAAGTTGATCGGCCCGACCTGACGGCAGGCAATCGAAGCCTCCGCCCGATCCTCCGCCAAGCCCAACCCGCCCTTCACGCCACCGGTCTTGGCCCGCGACAGGTAGCAGGTCACACCCTCGACCTTGGGATCATCGAAAGCCTCGACCACGATACGGTCGTTCGGCCCAAGAAACTTGAACACGGTAGACACTTGGCCGATCTCCTCGGCCCCGGCCAGCATCGGCAGGGCAAAGGCTGCCAGGGCGAGCGCCCGCTTGAACAGCTTCATACCAGCACCAGGTTGTCGCGGTGCACCAGCTCCGGCTCGGCGATATAGCCCAGCACGGCCTCGATCTGGTCGGACGGCTGGCCGATGATCTTCTGCGCTTCCAGCGCGCTGTAGTTGGCCAGGCCGCGGGCCACTTCGACGCCATCCGGGCCAACGCAGACCACCATCTCGCCACGGCGGAAGCTGCCCTGCACGGTCTTCACGCCGACCGGCAGCAGGCTCTTGTTCGCCCCGCGCAGCGCCTGCACGGCACCGGCGTCGAGCACCAGGGTGCCGCGGGTCTGCAGGTGGCCAGCCAGCCACTGCTTGCGTGCCGCCAGCATGCCGCGCTCGGGCGACAGCAATGTGCCCAGGCGCTCGCCAGTCTTCAGGCGGTCGAGCACACGCTCGATACGGCCACCGATGATGATGGTGTGGGCACCGGAGCGGGCGGCCAGGCGCGCGGCGCGCAGCTTGGTCTGCATGCCGCCACGGCCCAGCGCACCACCGGTACCACCGGCCACGGCATCGAGCGACGGGTCGTCGGCGCGGGCTTCGTAGATCAGCTGGGCTTCCGGGTTGTTGCGCGGGTCGGCGTCGAACATGCCGTCGCGGTCGGTGAGGATCACCAGCAGGTCGGCTTCCACCAGGTTGGCCACCAGCGCGGCCAGGGTGTCGTTGTCGCCGAAACGGATCTCGTCGGTGACCACGGTGTCGTTCTCGTTGATCACCGGGACCACGCCCAGGTCGACCAGGGTACGCAGGGTGCTGCGGGCGTTCAGGTAGCGCTTGCGGTCGGACAGGTCATCGTGGGTCAGGAGGATCTGCGCGGTGTGCTTGCCGTGCTCGCCGAAGCTCGTTTCCCAGGCCTGCACCAGGCGCATCTGACCGATCGAGGCAGCCGCCTGCAGCTCATTCATCGCACTCGGTCGCGAAGTCCAGCCCAGCTGGCTCATGCCGGCAGCCACGGCCCCGGAAGAGACCAGTACCAACTCCACGCCTGCTTCACGCAGCGCGACCATCTGCTCGACCCATACGGCCATGGCGCCGCGGTCGAGGCCCTTGCCATCGGCGGTCAGCAGGGCACTGCCAATCTTCACGACCCAGCGCTTGGCGCCCGTCACCTTGCTTCGCATCTTCTTCCAACCTATGTCGAATCTGTAGATACCGTGGATACAAAAACGCCGCTCCTGAGAGCGGCGTTTAGTGTACTGCAACCGATCAGTCGCGCACGTAAATGATTTCCGGGCCGTCTTCGTCGTCCTCGAAATCATCGTCCCAGGCATCGTCGTCGTCGCCGATGTCGTGCACGCTCTTGACGCCAGTGCGACGCAGGGTACGGGCGTCGTCCAAGGCCTGCAGCTGAGCGCGGGCTTCGTCTTCGATGCGCTGGTCGAGGTCAGCCAGCTCTTCGGCGTAGGCCGGGTCGTTGGCCAGGCGGTCGGCGCGGTCTTCGAGGTAGCGCATCAGGTCGTGGCTGAGCTTGTCGGTGCCCTGCTTGGAGATGGCCGAGATCACGTAGACCGGGCCTTCCCACTCGAGGCGATCGATCACTTCCTGAACGCGCTCGTCGCGCTCGTCGTCCATGACCATGTCCGACTTGTTCAGCACCAGCCAACGCTCACGCTCGGCCAGCGACGGGCTGAAGCGGGTCAGCTCGTTGACGATCACTTCGGCGGCATCGGCCGGGCTGCTTTCGTCCAGCGGCGCGATGTCCACCAGGTGCAGCAGCACGCGGGTACGCGCCAGGTGCTTGAGGAAGCGGATACCCAGGCCGGCACCGTCGGAAGCGCCTTCGATCAGGCCGGGGATGTCGGCAATGACGAAGCTCTTCCAGCGGTCGACGCTGACCACGCCCAGGTTGGGTACCAGGGTGGTGAATGGGTAGTCGGCGACTTTCGGCTTGGCGGCCGAAACCGAACGGATGAAGGTGCTCTTGCCGGCGTTCGGCAGGCCCAGCAGGCCGACGTCGGCCAATACCTTCATTTCCATCTTCAGGTCGCGCTGCTCACCCGGCTTGCCTGGGGTGGTCTGGCGCGGCGCACGGTTGGTGCTCGACTTGAAGCGGGTGTTGCCCAGGCCGTGCCAGCCGCCCTGGGCGACCATCAGCTTCTGGCCGGGGGTGATCAGGTCGCCGATCACTTCCTGGGTCGAGGCGTCGATCACCGTGGTGCCGACTGGCACGCGCAGGAACAGGTCTTCACCCTTCTTGCCGGTGCAGTCGGTGCTGCCACCGTTGGAGCCGCGCTGGGCTTCGTGGTGACGGGTGTAGCGGTAGTCGACCAGGGTGTTGAGGTTTTCGTCGGCCACCATGTACACCGAACCACCGTCACCACCGTCGCCACCGTTGGGGCCGCCGTTCTCGATGAACTTCTCGCGGCGGAAGCTCATGCAACCGTTACCGCCGTCACCGGCTTTGACCCGAATGGATACTTCGTCAACAAACTTCATTGAAAACCGCCTCTCGCCTGCGGGCGAGTTGAATACTGAAAAACCTGAGGCTCTTGCAAAAATGAGCGCGGCGGCCCCGTACGACCGTAGAAACCCACGCCGGCAGCCCAAACAAACAGCTTTGCAAGAGGCTCACCACAAACGAAAAAGCCCCGTCGCATGACGGGGCTTCTGGAGCGACGTCGCGATTAGGCGGCGACGATGCTCACGTAACGGCGCATGAACTCGCCTTTCTTCTCGAACTTGATCACGCCTTCGATCTTGGCGAACAAGGTGTGATCCTTGCCCATGCCAACGCCGTAGCCAGCGTGGAATTCGGTGCCGCGCTGACGGACGATGATGTTGCCTGGCTTGATAACCTGGCCGCCATACATCTTCACGCCAAGGCGTTTCGATTCTGAGTCGCGACCGTTACGAGTACTACCACCAGCCTTCTTGTGAGCCATGGTTCAATTCTCCAAATAAATTCAGGGGACCGAGGCGATTAAGCCTGGATACCGGTGATTTTGATCTCGGTGAACCACTGGCGGTGGCCCATACGCTTCATGTGGTGCTTACGACGACGGAACTTGATGATGCGAACCTTGTCGTGACGGCCTTGCGAAATGACTTCAGCAACGACTTTAGCGCCGGCAACGACTGGTGCGCCGATGGTGACTTCTTCACCGTTGGCAACCAGCAGAACGCGATCGAAGGTCACGGATTCGCCAGTGGCGACTTCCAGTTTTTCGATCTTGAGGAATTCACCTTCAGCGACTTTGTACTGCTTGCCGCCGGTAACGATTACTGCGTAAGACATGGTATTTCTCCGATAATCCTGCTCACCCAGCGCTTTATAGGATAAGTATTGGCTGGCATGGCTGCATGGGGCTGGAACGGCCCTGTGCAATTGCGTAAGGCAGGTGCTGCCCAGGAAGTTAGGGTGCGCGATTGTACGCAACCCGGGTTTTGCTTGCAAGTCCCGCCCCCGGGCGGCGGGCACCGCGCCTTGACACACCGGGACCCGCGACCTAGCATGCCGCGCAACCTCACTGGAGCAGCCGATGCAACCCCAAACCTTCTACCGCGCGGTAGCTGAAGATTTCAGCGCCGTCGACGAGATCATCAAGAAGCAGCTGACCTCGCGCGTGCCGCTGGTATCGAAGATCGGCGACTATATCACGTCGGCCGGTGGCAAGCGCCTGCGCCCGCTGCTGGTGCTGCTGTGCGGCAAGGCCCTGGGCCGTGAAGGCGCCGACTTGCGCCTGCTGGCCGCGACCATCGAGTTCCTGCACACCGCTACCCTGCTGCACGACGACGTGGTCGACATGTCCGGCATGCGCCGTGGCCGTTCCACCGCCAATGCCCTGTGGGGCAACGCGCCGAGCGTGCTGGTGGGCGACTTCCTCTATTCGCGCTCGTTCGAGATGATGGTCGAACTGGGCTCGATGCCGGTCATGCAGATCCTCTCCAAGGCCACCCGGGTGATCGCCGAGGGCGAAGTGCTGCAGCTGTCGCGGGTGCGCGATGCCAGCACCACCGAAGAGGTCTACATGGACGTCATCCGCGGCAAGACCGCGATGCTGTTCGAAGCCTCGACCCACAGTGCCGCAGCACTGGCCGAAGCCAGCGAAGAGCAGCGCGAAGCCCTGCGCACCTTCGGTGACCACCTGGGCGTAGCCTTCCAGCTGGTCGACGACCTGCTCGACTACGAAGGCGATGCCGAAGCCCTGGGCAAGAACGTCGGCGATGACCTGGCCGAAGGCAAGCCGACCCTGCCACTGATCTACACCATGCGCGAAGGCACGCCGGAGCAGGCTGCACTGGTGCGCAAGGCGATCCAGAAGGGTGGCCTGGAAGATCTGGAGCAGATTCGCGAAGCCGTCGAAGCGTCGGGCGCACTGAAGTACACCGCCGAACTGGCGCGTGACTACGTCAAGCGTGCCATCGCGTGCCTGGAAGTGCTGCCAGCCAGCGAATACCGGGATGCGCTGGTCGAGCTCAGCGAGTTTGCTGTCGCGCGTACTCACTGACAGACCTGTCGCCTTCTTCGCGGGCCAGCCCGCTCCTGCAGGAGCGCGCTGGCCCGCCTTGCATTTGTCCGGACAAAAATACTTCTCCCGCTAGACCTTATACAATATGGGCCTTTAACCGCCTGTCTGTTTAAGGAACCGAAGTGAGTACTCTGCCGCCCTGCCCCAAATGCAACTCCGAATACACCTACGAGGATGGCACCCAGCTGGTCTGCCCCGAGTGCGCCCACGAGTGGTCCGCCAATGGCGAAACCGAAACCGCCAGCGATGACGTAGTGAAGAAGGATTCGGTCGGCAACGTCCTGCAGGACGGCGACACCGTTACCGTGATCAAGGACCTCAAGGTCAAGGGCTCGTCCCTGGTGGTCAAGGTCGGCACCAAGGTCAAGAACATCCGTCTGTGCGACGGCGACCACGACATCGACTGCAAGATCGACGGCATCGGCGCGATGAAGCTGAAGTCGGAATTCGTGCGCAAGGTCTGATTACAAAATCCGCCATTTGGCGCTTGCTATTCTGATAATAAGAATTATTCTCATTGGAACCGCTTTCCAAGGAGAATAGCCATGACTTATCTGATCGACGCCTGGCTGGACCGCCCCCACCCTTATCTGCGCATCCTTCACCGGGAAACCGGTGAGGTGTGTGCAGTGCTCGAAGAAGAAGCACTGGACGAGCTGCGCGACCAGGGAGACCTGGACCTGTACGGGCTGAATTCGAGTGAACCGGTGGTGCTCAAGGAACTGGTGCGGAACTTGTTTCTGTTCTGCTATGCACGGGCGTTGCGCCCAGGGGGAACAGACTGGAATTGAGGCCGGCAGCGCCGGCCTCAACGGCATTACAGAACGTCGAGCAGTTCGACGTCGAACACCAGGGTGCTGTGCGGCGGAATGCTGCCGACGCCTTGGGCGCCGTAGGCCAGCTCGCTCGGCACGTACAGGCGCCATTTGCTGCCAGCGTTCATCAGCTGCAGGGCTTCGGTCCAGCCAGCGATCACGCCGCCAACCGGGAATTCAGCCGGCTGACCACGATCGTACGAGCTGTCGAACACGGTGCCGTCGATCAGGGTGCCGTGGTAGTGGGTGCGCACGTTGCTTTCGCGGGTCGGCTTGGCGCCTTCACCTGCGGTCAGCACTTCAAACTGCAGGCCCGAGGCCAGGGTGGTGATACCGTCACGCTTGGCGTTTTCGGCCAGGAATTCCTTGCCAGCGGCAGCGGCAGCTTCTGCCTTGGCAGCAGCTTCGGCTTGCATCAGCTCACGGATGACTTTGAAGCTGGCCGACAGATCGGCTTCGCTGACGCGGCTTTCGGCGCCGTTGAAGGCGTCGGTCAGGCCGGCCAGGATGGCTTCCAGGTTAACGCCTGGTGGCGGGTTGTCACGCAGCTGGCCGCCCAGCTGGCGGCCGATGCCGTAGCTGACGCGCGTTTCGTCGGTGGACAGGTTGAGTTCGGACATTTGTCGTGCTCCACGGCAGGGCGCAGTGCAGCCGCGCCCTTGATGAAAAGGGCGAGCAGCCTAGCACACTGGGGCGCCGCGAGCAGCTACCAGGCCGAACGCTGGGAAATCGGCACTTTCAAGTCTTCTTCAGGGTGCGTGCCCATGCCGCACATTTCATCCTGCACCGACCAGTGCACGAGGTTCATCGATACCATCGGGATGGTTTTCAGCAGCTTTCGCGCATCTTCCACCGAGTGCACGCGCAATCGCTCACCTCGAGTATCGGACAGGGGGTGGGAATGGCCTTTGACCCGGGCCTGGAGGAGGTAATCGCCGCCTTCAATGGCGATCAGGTTCAGTTCGTCGACATGGCCGGCCCTGGCTTCGGTGTTGAGCTGATGCAGGTTCATGAGAGCACCTCGCTTTGGGAACCACACATGAGTGCTCATTTTTTGTACGAAGCGGCAAAAAGCACAAGCCAGAAACGCCACCGCCCGTCCGTTTTGCAACGATCGGGCGGTGTGAGCGGCAACCAGACTTAGTGCTTGGTCAGCTTGTCCAGGTAGCCCATGCAGAAGGCCGAGACCACGAAGGTCATGTGGATGATCACATACCACATCAGGTAGTCGGTGGAGATGTTCTGCGCATCCATGAACACCCGCAGCAGGTGGATGGAAGAGATCGCCACGATCGACGCGGCAACCTTCATCTTCAGCGACGAAGAGTCCATCTTGCCCAGCCAGTTGAGCTTCTCCTTGCTTTCGTCGATGTCCAGCTGCGACACGAAGTTCTCGTAGCCGGAAATCATCACCATCACCAGCAGGCCACCAACCAGCGACATGTCGATCAGCGACAGGATGACCAGGATCAGGTCGGCTTCACTGAGGGCGAAGACGTTGGGCAGGACGTGGACAACTTCCTGGAAGAACTTCAGCGCCAGGGCCAGCAGGCCGAGGGACAGGCCGAAGTAGATGGGGGCGAGCAGCCAGCGCGAGGCATACATCGCGTTTTCGAGAATACGTTCCATGGAGGGTTTTGAACTCGTCAGGTGACTGGAAATCGGCCGCGAGTATAGCCAGCCACCTGTGACAGCAAAAGCCTGCGGCCAGATGCCGCAGCGTTCGGTATGTGTGCTCAGGTTTCAGGATGGAACTGATAGTCCCCCAGGTTCCGGCAGCGCTCGCCGTTGATCCGCCGCAACTGAGCCTGCAGGTGCAGGCACCAGATCTGTGGATCTTCGGCCACTTGGTACCCGTGCAGGGTCAGGCTGTCGACGATGGCACTGAGCACGGATTCAGCCACCATCGGCCCATGGAACGGCCCCTGGGCCTTGATCGCCGAGGGTTGCTCACCGGCCATGCCGGCAGCGAACAGCAAGGTCCACATGCCGTTGTCGCCGGCCAGCGGACGAATGCTGCATTCAATGCGGGTCACCAGGCCAAGGCACTGGCGAGTAAGGCTGAGGTTGCGCATGGCCGCGTCCCCCTCGAATGAGCCCTGTTCAGCCTGAAACCAGGCTGTTTCCATCCTGAACCCTGACACCGTCCTTAAGTTCCAGCATAGAAGAACGGCACAGAAAGATGGAAAACCGGCGCTGAACGGTAGCACATGGCCGCCAGCGCCGATTTATTGACTCAGGCCGGTTTAGCCTGGGCAATCACCTCTTCCAGGCGCTCCTTTTCTGCCTTCTCTATCTCTTCCTCGCTGATCATCTCAGCGATCTCGCTCAAACGCTCGACCACGCGGGCATTGACGCTGCCTTCGGTAAATACGCCTTCATCGTTGAGCTCGCCAGCATCTTCGCCGACCAGCAGGCTCAACGCTTCATCGGCCTGGCTGACCGCATAGACGTGGAACATGCCGTTCTCCACCGCCTGCAGCACGCGCTCGTCGAGCATCAGCGTGGCGACGTTGGCGCGCGGGATGATCACCCCCTGCTCGCCGGTCAGGCCACGTGCCTCGCAGAGGCGGAAGAAGCCTTCGATTTTTTCGTTGACCCCACCCACTGCCTGCACTTCACCGAACTGGTTGATCGAGCCGGTGATGGCGAAGCACTGCTTGAGCGGCGTGCGCGACAACGCCGAAATCAGCGTGCACGCTTCGCCCAGCGAGGCACTGTCGCCATCGACATAGCCATAGGACTGCTCCAGGGCGATGCTCGCGGAAATCGCCAGGGGGAATTCCTGGGCATAGCGGCTGCCCAAGTAACCGGTGAGGATCATCACCCCCTTGGAGTGGATCGGCTGGCCGAGGTTGACCTCGCGTTCGATGTCGACGATGCCGCTGCCACCCGGGTAGACGGTGGCGGAGATGCGCGCCGGCATGCCGAACGCCGAGTCGCCGACTTCCAGCACGGTCAGGCCGTTGCACTTGCCGATGGCCGCGCCTTCAGTGTCGATCAGGATGATGCCGGCGAGCATGTCGTCGAGCACCCGCTGCGAGACCCGCCCGGTACGGGTGGCCTTGGCCTTGAGCGCACGTTCGATGTGCCCGGCGTCGGTCATCTCGTCACTGGCCAGCTGGCGGATGAAATCGGCCTCGCTGACCAGCTGGAACAGGTCACCGATGCGTGCCGACAGGCGCGACTGATTTTCCGCCAGGCGGGCGCTGTAGGTGGCCAGGCGCGCCACCGCGTCGCTGGTCAGCGGCGCCATGCCTTCTTCGTTGGTGCGGGTGCGCAACAGCTGGGCGAACTGCTCGAGGTTTTCGTCGACCATCGGCATGTCTTCGTCGAAGTCGACCAGCACGCGGAACATCTCCTGGAAGTCCGAATCGTGGTCCTGCAGCGCGTAGTACAGCTGTCGCGAGCCGATGATGATCAGTTTGATGTTCAGCGGGATCATTTGCGGCTGCAGGCTGACCGTGGCCACGCGGCCCAGCTCGCCGATGGGCGACTCCATCTTCAGCTTGCGCGACTGCAGGGCACGCTTGAGGGCGTCCCAGACGAACGGCTCACCGAGCATCTTCTCGGCTTCGAGAATCAGGAAGCCGCCGTTGGCGCGGTGCAGCGCGCCCGGGCGCAGCTGGCGGTACGAGGTGTACAGCGCCCCCTGATCGGTGCTGTATTCGATGCGGCCGAACAGGTTGTCGTAGGTCGGGTGCGGCTCGAACACCACCGGCGCACCGCCGTCAGCGTGGTGGCCGACCACCAGGCTCGGCGCGTACTGCTCTTCGAGCAGCTTGCGCGCAGCCGCGTCGGTCTTGCTGTCTTCAACCAGCTGCTCGACCACGGTACGCAGCAGGTTCAGCTGCACGGACTGCAGGTAGGCGCAGACGGCCGCGTTCTCGGCGTACTTTTCCGACAGCGGCGCCAGCAACGGCTGCAGGGCCAGGGTGATGGTTTCTTCGTTGAGCTGGCGCAGCTGGTTGTTCGACTCGCGTTTCCATTGCGGCAGGCTGGCCAGCTCCTCGTTGAGGCGCTCTTCCAACAGGGCGATGTCTTCGTGGAACTGCTCGCGGACCTCTTCAGGCAATTGGGCGAATTCAGCTTCGTCCAGCGCCTTGCCGTCGGCCATCGGGGTGAAGGCGACGTTGCTGGCATCGCGGTACAGGGCCACGTCCTTTTCCAGCGAGGCACGCTCGATCACATCCAGCGCACGGTCGTAACGCTGGTTGAAGGCGCGGTCGATGGCGCCCTTCTTCTGCTGATAGGACGGGTGCTCGAACACCGCCGGGAAGGTGGCCAGCAGGTTGTCGATCAAACCGCCCATGTCGCTGATGAACTCTGCCGCGCTGCCTGAAGGCAGCTCCAAAGCACGGGGCTCACGGGTGTCGTCGAAATGGTTGACGTAGAGCCAGTCGGCCGGGGTCTGCTGACGCTTGCCCTCGGCCTTGAGGTAGCGCTTGACGAACGAGAAACGGCCGGTGCCGGGCTCGCCCATCACGTATACGTTGTAGCCAGGGCGCGGCATGGCCACGCCGAACTGCAGGGCCTCGACAGCACGCTCCTGGCCCAGGACTCCGCGAAACGGCTCCAGATCGTCGGTATTGGTAAAGGCAAACTGCTCGGGGGAGAAACGCCGGGTCAGGGCTTCAGGCGCGAGACGCAGGCGCGCAGCGACAGGATCGGGCATTGGGTTTCCTTACTTCGGCGGGGCAGATACGCAGCATTCTGGCGCTGCCCGCGCGCGCCTTGCAAGGGACCCGGGGACTTTATGTCGCAGCTGCGACGCTGTCATGCACGAGCAAATTTTTCGCAATCAACAACGCAACCTTTAGATCATGCCTAAACTCCAAGCTGCGCGGGTGGGTGAAATGCTTTCCCGACCTGGCAACCGCGTTGCCAGACAACCCTGACCTTTGGTTAAGAAAAAGAGAACAAAGCTATGAAACGGATTCTTCTGGGTACTCTGTTCACCGTGGTATCGCTCAACGCCCTCGCCGAAGCGCCGGGCGGCCCGAACTGCGGTTGGGGCAACATGCTGTTCGAAGGCCAACGCGGCACGCCGGCCCACTTCCTGGCCTCCACCACCAACGGCACCTCCGGCAACGCCACCTTCGGCATGACCTCGGGCACCAACGGCTGCTCGACCAAAGCCTCGCTGACCTACGGCGGCAAATCCTGGTTTGCCATGAACGGCATGATGAACGAGCTGTCCGAAGACATGGCCATGGGCCAGGGCGAAGCCCTGACCACCTACGCCGTGGTCCTGGGTGTAGCGCCGGAAGACCGCGGCTACTTCAACTCGGTCACCCACCAGCACTTCAGCCAGATCTTCAGCAGTGCCGACGTGACTGCCGAAACGGTCCACAGCAACACCCTGGCCGTTCTGAAGAGCGACCCACGCCTGGCCAAATACGCAACCGAGGCCTGAGTGCAGCTGCTCCCGCCCCTTCCCCAGGGGCGGGTTTCGCCTTTTTTCGGCATCGTTAAGAAGTAGTTGCCCGACATGCTCAAACGCCTTGCTTCCCTGGCGCTGTTTGCCTGCGCCCCCGTTCATGCCATGCCTGTGCTGGACCCAGGCCGTATCCAGCAACTGGCCAACACGCCTTACTGGATTGCCCTGGGCCACTACGAAACCGCCAAGCTCGGTGGCTGGCGCAGCTACGTGGACGATGACGCTTTCTTCCTCGCCGAGGACGGCGCGCACCACCCTGACCAAGAGCTCAAGGCCACGGTCGAGGCGCTGTACGCCCCTGCCAGCCTGGGTGACAAGCACGCCCAGTGCGTATTCCCCGCGCGCACCCGCTGGCTGCGTGAACAGCTCGGCCTGCAAGGCCTGCCGCAACCGGACTGCCAGGAATTCAAGACCTGGTACAAGTCGATCGACCCGCACAGCGCGGCGCTGATCTTCCCCGCGGCCTACCTGAACAGCCCATCGTCGATGTTCGGCCACACCCTGCTGCGCATCGACCAGTCCAATACCCGCAGCGACGACACCACGCTGCTGAGTTACGCGATCAACTTCGGCGCCTATATCGAAGGCAGCGACAACAGCATCCTGTATGCCTGGAAGGGCCTGATGGGTGGCTACCCGGGCCTGTTCGCGATGATGCCCTATCAGGAAAAGCTCTCCGAGTACCGCAGCCTGGAAAACCGCGACCTGTGGGAATACCAGCTGGACCTGACGCCGGAAGAGACCGGGCGCATGGTCGAACATGTGTGGGAGCTGAAGCAGATCCAGTTCGATTATTTCTTCTTCGACGAAAACTGCTCGTATCGCCTGCTGGAGCTGCTGCAGGTTGCCCGGCCGAGCCTGGACCTGACCTCGCAGTTCCCGCTCACGGCCATCCCCACCGACACGGTGAAGGCGGTGAAGCAGTCTGGCCTGGTCGCCAGCGAAACCTACCGCCCGTCACGCGAACGCGAGCTGCTGGCCCGTGCCGAGCCGCTGGACCACGACGAGAAGCGCCAGGTACTGGCCGTCAGTGCCGATACCGCGCAATTGCAAAGCCCCGAATTCAAAGCCCTGCCCCGTGAGCGCCAGGCGCTGGTGCAGGATGCCGCCTATCGCCTGGAACGCTACCGGGCAAACGGCCAGGAGCGTGACCCTGGCCAGGCCAAACGCAGCTTCGAGCTGCTGCGGGCGATTAACGGCAACCCACCGCCACCCTTGCAGATCGAGCGCCCTGGCTTGCCCGAGGACGGCCACGACTCACGTACCTGGCAACTGGGCGTCGGTTCCCGTGAAGACCGCGCCTACGCCGAATATGGCCTGCGCATGGCCTACCACGACCTGAACGACAACGCTTATGGCTTCCCGTTGGGTGCGCAGATCGAGATCCTGCAGCTCAAGGTGCGCCAGTACGAAGGCAACGACTGGCAGGTGCAACGCCTGGATCTGGCCACCATCCGCTCACTGACGCCGCGCAACGAGCTGCTCAAGCCTTGGTCCTGGCAGGTGGCTGGCGGCCTGGAGCGGGTGCCGGGCAAGCATGACGACGAGGTGCTGGTAAGCCATGTGAATGGCGGCGCCGGCGGCACCTGGCAACTGGCCGATGGCCTGCTGGGCTTTGCCCTGGGCACGGTGCGAGTCGAACACCACAACGACTTCGCCCAGTTCGTCGCCCCGGCAACGGGGTTCAATGGCGGGCTGCTGTGGCGCAACGGGCTGGGCAACATGACGCTGGAGGCCAAGGGCGATTACTTCGCCAATGGCGAGGTGCGGCGCAGCCTGAGCCTGAACCAGCAGTGGGAAATCAGCCAGAACCTGGGGGTGAGGTTGAGTGCTTCGCGTGAGTTCAGCCATCTGGCGACGGCCCAGAATGAGGTGATGCTGGAGTTGAAGTGGTATCACTATTGAGACCGATGAGGGCGCTTCGCGCCCTTTTCGCGACACAAGGCCGTTCCTACAAATGTGATCCAACCGACTCTTTGACACGGTTTTGACAGCTCCCCGACAAATCGCCACCTAGACTTTATGGTATCTCTCCAAAGGTTCAGGTGGTCATGTCGCGGTACTGGTTCGGCTTGTGCATTGCGTTGCTGCTGGCGGGTTGCGAAACCACCCACGATCAGATGGTCAACCACGGTTATCCCCCCGCCTACGCCGACGGTTACCAAGACGGTTGCAGCAGCGGCCGCCAGGCAGCCGGGCTGATGGTTGGCGACTTCAAGAAAGACGTGCCGCGCTACCTGCACGATCATCAGTACGAGACCGGCTGGGACGATGGCTTCCGCCAGTGCCACGCGATGCAAAACAGCGAAGAGCAGCGCCAATACCATGAGCGCTTCTGGGACGAGCGTGACCGCGAGTGGCAGCAGGAGAAAGACGAGGGCGCCGCCCGTGCCTACCGCAGCAAGTAGGTCGTAAACGGACATCCATTGAAACCGCCGGCCTGCCATGCTGGTCTCCAGCAAAAGGAGGCCATTGCATGAGCCGAGCATTCGTCAACGAAGACCAGGCCGCCGCCCAGGCTGACCAGCCAGTGGAGCGGCGCCTCAGCGACCAGCCCAATTACGTCACCGCCAGCGGCCTGCGCCAGCTGCAACAGCGGGTGAACGAACTGAATGCCTTGCGCAGTGAGCTGCAGGCCCAGGCCGAGCGTGGCGACAAGCAGCGCCTGGCCGATACCGAGCGGGACCTGCGCTATTTCAGTGCGCGGGTGCAGAGCGCGCAAGTGGTACCGGCGGCGACATCGCGCAGCAAGGTGCAGATTGGTAGCCGGGTCAGGTTCGCCGATGCACAGGGCCAGGAGCATATGGTGCAGCTGGTGGGCGAGGATGAGGCAGATGCCGGGCGCGGGATGATCAACTGGGGATCGCCGCTGGGGCGGGCATTGCTTGGCGCCGGGCCAGGGGATGAAGTGCTGTGGCGGCGGCCGGCGGGGGATCAGCTGATCGAAGTGGTCGAGATCGACGTTTGAAGCCTAGGGGGCCGCTTCGCGGCCCCAAGGCCCTCGGATCAGACTACGCCTTGCGCCAGCATGGCATCCGCAACTTTCACGAAGCCGGCGATGTTCGCGCCCTTCACATAGTTGACCGTGCCATCCGCCTCTTCACCGTAATGCACGCAAGCATGGTGAATCGACTGCATGATGTTGTGCAGCTTGCTGTCCACCTCACCGGCGGTCCACAGCAGGCGCATGGCGTTCTGCGACATCTCCAGGCCCGACACGGCCACGCCACCGGCGTTGGAGGCCTTGCCCGGTGCGTACAGGATGCCGGCCTCGATGAACAGGTCGACCGCCGCCAGGGTGGTCGGCATGTTGGCACCTTCGGCCACGCAGATGCAGCCATTGTGCAGCAGGGTGCGGGCGTCTTCGATGTCCAGCTCGTTCTGCGTGGCGCATGGCAGGGCGATATCGCACGGCAAGGTCCACGGAGTCTGGCCCTTGCGGAACTCCAGGCCGAACTGGCCAGCCAGCTCGCTGATGCGGCCACGCTTGACGTTCTTCAGCACCATCAGCGCGTCCCACTGGGCGTCGGTCAGGCCGCCTTCGGCGTACAGGGTGCCTTCGGAGTCGGACAGCGAGATCACCTTGCCGCCCAGGTCCATGACCTTGCGCGCCGCATACTGGGCCACGTTACCGGAACCGGAAATGGCCACGCGACGGCCATCGATGCGCAGGTTCTTGCGCTTGAGCATTTCTTCAGCGAAGTACACGCAGCCGTAGCCGGTGGCTTCAGGACGGATCAGGCTGCCGCCGTAGGTCATCCCCTTGCCGGTCAGCACCGAAGTGAACTGGTTGGCCAGGCGCTTGTACTGGCCGAACATGAAGCCGATCTCGCGGGCACCGACACCGATGTCACCGGCCGGCACGTCGCAATCGGCGCCGATGTGGCGGTACAGCTCGCTCATGAAGGCCTGGCAGAAGCGCATGACTTCGGCATCGCTCTTGCCCTTCGGATCGAAGTCCGAGCCACCTTTGCCGCCGCCCATGGGCAGCGAGGTCAGGGAGTTCTTGAAGGTCTGCTCGAAGGCCAGGAACTTGAGCACGCTCAGGTTCACCGACGGGTGGAAGCGCAGGCCGCCCTTGTACGGGCCGATTGCGCTGTTCATCTGGATGCGGTAGCCGCGATTGACCTGAACTTTGCCTTGGTCATCGACCCACGAAACGCGGAACAGCACCGCACGCTCCGGCTCGACGATGCGCTCGAGAATGCCGGACTGCAGGTAGTGTGGGTTGGCTTCGAGGAACGGCCACAGGGTACGCAGCACTTCTTCCACAGCCTGGTGGAATTCCGGCTGGCCCGGGTCGCGTTGCTGCAGGCGTGCAAGGAAATTGTCGACAGATTCGATCATGGTAGACATCTCACCAAGAGGATTGGACTTATTGGTTTTTTCAGGAATGTACCAAGAAGCAATCGCACTGGAACAGGGCAAAATGTCGTTTTTTTGAAATTATTTGGTGCGTTTTATATAAATGTATACAAAACGAGCTTCGCCTGATCGGTAAATCCGGCTCTTTGGCGATATGAGCAGGCACGAAAATGGGGCCACGAGGGGCCCCATTCTTGTGCATCAGAAAACCGGCTTACTGGGCCAGCTTCTTGTGCCGCACACGGTGCGGCTGGGCAGCAGCATCGCCCAGGCGCTTCTTGCGATCGGCTTCGTACTCGGTGTAGTTGCCTTCGAAGAACACCACGTTCGAGTCGTCTTCGTACGCCAGGATGTGAGTGGCCACACGGTCCAGGAACCAACGGTCGTGGGAAATCACGATGGCAGCGCCCGGGAAGTCCAGCAGGGCTTCTTCCAGGGAACGCAGGGTTTCGACGTCGAGGTCGTTGGACGGTTCGTCGAGCAGCAGGACGTTGCCGCCCTCCTTCAGGGTCAGGGCCAGGTGCAGACGGCCACGCTCACCACCGGACAGGTCCTTGACGAACTTCTGCTGGTCGCCGCCCTTGAAGTTGAAGCGGCCAACGTAGGTGCGCGACGGGATCTCGTAGTTGCCGATGCGGATCTGATCGGAACCGTCGGAGATCTGCTGGAACACGGTCTTGGAACCGTCGAGGTCTTCGCGGCTCTGGTCGACGCAGGCCAGTTGCACGGTTTCACCGATCTCGATGCTGCCCGAGTCCGGTTGCTCCTTGCCCATCAGCATGCGGAACAGGGTCGATTTACCGGCACCGTTACCACCGATCACGCCGACGATGGCGCCTTTAGGCATGGCGAACGACAGGTTGTCGATCAGCACGCGATCGCCATAGCCCTTGGTAACGTTCTTGAACTCGATGACCTTGTCACCCAGGCGCGGACCGGCCGGGATGTAGATCTCGTTGGTTTCGCTGCGTTTCTGGAATTCCTGCGACTGCATTTCTTCGAAGCGCTGCAGACGGGCCTTGGATTTGGACTGACGAGCCTTGGCGCCTTTGCGCACCCACTCCAGTTCCTCTTTCATGGCCTTCTCGTGGGCGCTCTGCTGCTTGGATTCCTGCGCCAGACGGTCCGACTTGGCTTCCAGCCAGCCCGAGTAGTTGCCTTCGTACGGGATACCGGCGCCGCGGTCCAGTTCGAGGATCCAGCCGGCGACGTTGTCGAGGAAGTAACGGTCGTGGGTGATCGCTACCACGGTGCCCGGGAAGTCGTGCAGGAAGCGCTCCAGCCAGGCTACCGAGTCGGCGTCCAGGTGGTTGGTCGGTTCGTCGAGCAGCAGCATGTCGGGGGCCGACAGCAGCAGGCGGCACAGGGCCACACGGCGCTTCTCACCACCGGACAGGTGTTCGATGCGCGCGTCCCAGGCCGGCAGGCGCAGGGCGTCAGCGGCGACGTCCAGCTGACGCTCCAGGTTGTGGCCGTCGGCGGCCTGCAGGATGGATTCGAGCTTGGCCTGTTCGGCGGCCAGCTTGTCGAAGTCGGCGTCGGGTTCTGCGTAGGCGGCGTAGACCTCGTCCAGGCGAGCCTGGGCGTCCTTGATCACGCTGACCGCTTCCTCGACCACTTCACGCACGGACTTGTTCGGGTCCAGTTGCGGTTCCTGCGGCAGGTAACCCACGTTGATGTCGGGCATCGGACGGGCTTCGCCGTCGAATTCCTTGTCGACGCCCGCCATGATCCGCAGCAGGGTCGATTTACCGGCACCGTTCAGGCCGAGCACGCCGATCTTGGCGCCTGGGAAGAACGACAGAGAAATATTCTTGAGAATTTCCCGCTTCGGCGGCACGACCTTGCTCAGCCGATGCATGGTGTAGACGTATTGAGCCAAAACCAAGCCCTCTAAATAGGTAAAGACATCGACGATCGCCCCGGCAGTATGGCCAGGGGGATGTGTTTACGGGTGTATTGAACAAAGTCGACCATTCTACGCCAACGCGCGGCGTTGCACAGGGTGGTCGGATGGTGGGGTGGGATCGTTGTGATCCTGGGAGGCTTTTGTTGCCTGTGCCGGCCTCTTCGCGGGCACGCCCGCTCCCACAGAGATGGCACCACATTCATAGGCAGTGGAGATACCT
>NZ_BCBA01000056.1 GCF_001320245.1 Pseudomonas sp. NBRC 111124
TTTACCCGCGAAAGGGCCGGCACAGGCCAACAAAAAAGCCCGCATCAAAGGATGCGGGCTTTCGTCTATTGCGGTGCGGCTTAGGCCGCCTGGGCTTCCTGTTGGCTCAGCGAGCGGTTCAGCGCGCTGAACAGTGCCTTGAAGCTGGCAGTGGTGATGTTCTCATCGATGCCCACACCGTGCACCGGGCGGCCGCCGGCCACACGCAGTTCGATGTAGGCCGCAGCCTTGGCGTTGGTACCCGCACCAATGGCGTGCTCGTTGTAGTCCATGATCTCCACCGATACCGGCAGGCCGGCGACCAAGGCTTCCAGGGCGCCGTTGCCCTTGCCACGCCAGTGCAGGGTAGTTTCGCCTTCACCGGCGACTTCCACTTCCACGGCGCTGTGGCCGTTTTCTTCCTGCAGGCGGTGGCTGACCAGTGCATACGGAGCGTTGGCCTGGAGGTATTCCTTGTGCAGCAGGCTGTAGATCTGCTGGGCGGTCATTTCCAGGCCCAGGCGGTCGGTTTCACCCTGCACTACCTGGCTGAATTCGATCTGCATGCGGCGCGGCAGGCTAATGCCGTATTCCTGCTCGAGCAGGTAAGTGATGCCGCCTTTGCCCGACTGGCTGTTGACGCGGATCACCGCCTCGTAGCTGCGGCCGATGTCGGCCGGGTCGATCGGCAGGTACGGCACTTCCCACAGTTCGCCTTCCTGCTGCTTGGCGAAGCCCTTGCGGATGGCGTCCTGGTGCGAACCGGAGAACGCGGTGTGGACCAGGTCGCCGACGTACGGGTGGCGTGGGTGCACGGGCAGCTGGTTGCACTCTTCGACGACCTTGCGCACGCCGTCGATGTCGGAGAAGTCCAGCAGCGGATCGATGCCCTGAGTGTAGAGGTTCAGCGCCAAGGTCACCAGATCGACGTTGCCGGTACGTTCGCCGTTGCCGAACAGGCAGCCTTCGGCACGGTCGGCGCCTGCCATCAGGCCCAGTTCGGTGGCGGCGATGCCGGTGCCGCGGTCGTTGTGGCAGTGCAGGCTGATGATCACGCTGTCGCGACGGCTGACGTTGCGGCAGAACCACTCGATCTGGTCGGCGTAGATGTTCGGCGTGGACACTTCCACGGTGGCCGGCAGGTTGAGGATGACCTTGTGTTCAGGGGTCGGGTTCCACACTTCGATGACCGCGTCACAGACTTCCTTGGCGAACTCCATTTCGGTAGCGCTGAAGGTTTCTGGCGAGTACTGGAAAGTCCACTGGGTTTCCGGCTGCTGGGCAGCATATTTGACGAACAGCTTGGCCGCGTTCACCGCGATGTCCTTCACGCCTTGCTTGTCCTGGTTGAAGACGATGCGGCGGAACGACGGGCTGGTGGCGTTGTACAGGTGGACGATGGCCTTCTTCGCGCCGCGCAGCGATTCGAACGTGCGGGCGATCAGGTCTTCACGGGCCTGGGTGAGCACCTGGATGGTGGTGTCATCCGGGATGTGGCCATCTTCGATCAGGGTGCGCACGAAGTCGAAGTCGGTCTGCGAGGCCGATGGGAACGAGGCTTCGATCTCCTTCACGCCAACCTGCACCAAGGTCTTCCAGAAACGCAGCTTTTTCTCCGAATCCATCGGCTCGATCAGCGACTGGTTGCCATCACGCAGGTCGGAGCTGCACCAGATCGGCGCCTCGGTGATGGTCTTCGACGGCCAGGTACGGTCAGGCAGGTCGATGGTCGGGAAAGCGCGGTATTTCTTCGATGGGTCTTTGAGCATGGTCATGGAAGCAATCCTTTTGTGTGCGGCCGAGATCGGGCCTGCCGAGCGATAACGAGATGAAAAGGCGAGGCGACGCGAATCAACCTGGTAGTCGGGCGCTGACCAGGCAGAGGCTGCGATGTTGTCGGAGCAGGATGAGGGTGCTGAAGGTTTTCATGCCCTCAACTTAACCAGTGGGGTGGGGGATGGCAAGCGTTGGGAGAAAATTGAGAGGAATGCTTAAAAAAAGCCAGATGGCGAGATTTTATCGCTGATATTTTTAGATGCCTTTTTAAATGTTGCGCGGTATTTTTCGACCGCGCAACATATTGGAACCGCCGATCTCAGGGTTGGAATGCGCCAATGAAGATCGCCGGATCCACCCGCGCATCGTTCAGGCTCACGTTCCAGTGCATGTGCGGCCCGGTCGCTCGCCCGGTCGAACCCACGCGCCCGACCACATCGCCCCGGCGCAGCTGTTGGCCAACCTGCACATCGATCTTCGACATGTGGCAGAACATGCTGATGAACCCTTGCCCATGGTCGACGAACACCGTCCGGCCGTTGAAGAAGTAATCACCTACCAGGATCACCTTGCCGTTGGCGGGGGTCTTGATCGGCGTTCCGGCCGGCACGGCAAAGTCCAGCCCGGCATGCGGGTTGCGCTCCTCGCCATTGAAGAAGCGGCGCACGCCGAACTTGCTCGACAGTGGCCCGCTGACCGGTTTATCGAGGATCAGGTTGCTCGGCAGCACCGGGCTGAAGCTGCGGTACGCCTTGATCTGCTCGGCCAGTTCGCGGTCGATGCGCTTGAGGTCCTCCGGGTTCGGGTTGACCTGGCGGGTGTTCTTCAAGGTGATGTGCTGTTCGGGGTACTTCTTGCTGCCGACGCTGAAGGGCAGGCTGCGCCCGCCTTGGGTCAGCACGGCGGTGCCGGGCTTCTGGGTCAGAGGGATACCGACGATGGCCAGCCAGTTGTCCTGCTCCTTCACCACCAACACGGGTTTTCCATCGAAGCGTGCACTCGGCGCAGCGGCCGCCGGGCCAAGGTCGACCACCGCCACACCACCCGGCACGGGTTTGTTCAGGGCGCGGGTGATGTAGCTGGCCTGGGCGCCTGCGGCCAGCAGCATGAGGGAGAGGGCGAGCAGGGGCGCGAACAGGCGTGGCATAGGTCAGTCCAGAAGCGAGAAGGTGACGGGGGTCAAGTGATTGTCTTCGACCCGGACTTGCAGCTCGCCTTCATTCAGGCGGGCGGTCAGGCGTTGGCCGTTGCGGGTCTGCTCGGCGCTGCGGATGGCCTGGCCGTGCTCGTCAAGAAGGATGCTGTAGCCGCGCGCCAGGGTCGCCAGCGGGCTGACCACCTGCAGCGTCTGCAGTTGTGCCTGAAAGCGCTGACGGCGGTCCTTGAGCACTTCACGCATGGCGCGTGGCAGGCGCTCGGCGAGGCTGTCCAGGCGTTGCGCCAGCAGTTTCAGCGTGCGCCCAGGGTGCTGCGCGGCCAGGCGTGTATCCAAGCGCGCCAGGCGCTCGCGACGCTGGTTGAGGTTGAGCGTGAAGGCGCGGCGCAGGCGCATGTCCAGGTCGTCCAGGCGCTGTGCCTGCTGGCGCAGGCGTTCGCCGGGGTGACGCAGCCGGCGGGTCAGCGACTCCAGGCGCAGGCGGTCGTGGGTCAGGCGGTTCTGCATGCGCAGCAGCAGGCGCCGCTGCAGGCCGTCGAGGCGCTGCTGCAGGCCGCTGCTGTCGGGGGCCAGCAGTTCGGCGGCAGCCGAAGGCGTAGGCGCGCGCACGTCGGCGACGAAATCACTGATCGATACATCGGTCTCGTGGCCGACGGCGCTGACGATCGGCGTCACGCAGGCGGCTACGGCGCGTGCCACGGCTTCTTCGTTGAAGCACCAGAGGTCTTCCAGCGAGCCGCCACCACGTGCCAGGATCAACGCATCGAAGCCCAGCCGATCCGCCTGCTGCAAGGCGCGGACGATCTGGTTGATCGCCTCACGGCCTTGCACGGCGGTGGGGATGAGGTTCAGCTCGACCTGCGGCGCGCGGCGGCCAAACACGCTGATGATGTCGCGGATCACGGCGCCGGTGGGCGAGGTGATGATGCCGATGCGTTGCGGATGGGCCGGCAGCGGCTTCTTGCGCTCGGCGCTGAACAGCCCTTCGGCGCCCAGCTTTTCTTTCAGCGCCTCGAAGGCCAGGCGCAGCGCCCCATCACCGGCCGGCTCGACGGTGTCGAGGATCAGTTGGTAGTCGCCACGCCCCTCGAACAGCGAAACCTTGCCGCGCACGCGCACCGCCAGGCCGTCGCGCAGGGCCTGGCGCACGCGGGTGGCGTTCTGCCGGAACAGCGCGCAACGCACCTGGGCGCCGCTGTCTTTGAGCGTGAAGTACATGTGGCCGGAGGCCGGGCGGGCGAGGTTGGAAATCTCGCCTTCCACCCATACGCTGCGAAACACGTCTTCCAGCAGCACACGAGCGCGGCCGTTCAGCTGGCTGACGGTGAGGACCTCGCGGTCCAGGCCGAGTCGTTCAAAAGGGTCTCTGATCATGGCGGGCATCATAAAGGACATCGCCCCCGGTTGTCTGTCCCGGCACTGTGGGCGCGGGTTTAGCCGCGAACACTGGCATAGCCGGTCATCAACCCTGCATCGCCGACACGAATTGGTACACCATCTGCCCTGCATCACGCTGGCAGGCCAGCGCCACGGTACTCTCGCATCCCCCCTCCAACGCCACGAAGCTTATCGACGCCGGGGCAATTTCACGCATGCACTCCGGCAGCAATGCCACCCCGAATCCGGCCTGGATCAACTGCAACTGCGTGGTCTTGCGCGACAGCACCTGCGCTGCCTGCGGGAAAAAGCCAGCTTCCATGCACAAGGAAGCTGATAGATAACTCAGTCCGCCACGGTCCCGGTGCGGGATGGAAATGAAATGCTCTTCGCGCAGTTGCTCCAGCCGCACTTGTGGCGCGTCGGCCAGTGGATGCCCGGCGGCGACTGCCAGCAACAACGGTTCGCTGAACAGCTCATGCAGCACCACGCCTTCATGCTGGCGAAGCACCGGCAAGCGCAGCAGCCCGACATCCAGCCGCCCGGCGGCGATATCCTCCAGCTGCGCCTCCGACGACTGTTGGGCGATCTCCAGCGCGACCCCTGGGTTGCCTCGCAGATAGCCGCCCAGGCGAGCCAGCAGTGGGCCGGTCAACGGTACCGTGCTGGAGTGGTTCAGGCGCAGGCTGCCTTGCAGCCCTTCGCCAATGTCGCGAGTCACCCGCTCAGCCTGCGCCAGGTCGGCCAACAAGCGCCGTGCACGTTCCAGGAAGGCCTGACCGGCCAACGTCAGGCGCGGCAGGCGCGCGGTACGCTCGAACAACGGGGTGCCCAGTTGCTGCTCCAGCTCCTTGACCTGTCGGCTCAGCGCCGACTGGGCGATGTACAGCCGCTCGGCGGCGCCGCTGAAGCTGCCGCATTCGGCGATTTCCACGAAGTAACGCAACTGGCGGATCGACGTCATGTCATGCCTTTTCGAGATGGGTGTGGCGTTAAAGGCATATTAGTCGGCATGGCTCATGGCTGGCTAATCTTTGCCAGTCATCCCAGGAACTGCTGCCATGCTCGCCCAGCTGTCGTTTTCCGGCCTTGACTGGCTGTTCATTCTGCTCGGTGTCGGCGCGGCCTACATCGTCTTCGGCATCGCCGGCTTCGGCACGGCATTGGTCGCCGGCCCGGTATTGATCCATTTCATGCCCCTGTCGCGGATCATCCCGCTGCTGGTGCTGCTGGACTTCGTCGCCGCCTTCGGCAACCTGCTGCCGTCACGTCGCGACGTGGTGCGCGGCGAACTGCTGCGTCTGTTGCCCTGCATGGCGGTGGGCTGCACCCTGGGCGTGGTGTTCCTGCTGCACCTGAAGTCCGACCTGCTGTTGCTGCTGATGGGCCTGTTCGTCACCGCCTACGCGGTCTACGGCCTGGCGGTGAAAGTGCGGCCGGCCAGGCTGTCGGGCCTATGGGCGGTGCCGATGGGTACGGTCGGCGGGCTGTTTGGCGCCTTGTTCGGCAGCGGTGGTTTCCTTTATGCCATCTACCTGAGCGCACGCCTCGACGTGAAGGAGCAGGTGCGCGCGACCCAGAGCGCCCTGATCAGCTGCAGCACCCTCGTGCGGTTGTCGCTGTTCCTGCTTGCCGGCGTGTACGCCGATATCAGCCTGTTATTGCTTGCTGCCTGCCTGCTGCCGGTGATGTTCGTCGGCCTCTGGGCTGGCCGCCGGCTGACCCTGAAACTGTCCCGCGACGCCTTCGTGCGCCTGGTCACCTGGCTGGTGCTGGCCAGCGGCCTGGCGCTGATCGGTCGCTACCTGAGCAGCTGAGCTGTAGAATTGCAGGATTACCGCAGTCCGCAGGCCCGCTTCGTCCATGAACACCCAGAGCATCATCGTCCCCAAGCTGTCCACCGTGCCCTCGCATGAAGCCCGTTCGCGGGCCATCCTGCGCTGGCTGGTGCGCGAGAAGATCGTCGAAGAACAACTGACCACCTGCGGGCGCACCGGCAACCGCATGGGCCATGCCCTGGCCGAGGGGGCGCGCAAGATCGCCCTGCATCCTGAAAAACTGCCGTTCGGCGAGCAGGTCAATGGCCTGGAAGTGATGCTCAAGCGTTGCATCTATACGCCCACCGAGGGGTTCCTCGAGGAGGCCGGCTGCCCGGAGTGCCGGCGCGAGGTTGGCGAGCCGCTGTTCGAGAGCCTGGAAGAGTGGATGCCGGCGGTGAGCGACAACTTCACCTGCCCGCTGTGCGGCCATGAAGATGACATCAATGGCTTCATTTACCTGCAGCCATGTGCCTTTTCCAACCTTGGGTTCATCTTCAACAACTGGGGCGAGGCCGGGTTCACTCAGGCCTTTCTCGACAGCTTTGCCGACTGGCTCGACCAGCCAGTGGCGGTGGTGCAGGTAAAACTGCCATCACGCTGACCGAAGGCCCTTATTTTGCATTGAGCGGCGCGCCGTGGATGAGTATAATGGCGCGCTTCCATTTTTCCCGCCCGGGAGCCCCCGCGATGCTGCGTATCAGCCAAGAAGCCCTGACCTTCGACGATATCCTCCTTGTACCTGGCTACTCCGAGGTACTGCCCAATGAAGTCAGTCTCAAGACCCGTTTGACTCGTGGCATCGAGCTGAACATTCCGCTGGTTTCCGCTGCCATGGATACCGTCACCGAAGCGCGCCTGGCCATCGCCATGGCCCAGGAAGGCGGCATCGGCATCATCCACAAGAACATGACCATCGAGCAGCAGGCCGGCGAAGTTCGCAAGGTCAAGAAGTTCGAGGCTGGCGTGGTCAAGGACCCGATCACCATCGAAGCCGACGCCACCGTCCGCGACCTGTTCGACCTGACCCGCCTGAACAACATCTCCGGTGTTCCAGTGCTGGCGAACGGCGACCTGGTCGGTATCGTCACCTCCCGTGACGTGCGCTTCGAAACCCGTCTGGACGCCAAGGTCCGCGACGTGATGACGCCGAAAGAGCGTCTGGTCACCGTCCGCGAAGGCGCTGACAAGAACGAAGTCCGCGAGCTGCTGCACAAGCACCGTCTGGAAAAGGTCCTGATCGTTGACGACAAGTTCAACCTCAAGGGCATGATGACCGTCAAGGACATCGAAAAGGCCAAGGCCTACCCGCTGGCCAGCAAGGACGACCAGGGTCGCCTGCGCGTCGGCGCTGCGGTCGGCACCGGCAAGGACACCGGCGAGCGCGTTGCCGCCCTGGTTGCCGCCGGCGTTGACGTGGTGGTCGTCGACACCGCCCACGGTCACTCCAAAGGCGTGATCGACCGCGTTCGCTGGGTCAAGGAAACCTACCCGCAAGTGCAGGTGATCGGCGGCAACATCGCCACCGGCGCCGCGGCCAAGGCCCTGGCTGAAGCCGGCGCAGACGCCGTCAAGGTCGGTATCGGCCCAGGCTCGATCTGCACCACCCGTATCGTTGCCGGTGTCGGCGTGCCGCAGATCAGCGCCATCGCCAACGTCGCTGCTGCGCTGGAAGGCACTGGCGTGCCGCTGATCGCTGACGGCGGCATCCGTTTCTCGGGTGACCTGTCCAAGGCCATCGTTGCCGGCGCTTCCTGCGTGATGATGGGTTCGATGTTCGCCGGTACCGAAGAAGCTCCGGGCGAAGTCGAGCTGTTCCAGGGCCGTTCCTACAAGGCCTATCGCGGCATGGGCTCGCTGGGTGCCATGGCACAGGCGCAAGGCTCGTCCGACCGTTACTTCCAGGACTCCTCGGCCGGCGCCGAGAAGCTGGTACCGGAAGGCATCGAAGGCCGTGTTCCTTACAAGGGCGCCCTGGCCGCGATCATTCACCAGCTGATGGGCGGCCTGCGTTCGTCCATGGGCTACACCGGCAGCGCAACCATCGAAGAGATGCGCACCAAGCCGGAATTCGTGCGCATCACCGGTGCCGGCATGGCCGAGTCCCACGTGCATGACGTACAGATCACCAAAGAAGCCCCTAACTACCGCGTAGGCTGAGGCTTCAAGCAATAACCGAACGGGGCTGTCACGAACAGCCCCGCGTCGTTTCCGATTTCCACTGACGAGATTGAGTCATGGCCCTCGACATTCACGCTCACCGTATCCTCATCCTCGATTTCGGTTCCCAGTACACCCAGCTGATCGCCCGCCGCGTGCGCGAAATCGGCGTGTACTGCGAACTGCACCCGTTCGACATGGACGATGAAGCGATCCGCGAATTCAACCCGCGCGGCATCATCCTCGCCGGCGGCCCCGAGTCGGTCCACGAAGCCAACAGCCCACGCGCCCCGCAGGCCGTGTTCGACCTGAACGTGCCGCTGCTGGGCATCTGCTACGGCATGCAGACCATGGCCGAACAGATGGGCGGCAAGGTCGAAGGTTCCGACCTGCGTGAGTTCGGTTATGCCCGCGTCGACGTGGTCGGCAAGAGCCGCCTGCTCGATGGCATCGAAGACCACGTCGACGACGACGGCGTACTGGGCCTGGACGTGTGGATGAGCCACGGCGACAAGGTCACCCAGATGCCGGGCAACTTCCACGTGCTGGCCAGCACCCCGAGCTGCCCGATCGCCGGCATGTTCGACGACAGCCGTGGCTACTACGGCGTGCAGTTCCACCCGGAAGTGACCCATACCAAGCAGGGCGGTCGCATCCTGTCCCGCTTCGTGCAGGACATCTGCGGCTGTGAAGCCCTGTGGACCCCGTCCAATATCGTCGAAGACGCCATCGCCCAGGTGCGTGAGCAAGTCGGTTCGGCCAACGTTCTGCTGGGCCTGTCCGGCGGCGTCGACAGCTCCGTGGTTGCCGCCCTGCTGCACCGCGCCATCGGCGACCAGCTGACCTGCGTGTTCGTCGACAACGGCCTGCTGCGCCTGCATGAAGGCGACCAGGTGATGGCCATGTTCAAAGAGAACATGGGCGTCAAGGTGATCCGCGCTGACGCTGAAAAGCAATTCCTCGACAACCTGGAAGGCGAAGCCGACCCGGAGAAGAAGCGCAAGATCATCGGCCGCACCTTCATCGATATCTTCGATGCCGAAGCCAGCAAGCTGGACAACATCCAGTTCCTCGCCCAGGGCACCATCTACCCGGACGTGATCGAGTCGGCTGGCGCCAAGAGCGGCAAGGCCCACGTGATCAAGTCGCACCACAACGTCGGTGGCCTGCCGGAGGAAATGAACCTCAAGCTGGTCGAGCCACTGCGTGAACTGTTCAAGGACGAAGTGCGCAAGATCGGCCTGGAGCTGGGCCTGCCGTACGACATGGTCTACCGCCACCCGTTCCCGGGCCCGGGCCTGGGCGTGCGCATCCTCGGTGAAGTGAAGAAGGAATACGCCGACATCCTGCGTCGCGCCGACCACATCTTCATCGAAGAACTGCGCAAGGCCGACTGGTACCACAAGACCAGCCAGGCCTTCGTGGTGTTCCAGCCGGTCAAGTCGGTCGGTGTTGTCGGCGACGGCCGTCGCTACGCCTGGGTCGTAGCCCTGCGTGCCGTCGAGACCGTGGACTTCATGACCGCACGTTGGGCACACCTGCCGTACGAGCTGCTGGAAACCGTCAGCGGCCGTATCATCAACGAAATCGACGGTATCTCCCGCGTCACCTACGACGTGTCGAGCAAGCCGCCAGCGACCATCGAGTGGGAATGATCCCTATCCGCCGCTGACCGAGAAGGGCCTGCATTGCAGGCCCTTTTCTTTGGCGCCAGGAAACCTATTCGCTGCCTGGAGGGTGGCCGAAATAGGCCTTGTAGGCATGGCAGAAGTTGGCAGGGTTGGCATAGCCGACATGGTAGGCAACCTGCGAGACCTGCCAGCGTCTCTCCAGCAGCAGGGTGCGGGCCAGTTCCAGGCGTTGTTGCCGCACGTACTGCAGGATAGGCCGGCCAAATTCATCGCGGAACGCCCGGCGCAAGGTGGTTTCGCCCACGCCCAGCTTTCGCGCGAGGCTGGCGGCGGTGGGCGGGGTGCTCAGCTGCGCGTCGAGCAGGCGGCGCGCTTCGATGGCCAGGTCGCGTAGCCCGCGATCCGGCTGGTTCGTGCCATGCACAGGGCCGAGCAGGTGGCGGGCCAGTTCCAGCACGATGGCCAAGCTCAGGCTTTCGCAATGCAGACGTCTGAGCCCGCCCGTATAAGGTGACAGATACAGCTGCTGCAGCAGCCGGCTCACAGCCGGGCACTGGGGTAACTGATCGAAACGCATACCGTCTGCCGTCAAAGCCAGCAGGGGCATCAGCTGCGCGTCTTCCCGAGCCAGTTCCTGCAGGTAGTCACCGGCAATACGCACGCCGGCCATGCGCGCGTGGCTGGCGGCGGGCAACTGGTCCTGCGCCTCCAGGCTCTCGCCCAGACCCAGCAGGTGCAACTGGCCGGGTACGTAACGGTTTAACGTGCCATCGACCGTATGCTGCCAGGCGCCGTCGAACAGTTGCACGATGCACAGGCTCTGCGGCAACACCTTGTCGATCTGCAACGGCTCCGGGAATTGCAGGTTGCAATCGAAGTACTGCAACCCCGCGTGCACCGTTTGCGCTCGATAGTGCCCGGTTGCGCTCCCCATTATTCGACCCTTGCTGTCCAGCACCCCGGCTTCGGCGAGTGACCCCGGGCTGTCGAAGCAAAAGGCGGTGTCCAGGTAGGGGCTGGTCGATCGCATGAGCGCTAAGCATCCTTCATTGGCGGCGGCATGAGCATAAATGGTAACGCGCGCACATTTTTGGCAACAGCCATTGTGCGCGGCGCGTCTTCTTTTGTGCGAACCGGCCAGGGGGGTTGGCAGTGGTGGCGGTGCTGTTTTCAATGGTCGATTGTTTCGCATCAGGATGGAAAAAGATGTTCGCTTATCGCAAATGGGCTGCCTTGCTGGTGGCGTCGCTGATCTTCTGCCTGGGCCAGGCCCAGGCAGAACAACGGCCGGTGGTGGCCGAACAGGTTGTTGCCTACATGGGCACTGAGGGCGTCAAAGTGTGGACGCTGCGCATTGGCGAGCGCGCCGCCAACGAAGCACTGGTTCAGGTCGAAGGCGTTGATCACGACTGGAACATGCGCATCCACAAGATGCAGGTGGAGAAGACCGCAAAGGACACCCGTTACTCGACGACGGTGGATGGCAAGAAGTTCGTGGTACTGGTCGTTCAGGGCGGCTGGGGCGGTGAGCTGTACCTGCCTGGCGAGCCGCAACCCGTGCAGGTTGGCTATTCCGAGGGGCTGTCGCGTCAAGGCAATGCCCAGGCATTCCTGACCGATTACCTGGCCAAGCAGCAGTGACCAGGGAGGAGGACTGACCATGGATAACCCTAACGATCCGCTCTCGGACCTTTCCGGCGCGCTCGGCGAAGACTATGAGCAATCCCGTGCTGCCCAGCGCGACCGGGTCATTGCCGAACTCAAACAGGTGATCGAGCGCGTGCCGCCGCAAAGCGAGTTCACCAATACCCGGCGTTTCAAGGTCTGGGGGCCGATTTTGCTGGTGGGCGCGCTGATCCTCCTCGGCGTGACCTTTAACCCGCAACGCCTGGGCGCAGTCGCATTGGTTGCCTTCATCGTCTGCATCGCCGCCGCGCTAACCTGGCAGCACCGCAACGCAGGCACGCAGGTGTTCATGCGCGTGACACGTCGGCAGTTGTTCGTCGATACCCTGGACGCCCCAGTCGACATGGCTGAAGTGGAGGACGTCGCCGTCAAGGACGAGGGCCTGGTCATGGTCCAGACGCTGGAAATGAGCAGCGAAACTGCGCTGCCAAAGCATCGTGTGGTCAAGCTGCAGTTCTTCGGCAACCAGGCGATGGTATTGAAAAAACCACGACCGCAAATCCGCATCATGTCCGCTGGCCTGGCGTGCAAGGGTCGCAAGCTCGACAACGAGGAAGTGCTTGCGATGCTGGCGGCATACCGCGATGCGGCCCATGCTCAACGGCAACTGGAGCTTATGCAGGCTGATGGATAACGCCGAGCGCGAGGCGGACACATGAAACGCCTGGTTTGGGGCCTGGTCATGCTGCTGTTGCCGCTGGCCCTGTTTGGCTGGGCAACGGTGCAGCACTGGCGGGCCGAGACGGCGCAAGAGCAGGCGAATATCACCCGGCAATGGCTGGCGACACCCAGCGATGCCTTGCTGCAGGCATTGCCTTGGGCCGCGCGCAATCAATTTGCCGGGCGGGTCGACACCCGCGCATTGCTGCAGCGTCAGCTGGATGAACTCGACACCGACCGTCATTGGCTGAGCATGCGCAAGTGGCTGGCCAGCCTCAGCGGCTGGCTGGCAGTGGGCGCTCTGGTCGCTGGCATCGGCGCCTGGCTCAGGCTCAGGGTCGACGCCTGGCGGGCCTTGCGCTCGGCGCATTACCTGCACCAGCACATGACGGCCAGCTGGCAGGCGCTAGGGCGTTGGCTGAGCGCCTATATGGGCATGCTCGCAGGCTCGCTGTGCCTGATACTGCTCTATGAAACCAGCGCCGGGTTGAGCCACGCCGCCCAGGGCGGGTTGACCGTGTTGGTCGTGGTTCTGCCGCTGGCCTCGGTGCTGGTCGTCTGCCTGCGTACCCTCTGGCGAATGCGCCAGCAGTGGCCGCACATGGGGGCGTCGAAAGCGAGCTTTCTTGGCCGAGCGCTTGGACGGCAGGGGGCTCCGGCGCTATGGCAGTGGGTTGAGGGCCTGGCTGCGCACCTGCACGCGCCGGTGCCGGACCATATCGTGGTCGGCATCGACCAGGGCTTTTTCGTCACCAGCGTGCCGATTGTGCTGCAGCCGGGCCAGTCGGCGCTCAGCGGGCGAACCTTGTACCTGTCATTGCCGTGTCTCGGCGTTCTGAGTCAGCAAGAGACCGCCGCGCTCATTGGCCATGAGCTCGGCCATTTCCGCAGCCGCGACACGGAGCAGGGCAGCGAAATCAATGCGCGCTTCAGCTTGATGTGCGCACAATTCTCCGCCATGGTCGACGCCGAGCGGTCTGTTGACTGGGTAGCGCGGCCGGTGGTGTGGATGGCCGGGCAGTTCCTCCATCACTTCCAGATTGCGGTACATCACTGGGGGCGCGCGCAGGAATTGTTGGCTGATCGGGCAGGGGCCGAAGTGGATGGCCCGAAGCTGTTCGTTCAGGCGCTGCTGCGTGCAATCGCCCTGGGCAAGGTGGTCGATGCCTTGCTGCTCGAACGTGGCGGCGAAGGCCTGCTTGCGGCGCTGAGCCAGTACTTGCAATGCACGCCGTTACACCTGGACGACGACGTGCTCGGTTCGACCCTGCCCCATCCCTTCGACACGCACCCGCCGATCGCCGCGCGCCTCGACCATCTCGACGTGATGCTTGACGCTGCGCTGCTGCAGGCCGCCATGCGCCAACCCTCTGACCATGACCGGCAGTGGTTCAACCAGCTCTGCGGGGCCTCTGCCGGCAGCGTATAGAGAGACTTCACTTAATATTTCCCATTTGCAGGTGTATCGTATTCGCCCTTCATCGCCAGCCAGCGCTGGCAGACTGATTGTGCAAAACACGAGGTACCCGCACTAATGTCCTTCACCCGTCGACAAATGCTCAAGGGCCTGACCGGCCTGGTTGTGGTTGGCCTGGGCGCCGGTGGCGCGGCCCGTTACTGGCTGGGCAAGGTCGAGGACGATAACGCAGGGCATGATTACGAGCTGATCGCCGCACCCCTGGACGTCGAGCTGGTGCCGGGCTTCAAGACCGAGGCCTGGGCCTTCGGGCCGTCGGCGCCGGGTACCGAGCTGCGGGTGCGCCAGGGCACCTGGCTGCGCGTGCGCTTCATCAACCACCTGCCGGTGGAAACCACCATCCACTGGCATGGCATCCGCCTACCGCTGGAAATGGACGGCGTGCCCTACGTCTCGCAGTTGCCGGTCAAACCGGGCGAGTACTTCGACTACAAGTTCCGCGTGCCGGATGCCGGCAGCTACTGGTACCACCCCCATGTCAGCAGCTCCGAAGAGCTTGGGCGTGGTCTGGTCGGCCCGCTGATCGTCGAGGAGCGCGAGCCGACCGGGTTCAAGCACGAGCGCACCCTGAGCCTGAAGAACTGGCACGTCGACGAGCAGGGCGCCTGGTTGCCCTTCAGTATCCCTCGCGAGGCCGCGCGCAATGGCACCGCCGGGCGGCTGATCACCATCAATGGCCAGGCCGACGCGGTCACCGAGTTGCCGGCCGGGCAGGTGGTGCGCGTGCGCGTGCTGAACCTGGACAACACCTGGACCTACCGCCTCAACCTAAAAGGCAACTGCGAGGCGAGAATCTATGCCCTCGACGGTAACCCGGTGACCCCACGGCCGCTGGATGACGAGTACTGGCTTGGCCCCGGCATGCGCATCTGCCTGGCCATCCGCATCCCCGAGGCGGGCGAGGAAGTCTCTCTGCGGGACGGTTTCGTCCGCCTGGGCACCTTGCGTTCGGTGGCCAGCACCGACGCCCCGGGCGAGTGGCCCAAGGCCCTGCCGGCGAACCCGATCGCCGAGCCAGACCTGGAGAATGCCGAGAAGCTGAACTTCAATTTCGAATGGGCGGCGAGCGTCTCGGTCACCAGCGACCCGGACAAGCCGTCGAGCATGTGGCAGATAAACGGCCAGGCCTGGGATATCACCGACAAGACCTGCGCTGACCGGCCAATCGCCACGCTCAAGAAGGGCAAAAGCTATATCTTCGAGCTGAAGAACATGACCCAGTACCAGCACCCGGTGCATCTGCACGGCATGAGTTTCAAGGTGATCGGCTCCAATCGTCGGCAAATCCCCGAGCCTTACTTCACCGACACCTACCTGCTGGGCAAGAACGAACGGGCCCAAGTCGCGCTGGTGGCCGATAACCCAGGCACCTGGATGTTCCACTGCCACGTCATCGACCACATGGAAACCGGCCTGATGGCCGCGATCGCGGTGGTCTGATGCGCCCGCAGATCGTCGATCGCAGCCGCGATCAGGAATTCATGCGCCTGGCTCTGGCCCTGGCCGCCGAGGGCGCGGCCATGGGCGAGGTGCCGGTGGGCGCGGTGCTGGTGCAGCATGGCCAAGTGATCGGCCAGGGTTTCAACCGGCCGATTGTCGACAGTGACCCCAGTGCCCATGCCGAGATGGTCGCCATCCGCGCGGCGGCCCAGGCGGCCAGCAACTACCGGCTGCCGGGCAGCACCCTCTACGTGACCCTGGAGCCGTGCAGCATGTGTGCGGGGCTGATCGTGCATTCGCGGGTGGCGCGGGTGGTGTTCGGGGCACTGGAACCCAAGGCGGGCATCGTGCAAAGCCAGGGGCAGTTTTTCGGGCAGGGCTTTCTCAATCATCGGGTGATGGTGGAGGGCGGGGTGCTGGCGCAGGAGTGCGGGCAGATCTTGAGTGATTTCTTCAAGGCCCGTCGGGCCAAGGGCTGAACAGGTTTACATCGGCGGCGACTGATCGGCCGGCTTGTCCTTGTTCACCCCCGGCACATGCAGGTTGCCCTCGGCCACCTGGCCTTCGAGCTGTGGCTGGGTCACCCAGGTGAGGATGTCGTAGTAGCGGCGGATGTTGGCCACGAAGTGCACCGGCTCGCCGCCACGGGCATAGCCGTACTTAGTCTGCCGGTACCACTGCTTCTGGGCCAGGCGCGGCAGCATCTTCTTTACGTCCAGCCATTTGTTCGGGTTGAGCTTTTCACGCTTGGCCAAGGTGCGGGCGTCTTCCAGGTGGCCGGTGCCGACGTTGTAGGCAGCCAGGGCGAACCAGGTGCGGTCCGGCTCCTGGATGCTGTCGTCGAGCTCTTCCTTGATCTTCATGAAGTACTTGGCGCCGCCCTGGATGCTCTGCTTCGGGTCCAGCCGGTTGGACACGCCCATGGCCTGGGCGGTGCGCTGGGTCAGCATCATCAGGCCGCGCACGCCGGTCTTGGAGGTGACTTCCGGCTGCCACATCGACTCCTGATAGCCGATTGCAGCCAGCAGGCGCCAGTCGACCTGTTCGACCTTGGCGTAGCTCTTGAAGTGCTTCTCGTACTTGGGCAGGCGCTGCTGCAGGTGCTGGGCGAAGGTGTAGGCACCGACGTAACCGAGTACGTCGACATGGCCGTAGTAGCGGTCCTTCAGACGCTGCAGGGTGCCGTTCTTCTGTGCCTTGTCGAGGAATTCGTTGATCTCGTTGAGCAGGCTGTTGTCGTCACCCGCCGCCACCGCCCAGCGCTGGTCGCGGGTGTCGCCCAGGTCGAAGGCGACCCGCACGTTGGGGAAGTAGACCTGGTTCATCGCCAGCTCATTGGAGTCGACCAAGGTCAGGTCGATCTGCCCTTCGTCTACCATACGCAGCAGGTCGACCACTTCGACGGCGTCGGACTCTTCGTACTCCAGGCCTGGATACTGCTTTTTCAGTTCGGCCAGCTGGTCGGCGTGGCTACTGCCCTTGAGCACCATGATCTTCTTGCCGACCAGGCCCTTGGCATCGGTGGGGCGAGGGCGGCCGTTGCGGTAGATGACCTGCGGGGTCACTTCCAGGTAAGGGTGCGAATACTTGACCTGGGCCTTGCGCCGGTCACTGCTGACCAGGCCGGCAGCCGCCAGCACCGGGCCGGAAGGTTTGCCCAGGGAGTCGTACAGCTCGTCGAGGTTGTCGGCGGTCTCGATCTGCAGCTTGACGCCGAGATCGTCGGCAAAATGCTGGACCAACTCATACTCGAAGCCGGTTTCGCCGTTGCGGTCCTGGAAGTAGGTGGCCGGGCTGTTGCGGGTGATCACGCGCAGCACGCCATCCTCCTTCACGCGCTCGAGGGTGCTGGGTTTTTCAACGCAGGCACCGAGCAGCAGAAAGAGTCCGGTTGCGATTAGCCATTTGGCGCAACGCTGGCGCAAAGCAGTGTGGGCGAACATAGGTTGCAGTATACGCAAAGGACTGGCGTAGCCATATCTCGACAACAGATAGCTTGTCTGGTAGCGGGTTGTGTGGTTGGTGTGGTGGGGGACCTGGTGCCTGCCTTTGGATGTTTGGCGCCTGTGAGATCGAG
>NZ_BCBA01000057.1 GCF_001320245.1 Pseudomonas sp. NBRC 111124
CCGCCGCCCGGCAGTCATGGCTTAGAGCGGGTGCCGAAAGCCGTCGAATTAGGCTAGAATGCACGGCCTCTAAGCACACCCCTTCCTGAGGCTGTCCCGACGATGTTGATCCTGCGCGGCGCTCCTGCCCTTTCTGCCTTTCGCCACGGTAAATTACTCGAGCAACTGAGCCAGAAAGTCCCCGCTGTTACTGGTTTGTATGCCGAATTTGCCCACTTCGCCGACGTTGACGGCGAGCTGACCGCCGACCAGCAGCAGGTGCTGGGCCGTCTGCTCAAATACGGCCCGAGCGTGCCGGTACAGGAGCCGACCGGCCGCCTGTTCCTGGTCGTGCCGCGCCTGGGTACCATCTCGCCGTGGGCCAGCAAGGCCAGCGACATTGCCCATAACTGCGGCCTGCAGTCGATCCAGCGCCTGGAGCGCGGCATCGCCTACTACGTGGCCGGCAACCTGAGCGACGCCGACGCCGAGCTGATTGCCGCCGAACTGCATGACCGCATGACCCAGCGCGTGCTGGCCAAGCTGGAGCAGGCAGCCGACCTGTTCAGCCACGCCCAGCCCAAGCCGATGACCTCGGTCGACATCCTTGCCGGTGGCCGCGCCGCACTGGCGCAGGCCAACACCGACCTAGGCCTGGCCCTGGCCGAAGACGAGATCGACTACCTGGTCAGCGCCTTCCAGGGTCTCAAGCGCAACCCGAACGACATCGAACTGATGATGTTCGCCCAGGCCAACTCCGAGCACTGCCGCCACAAGATCTTCAACGCCAGTTGGGACATCGACGGCCAGGCTCAGGAAAAGAGCCTGTTCGGCATGATCAAGAACACCTACCAGATGCACAGCGAGGGCGTGCTGTCCGCTTACAAGGACAACGCCTCGGTGATCGTCGGCAGCGTCGCCGGCCGTTTCTTCCCGAACCCTGAAACCCGCCAGTACGGTGCGGTGCAGGAGCCGGTGCATATTCTGATGAAGGTCGAGACGCACAACCACCCGACCGCCATCGCCCCATTCTCCGGCGCCTCCACCGGCTCCGGCGGCGAAATCCGCGACGAAGGCGCGACCGGCCGTGGCGCCAAGCCAAAAGCCGGCCTGACCGGTTTCACCGTGTCCAACCTGCGCATCCCAGGCTTCGAGCAGCCATGGGAGCAGGCCTACGGCAAGCCTGAGCGCATCGTCGACGCCCTCGACATCATGATCGAAGGCCCGCTGGGCGGCGCCGCGTTCAACAACGAATTCGGTCGCCCGGCCCTGACCGGCTACTTCCGTACCTTCGAGCAAGCCATCGACACCCCTCACGGTGAAGAAGTGCGCGGCTACCACAAGCCGATCATGCTGGCTGGCGGCATGGGCAACATCCGTGAAGACCACGTGCAGAAGGGCGAGATCACCGTCGGCGCCAAGCTGATCGTGCTCGGCGGCCCGGCCATGCTGATCGGCCTGGGCGGCGGCGCCGCATCGTCGGTGGCTACCGGTGCCAGCTCGGCTGACCTGGACTTTGCCTCGGTACAGCGCGAAAACCCTGAAATGGAGCGCCGTTGCCAGGAGGTCATCGACCGCTGCTGGCAGCTGGGCGACAAGAACCCGATCGCCTTCATCCACGACGTCGGTGCCGGTGGTATCTCCAACGCCTTCCCGGAGCTGGTCAACGACGGTGGCCGTGGTGGCCGCTTCGAACTGCGCAACGTGCCTAATGACGAGCCGGGCATGGCCCCGCACGAAATCTGGAGCAACGAATCGCAAGAGCGTTACGTGCTGGCCGTGAGCGCCGTCGATTTCGAGCGTTTCCAGGCCATTTGCGAACGTGAGCGTTGCCCGTTTGCCGTGGTCGGTGAAGCGACTGAAGAGCCGCACCTGACCGTCAGCGACAGCCACTTCGGCAACACACCAGTGGACATGCCGCTCGACGTGCTGCTGGGCAAGCCGCCGCGCATGCACCGTTCGGTCACCCGCGAAGCCGAGCTGGGCGATGATTTCGACCCGAGCCAGCTGGACCTGGACAATGCCGTGCAGCGCGTGCTGAACCACCCGGCCGTGGCCAGCAAGAGCTTCCTGATCACCATCGGCGACCGCACCATCACCGGCCTGGTTGCCCGCGACCAGATGGTCGGCCCGTGGCAGGTTCCGGTGGCCGACTGCGCCGTCACCGCCACCAGCTTCGACGTCTACACCGGCGAAGCCATGGCCATGGGCGAGCGTACCCCGCTGGCGCTGCTGGATGCCCCGGCGTCCGGGCGCATGGCGATTGGCGAGACCATCACCAACCTGGCCGCCTCGCGCATCGACAAGCTGTCCGACATCAAACTGTCGGCCAACTGGATGTCCGCTGCCGGCCACCCGGGTGAAGACGCGCGCCTGTACGACACCGTCAAGGCTGTCGGCATGGAGCTGTGCCCGGAACTGGGCATCACCATTCCGGTCGGCAAAGACTCGATGTCGATGAAGACCAAGTGGAGCGAAGAGGGCGTCGAGAAGAGCGTCACCTCGCCGATGTCGCTGATCATCACCGGCTTTGCTCCGGTCACTGACATCCGTCAGACCCTGACCCCGCAGCTGCGCATGGACAAGGGCGAGACCGACCTGATCCTGATCGACCTGGGCCGCGGCAAGAACCGCATGGGCGCCTCGATCCTGGCCCAGACCTACGGCAAGATCGCCGCCCAGGCACCGGACGTCGACGACGCCGAGGACCTCAAGGCGTTCTTCGCCGTGATCCAGGGCCTGAACGCCGACGGCCACTTGCTGGCCTACCACGACCGCTCCGACGGCGGCCTGCTGACCACCGTGCTGGAAATGGCCTTCGCCGGCCACTGCGGCCTTGACCTGCAACTCGACCCGCTGACCGACAGCAAGGCCGACGTCGCCGCCATCCTCTTCAACGAAGAGCTGGGTGCGGTCATCCAGGTTCGCCAGGATGCCACCCCCGATGTACTGGCACAGTTCAGCGCCGCTGGCCTGGGCGAAGAGTGCGTTGCGGTCATCGGCAAGCCGATCAACAACGGTGAAGTGTCCATCAGCCTCAACGGCGAAGTGCTGTTCGACGACGACCGTCGCATGCTGCAGCGCCAGTGGGCCGAGACCAGCTACCAGATCCAGCGCCTGCGCGACAACGCCGACTGCGCCGACCAGGAATTCGACCTGTTGCTCGAGGAAGAAAACCCAGGCCTGTCGGTCAAGCTGGGCTACGACGTCAACGACGACATCGCCGCGCCGTACATCAAGAAGGGCGTGCGCCCGCAAGTGGCGATCCTGCGTGAGCAGGGCGTCAATGGCCAGGTCGAGATGGCGGCTGCCTTCGACCGCGCAGGCTTCGCTGCCATCGACGTGCACATGAGCGACATCCTCGCTGGCCGCGTCGACTTCGAAGCCTTCAAGGGCTTGGTCGCCTGCGGTGGTTTCTCCTACGGTGACGTGCTCGGTGCCGGTGAAGGCTGGGCCAAGTCGGCGCTGTTCAACAGCCGCGCCCGCGACGCCTTCCAGGCCTTCTTCGAGCGTACCGACAGCTTCGCCCTGGGCGTGTGCAACGGTTGCCAGATGATGTCCAACCTGCACGAGCTGATCCCGGGCACCGAGCACTGGCCGCACTTCGTGCGCAACCGCTCGGAGCAGTTCGAGGCGCGCGTGGCCATGGTCGAGGTGCAGAAGTCCAACTCGATCTTCCTGCAGGGCATGGCCGGTTCGCGCATGCCGATCGCCATTGCCCACGGTGAAGGCCATGCCGAGTTCGCCAGCGAAGAAGCACTGCTGGCAGCCGACCTGTCCGGTTGTGTGGCCCTGCGCTACGTCGACAACCACGGCAAGGTCACCGAAGCCTACCCGGCCAACCCGAACGGTTCGCCGCGTGGTATCACCGGCCTGACCAGCCGCGACGGCCGCGTGACCATCATGATGCCGCACCCGGAGCGTATGTTCCGCGCCGTGCAGAACTCCTGGCGCCCGGATGAGTGGCAGGAAGACGCCGCGCTGATGCGTATGTTCCGCAACGCCCGCGTGTGGGTGAACTAAGGCGTGTACAAGCTCGCCTTCTTTGTCCCGGCCAGCCACGTTGAAGTGGTCAAGGCCGCCGTGTTCGCCGCCGGTGGCGGGCGTATCGGCGGCTACGACCACTGCGCCTGGCAAACCCTGGGCCAGGGCCAGTTTCGCCCGTTGGACGGCAGCCAGCCGTTCATCGGGCAAGCCGGCCAGGTCGAGGTGGTCGAGGAATGGAAGGTGGAGCTGGTGGTGGCCGACGACCTGATTGCTCAGGTCGTCGCTGCCCTCAAGCAGAGCCACCCGTACGAGACGCCAGCCTATGAGGTCTGGCAGCTCGCCGAGTTCTAGACCGCATCAAGGCGCGTCGTGAGACACGCCACTCCCCCTCTCCCGGGCCTGCTCAGGCCGCTTCAACCAGGCGCAAGCCAGCAAACCTCACCTCGAACATCAGGCTATTGCGCCTTATCCTGCACGCTGGAAACCCACTGCTCGTTCCGGCTATGCCCACTGGTCCTCAACAACCCCAGGTCCAGCGCATTCTCGCCATCCGCCGCCCCTTTGCCCTTGGCCATCTCGGCAATCGCCGTGCCCAGATCCACCGGCGAATTGGACGCATCGATCGACACATCCCGCCGGTAGTCATTGCCATTGAGGGTTTCCTTGCTGACCGAGCTGGCACCGAGCGTGACCGCGCCCTTGGCCGACTGCAGGCGGGCGCCAACCAGTTGGGCATCACCGCCGACGTTCAAATCAATGCCGTCACTGCCCTTCAGCGCCGCCTGCTGGGCCACGGTGTCGCGCTGTACGTGCGACACCTCAAGGCTGAGGGTCGGCGAGAAGCCAGGGTCAGCCTTGCTCAAGGCCGAGCCGGCTTTTTCCTGGACCTTGCCACCCAGTGGCCCGGCCAGCGAGGTGGCGGCATTGATATAACCCTGCGGGTTCTTCTCCTGGCTCAGGCGTGCATCGCCCATCACCTTCAGGGTGTCGACGCTGTCCTTGCGGCTGGCAATGCGCAGGTCGCCATCGATCGCACCCGTGATGCGCCCAGCTTCCAGGCTGGCGCCTTCGATGCGCGTATCACCACGGCTTTGCAGGTCGATACTTTCGGCGCGCAGATTGCTGGCGTTCCAGGTTTGGTTGTCGCGCTTGTCCAATTCGACCTTGGCGCGGCCATGCAGGCCGCGGGTGTCGGTAGTGCCTTTGGCCATGTTGAAGCCGGCGCCGGCAGTGATGTCCAGGTTGTTGACGTGCTCTTGGTTGGAGGACGCTTCGATCAGCATCCCTCCGCTGGAGCTGTTGAGCGCGATCCGCTCGGCAGAGGCTTGCAGGCCTTCCAGGTGCAGGGCTTTCTCCTCACGTGCAGCGCTGCTGAGGGTCAGGTTGCCGGAGCTGCTGAACTGGGCATTGACCGCCTGGCGGGCATCTTCATCCTGCTTGCCGTGGCCAAAATGGCCGCCAATGGCGCCGCCTTTGGTCTCACCCAGCTTGGCTGCCAACTCCAGACCACCACCGAGTTTGCCGCCGGTGGCCTGCTGGGTGTCGTTGCCTGCCTTGACCTGCAGGCGACCGTCGCTTTGCACCAGAATATCGCCAACCTTGGCCTCGCGGCTGCCGATACGTGTCCCTTCGAGCAGCAGATCACCCGCGCTGCTCAGATGTACCTCACCTTTGGTGTCGATCTGTGCCACTTGTGCTTTCGTTTGCAGTGACTGCTGCTGCGCGTGGTCGAGATAACCTCGGCCGTCGACGCCGGTGTTGCCGGGGCGGTTGCCCACCTTTGCCCAGGCGTTGCCGTCGAGCTGGCGGCTCAGTTGCTGAGCGTGGTCGTTGGCCTGGGTCAGCGACAGGGTGCCAGCACTTTGGATGACCACATCGCCTTCGCCGCCATTGATGCGCGTGCCTTCGTATCGGCCATCGCTTCCCAGCTGAACCTGGATGCCCTGTTGCCCATAAAGGCTGCCTGGCACGGCGGTGCTCGCGATGGTTTGCTTGTCCAGCGAGCCTCCCGCGCCCGCGCCGCGGGCATTCAAGTCGCTGCCGGAGCTGGTATCGATGCGCAGGTCACCGCCAAAGGCCAGACGCTGCACGTTGTCCTCCTGGGTGTTTTCGGCGGCGCGCAGGGTGTGCGCTTGTGCGTCGATGTGCAGTTTTCCGGCAGCGGCATGCCAGGCAGTACCTTGGTCGTCGATTTTGTCGGCCTTGACCTCGACCTTCGCCCCCGACAGTTCGCTCACTTGGGCAATGCCACGGCGCTGGTTTTCCAGGCGCTTGAGGTGTTCCACGGTCATGTCGGCACCGGCGCTGGGCGCCACCATCGCGTCCTCCGGTGATGCCTGCTGGAAGCGCGCGGCTTCTTCGCCCAGCACCAGCCGCTCGATCGGCCGTGTCAGGTCGCGATATTCGACGCTGGCGCCGAGGCTGCCTGACCACTCGTTGCGGGTTTCTTCACGCTCGTGCGTATCCTGGACGGCTCGGTTCTCGATGCGCTTGGCAGTGACTGTGAGGGTGTCGCCTGCAGTGACACGTGCGGCTTCGGTAACCAGTTCGTCAGCATCGAGCTTCAGGTTGCCGCTGGCCTGCAGCTCGCTGCGTTGGGCCTTGCTGTCGCGTTCGGTCACCACCGTGCTGTTGTGATGGCCTTCGAACAGGCTGCCCAGACGGTCGATGCCGCCTGTGACGGTCAAACCGCCGCCGCTCTGGCTTGTGCCGGTGGTCGATTCGCGCTCATTGCGGGTGGCGCCCAGTGTCACTTGCTGGGCCTTCACGTCGAGGTCGCCGGCACTGGCCAGGACCTTGGAACCGTTGACCTGCAAGTGTGCTTCGCTACTCAGGCCAACCGTGGCGCCTTTGAGTTCGCTGGCGACCTGCGTGGAGTCGCGGACTTTTTCGTTGCTGCTGGTCACTTCATAGGCCACGCCCGCCGCATACTGTCGTGACTCTGGCTTACCGTCTTCGGCTTCCTGGGTTTGCCGGGCACTGGCAGTCAAACCACGTTGCTGGTTGCGGGTTTCGCTTTCGTTGACCGTTTGCGCGCTGGCGATCAGCACGTCGCCCTTGGCTTCGACCTGCAGGTGCGCACCGGCTTCGACCTTGGCGCCGTGGATGCGCAACTCTTCGGCGCTGGCCAGGCGCAGGTTGCTTTTCGAGGAGACATCGCTGATCAGTACCTGGTCGTTGTGGTTGGTGCGTTTCTTATCGCTGCCGAACAGGCCGAACACCTGACTGCTGCTGTCACGGTCGGTCGAGGTGCTGCTGGCGTGGTCAGGCTCGATCTTCAGCTGGCCTTTTTGGCTGTACAGCACAGCATCCTTGGTGCCGGTGACGGTACTGCCTTTGATGGTGACCTGGTCGGCGATCACGTCCAGTTTTCCGCCAGCGATCACCCGGCTGCCAGCAACTGCCTGCCCCTGCGTGTCATTGTCTTTACGATCACCAAAGAAAGCCCCGGAGACCAAGTCACCCCGGTAGTCGCGCTTGATGTGGGTATCTTGCAAGGCCATCGTGCTGATCTCCGCCTGCCCGGCCTTGATCTGCATATCGCCGCGGCTTTGCAGGGTGCTGCCGCGTACCTTGAGGATATTGCTCGCCTTGAGCGTCATGCGTTCGGCATTCAACTCACTGGCCTTGGCCGTTTCCTTGAACTGCTCGCTATCGCGATCCCCCCGCCACAGATGCTTGCGGTGGCGAATGGCTTCTTCGATGCGCTCGCTGTCCAGGCCGCCGGCAATGTCCAGGTCGCCGCCGCTGTCGAGGGTCAGTTCACCCAACACATTCACATCGGCGGCCACCAGTTGCATGTCGCCACCGGACTCCAGCAGCACACTGTCGCGGGCCAGCAGACGAGTGCCTTGCTGCTGGGTCTGAGTGGTGGTGCGCTTGCTGTCATAGGTTTCATAGGTGACAAACAGCGCCTTCTCGTTCCAGTTGTCTTTGTCTGTGTTGATCGACCGACGGGCTTCGGCATCGAGCGTGAGTTTTTTACCTGCCTTTATTTCGATCCGTTCAGCCTGGCCATCGGCACTGTGCAGCGTAAGGTCGTCAGCGGCACCAAGGCGCAGTGCACCGTGTTTGGTATTGAGCGTGGCGTACTGTTTGCCTGCGCCGCTGATCGTCAGGGTGCCGGCCGACTGGACGTCGATACCGTCATCCGCCTGGACGTCCACCGGCCCCATGCGTACGCCCGCGCCTTCGGCAGTGCTCACCACGCGAATGCGCCCGGCGCGCATGGCGCCAAACAGGTTGGCGTCGATGCTCGACGTAGTGCCCGGCAGGTGTTCGAGGATCTGGCCATCGGCATGGGCGATGCGATTGCGGCCGACGGTCACGTCAAGTTCGCCTTTGGCCATGAGCAAACCTTTTTGGTCCACTTTGGGCGCAATCAGCTCAAGGGCACCCTCGGCATTGCTCTGGCCGCCCTGGAGCACCTGCAAGGTGCCACTGGCGTTCAATGTGTTGAGGTTGCGCAGCTGTTCATCCTGCAACTCGGGCGTACCAACCACAAACCCTGCGCGGGTGGTGTTGATGAAACTGCCGCCATTGAGCGTGATGCCGTTGGGGTTGGCCAGGATGTAGTCGGCTGGGCGGCCGAATATTTCCTGTGGGCCTTCGATCAACGAGGCGTTGCGGCTGATCACCTCGTTGAGAATGGTCGATGCGGCCTGGCCCTGGAACTGCGGGTTGGCGGCCAGCGCGCCGGCCAGTTGCGACTGGCCTCCCTGCAGGGCGTTGTTCAGCACCACACCAGGGCTGGCGACGTTATAGTCATGAAACTGGTTGTGCGAGAGGCCACTGGCGTTGGGCGAGACGATATCGATCACGGGTACGCCATGGTCGTTGTTGATGATGGGTGTGCCTGCGGGGCCAGTGGCGGCTTCCAGCCCACCCTGCGCGAACGCGCTGGTCGGGCCGAGCAAGGCGAGAAAGATGGCCCAGCGCAAGGTATCCGGGCGGGTAGAGGGTAACTGCGAGAGTGTCTGCATGTTCTCGTTCTCTTTGTTGTGGGGTGAATCAGATGCTCAGGGCGCACTCCAGTACCCAGAAGCCAGGCTCCAGGCCGTGCCGGGACAGGTCGCTGGTGTAGAGGGCGCGTTGGTAGTCGAGGCGCACGCGGGTGTTGGGCAGGCTCAGCTCGATGCCGGCGGCTGCGCCTGCCAGGCGCTGCGAGGGCTTACCATTGGCTGGCCGGGTCCAGCCGACATCCAGGCCGAGGTAAGGGCGTATTTGCAGGGCCTGGAACCCGCTGGCCGGCAGCGGTTGGCTGAAGGTATTGCGCCAGGCTGCGCCACTGGCACCGGAGTAGGTGCGCAAGCGAAAGCCGCGGACCGTCGAATCGTCACTGGTCAGCAATTGCTCTACGGCGGGCAATGCGTCGTCGCTGTACTGCAGGGCCAGTTCGCTCTGCCAGCGCCAAGGGTTGTATGCCGGCCCCTGGCGCAGATGCAACACGCTGGCGCGGTACTTTCGAAAGTTCGGGCGCAGGCGTTCCACGCCCAGGGGTGAATCATCGGCAGCGAACCAGTCCAGGCCTTGGGCAACGCCCACATACCCGTTCCATAATCCGCTTTCGAGCCAAAGCAGGTTGATACCCGCTTCGACGCTGGTGAGTGTTGGGCTCTGCTGGGTCACAACGGCGCCTGCGCTGCGATTGATCAGCTGCTTACGGTCCATCCGTACGCTGGTGCTGAGCATCCCTTGCTGATTGCGCCATAGCACCCGCTCAAGGCTCAGGCCCTGGTAGCTGCTGCTGCCGCTGCTGGCTTGCCGGCTGTGGGGCAGCGGCGCGTCATAGTTCAGTTCGCTGGCGTTGAGGGCAAAGGTCCAGGGGCCGTAAGGGACGCTGTAGTACAGCGTGATACCTCGGCTCTGACCGGGGGCATGTAAGACGCTGGTGAGCACTGAAACGCGCAGGTCGTCATTCAGCCCCAGCGGGCTGTCCAGGCCAAGGCTCAGGTTCAGGCGGTGGCGGCCGGTCAGCTCGTTGCCGCGGTTGTCCAGGCGGCTGTCCAGGTGCCAACGTGAGCCGACCTTGCGGGGCTGCACCAGTACCCGGGTTCCGCCCTGTAATTCGCCAGGCAGCAAATCCATGCCCAGGTCATAGGCACGCAAGCGGTTGAGCTGGTCCAACCCCTGTTCCAGATCGGGCAGGTGCAGTGGCTGCCCCAGCACATTTGGAAAGGCGCCGCGCAGGGACAGCGGCAGCTCAGGGTCGGCGAGTTCGATCGATTCGACAAACCCTTCGACGATGACAATTTCCAGCGGTGCATCATCTTGCGGCTGCTGGCGTAGGTAGGGGCGACTGGTTGGATAGCCTGCCTGGATGTAACGCGCGGTGATGGCCTTGAGCAGTTGATTGATCTCGCCGACGCCCATGCAGGGCCGTACCCGATCGCGCAGTGTGGGTTCCAGGGCCTGGTCCGACAGTTGCTGGTTGCCGACAACGCGCACGCCGGTCACCTTCCAGCAGTGGCTGTCGACCGCCGTTGCAGCGTGTTGCGGATGATCTTCCGGTGAGGGCAGCTGCCGCCAGCGCATGAGGCGTTGCTGCTGTTCGATATGCCGTTGAGACTGCTGTTGGTCGCGCAATTGCAGGCTGGCGGGGTCATCAGCGCGAGCCGTTGGGGCGAGCAGCAGCACAGGCAGGCAGCAGATCAGCAGACTGCTGGCAATATGGTGCATTTGGCATGGCATGGAACACCCTCGCAAGTGACGTACGCATTACGTACTCATTTGCGTGGATGCTAAGAATTCATGCCTTCGGTTGGATGCAGTCCCCGGCCACTGGATGACGTAGGGAAGGTGTGCGTTGGAAGTATGAAAGGTCCTACAAGCTCAATCTGCTTGTAGGACTATCAGGGACGAATTTCGATCATGGTGCCATCGCGGACCAGTTCCCACACTTCCTGCATGTCGCGATTACGCATGGCGATGCAGCCATCGGTCCAGTCGAGGGTCTGGAAGTACCACTCGGGGTAGTCATCGTTGATCGGCGTACCATGGATCATGATCATGCTGCCGGCACTCCAGCCTTCGCGGGTAGCACGGGCGGCGTCGGTGATGTTCGGGTAGGTGATGTGCATCGCCAGGTTGAAACGGTCGCTTTCCTTGCGCCAGTCCAGCCAGTACAGCCCTTCCGGCGTCTTCTTGTCGCCTTCGCGTTCCTTGGCGCCCTTGGGCTGCTTGCCCAGGGAGATGCGGTAGGTCTTCAGCGGCTCGCCACGGCTGATCAGCTGCAGACGCCGCTCGGACTTGATCACCAGCACCTTGTCGATCAGCGGCTGCATGGCCGCCTGGGATTGCGACGGGGCCGGCGCGGGCGCTTGCGGCTTGCGAATGATGACTTCGGTGAAGGCCGCCTGGGACACCGTGGTAACGCAAAGGCAGAAAAGGGCGAACAACCAACGCATGAAGCAGTACCTGCAAGCTTAAGTGGTGGGCGATACGTTCATCGGCGGCAGGTATTCATGGCCTATCGGGTAGTGCTGCCTGATGCGGTCGCGATAATAGCATTCTAGTGTGCGAGTGACGGTGCGGAAAGCCAGCTCGCCCCACGGGACTTCGTGTTCCTCGAACAATTGCACCTCCAGGCTTTCGATACCGACAGCGAAATCCAGGTCGGCCAGCTCGGCACGGAAGAACACATGCACCTGGTTGATGTGCGGCAGGTCGAACAGTTGGTACAGGGCCATGTCCCCGACCCGGGCGCAGGCTTCCTCGACGGTTTCGCGACGGGCGGCCTGGTCGAGGGTTTCGCCGTTTTCCATGAAGCCCGCCGGTAGCGTCCAGAAGCCACGGCGCGGCTCGATGGCGCGGCGGCACAGCAGCACCTGGCTGCCCCAGGTGGGCAGCACCCCGGCGACGATGTTGGGGTTCTGGTAGTGGATGGTCTGGCAATACTCACAGACGAACCGCAGGCGGCTGTCGCCCTCGGGGATCCTTTGAATGACCGGCTGGCCGCATGCGCTGCAGAATTTCATGCTTTTCTTCCCTATGGACCGGGTTATCTTGGCGCGCCAGGCGGTGCTGCCGCAAGCGTGCGGGGCTTGGGTGCTTCGCGGCTTTGGTGCATCATGCAAGGCAGGCCTTGGAAACGAGAGTGCGCAATGCTGGACGAGCTACTTCGCCGTATGAGCAACCACCAACCCGCTTCACTGGAAACCGACCGACGGTTCCCCGAGGCGGCGGTCCTTTTGCCCATTACCCGCAGCGAAGCGCCCGAGCTGGTTTTGACCTTGCGTGCCAAGGGGTTGTCGACCCACGGCGGCGAAGTCGCCTTTCCCGGCGGCCGCCGCGACCCGGAAGACCCGGACCTGGTATATACCGCGTTACGTGAAGCCGAGGAGGAAATCGGCTTGCCGCCTGGCCTGGTGGAGGTGATTGGTCCGCTCAGCCCGCTGATCTCCTTGCACGGCCTGAAAGTGACCCCGTTCGTCGGCTTGATCCCGGATTTCGTCGAATACCGTGCCAACGATGCGGAAATCGCGGCAGTCTTCAGCGTGCCGCTGGAATTCTTCCGTCAGGACCCGCGTGACCACACCCACCGCATCGATTATCAGGGCCGCAGTTGGTACGTACCCAGCTATCGCTATGGCGAGTACAAGATCTGGGGGCTGTCGGCGATCATGATCGTCGAGCTGGTCAACCTGTTGTATGACGCCGGTATCAGCCTGCATCAACCCCCTGAGCGCTACATCGAAATCTGAGCGGGGCACACCCCGCCGTCTGCGTGAACCTCTGAGGAGCGAACATGAAATACCGCCTGGGCGACCATCGGGTCGACTGCCACCCCACCAGTTGGGCCGCACCCACCGCCACGCTGATTGGCAAAGTGCGCCTGCAGGCCCGTGCCAGCGTATGGTTCGGTGCCGTGCTGCGCGGTGACAACGAACTGATCGACATCGGCGAGGGCAGCAACGTCCAGGACGGTACCGTGATGCACACCGACATGGGCTCCCCACTGACCCTGGGCAAGGGCGTGACCATTGGCCACAACGCCATGCTGCATGGCTGCACGGTCGGCGACTACAGCCTGATCGGCATCAATGCGGTCATCCTCAATGGCGCGCGCATCGGCAAGCACTGCATCATCGGCGCCAACGCGCTGATCCCGGAGGGCAAGGAAATTCCTGATGGCTCGCTGGTGATGGGCTCGCCGGGCAAGGTAGTGCGCGAGTTGACCGAGCAGCAGATGCGTCTGCTCGAGGCCAGCGCCGCGCACTATGTGCACAATGCCGAGCGTTATGCGCGGGAGCTGGTGGTCGACGATGAGTGACGTTGCTGTTGAGCGGCCGGTGGCTTCGCCGTGCGTGAGCATTTGCGCACTGGACGAGCAGGATATCTGTACCGGCTGCCAGCGCACTGTGGCTGAAATCGGCCGCTGGGGACGGATGGACAATACCGAGCGTCGGGCGGTGCTGAAGCTTTGCCATGAGCGGGCAGTGGCTGCAGGGCTGATTATTGGGCACTGACTGCAAAATCAAGTAATCTGTGCGGCTTGCCCACAGATCACTCGCCATGTTCTATCTCATTGCCTATATCAGTAGCGTAGTGCTGATCAACTACGCCTTCTCCAGCGCCCCGCACCTGGACATCATCTGGTCCTGCTGGGGCGGGCTGGTGTTCATCCTGCGCGACATGGTGCAGACCCGCTACGGGCACGGCGCGCTGATCGCCATGCTGCTGGCGCTGGTGTTGTCGTACGCCACCTCGGAGCCGGCCATCGCCCTGGCCAGTGCCACTGCCTTCTTTGTCTCCGAACTGATCGACTGGCTGGTGTTCAGCATCACCCGCCGGCCGTTGCGTGACCGCCTGTGGCTGAGCTCGGCGCTGAGCATTCCGGTGGACACCTTTATCTTCTTCGGCATGATCGGCGCCCTGACGCCGGCGGTGATCGGCACCGCCATGGCCTCGAAATTCGCCGGTGTCACGGCCGTATGGCTGGCCATGGCATTTCGTGCGCGGCGGGCCGCTGTCGCGGGTTGATGGTGTAGAATACGGGTCCTTTTTCAGCGGGCCGTGCCAAAGCCTGGCGCGGCCCCGGACGCCTTCGAGGACCTGAAATGACCCGTATCGGAACCCCATTGTCGCCAACCGCGACCCGTGTACTGCTCTGCGGCTGTGGCGAGCTGGGCAAGGAAGTGGTGATCGAGCTGCAGCGCCTGGGCGTCGAAGTGATCGCCGTCGACCGCTACGCCAATGCCCCGGCGATGCAGGTGGCGCACCGCAGCCACGTGGTCAACATGCTCGATGGCGTTGCCCTGCGGGCGATCATCGAAGCGGAAAAGCCGCACTACATCGTTCCGGAAATCGAAGCCATCGCCACCGCCACGCTGGTCGAGCTGGAGAACGAGGGTTTCACCGTGGTGCCGACCGCCCGCGCCACCCAGCTGACCATGAACCGCGAAGGCATCCGCCGCCTGGCCGCCGAAGAGCTGGACCTGCCGACTTCGCCGTACCACTTCGCCGACACTTATGAGGACTACGCCAAGGCCGTGGCCGATGTCGGTTACCCGTGCGTGGTCAAGCCGGTGATGAGCTCCTCGGGCAAGGGCCAGAGCCTGCTGCGCAGCGATGCCGACCTGCAGAAGTCATGGGACTATGCCCAGGAAGGTGGCCGTGCCGGCAAGGGCCGGGTGATCATCGAGGGCTTTATCGACTTCGAATACGAAATCACCCTGCTGACCGTGCGCCACGTGGGCGGCACCACCTTCCTCGAGCCGGTTGGCCACCGTCAGGAGAAGGGCGACTATCAAGAGTCCTGGCAGCCACAGGCCATGAGCGCGAAAGCCCTGGCCGAGTCGCAGCGGGTGGCGAAGGCAGTCACCGATGCGCTGGGTGGGCGTGGCCTGTTCGGCGTGGAACTGTTCGTCAAGGGCGACCAGGTGTGGTTCAGCGAAGTCTCGCCGCGCCCACACGACACTGGCCTGGTGACCCTGATTTCCCAGGATCTGTCGCAGTTCGCCCTGCACGCCCGTGCCATCCTCGGCCTGCCGATTCCGGTGGTGCGCCAGTTCGGGCCATCGGCTTCGGCGGTGATCCTGCCGGAAGGCCAGTCGCAGCAGACCAGCTTCGCCAACCTGGGTGCTGCCCTGAGCGAGCCGGACACGGCCATTCGCCTGTTTGGCAAGCCGGAAATCAACGGCACTCGCCGTATGGGCGTGTGCCTGGCGCGGGATGAGTCGGTCGAAGCGGCGCGGGCCAAGGCGACCCGTGCTTCGCAGGCGGTCAAGGTCGAGTTCTGATACGACTGGGGCCGCAAAGCGGCCCCAATTGCTTACAGCTCGGTATTACGGGTTTCCTTCAGGCACAGCACGGCAATCAGGCTGATCACAGCCGCCGCCGACACATAGCCACCCACCCAGCTCAACCCACCCATGCTCACCAGCTTCTGGGCAAAGAACGGCGCCGCCGAAGCCCCGACGATGCCACCCAGGTTATATGCCGCCGAAGCGCCGGTATACCGCACGTGGGTCGGGAACAGCTCAGGCAGCAGCGCCCCCATCGGCGCAAAGGTCACCCCCATCAAGAACAGCTCGATGGCCAGGAACAGCGCCACACCGGTGGTCGAACCTGAGGTCAGCAGTGGTTCCATGGTAAAGCCCGAAGCCACCGCCAGCAGCCCGCCGACGATCAGCACCGGCTTGCGCCCGTAACGGTCGCTCAGCCAGGCCGACAACGGTGTGGCCAGGGCCATGAACACCACGGCGAAGCACAGCAGGCCGAGGAAGGTTTCGCGGCTGTAGCCCAGCGTGGTCACGCCGTAGCTCAGCGAGAACACCGTCGAGATATAGAACAGCGCATAGCACACCACCATGGCGGCTGCGCCCAGCAGGGTTGGCATCCAGTATTTGCTGAACAGGTCGACTACCGGCATTTTCACCCGTTCGTGGCGGGCGACTGCCTTGGCGAACACTGGGCTTTCTTCAAGCTTCAGGCGCACATACAGCCCCACCATCACCAGCGCGGCACTGAGCAGGAACGGGATGCGCCAGCCCCAGTCACGGAACTGTTCGTCACTGAGCAGCATGGCCAGGGCCAGGAACAGGCCGTTGGCCGCAAGGAAGCCGATCGAAGGGCCAAGTTGCGGGAACATGCCGAACCAGGCGCGCTTGCCCTCGGGTGCGTTCTCGGTGGCCAGCAGCGCTGCACCGCCCCATTCACCGCCCAGGCCCAGGCCTTGGCCGAAACGCAGCAGGCAGAGCAGGATCGGCGCCCACACGCCGATGCTGTCATAGCCCGGTAGCACGCCGATCAGCGTGGTCGACACGCCCATCAGCAACAGCGAGGCGACCAGTGTCGATTTGCGCCCGATGCGGTCACCGAAATGACCGAACAGTGCCGAGCCCAGCGGGCGGGCAAGGAAGGCGATGCCGAAGGTGATGAACGCGGCGAGCATCTGCGCGGTGCCCGACCCGGACGGGAAGAACACCGGGCCGATCACCAGCGCGGCGGCGGTGGCGTAGACGTAGAAATCGTAGAACTCGATGGCGGTGCCGATGAAGCTGGCGGTGGCGACCCGCGCTGGCGAGTTGACCGGCGCGGCAGGCGCTTCGGTGTAGGTGCTGCTGGTTGTCATTAAGTAGGTCCCTAACAGTCTGGTCCGCTCCATGGCGTTTGTCCGAGGCGTGTGCGTGGTACGAAGGCAGGCACAGCGTTGCGGACACCGGAGCGTATTGTTGTTGTGTTCGCGCGACTGACGATAGCCCAAGGGGGGTAGGGGCGTGGGCGGGCACTGTTCGGGGTGTTGAAGCAGGACCGCGGGGCGTGTCAGTGGAGCGGACTGGCCGTGTGGCGCCGGGTGCGGGTAGCAGGCGGGACGGCGGGGCTGGGTAAGCGTGACCCGAGTATAGCTATCGGGTCACGGTCCACACCAGTACCTTGCTGGCGCAATTGTCCTCTGTTTCGAGGATTTCCAGGCGATAGCGGCCGATCTTCAGGCAAACGGCGCTTTCCGGGATGCTTTCGAGGGCTTCGGTGACCAACCCGTTGAGGGTTTTCGGGCCGCCGTCGCAGGGCAGGTGCCAGCCCAGGGAACGGTTGATTTCGCGCAGCGAGGCGGCGCCTTCGATGACGAAGGTGCCATCGGGTTGCGGGTGCACGTGGGGGTTGTCGAGGCTGTGTTCGTCCTCGAACTCGCCGACGATTTCTTCGAGGATGTCTTCCAGGGTGACGATGCCCAGCACCTCGCCGTACTCGTCCACCACCACGCCCAGACGCCGCTGTTGCTTGTGGAAGTTCAGCAACTGCATCTGCAGGGGCGTGCTTTCCGGCACGAAGTAGGGCTCGTAGCAGGCACCCAGCAGTTGCTCCAGCGTCAGCTCGGCCTTTGGCAGCAGGTGGCTGATGAGCTTGGTGTTGAGGATCGCTTCGACCTGGTTGATGTCGCTGTGGTACACCGGCAGGCGGGTGTGGCGGCTGACGATCAGTTGCTCGATGATGAGCGCGATGGGGTCATCGAGGTTGATACCGTCTACTTCATTGCGCGGCACCAGGATGTCGTTGACGGTGATCTTGTCCAAAGACTGCAGGCCGTCCAGCAGGCCGTGGCGCGGGGCCTCGTGCTCGTCGTCTTCGTCGAAGTCGTCATCCTCCTGCGGGTGCAGGGCCACCGCCGTGGGCTGCACGCGGAACGGCCGCAGCAGCAGCTTGGCGATGCCGTCGAACAGGCAGGCCAACGGTTGCAGCAGGGCGAGAGGAAACGGGCGAAGACTCAGGCCAAGGCTGATGAAGGCCTGCGGGTTGCGCCGCGCCAGGCGCCGCGGCAGGAATTCGGCGAATACCAGCAGGGTTGCCACGGCGGCCAGGCCAGCCAGCCAGAATCCGTGTTCGCCGTTCTGGCGTTGACCAATCAGGCACGCCAGGCCCAGCACCAGCAGCTTGCCCAGGCTGGCGCACAGGACCAAGGCCTGGGCCGGCAGCAGCGGCTGGCCGTCATCGCCATTGCGCAGTGAGCCGTTAAGTTGCAGGCGGGCGGCGTCCACGGCGCTGAACAGCGCCGACCACAACAGTGCCAGTGCCAGAATGCCCAGTAGCGGTGCGTACGGCAGGGTGTCCATGGGCGACCGTCAGATATGCAGGATGAATTCGCGAACCAGCTTGCTGCCGAAGTAGGCCAGCATCAGCAGGCAGAAACCGGCCAGGGTCCAGCGGATCGCCTTGTGCCCGCGCCAGCCCAGGCGGGTGCGGCCCCACAGCAGGACGCTGAACACCACCCAGGCCACACACGCCAGCAGCGTCTTGTGCACAAGATGCTGGGCAAAGAGGTTATCAAGGAACAGCCAACCGGAAATCAGTGACAGCGAGAGCAGGCACCAGCCCGCCCAGAGGAAACCGAACAGCAGGCTTTCCATGGTCTGCAGCGGCGGGAAGTTGCGGATCAGCCCGGACGGGTGCTTGTTCTTCAGTTGGCGGTCCTGCAGCAGCAACAGCAACGACTGGAACACTGCGATGGTGAACAGACCGTAGGCCAGGATCGACAACAGGATGTGGGCGAGGATGCCGGGTTCTTCGTCGATCAGCGGCACTGTGCCGGGTGGGGCGAACTGCGCCAGCAGGGCAGTGACGGCGCCGAGCGGGAACAGCAGCACCAGCAGGTTTTCCACCGGGATGCGCAGGCAGGCCACCAGCGTCAGGGCGATGACCGCTACGGCGATCAGGCTGGCGGCGCTGAAGAAGTCCAGGCTCAGCCCCAGCGGGGTGATCAGCTGGAAGAACAGCGCGCCGCCCTGTGCGACCACGGCGAGGGCGCCGAGCAGGCCAAGCAGGCGTTTGTCGGCCTTGCGGCCCTGGGCCAGGTGGGAGCCCTGATAGATGGCTGCAGCTATATATAAGCCGGCGGCGATCAGGTTGGGGATGAGGCTGGGTGAGGAAACCATAAGTCCTGGTTGCAGAGCCCTGAAAGAGACGGAGTTTGGCATAGAACGCCACCGGCCATCCAGACCGATCGGCAGCGAGGTGTGCGCCGCCGCCGCACTTCGTTATAATCGCCGCCTTGCTGTGCCTGGCGGGTGTGCATTTCCCCCCTCAGGCGCCTGACAAACCTCGGCTTTTACTGGGCCTGAAAGGATCACCATGTTCGAAAACCTGACCGACCGCCTGTCACAGACGCTGCGCCATGTCACCGGCAAGGCCAAGCTGACTGAAGACAACATCAAGGACACGTTGCGCGAAGTGCGCATGGCCCTGCTCGAGGCCGACGTTGCCCTGCCGGTGGTCAAGGATTTCGTCAACAGCGTCAAGGAACGTGCGGTCGGCACCGAGGTATCGCGCAGCCTGACCCCGGGCCAGGCGTTCGTGAAGATCGTCCAGGCCGAATTGGAAAGCCTGATGGGCGCGGCCAACGAAGACCTCGCGCTGAATGCCGCGCCGCCAGCCGTGGTGCTGATGGCCGGCTTGCAGGGCGCTGGTAAGACCACCACCGCCGGCAAGCTCGCGCGCTTCCTGAAAGAGCGCAAGAAAAAGAGCGTGATGGTGGTGTCCGCCGACGTTTACCGCCCGGCGGCGATCAAACAGCTGGAAACCCTGGCCAACGACATCGGCGTGACCTTCTTCCCGTCCGATATCACCCAGAAGCCTGTGGCCATCGCGGAAGCTGCGATCCGCGAAGCCAAGCTGAAGTTCATCGACGTGGTCATCGTCGACACCGCCGGCCGTCTGCACATCGATACCGACATGATGGCCGAGATCAAGGCGCTGCACGCAGCAGTCAAGCCGATCGAGACCCTGTTCGTGGTCGACGCCATGACCGGCCAGGACGCTGCCAACACCGCCAAGGCGTTCGGCGAAGCGCTGCCGTTGACCGGTGTGGTGCTGACCAAGGTCGACGGTGACGCCCGTGGCGGTGCCGCACTGTCGGTACGTGCCATCACTGGCAAGCCGATCAAGTTCATCGGTATGGGCGAGAAGACTGAAGCCCTCGAGCCGTTCCACCCGGACCGTGTCGCCTCGCGCATCCTCGGCATGGGTGACGTGCTCAGCCTGATCGAACAGGCCGAGCAGACCATCGACAAGGCCAAGGCCGACAAACTGGCCAAGAAGCTGAAGAAGGGCAAGGGCTTCGATCTCGAAGACTTCCGTGACCAGCTGCAGCAGATGAAGAACATGGGCGGCCTCGGCGGCCTGATGGACAAGCTGCCAAGCATCGGCGGGGTCAACCTGTCGCAGATGGGCAACGCCCAGGGCGCGGCCGAAAAGCAGTTCAAGCAGATGGAAGCGATCATCAACTCCATGACCCCGGCCGAGCGTCGCGACCCTGACCTGATCAGCGGTTCGCGCAAGCGCCGCATCGCCCTCGGCTCCGGCACCCAGGTGCAGGACATCGGTCGGCTGATCAAGCAGCACAAGCAGATGCAGAAGATGATGAAGAAATTCTCCGCCAAAGGCGGCATGGCCAAGATGATGCGTGGCCTGGGCGGGATGCTGCCGGGCGGCGGCATGCCGAAGCTGTAACCCCTATTTTGGGTGCCTGCTTTTAAATGAGCGGGTGCCCGGAACCCCCGCTCCGGCGGGGCAACGGCCGCGGATTCCGTGGCTTAACCGGCAAATCTGAACGGTAGGGCAGGGCTCTTCCGAAAAAGGCATTTGCAAATGTCCGTGTATTCCCCGAGAATATGCGGCCTTTTGGGCACCCGTGTGCCTATTTGGCATTCAGATTTGCAGCACCGACTATAGGAACAATGTTCACATGGTAACCATTCGTCTTGCCCGTGGCGGCTCGAAAAAGCGCCCATTCTACCACCTGACCGTGACCAACTCGCGTAACGCCCGTGACGGCCGTTTCGTTGAGCGCGTAGGCTTCTTCAACCCGATCGCCTCGGGCGCCGAAGTCAAGCTGTCGGTCAACCAGGAGCGCGTCACCTACTGGCTGAGCCAGGGTGCACAGCCGTCTGAGCGCGTTGCTCAGCTGCTGAAGGACGCTGCCAAGGCCGCTGCCTAAATAGTATGAACGCGACGCCAGAAAAGGCTGACGACCTCATCGTCGTTGGCAAGATTTTTTCGGTTCACGGCGTTCGCGGCGAGGTGAAGGTGTATTCCTTTACCGATCCGATTGAAAACCTGTTGGATTATCCACGCTGGACGCTTCGGCACGAAGGCAAGGTAAAGCAGGTCGAGCTGGTCAGCGGTCGTGGCTCCCAAAAGGGCCTGGTCGTGAAACTGAAAGGCCTCGATGATCGTGATGAAGCCCGTCTTCTGAGTGGTCACGAAATCTGCATTGCGCGGAGCCTTTTGCCCAACCTGGCTGCCGACGAGTACTACTGGTACCAGTTGGTGGGTCTGAAGGTCATCAACCAGGACGAACACCTGTTCGGCAAGGTCGATCACCTGTTGGAGACCGGTGCGAACGATGTAATGGTGGTCAAGCCCTGCGCAGGCAGCCTGGATGATCGCGAGCGTCTGTTGCCCTATACGGCGCAATGTGTGCTCGGTATCGACCTGGAAGCAGGCGTGATGCGGGTTGAATGGGACGCGGACTTCTAAACGATGGGTAACCTTCGCGTAGACGTCATCACGCTGTTCCCCGAGATGTTCTCGGCCATCACAGAGTACGGCATTACCAGCCGCGCGGTGAAACAGGGGTTGCTTCAGGTGACTTGCTGGAACCCGCGGGACTACACCACAGATCGCCACCATACCGTGGATGATCGGCCGTTTGGCGGTGGTCCGGGCATGGTGATGAAAATCAAGCCTCTGGAAGACGCCCTGGTTAGCGCCAGGCAAGCGACCGGAGCAGCGGCGAAGGTGATCTACCTCTCGCCACAAGGCCGCAAGCTGACTCAGCAGGCGGTCAAAGGCCTGGCCGAACAGGAATCGTTGATCCTGATTGCCGGTCGTTATGAAGGCATCGACGAGCGCTTTATCGAGGCTCATGTCGATGAGGAGTGGTCGATTGGCGACTATGTGCTTTCCGGTGGCGAGCTGCCGGCCATGGTACTGATCGATGCGGTTACACGGCTGCTGCCCGGAGCTTTAGGGCATGTGGACTCGGCGGAGGAAGACTCTTTCACCGACGGTCTGCTGGATTGCCCGCATTACACCCGACCTGAGGTGTATGCGGATCAGCGTGTTCCCGACGTGTTGCTAAGTGGCAACCATGCACATATCCGGCGATGGAGAATGAAGCAGTCCCTTGGTAGGACCTTCGAACGACGCGCCGATCTTCTGGAAAGTCGCTCGCTTTCTGGAGAAGAGAAGAAGCTGCTCGAGGAATATCTCCGCGAGCGGGACGATAGTTAAACGTATCGATGGTGGATCACGTATCCATCTTAGGAGCACAGCATGACCAACAAGATCATCCAGCAGCTCGAAGCAGAGCAGATGAGCAAGGAAATCCCGACCTTCGCACCAGGCGACACCATCGTCGTCCAGGTTAAAGTGAAGGAAGGTGATCGTTCCCGTCTGCAGGCGTTCGAAGGCGTTGTCATCGCCAAGCGTAACCGCGGTCTGAACAGCGCCTTCACCGTGCGCAAGATCTCCAGCGGCGTAGGCGTTGAGCGTACCTTCCAGACCTACAGCCCGCAGATCGACAGCCTGGCCGTGAAACGTCGTGGTGACGTGCGTAAAGCCAAGCTGTACTACCTGCGCGACCTGTCCGGCAAAGCCGCTCGCATCAAGGAAAAACTGTCCTGAGTACAGTTTGCCCGGTGGCCAAGGCCGCCTAGCGAGAAAAAAGCAGCCTTCGGGCTGCTTTTTTGCGTTTTGAAACCCGTGAAAAGTGACAGATATGACCACTCGAGATCAGGAAATCCAGCGCCGCACCGAGCTGTCGGTGACCCGCGTGACCAAAGCGGTTTTCCCCAATACCACCAATCACCACAACACTCTGTTCGGCGGTACTGCGCTGGCCTGGATGGACGAAGTGTCGTTCATCGCCGCTACGCGTTTCTGCAGGCTGCCGCTGGTGACTGTGTCCACCGACCGTATCGACTTCAAGCACCCTATCCCGGCCGGCTCGATCGTCGAGCTGGTGGGCACGGTGGTCAAGGTGGGCAACACCAGCTTGCAGGTGCAGGTGGATGTGTTCGTCGAAAACATGTACCTGGATGGGCGCGAGCGAGCGATCCATGGGGTGTTCAGCTTTGTCGCCATCGACGAGGACAAGCGCCCGGTGCCGGTGTTGCCCCATGCCTGAGTTGTCCCGTGCGGGCCTCTTCGCGGGGCAAGTTGCGCGTACCCTGTAGGAGCGGGCTTGCCCCGCGAAGAGGCCAGTACAGACAATCATTGTGCGGCTGTGAAACACTAGGCCGACTTCCAACACCCAGCAGCCGCGAATGCCCGCCCTAGACCACCCCCTGATCGACCAGTTCCTCGACGCCCTGTGGCTCGAAAAAGGCCTGTCCGATAACACCCGCGTCTCCTACCGCAGTGACCTGGCCTTGTTTAATGGCTGGCTCCAGGAGCATTCGGTGACGCTGCCCGAGGCCGGCCGTGAACTGATCCTCGACCATCTGGCCTGGCGCCTCGACCAAGGTTACAAGCCGCGCTCCACCGCGCGCTTTCTTTCAGGCCTGCGTGGCTTCTTCCGCTATCTGCTGCGGGAAAAACTGATCGCCGTCGACCCCACCTTGCAGGTCGACATGCCGCAACTCGGCCGGCCCTTGCCCAAGTCCCTGTCGGAAGCGGACGTCGAAGCTTTGCTGCAGGCTCCGGACCTGGGCGAAGCCATCGGTCAGCGCGACCGCGCCATGCTCGAAGTTCTTTACGCCTGCGGCCTGCGCGTGACCGAGCTGGTCAGCCTGACCCTCGACCAGGTCAACCTGCGCCAGGGCGTATTGCGGGTGATGGGCAAGGGCAGCAAGGAGCGCCTGGTGCCGATGGGTGAGGAGGCGGTGGTCTGGCTGGAGCGCTATCTGCGTGATGGCCGCGCCGAGCTGCTCAACGGCCGCCCAAGCGATGTGCTGTTCCCCAGTCAGCGTGGCGAGCAGATGACCCGCCAGACCTTCTGGCACCGCATCAAGCACCAGGCGCGAGTGGCTTGTATCGACAAACCGCTGTCGCCGCATACCCTGCGCCACGCTTTTGCCACGCACCTGCTCAACCATGGCGCCGATTTGCGCGTGGTGCAGATGCTGCTGGGCCATAGCGACCTGTCGACTACGCAAATTTATACCCATGTGGCCAAGGCGCGCCTGCAGCAGTTGCATGCCCAGCACCATCCACGTGGATGAATGTTTTTCATGTTCCGCCGACCGGTCCTTGCAGGCCCCTTCATCAGCAGCGTGATGTGGTAGGCTTGGGCGGTTTGCATCAAGGGCCGCACGGTCGCCGCGTTTTTCCGCAGGTGACGCCCTCCGGCCCCTGTCCGCCTCCAGGAGTTCCCCATGCGCGTGACCCAGATTTTCGCCGCCGCCGTGATGGCGCTGGCCAGTACCTTTGCCGTTGCCGCGGCAGACAGCAATGCCAGCGCCGAGCAGGCCATCCGCAAGTCGTTGCAGAACCTCGAACTCGAAGTGCCGGTTGAAAGCGTCGGCAGCAGCCCGCTCAACGGCCTCTATGAAGTCAAGCTGCAAGGCGGCCGTGTGCTGTATGCCAGCGCTGATGGCCAGTACGTCATGCAGGGCTACCTGTACCAGCTGCAGGACGGCAAACCAGTCAACCTGACCGAAAAGACCGAGCGTCAGGGCGTCGCCAAGCTCATCAACGGCATTCCAGCCGCCGAGACCGTGGTTTATCCTGCCAAGGGCGAGACCAAGTCGCACATCACCGTGTTTACCGACACCACCTGCCCGTACTGCCACAAGCTGCACGCCGAAGTACCCGAGCTCAACCGCCGCGGTATCGAAGTGCGCTATGTCGCGTTCCCGCGTCAGGGCCTCGGCTCCCCGGGTGATGAACAGTTGCAGGCCGTATGGTGCTCCAGCGACCGCCGCGCGGCGATGGACAAGATGGTCGAGGGCAAGGAAATCAAGGCCGCCAAGTGCGCCAACCCGGTCAGCAAGCAGTTCCAGCTGGGCCAGCAGATCGGCGTCAACGGCACGCCGGCCATCGTGCTCGAGAACGGCCATGTCATTCCGGGCTACCAGCCCGCACCACAAGTGGCCAAACTGGCCCTTGCGGGCGAGCAGCAAGCCGCCAAGTAATCAATTCAATACGCCGTCGTCATGGGGTGACGGCATGTTTCACGGTCGGTGAAGGCGCCGGCCGTTCAATGGGGAGTTCACAGTGAAACCGGTCAAAGTAGGCATCTGTGGGTTGGGGACCGTCGGTGGCGGAACCTTCAATGTACTTCAGCGCAACGCCGAGGAGATTGCCCGCCGTGCCGGGCGCGGTATTGAAGTGGCACAGATTGCCATGCGCTCGCAGAACCCGAACTGCCAGATTACCGGTACCCCCATTACCGCTGATGTGTTCGAAGTTGCGAGCAACCCCGAAATCGACATTGTCATCGAACTGATCGGTGGCTACACCATCGCCCGCGATCTGGTGCTCAAGGCCATCGAGAACGGCAAGCACGTGGTCACCGCCAACAAGGCGCTGATCGCTGTGCACGGTAACGAAATCTTTGCCAAAGCCCGCGAGAAAGGCGTCATCGTCGCCTTCGAAGCGGCAGTGGCTGGCGGTATCCCGGTGATCAAGGCCATCCGCGAAGGCCTGTCGGCCAACCGTATCAACTGGCTGGCCGGCATCATCAACGGCACCGGCAACTTCATCCTCACCGAAATGCGTGAGAAAGGCCGCGCCTTCCCCGACGTGCTGGCTGAAGCCCAGGCACTGGGCTATGCCGAAGCCGACCCGACCTTCGACGTCGAAGGTATCGATGCCGCCCACAAGCTGACCATCCTGGCGTCCATCGCCTTTGGTATCCCGCTGCAGTTTGAAAAGGCCTACACCGAAGGCATCACCCAGCTGACCACCGCTGACGTGAACTACGCCGAAGCGCTGGGCTACCGCATCAAGCACCTGGGCGTGGCCCGCCGCACCGCCGAAGGCATCGAGCTGCGTGTGCACCCGACGCTGATCCCGGCCGACCGCCTGATCGCTAACGTCAATGGTGTAATGAACGCAGTCATGGTCAACGGCGATGCCGCCGGTTCCACCCTGTACTACGGCGCCGGCGCCGGCATGGAGCCGACCGCTTCGTCGGTGGTAGGTGACCTGGTCGACGTGGTCCGTGCCATGACCTCCGACCCGGAAAACCGCGTGCCGCACCTGGCCTTCCAGCCAGACTCGCTCTCGGCACACCCAATCCTGCCGATCGAAGCCTGTAAGAGCGCCTACTACCTGCGCATCCAGGCCAAGGACCACCCGGGCGTGCTGGCCCAGGTGGCGAGCATCCTCTCGGAGCGTGGCATCAACATCGAGTCGATCATGCAGAAGGAAGCCGAGGAACAGGACGGCCTGGTACCGATGATCCTGCTGACCCACGGTGTGGTCGAGCAGCGCATCAACGACGCCATCGTCGCCCTGGAAGCCCTGCAGGACGTGGTCGGCAAGGTCGTGCGCATCCGCGTCGAACAGCTGAATTAATTTGCCAATCGGGCCGCTCGTGCGGCCCTAGCATCGAAGGTTTGCACCCATGCGCTATATCAGTACCCGCGGCCAGGCTCCGGCCCTGAACTTCGAAGACGTGCTGCTGGCTGGCCTGGCCAGCGACGGCGGCCTGTACGTCCCAGAGAACCTGCCACGCTTCACCCAGGAAGAGATCGCTTCCTGGGCCGGCCTGCCGTACCACGAGCTGGCCTTCCGGGTGATGCGCCCGTTCGTTGAAGGCAGCATCGCCGATGCTGACTTCAAGAAGATCCTTGAAGAAACCTACGGCGAGTTCGCCCACGCTGCGGTCGCCCCGCTGCGCCAGCTGAACAGCAACGAGTGGGTACTGGAGCTGTTCCACGGCCCGACCCTGGCGTTCAAGGACTTCGCCCTGCAACTGCTCGGCCGCCTGCTCGACCACGTGCTGGCCAAGCGCAACGAGCGCGTGGTGATCATCGGTGCCACCAGCGGTGACACCGGCTCCGCTGCCATCGAAGGCTGCCGCAGCTGCGAGAACGTCGACATCTTCATCCTGCACCCGCACCAGCGCGTGTCGGAAGTGCAGCGCCGGCAGATGACCACGCTGTTTGGCGACAACGTTCACAACATCGCCATTGAAGGCAACTTTGACGACTGCCAGGAGATGGTCAAGGCCAGCTTCGCCGACCAGTCGTTCCTCAAGGGCACCCGCCTGGTTGCGGTCAACTCGATCAACTGGGCGCGGATCATGGCCCAGATCGTCTATTACTTCCACGCAGCCCTGCAGCTGGGCGGCCCGGCCCGTTCGGTGGCGTTCTCGGTACCGACCGGCAACTTCGGCGACATCTTCGCCGGTTACCTGGCGCGCAACATGGGCCTGCCGGTCAGCCAGCTGATCGTCGCTACCAACCGCAACGACATCCTGCACCGCTTCATGAGCGGCAACCAGTACGTCAAGGAAACCCTGCACGCGACGCTGTCGCCGTCGATGGACATCATGGTGTCGTCCAACTTCGAGCGCCTGCTGTTCGACCTGCACGGCCGCAACGGCGCTGCGCTGGCCGAGCTGATGGCGAGCTTCAAGCAGGGCGGTGGCTTCAGCGTCGAGCAGGACCGCTGGACCGAGGCACGCAAGCTGTTCGATTCGCTGGCCGTCAGCGACGAGCAGACCTGCGAGACCATCGCCGAAGTGTTCGCCGCCACCGGTGAAGTGCTTGACCCGCACACCGCGATCGGCGTCAAGGCCGCCCGCGAGTGCCGCCGCAGCCTGGACACGCCGATGGTGGTGCTGGGTACCGCGCACCCGGTCAAGTTCCCGGAAGCGGTGGAGAAGGCCGGTGTCGGCAAGGCGCTGGAACTGCCAGCGCACCTGAGCGACCTGTTCAGCCGTGAAGAGCGTTGCACCGTATTGGCCAATGACCTGAAGGCCGTTCAGGCGTTCGTCAGCCAGCATGGTAATCGCGGCAAGCCTTTGTAATTGCTTTGGCGTCCGGGGCTGAAAAGCAGCCCCGGATTTCAGGCGCTTCCTATACCTTTTGCGGAATTGTCCTATGTAAGGTTATGGAAGCCTTGCCTAGAGTGACCGGTCCTTTCCTCAAGGAGCGGCACATGCGACAGCCCTTCGTGTTGATCCACCCGGCACGTCCATCCCATCAGATTCTCCTGCACCAGGCCTGCAACGCCCAGGGCCTGTTCAACGTGCGCGTCACTCACGACGTGGCCGACCTCGATATCTGCCTGGCCCGTCAACCGCGCGCGGACCTGCTGGTCCTCGACCATGCCGTGAGCAATGGCCTGGCTGTGCTCGAACGGGCCCATTACACCCGTGCCGTGCTGTTCGTCGGCCATGCCAGAGCAGGCAGCCCGAACCTCGCCCATGAAGCCCGTCGCCAAGGCCTGTGGGTGCTTGCCGACCTCCCATTCCCCCTGCCAGTCAGACGCTGGCAACAAGCCCTGCAGCGTATTCAAACTGTCACGCCACCCACGCATGCTCACCGGAACAGCCATGCGTAACGAACTTTCCGCTGCGCTTGCTGGTCAGTTCATTCATGTCCATTACAAGCGAGTGATCCGGATGGAAAGAATCTGCAGACTGCTCAACGACGCGCTTACTCCCTACCGAGCCACGCTGGGTGCCACAGATACCAGCGGCAACCGCCAATTGACCGTATACGACAGCCTTGGCGGCACCGCCTTGCAGCGCACGGTCAGCGTGCGCCAGTTGCAGGAGCAAAGCCTGCTGATCGACCTGGTAGACGGCCTGCACCGTGACCTGCAGATCGTCGAAGGGCGCTTGCAGCCCTGTGTGATTGCGGCATTGCAGCAGCGCCAGCAGCCACAGGGAACCTTTGCCTGATTGGCGCATCAGAAAGATCAAGGGCAGCCGGCCAGTGCACAGCTCCGGTACTGGCAGGTTGTCGCGGGAAGTCCATGAGGACTTTCGATTGGCCCCGGGCGTCTTCCCCAGCGTCCGGGGTTTCTTTTTGCGCGCCTTTCACTGGCTGCAGCTCAGCGGTTTTCGAAGAAGTGCTTGCTCTCTTCCAGGTAGGTTGCGCGCATCTCGGGGTCAAGCCAGTGTGCATACAGGGCGGGCAGGCTATCAAGGCGCAGGGCAGGTAGCACCTGGTCGATGTGGCTGATGGCAGCGCGCCCCAGTGGCGTGTCCGAGCAGCCTACGTGCAGGAACTGGTAGCGGTTTACGCCCTGGATCGGGTGAAACTCATAGTCCGCCGGTGACCCGCCATTTTGCTGAATCAGGTAGCGCACCTCCGGCCAGTAGCCCAGTACCAATTGCAGGCGCCCCAATTGTTGCATTTGCAGCAAGTTGGCGGTGGCATCGTTGCCATAATGACGGCTGAACGCCGAGTCGGGTAGTTGGCGCAGGATCTCGTCGACCTGGCTGCTGTAACTGCGCTCGGCGACGACACCGAGCTTCAGCTGGGTAGTGCCGAGCAACCCCTTGAGGTCGACCTGCTGGCCGTCCAGGAAGGGTGCCAGCAGTGCACTCCCGCTTTTGCGTACCACCACACCGCTGCTCTGCACCCCAAGTGTCGGTTGCGAGAAGTTAACGAACTTTGCGCGTTCGGCAGTCCACAGCAGCGTCGGGTCGCAGGTGAAGCTGGCGGGATCCTGTAGCATCTGGATTCCGCGAGCACGGTTGACCCTGACGATACTGTGGTCGTATTCGGGCATCTGCTCGATCAGCAGCGGCAGCATCTGGTCGATGACCCCCCGGCCTTTCTCCGAACCTTCGAACACGGTGAAGGGCGGCAGGTCGCGCACCAGCCACAGCAGGCGCTCCTTGGCCTGCACCGGTGCCATCTGCAGGGTGAACAGCAGCGCGCAGCACAAGGGCAGCAAACGCATCTGCAGCAGCCTCAGACCGTGCCGGCCTGGCGCAGGCTGGCGATCGCCGCCGGGTCATAACCCAGGGCAGCCAGCACGCTGTCGGTGTGTTCACCCAGCGTCGGGCCAACCCATTCGGCAGAGCCTGGCGTATCCGAGAGCTTGGGCACGATGCCTGGCATCTTGAACGGCTTGCCGTCCGGCAGGCGCGCCTGCAGGAACATTTCCCTGGCCAGGTACTGCGGGTCGTTGAACATGTCCTCGGCCGAGTAGATGCGGCTGGCCGGTACTTCGGCGTCGGTGAGTATGCGCATCAGCGCGTCTAGCGGCAGGCTGTTGGCCCAGCGGTCGATCACCCCGTACAGCTCGTCGCGGCGGGCATCGCGGCCATCGTTGCTGGCCAGGCTGGGGTCGTCGGCCAGGTCGTTGCGGCCGATGGCCTGCATGAAGCGCTTGAAGATGGCGTCACCGTTGGCGCCGATCTGCACATGCTTGCCGTCGGCGCTGGTGTGGATGGAGGAGGGGGTGATGCCCGGCATGATGTTGCCGGTACGTTCGCGGATGAAGCCGAACACGTCGAACTCCGGGACCATGCTTTCCATCATGGCGAAGATCGCCTCGTACAGCGCCACGTCCACCACCTGGCCCTGGCCACCGTTGACCTCGCGATGACGCAGTGCCATCAGCGCACCAATCACCCCCCACAGCGCAGCGATGGAATCACCGATGGAAATCCCGGTGCGTACGGGCGGGCGGTCATCGAAGCCGGTGATGTAACGCAGCCCGCCCATCGATTCACCGACCGCACCGAAGCCCGGCTGGTCCTTCATCGGCCCGGTCTGGCCAAAGCCGGACAGGCGCACCATGACCAGGCGCGGGTTGAGCGCATGCAGCACGTCCCAGCCCAGGCCGAGTTTTTCCAGCACACCGGGGCGGAAGTTCTCGATCAGGATGTCGGCCTCGCTCAGCAGGCGCTTGAGCACCTCACGGCCCTCCGGGTGCTTGAGGTTGAGCGTCAGCGACTGCTTGTTGCGCGCCTGCACGAACCACCACAGTGATGTGCCCTCGTACAGCTTGCGCCATTTGCGCAGCGGGTCACCGCCGTCCGGCGACTCGACCTTGATCACTTCGGCGCCGAATTCAGCGCAGATCCGCGAGGCGAACGGGCCGGCGATCAAGGTGCCGAGCTCGATGACTTTCAGGCCGGCGAGGGGTTTGCTGGGCGTAGACATGAGGCATCCGTGGCAACTGGTCAGAGCCGTGGTTTTAGCATAGGTCCGAAGCCACCGATACTGCTCCGGCGCAAGCCCGGGCAGGATCGGTTAGACTAGGTGACTTTTCTCTACGCACGAAGCCCATTCGACCATGGCCCAGCCGTCCATCACCTACAAATTCGAACTGAACCTGACCGACCTCGATCGCGGCGTGTATGAAAACGTTCGCCAGACCATCGCCCGCCACCCTTCGGAAACCGAAGAGCGCATGGCCGTACGCTTGCTGGCCTACGCCCTGTGGTACAACGAGCACCTGTCGTTCGGCCGTGGCCTGTCCGATGTGGATGAAGCGGCGCTGTGGGAAAAGAGCCTGGACGACCGCATCCTGCACTGGATCGAAGTCGGCCAGCCGGACGCCGACCGCCTGACGTGGTGCTCGCGCCGCACTGAACGCACCAGCCTGCTGGCCTACGGCAGCCTGCGCGTTTGGGAAGGCAAAGTGGTCAGTGCGGTCAAAGGCTTGAAAAACCTGAACATTGCGGCGGTGCCGCAGGAGGTTCTGGAGGTGCTGGCCACCGACATGCCGCGCACCATCAAGTGGGATGTGATGATCAGCGAAGGCACCGTGTTCGTCACCGATGACCGTGGCCAGCACGAAGTGCAACTGCAATGGCTGCTCGGTGAGCGTGGCTGAACCGACTGACACCTGACTGCCGAAGATCCCATGCGTATCGAACCCCGCCCGCTGCCATCGACCCTGCCATTCCTGGGTAACCTGCCACCCTTGCTGACCCGCCTGTACGCCGCCCGCGGGGTGCAGTCCGAGGCCGAACTGGACAAGAGCCTGGCCCGGCTGCTGCCGTATCAGCAGCTCAAGGGCATCGAGGCGGCGGTGGACCTGCTGGTCGAAGCCCTCGACCAGCGCCAGCGCATCCTTATCGTAGGCGACTTCGACGCCGACGGCGCCACCGCCAGCACCGTCGGTGTGCTTGGCCTGCGCCTGCTGGGCGCGGCCCATGTCGACTACCTGGTACCCAACCGCTTCGAATACGGCTACGGCCTGACGCCGGAAATTGTCCAGGTGGCGCTTGAGCGCCAGCCGGACCTGCTGGTGACCGTCGATAACGGTATCTCCAGCGTCGAAGGGGTTGCCGCGGCCAAGGCGGCCGGGCTCAAGGTGCTGGTCACCGACCACCACCTGCCAGGCCAGCAATTGCCGGATGCCGATGCCATCGTCAACCCGAACCAGCCTGGTTGCGACTTCCCGAGCAAGTCGCTGGCCGGGGTCGGGGTGATCTTCTACGTGCTGATGGCCCTGCGCGCACGCTTGCGCAGCCTGGGCCGTTACGAAACGCAGCCGCAGCCGAACATCGGCGAACTGCTCGACCTGGTCGCCCTGGGCAGCGTCGCCGACGTGGTGCCGCTGGATGCCAACAACCGCATCCTCGTCCACCAAGGCTTGGAGCGCATCCGCGCCGGCCGCGCCCGGCCTGGCCTCAAGGCCATCCTGGAAGTGGCGCGGCGCGACCACCGGCGCATCACCTCCACCGACCTTGGCTTTATCCTCGGGCCACGGCTCAACGCCGCCGGGCGCCTGGACGACATGAGCCTGGGCATCGAGTGCCTGCTGTGTGAAGACCAAGCCCTGGCCCAAGACATGGCCCAGCAGCTGGATGACCTGAACCAGGACCGCAAGTCGATCGAGCAGGGCATGCAGCGCGAGGCCCTGGCCCAGCTCAAGGATTTGCCGGTCGAGTCCATGCCTTATGGCCTGTGCCTGTTCGATGCCGATTGGCACCAGGGTGTGATCGGGATTCTCGCTTCGCGCCTGAAAGAGCGTTACCACCGGCCAACCATCGCCTTCGCCGATGCCGGCGACGGCATGCTCAAGGGCTCGGCGCGTTCGGTGCCGGGCTTCCATATCCGCGACGCGCTGGATGCGGTGGCGGCGCGCCAGCCGCAGCTGATCAGCAAGTTCGGCGGCCATGCCATGGCGGCGGGGCTGTCCCTGCCTGAAAGCAACTTCCCGGCGTTTGCCGAAGCGTTCGATGAAGAAGTCCGTCGCCAGCTGCGTGAAGAGGACCTGACCGGTCGCCTGCTCTCGGACGGCAGCCTGGCCGTGGAGGAATTCCACCTCGACCTGGCCAAGGCCCTGCGCAATGCCGGGCCGTGGGGGCAGCACTTCCCCGAGCCGCTGTTCCATGGGGTGTTCCAGTTGGTGGAGCAGCGGGTTGTCGGCGAGCGGCACCTGAAGGTGGTGCTCAAGAGCGAGTGCGGGTCGGTGCGGCTGGATGGCATTGCCTTTGGCATTGATCGCGATGTGTGGCCGAACCCGACGGTGCGTTGGGTGGAACTGGCGTACAAGCTGGATGTGAACGAGTTTCGTGGGAATGAGAGTGTGCAGTTGATGATTGCGCATATGGAGCCGCGCTGAATTCACCGGTCGGTACGACTTTCAGCTATTCATGCCTAGCTCAGCATCATCCATCAGTGCTTTGGCCATAGCGCTGAGGTAATGAGATGCCCAGATCATCATCGGTTTTTCATCCATCAGGCCGATGATGGTCAGTTCTCTTACATAGCCCATCAACTCCGAGGCCTGTTCGCGGGCATCCCTGCAGGGAATGCCTGGTTCGATGCGGAACAGGGGATGGGTCTGGTGTTCGCCTTGGAAGAAGGTGGTTTTGCCGACGGTGAATTGGGTGTCGTCTGTGGTCATCGATTCCTCTCCTGAAATTTCTCCACTGCCTGTTATGGCCTCTTCGCGGGCACGCCCGCTCCCACAGGTCAGGCGCAACTCTTGAAGCCTGTGATCACCATGTTGGAGCGGGCGCGCCCGCGAAGAGGCCAGCAAATCCAACCTCAATGCAGGCTGCTACTCCGCTCCAAGGCCAGTGACAGTGCATCCGCCTGGCCCCAGGCAATCTGCATGGCACGCAGCCCGTTTACCAGCGACTCCCGGGTGCGGTCATCTTCGATGGCGTCGAGGGTTCGATGGCAATGGTTATAGGCAAGCATCAGGTAGTGAGTGACATTCATCACCACGTGATCGATAGGCACGATGCCCTCGCTGACGGCGTTGGTGAGGGTCTTGTCGGAGGGAAGGTCGAAATGATGGGGTGGATCGGGGACTATTTTCTTCATATGGAACGACTCGTAAGGTTATTGATTAACCAGCCTGTCCGATTCCACACGGATGGGTGGCAGTTGTACGCGGTGTGGAATCCAGGCTACGAGTAAACCCGGTAGGCTTTGCGGCCTCCCGCGCACAACTGCCATGACGACAGCCACTCAGTAATTGACCAGGATTCCACTCCCGGACGCTAAACATCAGCGACACGAAAAAGCCTAAAGGGCGGTGTATCCAGGGACAATCAGACGCGAGTCGACAGGGCTTGTAGGATATTTTCCTTATCTATGCACCGCCAGTTCATACGCGTAGGAAGCGTCTGAAACATGCGTAGGACCAGTCAGCAATCTCACTGAACCTTCCCCCCCACCAATCTGGTCTAGTCTGATTAATGACCGCTACCGGGCCAGGGATGTGCACTTGAGTGTCCGGGCCGGATCACCATTGGAGTCCTTGGGAGGTGCCCTCATGAGCCTGCTGCTCGAGCCTTACACCCTGCGTCAGCTGACGTTGCCCAACCGCATCGCGGTTTCGCCGATGTGCCAGTATTCCGCTGTCGATGGCCTGGCCAACGACTGGCATCTCGTTCACCTGGGGAGCCGCGCCGTCGGTGGCGCCGGGCTGGTCATCAGCGAAGCCGTCGCGGTGACTGCCGATGGTCGCATCACCGCCGAAGACCTCGGCCTGTGGAACGACGAACAGATCGCCCCATTGCAGCGCATTACCCGTTTCATTACTGCGCAAGGCGCCGTCCCCGGCATCCAGCTGGCCCACGCGGGGCGCAAGGCCAGTACCTATCGGCCGTGGCTGGGCAAGCAGGGCAGTGTGAAGCTCGAAGACGGCGGCTGGCAGCCCGTGGGGCCGTCGAGGATTGCCTTCGACCCGCAGCACACACCGCCACGAGAGTTGAGCAACGACGAGATCCAGGACGTGATCAGCGCCTTCGTCGCCTCGACCGAGCGGGCGCTGAAAGCCGGATTCAAGGTGGTTGAAGTCCACGCCGCCCATGGTTACCTGCTGCACCAGTTCCTTTCACCGTTGAGCAACCAACGCCGCGACGAATATGGCAGCTGCTTCGAAAACCGCATTCGCCTGACCCTTCAGGTGGTCGAAGCGGTGCGCAACGTCTGGCCGGCTGAATTGCCGCTGTTTGTGCGGGTATCGGCGACCGATTGGGTCGAGGATGGCTGGAACCCGGACGAAACCGTCGAACTGGCTCGTCGCCTGCGCGTCTTGGGTGTCGACCTGATCGATGTGTCCTCGGGCGGGACCTCGGTCAACGCCGAAATCCCGACAGGCCCCGGCTACCAGACGCGCTTTGCCGAGCGCGTGCGCAAGGAAGCAGAAATTGCCACCGGCACTGTCGGCATGATCACTGAACCTGCCCAGGCCGAGCATATTCTGCGCACCGGGCAGGCTGACGTGATCTTCCTGGCGCGGGAGCTCCTGCGCGATCCTTACTGGCCGTTGCATGCTGATGATGATCTTGGCGGCAACAAGGCCACCTGGCCGGCGCAATATCAGAGGGCGACCAGCCGTGCCAACCCGATTCACGAGTCGGATTTGCGGGATTGATCGACAGTTTTAACTTAAAGCCGCTTGGCTGAGGATGTCACTTACCCATTGGTTGATGCTCTTTTCCGCCAGTTCGGCTTTAGCGGCCACACTGGCGTGAAGAGCAGGTTCAAGTCGCAGGCTCAGCTTGCCGGAATAAGCTTTCTGAGGCTCCCTCCCGAGCTTTTCGCAAGTTTCGATGTAGTCATCGACAGCCTCTTCGAATGCTCGCCGTAGCTCACTGATTGATTCACCGTGAAAACCGATCACGTCGCGTATACCGGCCACATGACCGATCAGTAATTGGTCTTCGTCACTGTATTCAATGCGCGCGGCATAGCCGCGGTAAGTCATTACATTCATGGTGTTACTCCTGCCTGCTCCAGGAACTGGCGCGCACTCCGCACCTGATAGGACTTGGCATCCTTGTCGGGGTGCGGTCGATGGAATGTGGCAATGGTTCCATTGAGCTCAAAGCGCACTCGCGATCCACGGCCTTCGATCGCCGTCGCGCCTATCGATATCAGAAATGACTCCAATCTCGCCCATTCCAGCGATTTTGGAACCGGTTTTTTGAAAATGGCTTCAAGGGTCGATCTTTGATGATTATTCATGGTATCAGAATATGATACCGGTCGAATGTCGGTATGTAGGAAGGGCGGAGCACTATCTGTGGGAATGATCTTGTAGGCTGCTTTGTGCAGGGCCTGCGTGGAGCGATACGGCGCTCGATCTCACAGGCCCTGAGCAACTACAGGCATACCCGCCTGCAGCATCTCAATGCTTGATCATCACATGCCGCACACAGGTGTAATCCTCCAGCCCATACATCGACATGTCCTTCCCGTACCCCGAATGCTTCTGCCCGCCATGGGGCATTTCGCTGACCAGCATGAAGTGGGTATTGACCCAGGTGCAGCCATACTGCAACCGCGCCGCCAGGCGGTGGGCGCGGCCGGTGTCGCGGGTCCATACCGATGATGCCAGGCCGTAGTCGGAATCGTTGGCCCATTCCAGCGCCTGCTCCTCGGTGTTGAAACGGGTCACCGAGACTACCGGGCCGAATACCTCGTTGCGGACGATCTCGTCATCCTGCAAGGCGTCGGCCAGCACGGTCGGCTCGAAGAAGAAGCCTTCCCCGGCAATCGCCTTGCCACCGGTTACCAGGCGGATATGCGGCTGGGCGATAGCGCGCTGGACCAGGCCAGCCACCTTGTCGCGGTGCTGGGCGCTGATCAGCGGGCCGAGTTCTGTGTCCTCGGCATCCTGCAGGCCAGCCTTGAGACTGGACACCGCCTTGCCAAGGCGCTCGACGAAACGGTCGTAGATACCCGCCTGCACATACAGGCGACAGGCCGCGGTGCAGTCCTGGCCGGCGTTGTAGAAGCCGAAGGTGCGGATGCCGTCGATGGCCGCGTCGATGTCGGCGTCGTCGAACACCAGCACCGGCGCCTTGCCGCCCAGCTCCATGTGCATGCGCTTCACGCTACTGGCAGTGGCGCCGATGATATGTGCCCCCGTCGGGATGGAACCGGTCAGCGACACCATGCGCACCTTGGGGTGGGTGACCAGCGGGTTGCCGACCGTCTGCCCGCGGCCGAACAGGATGTTGAGCACGCCAGGCGGCAACAGGTCCTTGGCCAGATCACCCAGGCGCAGGGCGGTCAGCGGTGTCAGTTCGGAGGGCTTGATGACCACGGTATTGCCGGCCGCCAGGGCCGGGGCGATCTTCCACGCCAGCATCATCAGCGGGTAGTTCCAAGGCGCGATCGAGGCCACCACACCCAACGGGTCGCGGCGGATCATCGAGGTATGGCCCGGCAGGTATTCACCCGCCGCCGAACCGCCGAGGCAGCGGGCGGCTCCGGCAAAGTAACGGAACACGTCGGCAATGGCAGGTATTTCGTCGTTCAGGGCGGCGGCAAACGGCTTGCCACAGTTCTGCGACTCCAGCCGGGCCAGTTCTTCGCCATGGGCCTCGATGGTGTCAGCAAGCGCCAGCAGCGCCAGCGAACGCTCCTTGGGGCTGGTCTGCGACCAGCTGTCAAAGGCCAGGTCGGCCGCACGCACGGCCGTATCGACCTGAGCCTCGGTGGCTTCGTTGATCTGCGCCAGGGCGCTGCCCTCGGCGGGGTTGAGCACGGTCCAGGTTGGGCCATCGCCCGCGACCAGCTTGCCGTTGATCAGCATTTTGCTTTGCATGGAGGACTCCTTGGGGGTCATTTGCCGCTGCCCGCAACGCTTTCGCCGCCACGGGTCAGATAATAGGCGCCGAGGATCGGCAGCATGGTCACCAGCATCACCAGCATGGCGACCACGTTGGTCACCGGCACATCGCGTGGGCGGCTGAGCTGGTTGAGCAGCCAGATCGGCAGGGTGCGCTCGTGGCCGGCGGTGAAGGTGGTAACGATGATTTCATCGAACGACAGCGCGAACGCCAGCATGCCGCCGGCCAGCAGGGCCGAACCCAGGTTGGGCAGGATGATGTAGCGGAAGGTCTGCCAGCCGTCGGCGCCGAGGTCCATGGACGCCTCGATCAAGCTCTGCGAGGTGCGCCGCAGGCGGGCGATCACGTTGTTGTAGACGATCACCACGCAGAACGTGGCGTGGCCGATCACGATGGTGAACACACCGGGCTCTATGCCCAGGCTCTTGAATGCCGAGAGCAGGGCAATGCCGGTGATGATGCCCGGCAGGGCAATTGGCAAAATCAGCATCAGCGAGATGCTCTCCTTGCCAAAGAAGCTGCGCCGGTACAGCGCCGCCGAGGCCAGGGTGCCGAGCACCAGCGCGATCAGCGTGGCCAGGCAGGCCACCTGCAGCGACAGTTTGATCGCTTCGAGCACGTCTGGGCGGGCGAAGGCCACGGTGAACCACTTGAGGGTAAAGCCCTTGGGCGGAAAGCTGAACGCCGCATCCTCGGTATTGAAGGCGTACAGGAAGATGATCAGGATCGGGAAGTGCAGGAACAGCAACCCGCCCCAGGCTGCCAGGCGCAGGCCGACAGACGCTTTTTCAGAGTGCATCGAAAGCCCCCAGGCGCTTGACGATGGACAGGTACACCGCGATCAGCACGATCGGCACTAACGTGAAGGCGGCCGCCATCGGCATGTTGCCGATCGCCCCTTGTTGGGCATAGACCATGCTGCCGATGAAGTACCCTGGCGGGCCGACCAGCTGCGGCACGATGAAGTCGCCCAAAGTCAGCGAAAAGGTGAAGATCGAGCCGGCGGCAATGCCGGGGATCGACAGCGGCAGGATCACCTGCCAGAACGTTTGCCCAGGCCTGGCCCCCAGGTCTGCCGAAGCCTGCAGCAGCGAGGGCGGCAGGCGTTCCAGTGAGGCCTGGATCGGCAGGATCATGAACGGCAACCAGATGTACACGAACACCATGAAGCGCCCCAAGTGCGAGGTCGACAACGTGCTGCCGCCGACCCCCGGCACAGCCAGCACGGCCTGCAGCAGGGCGTCCAGGTGCAGCTGCTGGACGAACCACTGGGCCACGCCGCCCTTGGCCAGCAGCAGGGTCCAGGCGTATGTCTTGACGATGTAGCTGGCCCACATCGGCATCATCACCGCGATGTAGAAGAACGCCTTGGTCTTGCCGCTGGTGTAGCGCGCCATGTAGTAGGCGATCGGGAAGGCTAGCACCGCGCTGGCCAGCGACACCGCCACGGCCATGGTCAGGGTGCGCAGGATGATGTCGAAGTTCGATGGGTTGAACAGCGCGGCGAAGTTGCCCAGGGTCAGCTCCGGGGTAACCGCCATGGTGAAGTCGTCGAAGGTGTAGAAGCCCTGCCACAGCAGGCTGAGCAACGAGCCCAGGTAGATGGCGCCGAACCAGGTCAGCGGCGGAATCAGCAGCAGTGCCAAGTAGAGGTTGGGGCGCCGGTACAGCAGGTCGGACAGGCGGCGCATGTCAGCGGGCCTCGGCCAGGACGGTTTCCTGAAGCGCGGTCATTGCCTCGCGCGGCCAGCGCACCTGCACTTGCTGGCCGGCTTGCCAGGGCTGTGGCTGAGCCTGCCAGCGGTCGTTGGCGTGGCTGACGGCAAGCAGCTGGCCGCTGTCCAGCTGTACCTCATAGCGGGTGGCACTGCCCTGGTACTGAACGTCGCGCAGCAGGCCGTCGAGCTGAATGTCTTGCGCCTGACCTGGCATATCCACCAGGCGGATATGCTCGGGGCGAATGGAAAACGGCAAGCGACTGCCGCTGAGGCGTTCGGCGAGGTCGCCACGGATAACGTTGGAGGTGCCGACGAATTCGGCGACGAAGGTGGTCGCGGGTTTCATGTACAGGTTGCGTGGCGTGTCGACCTGCTCGATGCGCCCACGGTTGAACACCGCCACCCGGTCGGACATCGACAGTGCTTCGGTCTGGTCGTGGGTGACGAAGATGAAGGTAATGCCCAGCTGACGCTGCAGCTTTTTCAATTCGCCCTGCATCTGTTCGCGCAGCTTCAGGTCGAGTGCGCCCAGCGGCTCGTCGAGCAGCAACACCCGTGGCCGGTTGACCAGCGCGCGGGCCAGGGCCACGCGTTGGCGCTGGCCGCCGGAGAGTTGCGCCGGTTTGCGTTCGCCGTAGCCGGCCAGGGCGACCATGGCCAGCGCCTCTTCGGCGCGGGCATGGCGTTCGGCCTTGGCCACGCCCTTGACCTTGAGGCCGTAGGCGATGTTGTCGCGTACGTTCATGTGCGGGAACAGGGCGTAGTCCTGGAATACGGTGTTGACGTCGCGCTGGTAGGGCGGCACGCCAGCGGCCTCGATGCCATGGATGCGGATCGAGCCGCTGTTGGGTTGCTCGAAGCCGGCGATCAGACGCAGGCAGGTGGTTTTGCCCGAGCCGGAAGGGCCGAGCATTGAAAAGAATTCGCCGTCATCAATGTCGATGCTGACCTGATCGACGGCCTTGACCTCGCCGAAGGTGCGGGAAACCTGGGTGAACTGGACGGCTAGGGGCATGCGTGGGCTCCGAACAATATCTGTCTCCTGTTCGGGCCTATTCGCGCCGATTCGCCGCGTATAGGCCCGAACAGGTTATCAACCGGCTTCAGCGCCCGCCCATGATCGCAATGTAATCCTGGGTCCAGCGGCTGTACGGCACGAACTTGCCGCCCTGGGCCTGTGGGGTTTTCCAGAAGGCGATCTTGTCGAAGTTGTCGAAGCCGTTGGTCTTGCACCCTTCAGCGCCCAGCAGTTCACTGCCGGTGCAGGCTGCCGGTACTGCCGGCAACGAGCCGAACCAGGCGGCGACATCGCCCTGTACCTTGGGTTGCAGCGACCAGTCCATCCACTTGTAGGCGCAGTTGGGGTGTTTGGCCTCGCTGTGCAGCATGGTGGTGTCGGCCCAGCCGGTGGCGCCTTCCTTCGGAACGGTCGAGGCTACCGGCTGGTTCTCGGCCTTCAGGCCGTTGACCATGTAACCCCACGAACTGGACGCGACCACGCCTTCGTTCTTCACGTCGCTCATCTGCACCGTAGCGTCGTGCCAGTAGCGGTGGATCAGCGGTTGCTGCTGGCGCAGCAGTTCGAGCACGGCCTTGTACTGTGCCTCATTGAGTTCGTACGGGTCCTTGATGCCCAGTTCGGGTTTGGCGGATTTCAGGTACAGCGCTGCGTCGGCGATGTAGATCGGCCCGTCATATGCCTGCACGCGGCCCTTGTTCGGCTTGCCATCGGGCAGGTCCTGCGGTTCGAACACCACGCTCCAGCTGGTCGGTGCCTGCTTGAAGGTGTTGGTGTTGTACAGCAGCACATTCGGGCCCCACTGGTACGGCGTGCCATACACCTCTTTGTCGACCACGTACCAGCTACCGTTCTGCAGGCGCGGGTCGATGTTCTTCCAGTTGGGGATCAGTGCGGTGTTGATGGGCTGCACGCGCTTGCCAACGATCAGGCGCAGCGAGGCGTCGCCGGACGCGGTAACCAGGTCGTAGCCGCCTTTGGTCATCAGGCTGACCATTTCATCGGAGGTGGCTGCGGTCTTTACGCTGACCTTGCAGCCGGTTTCCTTTTCGAAACCGGTGACCCAGTCATAGGCCTTGTCGCTTTCACCGCGCTCGATGTAGCCGGGCCAGGCGACGATATCCAGCCGGCCTTCGCCGGCGCCCAGGGCCTTGGGCATCTCGGCGGCCTGCAGGCCGGCGCTGGCCAGCAGCGCGCCGGTCACGGCGCCGAGCAATGCGGTCTTGTGCACTGACATGGTGTTCCCTCTTCTTGGAGATCTTGGTCGGGGCAGTCATCAAGAAAGCAGTGAAGCAATGGTTATAAGCGTAGTCGCCTGTGCGAGTGGTTGGCGATGACGAGTCTAGTTGGCTTTTTGCCCGCTAATGCAACATCCCGAAGCAAATCCTTGGATGGCGTGCAGGGCGGCAAGGCTTACTCTGGGCGTTCCTTTTCGTACCGTGGAGACGAGCGCAATGAACACCCGTGGCCTGCTCGACCAATTGCTCAAAACCGGCCAGGAGCTGCTCAACAAGCAGACCGGCACGGGTAAGCCAGCGGCTGGCGCTGGTGGCCTGGGCAGCCTGCTCTCCGGTGCCGGTGGCGGAGTTCTGGCAGCGGGAGCCATGGGCCTGTTGCTGGGCAACAAGAAGGCGCGCAAATACGGCGGCAAGGCGTTGACCTATGGCGGCCTGGCGGCACTGGGCGTGCTGGCCTACAAGGCCTATGGCAACTGGCAGGCGCGCCAGGGCACAGGGCAGGGCGCCGAGCCACAGACCCTCGACCGCCTGCCGCCGGCCCAGGCCGAACAGCACAGCCAGGCGGTATTGCGCGCATTGGTGGCAGCGGCCAAGTCCGATGGCCACATCGACGAGCGTGAGCGCGCCCTGATCGAAGGCGAGTTCACCCGCCTGGACAGCGACCGCGCCCTGCAACATTGGCTGCACGATGAACTGAACAAGCCGCTGGACCCGGCAGAAGTCGCCCGCGCCGCGCAATCGCCGGAGATGGCCGCCGAGATGTACCTGGCCAGCGTGATGATGGTCGATCAGGAAAACTTCATGGAGCGTGCCTACCTCGACGAACTGGCTCGTCAGCTGCGCCTCGACCCGGCCCTGCGTCAGGAGCTGGAGAGTCAGATACGACTTGCCGCAGGCCAATGAACTGGCAAATGGCCTGTCCGCCAGGAATAGAGGCCTGAATACACGCATTTCAGCCGCATTAGCGTAGGAAGCCTGGGCTATACTTCGGCGATTTTCCCGCTCGTTGTGAATTCCTGAGGGCTGAATGTGAAGAACTGGACGTTGCGCCAACGGATCCTGGCAAGTTTCGCCGTGATCATCGCCATCATGCTGCTGATGATCGTAGCCGCCTACTCGCGGCTGGTGACGATCGAAAGCGCCGAGGAAGCGGTGGGCACGGACAGCATTCCCGGGGTCTACTACAGCTCGATGATCCGCAGTGCCTGGGTCGACAGCTACGTCACCAGCCAGCAGCTGGTGGGCCTGTCCAACCGCCGCGAAATCACCCCGGCCGACATGGAGCTGTTCAAGAGCTTCGATGACCGCCTCAAGCAGGCCATGGCCAGCTACCAGGGCACCATTCAGGACACTGACGACCAGGATCGCTTCGATATTTTCGTAAAGCTTGAGGAAAACTACCTCAAGATTGTCGGCCAGGTGCTCGAAGCCTACCGCCAGCACAACTATGTCGAAGCCGAGCGGCTGATCGGCGATGTGCTCACGCCGGCCTGGACCGAAGGGCGCAAACACCTCAACACGGTGATTGAACACAACCGTGAGTCGGCAGACGCTGCCACCCATGAAATCGTCAGTGCCGTGAGCACCGCCAAAGGCAGCATGATGGTTTCGTTGTTGCTGGCGATCGTGGCCGCCGGTATCTGCGGCTTACTGCTGATGCGCGCCATCACTGCACCGGTACAGCGCGTGGTGCATGCCCTCGACAAACTGCGCTCGGGCGACCTGAGCATGCGCCTGAGCCTGGACCGCAAGGACGAGTTCGGCGCCATCGAAAGCGGCTTCAACGAAATGGCTGAAGCGCTGGCCAACCTGGTGGCCCAGGCGCAGCGCTCGTCGGTGCAGGTCACCACCTCGGTCACCGAGATTGCCGCCACTTCCAAGCAGCAGCAGGCCACCGCCACCGAAACGGCCGCCACCACGACCGAGATCGGCGCAACCTCGCGGGAAATCGCCGCCACCTCGCGTGACCTGGTGCGCACCATGACCGAAGTCACTAGCGCCGCCGACCAGGCGTCGAGCTTGGCGGGCTCCGGCCAGCAGGGTTTGGCGCGCATGGAAGAGACCATGCACCAGGTGATGGGCGCCGCCGATCTTGTCAACGCCAAGCTGGGGATCCTCAACGAGAAGGCCAGCAACATCACGCAGATGGTGGTGACCATCGTCAAGGTGGCCGACCAGACCAACCTGCTCTCGCTCAATGCCGCCATCGAGGCGGAAAAGGCCGGTGAATACGGCCGCGGTTTTGCCGTGGTCGCCACCGAAGTGCGGCGCCTGGCCGACCAGACTGCGGTGGCCACCTATGATATCGAACAGATGGTGCGTGAGATCCAGTCGGCGGTGTCGGCCGGGGTCATGGGCATGGACAAGTTCTCCGAAGAAGTGCGCCGCGGCATGTTCGAGGTGCAGCAGGTGGGCGAGCAGCTGAGCCAGATCATTCACCAGGTCCAGGCCCTGGCGCCGCGTGTGCTGATGGTCAACGAGGGCATGCAGGCCCAGGCGACCGGTGCCGAGCAGATCAACCAGGCCCTGGCCCAGCTCAGCGATGCCAGCACGCAGACGGTGGAGTCGCTGCGCCAGGCCAGCTTCGCCATCGATGAATTGAGCCAGGTGGCCGCCGGCCTGCGCGGTGGTGTATCGCGCTTCAAAGTCTGATCACCATGGCCGACATGCATTCCTACCCGGCAGCTATCGCCCGCGCCAAGGGCACGCTGTACCTGCAGTTTCGCCTCAACCAGCAGCGTTTTGCGCTGGACGTGCGCGAAGTGATCGAGGTGCTGCCACGCCGGCCACTCAAGCCGATTGCCCAGGCGCCGGCCTGGGTGGCCGGCATCCTGGCCCATCGCGGCGTCCTGGTGCCTGTGGTCGACCTCAGTGCACTGAGCTTTGCCCAGCCGGCCGCCGAGCGCGCCAGCACGCGTCTGGTGCTGGTGCGCTACCGTCACGAACAGGTGCTGGGGCTGATCCTCGAGCAAGCCACCGAAACCCTGCGTTGCATGCCCGACGAGTTCCAGCCCTACGGCCTGGATAACGGCGAAGCGCGCTACCTGGGCCCGGTGCGCCAGGACACCCAGGGCCTGCTGCAGCGGATCGAGGTAGATGACCTGCTGACCGATAGCGTGCGCGAACTGTTGTTCCCCCACTCACCAGGGCAGGGGGTGTCATGAGCGAGCAACGTTTCTTCCGCTTCCTGCAGGAGCGTATTGGCCTGGATGTCGAGTCTGTCGGCGTGCCGATGGTCGAGCGGGCCCTGCGTCAGCGCAGCATAGCGCTGAACGCCAGCGATCTGGATGATTACTGGGTCCGCCTGCAGCAATCGGCGGACGAGCAACTGGCCCTGATCGAGGCCGTGATCGTCCCGGAAACCTGGTTCTTTCGTTACCCTGAATCGTTTACCGCTCTGGTCGGCCTGGCCCAGAAGCGCCTGGCCGAATTGGCGGGTGAGCGGCCGTTGCGCCTGCTCAGCCTGCCGTGTTCGACCGGCGAGGAGCCGTATTCGGCGGCGATGGCCTTGCTCGACGCCGGCATCAGCCCGCTCGATTTTCGCATCGACGGGATCGATATCAGCCCAAGTTCGGTCGCCAAGGGCATTCAGGGCTTGTATGGGCGCAACTCGTTCCGCGGCAGCGAACTGTCGTTCCGCGAGCGTCATTTCCGTGAATGCGATGACGGCCACTTGTTGGATGAGCGGGTACGTCGTCAGGTGAACCTGGAAGTCGGCAACGTGCTCGACCCGGCGCTTGCCAGCCGCAACGGCCAGTACGACTTCGTATTCTGTCGCAACCTGCTGATCTATTTCGATGTACCGACCCAGCAGCGCGTGTTCGAGGTGCTCAAGCGCCTGGCGCAGGCGCAGGGCGTGCTGTTCATCGGCCCGGCCGAGGGCAGCTTGCTGGCGCGGCTGGGGATGCGGCCGCTGGGCATCGCCCAGTCGTTTGCCTACGTGCGGCAACCGGCGGATTCACCCGCAGTGCCAGCCCTGCCACCCAGCCGCGTGGTGCCGGCCGTTGTTCCGAGTCGCCCAAGGCCCGTGCCGGTGCCGCCTGCGCGGCCGGTGCGCACGGTTACGCCTGCACCTTCGCCCAGTGAACCGCGCGAGAGCGAAAGCGAGTTGCTGGCCAGCATCGCGCGCCAGGCCAATGCCGGCGACAGCGCCCAGGCACGCGCCAGTTGCCAGCGCTACCTGCGCCAGTTCGCACCCAAGGCTCAGGTTTACTACTGGCTGGGGCTGCTGAGCGATACCGAAGGCGATGCACAGCAGGCGCTGACCCATTACCGCAAGGCGTTGTACCTGGAACCTCAGCATCCTGAGGCCTTGCTGCACCTGGCCACGCTGCTGGCAGCCCAGGGCGACGAAGTCGGTGCCCGCCGCCTGCAGGAACGTGCGGCGCGGGTTGGCCGGGAGTCTGAACGATGAAGGCTGAACAGGCGATCGGGCTGCTGGCCCAAGGCGATGAGCGCATCGACGACTGCTGGAACCGCATCGGTGTGCACGGCAACAAGCAATGCCCGTTGCTGGAGCGGCATATCCATTGCCGCAACTGCGAAGTCTACGCGGCGGCGGCCACGCGTCTGCTCGACCGCTATGCGCTGATCGAAACGGACCTGGCGCACGCAGATGCGCCTGTCGAAACCTGCACCGGGCGTTCGCTGCTGCTGTTCCGCCTGGGGGAGGAGTGGCTGGCCCTGGCCACTGCCTGCCTGGCCGAGATCGCGCCCGTGCAATCGGTACATTCGTTGCCGCATCAGCGCTCGCGGGTGCTGCAAGGGGTAGCCAATGTGCGCGGTGCACTGGTGCCGTGCCTGTCACTGGGCGACCTGCTGGGCGTGGAGCGCTTGTCCGAGCCCGCGCGCAGCGGCCGGGCGATGCCGCGCATGCTGATCCTGGCGGCGTCTGGCGGGCCGGTGGTGATGGCCGTGGACGAGATCGACGGCATTCACCGCCTCGATGCCACTCAGCTGGGCGCGACCGACGATGCAGCGCCGTTTACCGCCGCGGTCTTGCAGTGGCGCGGGCGCAGCGTGCGGGTGCTGGACGATCAACAGTTATTGTCTGCCGTGCAGCGGAGCCTGTCATGACCCCAGAGCAAATGCGCGACGCATCGCTGCTCGAACTGTTCAGCCTGGAGGCCGAGGCGCAGACCCAGGTGCTGAGTACCGGGCTGATGGCGCTGGAGCGCAACCCGACCCAGGCCGACCAGCTGGAAGCCTGCATGCGTGCGGCGCACTCGTTGAAAGGTGCGGCGCGCATCGTCGGCATCGATGCTGGGGTCAGCGTCGCCCATGTCATGGAAGATTGCCTGGTGGCGGCCCAGGAAGGCCGCTTGCTGTTGCGCGCCGAACACATCGATGCGCTGTTGCGCGGTACCGACCTGCTGCTGCACATCGCCACGCCCAATGACCCGAATGGCGCAGCGCTGGTGCCGGCGTTCCTGGTGCAGATGGCCGGCTTGCTCGACCCCGGCGCCGCGCCAGTACCCCCAGTGGTTGCGGTCGAACCACCGGTGCCCGAAACCCCGCCTGCCCCGCCCGAGCCACAGGTGCCGACCGTTGAAGCCGAGGCGGAACCGGCCGCACCGCGCAAGGCGGGCAAGCGCCCGGTAGAAAGCGGTGAGCGGGTTTTGCGGGTGACTGCCGACCGCTTGAACAGCCTGCTCGACCTGTCGAGCAAGTCGTTGGTCGAGACCCAGCGCCTCAAACCTTACCTGGCCACCTTGCAGCGCCTCAAACGCATGCATGGCCAGGGTATGCGGGCCCTTGATGGCCTGAAAGCGCAGCTCGAAGACAGTGGCCAAAGCCCTGAAGTGCTCGATGCCCTGGCCCAGACCCAGCGCCTGCTGCTGGAAACCCAGCAGATCCTGCAGCAACAGGCCGCCGACCTCGACGAGTTTGGTTGGCAGGCCAGCCAGCGTGCCCAGTTGCTGTATGACACGGCCTTGGCGTGCCGCATGCGCCCGTTTGCCGACGTACTCACCGGCCAGAGCCGCATGGTTCGCGACTTGGGCCGTTCGCTCGGCAAGCAGGTGCAGCTGCAGATCGAAGGCGAAAAGACCCAGGTCGATCGTGACGTGCTGGAAAAGCTTGAAGCACCATTGACCCACTTGCTGCGCAATGCCGTCGACCATGGCATCGAACTGCCTGAGCGGCGCTTGCTGGCGGGCAAGCCAGAGGATGGCACGATCCGCTTGCGCGCCTCGCACCAGGCAGGGCTGCTGATGCTCGAGTTGAGCGACGATGGCGCAGGCATCGACCTTGAGCGCCTGAAGCGCAACATCGTCGAGCGCGGCCTGTCGCCGGCCGATACCGTGGGGCAGATGAGCGAGGCCGAGCTGCTGACCTTCCTGTTCTTGCCGGGCTTCAGCCTGCGCGACAAGGTTACCGAAGTGTCTGGCCGGGGTGTCGGCCTGGATGCGGTGCAGCACATGGTCCGCGACCTGCGCGGCTCGATCGAGTTGACCCAGGTGGCTGGCCAGGGTTGCCGTTTCCAGCTGGAGGTGCCGCTGACCTTGTCGGTGGTCCGCAGCTTGGTGGTGGAGGTCGGCGGTGAGGCCTATGCATTCCCGCTGGCGCATATCGAGCGCACCCTCGAAGTGGCGGCTGATGAGATCGTGCAGATCGAGGGTCGCCAGCACTTCTGGCACGAAGGCCGGCATATCGGCTTGGTGGCTGCCAGCCAGTTGCTCAATCGGCCGACAGGGCAGGGCGAGGCCAGCAGCCTGCGGGTAGTGGTGATTCGTGAGCGCGAGCAGCTGTACGGGGTAGCCGTGGAGCGCCTGGTCGGCGAGCGGGTGCTGGTGGTGATGCCGCTCGACCCACGCCTGGGCAAGGTTCAGGACATCTCTGCCGGGGCGTTGCTGGACGATGGCTCGGTGGTGCTGATCGTCGATGTCGAAGACTTGCTGCGCTCGGTCGAAAAACTGCTCAGCACAGGCCGCCTGGAGCGTATCGAACGCGGTGCACAAGGCGCGCGAGGCACCAGCCGCAAGCGCGTCCTGGTGGTCGACGACTCGCTCACCGTGCGTGAACTGCAACGCAAGCTCCTGAGCAATCGTGGCTACGACGTTGCGGTGGCGGTGGACGGCATGGACGGCTGGAACGCCCTGCGTAGCGAGGACTTCGACCTGCTGATCACCGACATCGACATGCCGCGCATGGACGGCATCGAGCTGGTCACCCTGGTGCGCCGCGACCAACGGTTGCAGTCGTTGCCGGTGATGGTGGTGTCGTACAAGGACCGTGAAGAAGATCGCCGACGTGGCCTGGACGCGGGCGCCGACTACTATTTGGCAAAGGCCAGCTTCCACGACGATGCGTTGCTGGATGCCGTGGTGGAACTGATTGGAGGTGTTCAGGGATGAAGGTCGCCATCGTCAACGATATGCCCATGGCCGTAGAAGCGTTGCGCCGGGCCCTGGCCTTCGAGCCGGCGCACCAGGTGATCTGGGTGGCCGGCGACGGTGCCGAAGCCGTGCGCAAGTGCGCCGAGGATACTCCCGACCTGATCCTGATGGACCTGATCATGCCGGTGATGGACGGGGTCGAGGCGACCCGGCGGATCATGGCAGAAACGCCCTGCGCCATTGTCATCGTCACTGTCGACCGCAAGCAGAACGTGCACCGGGTGTTCGAGGCGATGGGCCACGGCGCCCTGGATGTGGTCGACACCCCCGCATTGGGGGCAGGTGATGCACGTGAGGCAGCGGCGCCGCTGCTGCGCAAGATCCTCAATATCAGTTGGCTGATCGGCCAGCAGCGGCCCGGTGCAAGCAAGTCGGTCGCCGCTCCCTTGCGCGCGGCCTCCCAGCGCAGCGGCCTGGTCGCCATCGGCTCATCCGCTGGCGGCCCTGCAGCGTTGGAAATACTGCTCAAAGGCCTGCCGCGCGGTTTTCCGGCCTCAATCGTGCTGGTCCAGCATGTTGACCAGGTGTTCGCCGCCGGCATGGCCGAGTGGCTCGCCAGCGCCTGCGGCTTGCCGGTGCGCCTGGCCCGCGAAGGTGAGCCGCCACAACCCGGGCAGGTGCTGCTGGCCGGCACCAATCACCATATTCGCCTGCTGCAGGGCGGCCAGTTGGCCTACACTGCCGAACCTGTCAACGAAATCTACCGGCCCTCGATCGACGTGTTTTTCGAGAGTGTGGCGCGCTATTGGAACGGCGATGCGGTGGGCGTGCTGCTCACCGGCATGGGGCGTGATGGCGCCCAGGGCCTGAAGCTGATGCGCCAGCAGGGTTTTCTGACGATTGCCCAGGACCAGTCCAGCAGTGCGGTTTACGGCATGCCCAAGGCCGCTGCGGCTATCGATGCAGCGGTCGAAATCCGCCCGCTTGAGCGAATTGCCGGGCGCTTGATGGAAGTCTTTGCAAAATGACGACACGTATTGAATCGCGCCGCATGGGCGGCCGTGGCCAGGTGAATTCGAATGACTGATCTACCGATCCAAGGCTTTTCGACGCCCAATGAGAATTCGGCAATGGTCCTGCTGGTCGATGACCAGGCGATGATTGGCGAAGCGGTGCGGCGTGGCCTGGCCCACGAAGAGAACATCGACTTCCACTTCTGTGCCGACCCGCACCAGGCGGTAGCCCAGGCCATGCGCATCAAGCCCACGGTCATCCTCCAGGACCTGATCATGCCCGGCCTGGATGGCCTGACCCTGGTGCGTGAATACCGCAACAACCCGGCCACCCAGGACATCCCGATCATCGTTCTGTCGACCAAGGAAGACCCGCTGGTCAAAAGCGCGGCCTTCGCCGCCGGGGCCAACGATTACCTGGTCAAGCTGCCGGACAACATCGAACTGGTGGCACGCATCCGCTACCACTCGCGCTCCTACCTGACCCTGCTGCAGCGCGACGAGGCCTACCGCGCCCTGCGGGTCAGCCAGCAGCAGTTGCTCGACACCAACCTCATGCTGCAGCGTCTGATGAACTCCGACGGGCTCACCGGCCTGTCCAATCGTCGTCACTTCGACGAGTACCTGGAGCTGGAATGGCGCCGGGCCATGCGTGAGCAGCAGCAGCTGTCGCTGCTGATGATCGATGTCGACTACTTCAAGGTGTACAACGACAGTTTCGGTCACCTGGCCGGTGACGAGGCCCTGCGCCAGGTGGCCGAAGCCATTCGCGGCTCCTGCTCGCGGCCGACCGACCTGCCGGCGCGCTACGGTGGCGAAGAATTCGCCCTGGTGCTGCCCAACACGTCGCCGGGCGGTGCGCGACTGGTGGCGGAGAAGTTGCGTCAGACCATCATCGGCCTGAACATCCCGCACAGTGCCCCGACCGCCGATTCGCACCTGACCGTGAGCATCGGCCTGGCAACCCAGACCCCGGCCATCGGCAGCCATTGCCGGCAGCTGATTTCGGCGGCGGACAAAGGCCTATACCTGGCCAAGAACAACGGGCGCAACCAGGTCGGGATCGCCTGAGGCTGATGCGGCTGCCCAACGGGCTGCCGCCGCTTCCCGGATCGGTTATACTCGCGGGCTTTTCACCGAATTCGCACGAGAGCTGCCCGCCCATGGAAATCCAACCGATTCTGAACACCATCAAGGACCTCACCGAGCGTTCGCAGTCCATTCGGGGGTATCTTTGACTACGATCACAAGCATGATCGTCTGGTCGAAGTAAACCGCGAGCTGGAAGACGCTGCCGTCTGGAACAAGCCCGAGTACGCCCAGGCTCTGGGCCGCGAGCGTGCCATGCTGGCCCAGGTCGTCGAGACCCTGGACAAAATGGCCAACGGCCTTGCCGACTGCAAGGACCTGCTCGACATGGCTGTCGAGGAAGGTGACGAAGGCGCTGTGAGCGATGTCGAGACCGAGCTGCAGGCCCTGGAAGAATCCTTGGCCCAGCTTGAGTTCCGTCGCATGTTCAGCGGCGAGATGGACATGAACAACGCCTACCTGGACATCCAGGCCGGCTCCGGCGGCACCGAGGCGCAGGACTGGGCCAACATCCTGCTGCGCATGTACCTGCGCTGGGCCGACAAGCGTGGCTTCGACGCCACCATCATCGAGCTGTCCGAAGGTGAAGTCGCCGGCATCAAGGGCGCCACCGTGCACATCAAGGGCGAATACGCCTTCGGCTGGCTGCGTACCGAAATCGGCGTGCACCGCCTGGTGCGCAAGAGCCCGTTCGACTCCGGCGCCCGTCGCCACACCTCGTTCTCGGCGGTGTTCGTGTCCCCCGAGATCGACGACAAGGTCGAGATCGAGATCAACCCGTCCGACCTGCGCATCGACACCTACCGCTCCTCCGGTGCCGGTGGTCAGCACGTCAACACCACCGACTCGGCGGTGCGTATCACCCACGTGCCGACCAACACCGTGGTGGCCTGCCAGAACGAACGTTCCCAGCACGCCAACAAGGACACCGCGATGAAAATGCTGCGGGCCAAGTTGTACGAGCTGGAAATGCAGAAGCGCAACGCCGCTTCGCAGGCACTGGAAGACAGCAAGTCGGACATCGGCTGGGGCCACCAGATCCGCTCCTACGTGCTCGATGACTCGCGCATCAAGGACCTGCGTACCGGCGTCGAGCGCAGCGACTGCAACAAGGTGCTGGACGGCGACATCGACCAGTACCTGGAAGCGAGCCTCAAGCAGGGCCTGTAAGCCGTACTCCACTGCCGCGCTACCTGGCCTGCCGCCGGTAGCGCGAGCCCTGCCCGGAACGGGCAACGAATACCTGATGGAAAGAATGACGACATGAGCGACCTGAAGACCGAATCGCAAGACCTGCAACAGGAAGAAAACGCCCTGATCGCCCTGCGCAAGGAAAAACTTGCCGCCGAGCGTGCCAAGGGCAATGCCTTCCCCAACGACTTCCGTCGCGACAGCTACTGCAACGACCTGCAGAAACAGTACGCGGACAAGACAAAGGAAGAGCTGGAAGCAGCCGCGATCCCGGTCAAGGTTGCCGGCCGTATCATGCTCAACCGTGGCTCGTTCATGGTCATTCAGGACATGACTGGCCGCATCCAGGTCTACGTCAACCGCAAGACCCTGCCGGAAGAAACCCTGGCCGCCGTCAAGACCTGGGACTTGGGTGACATCATCAGCGCCGAAGGCACCCTGGCCCGTTCCGGCAAAGGTGACCTGTACGTCGAGATGACCAACGTGCGCCTGCTGACCAAGTCGCTGCGCCCCCTGCCCGACAAGCACCACGGCCTGACCGACACCGAGCAGCGCTACCGCCAGCGCTACGTCGACCTGATGGTCAACGAAGAAACCCGCCACACCTTCCGTGTGCGTTCGCAGGTGATCTCGCACATCCGCAAGTTCCTCATCGAGCGCGACTTCCTAGAAGTCGAGACGCCGATGCTGCAGACCATTCCTGGCGGCGCTGCAGCCAAGCCATTCGAAACCCACCACAACGCCTTGGACATGGCCATGTTCCTGCGTATCGCGCCGGAGCTGTACCTCAAGCGGCTGGTAGTCGGTGGCTTCGAGAAAGTGTTCGAGATCAACCGCAACTTCCGTAACGAAGGTGTCTCGACCCGTCACAACCCTGAATTCACCATGCTCGAGTTCTACCAGGCCTACGCCGACTACCGCGACAACATGGACCTCACCGAGGAACTGTTCCGCGAGCTGGCGCAGCTGGTACTGGGTAGCACTGATGTGCCGTACGGCGACAAGGTGTTCCACTTCGGCGAGCCGTTCGTGCGCCTGTCGGTGTTCGACTCGATCCTCAAGTACAACCCTGAGCTGACGGCCGCCGACCTGCAGGACGTCGACCGTGCCCGCGACATCGCCAAGAAGGCCGGTGCCAAGGTGCTGGGCCACGAAGGCCTGGGCAAGCTGCAGGTGATGATTTTCGAAGAACTGGTCGAGCACAAGCTGGAGCAGCCGCACTTCATCACCGAGTACCCGTTCGAAGTTTCGCCGCTGGCCCGTCGCAACGACGACAACCCGGCCGTGACCGACCGCTTCGAGCTGTTCATCGGTGGCCGCGAGATCGCCAACGCCTACTCCGAGCTCAACGATGCCGAAGACCAGGCTGAGCGCTTCCTGGCCCAGGTGGCCGAGAAGGACGCCGGTGACGACGAAGCCATGCACTACGACGCCGACTTTGTTCGCGCCCTGGAGTACGGCATGCCGCCGACCGCCGGTGAAGGCATCGGCATCGACCGCCTGGTGATGCTGCTGACCAACTCGCCGTCGATTCGCGACGTGATCCTGTTCCCGCACATGCGCCCACAGGCCTGAGTGAACTGAACAAGCCGCCTTTCGGGGCGGCTTTTTCTTGCCTGAAGCTTTATGTTGTCTGTACCGGCCCCTTCGCGGGGCAAGCCCGCTCCTACAGGCTTACGCAATCCCTTGTAGGAGCGGGCTTGCCCCGCGAAGGGGCCGGCACAGGCAATCCACTGTCCATGAGGTAACCCGTAGTGACCCCCGCAATGGCCCAACAAGGCGCCGCCGGCATCGCCACCGCCGTCGCTGAAAGCGTGCAGTACCAGGGTCGCAAGACCGCCCGTCAAGGCAGCGAACAGCGCCGCCAGCTGATTCTCGACGCTGCCATGCGCATCGTCGTGCGCGATGGCGTACGCGGCGTACGCCACCGCGCCGTGGCTGCGGAGGCGGGTGTGCCGCTGTCGGCCACCACCTACTACTTCAAGGACATCGAAGACCTGCTCACCGATACTTTCGCCCAGTACGTCGAGCGCAGCGCTGACTACATGGCCAAGCTCTGGGCGAACACCGAGGTGGTCCTGCGCCAGTTGCTGGCCCAGGGGGATGGCAGCGTGCAGTCGAGGGCGCGGCTGGCCGATGAAATAGCCCGCATGACCGCCGACTATGTCCAGCGCCAGTTGCTCAACCGTCGCGACTTCATGATGGCCGAGCAGGCCTTCCGCCAGGAGGCGCTGCTGTGCCCACGCCTGGCCGAGCTGGTGTGCGCGCATGAGCAGATTCTGCTGCACGGCGCCCGCCAGTTGCTGCAGGTGGTCGGCTCGCAGCAACCGGAACAGGACGCCCAAATGTTGACGGCGATAATCGAGCAGATGGAATATCAGGGCCTGCTCAAGGATGCCGATACGCAAGCCGATGGGCAGATGCTCGCTATGCTTACCCGTTACCTGCACCTGGTGCTGGCATCGGCCTGAGCTGAGACCGAACCTTCAAGGAGAACCTGATGAAAGCCTGGCGTGTGGTGTTGTTGACGTTGTCATTCCTCCTGCTGGGCGGTTGTCTGGTGAGCTTTCATGAGCCGCTGCCGAGCAACCAGGCGGCGCCCAAGGCCTTGCTCGGCAAATGGAGCAGCAAGGACGCCTGGGGCGAACCGCTGAAGCTGACCATCAGCCGCGCCGGGGGCGATGCCTACAAGGCGGTGGCCACGGCCAAAGGCAAGGCACCCGAGGAATACACGTTCACCGTGTCGCGCCATGGCAACCGCTGGTACCTGTCGGCTGGCGTGCCCAAGCGCCTGGGCGGCAACTTCCTGATTGGTGGCTTCGACATCGTCGATGGCAAGGAACTGGTGGTCTACAACCTGGACGTCGAGCAGGTGCAGCAGGCGGTCGAGAAGAAGGAGCTGAGCGGGCGCAGCACCCAGGTAGCGGAAGAAAACGAACAGGGCGTGCTGATCGACAGCCCATCGCCGCGCGTGCTTGCCTACCTGGATGACCCGGCCAACTCCGACCTGTTCGTCGAAGTGGCGCGCTTCCAGCGCAGCGGCAAATAGTCAGGGCCAGATCAAGGAGTCCTCCGTGGACGAGTATCAGCAAACCATCCGCGCCTTGTCCGACCGCATCGTCGCGGCGCAGACCCCGATCCGGGTTCTGGACGCGGTGAAATGGGACGACAACATTCGTCAAGGCTTCCTCAAGGCCAAGGGCAAGGAGCCGCCCGCCGTTGACCGCGATTACTACCTGGGCCGCCCGCTGGCGTTCGACTCCAGCGCGGTGAAGGCCGAGTTCCAGGCCATCGAGCGTGACATCATTCGCCAGCTCGGCCAGTTCAACCCGGTCGGGCAGATCATGAAGCGCATGTGCCGCGAATACCGCATGGTTGTGCGCATGCTCGAAGCCCGAGGAACCGAAGACTTCGGGCTGATCTCCCAAGAGCTTTACGGCGCCGCCTCCGACGCTTTCCACGCCGGTGACCCGACCCTGGCCGACCTGGGACTGATGCTTTCGGATTACCTGAACAACATCGACGGGCGCGGCGACCTCAAGGACGAGCCGAAGAACCTGACCGCCAAGGAGGCCGTGGACATCCTCCAGCGCCGCCTGAACAAGGTGTTTGGCGAGGCCGAGGAAACCATCCGCGTGTTCGAGTCGGACGGTATCGTCGCCGATGCCGCAGCCGGTGCCGACTACATCAAGGTGCGCGCCGATGCCATGTTCAACAACCGCGACGTACGTGCGCTGGAGGTGCATGAAGGGCTGGTGCACGTGGGGACCACCCTCAACGGCCTGAACCAGCCGATCTGCACCTTCCTGGCCAAGGGCCCGCCCTCGTCGACGGTGACGCAGGAAGGCCTGGCGATTCTCATGGAGGTGATTGCCTTCGCTTCCTACCCCAGTCGCCTGCGCAAGCTGACCAACCGCACCCGTGCCATCCATATGGTCGAGGAGGGCGCCGACTTCCTACAGGTATTCGACTTCTTCCGCGAACAGGGCTTCGAGATGGGACAGAGCTACAGCAACGCCAGCCGGGTGTTCCGCGGCTCGGTGCCCAACGGCCTGCCATTCACCAAGGACTTGTCCTACCTCAAGGGCTTCATCATGGTTTACAACTACATTCAGTTGGCCGTGAAGAAGGGCAAGCTCGAACAGATCCCACTATTGTTCTGCGGCAAGACCACCCTGGAAGACATGCGCACCCTGCGCCAGCTGGTCGAGGAGGGGCTGGTGGAGCCACCCAAGTACCTGCCTGAGCAGTTCCGTGACCTTAACGCGCTGTCGGCCTGGATGTGCTTCTCCAACTTCCTCAACCACCTGAGCCTGGATCGTATTGAAGCCGACTACGCGAACATTCTCTGAACGTTGCCGCCTGCTCGCCCTCGGCTTGCTCATGCTGGGGCTAAGCGGTTGCAGCAGCCTGCTGTTCTACCCCGAACCCGGCGAACCGTTCACCCCCGCCAGGGCCAAGCTGGAATACCGCGATGTGACCCTGACCACCGTCGATGGTTTGCGCCTGCACGGCTGGTGGCTGCCGGCCAAGGCGGGGGTGGCGGTGAAAGGGACGGTGCTGCACCTGCACGGCAATGGCGGCAACCTGCCGGGCCACCTGGGCGGTAGCTACTGGCTGCCGGAGCAGGGCTACCAGGTGCTGATGATCGATTACCGCGGCTACGGCCTGTCCGAAGGCACGCCGAGCCTGCCCGAGGTCTACCAGGACATCGACGCGACGATGGCGTGGCTGAACCGGGCCCCCGAGGTCAAGGGCAAGCCCCTGGTGCTGCTTGGCCAGAGCCTCGGGGGAGCCATGGCGATCCACTACCTGGCGCAGCACCCAGAGCAGCGCCAGCGCTTCAGTGCCTTGGTGTTCGACGGCGTGCCTGCCAGTTATCGTGCAGTCGGCCGTTATGCCCTGAGCACTTCGTGGATGACCTGGCCGCTGCAGGTGCCGCTGTCCTGGCTGGTGCCGGACGGCGACAGTGCAATCCATTCCATCGGGCAGCTGAGCAGCCCGCCGAAGCTGTTCTTCCACAGCATCGACGACACCCTGGTGCCAATGGACAGTGCCATCGGCCTGTACCAGAACACACCGGCCCCGCGTGTGCTGCAACTGACCCGTGGTGGCCACGTGCAGACCTTCGCCGACCCGGTGTGGCGCCAGGTGATGTTGCGCTTTCTTGATGACCCCAGCCACTTCAACGGCCTGCGGCGGCTGGCCGAAGTGCCCAACTACCCTGACGAGAAGAACCAGCAATGAGTGAAGAACGCAACGCCATCCCGCTGATCCTGACCGGTGTCGGCAGCATCATCGTGACGGTGGGAGCCCTCTGGTACTACGGCTACCTGCATTTCGCCAAACCCGAGGATGCGCTGCTGCTGCAGGACTTCACCATGCTCAAGACCATCCCCGGCGAGGACTACAAGGTGTCCCTGGACCCGGCGCCGCAGGTGGCACAGTGCGTGGATGGCGTGCTGGTGCTGTTCGATACCGAGCAGAAAGGCCTGACCGGCGTGCTGGTGGACAGCCGCAAGCGTGCGGTGCGCTGCATGGGTGAAGAGACGCCGCAGCGGGTGCAGTGAGCCGAGCCTCTTAGGCGCCTATACCGGCCCTTTCGCGGCTAAAGCCGCTCCCACAGGGACGGCGCGGTCCTCAAGGGCAGTGATATTCCTGTGGAGCGGCTTTAGCCGCGAAAGGGCCGGAACAGGCAAAAGAAAAGCCCCGCATCAAGCGGGACTTTCTCATTTCAGCTGACCAGCCTTACTGCTGAATCTGGCTCACCGAACGCGGTGCCACCGGTTGGTTGTCGTTGGAGATGGTCACCTCCACCCGACGGTTCTGCGCACGGCCCGAGTTGCTGCCGTTGTCCGCTACCGGGTACTCCTTGCCATAACCCTGGGCGACTACACGCGCCGGGTCCACGCCGGCACGTACCAGCGCCGCGCGCACGCTGGCGGCACGGCGTTCAGACAGGGTCTGGTTGTAGTTGGCTGAGCCGACGCTGTCGGTGTAACCCTCGACGATCACTTTGCGCTCAGGGTTCTCCTGAAGGAACTGAGCCAGCTTGGTGATGTTCGGGTAGGCGTTGCTCTTGAGGGTGGCCTTGTTGAAGTCGAACAGCACGTCACCGAAGGTCACCAGGGTGCCGCGGTCGGTCTGTTTGGCGTTCAGGCTTTCCTGCAGCTTGGCGATCTGCGCGTCGCGAGCGTCAAGCTTGGCCTGGGCGCGCTGGGCCGAGGCATTCTTCAGCTCATTCTCGGCAGTGCGCAAGGCGATGGTTTCCTTGGCCACCTCGATACGCTGGTTGGTCAGGTAGGCGAGCTGGTCGACCTTCTTGCTGTCTTCACGGTCCATGAAGGCCTTGTCGGACTTGTTCAGCCAGTCCTGAGCATCCTTGGTCTCGAGTGCGGCGACCTTGCTCGACTGCGGGTCACTCTGCAGCGCCGAGAAATTGGTGCGGGCCGACTCCAGGTTAGGGTTCGGGTCGTGGGAGCAGGCAGCGAGGCCTACGCTCAGGGCCAGCAGAGCGGGAATCATGACGTGGTTGCGCATAGTGTTCATCCTTTGATCAGTTGCGAAGGCTTGGGTTGGCGTGGCGGCGCTCATTCAGCGCTGCGCAGACCTTCCTGGCGTACGTCCTGAACGCCCTGGCGGGCATCCTGCACGGCCTTCTGGGCCTTGGCTGCCTGGGCCTTGCGCTCGGCGACGCGGGCGTCCCATTCGGCCTGCTCGGCCAGGCGTTTGGCCTCATCGTACTTTTTGTCGTGCATGGCGATTTCAGCCTGCTTGAACTTGTCCTGGGCCGATTTCATTTCCACGGCGGCGAACTCGGTGCCACCGGCACTGACGGCAGCGTTCACGGCAGACTGGGTCACAGCGTACTGCTCGGTAGGCGGGTTGCCTGCACAGCCGGCCAGGACCAGGCTGCTGCCCAGGGCCAGCGCGGCCAGCTTGAACCCGCGCACGTGAGTAGATGAGAGTTTCGGGGTGCGGGTCTTGATGGTGGTCAGTTCCATTGGATCACTCCTGATTACGACGATATCCGTGGCAGTCCATCGCTCAATCCCTGGCATTGCCTGCGCTTGCGCTGAACGATGCGACACGGCAGGTGTGCAGGGTTTTAGCGTGATGGCTATTGGCTGGGACTTGACCGTTTTTTGAATGGTTCCGAAAAAAATGAACATTTGGCTATTTATTTCTGACTGGTCGGTCAGCGAAATTCGCCCGGAACTTTCGATGTCTGGAGTGGTTTCCGGGCCCGTTGCAGGCCCGGATTTCCTGTTGCGGGCTCAGTTGCCGCTGTCGTCGCCGGTGTTGCTGAGGTCGTGCAAGTGGCGCCGTGAAAGCGCCAGGAAGCGCGGGGTCGGGCCGATGTCTTCGAACAACGGGTCACCTTCCTCGTCTGTGGCAATGACCTTGCGGCCTTGCACGTAAGGGAAGCTGGCTTCCAGCTCTTCCAGCGCGGCGGCGACCAGTTCGCCGAGCAGTTCCTCGGCGGTGCGCTTGGGGTACATGTCGATGAGGGCGGCCAGGCGTGCCTCGGACTCCAGGTCCAAATGCAAGGCGTGGCCGGTAGGGCTCAGGGTGCCGGCGGCATTCTGCTCCCAGTGCTGGGCGAGTTCGCGGATTTTCATGATGACCTCTGTCAACGCCAGAAAAGGCTGCATTGCATCGGACTGCTGTGCCTTGATTTTAGTTTGCTATGTGCGATCGCGGCTTGCCATCGCGCCCCGGCAGTGGGCACTCTTGGGCCAGTGCTGTTTCCTGAGCAGAGTGCGGCGAGCCGCGCCGAAGAGAGGGCCAATGACTGATATCGATGTGCGCCTGCGTGAAGATGTCCATGTGTTGGGGGAGTTGCTCGGCGAGACCATTCGCCAGCAGCACGGTGATGCGTTCCTGCAGAAGATCGAGGACATCCGCCACAGCGCCAAGGCCGACCGCCGCGGCGCTGGCGAGCAGTTGAGCTCGACCTTGGCCGACCTTGCCGAAGAAGACCTGCTGCCGGTGGCGCGAGCCTTCAACCAGTTCCTCAACCTGGCCAACATGGCCGAGCAGTATCAGCTGATCCGCCGTCGCGATGCTGGCCAGCCAGAACCGTTCGAGGCGCGGGTCTTGCCCGAACTGCTGGCGCGATTGAAGCAGGCCGGGCACAAGGATGACGCCCTGGCCCGGCAACTGGCCAAGCTCGATATCCAGCTGGTGCTGACCGCGCACCCGACTGAAGTGGCGCGGCGCACGTTGATCCAGAAATACGATGCCATCGCCGGCCAGCTGGCGGTGCAGGACCACCGCGACCTGACCGACGCCGAGCGCCAGCAGGTACGCGAGCGCCTGCGCCGGCTGATTGCCGAGGCCTGGCACACCGAGGAGATCCGCCGCACCCGGCCAACCCCTGTGGACGAGGCCAAGTGGGGCTTCGCGGTGATCGAGCATTCGCTGTGGCATGCCATCCCCAACCATTTGCGCAAGGTCGACAAGGCGCTATTCGAAGCCACCGGGCTGCGCCTGCCGCTGGAAGCCGCGCCGATCCGCTTCGCCTCGTGGATGGGCGGTGATCGTGACGGCAATCCCAATGTCACAGCCGCAGTGACCCGTGAGGTACTGCTGCTGGCGCGCTGGATGGCGGCCGACCTGTTCCTGCGCGATGTCGATGCATTGGCGGCCGAGCTGTCCATGCAGCAGGCCAGCAACGCACTGCGCGAGCGTGTGGGTGACAGTGCCGAGCCCTATCGGGCGCTGCTCAAGCAACTGCGTGAGCGCTTGCGAGCGACCCGCGCCTGGGCCCAGGTCGCGTTGACCAGCCGCCAGCCGGCCAGCGCCGACGTGCTGGTGGACAACCGCGACCTGATCGCCCCGCTGGAGCTGTGCTATCAATCGTTGCATGAGTGCGGCATGGGCGTGATCGCCGATGGTCCGCTGCTCGACAGCCTGCGCCGGGCGGTGACCTTCGGTCTGTTCCTTGGCCGGCTGGACGTGCGCCAAGACGCTGCCCGGCACCGTGATGCGCTGGCCGAAATCACCGACTACCTCGGCCTGGGCAGTTATGCCGACTGGGATGAAGAACAACGTATCGCATTTCTTCAGGCCGAATTGAAGAACCGTCGGCCCTTGCTGCCGGCGCACTTCAAACCCCAGGCAGAGACCGCAGAAGTGCTGGCCACCTGCCGTGAGGTCGCAGCGGCGCCAGGCGCCTCGCTGGGCTCCTACGTGATTTCGATGGCGGGTGCGGCCTCCGACGTGCTGGCCGTGCAACTGGTGCTCAAGGAAGCCGGCCTGACCCGGCCGATGCGCGTGGTGCCGTTGTTCGAGACGCTGGCCGATTTGGACAACGCCGGGCCGGTGATGCAGCGCCTGCTTGGCCTGCCAGGCTACCGCGCCAGCTTGCGCGGGCCGCAGGAGGTAATGATCGGTTACTCCGATTCGGCCAAGGACGCTGGCACCACAGCCGCCGCCTGGGCCCAGTACCGCGCCCAGGAAAACCTGGTGCGCATCTGCCGCGAGCACCAGGTCGAGCTGCTGCTGTTCCATGGCCGCGGTGGTACCGTCGGCCGTGGCGGCGGCCCGGCCCACGCGGCGATCCTGTCGCAGCCGCCAGGCTCGGTGGCAGGGCGGTTCCGCACCACGGAGCAGGGCGAGATGATCCGCTTCAAGTTCGGCTTGCCGGGCATCGCCGAGCAAAACCTCAACCTGTACCTGGCGGCTGTGCTGGAGGCCACCTTGCTGCCGCCACCGCCCCCAGAGCCGGCCTGGCGTGAGCTGATGGACCAACTGGCAGCCGACGGTGTCAAGGCTTACCGTGGCGTGGTGCGGGAAAACCCCGACTTCGTCGAATACTTCCGCCAGTCGACCCCCGAGCAGGAGCTGGGCCGCCTGCCGCTGGGCAGCCGCCCGGCCAAGCGTCGTGCTGGTGGCATCGAAAGCCTGCGGGCGATTCCGTGGATTTTCGGTTGGACCCAGACGCGCCTGATGCTGCCGGCCTGGCTGGGGTGGGAAACGGCCCTGAGCAATGCCCTGGCGCGCGGCCAGGGCGAGTTGCTGGCGCAGATGCGCGAGCAGTGGCCGTTCTTCCGCACCCGTATCGACATGCTGGAAATGGTCCTGGCCAAGGCCGATGCGCAAATCGCCGAAGCCTACGACCAACGTCTAGTGCAACCGGAGTTGCTTCCTTTAGGTGCGCACCTGCGCGACCTATTGTCGCAGTCGTGCCAAGTGGTTCTGGGCCTTACCGGGCAGCCGGTGCTACTGGCTCACAGCCCCGAGACCCTGGAATTCATCAGCCTGCGCAATACCTACCTGGACCCGCTGCACCGCCTGCAGGCCGAATTGCTTGCCCGTTCTCGCAGCCGCGAAGCCGCTCTGGACAGCCCGTTGGAGCAGGCCTTGCTGGTGACCGTGGCAGGGATTGCCGCGGGCCTGCGCAACACCGGTTGAGGGCTGGCGTTGCCGCCTGTCCCTGTTATCAGGGAAGCGGCCAGAACGGGGCGAGGAGGGTGGTTGCGCCAGGCGCAACCACCTTCGGTTTTGCATACAAATGACGCAATGCTGCAACTTTGGGACGCTTGTCTGGCTGCCGGGCGCTGTGTATCTTGAGCAGCCTTCTGACCGATTTATGGTCATACCCGATTTTCCGGACTTGGCCTCGCTTGCCGAATCCATTGAATTTCATAAAAAAATTTGAGGAGCACGAGATGCGCGTAATTCTGCTGGGAGCTCCCGGGGCCGGTAAAGGTACTCAGGCAAAGTTCATCACCGAGAAGTTCGGTATTCCACAGATCTCCACCGGTGACATGCTGCGTGCCGCCGTCAAGGCCGGTACCCCACTGGGCCTGGAACTGAAGAAAGTCATGGATGCCGGTCAGCTGGTTTCCGACGATTTGATCATCAGCCTGGTCAAGGAGCGCATCGCCCAGCCGGATTGCGCCAATGGCTGCCTGTTCGACGGCTTCCCGCGCACCATTCCGCAAGCTGAAGCCATGGTTGCCGCCGGCGTGGACATCGACGCCGTGGTCGAAATCGCCGTCGATGACGAAGAAATCGTCGGCCGCATGGCTGGCCGCCGTGTGCACCTGGCCTCGGGCCGTACCTACCACATTCAGTACAACCCGCCGAAAGTGGAAGGCAAGGACGACGTCACCGGCGAAGACCTGATCCAGCGCGACGACGACAAGGAAGAAACCGTGCGTCACCGCCTGTCGGTCTACCACAGCCAGACCAAGCCGCTGGTGGACTTCTACCAGAAGCTGTCGGCTGCCAACGCCGGCAAGCCGAAGTACAGCCACATCGAAGGTGTCGGCTCGGTCGAGTCGATCACCGCCAAGGTGTTGGCAGCCCTGAGCTGATCCACCACCGTGTGTCACAACGGCCCGCTTGCGGGCCGTTGTCGTTTATACTGCCGCTCTTTTTCCCTAGCACCTGGATACCCGTTCGATGACCACCCTGCTGGCCCTGGATACCGCCACCGAAGCCTGTTCCGTCGCGCTGCTGCATGACGGCAAGGTAACCAGCCATTACGAGGTGATCCCGCGCATGCATGCGCAGAAGCTGCTGCCGATGGTCAAGCAGCTGCTGGCGGACGCCGGCGTGGCGCTGAACGCCCTGGATGCCATCGCCTTCGGCCGTGGTCCGGGCGCGTTCACGGGTGTGCGCATCGCCATCGGTGTGGTGCAGGGCCTGGCGTTTGCGCTGGAGCGCCCGGTGCTGCCGGTGTCCAACCTGGCCGCGCTGGCCCAGGGCGCGTTGCGCGAGCAGGGCGTGCAGCAGGTGGCCGCCGCCATCGATGCACGCATGGATGAAGTGTATTGGGGTTGCTACAAGGCTGAAGCGGGTGAAATGCGCCTGCAGGGCCTGGAGGCCGTGCTGGCGCCTGAGCGCGTGGCACTGCCTGAAGGCAGCAGTGGTGACTGGTTTGGTGCCGGTACCGGCTGGGGCTATGCCGAGCGTCTGGCGGTACAGGCCAGCCCCAGTAACCCAGCGGCCCTGCCCAATGCCCTGGACGTCCTCAGCCTGGCCAGCTTCGCCTGGGCCCGTGGCGAGGCGATCGCTGCCGAACAGGCGCAACCGGTTTACTTGCGCGATAATGTAGCCACACCCAAGGCGCGCTGAGTACTGTTCGTCGGTTATCGCGGTTGATGATAAAACCTTCGGTGCAAACTGTGGTCCAGTTATCACTCAAGCATTAGCGATGGACCTCTGATGCTGCTAAATTGCCATCATTGGTCCTGAGTGCTCATGCCATGCGTATCGACGGTTTCTCATCGCAGTCCTACCCGATCAAGCGAACGCCGCGCAAGGCAGTGTTGCGTGACGAGAGCGTCGACGATGCCGAGCTGATCGAAGAGAGCGAGGTCGCGCAAGAAGCTGCTGCTCGTCGTCGCCCAGCGGGTTTGCCGGCTCGCCAACAGGACATGGTGTTCCCCCGCGCCCGTGACCGGCGCACCGCCACGGCGCTGGCCAGTTACCTCAGCACGGCCGGTTTTACCGACTGGGACATGGAAGTACTGGGGCTCGACCTGTACATTTGATGGATGAGTCCATCATCCCTTCCTTACTTTGTAGGTTGCCCGTCCTGGAGCGAGAACGCCTGGCGCGACTACCTGTATCCCGCCGACGCCAACACGAATGAAATGCTTGGCTACTACAGCCAGGTTTTCAACGCCGTTGAAGGCAATACCACGTTCTATGCACGCCCCGCTCCCGGCACCATCGCCCGCTGGGCGCAGGTCATGCCCGCGCACTTCCGTTTCACTGCCAAGTTCCCGAGGGACATCAGCCATGCCGGTGACCTGCGTGATCAGCTGGAAGCGGCCTTCGACTTCACCCGCCTGATGGCCCCGCTGGGCCAGCGCGTATCGCCCTACTGGCTGCAGTTGCCGGCGCAATTCAGCCCTGCACGGCTTGGTGAACTGTGCTACTTCCTCGACGAAATCGGCGTGCCGGTAGCCGTTGAGGTGCGTAACCACGCATTCTTCGCCAAGGGCGAGGAGGAGCGGCTGCTCAACCGCCTGCTTCACGAGCGCGGCGTGGAACGCATCTGCCTCGACCCGCGCGCGCTGTTCAGTTGCACCTCGCGCGACCCTGCCGTGCTGCATGCCCAGTCGAAGAAGCCAAAGGTGCCACCACGCCCTGCGGCCTTCAGCCAGCACCCACAAATCCGCTTCATCGGCCACCCCGATCTTGCGGCCAACGAAACCTTCCTCACGCCCTGGGTTGATAAGGTCGCCGCCTGGATCGAGGAAGGGCGCAGCCCCTATGTATTTCTGCACACCTCCGACAACCGCTTGGCCGCCGCGCTGGCCCAGCGCTTCCATCAGCGGCTGATGGTTCGCCTGCCAGGCCTGGCACCTCTGCCTGAATTGCCACGCGCCCCCGAGGTCGAACAACTGGGACTACTCTGACCATTCCCTGACCCCGGAGGTTGTGACCATGGATGTACAGACCCTGCGAGCCGAGGCCTTCAAGGCACTGCACGAACGTGATGGCGCCTTCGTTATCCCCAACCCTTGGGATGCCGGCTCCGCCAAGCTGCTGGCCAGCCTCGGCTTCGAAGCGTTGGCCACCACCAGTGCGGGCCTGGCTTTCAGCCTTGGGCGACCGGATGCCGAAGGCGCCTTGAGCCTGGATGAAACCCTGGACAATGCCGGGGTGATCGTCGATGCCACGCCGTTGCCAGTGGCCGCCGATCTGGAAAACGGCTTCGGTGACTTGCCCGAGGACTGCGCGCAGACCATTTTGCGTGCTGCCGAAGCGGGGTTGGTGGGCGGCTCGATCGAAGATGCCAGCGGCCGCGCAGACGCACCGATCTACGACCTCGAACTGGCCGTGGCGCGAGTACGTGCCGCCGTGCAAGCTGCCCGCAGCCTGCCGTTCCCGTTCACCTTGTGTGCCCGTGCGGAAAACCTGCTGCACGGGCGCATGGACCTGGACGACACCATCCTGCGCCTGCAGGCCTTCGCCGAGGCGGGCGCCGACGTGCTCTATGCGCCGGGGCTGCGCAGTGTCGATGAGGTGCGTGCGGTGGTGCAGGCCGTGGCGCCGAAGCCGGTCAACGTGTTGATGGGGCTGGCCGGTGTGCCGCTGAGCGTCAACCAGTTGCAGGACCTTGGCGTGCGCCGCATCAGTGTCGGTTCGTCACTGGCCCGGGCAGCATTGGGGGCATTCCAGCGCGCAGCGCTGGAAATTCGTGATCATGGTACCTTCAGTTATGGCGAACAGGCGTTGCCGTTCGCCCAGCTCAACGACCTGTTCCGCCGCTGAGGTGCCATGCGCGCAATGATGCTGCTGTGCGGCCTGCTGCTGGTAGCGGCGGGTGTGGGGTGGCAATTGGGCTGGCGTCTGCCGGACGCCTGGAACCCCTGGGCGACGCTGGACGTGCGCCAGCCGCCGAACTGGCTGACGCGCTACAAGCTGTCGCGGCTGCGCGACGACCCGGGCTTGTGCCGTCAGGCCCTGGCGACTTCCGGCCTGCGCTACCGGGCGCAAGCCGATAGCCCGCCATCGGCCAACTGCCCATTGCACAACGTATGGCGAATCGAGCTGGGCCAAGCCCGGCTAAGCAGCAGCTTTCTTGCCAGCTGTCCATTGGCCGTGGCTTATGCGCTGTTCGAACAGCATGGTCTTCAGGCGGCTGCACAGCGGGTATTTGGTCAGCCTGTTGCTCAGGTGGACCACTTGGGCAGCTTTGCCTGTCGCAATGTCTACAACCGCAAGGAGGGGCGTCTGAGCCAGCACGCAACGGCCAACGCGCTGGATATCAGCGGCTTTCGCCTGCGGGACGGTCAGCGCATCGTGCTGGCGCGGGATTGGCAGGCGGGTGGACCCAAGGGCGAGTTTCTAAGGCAGGTACGGCAAGCGGCCTGCGACAGCTTCAGCACGGTGCTGGGGCCGGATTACAACGCTGCCCATCACGATCACTTTCATCTGGACATGGGGCGCTGGCAGGTCTGCCGCTGATCTCAGGCGTGCACGCGAACGTTGTTCAGCACCACCGGGCGTGCCCAGTGCATGTCGAATTCCAGGTCGTGTTGCTGCTTGGCCATGGTCGCCTGGTCAAACGGCTCGGGTGCGGGATCGAGCAGGTTCATCTCGAATTCGGCGATCGGCAGGTGCAGCGGGCGGGGGGAAGGGCCCGGGCCTGGCTCGGGGAGCGGGTGACCCTGGCTCATTACAACCGGGCGCAGCCAGTTGTTGCTGATGTCGAGCTGGCGCTGCTGCTGGATCATCTCGGCGGCGCTGAACGGTTCCGCAGCCGGCTCCAGCAGGTTGGCCTCGAGTTCAGCCTTGGGCAAAAACAGCGGCTCGGGCGGTGCGACGATGGTGTCCTGTACGGGGCAGGCGCGCTGGGTTTCGATCATTGCCAGGGCTTTGGCCCCGCCGATCGGCTCGCCACTGGCTTGGTCGTACTGCACCATGGCCTGGCTGACGCTGTCGGGTTCTTCTGCTTGCTGCTCGGCCATGGCGCGGGCAAAAAAATCCTGCCACAGGTGGCTGACGCCCCCGAGTGCCTGGGTATTCTGCCGACCGTAGTTGCCGACAGGCGACAAGTAGGTCAAACCGATGGGAAGAGTTTCTGTCATGGCAGTCGTGCGCGCTGTGCTCTGGCAGAATAGCGGGATATTGCCTGTATCGGCCGTGGCGGCCGATACATGAGGGGCTGGGTTCAATTTTTAGGTGTGAATGATGGAAGAGCAGGGCACTGGTATCCGGGTCGAGGCGCTGTCGGCTGAGTTCGAAGCGCAGGCCGCCGCATGGGCTGAGCGCCTGGCGCTGCCATTGCAGGACGAAGACGCCGGGTTTGCCGTGCAGGTCGGCGTCGATGGCTTGCAGATCCAGCAACTGGGTCCACAGGCACCCGGGCCGGTGCGGGTGGACTTCGTCGAAGGCCAGGCCGCGCACCGGCGCCAGTTCGGAGGTGGCAACGGACAGATGATTGCCAAGGCGGTGGGCATCGCCCAAGGTGTGCGGCCGCAGGTGCTGGATGCCACGGCGGGGCTGGGCAAGGACGCGTTCGTGCTGGCCAGCCTGGGCTGCCAGATGACCCTGATCGAGCGCCAGCCGCTGGTTGCCGCGTTACTGGAAGACGGTTTGGCGCGGGGCCGCCTGGATGAAGAGGTGGGGCCGATTGTCGGGCGCATGCGCCTGCTGACTGGCAACGCCATCGAGCGTATGCGCAGTTGGGAGGGCGAGGCGCCACAGGTGATCTACCTCGACCCGATGTTCCCGCACCGTGACAAGAGCGCCTTGGTGAAAAAGGAAATGCGCGTGTTCCGGCCGCTGGTTGGCGATGACCTGGATGCACCGGCGTTGTTGGAGGCGGCACTGGCGCTGGCCAGCCACCGGGTGGTGGTGAAGCGGCCGCGCAAAGCGCCGATCATCGATGGGCCGAAGCCGAGCCATAGCCTGGAAGGCAAGTCCAGCCGCTATGACATCTATCCGAAGAAAGCGCTGAAAGCTTGATCGCCTGCGCTGGCCTCTTCGCGGCTTTAGCCGTGAAGAGGCCAGCAGAGGCTGACTCAGGCTCGGAATGCCCGAATAAACAACGCCACCACCTCGCGCACATGGGCCTCGGCCTCATCCCCTTCCAGCGGCCCGGCGCAGCCCAGCAACAACCGGTAATCCGGCGCGCCCTTGACCAGGCTGAAGAAGTGCTCCGCCGCCTGCAACGGGTTGGCAATGCGCAGCAGCCCGCACCCATCTATCCTGCGCAATAGTGCTTCCATTCCCATCAGCAGCCGCTTCGGCCCGGCTTCGTAGAAATACGCGCCAAACCCAGGGTCGTGGCTGCTTTGGGCCATGATCAGGCGGCAGAGCTTGACCGCTTCGTCGCTGCTGATTAGCGCCTGAAAGCTGCGGCCGATGTTCAGCAGCACATCCTCCACCGCGGCCCCCTCGGGGTACTCGAACATCAAGTCAGGCAACTGGTTCTGGCAGGTCGCCATGACCGCCGAGTCGAACAGCGTCTGCTTGTCGGTGAAGTGGCTGTAGACCGTGAGCTTTGAAACACCTGCCGCCGCAGCGACCGCATCCATGCTGGTGTTGGCATAGCCGAGGCTGAGGAACAGGGCCTTGGCGGCTTCGAGGATGGCCTCGCGCTTTGCCAGGTCCTTGGGCCGGCCCGGGCCGTTGGGTGCGTCGTTGGACATTGGAATCCGCATCTGGTTGAAGGGGCGCCCATCTTACCGGCTGAAACAGCTTCCGGCTGCAGGACGCGCCCCTCATTAATGTTGATTTTCTTTCCGACGCTGGCTTCCCGGCCTCGGTTCCCTGATTTAATATACTCGCCAGTATAAATATTCGATGTGTACTTCGCGAAAGGATTCATCATGTTGCGCCATGCCTTGTCCCTCGCCCTGCCCGCTGCTGCCGCGCTGTTGCTGGCCGCCTGCGGCCAGGAAGCCGCCGCGCCTGCCGCACCGCGCCCGGCCTTGGTGGTTCAGCCGCAGCCGGCCGAAGCCGCTGCCGACAGTTACCCCGGTGAAGTGCGCGCGCGCTTCGAGCCGGAGCTGGCCTTCCGCATTGGCGGCAAAGTCAGCAAGCGCCTGGTGGAGGAAGGGCAGCGGGTCAAGGCCGAGCAGGCGCTGGCCGAACTTGACCCGCAGGACGTACGCCTGCAGCTGGAGGCCAACCGCGCCCAGCTGGCGGCAGCCGAAGCCAACCTGTCGCTGGTGCGCACCGAGCGCGACCGCTACCAGAAGCTGCTGGATCGGCAGATGGTCAGCCACTCCCAGTACGACAATGCAGAAAACCTCTACCGCGCTGGCATGGCCCGCCTCAAGCAGGCCAAGGCCGAGTTCGACGTGGCCGGCAACCAGGCCGAATACGCCGTGCTGCGTGCGCCGCAGGCGGGCGTGATCGCCAAGCGTCAGGTCGAAGTCGGCCAAGTGGTCGCTGCCGGGCAAACGGTGTTCACCTTGGCCGCCGACGGCGAGCGTGAAGTGGCCATCGGCCTGCCGGAGCAGCAGTTCGCCCGCTTTGCCGTGGGCCAGGATGTCAGCGTGGAATTGTGGTCGCACCCCAACGAGCGTTTCCCGGGGCGCATTCGCGAGCTGTCGCCGGCAGCCGACCCGCGCTCACGCACGTTCGCCGCCCGTATCGCCTTCACTTCGGCCAAGGTGCCCGCCGAGCTTGGGCAGAGTGCGCGGGTATTCATTGCCCATGACGGCGTGATTCCGCTGGCGGTGCCGTTGTCGGCCGTCACCGCCGAAAACGGCCAGGCTTATGTCTGGCGGGTCAACAAGGACAGTCGCCTGGAGCGGGCGATGGTGCGCCTTGGCCCTTACGGCACTGAAACCGTGCCGGTGCTCGAAGGCCTCGCGCCAGGCGACTGGGTGGTGGCGGCCGGCGGCCATGTGCTGCGCGAAGGGCAGGAGGTGCGGCCGGTGGACCGCACCAACCGTGCGGTGAACCTGACGGTCAAGGAGTAAGTCCCGATGGGTTTCAACCTTTCCGCCTGGGCGTTGCGCAATCGCCAGATCGTGCTGTTCCTGATGATTTTGTTGGCTGCCATTGGCGCGATGTCCTACACCAAGCTGGGGCAGAGCGAAGACCCTCCGTTCACCTTCAAGGCCATGGTCATCCGTACCCTGTGGCCGGGTGCCACGGCTGAGGAAGTCTCGCGCCAGGTCACCGAGCGCATCGAGAAGAAGCTGATGGAGACCGGCGAGTACGAGAAGATCGTCTCGTTCTCGCGCCCGGGTGAATCGCAGGTCACCTTCATGGCTCGCGACTCGCTGCATTCCAAGGACATTCCCGAGCTGTGGTACCAGATCCGCAAGAAGGTCGCGGACATCCGTCATACCCTGCCACCGGAAATCCAGGGGCCGTTCTTCAACGATGAGTTCGGCACCACGTTCGGCAATATCTACGCATTGACCGGCGCCGGCTTCGATTACGCGGTGCTCAAGGACTACGCCGACCGTATCCAGATCCAGCTGCAACGGGTCAAGGACGTTGGCAAGGTCGAGCTGGTCGGCCTGCAGGACGAGAAAATCTGGATCGAGCTGTCCAACCTCAAGCTGGCCACCCTCGGCGTGCCGCTGGAGGCGGTACAGCAGGCGCTGCGTGAGCAGAACGCGGTCAGCACCGCCGGCTTCTTCGAAACCCCCAGCGAGCGCCTGCAACTGCGGGTGAGCGGGCGTTTCGACAGCGTTGACGAGATCCGCCAGTTCCCCATCCGGGTGGGCGACCGCACCTTCCGCATCGGCGATGTGGCCGATGTACACCGTGGCTTCAACGACCCGCCCGCACCGCGCATGCGCTTCATGGGCGAGGACGCCATCGGCCTGGCGGTGTCGATGAAGGATGGCGGCGACATTCTGGTGCTGGGCAAGGCGTTGGAGGGCGAGTTCGAGCGCCTGGCGCGCAACCTGCCGGCTGGCATGGAGCTGCGCAAGGTTTCGGACCAACCGGCGGCGGTCAAGGCCGGTGTCGGCGAATTCGTCCAGGTGCTGGTCGAGGCGCTGGTCATCGTGCTGCTGGTGAGCTTCTTCTCCCTCGGCCTGCGCACCGGCCTGGTGGTGGCCTTGGCCATCCCGCTGGTGCTGGCCATGACCTTCGCCGCCATGTACTACTTCGGCATCGGTCTGCACAAGATCTCGCTCGGTGCGCTGGTGCTGGCGCTGGGCCTGTTGGTGGACGACGCGATCATTGCCGTGGAGATGATGGCGATCAAGATGGAGCAGGGCTTCGACCGCCTCAAGGCGGCCAGCTACGCCTGGACCAGTACGGCGTTCCCGATGCTCACCGGTACGCTGATTACGGCAGCGGGCTTCCTGCCGATTGCCACGGCGGCCTCCAGCACCGGCGAATACACCCGCTCGATCTTCCAGGTGGTGACCATCGCGCTGCTGACCTCGTGGGTCGCGGCCGTGGTCTTCGTGCCTTACCTGGGCGAAAGGCTGCTGCCGGACCTGGCCAAGCTGCATGCCGCCCGCCATGGCAAGGACGGGCATGCACCCGACCCATACGGCACGCCGTTCTACCAGCGCGTGCGGCGTGTGGTGGAGTGGTGCGTGCGGCGACGCAAGACGGTGATCCTGCTGACTATTGCCGCCTTTGTCGGCAGCATCCTGCTGTTCCGCTTCGTGCCGCAGCAGTTCTTCCCGGCTTCGGGGCGCCCGGAGCTGATGGTCGATCTGAAGCTCGCCGAAGGTGCCTCGCTGGCCAATACGGCCGAGCGGGTCAAGCAGCTGGAAGCGTTGCTCAGACAGCAGGACGGCATCGATAACTACGTGGCCTATGTGGGGACCGGTTCGCCGCGCTTCTACCTGCCGTTGGACCAGCAACTGCCAGCCGCCAGCTTTGCCCAGTTCGTGGTGCTGGCCAAGTCGATGGAAGACCGCGAGCGCCTGCGCAGCTGGCTGATCAACACTGTCGACCAGCAGTTCCCCGACCTGCGCGCCCGCGTCACGCGCCTGGAAAATGGCCCTCCCGTGGGCTACCCGGTGCAGTTCCGGGTCACTGGCGAGCACATCGAGAAGGCCCGTGCCCTGGCCCGCGAGGTGGCGGACAAGGTGCGTGAGAACCCGCATGTGGTCAACGTGCACCTGGACTGGGAAGAGCCGAGCAAGGCGGTATTCCTGGAGATCGATCAAGACCGCGCCCGCGCCTTGGGCGTAAGCACCGCGCAGCTATCGAGCTTCCTGCAGAGCTCGCTGACCGGTACCACGGTCAGCCAGTACCGCGAGGACAATGAACTGATCGAGATCCTCTTGCGTGGCACCCAGCAGGAACGTGGCGAACTGGGCAATCTCGGTAGCCTGGCGTTGCCCACCAGCAACGGCCAGAGCGTGGCGCTGTCGCAGGTGGCAACCCTGGAGTATGGCTTCGAGGAAGGCATCATCTGGCACCGCAATCGCCTGCCGACGGTGACCGTACGTGCCGACATCTATGACAAGGAGCAGCCTGCGACCCTGGTGCAGCAGATCCTGCCGACCTTGCAGGAGATCAAGGCCAAGCTGCCGGATGGCTACCTGCTGGAAGTGGGCGGCACGGTGGAAGACTCGGAGCGCGGGCAAAAGTCGGTAAACGCCGGCATGCCACTGTTCATTGTGGTGGTGCTGAGCCTGCTGATGATCCAGCTACGCAGCTTCTCGCGCACGGTGATGGTATTCCTTACTGCGCCGTTGGGGCTGATTGGCGTGACCCTGTTCCTGCTGGTGTTCCGCCAACCGTTCGGCTTTGTCGCCATGCTCGGCACCATCGCCCTGGCGGGCATGATCATGCGCAACTCGGTGATCCTGGTGGACCAGATCGAGCAGGATATTGCGTCGGGGTTGGACCGCTGGCAGGCGATCATCGAGGCCACGGTGCGGCGCTTCCGTCCGATCGTGCTGACCGCGCTGGCGGCGGTGCTGGCGATGATCCCGTTGTCGCGCAGTGTGTTCTATGGGCCGATGGCGGTGGCGATCATGGGGGGGTTGATCGTGGCTACGGCATTGACACTGCTGTTCCTGCCGGCTTTGTATGCGGCGTGGTTCAGGGTGAAGAAAGTCTGAAGATCGTGGGGGAGGGCTTTGCCCTCCATTCGCGACACAAGGCCGCTCCTACAGGCGATTGCGTTTCTCTGTAGGAGCGGCCTTGTGTCGCGAAAGGGCTGCAGAGCAGCCCCAGGGGCCTCAAAGTGCGCCGAAGACTTTCTTGGCCAGGCTGGTAGCGGCCTGCGCCGGGTTCTGGCGGATGCTTTCTTCCTGCTTGGCAATCATCTCGAACAGGCCATCCAGCGCCTTCTCGGTCACGTAGTTCTCGATGTTGGCGTCATCCTTGATCAGCCCCAGGCCTTTGGCTTGGCCGGCGAAGGCGTTGTACTGCTGGGCGACACCGACCTTGTCGGTGGCCTGCTTGACGATCGGCAGGAACTTGGCGCGGATCTGCTCGCGGCTGCTCTTGTTCAGGTACTGTGTGGCCGAGTCCTGACCACCGCTCAGGATGCCTTTGGCATCGGTCACGGTCATCTTCTTCACGGCATCCACCAGAATCGCCTGAGCCTGTGGCACGGCGGCTTCGGCGGCCTTGTTCATGCTGGTTTCCAGGGCATCGACCTGGTCGCCTTTGCCGAACATCTTCATGGCTTTGGCGGCTTTGCCGAGGTTGCCCGGCAGCTCGATGCGCACATCAGGGTTGTTGCTGAAGCCGCCTGGCGTGCTCAGCTGCTTGACGGCAATCTGCGCGCCTTGGGTAAGGGCATCCTTCAGGCCGCCGGTGGCGTCGGACTGGCTCAGGTCGCCAAGCGACAGGGCCAGGGCACTGGCCGAAAGCAGCAGGCCGGCGCACAGGGTGGTGAAGCGCAGGGAGGCGCGAATCATGGGCGTTTCCTTATCGATGAAGTGGGGCGGGCTCAGCGCACCGGGTCGACTTTGACCCGCACTGGCTGCTGGTCGCTGCCGTCGAGTGCGACGCCGTGGTGTTCGGTGTTGATGAACAGCAGCTTGCCGCCCAGTTCGATCCGCGCGCTGACCGCATAGCGGTGGCCGGGCTTGACCTGGGCCGGGTCGTAAGTGAGGTGGAACGGCAGCGGCACGTTGCCTTTGACCGGGCCGGCCTGGCGGGCCAGGGTCACGGCGGGGGCGTCCATCAGCGAGACATCCTGCAACTCGACGCTCAGGGTGGCGGCAGGGGGCAGGGCGATGCGCTGCAGGTAGAAGACTTCGCCATCCAGGCTGGCCTGGGTGGACGGGGTATGGCTGGAGCAGGCTGCGAGCAGGGATGCGCAACACAGCATAAAGAGCTTTTTCATGGAATCTCCGGTGTCCTTGGAGCTGGCTTGTGGCCAACCCCACGGACTTTAGCGGATTTTCCCGGTAGATGGTCAATCGATGAGGTTACCGCCGTGGATTCCGTCAGTGCTCGGCCGGACCTTGTCGACCGCGACCTGATAGGTGGTGATCCCCGCCTTTACCGGGTAGCGACTGGTATTGATGTACATCAGTTCGCCGTCATGCTCGATGCGTGCGGCGATGGCGTAGTCATGCTTCTGGTCGATCTGGCTCCAGTCAAACGGAAGTGGCAGGGTGATTGGAAAACCGGTCCCCCAGCGCAGGCACAGTTCGGAAACAACGGTGGCTGGCGCATCTGCCAACGAAACATCTAGCAGACTCAGCTTGACCTGGCCGTTTGACGGAGGTGTGTTGCTGTCCGAGCAGATGATTTCAACGGTCAACGACTTGATCTTGGGCATATTGATACTCCTTGAGAGGGATGTGCGGGTACAGCGGATTCATGCTGATCCCTCCCAAGGGCTGAATGCAGGCTGAAAACCTACCCTTGCACGATATCCCCTGGCTCATCGCGGTGCAGTGCCACCTGGCGAATCGACAGGCGCAGCTCGGCCGACAGCACGCGCTTGGCCACGCCTTCGGCCAGTTCGCCGAGCTTGTCGTGGTAACCCAGCTTGCCGTTGCCATCCGGACGCAGCACGCCCTGTTCGACCAGTGTCTGGATGAAGTGGCGGAACAGGGTCTTGTCGAAGAACTCCGGGGCATTCAGGCCATGCAGGATCGACAGGCGCTGAGCCATCATCACGCACAGGTCTTCCAGCTCTTCGGCGCTCAGGGTGTGCTGGCCGCTGTTGAGCAGCAGCGAAGTGGCCATGTAGAAACGCTGCAAGGTCTGGGTGATGGTGCGGGCAAGCAAGGTCAGCAGCACGAACGGGCGAGAGCTCGGCGCCGGGCGCATGTACAGGTCGTTCTCGTGGCGCAGCAGGCCTTGATCGACCAGCGCCGCCAGCCATTGGTCGATCACCTCGTCCAGTTGCTCCGGCGTCCAGCGCAGGAACAGTTCGGCCTGCAGGTACGGGTACAACGCATGCACGTATTGCCCGAGCAGTTCGCGGCTCATGCGCGAGCTGCTGAGGAAGAAGCTCGCCAGCAAAGCGGGCAGCGCGAAGATGTGCAGGACGTTGTTGCGGTAATAGGTCATCAGTACCGCGTTGGCTTCATCCAGGTAGAGGATGCGACCCAGCGCGTCCTTCTGCTCGGCCAGCAGGTCCATGCTGCGAACGTGCTCGATCAGTGTCTGGCCGTCGCCCTCGGGCAAGGTGGTGTGCTCGGAGTAAGGCACTTGGCGCAGCAAGGCCAGGTACAGGTCGAGCACTCGGGTGAGGGCGCGCTCGTCCAGCGCCAGGCGGCTGGTGGAGAGCAGTGCCAGGGCCACCAGGTTGACCGGGTTTACCGCTGCTGCCTCGTTGAGGTGGCGGGCCACGGTTTCGCCCAGGCGGGAGGTGGCATCGTTCAGCCAGGCTGGGCGGAATTGTGGGCCCAGCTCCTGCTCGCGCCAGCCGGGTTGCTGCTCGTCCAGGAAGCCGGCCAGGCGGATCGGCTCGCCGAAGTTGACGTACACCTGACCGAAGCGCTGCTTCAACGCGCCGAAGACCTTGAAGATGTCGAAGATCGACTCTTTCTTCTTGCTCGCCCCGCGCAGTTCGCCGAGATAGGTGCGGCCTTCCAGCACCCGTTCGTAGCCAATATACACAGGCACGAACACAATCGGCGTGCGCGACGAGCGCAGGAAGCTGCGCAGGGTGATCGCCAGCATCCCGGTACGCGGCTGCAGCATGCGCCCGGTGCGCGAGCGGCCGCCTTCGACGAAGTACTCCACCGGGAAGCCCTTGGTGAACAAGGTGTGCAGGTATTCATTGAACACGGCGGTGTACAGCGGATTGCCCTTGAACGTGCGGCGCATGAAGAACGCGCCGCCTCGGCGCAGCAGGCCACCGATCCCCGGCATGTTGAGGTTGATGCCGGCGGCAACGTGCGGCGGCGTCAGGCCATTGCGGAACAGCAGGTAGGACAGCAGCAGGTAGTCGATGTGGCTGCGGTGGCAGGGCACGTAGATCACTTCGTGGCCCGGGGCGATGCCTTGTACCTGCTCGATGTGGTTGACCTTGATGCCGTCGTAGATCTTGTTCCAGAACCAGCTCAGCACCACTTCGAGGAAGCGGATCGCGGTGTAGGTGTAGTCCGAGGCGATCTCGTTGCCGTAGCGCAGCGCCTGGGCTTCGGCCTTGGCCACGGGCATGTTCTCGCGCTGGGCTTCCTCGGCGATGGCCTGGCGAACCAAGGGTGCATGCACCAAGCCCTTGACCAGGTTACGGCGGTGCGAGATGTCCGGGCCGATCACTGCGGTCTTGAGGTTGCGAAAGTGCACGCGCATCAGGCGCTGGGCCATGCGCACGGTGCGCTCGTGGCCCTTGTTGTGCTGCACCAGCTCGCGCAGGTGGATCGGTGCGGAGAACTGCACACGGGTCTTGCGGCCCAGGATCAGCACGGTCAGCAGCCGGCGCAGGCGCCCGGTGACGGCCCAGCTGTCGGCAAACAGCAATTTCCACGGGCTGCTCTCACTGGCTGGCGTCTGCCCCCAGAACACACTGACCGGAATGATCTGTGCGTCTTCCTCGGCGTGCTGGCTGATGGCAGCGACCAGGCGTTCCAGAGTCGGTGGGGCGCCGCTCTTGTCGTGGCGGCCGAGCCAGTCAGGGGCGGGTGTCAGGTAGAAGAACGCGGCGGGTTCATGCAGCGGGCCGACCGCTACTGGCAAGACCGGGCGCGGCAGCCCCGCTTTGGTGCATTCGCGGTCAAGCACTGCCAGGTCGGTCAGCGATGGCGAGGGCAGCGCGTAGAACACCGGGCGGCTGCGGTCGAGCTTGAGGGTCAGGGACGACTGATTGATGGTCTCGGAGCGCACCCACAGGTACATCAGGCGACGCAGGGCGCCGAAGATCAGGCGGCGCAGGGGGGAACGGGTCATGGGGTGAGTGCCCTGGGGAGTAAATTTCAGAGAATAGACAGCCATTTAGTCTGCCGTATCGGCGCAAGTTCAGCAAAATTCGGTAAATAGCGCGACGGTCATCAAATTTTTTTGTTCTGTGTCATATACTCGGCCTGCCACTTGCAGGATATTTCGGCAAGCGGCGTCGACATAGGGAGGACACCCTGTGTCTACAAGGCGATCTTCACAATAAAAATCCGGAGTAGTTCAGATGTCGTCTCGTGAGACTGGGAATGTTAAGTGGTTCAACGATGCCAAAGGTTATGGCTTCATTCAGCGCGAAGGTGGTGCGGATGTGTTCGTCCACTATCGGGCGATCCGCGGTGAGGGGCATCGTACCCTGGTCGAAGGGCAGCGGGTGGAATACGCCTGCGTGCAGGGCCAGAAAGGCCTGCAAGCCGAGGACGTAGTCGGGCTCTGAGCCTCTGGCTGTAGGAGCGGGCTTGCCCCGCGAACACTGGCGCAGCCGGTGCCATAGAGTACGGTGGCGCATGGCACCGGCTTAGCCGGTGTTCCCGGGACAAGCCCGCTCCTACCGAGAAAACCATGTCGTCAGGTACGCCAGGTGATTTCCTCTTCACCGTCGGCGCTGATGCGGATCCAGCGATCGGCATCTTCTTCACCGTCTTCCTCGACCCAGCCACCCGGCGCACAACGCACCTCGACGTTCAGCGCGGCGAACGCGTCGCGGGCGCAGGCGACGTCATCGATCCATGGGGTCTGGTCGCTTTCCAAGTACAGGCTGTTCCATTTCCCTACAGCTTTGGGTAACCAGGTGACCGGAATGTTACCGGCCTGGCACTTGAAGGTCTGGCCTTTCTGCGTCCATTCGCTGCACGGGCCAACTGCCTGGCTGAGCCACTCGGCAATCTGCTTGTGATCGACGTCGGTGTCCTTCAGGTAAATCTCGATATCGGGTTGGCGCATAAGGGCTCCGGGTGTGCTCAGTGCTGGCGCACGAAATAGTCATAACGCATGGAAACCGTAACCTCGAACGGCTCGGGCTGATCGATCACCCGGGCACGCTTCTCGGCGCTGGCGCGCCAGCCGTGCGGGGTCATCGCCAGCAGGTCGGCGCGGGCCTTGGGTTCGGCCAGGATCAGGCGAAACTCGAGGATCTCGCCATGGGCGTGGGCCATGCCCTCGGGCACCAAGGCCAGGTGCTTGTCGTCGGCGTAGGGGCGCACTTCATCGTAGAGCACTTCGCGCAGCTCCATCAGGTGGCCGCTGGTCGGGCCCACGCGCATCAGGCCGCCACCGGGGCTGAGCAGACGCTTGGCCTCATCCCAGTCCAGCGGGCTGAACACGCTGGCGAGGAACTGGCAGCTGGCGTCGGCCAGCGGCACGCGGGCCATGCTGGCGACCATCCAGGTCACCTCGGGCGCACGACGGCAAGCGCGCTTGACCGCTTCGCGAGAGATGTCCAGGGCGTAGCCATCGGCTTCAGGCAGAGCCTGGGCCAATTGCGCGGTGTAGTAGCCTTCGCCACAGCCTATGTCGAGCCAGGCGCCAGGCTGGCGCTCGGCGGCGAGTTCGGCCAGGCGGCGGGCCACCGGGGCGTAGTGGCCGCCGTCGAGAAAGTCGCGGCGGGCTTCGACCATGGCCTGGTTGTCACCCGGGTCGCGGCTGTTCTTGTGCTGCACCGGCAGCAAGTTCAGGTAACCCTGGCGGGCCCGGTCGAAGCGGTGGCCGGCCGGGCACACCACACCGTTGTCGAGCTGGCTCAGGGGTGCCTGGCAGAGTGGGCAGGCGAGCATCAGGCGAGCAACCGGACCAGGGTCTGGTAGTAGATCTCGGTCAGCAGGTCGAGGTCGCTGGCCAGGATCCGCTCGTCGACCTGGTGGATGGTAGCGTTGACCGGGCCGAGCTCGACCACCTGGGTGCCCATGGTGGCGATGAAGCGGCCATCGGAGGTGCCGCCACTGGTCGACGGCTGGGTGTCGCGGCCGGTGACGCCCTTGATGCTGGCTGCCACCGCATCGAGCAGCTCGCCCGGTTCGGTGAGGAACGGCAGGCCCGACAGTGCCCAGTCGACCGTCCAATCCAGCTCGTGCTTGTCGAGGATCGCCGAAACCCGCGCCTGCAGGCCCTCGACGGTCGACTCGGTGGAGAAGCGGAAGTTGAACAGCGCGGTCAGCTCGCCCGGGACCACGTTGGTGGCGCCGGTGCCGGAATTGAGGTTGGAGATCTGGAAACTGGTCGGCGGGAAGAACGCGTTGCCTTCGTCCCAGTGTTCGGCAGCCAGCTCCGCCAGGGCCGGGGCGGCCAGGTGGATCGGGTTGCGTGCCAGGTGCGGATAAGCCACGTGGCCTTGTTTGCCGCGTACGGTCAGCTTGGCGCCGAGCGAGCCACGGCGGCCGTTCTTGACCACGTCTCCGAGCAGGGTGGTGCTCGACGGTTCGCCGACGATGCACCAGTCCAGGCGCTCGTTGCGTGCCTTCAGGCGTTCGATCACGGCCTTGGTGCCGTGGTGGGCCGGGCCTTCCTCGTCGCTGGTGATCAGGAAAGCGACCTTGCCGCGGTGGTTCGGGTAGTCGTGCACGAAGCGCTCACTGGCGATCACCATCGAGGCCAGGCTGCCTTTCATGTCGGCGGCGCCGCGGCCGCAGAGCATGCCGTCGGCGTCGATCAGCGCTTCGAACGGCTCGTGCTGCCATTGCTGCACCGGGCCGGTGGGGACCACGTCGGTGTGGCCGGCGAAGCACAGCACCGGACCGTCCTGGGTACCGTGAGTGGCCCAGAAATTGTCGACGTCTTCAATGCGCATCGGCTCCAGCTGGAAGCCCACGGCGCCCAGTCGGTTCATCATCTGCGCCTGGCAGTCGGCATCGACGGGGGTGACCGAGGGGCGACGGATCAGGTCGCAGGCCAGTTGAAGGGTAGGCGAGAGCTCGGCTGGGGCCGTCATGGGGAACTCCGGGGCAAGGCAAGGCGGGGAAATCTGAGGGGCGTTATCTTATATCAAACCGTCAGGCCAATGGGGCCGCTTTGCGGCCCTTTCGCGACACAAGGCCGCTCCTACAGGGGATCGCGTAATTCTGTAGGAGCGGCCTTGTGTCGCGAAAGGGGCGCAAAGCGCCCCCAGCATTCTCAAGCCTGCTGCGGTTCGACAGCCTTTTCCGTGGGCTTGGGCAACGACGACAGAAACGCCATCACCAGTGCAGCCACATACGGCAGCGACTGCACCAGCAACATCGCCACCCAGAAGCGCATGTCCGAACTCGGCAGCCCCTGCACCAGGAAGATGCCCAGTGCCGCGCCCCACAGCATCAACATGATGAACAGCTCTTCCCGCGCTTCGGAGATCGCCACCAGCAGCCCGTGGCTGTCAGCATTCTTGGGCGTGCGGAAGAACGGCATGCTGCTAGTGAAGAACCCGTACAGTACCGCCTTGGCGATGGTGTGCGACAGCGCCAGTCCGGCCAGTGCCGCGGCAAAGGCATCCTTGAGATTGACCCCCACCGCGCGGCGGTAGAGGAAGATGATCTTGCCGACCTTGAAGAAGAACAACGCCAGAGGCGGGATGGCGAAGATCATCAGCGGCGGGTCGACCCGGTGCGGCACGATGATCATCGCGGCCGACCACAGCAGTGCGCCGACGGTAAAGAAGATGTTCATGCCATCGGCGACCCACGGCAGCCAGCCGGCCAGGAAGTGGTAGCGCTGGCCACGGGTCAGCTCGCTGCCCTTGCCGCGCAGCAGCGCGCTGGCGTGGTGCTTGATGATCTGAATGGCGCCATAGGCCCAGCGGAAGCGCTGTTTCTTGAAGTCGATGAAGGTGTCGGGCATCAGGCCCTTGCCATAGCTGTTGTGCGCATAGGCGGCCGACAGCCCTTTCTCGAACACCCGCAGGCCCAGCTCGGCATCCTCGCAGATGCACCACTCGGCCCAGCCCAGTTCTTCCAGCACGCTGCGCCGGGTCATGGTCATGGTGCCGTGCTGGATGATCGCATCACGGTCGTTGCGGGTGACCATGCCGATGTGGAAGAAACCCTTGTATTCGCTGTAGCAGAGCTTCTTGAAGGCGCTTTCGTGCTGGTCGCGATAATCCTGTGGCGACTGCACCACGGCGATCTTCGGGTCGGCGAAATGCGGCACCATGTGCTTGAGCCAGTTGCGGTCGACGCAGTAGTCCGAGTCGATCACCGCAATCACTTCGGCGTCCTTGGCGGTGTGCGGGATCAGGTAGTTCAGTGCGCCGCCCTTGAAACCGGCCAGGGGCGCGACGTGGAAGAACTTGAAGCGCTCGCCGAGCTTCTCGCAGTGGGCCTTGAGCGGTTCCCACACGGCCGGGTCCTTGGTGTTGTTGTCGATCACCAGCACTTCGTAGTCCGGGTAATCCAGTGCGGCGAGGGCGTCGAGGGTCTGTTTGACCATCTCCGGTGGCTCGTTGTAGCACGGCACATGCACCGACACCTTGGGCCGGTAGGCGCTGTCGCCCTGCACCGGCAGGAATTCACGGCGGCGTTTGTGAATCCACACGGCCTCGGCCAGCTCGTGGGCCTCGGTCATCAGCACGATGAACACGCCCAGCGCACCGAGCGCCAGCAGCACGCCGACGGTCAGGCTGAACCAGGTACTGTATTGCTGGCTGTAGTCATAGGCGATCCACACCAGCACCGACCCACACAGGAAGGTGATGAAGGTGAGGAAGGTGCGGCCCCGCTGGCGCAAGGCCGAACCATCGATCAGCAGCACGGCCAGGGCGATCATGGCCAGCACCACCGAAGCGACCGCCAGCGCCCGCCACTGCGGGATCGCCACCACCGGCCCCTCGAAGTTGAACTTCTGCTGGCGCTCGGCGTTGTACACGCCCCAGTAGGCACCCACCGAACCTTCGTCGTTGGCCTTCCACGGCTGGTCGTAGGCCTCGATGACGAAGTAGTTGTAGCCACGGCGGTTGAGGGTGTTGACCAAGGTGCGCAGGTAGATGGCCTGGTCCGCCTGGGTGGCGTCGGCACCACCGCGCATACGGCCGTTGCTCGGCCAGCCGACTTCCGACAGCAGCAGCGGCTTGTGCGAGAACTGGTGGCGCAACTCGCGGGCGCGATCGAGGACGAACTGCACCGAGTCTTTCATCGGCACGAATTCCCAGTACGGCAGGATGTGCGCGGCGATCAGGTCGACGTGCTTGGCCAGTTCCGGGTGTTCCTTCCAGATGTGCCACTGCTCACTGGTGGTGACCGGCACCTTGACGGCGGCACGCACGCGATCCAGGTACTGGATCAGCGCTTCGGGCGTGACTTCTTCGCGGAACAGCGCTTCGTTACCGACCACTACCCGCACCACACTGCGTGAATGGTTGGCCAGCTCGATGCCTTTTTCGATCTCGCGTTCGTTGCGCTCAAGGTCCTTGCTGATCCAGATGCCCAAGGTGACCCGCAGGCCGAATTCTTCGGCCAACCGCGGGATTTCGGCCTGGGTGCCCTCGACGGTGTAGATACGAATGTTGTCGGTGAGCTTGTTCATCTGCTCCAGATCCTGGCGCATCTCGTCATCGCTGGGGTATTGGCCCTTTTGCGGGCTTTCACCGAGGCGGAACGGCGAGTACGAAAAGCCGGAGATCTGCTCCGGCCAGGCAGGTGCGGAGACTGGGCGATTGATCAGCGCCCAGAACCCGGTGAACAGCGCGGCGATGGCCAAGACCACCACCAGATTGAGGCCGAATTTGCGAGATGACATTGTGGTTCGTTTCTGTCTGGGTGGTAGGACATTAAAGCAGTAATGGTAGGGTGTTTCCTAACGATGGAGGTGAAAGCTGGCATTGGCCTATAATGCGCGCCGCTTTTTCGGGTACGCGCTTTCGGGGTAGGAACATGAGCACAGAAGATCCACGCTTTGCCGGCGTTGCCCGGCTTTACGGCGACGAAGGCCTGCAGCGCCTGAGCAATGCTCATGTGGCAGTCGTCGGCATCGGCGGGGTCGGCTCGTGGGCGGCCGAAGCCCTGGCACGCAGTGGCGTGGGCGAAATCACCCTGTTCGATCTGGACGACGTTTGCGTCAGCAACACCAACCGCCAGGCCCATGCCTTGGAAGGCCAGGTGGGGCGGCCCAAGGTCGAAGTAATGGCCGAGCGTCTGCGGGCGATCAATCCGGCGATCACCGTGCACGCGGTGGCGGATTTCGTCACCCGCGAGACCATGGCCGAGTACATCACCGAGCAGATGGATGCAGTGATCGACTGCATCGACAGCGTGATGGCCAAGGCCGCGCTGATCGCCTGGTGCCGGCGCCGCAAGATCGCCATCGTCACCACCGGTGGTGCGGGCGGGCAGATCGACCCGACGCAGATCCAGGTCGGCGACCTCAACAAGACCTTCAACGACCCGCTGGCCTCGCGGGTGCGTTCGACGTTGCGCCGGGACTACAATTTCTCGCGCAATACCAGCCGCAACTATGGCGTGCCCTGCGTGTTTTCCAGCGAGCAGCTGCGTTATCCCAAGGGCGACGGCAGCGTCTGCCTGCAGAAGAGCTTCGTTGGTGAGGGCGTGCGCCTGGACTGCGCCGGGGGCTTTGGCGCGGTGATGATGGTGACCGCGACCTTTGGCATGGTCGCGGCGAGCAAGGCGATCGAGAAGTTGGTGGCCGGGGCGCGGCGGCCCTCGGAGCGGGTCAAGCCTGAATAGATTGCGTCTGCTTCTTCGCGGGCACGCCCGCTCCCACAGGTAAAGCGTAGCCCTTGGGCCTGGCGCTATTCCTGTGGGAGCGGGCAAGCCCGCGAAGCAGGCGCCGCCGACTCAGCAGGTGGACGCCAACGCCGCCATCCGCATCAGCACCGCATGCAGCCCATTGCTGCGCGATGGCGAAAGTTGCCGTTCCAGCCCCAGCTGAGTGAACCACTCACGCAGATCCAGCCCGGCGAGCTCCACACTGTCCAACCCCTGAACCCGCACCAGCAGCAGCGCCAGCAGTCCACGCAACAAACGTGCATCGCTACCCGCCTTGAACCGCCACTGGCCGTCGACCTGCTCGGCCAGCAGCCACACCAGGCTTTCGCAGCCGTGCACGCGGTTGGCTTCGGTCTTTTCAGCGTCATCCAGTGGCTCCAGGCGGTCGCCCCACTGCATCAGCAGGCGCGCGCGCTGTTCCCAGCCCTTGACCTGTTCAAACGCTTCCAGCGCCTGGCGTGCGTGCTCCGGCAGCGTCATCGCAACAGCTCCAGGCCCTGGTCGAGCGCGTCGAAGAAGCGCTGCAGATCGTCACTGTCGTTATACAGCCCCAGCGATACGCGAATCGCGCCCTCCAGTCCCAGCCCCTTGAGCAGCGGCATGGCGCAGTGATGCCCGGCGCGCACGGCAATGCCTTGCTCGGTCAGCATGTGGGCGATATCGGCGTTGTGTACGCCTTCGATGACGAAACTGGCCAGTGCCGTCTGGGGCGTGCCGAGCACGCGCACGCCATCGCGGTCGGCCAGGCCGCGCAGCAGGTGCTGGTGCAGGCTGGCTTCGTGAGCCTCGACGGCATGGCTGTCGAGGCTGGCCAGGTAATCCAGGGTGGCGCCCAGCCCGATCACCCCGGCGATCGGCGGGGTGCCGGCTTCGAAGCCCAGAGGAGCAGGGCGGAAGCTGGCGCTCTGGTAGTCGGCCAGTTGTACCATTTCTCCGCCGAACTGCCAGTGGCGCAATAGCTCCAGTGCCTGAGTACGGCCGTACAGCACGCCGACACCTTCCGGCCCATACAGCTTGTGGCTTGAAAACACGTAGAAGTCGCAGCCCAATTGCTGCACATCATGGCGGCCATGCACCACGCCCTGAGCGCCATCGATTACGGTCAACGCACCTTGCGCACGAGCATGGGCCAGCAGCGCAGGCAGGGGTTGCCAGGTGCCGAGCACGTTGGACAGCTGGCTGACGGCGAGTACGCGGGTGCGCGGGCCGATCAGCTGCAGCGCCTGTTCCAGATCGATGCGGCCATGCTCGTCAAGTGGCAGTACTACAAGGCGCAGGCCGCGTCGGCGAGCCAGTTGTTGCCAGGGCAGCAAGTTGGCGTGGTGCTCCAAGGCACTGATGGCCATTTCGTCGCCCGTCTCGAAGCGGTGTTCCAGGCCATAGGCCAGCAGGTTCAGCGCCGAGGTCGCACCGTGGGTGAAGACGATCTGCCGTGAGTCTGCGGCATTGAGCCAGGCGGCCACCTTGTCGCGGCTGGTCTCGAATGCCTGGGTCGCCAGCGCGCCGGGCAGGTGCTGGGCACGGTGCACATTGGCGGCGCCGTGGCCGTAATAATGGCTCAGGGCATCGAGCAACGCCTGGGGCTTCTGGGTGGTGGCGGCGCTGTCCAGGTAGGTCTGGTGCTGCCGTTGCAGGGCGGCGATGGCGGGGAAATCGGCGCGCCAGGGGGAGGGCTGGAACATGTTCGCGGGGCCTGGAATGAAAATCGGGTCTGGCGCATGCACGCCAGACCCGATCTTAACACTTCAAACCGCCAAGGGTTCTCAGTTGTGGGCGTGCAGCGCCTCGTTCAGCTCGATGGCCGACTTGTGGGTCTTGCACTCCACGGCGCCGTTCAGCGAGTTGCGGCGGAACAGCAGGTCGGTCTGGCCGGCCAGGTCGCGGGCCTTGACCACTTTCACCAGTTCGTTGTTTTCGTCGAGCAGGTTCACCTTGGTGCCAGCGGTGATGTACAGGCCGGCTTCGACGGTGTTGCGGTCGCCCAGCGGGATGCCGATACCGGCGTTGGCGCCGATCAGGCAGCCTTCGCCGACCTTGATGACGATGTTGCCGCCACCGGACAGGGTGCCCATGGTCGAACAGCCGCCGCCCAGGTCCGAGCCCTTGCCAACGAACACGCCAGCGGAAACGCGGCCTTCGATCATGCCCGGGCCTTCGGTGCCAGCGTTAAAGTTGACGAAGCCTTCGTGCATGATGGTGGTGCCTTCGCCGATGTAGGCGCCCAGGCGCACACGGGCGGTGTCGGCGATGCGCACGCCGGCCGGGACCACGTAGTCGGTCATCTTCGGGAACTTGTCCACCGAAAACACTTCCAGCAGCTCGCCCTTCAGGCGCGCTTCCAGTTGCAGTTCGGCCAATTCGCTCAGGTCGACGGCACCTTGATTGGTCCAGGCCACGTTCGGCAGCAGCGGGAAGATGCCAGCCAGGCTCAGGCCGTGCGGCTTGACCAGGCGGTGCGACAGCAGATGCAGCTTGAGGTAGGCCTCTGGGGTCGAGGCCAGCGCGGCGTCTTCGGCCAGCAAGGTGGCGACCAGCGGCTTGTGGCTCTCGGCCAGGCGGGTCAGCAGGGCAGCCTGGGCGGCGTCGACGCTTTTCAGGGCTTCGGCCAGCTGGGCGGCTTGGCCGTTGCTGAAGGCGATGGCCTGGTTGCCACCTTCGTAGCCGAGGATTGGCGCTACTGCGGCAACCAGCTCGGCGCTCGGGTTGAGCAGGGGTTGTGCGTAGAACACTTCCAGCCAGGTGCCCTGGCGGTTCTGGGAGCCGACACCGAAGGCCAGGCTGAACAGGGTATTGGACATGTGATTACCTCGTGCGAAATAGGGTAGGGGCTCAGGCCAGCGCGGCGGCGTACAGGTCGGGCTTGAAGCCGACCAAGGTGCGACCGCCAAGGTCGAGCACCGGGCGCTTGATCATCGACGGCTGGGCGTGCATCAGTTCAACGGCCTTGGCCTGGTCGAGGTCGGCCTTGCTGGCGTCGTCGAGCTTGCGGAAGGTGGTGCCGGCACGGTTGAGGATGACTTCCCAGCCGTGTTCGTCGCACCAGCGGTTGAGGCTGTCGCGGTCGATGCCTTGGGCTTTGTAGTCATGGAATTCGTAGGCGATGGCTTTGTCTTCGAGCCAGGTACGCGCCTTTTTCATGGTGTCGCAGGCTTTGATGCCGTAGAGCGTATAGGTCATTGTGTGCATTGAGGCCACAGGCTGCCTCAATTTCTCCATTTCCGATTTCAGTCGCGGGATTATGCGGGAACGATTCTTTGAGCGCCACGGGGTGTGCATGCCTTGAGGTTTGTGTTGCCTGTGATACCGAGCGCCGCCCGCGCGGCGCTCGATCTCATAAACACTGCAAGACTAAAGGCATGCGCCCAGACCCAAGTATCATCATGTTACATATTCATCCGCCACCTGCGACTATCGTGCAGCGGCCTCATTTCACGATACCCCGCTAACATATTGTTTCAATGGCGATCTCTCGCCCTCGCTGTCGTTTTTGGTTCACAAAGGAAGCCTTCACGGATGCAGTCCGCCTACACCGTCCTCATCCTGCTGACGCTGGTAAGCGTGTCGAAACTGGTCGGGCGCATGATCCCGCTGCCGCTACCGCTGGTGCAGATCGCCGCCGGCGCGTTGCTGGCCTGGCCGACCCTGGGCCTGCATGTGGCCCTGGACCCCGAATTGTTCCTGTTCCTGTTCCTGCCGCCACTGCTGTTCGCCGACGGCTGGCGGATTCCCAAGCGCGAACTGTGGCGCATCCGCGGCCCGGTGGTGGCGCTGGCCGTGGGTCTGGTGCTGTTCACCGTGGTCGGCGCCGGCTACTTCATCCACTGGCTGATGCCGAGCATCCCGCTGCCGGTGGCCTTCGCCCTGGCCGCCGTGCTGTCGCCCACCGACGCCGTGGCGGTGTCGGCGATTACTCAGGATCGCCTGCCGACTCCGTTGATGCACATGTTGCAGGGCGAGGCGTTGATGAACGACGCCACGGGCCTGGTGACCTTCAAGTTTGCCCTGGCCGCAGCCATCACCGGGGCGTTCTCGCTGGCAGATGCCAGCTTCAGCTTTGTACTGGTCGCCCTCGGCGGCTTGGCGGTGGGCGTGGCCCTGAGCTGGCTGATCGGTCGCCTGCGTGCCTGGATGATCGCCCGTGGCTGGGATGACCCGGCCACCCACGTGGTCTTCATGCTGCTGTTGCCATTTGCCGCTTATGTGCTGGCCGAGCGCCTGGGCGTGTCGGGCATCCTCTCGGCGGTGGCAGCCGGCATGATGCAGAGTTGGCTCGACCTGTTGCCGCGCCAGACCAGCACACGCCTGCTCAACCGCAGCGTCTGGTCGCTGCTGGAGTTCGCCTTCAACGGCCTGATCTTCCTGCTGTTGGGCCTGCAGTTGCCGGACATCATCAAGGCCGTGGTCAGCCACGAGGCCACTGTCTGGCCGACCCTGGCCTGGCGTTGCCTGGATGTGCTGGCGATCTTCGCTGCGTTGATCCTGCTGCGTTTCGTCTGGGTGCAGAGCATCTGGCGTGCGATTGGCGTGGTGCGGCGCTGGCGCGGCAAGCCGGCGTTGGTCCTGATGCCGACCATGCGCTCCTGCTGGCTGCTGACCCTGGGCGGTGTGCGCGGGGCGGTGACCTTGGCCGGTGTGATGTCGGTGCCGCTGCTGCTGGGCGCGGGCCAGGCATTTCCAGAGCGTGACCTGCTGATTTTCATTGCTGCCGGGGTGATTCTGCTGTCGCTGATCAGTGCCTGTATTGCGTTGCCGCTGCTGCTTCGCGGGATCACCAAGAGCCCGGACGAACGGTTGCACCAGGAAGTGCAGGAAGCCTGGCGGCGCACCGCCGAGGCGGCGATCCATGCCTTGGAGGCTGAAGAAGTGATCGACGCCAGCGCCCCTCAGGATGCGGCTCAGGCGACCTTGGCCACGGAGCTCAAGGCGCGGCTGATGGCCGAGTATCGGGATGAACTGGACAGTTACAACGATACGGCCGAGGCACGGGCACTGGCCGAGCAGATGGACTTGTTGGAGCGGCGTTTGCGTTTGCGGGCGCTGCGGGCGCAGCGGTTGGAGCTGTATAACCTGCATCGCCAGCATCTGGTGGGCGATGAGGTGGTCAGGCAGGTGTTGGGTGAGCTGGATCTGAGTGAAGCCAACCTGGGGCAGGTGAAATAAGTCGGCTCTGTGGGAGCGGGTTTACCCGCGAACACCGGCGAAGCCGGTGCCATGCACCGTGTCGCCTGATTCGCGGGTGAACCCGCTCCCACAGGTCCCTGCCAAATCAGCGGTTCTGCAGGAAAGCCCGAATCCGCTCGGCCGCCTCGATGCATTCGGTCAGCGGGGCAACCAGCGCCATGCGCACCCGGCCAGCACCCGGGTTCACACCGTCGACTTCACGCGAAAGATACGACCCCGGCACCACGGTCACGTGCTGAGCCTCGAACAGGTCGCGGGTAAACGCGGCATCATCACCTGGCACCTTGGCCCACAGGTAGAAGCTGCCATCCGGGCGCTGCACGTCCATCACTGGCTGCAGGATGTCGAGCACGGCATCGTACTTGGCACGGTACTGGTCACGATTCTCACGCACATGCGCCTCGTCCTTCCAGGCAGCGATGCTGGCCAGCTGGGTTTGCACCGGCATGGCACAGCCGTGGTAGGTGCGGTACAGCAGGAACGGCTTGATGATCGACGCGTCACCGGCGACGAAGCCCGAACGCAGGCCCGGCAGGTTGGAGCGCTTGGACAGGCTGTGGAACACCACGCAGCGCGCAAAATCGTTGCGGCCGAGTTCGGCGCAGGCGCTCAGCAGGCCCGGTGGCGGCGCGTCTTCATCGAAGTACAACTCGCTGTAGCACTCGTCGGCGGCGATCACGAAGTCGTGCTCGTCGGCCAGGGCGATCAGCTTCTTCAGGGTGTCCATCGGCACCAGGGCGCCGGTGGGGTTGCCCGGCGAGCACAGGAAGAGGATTTGGCAGCGCTTCCACACCTCGGCCGGTACCGCATCGAAGTCCGGATTGAAACCGTTGCTTTCCAGGCAGGGCAGGTAGTGCGGGGTGGCACCGGCCAGCAGGGCTGCGCCTTCGTAGATCTGGTAGAACGGGTTGGGGCTGACCACCAGGCCGTCGTCGGCGCGGTTGACCACGGCCTGGGTGAAGGCGAACAGCGCCTCACGGGTGCCATTGACCGGCAGGATGTGGCGGTCTGCGTCCAGCCAGCCGGCCGGCACGCCGAAGCGGCGCTCGCACCACTGGCCGATGGCCTGGCGCAGGGCCGGCAGGCCGAGGGTGCTCGGGTACACTGCCAGCTTGTCGAGGTTGTCGGCCATGGCTTGGGCGACGAACGCCGGCGATTCGTGCTTCGGCTCACCGATTGACAGGGCGATGGCGCGTTTGTCCGCCGCCGGCTTCACGGTGCCCAGCAGGGCGCGCAGTTTCTCGAACGGGTAGGGCTGAAGCTGGGTCAAGGCATGGTTCATCGGCGCAAGGTCTCGTCAATCGTCTAATCGTTAAAAAGTCACGCGGTTCGGGCTGGCATCACTGGCCTGGCCGGCCTGCAGCTGCTGCACGATGGCTTCCTGCAGGCGGCTGCACAGCTGCGGGTCGGACAGCGGCTGGTTGTCGGCATCGGTGATGAAGAACACGTCCTCCACCCGCTCGCCGAGGGTGGCGATCTTGGCGTTCTGCAGCGACAGGTCGAATTCCAGGAAGATCCGCCCGAGCCGGGCCAGCAGGCCGGGGCGGTCCGGTGCGGTGATTTCGAGGATGGTCACCGCACGCTGGGCATCGTTGAGGATGGTGACCTGCGGCGGGAAGTTGAAGTGCTTGAGCTGGCGCGGCACCCGGCGCTGGATGATGGTCGGGTAATCCTCGGGGTTGCGCAGCGCTTCGGTCAGGCCGTCGCGGATCTGCTTGACCCGCTGCGGGTTGTCGCCGATCGAGCCGCCGTCGTTGTCGAGCACGATGTAGGTGTCGAGGGTGAACTGGCTGCTGGAGGTGATGATCCGCGCATCGTGGATGTTCAGGTTCAGCTGCGACATGGCAGCCACGGTCACGGCGAAGAAGTCGTGCTGGTCGGGCGCATAGATGAAGATCTGCGTGCCGCCCTCGAATTCGCGCTGGGTGGTTTCCTTGATCAGCACCAGCGGCCCGCCGTCGGCCGGTTGCTGGAGGATGGCATCGCTGTGCCAGGCCACGTCGGCGGCGTTGTGCTTGAGGAAGTAGTCATCGCCCAGCTGCGACCACAGCTGCTCGACGTCGTCCGGGTCGGTGCCTTCGCGCACGAGGATGTCCAGCGCGGCCGACTGGGTCTGGCGGATCTGCTCCTCGCGGTCCAGCGGGTTTTCCAGGCCGCGGCGCAGGGCACGCTTGGTCTCGCTGTAGAGCTGGCGCAGCAGGCTGGCGCGCCAGGAGTTCCACAGGCTGGGGTTGGTGGCGTTGATATCGGCCACGGTCAGCACGTAGAGGTAGTCCAGGCGCGTCTCGTCGCCCACATGCAGGGCAAAATCGTTGATCACCTGCGGGTCGGAGAGGTCCTTGCGCTGAGCGGTGGTCGACATCACCAGGTGGTTCTGCACCAGCCAGACGATCAGCCGGCTGTCCCAGGCCGGCAACTGGTGGCGTTCGCAGAACTTCTGCGCATCCACCGCACCGATTTCGGAGTGATCGCCTTGGCGGCCCTTGCCGATGTCGTGGTACAGGCCGGCCAGGTAGATCAGCTCGGGCTTGGGCAGGCGGCCCATGAGCTTGCTGGCCAGCGGGAATTTCTCGGACACCGGCGTGTACTGAAGCTTGCGCAGGTGCTTGATGAGGTTGAGGGTGTGCGCATCGACCGTGTAGATGTGGAACAGGTCGTGCTGCATCTGCCCGACGATCAGGCCGAATTCCGGCAGGTAGCGGCCGAGGATGCCGTAGCGGTTCATCCGCCGCAGGTTGCGGTGGATGCCGATCTCGCACTTGAACAGCTCGATGAACAGGCTGGTGTTGCGGATATCGTTGCGGAAGGTGTCGTCGATCAGGTGCCGGTGTTCGCGCAGCAGGCGCACGGTGTCGGCGCGCACGCCTTTGATCTCCGGGTGCTGGGCCATCAGCACGAAGATCTCCAGCATGGCGAACGGGGTGCGCTTGAAGACGTTCGGCTTGACCGCTTCGATATAGCCATCGTGCAGGCGGAAGCGCGGGTTCAACGGCTGGGTAGTGCCGCTGTCTTCATCAGCGAGGATGACTTCTTCGAAGTGCTGGATGATCAGGTCGCACAACTGGCTGATGCTCATCACCACCCGGTAGTACTGCTGCATGAACTGTTCGATGGCGCGCTTGGGGTTGTCGTCACTGTAGCCGAGCAGCGCAGCGATGCTGCGCTGGTGGTCGAACAGCAGGCGGTCCTCGGCGCGGCCGGCGAGCATGTGCAGGGCATAGCGCACTTTCCACAGAAAGTCCTGGGACGAGGCCAGCAGCTCGTTCTCGCTTTCCAGCAGGAAGCCTTCGCCGGCCAAGGCATGCAGGTTGAGCGTGCCGTACTGGCGGCGGGCCACCCAGAGCACCGTCTGAATGTCGCGCAGACCACCGGGCGAGCCCTTGACGTTGGGCTCGAGGTTGTACTCGGTGTCGTTGTACTTGTGGTGGCGGGCCTTGAGTTCGGCGCGCTTGGCCAGGAAGAACTCTTTGCTCGGCCACAGGTGCTCGGTACCGGTGGCGTCGAGCATGCGCTGGCGCAGGTCTTCCGGGCCAGCGATGGTGCGGCTTTCCATCAGGTTGGTGATCACCGTCAGGTCGGCACGGGCCTGCTCGACGCATTCGTCGATGCTGCGCACGCTCTGGCCCACTTCCAGGCCGATGTCCCAGAGCAGGGTAAGAAAGCGCTCGATGGCATCGCGGTACTGTTCATGCTCGGCGGCACCCAGCAGGATCAGCAGGTCGATGTCCGAGTGCGGGTGCAACTCACCGCGGCCATAGCCGCCAACGGCCACCAGGGCGATGCCGCTCGGGTCGCCCCAGTCGAACTGGTTCCAGGCCTGTTGCAGGATGTTGTCGACGAGCCAGGCGCGGGCTTCGATCAGCGGGCGGATTTCGCAGCCTGTGCGAAAACGCTTGTCGAGCACCTCGCCGGCCTGGCGGATGGCTTTCTTGAAGGCGGGGATGGGGCTCGCCTTGAGGGCCAGTTCCGCCTGGAACTGGCCACGGTCGAACAGCTCGGGATCCACCTGGGGCATCGCGTCGCGTTCCTGTCGTTAGGTTGCCTTGGGTGCAATCAGGCCGAGGTGCGCGGGATGGTGTCGTCCTTGCGCAGGGTGAAAATCTCGTAGCCGGTGGCCGTCACCACCAGGGTATGCTCCCACTGGGCCGAGAGCTTGCGGTCCTTGGTGATGGCGGTCCAGCCGTCGCCCAGCACCTTGGTGTCGGCCTTGCCCTGGTTGATCATCGGCTCGATGGTGAAGGTCATGCCTTCCTTGAGCTCCATGCCAGTGCCGGCGCGGCCGTAGTGGAGGATCTGCGGCTCTTCATGAAACACCTTGCCGATGCCATGGCCACAGAACTCGCGCACAACCGAGAAGCCGTTCTTTTCGGCGTGCTTCTGGATCACTTCACCGATGTCGCCCAGGCGGCAGCCCGGCTTGACCAGTTCGATAGCCTTGTACATGCACTCCTGGGTGACCTTGGACAAGCGCTCGGCCCAGACCGGTACGGTACCGACGTGGAACATGCGGCTGGTGTCACCGTGGTAGCCGTCCTTGATCACGGTGACGTCGATGTTGAGCGTGTCGCCGTCCTTGAGTGGCTTGTCGTTGGGGATGCCGTGGCAGACCACATGGTTAATCGAGGTGCAGATCGACTTCGGGTAGCCCTTGTAGTTGAGGGGCGCCGGGATGGCCTGCTGGACGTTGACGATGTAGTCGTGGCACAGGCGGTCGAGCTCCTCGGTGGTGACACCGGGCTTGACGTGTTCTTCGATCATTTCCAGCACCTCGGCGGCCAGGCGGCCGGCGATGCGCATCTTCTCGATGTCTTCTGCAGTCTTGATGGTGACAGTCATTACAGGCTCTCTACGGCGCCGCAGGCGGCGCGAACAAACGGGAAAGGCCGGATTCTAGCAGAGCAGGGCGGCATTCTGTCGGGATAAAGGCGGCCATGCTGCGGTCTATGGAAGGCATTCTGGCCTGTTTGCCTGGGTGCTGCAAAAACTGCTGACGGACGCGACCTGATCCGGGTTCCGTTCGCTCGCGGTCTGTGGTATAAAATGCGCCGCTTTCGGGGACGACCCTGGAAGCTTAAACCCACACACGTGTCGACACGATGGCCTGGGTGCCCCGAGTTCATGAATTCGCGGGTTGGTCATTGGGATGCGTGGAGGCCCAACCCGACTTATCAAGGAACTATCATGTCCCAAGTCAACATGCGCGATATGCTGAAGGCCGGTGTGCACTTCGGCCACCAGACCCGTTACTGGAACCCGAAAATGGGCAAGTACATTTTCGGCGCGCGTAACAAGATCCACATCATCAACCTGGAAAAAACCCTGCCAATGTTCAACGAAGCTCTGGCTTTCGTAGAGCGCCTGGCTCAGGGCAAGAACAAGATCATGTTCGTCGGCACCAAGCGTTCCGCCGGCAAGATCGTCGCCGAGCAAGCTGCTCGCGCGGGTTCGCCGTACGTTGATCACCGTTGGTTGGGCGGCATGCTGACCAACTACAAAACCATCCGTGCTTCGATCAAGCGTCTGCGCGACCTGGAAACCCAGGCCGAAGATGGCACCTTCGCCAAGCTGACCAAGAAAGAAGCCCTGATGCGTTCGCGCGATCTGGAAAAGCTGGACCGCAGCCTGGGTGGTATCAAGGACATGGGCGGCCTGCCTGATGCCCTGTTCGTGATCGACGTTGACCACGAGCGCATTGCTATCACCGAAGCCAACAAGCTGGGCATCCCGGTTATCGGCGTTGTCGATACCAACAGCAGCCCAGAAGGCGTTGACTACGTCATCCCAGGTAACGACGACGCCATCCGCGCCATCGAGCTGTACATGACTTCGATGGCTGACGCCATCATCCGCGGCCGCAACAACGTTGCCGGCGGCACCGAAGTCTACGCTGAAGAAGCGGCTGCACCTGCTGCTGAGTAATAGGCGCTAGCGTCTACTTGGCACGCAAAAAGGGGGCTCTGCCCCCTTTTTGCCACCTTGAAATCCTGCTGTCAGCAACGGCCCTGCATGATGGGCGAGCTGATATAAAGGCAGCGATTTGCAGAATTTAACGCCCGTGACGAGCGGGTGGAATGGTTGAAAAACTTTCCAAGAGGATTTTGAAATGGCAGCAATTACTGCGGCGCTGGTCAAAGAACTGCGCGAGCGTACCGGCGAAGGCATGATGGATTGCAAAAAGGCCCTGGAAAAGGCCGGCGGCGACATCGAGAAAGCCATTGACGACATGCGTGCCTCGGGCGCCATCAAGGCCGCCAAAAAGGCTGGCAACGTCGCTGCTGAAGGCGCTATCGCCGTCAAGACCGACGGCAAAGCCGCCGTCCTGCTGGAAGTGAACTCGCAGACCGACTTCCTGGCTCTGCAAGACGACTTCAAGAACTTCGTGGCCGAAAGCCTGGAAGAAGCCTTCGCCCAGAAGCTGACCGACGCTGCTCCGCTGATCGCCTCGCGCGAATCCGCTCGTGAAGCCCTGGTCGCCAAGTGCGGCGAAAACGTCAACATCCGTCGCCTGGTGCGCGTTGAAGGTGACGTTGTCGGCGCCTACCTGCACGGCAACAAGATCGGTGCTGTCGTTGTCCTGAAAGGCGGCGACGTCGAGCTGGCCAAGAACATCGCCATGCACGTTGCCGCTTCGAACCCGGAGTTCCTGGATTCGTCGGAAATCTCCGCCGAGGCCATCGAGCGCGAGAAGGGCGTCTTCCTGCAGCTGAACGCTGACAAGATCGCCGGCAAGCCGGAAAATATCGTTGAGAACATGATCAACGGTCGTATCACCAAGTTCAAAGCCGAAGCCTCGCTGAAAGAGCAAGCCTTCGTCATGAACCCAGAAGTCAAAGTTGGCGAGCTGGCCAAGAAAGCCGGCGCTGAAATCGTTTCCTTCACCTACTTCAAGGTTGGCGAAGGCATCGAGAAGCCAGTCGACGACTTCGCTGCTGAAGTTGCCGCTCAGGTAGCTGCTGCCAAGCAGTAAGACAGCCCCGTCTGTCGCCCCAAAGAGGCTGCCCGCTCACGCGCGCAGCCTCTTTGTCAAAACGGCAAAGGGTTTATAAAGCCCGGCGCCGCTGGCACCAAAACGGTGCCACGCTACAGTTAGCAAGCCGAAAACGGCTCGCACGAATTTTCTAAAAGTACGCCGCAGGAGAGACTCGCAATGGCTCAGCAGGTGAGTGGTCGCCAACCTCGCTATAAACGCATTTTGCTCAAACTTAGCGGCGAGGCCCTGATGGGCTCGGAAGACTTCGGGATCGACCCGAAGGTGCTGGACCGCATGGCCCTTGAAGTTGGCCAGCTGGTAGGGATCGGCGTTCAGGTAGGCCTGGTGATCGGTGGTGGTAACCTGTTCCGCGGCGCAGCGCTCAGCGCGGCCGGCATGGACCGCGTCACCGGCGACCACATGGGCATGCTGGCCACCGTGATGAACGGCCTGGCCATGCGCGATGCGCTTGAGCGTTCGAACATCCCGGCCCTGGTCATGTCCGCCATTTCCATGGTGGGCGTCACCGATCATTACGATCGTCGCAAAGCTATTCGCCACCTCAACTCCGGGGATGTGGTAATTTTCTCCGCCGGTACCGGCAACCCGTTCTTCACCACCGACTCCGCCGCCTGCCTGCGCGGCATCGAAATCGATGCCGACGTGGTATTGAAGGCGACCAAGGTCGATGGTGTGTACACTGCCGATCCATTCAAGGATCCGCACGCCGAGAAGTTCGATCACCTGACCTATGACGAGGTCCTGGATCGCAAGCTGGGCGTGATGGACCTGACCGCAATTTGCCTGTGCCGTGACCACAAGATGCCGTTGCGGGTATTCAACATGAACAAGCCTGGCGCCCTGCTGAACATCGTGGTCGGTGGCGGTGAAGGTACTTTGATCGAGGAAGTCCAAGCATGATCAACGACATCAAGAAAGACGCGCAGGAGCGCATGACCAAGTCCCTCGAGGCCCTGGGCCGCAACCTGGCGGCAATCCGCACGGGTCGCGCTCACCCAAGCATCCTCGATACCGTCAAGGTCACTGCCTGGGGCAGCGAGATGCCGCTGAACCAGGTGGCTGCGATCACCGTCGAAGATGCTCGCACCCTGAAGATCGTCGCTCACGACAAGAACCTCAGCGCGGCCATCGAGAAGGCCATCCTGACCTCCGACTTGGGCCTGAACCCGTCCAGCGCCGGTACCACCATCCGTGTACCGATGCCGGCCCTGACCGAGGAAACCCGCAAGGGCTACACCAAGCAGGCCAGCGGCGTTGCCGAAGACGCCAAGGTAGCCGTGCGCAACGTGCGCCGTGATGCCTTGGGTGACCTGAAAAAGCTGACCAAGGACAAGGAAATCAGCGAAGACGAAGAGCGTCGCGCCGCTGATGAAATCCAGAAGCTGACCGACAAGTTCATTGCTGAAGTCGATGCTGCTTACAAAGCCAAGGAAAAGGACCTGATGGCCGTTTAAGGCCGAGGTTTTTTAATGGAAAAGTCCAAGTTGGCGGCACCCTCCTCGGTGCCGCGTCATGTCGCGATTATCATGGATGGCAACAACCGCTGGGCGAAGAAGCGCTTGTTGCCCGGCGTTGCCGGGCACAAGGCTGGTGTCGATGCGGTACGCGCAGTCATCGAGGTGTGTGCCGAATCCGGGGTCGAGGTGCTGACCCTGTTCGCGTTCTCCAGTGAAAACTGGCAGCGTCCGGCCGAAGAGGTCGGTGCGTTGATGGAGCTGTTCTTCTCGGCCTTGCGCCGTGAGGCTCGGCGCCTTAACGAGAACAACATCAGCCTGCGCATCATCGGCGACCGTTCGCGTTTCCACCCCGAGCTGCAGGCCGCCATGCGCGAAGCCGAAGCGCTGACTGCGGGCAGCAATCGCTTCATCCTGCAGATCGCCGCCAACTATGGCGGGCAGTGGGATATCGCACAGGCTGCCCAGCGCTTGGCGCGTGAGGTCCAGGCCGGCCATCTGCGTCCGGACGATATCACCCCGGGCCTGCTGCAGACCTGCCTGGCCACAGGCGACCTGCCATTGCCCGACCTGTGCATCCGCACTGGTGGCGAGCATCGCATCAGCAATTTCCTGCTGTGGCAGCTGGCCTATGCCGAACTGTACTTCTCCGACCTCTACTGGCCGGATTTCAAACACGAGGCCATGCGCAAAGCCCTGGCCGATTTCGCTTCGCGCCAGCGCCGCTTCGGTAAGACCAGCGAGCAGGTCGAGGCTGGAGCTCGTGCTTAATGCTTAAACAACGCATCATTACTGCGCTGATCCTGTTGCCGGTCGCGCTGGGCGGTTTCTTCCTGCTCAACGGTGGGGACTTCGCCCTGTTCATCGGCTTCGTGGTGACCCTCGGTGCCTGGGAATGGGCGCGTCTGGCCGGGCTCATGGCCCAGCCACTGCGCATCGCCTATGCCGCCGTGGTCGCTGGAGCGCTGATGCTGCTCCACCTCATGCCGGACCTGGCGCCCTGGGTGCTCGGGGCTTCGGTCATCTGGTGGGGGTTGGCCACCTGGCTGGTGCTGACCTATCCACGCAGCAGCGAGCTTTGGGCCAGTGCGGCCTGCAAACTGTTGATCGGCCTGCTGATCCTGTTGCCAGCCTGGCAAGGGTTGATCCTGCTCAAGCACTGGCAGCTGGGTAACTGGCTTATCCTGTCGGTCATGGTGCTGGTCTGGGCAGCCGATATCGGCGCCTATTTCTCAGGCCGTGCCTTCGGCAAGCGCAAGCTGGCCCCACAGGTAAGCCCGGGCAAGAGCTGGGAAGGCGTGTACGGCGGCCTGGCAGTCAGCTTGGTGATCACCCTGGTGGTCGGCATCAGCCGTGACTGGGGCTTCGGTCAGCTTCTGCTGGGGCTGCTGGGAGCTGCGCTGGTGGTCATGTCGTCGGTGATTGGCGACCTGACCGAAAGCATGTTCAAGCGCCGCGCCGGCATCAAGGACAGCAGTAACCTGCTGCCTGGCCATGGTGGCGTGCTTGACCGCATCGACAGTCTTACGGCGGCGATCCCGATCTTTGCCGTGCTGCTGTGGGCTGCCGAATGGGGTGTGATGTGAGCAGCGTGCAGCGTATTACCGTCCTGGGGGCTACCGGCTCGATCGGCCTCAGCACCCTCGATGTGATTGCACGGCACCCCGAGCGTTATCAGGTTTTTGCGCTGAGCGGCTATTCGCGCATCGACGAACTGCTGGCCCTTTGCGTCAAGCACCGTCCGGTGTACGCGGTGGTGCCCAATGCCGAGGCCGCCGAGCGCTTGCGTGATGGCCTGGTGGGTGCCAGCTGCGCTACTCAGGTGCTGGAAGGGGAGGCTGGCCTCTGTGAAGTGGCAGCGGCCCCTGAAGTGGACGCAGTGATGGCGGCAATCGTCGGTGCCGCCGGGCTGCGCCCGACCCTGGCAGCGGTCGAGGCGGGCAAGAAGGTCTTGCTGGCCAACAAGGAAGCGCTGGTGATGTCCGGCGCGCTGTTTATGAACGCTGTGCGCCGCAGTGGCGCTGTGCTGCTGCCGATCGACAGCGAGCACAATGCGATTTTCCAGTGCCTGCCGGGTGATTATGCCCGTGGTCTGAGCCAGGTCGGCGTGCGCCGCATCCTGCTGACTGCCTCGGGCGGGCCGTTTCGCGAGACGCCCCAGGAGGCCCTGGTCGACGTCACGCCGGAGCAGGCCTGTGCCCACCCCAACTGGTCCATGGGCCGGAAGATTTCGGTGGACTCGGCCAGCATGATGAACAAGGGCCTGGAGCTGATCGAGGCCTGCTGGCTGTTCGACGCGGCGCCGGCCAAGGTCGAAGTGGTGGTGCATCCGCAAAGCGTGATCCATTCGCTGGTCGACTATATCGATGGTTCGGTGTTGGCCCAACTGGGCAATCCGGACATGCGCACCCCGATCGCCAACGCCCTGGCCTGGCCGGAGCGTATCGATTCCGGGGTTGCCCCGCTGGACCTGTTCGCCATCGCTCGCCTGGACTTCCAGGCACCCGACGAACAACGCTTCCCCTGCCTGCGCCTTGCGCGCCAGGCGGCCGAGGCCGGCAATAGCGCGCCTGCGGTGCTCAATGCGGCCAACGAGGTCGCGGTCGAGGCATTTCTCCAGCGGCGTATCCGCTTCCCGGAGATCGCAGGTATGATCGAACAGGTGCTAGATCAGGAACCAGTGGTGCCGCTGCCGTCGCTGGAGGCGGTGTTCGCTGCCGACCAGCGTGCTCGCGAGCTGGCGCGCGAGTGGCTGAGGCGTCACGGCCGTTGAGGCTGGTCGTCATGCCAGGGTTCTGCTGAACGTCATTCGGAGATAGATATGACTGCGCTCTACATGATTGTCGGCACCCTGGTGGCCCTGGGTGTATTGGTCACGTTCCACGAATTCGGCCACTTCTGGGTTGCTCGGCGCTGCGGGGTCAAGGTGCTGCGCTTTTCGGTCGGCTTCGGCATGCCGCTGCTGCGCTGGCATGACCGTCAGGGTACCGAGTTCGTGGTGGCGGCAATCCCTCTGGGTGGCTACGTCAAGATGCTCGACGAGCGTGAAGGCGATGTGCCTGCGGCGCTCGCCCATCAGTCGTTCAATCGCAAGTCGGTGCGTCAGCGCATCGCCATCGTGGCCGCAGGGCCCATTGCCAACTTTTTGCTGGCCATCGTCTTCTTCTGGCTGTTGGCCATGCTCGGCACCCAGCAGATTCGCCCGGTCATCGGCGCTGTCGAGGCGGGGAGCCCGGCCGCGTCAGCAGGCCTGGCCGCCGGTCAGGAAATTGTATCTATTGATGGCAAGGCGACCAGTGGTTGGTCGGCTGTCAACCTCCAGCTGGTTCGACGCCTGGGCGAAAGCGGGACGCTACAGGTGGGTGTGCGCGACGAAGGTGCCACTGCCGAGCGCCAGTTGCAGGTGAAACTCGACCATTGGCTCAAGGGTGCCGACGAACCGGACCCTATCCAGTCACTGGGCCTGCGCCCATGGCGGCCTGCAGTGTCGCCGGTACTGGCCGAGATCGATCCGAAAGGCCCGGCCGCTGCCGCTGGTCTGAAGGCTGGCGACAAGTTGCTTGCACTTGACGGCGCCGCGCTGAGTGATTGGCAGCAGGTGGTGGACAGCGTGCGCGCCCGCCCGGATGCCCAGGTGGTGCTGCGGGTCGGGCGCGATGGTGCGGCCCTGGAGGTACCGGTAACACTGGCCCGCAAAGGTGAGGGCAAGGCTGTCGGGGGCTATCTCGGGGCGGGTGTGAAGGGCGCCGAATGGCCACCCAGCATGCTCCGCGAAGTCAGCTATGGCCCGCTGGATGCCGTGGGCGAGGGCCTCTCGCGGACCTGGAACATGAGTGTCCTGACCCTCGAGTCGCTGAAGAAAATGCTGTTCGGGGAGCTCTCGGTAAAAAACTTGAGCGGACCGATAACCATTGCTAAAGTGGCGGGCGCTTCAGCCCAGTCCGGCGTGGGGGATTTCCTGAATTTCCTGGCCTACCTGAGCATAAGCCTGGGGGTTCTTAACCTGCTGCCCATTCCAGTACTGGATGGGGGGCATTTGCTGTTTTACCTGGTCGAGTGGGCGCGCGGTCGTCCGCTGTCAGAACGGGTGCAAGGTTGGGGGGTCCAGATCGGTATCAGTTTGGTCGTAGGGGTGATGTTGCTCGCCCTGATCAACGATCTGGGTCGACTATAAAAGCTTCGCTCAATTGCGAACCTGCCGTCTCTATGCGGCAGGTTGTTTATTGCCAGTTGGAATAAAAGGACTTCATGAAACGTCTGCTGCTAACTGCGGTCATGTCCGCACTGATGATCGCTGAAGTTCACGCCGAGTCCTTCACCATCTCCGATATTCGTGTCAACGGCCTA